>JAGPCY010000061.1 GCA_018057825.1 Kofleriaceae bacterium | reverse complement strand
TCTCCGTCCCCGTCTCTGTCTCGGTTTCGTTCTCGGTCTCGGTCTCGGTCCGGGCTCGGTCTCGGTCTCGGTCTCGGCCTCGGTCTCGGTCTCGGTCTCGGTCTCGGCCTCGGGTTCGGCCTCGGTCTCGGTCTCGGTCTCGGTCTCGGTCTCGTCTCGGTCTCGGCCTCGGTCTCGGACTAGGTCTCGGTCAGGGTCTCGGCCTCGGCCTCGGTCTCGGGTTCGGTCTCGGTCTCGGTCTCGGTCTCGGTCAGGGTCTCGGTCTCGGTCTCGGCCTCGGTCTCGGTCTCGGCCTCGGTCTCGGACTCGGCCTCGGTCTCGGCCTCGGTCTCGGTCTCGGACTAGGTCTCGGTCTCGGTCAACACCGTCGAGCACTTCACCGGATCCAATCCGTTCAAGTGACCGTCCTCGGCAGTGGACGCGGCGCCGACCGGGTCGCATGCTCGCGGCATGTCCGCCGCTCTACGCCGGTCGCTGTTCGTCGCTGCGCTGACTGCCACCACCCTCGTCGGGTGCGGCGGCGATCGGCGGTTCCGCTACCCCACCACCGACAGCCCGCTCGGCCTCGATCGGGTCGTTCTGTACCGCAACGGCGTCGGCTACTTCGAGCGCGCCGGTCGGGTCAGCGGCGATCTCCTCACGATCAAGGTCCGAAAGGATCAGGTGAACGATCTGCTGAAGAGCCTGACCGTCGTCGAGCGCACCAGCGGGCGCGCGGTCAGCGTGTCGATGCCCCTCGACCCGCAGACCTGGGCCAACGCCGCGCTGGCGACGCTGCGGCCGGGGCAGGGCAGCCTGGCTCAGGTCCTCGACTCCCTGCGCGGCAGCATGGTCACGCTATCGACCGACGACGGCCGCGTCCACGGCCGCATCGCGCTCGTCGAGCAGCTCGTCGATCCGGCCGACCACGACGATCACCCGCCGCGCAACGATCACCGGGTGACCTTGCTCGACGGCGATGCCCTGCGGGTGGTCAAGCTGTCGACGGTGCGCGGCCTGACCCTCGAGGACGGCGACCTGGCGATGCAGTTCAACCGCTCGCTCGACGCCTCGGCCGGCGAGGGCATGTTCCAGCAGGTCGAGGTGTCGATCCGCCTGGTCGGCGCGGCGTCGCACGATCTCCTGGTGAGCTACGTGGTCGCGGCGCCGATGTGGAAGCCGACCTACCGCGTGGTGCTGCCCAAGGACGGCAAGGGCCAGGCCCTCCTGCAGGCCTGGGCGGTGGTGGACAACACCAGCGGCGAGGAGTGGGAGCAGGTCCAGCTCGCGCTGACCTCGGGCGCGCCGATCGCGTTTCGCTACGATCTTCACACGCCGCGCGAGGTCGAGCGCCCCGACATGACCGGCGTCGGGATCCAGCGCCAGGCGGTGGCCGCGGTCGGCGAGACCACCTACCTGCCCGAGCCGGCCCCGGCGCCACCACCGGCGGCCGCGGCGCCGTCCCCTCGACGGCCCTCGGCCGCGCCCAAGGCCTCGGGGCCGACCGGCCGCTCCCGCTCGGCGGCGGTCGAGCGCGAGGAGGCCGACTGGGCGGCCGACGAGTCCGGCGCGCTGGGCGGATTGGCCAGCGGCTTCGACGACGGCGAGTTCGCCCGCGAGGATCTCGCCCTCGACGCCGACGCCCTGCGCCGCTCGACCGTGGCCCAGGCCCGGGCCGAGACCGTCGCCGGCCAGACCCGCTTCGAGCTGGGCGAGCGGGTCACCGTGCCCGAGGGCACCTCGACGATGGTCGCGATCGTCAACGCCGACGTCGAGGGCGAAGAGGCCTTCCTGTACCGCCCCGGCGGCGCCGGCCCCGGCTATCCGTACAACCCGTACCGGGTAGTGCGGTTCAAGAACTCGACGCCGTTCGTCCTCGAGCCCGGCCCGATCGGGATCTACGCCGGCGGCAGCTTCGTCGGCGAAGGTCTGTCGGAGACGGTCGGCGCCGGCACCAGCGCGACCATCCCGTTCGCGGTCGAGCCTGGCCTCATCGTCAACACCACCAGCGGCTACGACAACGACGAGATGCGCCTGGTCAAGATGTCGCGCGGCGTCCTCGAGGTCGAGACCTTCTCGCGCCGCTCGACCACGTACACCGTCAAGGCCCTGACCCTCGACGGCGGCTTCACCACCCTCATCCGCCACGACAAGGCCGGCGGCAACTACAGCCTGACCCCGCGCCCCGACGGCACCGAGGATCTGCCCAACGCCTACCTGCTGCGACTGGCCGTGCCGGCTGGGCAGCGCGAGGGCAAGCTCACCGTCGTCGAGCAGACCCCGAGCCGCAGCCAGCTCTCGATCTGGAACGAGCCGGCGATCGCGCTCCTCGATCGCTTGCTGGTCGACGCCAAGCTGCCGGCCGACGCCAAGCGCAAGCTCAAGCCCATCGTCGATCTGCGTCGGACCGTGGCCAAGCTCGAGGAGCAGCTCCGCGGCCTGACCCAGAAGCGCGATCAGCTCGATCAGCGCGCCAACGAGCTGCGCGAGAACCTGCGCGCGATCGCCAAGAACCCGGCGGCCGGCGAGCAGCGCGCCAAGTGGACCCGGCAGCTCGACGAGTTCGCCTCCGAAGGCAACAAGCTCGGCGCCCAGCTCGCCGATCTCGAGGCCAAGCGCCTCGATGCCCGGGTCGAGCTCGACAACGCCCTCGAGAACTTCGAGCTCACCGCCCCGGCCCCCGCCGCGCCGTAGTCCTCGGCCTCGGTCTCGGCCTCCGCCTCGGCCTCCGCCTCGGACTCGGCCTCGGCCTCGGCCTCGGGTTCGGGTTCGGGTTCGGGTTCGGGTTCAGGTTCGGGTTCGGCCTCGGCCTCGGCCTCGGTCTCGGACTCGGTCGCGGCCTCGGTCTCGGACTCGGACTCGGCCTCGGCCTCGGCCTCGGTCTCGGACTCGGCCTCGGTCTCGGTCTCGGCCTCGGTCTCGGCCTCGGTCTCGGGTTCGGCCTCGGCCTCGGACTCTGCCTCGGTCTCGGTCTCGGACTCGGCCTCGGCCTCGGTCTCGGTCTCTCACGGCGTGCAGCTCAGCCGCCGAAACACCACTCGCTGCTCGACCGGCTCGCCGGCCCCGCTGGTCGTGCGATTCATCGCGCGCCAGGTGTTGCCCTCGACCGGACCGCCGAAGGTGTCGAAGGTGTAGCCGCTGGTCACCGCGTCGCAGGTGTGGCGGCGGGTGAGCTGCTCGAGCGACGCGACCTCGAGGCCGTCCGGCAGCTCGACCGCGACGCACCGCAAGGTGGTCACGTTCATCGCCGGCTGGCCGTCAGTGCAGCGCGGCCGCTCGACCTGGCTCCGATCGGCGAACCAGGCGTAGCTGACCTGGAGGCAGTCGAGGCCGGTCGCGGTGCGGCGCAGCTCGACGCGGTATTCCTGCCACTGGCCGTCCTCCCAGTACAGCGCCGACCACAGGCCGGCGTGGCGATCGGGACAGCCGCCAGACCCGCGGGCGTCGCTCGCGGCGTCGCGCGTGACCCCGGCGCTCCGCCGCGGCGGCTCCCAGCCGTCGTCGGTGGCGCCGCGGCATCCGACCAGCGCCAGGGCGACCCCCACCGCGAGCCGCGCGCGCGCTCGCTCGGTCATGGCTCGCAGCTCACCCGGTGGAACCGGTACGGCTGCCCGACGTCGTCGACGCCGTCGTCGTTGACCGCGTCCCACTGGTTGCCCTCGAGGGCGCCCTGGAAGTGATCGAAGTTGTACCGCGGCACCTTGCCCCCACAGTGGACCTGGCGATCGAGCAGCTCCACGCTGCGCACGTCGAGGTCGCCGCTCGGCCGCTCGGTCGCCTCGCACCGCAGCCGGGCCTGGAAGAACGTCCGGCCGCCGTCGGGGCAGGGCGGCGGCGTCACCTCGCCGGGGCCGCCGTGCCACGAGCGGAACTCCTGCGCGCACGCGAGGTCACCACCTCGCCGGGTCAACATCACCCGGTGCTCGAGCCACTCGCCATCGGCGTAGCGGCGGGCGTGCCAGCGCCCGGCCAGGGGGTCGGGGCAGGTGTCGGTCGGCCGCGGTCGCGCGTCGGGGACGGTGGCCCCGGGCGCGCTTGGCGCGGTCGCTGCTGGCCTTGGCGCTGGCGGCGCCTCGGGCGCCGGCGTGATCCGCTCGCGGGCGCCGTCGCGACCCATGTCGCCGCCGCCGCAGGCCCCGAGCAGCCCGACCAGCCCGACCAGCCCGACCAGCCCGACCAGCCCGACCAGCCCGACCAGCCCGACCAGCCCGAGCGCGGCTCGGCGCTCGGCGAGGCGTGGCGAGGCGCACATCTCCTCGAGGGTAGCAAAGTTTAACCTTCGGGCGCGACCGGGGGTCGCGACTCGGTCAGCGTCCGCCAGCCCTCGGCCTCCGGTTTCGATCGACCGTCGGCGCCCGGTGGGCGACGATGCTCCTCCTAGGCGATCCTGATGCACCACCACCTCTGCCTGTCTTTCGCCCTCGCCCTCGCCCTCGCTCTCCCCGCGGCCGCCTGTGGCGGCGACGACGGCGGCGCGGCGGTCGATGCCCCCGGGCCCGACGCCATGCTCGGCGATCCCGCCGTCCTGGTCGGCAGCTTCGTGGTCAGCCTGGTCGACGCTGAGCCCCCGTACACCTCGGTGGTCGGCGTGGTCAACGACAAGGTCCCGCCCGAGGCTGTGGCCTGGGTTGTCGCGACCACCGCCGGCGACTGTCGCCTGCTCAAGCCGCGGGTGCCGTTCTGCACGCCGGCCTGCGGCGGCACCGCGGTGTGCGTCGCGGACAACACCTGCGAGCCCTACGCGGTCAAACAGGACGTGGGCACCGTGACCTTGTCGGGCGTCCGCACCTCGACCGGCGCGACCAGCTTCGACCTGGTCTTCCCCAGCTCGACGATCCGCACCTACCAGGTGCCCGGCACCATCTCGCTGGCGTACCCCGGGTTCGCCGCCGGCGACACGATCGCGATCACCGCCACCGGCTCGAGCTTCACCCCGGCGTTCTCGATCAGCGCCACCGCGATCGCGCCCCTGGTCGTCACCAACCCCGATCGCGACCTGGCCCGCGACGCCCCCCTCGACCTGACCTGGACCCCGCCGACCGGTGGCAGCGCCACCGAGATCTTCCTCAAGCTCGACATCAGCCACCACGGCGGCAGCAAGGGCAAGATCGAGTGCACCACCGCCGACGACGGCGCGCTGACCCTGAGCGCGGCCATGGTGACCGAGCTCCTCGACCTCGGCGCCGCCGGGTTCCCGACCGTGATCCTCGAGCGCCGCGCGGTCGGCAGCGCGCTCACCACCGCCGGCCGAGTCGACCTGATGATCGGCTCCGAGATCGAGCGCCCGGTCACGGTGCCCGGCGTGATCTCGTGCGATGGCGACGAGGACTGCACGCCGCCCGCCACCTGCCAGTCGGACCTCACCTGCGGCTGACGCCGCGTCGTCTCGATCTCCCGCGGGCTGCCCGCGCTCCGCTCCTGGCGCTACCGCGCCGTCCGCCGCTCTCGCCCTGAGGTCCCATGCGCCGAACCGTCCTCGCCTGTGCCACCGCCGTCGCCCTCACCGGGTGCGGCTCCGACGACGCCGCCACCGCCGACGCTGCGGTCGACGCGCCCCTGCCGAACTTCTCGTTCTTCGTCACCAGCCTGCGCGCGCTGCAGGAGCTGTCGAACAACCCGCTGGGCTTCGGCGGCGACCTGCGCTTCGGCGAGACCGGTCCGGGCGCCGGGCTGCGCGGCGCTGACAAGCTGTGCGCGACGATCGCCGAGCGGTCGATGCCGGGCGCCGGCGGCAAGCCGTGGCGGGCGTTTCTGGCCGCGTCCGACGACGGCGCCGGCAACGTCGTCCACCCGATCGATCGGATCGGCCCGGGGCCCTGGTACGACCGCAACGGTCGCCTGCTCGCGCCGGACCTGGCCTCCCTCATGTTCATCCGCCCGCAGAACGGCGACGCCGCGATCAAGAACGACTTCCCCAACGAGGACGGCGTCCCCAATCACGATCCGGACCTGACCGGTGACGTCGACAACCACGACATGTTGACCGGCGCCAACGCCGCCGGGCAGTTCGAGGGGCCGACCCGGACCTGCCTCGACTGGACCGCCAACGCCGGCAACGAGGCCCTCGAGGGCGAGCCCCGGGTCGGGCACTCGTGGCCGCGCGACAGCACCAACCGGCAGATCAACTCGTGGATGTCGTCGCTCATCGAGTCGGGCTGCGCACCCGGCGTCTCGCTCATCGAGATGGGCCCGCCCGATCCGACCTCGAACACCGTGGGCTCAGGCGGCGGCTACGGCGGGTTCTACTGCTTCGCGTTGGTGCCGTGATGCGCGCGCTGCGCTCCCTGGGCGCGCTGGTGGTCGTCGCGCTGGCCGCGTGTGGCGGCGACGATACCGGCGTCACCGTCGACGCTGGCCCCGACGCGTTCCAGGTCACCGAGGGCGCCTGCCAGATCGCCGGCGAGGCCCCCGACGCCCTGGCGACGATCACCTGTCAGGCCGACTACGCGGCCCTGGCCTCGCAGCCCCTCGACGCCACCTTGCCGGGCTCGAAGTCGGTCAAGGTCGTCCTCGACCAGGCCGGCGGCGACGCCCTGCACTTCATGAACACGGTGCGCTTCGAGATCCACTACGAGTACGTCTCGACCCACCTGTCGGGCAACGGCCTGCCGACGGTCGGGTCCCTGGCCTCGTTCAACACCAGCGAGTACTTCGCGCCCGATCGTCGGTTCCTCCTGGCCGCGGTCACCTACTACGAGCAGCCCGATCGCTGGGTGCTCGAGCTGGCGCCCTACGACACCGCGTCGGCCGAGATGATCACCAAGCTGTTCCTGGCGGTGAAGCACGCCGCCTACTTCGGACCGGCCCTGGCGTTTCATCCGACGTCGGAGGCCCAGACCACGGTCGCCGCCGGCCTCGACGCCGCCGCGGTGCCGATCATCACCACCGACGAGCTCTACGCCGGCATCGACTTCCAGCCGCTGTCCCTCGGGGTCGCCTACGGCCGCGTCCACTTCACCACCGCCGCCGCCCTCGAGACCGAGTACCTGTCGTACCAGGACCTCGTGGTGCTCGACTCGGCGCCCAACGACATCTCGGTCGTGCAGGGCATCATCACCGAGGCGTTCCAGACCCCGCTGTCGCACATCAACGTGCTGTCGCGCAACCGCGGCTCGCCCAACATGGGGCTGCGCGGCGCCCAGACCAACGCCGCCCTGCGCGCGCTCGAGGGCCAGCTCGCCAAGCTGACCGTGACCGCCGACGCCTGGACCATCGAGCCCGCGACCCAGGCCGAGGCCGAGGCGTGGTGGGCGGCCCACGCCCCCGAGCCGATCGTGCTGCCGACGATCGATCTGTCGGTCACCCAGATCACCGACATCGCCGCGGTCACCGCCGCGCCGACCGGGGGCCAGACCTTGCTCGACGTCATCAAGGCGTCGCTGCGAGCCTTCGGCGGCAAGGCCGCCAACTACTCGGTCCTCTACCAGACGTCCGGCGTGCCGATCAAGAACGGCTTCGCGATCCCGATCTACTTCTACGACCAGTTCATGCGCGCGAACGGCTTCTACGATCGCGTCGACGCGCTCCTGGCCGACCCGACCTTCCAGAGCGACGCCCTTGCCCGCGACACCGCGCTGCGCGCGCTCCACGCCGACATGATGGCGACGCCCCTCGACGCCGGGTTCCAGGCCGCGCTGACCGCCAAGATCGCCCAGTTCCCCGGGGTGGCCAAGCTGCGCTTCCGCTCGAGCTCCAACAGCGAAGACCTCGACGGCTTTCCCTGCGCCGGTTGCTACAACTCGTACTCGGGGCGGACCGCCGACTGGCTCGACGTCGCCGACGCGGTCAAGAACGTGTGGGCCGACGCCTGGCTGTTTCGCACCTTCGAGGAGCGCGCGTACTACCGCGTCGACCACCACTCGCTCGGCATGGCGATCCTGGTCCACCCGAACTTCGAGGCCGAGGAGGCAAACGGCGTCGCGGTCACCGCCAACCCGTTCGATGCCTCCGGGCTCGACCCGGCCTTCTACATCAACGTCCAGCGCGGCGGCGAGTTCGAGGTCGTCGCGCCACCCCCCGGCGTGCAGAGCGACCAGCTCCTCTACTACTACAGCCAGCCCAACCAGCCGACCTCGTACCTCGCCCACTCGTCGATCATCCCGGCCGGCACGACCGTGTTGACCGCGCGTCAGCTCTACGACCTCGGCACCGCGCTGGCTACGATCCACCAGCGGTTCAGCGCCGCCTACGGTCCGGCCGCCGGCAACACCGGCTTCTACGGCCTCGAGGTCGACTTCAAGTTCGACGACGAGCTGACCCCCGGCACGCCGACCCTGTACATCAAGCAGGCCCGGCCGTATCCGGATCCGTTCGCGGCCCTTCGTTGATTGCACTCCTCGCTGCGCTTCGGGCGTGCGCCCGGATCTGCCTCACACGGGCGCGCCTCGCGGCAGAGGCAGAGACGGTGAGACCGAGGCCGAGGCCGAGGGCGAGTCCGAGACCGAGGCCGAAGCCGAGGCAGAGGCCGAGGCAGAGGCAGAGACCGAGTCCGAGACCGAGTCCGAGTCCGAGACCGAGACCGAGACCGAGACCGAGGCCGAGGCGGAGGGCGAGACCGAGGCCGGAGGCTTGCCCCGTTGGGCGCCGGCCTGGGGCCGTCTTATGCTGCGATGCCGCACAAAATATTGTTTAGATACAAGCATATACCGCCACGCAGCATAGAATTCTGTTGCATCGCACAAACAGAATCGCTACAAGCCTGCCCATGACGACGCAGGTTCAAGCCAAGCCGATGCCGTGGTGGAAGGAGCCGACGCGGGGCCAGTGGTCCTCGTTCGCGGCCGCGTGGGTGGGCTGGGTCCTCGATGCCTTCGACTTCACCATCTACATCCTGGTGATGTCGCACATCGCCAAGGAGTTCGGCGTCGGCATCGCCGCGGTCGCCGGCTCGCTGACGTTGACGCTCCTGGTCCGTCTGGCCGGCGGCGCCGTGGCCGGCTGGATGGCCGATCGCTGGGGCCGCAAGCTGCCGCTCATGCTGTCGCTCGTGTGGTTCGCGACCTTCGACGCCGCGATCTACTTCGCGCCCAGCTTCACCTGGGTGCTGATCTTCCGCACGTTGTTCGGCTTCGGCATGGGCGCCGAGTGGGCGGCTGGCACCGCGATGGCGATGGAGGCGTTCCCGCCGCGCAGCCGCAAGATCGCCTCGGGGCTCCTGCAGGCCGGCTGGCCGATCGGCTTCTTGATGGCCGCCGCCACCGCCTACTTCGTCGTGCCGGCCTGGGGCTGGCGGGCGATGTTCTTGATCGCGATGGCGCCGGCGCTCCTGGTCATCCCGATCCGGTGGATGGTGCCCGACGAGCACAACCGCGCCGAGGTCCGCGCGGCCTCGACCGGCGCGATCCGCGATCTGCTGGTGCCGGCGGTGCGCAACCGCATCCTCCTCGGCTCGCTGGTGATGGCCCTGGGCTTCGTCGTGTACTACGGCCTCACCACCAGCCACACGCTCATCCAGCTCACCGAGCTCGGCCTGTCCGATCAGGCCGCCTTCATCAACGTCGTCTGGTTCCAGGTCGGCATGCTGGTCGGCGTGGTGTGCGCAGGGATCATCGCCGATCGCTACGGCATCATCGCCGCCCTGGTCGCGCCGGCGCTCCTGATGCTGCCAGCCTTGCCGCTCTTCGTCGGCGCAGCGCCCGGGCTGGTCGGTCTGGGCGCGGTGCTCGGCGGCGCGCTGGGGGCCGGCTACTCGGGCGTCACCCCGGTCCTGGTGACGAGCCTGTTCCCCGAGCACGTCCGGGCCCGGGCGATCGGCGTCGTCTATCACGTCGGCGCGCTGCTCGCGGCCTTCGTGCCGTGGGGCATCCCCGAGCTGGCGTCGCGCACCGGCTGGAAGCTGTCGTCGGTGGTCATGCTGGTGGTCGGGCTCGGCCTGATCGCGATGTCGGCGGCGGTCGTGGCGCTGCGCCGGCTGCTCGTGCCCGGAGAGGTGGCGGCCCCGACCCCGACCCCGGTCGCCGCCGTCGACGGCGAGCCGGCCCTGGCGTAGCTCGGCCTCGGTCTCGGCCTCCCGTCTCGGCCTCGGCCTCCGTCTCGGCCTCGGCCTCGGTCTCGGTCTCGGCCTCGGTCTCGGTCTCGGACTCGGTCTCGGACTCGGTCTCGGTCTCGGGTTCCGGTTCCGGTTCCGGTTCCGGTTCCGGTTCCGGTTCCGGCCTCGGTCTCCGCCTCGGTCTCGGCCTCCGCCTCGGTCTCCGCCTCGGTCTCGGCCTCCGCCTCGGTCTCCGCCTCGGCCTCGGTCTCGGCCTCCGCCTCGGCCTCGGCCTCGGGGCCCCCGCCTCCGCGGTTCGCGCTTGTCCGCGGTGGCGTGCCCCCGCTACTGTCCGCGCCGGGGGACCCAAAGGACCATCATGCTGCGCTGCACCACGTTCGCCCTCGCGCTCTGTCTTCTCACCGCCGCCTGCGGCCCGACGGGCTCGGGCCCCAGCGACGACGACGATGACACCCTGGTCGACGCCCGGGTCGACGCCTTCGTGTCCACCGGCGACGGTGGCGGCGAGGAGGAGGGCTGCGCCAAGATCGACATCCTGTTCGTCGTCGACAACTCCGGGTCGATGGCCCAGGAGCAGGCCAACCTGGCCACCAACTTCCCGCAGTTCATCTCGGTGATCGAGGCCTCAGGGCTCGACTACCGGGTCGCGATCACCACCACCGGGATGGACTTCACCTACAACCAGGCGCTGTTCCCCGGCGGTCCGGTCATCCCCAATACTCAGGACGGCGGCGACAACGGCGCGATGCTGCAGCCGGCCGGCTGCAACCTGCCGCGGCGCTGGCTCCAGCTCGGCGATCCCAACCCGGCCGCCGCCTTCGCCTGCGCCGCCAACGTCGGCACCAGCGGCCCGTCCGACGAGATGCCGCTGGCGGCCATGCGCGCGGCCTTCGAAGATCGCGTGGCCGACGGCACCAACGCCGGCTTTCGCCGCCCCGACGCGCTGCTCGCGGTCGTCATGCTCACCGACGAGAACGACTGCTCCTACGAGCAGACCGTGACGCTCGGGTTCAGCGAGTTCCTGTGCGAGTCGCAGATGGAGCCGCCGGCCAACTACGTCACGTTCCTCGACCAGCTCACCGGCGAGCGTGGGCGGTGGGCCACCGCGATCATCGCCGGCGCCGGCCCCGGCGACTGCAGCTCGACCTTCGGCGACGCCGACTACGCCGAGCGCCTGGCGCAGTTCGCGTCCTCCGCCGGCCCGGCCAACGCGGTCTTGTCGTCGATCTGCGTCGGCGACCTGACCGTCGGCCTGTCGGACGCGCTCGAGCTCTTCGACACCGCCTGCCAGAACTTCCCGCCCATCGGCCGCGCCCCGCGCTGAGCGATCAGGACCGACCAGAACCGATCAGAACCCGACCCACAGCCCGAGCGAGCCCTCGCCGATGAAGAGCGAGGCGTCGAGGGCCTCGGTCGGGGCGTGGACGGTGCCGCCGGCCTCGATCAGCAGGCCAAAGCTGCGGCTCACGCCGAAGCGGGCCTGGGCCCGGGTCGACGACATGAGGAAGGCGTTGCCGGTCTGGACGAACGTGCGGTTGCCGACCGCCAGCTCGATCGAGTCCCAGCGCTTGCCGATCGTGGCGCTGGCGACCGCGGCGGCGCCGCCGTCGGCGCTGTCGGAGTCGAGCTCGTCGCCGATCGCCGACACCAGCGTGATCGCGCGGCCGAACCCGAGGCCAACCGCCAGGCCGAGGTCGTCGGTGGCGCTGTGCAGGATCCCGTAGCGGACCTCGCCGTAGGTGTTCAGGAACTCGTTGTGGATGTAGGCCTCGACGTCGTCGGTGATCCCGACCGCGCCGTGGAGGATCGTGTTGGCCTCGCCGAGCTGGGATGCGGCCAAGCCCGCGGCGAGCTCGACGCGGCCGGCCGGCAGCGTGTCGGCCGGTCGGACCAGCGAGTACGTCCCACACGCCGTGGTCGAGGCCAGAAGGAGGGCGACGGGGAAGGTCCGCATGCCGCTATGCTAAGGCCGGTCCGGGCGGGCCGCGACCGAAACCCCTCGCCGGGTTGACGCAGTGGCGGCGCCGAGGTGCGCGCCGGCGGCAAGTGCGCTACACGACCGCGATGGCAGCGGTGCTGGCCGCGTTCGAGCTGACCAAGCGCTACCGCACGCGCACCGTGGTCGATGGGCTGTCGCTCGCGGTCGAGCCCGGCGACGTCTACGGCTTCCTCGGCCCCAACGGCGCCGGCAAGAGCACGACCCTACGCATGCTCCTCGGCCTGGTCCGGCCGACCAGCGGCCGGGTCGAGCTGTTCGGGCGACCGCCCAGCGACCGCGCGGTCCTCCGACGGATCGGCGCGATCGTCGAGTCGCCGTCGATCTACCCGTACCTGTCGGGGCGCGACAACCTGCGGATGCTGGCCGATCTGTCGGGCGGCGTGACCGCGGCGCGCATCGACGAGGTCCTCGACCGGGTCGCGCTGCGCGATCGCGCCGACGATCCGGCCCGGGTCTACTCCCACGGCATGAAGCAGCGGCTGGCGATCGCCGCCGCGCTCCTGCCGCGCCCCGAGCTGATCATCCTCGACGAGCCGACCAACGGCCTCGACCCGATGGGCATCCGCACGATGCGCGAGCTGATCCGCAGCCTGGCCACCGACGACGGCCTCACCGTGGTCTTGTCGAGCCACCTCCTGGTCGAGGTCGAGCAGGTGTGCAACCGCGCCGCGATCATCGCCCGCGGTCGCAAGCGCTGGGAGGGCGAGGTCGCGGCGCTCCTGGCCGGGCGGCATCGCCTGCGCTTGCGGGCCCGCCCCACCGAGCGCGCGCTGGCCATCGCCAGCGACGGCGCCTCGGCGCGCGAGGCCGAGCCGGGGTTGATCCACGTCGTCGGCGCCGAGGCCGCGCCGCTGGTGGCGCGCCTGGTCGCGGCCGGCGTCGAGGTCGATGAGATCGCGCCCGAGGCCCCGACCCTCGAGGAGGTCTTCGTCGAGCTGGTCGGCAGCGCGGAGGCGGCATGACCGCGGTCGCGCGCCTGGTGCGGTGGGAGCTGTGGAAGCTGGCCCGGCGTCCGGCGTCTTACGTCGGCTTCGTCTTGTGCCTGGTCTTCACCGTGGTGTCGCTGATCGGCTTCGAGTGGACCCAGTACAAGGGCAAGCGCATCCAGGGCCTGCAGCTCGATCCCGAGCAGTATCTGAACGGGCCGTTCTTCGCCAACTTCGTCCTCAACATCGGCTTCTTCGCGCTCTTGCCGCTGGTGGCCGCGACCCTGGCCGGCAGTCAGCTCGCGGGCGAGAGCAAGGACGGCACGCTTAGGGCCTTGCTCTTGCGGCCGCCGTCGCGCACCGCGATCTACCTCGCCAAGGCGGTGGCCAGCCTGGTCTGGCTCGAGCTCATGGTCGTGTTCCTGTGTGGCCTGGCGCTCCTGGTCGGCCACGTCGCTTACGGCGGCGGCTCGCTCCTGGTCTACATCTGGGAGTTCCGCAGCCAGGGCCCGTGGGTGGTCGCCGCCGACGACTGGCCCAAGCTCATGGCCCTGGCCTGCCTCGGCGTCGGCGCGTCGCTCGCGCTGGTGGTGGCCTGCGCGTTGTGCGTGTCCGCGGTGACCGACAACCCGGTGATCGCCCACGTCGGCACGCTCGGCGGGTTCTTCATCTCGTCGGTGCTACAGCGCCTACCCGATCAGATCATGGGCGAGTCCTTCAAGGACGCGCTGCCGACCCGGCACATGAACTTCTGGCACGAGCTGTACCGCTGGTACCACCCGGCCGGCTCGACGGTCGATCACGATCGCTGGTGGACCGACGTCACCTGGTGCGCCGGCCTCACCTTCGGGCTGTTCGCCCTGGGCTGGTGGCTGTTCCGCCGCCGCGACATCACGAGCTGAGCGCCCTGCGCGAGCGCTCATCCCGCGCGCGAGCCTCCCCGCGCCACCTCTCCTCCCGCCGTCCCGCCGCCCTGGGCCCGCTCTCCCTCGCCCGTCGAGCCGCCGCGTCCGACTAGGCCAGGCAGGCGTTGTCGAGCGGGTTGTCGATGCAGGACTCGACCAGCGCCGGCGTGACCTTGGGCTTGTTGTTCGCGCCCTCGCGCGCCGCGGTGACCGTCAGCGGCCCGATCCGGCCGTCGGGGGAGACCCCGTTCTCGGTCTGCCAGGCGGCGACGAAGTTGGGGTCCACGGTGCCGTCCTCGGCGACCGGCGCGCCGGTGAGCTGGACGAACTCGGCGACCATCTCGCTGTGGCGGGCGTTGTAGCGCTGCGCGCCGCGCACCCAGTTGCGCGAGTGGGTCGGCTTCTCGTCGGTCTCCTCGGAGACCTCGGCCTCGGCGGCCTCGGCCTCGACGGCGACCTCGGCCGCAGGCTCCTCTTTGACCTCCTCGGTCTCGATCGTCACCGCCTCCGCGACCACCGCCTCGCCGACCACCGGCATCGCCTCGGCCATGATCTCGGCCCGGGCCTCGGGGTGCTCAGCCATCGTGGCGCCCAGGAGCGCGCTGTCGTCCTCGGTCATCTGCTCGACGGCGGCCACCACCTCTTGCTTTTCGCCCTCCTCCTCGGTGGCCACGCCCTCGTCCTGGATCGGCTTGACGTCCTCGGGACGGACCGACATGTAGCCGGTGAAGTAGGCCTCGCACTGGCCGGGCGCCAGCTCGAGCTGCCGCTCCTCGGCGTTGGGATCGTAGGTTGGATCGGCGACGCCACCGCGCACCCGGTCGGTGGCGGCGATCGCGCCCATCATGTAGGCCTGGAACTCGGCGTCGTCCTTGTCACGGCCCATCTGCGCCATGACCTCGTCGGCGAAGGCCTCGTCCTCCTTGGCCTCGGCCGCGGCCTCGGGCATCGTGCCCAGCGCCTGCTGGACGACGTGGTTGCCGAGGTGCTGGTTGGCCCAGGCGAGGATCTCGTCGCGGAGCTGCGGGAAGTCGTGGATGTAGCGCGCGAGGGCCTCGTGGTCGGCCGCGGTCAACGCGTGGACCCGCGCCATGATGGCGTCGTGGGGACCGGTCTCGACCGGCGCCTCGGTCTCGACGGCGGGGGTATCCAGCTCGGTATCGTCGTGCTTGCGGTCCATGGGGCGCGCCTCCAGAGTTGCTCCCAGAATACGGCCGCGCGGGGGTTTTTCTCCCCTCCAGAGCGGCAATTTCGTGACCACTCTGACGCGGTCTCCCCATGTGATTCTCGCTGGTTGGGGCCAGGAGCCGACGATCGCCTGGTCGGGCCGCGGCTTGCGTTCCGGGGCCTGGCGGTGTGAGCCTCGGGCCATGGCCAAGAACCTGGGCGGAGCCGTCATCGGGCTCCTCGCGCACGATCGGGTCGAGCTGCGGGCGGCGGCGGTGACGGTGCTGGCCGCGGTCGGGCGCGGCGACGACGCGGTGGAGGCCGGCCTGATCGCGCGCCTCGCCGACGTCGATCCGGTGGTGCGTCGCCTCGCCCTCGAGGCCCTGGTGGATCACGGCGCGACCGGCCTCGGCCCACACCTGGTCGCGATCCTCAAGCGCGATGACGACGCCCTGGCCGAGCGGGCCGCCGAGCTCCTCGCCGCCAACGGCGCCGGCGCCGAGGCGGCGCTGCGCAAGGAGCTGGGCCATGGCCCGGTCGCCGCGCGTCGCGTGATCGCGCAGCTCCTGGTCCGGCGCGGCACCGCCGCGGCGATCGACGCGCTCCTCGACCAGCTCGCCGATCACGAGCTCGGCGAGCAGGTGCTGCAGCTCGTCCGCCACGAGCTCGACGCCGGCGACGACAAGCTGGCCGAGCTGGTCTACAAGGCGGCCAGCGGCCGCGTCGGCGACAGCGGCAAGCGCCTGCACAAGGAGCTGGCCCGCGTGGCCAAGGAGCAGGGCGCGGCGCCGGTCAAGGGCAAGGCCAAGGCCGCCAAGGTCGCGGCGCCGCCCGCCGATCCGACCCGCGACCCCTCGGTCGCGCCGCTCCTCGCGGAGCACACCGGGCTCCTGCGCCTGCTCGGCTATCTGGCCCGGCCGCAGTCGCAGGCCTTGCTGGTGGCCCAGGCCGATCCCGAGCAGCCGCGCCCGGTGCGGTTCGCGGCGATCGCCGCCCTCCGCCGCATCGTCGCCCACGCCGAGGCCAAGGGTACCGAGGCCGCGATCGCCGCGCTGATCGAGTACGCCGACGGCGACGATCTCGGGATCGCCCAGACCGCGATCGACACCCTGCGCGGCGCCCGCATCCCCGAGAAGCTGGCCAAGCCGTTCGCCGCGCTGGCCAAGTCGAAGAACCCGTCGGCGCAGAAGCTGGCGATGGAGCGCCTGCCGGCCGGCGGCGGCGCCGGCGCGGTCAAGGCCCTGGTCGACGCCCTGGGCGGCGACGACGTCACCGCCCGCGACGCCGCGGCGCGCGGCCTGGCCAAGGCGCCCGAGGCGGTCCTGCCGCTGACCCGCGCGCTCCTGGCCACCACCGACGAACAGGTCGCGCGTCGCTACGCCGGCGCCTTGCGCGCCCACCGCGGCCACATCTCGGGGGTCGCGCTCGATGAGCTGGCGGCGGCGGCCGCCGCCCACCTCGAGCGCCACAGCAAGGGCAAGGCCGACGCCGACGCCATCCTCCTCGAGCGGGTCCTGACCGAGCTGTTGTCCGAGGTCGCGCCGGCCCGCCACGTCGAGCTCCTGTTCGACTACGCGCGCCGCCTGCGCAAGGCCGGCAAGCCGGCCGAGGCCTTCGCCGCGCTCAAGCCGCTCCTGCGCACCCGCGCCGATCTCGACGCCGCGATCGATGACGACGCCCGGTTCTTCCTGGCCGTGCTCGGCCTGACCGTCGCGGGCAACGCGATCTTGCGGGCGTCCCACGCCGACGATCCGGTGCTCGCGCAGTTCGGCCGCCTGGCCCGCGCGGGCTACGCGGTGGCCAAGAAGCTGGCCAAGGACAAGGACGTCTCCGACGAGGAGATCTACGGCCTGGGCTTCCGGCTGCTCGAGTCGCCCGACGGTGGCGATCAGGAGCTGGGCGCCGAGCTGCTGGGCGGGATCATCGAGGAGCGGCCGCGCTCGAAGCTGGCCAAGGCGGCCAAGAACAAGCTCAAGCTGACCGGGCACCTCGACGACTGAGTCGTCGCGCTCGGCCCTCAGCCCCCGAGGCCGAAGGCGTAGCCCAGCGCGAACCCGAAGTACGGCAGGACCGTGCCCCGGACCTCGCCGGTGCATCCGCCGGCGGTGTTGCAGGTCCAGTCGTCGCGGTTGAGGAGCGCCGCCGCGCCGAAGAACGCGCGGCCCGACAGCCCGGCGGCCCGGCCCTCGACGCCGAGCTCGGCGTTCGCCCAGTACGCGCGCTCGAACTCGCGCGTGAGATCGTCGGAGGTCGGCTCGCTCCAGCCGCCGCCCGAGCCGGCGACGCCGAAGAACAGCGCGCGCCCCGGGCTCGACCACACCCGCGCGCGGGCGCCGACCGCGACCTGGGTCGCGGGGGTGCTGTTGCGGCCGACCCCGGCGCCGACCGACAGCCACGAGGTCGGGGCGTAGTCGGCGGCGACGCCGACGCCGAGCGGCGACGCCAGGCCGAGCTGCCCCTCGACGGTGAACGGGCGCTCGACCCAGGCCGCGCGGTCCGGCTCGGCGGCGGCTGGCGAGGCGGTGATCGCCACCAGGGCGAAGGGGCTAGCGAGCGCGGCGACCACAGCGGCGGGGCGAGCGAACATCCCCGGTAGCGTAGGCGGCGCGGCGCCCAGCTGGGAAGCTCAGGCCCGGCGCCGCGGTAGCGGCTGCGGCGCCGGTCACTACTTGGTCGCGGCTGGGGCGGCGCCCGCGGCGCGCTTGACGAACTTGAGGGTCATGCGATCGCTCTCGCCGATCGCGACGTACTTGTCGCGATCGACGTCGCCGAGCGTCAGCGCCGGCGGCAGCGTCCACACGCCCTTCTCGTAGTCCTTGGTGTCCTTCGGATTGGCGTTGATCTCCGACTGCGCCGCCAGCTCGAAGCCGGCGGCCTTGACCTGCTCGATGACCCAGGCCTCGGGCAGGTACCCCGACTCGACGGTGGCCTCGACCGTGGCGTCGGGCTTGGCGCGGTGGTCGATGAGCGCGAAGGTGCCACCGTCCTTCAGGACCGCGAAGATCGCCGCGAGGTACGCCGCATGGGCCTTGGCGCCGACCCAGTTGTGCATCTCGCGGAAGGCGATCACCATGTCGGCCGAGCCCGGCTCGCCGAGGGTCAAGCGGTCGGGCGGCGTGATGGCCACGCGCTTGACCGCGCCGTACAGGGCCGGCGACTTGGCCAGGAGCTTGACCAGCCGACGACCGTAGACGATCGACATCTGATCGTCGGGGCCCTCGGGATCGGGGCCGACCACGGTCAGCGAGCCGCGCTTGGCCAAGATCGGCGCGAGCAGCTCGGTGTACCAACCGGTGCCCGAGCCCAGCTCGATCACGTGCATGTCCGGCGTCAGCCCGAAGAAGCCGAGCGTCTCGCGCGGGTGGCGGTACGCGTCGCGCGGCGGGTGGTTCGGGTGGCGATGCTCGCTGGCCAGCATCGCCGTCAGCGCCTCGTCCACGGACTTGTAGGGCGCGTCGCGCAGCGCCACGACCTTGGCCTCGAGTTCGGGCGTCCACCGCGCCGCCTCCTTGGCCACGTCGGCGTCGAGCTTGGCCAGGCGCTCGGCCACCTTGGCCCGGCGCGCCGCCACCTCGTCGACCGCGCCAGCGTCGGGCGCCGCGGTCGTCGCCGGGGGCGTCGTCGTGGTCGTCGTCGTCGGGGGCGGCTTGGGCGCCTCCTTCTCGGACTTCTTGCAGGCCGTCGCGGTCAGCGCGGAGGACAGGGCGAGCGCCCCGAGGAGAAACTTGGTCTTTATCACCATCGGCGCAGCCTAGCAGGTCCGAGGCGGCGGCCGAGGCCGAGGCCGAGGCTGAGACGAGACCGAGACCGAGACCGAGACCGAACCCGAACCCGAACCCGAACCGAGACCCGAACCCGAACCCGAACCCGAGACCGAGTCCGAGTCCGAGACCGAGTCCGAGTCCGAGTCCGAGTCCGAGGTCGATCAGGAACGGGGAAGCGGCTTGTGTGCGGTCACGGCTTCGGTGGTGCGAGCAGACAGCGGCTGAACGCCAACGCTCACGCGCCATCACCGCAGCGCAGGTCGACGGCGGCGCTCCCGCGATCCGGACCCTCTGGCGGAAGGTGGGAGGGGGGGCCCCAGCGAATGCTGGGGGAGGGGCTTGTCTGCGGTCACGGCTTCGGTGGTGGGAGCAGACAGCGGCTGAACGCCGACGCTCACGCGCCATCACCGCAGTGCAGGTCGACGGCGGCGCCCCCGCGATCCGGACCCTCTGGCGGAAGGCGGGAGGGGGCCCCAGCGAATGCTGGGGGAGGGGCTTGTCTGCGGTCACGGCTTCGGTGGTGGGAGCAGACAGCGGCTGAACGCCGACGCTCACGCGCCATCACCGCAGCGCAGGTCGACGGCGGCGCCCCCGAGATCCGGACGTTTTGGGAGGGGGCCCCAGCGAATGCTGGGGGAGGGGCTTGTCTGCGGTCACGGCTTCGGTGGTGGGAGCAGACAGCGGCTGAACGCCGGCCCTCATGCCCGAGCACAACCGACGGGATCAACCACGGCACTCCCGCGATCCGGACGTTTTGGGAGGGGGCCCCAGCGAATGCTGGGGGAGGGGCTTTTCGAAAGCCCCTCAGATCAGTGCTGCATCGGACCGCTATCGAGAGGCACGGCCTTGCGGATGAAGTCCGAGCCGGCGGTCAGGTCGACGTGGAAGTGATCGCGGTGGGCGGCGTTGTAGTTCGGCGTGAGCGCGATGTTCCAGACGTCGGCGGCCTTCTGCGCGCAGATCACGCGGTGTAGCCACTCGTCCTTGCCGGGCTCGGTCGCCGCCATGCAGGTCGGCTCGGTCGACGGGTCGATCACCCAGTCGGTCTCGACCGTGTACGTGGTGCCGTCGGCGTGGACGAAGCGGGCCAGATCGATCGCCTTGGCGTAGGCGTGCTGCGACATCCCGTTCGGGCAGTTGGGCGGCGTGCCCGAGCCGATGCAGCGGTAGTTGTAGACGCCGATGTCCTGGACCTCGACGATCCCGCGGCTGCGCCAGTGCGGTACGCCCCGGACCAGGGTCTGGGCCAGGCCGCAGTCCATGAAGAACCGCGGCCGCACCGCGGCGTTGCCGAGGTAGCGGAACGGCATGCCGTTGATCGGCGTCGCGACCGTGATCGGATCGGCCACGCCCTGATTGGCCGGTCCGACGGTATAGGCCACGCCGTAGTGATCGAGCCAGGCGCGACAGCTCGCGAGCTCGGGATCGACCACGGTGACGTCGACGGTGGCGGTGGCGACCACGGCGCCGGCCTCGTCGCGGGCGGTCGCGGTCACGGTGGTCGGGCCCAGGTCGATCAGGTGGGCGTCGAGAGCGCCGGCGGCGTCGGCCCGCCCGAGCGATCGATCGCCGACGGTCACCTCGACCTCGGCGACGGCGCCGGCCACGTCGAGCTGGAACGCCACCGGAGCCGCCACCCAGCCGGCGGTCGGCTCGAGGACGTCGCGCGACAGGGTCGCCCCTGCCGTCGGTGCGGCGAAGGCCACCGACGCCGGGGTGGCATCGGCGCCGGCGGGCTCGCCATCGCTACAGCCAGCCGCCGAGGCAGCCGCGAGCAGGGCACACGTCAGAGTCCAGGCCAGGGCGCGCATCGGCCGGATTCAACCGAACCCGAGGCCGGCCCGTCAAGTGAAAAGGTCCGACCCTCCGACGACGTGTCAGACGGAGGAGATCCTTGGGGTAGCGCCCGCAATCGAGAGGTAGCAAGCACGTAACGTGAGTGTCACCAGCGGCCAGCGGCCTCGCCGCATAACGGCCGCATGCAGCTTCGCCACCTCGTCGCGACCCTCGCGCTGGCCCCAGCCGTGGCCGTCGCCCAGCCGGCCCCTGGACCCGAGACCCCGTACCCCGCGGAGGCCCCGGCCGCCCCGGTCACACCGGAAAACGCTGATCTCCCGGGTCCTGAGGTTGCCCCGGTCGCTGCCGAGCCGCCGGCGCCCGAGACCCCGGCCGCCGCTCCGGCCAAGAAGGGCGCCGTCTCGGTCCGTTACGACAAGGGGCTCTTGTTCGAGACCGAGGACGGCGGCTACGCCCTCAAGCTCGGCATCCGCTCGCAGTTCCGCCTCGAGGCGACGCGGCCCCACGGCGACGACACCGAGTTTGCGACCCGCTTCATGATCCCGCGCCTGCGCCTTCAGTTCGAGGGTCACGCCTTCGACGATCTGATCGACTACAAGGTCGAGTTCGAGATGGCGAACCGCGGGTTCTCGTTGCTCAAGGACTTCTTCATCGACCGCGCCTTCACCAAGACCGTTCATCTCCGCGTCGGGCAGTGGAAGCGTCCGTTCCACCGCCAGGAGGTCGCCTCGGACTTCGGCAGCGAGTTCCTCGAGCGCACCGTGGTGAACGAGTTCGCCACCGCCGGCCGCGACCTCGGCGTCGCGCTCCACAACGACTACGAGAAGTCCCCCGACGGCCTCGAGTGGGCGGCCGGCGTGTGGAACGCCGGCAGCGATCGCTCGACCATCCGCTCGTCGTGTGTGCCGGGCGCGACCCCGACCGACCCGCCGATCTGCACGATCAGCACGCCGACCAACGTCCCGAGCGACTGGGGTCCCGCGCTGGTCGCCCACGTCGGCTGGAACGGCGGCGGCATCAAGGGCTACAGCGAAGGCGACCTCGAGGGCGGCCCGCTGCGCTACGGCGTCAGCGTCGACTACCGGATGAACCCGCGCGACCTCGACAAGAACGCGGACGGCGACCTGCAGATCCAGCACGCGGTCTCGCTCGACACGATCATCAAGCGCGAGGGCGTGTGCGCGTCGGGCGCCCTGGTCCTGATCAAGGACGGCCAGGCCGATCCCGAGCTCGGCTTCTACGGTCAGCTCAGCTACCTGGTCAAGGGCCCCGGGGTCCTGGTCGCCGGTCGCTTCGCCCAGGTCCCCGACGACGACGAGCACCGGCGCGAGATCGCGGGCGCGGTCAACCTCCTGTGGCGCGGCCACAACCTGAAGTGGATGATCGACGGCGGCATCCTCCAGACCACCGGCGACGGCGGCGGCAACGATCTGCGGATCCGGACCCAGCTCCAGGCGTCGCTGTAGGCGCGAGCCTCGCCCTCGGTCTCGGACTCGGTCTCGGACTCGGTCTCGGTCTCGGCCTCGGTCTCGGTCTCGGTCTCGGTCTCGGTCTCGGTCTCGGTCTCGGCCTCGGTCTCGGACTCGGTCTCGGCCTCGGTCTCGGCCTCGGTCTCGGCCTCGGCCTCGGACTCGGACTCGGACTCGGTCTCGGCCTCGGTCTCGGCCTCGGCCTCGGTCTCCGTCTCGTTTCCGTCGCTCTCCTCGTCCCCGCCTCCGCGCTACCCGGTGACCCGTCCGAACAGGACCGTCGTCGGGATGAGCCACGGGCTATCCAACCCGAACCAGCCGTAGTGGGTCACCACGCCGGCGCCGTCGGTCGCGAACAACAGCGTGCCGATGCCGAACCCTCCGTCGACGTCGTTGGCGCGGCGGTCGTCGCCGTGGCCGCCGCGGGTCGAGTCGGCGACCCGGACCAACCACGCGCCCGACCACCCCGGCACCGGGACCGGCCGACCGACGATGACGCCGACGTGACCGGTGATCTTCGAGGTCGACAGCGGCGAGCGCAGGAACGCGAACAGGTCGCCGGGGCGCGCCTCGCTGACGTGGGCCAGCCGTTGCCAGCCGCCGCGGGCGCGGCCCAGGGGCGCCTTGCGGATCGCGTGGTAGTAGTCGCGCGCCACCGGGCGAGCGCTGGCGATGGCGGCGCGCGCGCGCGGCGCGGCGCGACGCAGGAGCCAGGTCGTCATCCCCGAGCAGTCCCACCGGTAGGTGCCCGACGCCTCGTCGACCGAGGTCCGCGCCTGGTAGCTCGAGTCGGCCAGGCCGGCGTCGACCCGGGCGACCCGCGCCAGGAGCCGCCCGGCCGCCGGGGTGGCGGCCTCCTCGGGATCGAGCACGGTCGCGACCGGGACCGGCGCCAGGACCGGCTTCCCCTCGACGAACTCCGGCCCGGCCTGGGCGGGCCCGGTGACGGCGAGGAGGGCGACGAGCGCGGCGGCGCAGGCGGCGCGGGGCATCGACCTCGAGCATGCGCGACCGCGGCCGCCGTGCAACCCGGACGAGCTGGATCGGTCTGGGATCCGTCTAGGATCCGGCGCCGCGTCGGGACCGTGGCGGCCTCGTGACGGAACTGCGCGCGCGCTCGCACGGCATACGTGGGTCGGTCCGGCTGTGCGCGGGGCCACCGATCTTTCTAGGCTGAGCGAACCCGGCTCGCCTCTACGATCGCCTGGTGTCGACGCCGCGCTTCGCGTGTAGAGACCGCACCAGCGACCCGACCGAGCCCGGGTCCGAGTTCGAACTCGGCAGCGGGTTCGAGGGCGATGAGCGGTTCGAGCTGCGGCGCCTGGTCGGCGAAGGCGGCATGGGCCTGGTGTACGAGGCCTACGATCGCGAGCGCGATCTGGTCGTGGCGCTGAAGACCCTGCGCGCGGTCGAGCCCAACGCGCTCTACCGCTTGAAGACCGAGTTCCGCGCCCGCGCCGATCTCGATCATCGCAACCTGGTTCGCCTGGGCGAGCTGCACCACGCTCGCGGCCACTGGTTCTTCACGATGGAGCTGGTCGACGGGGTCTCGTTCCTCGACCACGTCCGCGATCCGCTGGCCGTGTGCCTCGGCGTCGCCGCCGAGCCCGGCGCCGAGCCGCCGCTACCCGGCACGTTCCACGACGAGCGCCTGCGCGATGGCCTGCGCCAGCTCGCGCTCGGACTCGAGGCGCTGCACCGCGCCGGCAAGGTCCACCGCGACCTCAAGCCCTCGAACGTGCTGGTCACGCGCAAGGGCCGGGTCGTGGTGCTCGACTTCGGCCTGATGCGCGACGCCGTAGTTGCCAAGGTCAGCGACGCCGCGCTGGTCGGCACCGCGGCCTACATGGCGCCCGAACAGGCGATCACCCCGGCGGTGATGCCGGCGGCCGACTGCTACAGCGTCGGCGTTATGTTGTTCGAGGCCCTGACCGGGCGGCTGCCGTTCGAGGGCCGCGCGATCGAGATCCTCTTGCGCAAGCAGCAGGTCGCGGCGCCGCCGGTGGCCCGCTACGGGCCGGTGCCGCCGGATCTGGCGCGGCTGTGCGACGAGCTGCTCGCCCTCGAGCCGGCGCGCCGCCCGACCGCCGCCGAGATCGTCTCCCGGCTGTCGACCCGCGCCGCGCCGATCGCCGAACGCGCGCCACCGTTCGTCGGCCGGACCGCGGAGCTGGCGGCGCTCGACGCGGCGCTGGTCGACGTCCGCGCGGGGCAGGCCCGGACCGTGTGCATCGAAGGCCCCTCGGGGATGGGCAAGAGCGCCCTGGTCCACGCGTTCATCGAGCGCACCGAGGCGCGGGCCCCCGACGTCCGGGTCTTGACCGGGCGCTGCTACGAGCGCGAGTCGGTGCCGTTCAAGGGCATCGACGGCGTGGTCGACGCGTTGGTCCGCGAGCTGTTGCGCCGCGATCCGATCGAGGTGGCGCTCCTGCTCACCCCCGAGGTCGAGGCCGTGGCCCGCACGTTCCCGGTGCTGCGCCGGGTCCCGGCGATCGCCCGTCTGTCGGTCCGGAAGCCGGACAGTCCGATCGAGCTGCGCGCGCGCGCGTTTCGCGGCCTGCGCCAGCTCCTGGCGGCCCTGGCGCAACAGCACCCCCTGGTCGTGGTCATCGACGACATCCAGTGGGCCGACAGCGACAGCCTGGCGTTGCTCGGCGAGATCGTCGAGCCGGCGTCGGCGCCGCCGATCTTGCTCTTGCTCACCCACCGGCGCGACGGCGGGCCCGGCCTGGCGCTGCCGGCGCCGGTCGACACCCTCGCCCTGGCCCGGCTGTCGGCCGCCGAGGGCCGGGCGCTCATCAGCTTGCTGGCCCCCGAGCGCGCCGCCGACGCCGACGCCCTGGTCGACGACGCCGACGGCCACCCGCTGTTCCTGCAGGAGCTGGTCCGTCACAGCGCCGGCGCGGTGGCCCGCCTCGACGAGGCGCTGTGGGGACGGGTGTCGCGCATGGAGCGCACGGCCCAGCGCGTCCTCGAGATGGTCGCGGTGGCAGGCGGGCCGGCGCCCCAGGGCGTGATCGGCACCGCGCTCGCGCTCGACCGCCGGGCCTTGGCCAAGGCCCTCGATCGCCTGCGCGCGACCTGGTTGGTCCGCACCGGCGGCACCCGCAGCCACGATCCGGTCGAGCCATATCACGACCGGGTGCGCGAGGCGGTGGTCGCGCGGATCCCGCTGGCGCGTCGGCGGCGCCACCACCAGCGGCTGGCCGCCGCGCTCCTGGCCTCGCCCGCGGTCGAGCAGGCGCCGCTCCTGGTGGTCCGCCACCTCGAGGCCGCCGGCGCCCTGGCCCACGCCGCCGAGCTGGCCGCGGAGTCGGCGCGGCGGGCCAGCGACGCCCTGGCCTTCGAGCTGGCCGCCGATCTGTGGGCGGCGTCCTTGCGCATGGGCACCTACGATGACGACGCCCGCCGCGCGATCCTGATCGCCCGCGCCGAGGCCCTGGGCTACGCCGGTCGCGGCCACGCCGCCGCCCAGGTCTACCTGGCGGCCGCCGACGGCGCCGAGCCCGCGCTGGCCGCGCGCTGCCGTCGCCAGGCCGCCCACGAGCTCCTGGTCAGCGGCCACGTCGCCGCCGGTCGGGCGCTCCTCGACGAGGTGCTGGCGGCGATCGGCGAGGACACCCCGCGCACGATCGGCGCCGCCAAGCGCCGGCTGGCCTGGTCGTGGTTCCGGACCATGCTCCGCGGCACCCACTTCACGCCGCGCCGCACGCCCGACGCGCCGTCGATCGATCACCTGCGACTCGACGTCTATCGCACCGCGTCCCTCGGCCTGGGCATGGTCGAGGTCCTGGCCGGCGCAGCGTTTCAGGCCCGGGCGCTCCTGGTCGCGCTGCGCCTGGGCGATCGGCGCCGCGTCACCTACGCGTTGGCCTACCACGCGATGTACCTCGGCTCGAGCGGCAGCCGGGTGCCGCTGGCGCGCCGCGCGGTGACGCGGGCGGCGGCGCTGGCCCGGGCGTGCGACAGCCAGTTCCTGGTGGCGTGGGCGCGCTGCGCCGATGGCATCGTCGAGTTCTTCGCGGGCCGCCACGCTTACGCGATCGCCACGCTAGCGGAGGCTGAGGTGGCGCTGCGGGAGCGCTCGGTCGGCACCGCGGCCGAGCTCAACCACGTCCGGCTGTTCATCGCGTTCGCGCTGCGGCGCCACGGCGACTACCGCGAGCTGGCGGTGCGGCAGCGCGAGTACCTGCGCGACGCCAACCGCCGCGGCGATCGCTACGCCGCCGCCAGCTTGCAGTGGTCGAGCAACGTGGTGTGGCTGGCGGCCGACGATCCGCTGCGGGCCCGGGCCGAGCTCACGCCCGAGATCTGGTCGCCGCCCGGCGATGGGCTGCACCTCCAGCACTGGTTCCGGGTGCGCGGCCTGTTCGAGCTGGCGCTGTACCAGGACGACGCCGACGGCGTGGCCGCGGCCGCCGCGCAGATCGCGCCGTTCGCCGGCCCGGCCTTCGCCCACGTCGAGGCGGTGCGCACCGAGACCCGATACCTGCTGGCCCGCGCCGCGATCGCCCGCGGGGATGGCGCCGCGGCGCGCGCGGCGATCGCGCCCTTGGCCCGGGTCCGCGCGCCCTACCTGCGCGCCTTCGTGCGCCTCATCCTGGCCGCGATCGAGGTGCTGGCCGACCGGCCGGCGCGAGCTCGCGCGTTGCTCGACGGCGCCGCCGCCGACGCCGACGCCACCGACATGATCGCGATCGGCGCGCTGGCGCGCCGCCGTCGGGCCGAGCTCGACGGTGATGGGGCCGCGCTGGCCGCCGCCGATCAGGTCCTGGCCAGCCGCGGCGTGATCGCGCCGACCGCCTTCGCGCGGATGTTCGCGACCTGGCCGACCGCGCCGTCGCAGCCGCGCCGCCGCTGATAGCTGCGGCCACGTGCGACCGCCGGCGCGACCGGCGCGACCCCGCGACCTCGCGCGCGACGACCGCAAGTATTCGCCTCCCCCGCGCGTGGTCAGGTGCGACGGCGTCGCGTCGCCGGCGCGGCGTTGAGATCCGCGGGCCTGGCGGGCTGCGACCACGTCGCTTGTCGCCGACACACCCGTCGTCGCACGGCGTCGCACGTTCGCGCGGCGGAACTATCTGCTATCGCGATGCTCGCGAGTCTGTCTTAACTGGGCTCGAGATGTCGTGGCCAGTTCCGGCCGTCGGCATCGCCCCGTCGTCGAGATGTTCTCGACGGTGCGGCAGTCCATTGCCACGTTTCTAGAGGAGTATTCAACGTGATCAAGATCGGTATTCGGAAGTACATGTCTCGCCCGGGGGTTCGCCCGGTCGCCGCGCTGGCCGCGGTCCTGGCGATCGGGTTGGCGGCGCCCGGCCTGCGCGCCGACGACGGCCGCGTCATCGCTGGCGCCATCGTGCTGGCGCCCGAGCCGACCGGTGGCGACGCCATCATCACGCCCGAGGAGCAGGCCCAGACCCTCGACGACCTGACGCCGGAGGAGCTGGCCGAGGCCGAACAGACCGCGGAGGACAGCGCGCCGCCGCCGCCCTCGCCCAGCCTCCGCACCACCGGCGCGATCGTCGGCTCGGTCGAGCTCGAGGCCGCGCTGGCCGAGCTGGCGCGCACCGCCTCCCCGCGCGACGTGCCGACGCTCTTGCCGGCGCGCTACCCCGAGCTGGCCGAGGAGTTCGCGGCCTACGCGCTGCAGTTCCGGACCGACGGTGGGGCGGCGCGGGTGCGCACCGCCGACGGCAGCGCGATCGAACGCGTCGGCGGCAGCCCGCGGACCGTGCCGCTGACCGCGGCCGACGTCGGCACCTGCGCGTGCGTCCTGGCGACCCAGACGACCCCGATGCCGGAGCGCGGCATCAACCTGTACTGGATGGTGCGCCGGCACCTGTGGCGCGAGGGCTCCCAGGGACCCGAGGCCTCGCAGTGGGTCAAGGTCAACCGCACCGGCAACTCGATCTTCGGCGGCGCCACCGAGATCGATAGCCAGCTCGTCGAGAGCCAGATCGCCATGACCATGCAGCTCCGCTGTCGCGAGCTGAAGGCCCTGGTGCCCCTGGTGATCAGCGGGGTGCCGATCCAGTACCCGGTGTGGGGCTCGGACTGCGCCAATGCCTGTGGCGCCGCGCTCCACAACACCGGGCACCTGTACCTCGACGGCTGGACCCACCTGGTGCGCGGGCTGACCGCCGGCGCCAACGCCGAGGTGGTCGGCTTCGGCAACTACTCGGTCAACCAGCAGGTGCAGATCAACCGCGCGGTCCAGATCTCGCGCGCGATCAACGGGCTGCAGATCAACCTGAACGTCACGGTGCCGGGCATCGGGACGTTGACCCTGGGGCCGAACGGCTTGACGTTCAACTACAGCAGCTCGGCCAGCGGGCCCAACGTCGGCGTGACCTGGAACTCGCCCGGGCGGCGTGGCGACACCTTCGCCAACCTCGTCGAGGCGACCCCGCGGCCGTACCTCACCGCCAAGGATCGCGTCGACGTCCTGTTCAAGACCGCGAGCCGGGTGCTGGCCCGCGGCAAGGGCACCGCGGTGTCGCGGGCGGCGAGCTTCATCAGCTACGGCGTCGGCGTCCACGGCTACGGTTCGTGCGTCAAGGATAGCTGGTACGGCCACGTCGGGACGTGGGGCTACGAGAGCCACAACGGCCACACCGACGACCTGCGCGATCACCTGCGCGACTTCTTCGACTTCTTCGGGCTGCCCCTGACGCCGCCTTGACCCGCCGATCCTCGGTCTGGCGCCGCACCGCCCGGCGAGCGTCGGTTACGTGCCAGCGCCCAACTGCCCGGGCATCCATGCGCCGAGCTTAAAATATTGGGGCGATTTTTTTAATCGGCCCCGGGGTGATTCAAATCGGCTTGCATGCCGGGTGCGAAGGGCCCGGACCCTGAGCAGAATCAGGCACTTCGCTGGCCGGTCTGGGGCCTGCGGGGCGGCGCCACCGACTGGCGTCAGTCCCACTGGCTGGTGACGTGGACCGTGACCGCGTGCAGGGTGCCGGCGGTGCCCGCGGCGGTGGTCTCGACCCCGACCCGCCAGGCGCCGTTCACGTATTCGTCGTGGGCGACGCCCGGCCGCGGCAGCAGGCGCGCGGGGATGGTGCCGCCGTCGGTGGCGCCGTCCCACAAGCTGGCGCGCTGGCCCTGGGGATTCTCGAGCCAGACCCGGAGGCGCCGCGGGTCGACGCCGCGGACGTCGAGGTCGACCCATACGTCGAGGGGGACGGTGGCCAGGCCGTGGACGATCACGGCGGCGGTCGCGGTGGCGCCGGCGCTCGCCGCGATGACCTGGGGCACGTCCATCGTGAAGCTGCCGGTCATCCACGCGCTGACGCAGATCCCGTCGGGCCACAGCGACAACCCGGCGCACACCAGGCCAGCGCCACACGCGCGGGTCGCCGAGCACGGGTCGCCCTGACCGGGCACGCTGCGGAGGTCCTGGCACACGCCGAGCTGGGTCGAGCCGTCGTTGACCGTGCCCCAGCACCGGCGCGGCGCGCCTCCACAATCGGCGTCGCCGACGCACAGGCCTGCCAGCTCGTCGGCCAGGGCCGCGACGCACGGCGGGACGTGCACCGTATAGAACGTCTCGAAGGGCAGGCCGCAGAACGGCGCGCCCAGCGGACCGGCGCACACCGCATCGAACACCGGACCGAGGGCCTCGGCGTCGCCGCACGCGAGCTCGGCGTCGGCGAGGCTCGCGCCGTCGGCGACCTGGGCCTCGACGCAGGCCCGCATGCCGGCGCGCAAGCCGGGGTGGCAGGTGACCTCGGTCGGTGCCGACCACGTCGGCGCCCAGCGCCGCAGGCGCTCGAGGGCGGCGGTCGCGACGTAGGGCACCGCGGCCACCGCCGCCAGGTCGGCGTGAGGGCGACGCTCGACCAGCCCGCGGGCGGCCCGGGCGTCGAGGCCGGCGTCGTCATCGAGCTCGGCCAGCGACGCGCCGTTGGCGGCGGCGACGATCGCCGCAGCCTCGGCGGCGGTCAGCCACACGCCCTCGATCTGGATGCGCGGCACGCCGCCGATCGACTCGACGTACGTCAAGAGCCGGGCGATCGTCGCCGGCCCGACCTGGGGGATGGCGTCGAGCTCGGCCATGGTCTCGAGGAGGTCGTCGTCGCCGGTGCCGAGCAGGCTGTCGGGGCCGCGGACATGGCCGACGATGTTGCGGGCCGCCCGGGCGTCGAGGGCGGCGCCGTCGTCGAGGGTCGCGACGTCGGCCGCCGGGCTGTTCAGGAACCGAAGGACGCCGACCGCCTCGGCCGAGCCATCGCGAAGCGCGCCGTCGGCATCGTCCAGGCCGTCGTCGGCGCAACCGAACCAGGGGACCAGGAACAAGGCGGCGAGCCAGCGCGACATGGCGCCCGCTGGAGCAAGTCACGTGCCGCGGTGACGCCTCAGGATCGTCCACAGTTGGCGATGGTCGCCGACGCCGCGCTGTCGTCGCCGTGGACACGCGGCCACTCGGGCAGCCACCGCGGCGCGCTCAGCCCTCGGTCATCCCCCCTCGGACCGCCCCCCCACGGGCCAACCGTCCTCAGGCCGCCCCCCCTCAGGCCAACCCAGGTGTAGGCGGCGATACAGGGCGCGCTTCTTGTACTGGTGCTGCTCCATCCGTCGCAGGATGTCATCGAGCGCGACCACCGCCTCAGCGACGTAGCGGCCCTTGTTGAGCATCACGCACTCGGCGCGCACCGCCATCGCGGCGTCGGTGACCTCGGCGCGCGACGGCCGGCCGGTGCGCGCGAGCTGATCGAGCACCTCGGTGGCCCAGATCACCGGCACGTGGGCGGCCTCGCACAGCCACAGGATCTCCTCCTGCAGCTCGGCCAGGCGCTGGTACCCGCTCTCGATCGCCAGGTCGCCGCGCGCGATCATCACGCCGACCGGCGCGCGCTCGAGCGCGGCCAGCAGGATCGCGGGGAGGCGCGCGAAGGCGCCCGCGGTCTCGATCTTGAGCACCAGCCCGACTCGTTCGGCGTCGAGGGCCACCAGGCGGCGGTGCAGTTCGTGGACGTCCTCGGGCCCGCGGACGAACGAGGCGTCGATCAGATCGGCGTGGCGCGCCGCGAACGCCAGCGCCCGCTCGTCGTCGGCCGAGCACAGCGGCAAGGGCAGCTCGCTGTCCGGCAGGTTGATGCCCTTCTCGGCGGCCAGCCGGAATCGCCCGCCCGGCGCATGGGTGACCCGGACCTGCACCTGGCCAGGTTCGATCGCCACTACCTCGGTCTCCAGGTGGCCGTCGTCGAACAGCACGCGCTGGCCGAGCGTCAGTCCGGCCAGCGCCGCGGGCAGGGTGCAGCCGATCCCCGGCATCCCGTCGGGGACCGGCGTGCCCTCGGCAACCACGGCGAAGGTCTGACCGACCGCGACCTCAAGGCGCGCGCGCCGGGCCGGCACGTCGACGATCGTGAACTCGGCGTAGACGCGGTCAACGCGGGTCACGCACACCTGCGCCCCGGGCGTGACGTAGGTGGTGGCGTCGACCTCGCCGCGACCGTTGGCGTCGCCGCGCTCCACCACCCGCACCACTCGGCGCTTGCCGCGGGCATCGCGCACGGTGAGCTGGTCACCGGCGGCGAGCGTGGCCCAGATCGAGGTCGGCACCGCCAGCCCGTCGGCGGTCGCGGCGCCGACGGCCGCGGAGTGCAGCGCGATCATGCGCGGCGCCACCACCCGACCCAGCGCGTCTTTCGCCGGCTTCCACTTCACGACTCGGGGGCCGGCGGTCAGCATGACCGTGCGCAACTTCGGCCCAGGCAGATCGACCGCAATGCGCAGCGGCACCTGGCGCGCCGCCGCCGTCGCCCGGGCGGTGGTGACGATCCGTGTCCACGCCGCCTCGTCCTCATGGGCGGCATTGATGCGCAGCAAGTTCATGCCGGCGTCGAGCAGCCGACCGCACCAGCCGTCGTCGACCTCGTCGGACGACGGCGCGGTCACCATCACGTATACGTGGCGGCCGGCCGGGCGCGGCCCGAGGAGCGCCTGGGTATGCGCGTGCAGCAGGCGCTGGGCCTGGTCCCAGCTCGGCGCGTGGTCGGCGAGGTCCTCGCCGGCACCGTGGCGCGGCGCCGCCAGCGCGTCGTCGAGCCGCTGGCGGACCTGGGCGATCGCGTCGACGACGTGGCCCTCGAGGCGGCCCAGCGACGACAGGCCGTGGCCGAGCAGGCCGAGCTGGAGCGCTCGCAGATCGTGCTGACGGACGCTGACGTAGTGCGCGAAGTTGCGAGCGCTCGCGCGATACCGTGGAGCGACCTGGGCCACGCGGGCCTCGACCTGGTCGGTGGCGTCGAGCAGTTCGCGCTCCAGGGCACCGATCGACTCGCGCAGCGCGGCCAGGGTGGTCATGGTGACAGCATGACGCGCGCTCGGTGGCGCGGCGGTCACCGCGCGGTGAAGCCCCGGCGACAGTGGCGAGGGAGGAAGCAGTGAGCGCTAGACCGAGACGGAGACCGAGGCCGAGACCGGGCGGCCGAACCGCGGGAGGGGCGGCCGCGGGCGGCCGGGGGGGCGGCCGAACCGGGGGGGCGGCCGAACCGGGGGCGGCCGAACCGGGGGGCGGCCGAACCGGGGGTCGTTTGGGGAGGCAGGCGTGGCGGGCGGGGCGCGGCCGGCGCGGCGGGCCGGGCGAGGGGCGGGGGCGACGGGGCGCGGTGGCGGCAAAACCAGCGGATCGGCCACGCCGCGACGGCGCGTGCGGGAGGCACGCGCTGGGCGGCGGACCGGGGCGGTCGTCACGCGACGGCGGCGACCGTGATGTTCGCGAA
>JAGPCY010000006.1 GCA_018057825.1 Kofleriaceae bacterium | reverse complement strand
GACCGAGACCGAGACCGAGACCGAGACCGAGACCGAGACCGAGACCGAGACCGAGACCGAGACCGAGACCGAGACCGAGACCGAGACCGAGACCGAGGCCGAGGCCGAGGCCGAGACCGAGACCGAGACCGAGGCCGAACCCGACCGCGAGCCGTTCGCTACGTCACGGGGCCGCCTCGGCTCGCGCGATACAGGCCTTGTACTCGTCGCAGGTCTTGGTGGTCTTCACGCAGGTCGGGCCCGCGGCGATGCCCTTCAGCTCGGCCAGGTCGCGGTTGCCGGCGGCGATCTCGCGACAGAAGCCTTCGGCCAGCTTGAGGGTGAGGTCCTTCTCGCTGGCCGGGTAGCCGCCGCACTCGAAGTCGCGCTGGGCGTAGGCCCGACACGCGGCGACGGTTGGGTCTTCCTTCCCGCCGCACCCTGGGGCGACCAGCGCCAGGACGATCGCGATCGCGATCAAGCGTGCAACCATGGCGCGACGGTACCGCTCCCCGGCGCCGCCGTCGACCGCGCCGCGTCGCCGCGCATCACCGCGCCGGGACCGGTCGCCCGTCGAGATCGCCGAACGGCACGGTGAACGCCGGGCCGTCGGCCTCGAGGACGAACCACAGCGCGCTGGCCGCCAGGTAGGTGACGAAGTCGGCGCGACCGTCGCCGTCGACGTCGGCCGGCGCCGGGGTCTCGTCGGGGGCGCCCCAGAAGGTCACGGTCGTGGTGCCCGACATGCTGCGGCGGACGTGCCAGTTGCCGGTGGTCGGCTGGAACGGCCGCGCGGTCACCGACCGGGTGACCTTGTCACCGCCCGGGTGACGCTGGCGCCTGGGCTGGCTTCTGCGCCGCGCACCAGTCGATCACCGCCGCCGCGGCCCCCGGGCGGGCCAGGCCGCGCATCGCCGCGCCCATGGCCGCGCGCGCCGCCGGATCGTCGAGGAGCGGCGCCAGGGCCTCGGCCAGCGCGGCCGCGGTCAGGTCGGCCTGGCGGTACGAGCGCGCGGCGCCGGCCTCGGCCATCTCGCGGGCGTTCTTGGTCTGGTGATCGTCGGCGGCGAACGGGTACGGGATGAACACCGCCGGCTTGCCGGCGATCGCCAGCTCGGCGACCGTGGTCGCGCCGGCGCGACACACGATCAGATCGGCGCGCGCGTACTGCGCCGCCATGTCCTTGATGAAGGCGTGGACCTCGGCGTCGACCCCGGCCTCGCGGTAGCGCGCGGTGATCTTGTCGACGTCGGCGGCGCCGGTCTGGTGGATGATCGCCAGGCGGCGGGTCCGGGCCAGCTCGATCAGCGCCTGTGACGCCAGCTCGTTGACCGCGACCGCGCCGAGCGAGCCACCGCTCACGAACACCGTGAGCGGCGCCTCGGCGTCGCGCGGCTGGGCGGCCGCCGCGGTCAACCGCGCCACCAGCTCGCGCCGCACCGGGTTGCCGGTCAGCGCCACCTTGCCGGCCTTGAAGAACCGCTGGCTCTCGGCGAACGATAGGAACACCCGCCGCACCACGCGCCCGAGGATCTTGTTGGTCAGGCCGGGGATCGAGTTCTGCTCGCAGATCGCGGTCGGCACCCCGCGCAGCCGCGCCATCAGCACCACTGGCCCCGAGGCGTAGCCGCCGACGCCGATCACCGCGTCGGGGCGGAACTGCTTGACGATGCGCCGCGCCTGCCACAACGCCCGCGGCAACCGCACCAGGCCGCGCAGCGCGCCGATGACGCCGACGGTCTTCAGGCCCGACACCTGGATGAGCGCCAGGTCCCAGCCCAGCTCGGGCAGGACCCGGGCCTCGAGGCCGCGCGCGGTGCCGACGAACTGCACCGCCGCCGCCGGGTCGCGGGCGCGCAGCTCCTCGGCGATCGCCACGCCCGGGAACAGGTGGCCGCCGGTGCCACCGCCAGCGATGAGGAGTCGCATCGCCGCCACGCTACTCCACCGCGCGCCGCCCCGGTAGTTTCCGGCCGCGGCGCCGTGGCACAGTGGGGGCGATGGACGTCCTCGTCATCGGCGGAAACCGCTTCATGGGGCGCTCGCTGGTCTGGCGCCTGCTCTTCGCTGGCCATCGCGTGACCGTGCTCAACCGCGGCTCGGTGCCCGATCCCTTCGACGGTCGGGTCGAGCTCGTCACCGCCGATCGCACGACCGAGACCTTCGATCGCGCCCTGGCCGGCCGGGCCTTCGATCGGGTGATCGATCTCGCCGGGTTCTCCGGCGAGGACGTCGCGCGCACCTGCCGCGTGCTCGGGCCGCGCCTGGGCCACTACCTGTTCGTGTCGACCGGCCAGGTGTACCTGGTGCGGACCGACGCCCCGCGCCCGGCCAGCGAGGACGCCTACGCCGGGCCGGTCATGCCGGCGCCGCCGACCGACGACGATCGCGAGGACTGGGAGTACGGCGTCGGCAAGCGCGCCGCCGAGGACGCCCTCGCGGCCAGCGGCCTGCCCCACACCCGCGTGCGCATCCCGATGGTCAACGGCGAGCGCGATCCCAAGCGCCGCCTCGAGCGCTACCTGTGGCGCATGCTCGACGGCGGGCCGCTCCTGGTCCCGGGCGCCGACGCGATCGCCCGCCACGTCTACCGCGGCGCGGTGGTCGAGGCCCTGGCGGCGATGGTCGAGCGCCCGCCGCCGGCCGTCGCCTACAACCTCGCCCAGCGCGAGCAGCCGACCGTGCGCGAGCTGATCGAGCGCCTGGGCGCGCTGGTCGGGGTTCGGCCGCGGATCGTCGACGTGCCGGCCGCCGCCCTTGCCGCCGCCGGGATCCCGCCGACCTTGGTGTCGCCGCTGTCGACGACGTGGATGTCCCACGTCGACCCCAGCCGAGCCGAGCGCGAGCTGGGCTTCGCGCATCCGCCCCTCGACGCCTACCTGGCGGCGATCGTCGGCGAGCTCATGACCGGCTGGCCGGCGGCGCCGCCGCCCGGCCTCGAGCATCGATCCGCCGAGCTGGCCTGGTCGTAGACTCGGGCGATGCCTGCGCACGCGGTCCGCGTCCTCTTGCTCGGTGGCGTGGCCAACCTGGTCCTGTCCTTCGCCCTCGGCTGGCTCCTGTCGATGAAGCGGATGAAGGAACCGGCGGCGCGCCACCACTGGCTCCTGGTCGCGCACACGGTGTCGCTTCAGGAGGGCCTCTTGCTCGTGGCGCTGAGCTGGGCGATCGGCTTCGCGGCGCTGTCGTCGACCACCGCCGCGGTCGGTGCCTGGCTCCTGGTGGTGGCGTCGCTCTTCCAGGACGCCTCGGGCATCGCCAACTGGCTGACCCGCACCGACGATCAGTTCGCGGCGCGCTCGCCCGGCTGGGTGCTGGCCTCGGTCAACGCCGTGCTGAACACCGCCGGCCTGGCGATCGTGAGCTACGGCGTGGTGCGCGGTCTGCTCTGACCCGCGCGCGCGCTCACTCGGTGACGACGCGGACCCGCTGCGGCCGACGCTCGGCGTAGCCGGCGTTGACCAGCTCGCGCTTGCGGGTCGGCGGCGGCTGACGGCGCCCGACGTTGAGCACCAGCCCGATCAGGAACATGGTCACGATCAACGACGTGCCGCCGTAGCTCACGAGCGGCAGGGTGATGCCCTTGTTGGGCACGACGCCCAGCACGACGCCGACGTTGAGCAGCGCCTGCAGCCCGAACATCGCGGTGATGCCGAAGGCCAGGTAGCCGCCGAAGGTGTCGCGCGCGCCCAGCGCCGCGCGCAGCCCGCGCCACACCAGCACGACGAACAACCCGAGGACGACCGCGACGCCGAGGAAGCCGAGCTCCTCGCCGATCGGCGCCAGGATGAAGTCGTTGTGACCCTCGGGCATGTAGCCGAGGGACTGCCGCGAGTTGCCGAGGCCAACCCCGGTCCAGCCGCCCGAGCCCAACGACACGTGGGCCTGCACCATCTGGTAGGCCTCGCGATCGCTGAAGGCCTCGGGGTTGAAGTACGCCATGAACCGCCGCATGCGCCACGGCGTGCCGACCACGAGCTGGTAGGCGACCGGCAGCGCCGCCAGGATCGCGGTCACGATGTACGACACCGGCGCCCCGGCCATGAACAGCATGGCCAGCGTGGTCATGCCGAGGATGATCGACGAGCCCAGGTCGGGCTGGATCAGGAGCAGCCCCATCATCAGGCAGCACACCACCAGGTGCGGCACGAAGCCGATCGTGAAGGTCTTCACCTTGTCGGCCTTCTTCTGCAGGCTGTGGGCGAGGTAGACGATGAGCGCGAGCTTGGCCAGCTCGACCGGCTGGAAGCTGAGGGGCCCGAGCATGAGCCAGCGCTTGGCGCCGTTGAGCGCCGGCATGGTCAGGGTCGCGCCCAGGGCCAGGAGCGCGGCGGCCAGGAGCGAATAGGCTCGACTGCGCAGCCGCCGGTAGTCGATGTGGGCGGCGGCGAACATCGCGAAGCCACCGAGCGCGAGGAAGACGATCTGCCGCTTGAGGAAGTACGACGGGTCGCCGTGGCGCGCCATCGCCTCGGCCGCGGTGGCGGCGTAGATCTCGACGGTGCCGATGCCGAGCAAGGTCAGGATCACGCCGATCAAGACGACGTCGTAGGGCCGCTCGCTGACGTCGATGGCGGCGGCCTGGGCGACCAGCGGCGGCGGCGGCCGCTCGGGCGTCTCGGTGAGCGTAGGCGCGAGCACGGGTGTCGCCCATCGTGCCGACCGCGGCGGCCGGGGCAAGTTTTTGGTCCGGCCGCGGCGCGTGGCGCGGCCGCCCCTACCCCCGCGGCTCCTCGTGGAGGATCGCCCCGCCGGGCAGGCCGGTGTAGACCGCGGTCGGGCGCAGGCCGAGCCAGGGATCCGAGGCCGGGGTGCGGAAGACCTCGGCGTAGACCCAGGCGTTCAGCTCGGCGAACGGCAGCGGCGCCACGCTCGAGGTCCAGTGCTCGAGGAGCCGGCGGCTGATCATCGGCCGCAGGACCAGCTCGTCAACCGCGGTCTCGGCGATCACCCCGTAGCCGAGCTCGTAGAGCACGCGGTCGGCGGCCGCCTCCCGTGGCAGGAGCGCGCGCACCAGGGCGGTCGCGGCCGGATCGAAGACGTTGACCGCGGTGAGCTGCCAGAGCGTGGTCGCGACGCCGGCGGCAGCGTCTTGCTCCGGCCGCTCGCGCAGCCGACCGGGATCGACGCCCAGGTCGACGCGGCGGAGGGCGGGCACCTCGACCGCGGCCTTCGACACCGTCGTCCGCATCGCCGCCTGCAGGTCGCTCTCGGTCAGGAGCGACCCGACCGCCGGCACGCGCCGCCCGGCCTGCCACAACTGGGCGGCCAGGTTCACGACCTCGCGGTGGTGGCGCACCACCTGCTCGCGCCGGATCGCCGGCGACGCGCCGCGCACCCGCTCGGCCAGCGCGGCGGCGCGGGTCAGCGCGGCGGCGAACACCTCCGGCGCGTACATCCCGGGCAGCACGTCGAGCGGCACGCCGTCGGCGTCGAGGACGTAGTGCGCGCTGTTGCCAGTGACGGTGGTCTCGAGGCGTCGGCCGTCGCCGTAGTCGATCGTGACCTTGGGCACCGGCCGCTCGCTCGACCAGTGGAGGACGAAGCGGTCGCGCAGCACCTGGTTGACCCGCGGGTCCGGGTACAAGAGCGTGCGGAACATCCGGCTGTTGGCGCACGACAGGTCCTCGTCGAGGCGACCGAGCATGCGCAGCGACAAGATCGGCTTGCCGCTGGCTCTCGCCGCGGCCTGCGCGGCCGCGAGATCGTCGTACCAGTACAGCCGCGACGCCGTCGCGTAGCGCTGACCGGCGGCGCGATCGACCTGCGCGGCCAGCGCGGCCCGGGCGCCGGGCTCAGTCGCGGCGTCGTAGGCCGCCAGCAGGCGGGCCAACCCCGCCGGCCCCTCGGCGCGCGCGACGGCGCCGGGATCGATCGTGGCCGGCGCCGGCGCGGCCGGCGACCCTTGCGTCGACGACGCGACGGCGGGCGCAGCCCGCGGGCTCGAACAAGCGCCGACGATGGCGAAGAGCAAGGACGAGAGCAGTCGGTGGGGCAACGTCATGCTCCACCTGTACGAGATCACCGCGCGCTCCGGCGTCAGGCCTCGGTAAGGTCGCCACCTCGGTCTCGGTCTCGGCCTCCGCCTCGGACTCGGCCTCGGTCTCGGTCTCGGCCTCGGTCTCGGTCTCGGTCTCGGTCTCCGCCTCGGCCTCCGCCTCGGTCTCGGTCTCGGTCTCGGCCTCCGCCTCGGTCTCGGTCTCGGTCTCGGTCTCCGCCCCCGCCCCCGCCCCCCGCTTGTCGCCGCGCCCACGCCTTCGCTACTCTCCACCGCGATGACCGACGACGAGGTGGCCCCGCTCTACGCCCAGCTCCGCGAGCTAGCGGCGCAGAGCGAGCGCGCCGAGCGCCTCTCCCGCGAGCTGGCCGCGGCCCTCGACGCCCTGGTCGCGATCTTCACCCTGCGCGGCGAGCTCGAGCCCGGCCACCTGCGTCAGCTCGAGCGGGTCCGGGCGCGGATCGCCGCCGCCACCACGCCGACCGTCACCCTCGACGTCACTGACGACAAGTACGCGATGAGCGGCGCCGACATCGACTGCGCCAGCCGGATCGAGCTGTGCCACGGCCGGTGCTGCGCCTACGACATCCCGCTGTCCGAACAAGATCTGCGCGAGGGCAAGCTGACCTGGCGGATCCACGAGCCGTACTACCTGCCCAAGGGCGACGACGGCTACTGCGCGTATCAGGATCGCCACGACGGCGGTTGCCAGGCCTACGCCCACCGCCCGGCCCAGTGCCGCGGCTACGACTGCCGCGAGGACGCGCGGATCTGGATCGACTTCGAGGCCCGCATCCCGGCGCCGCTGTGGCCGGGGCTCGTGCCGATCCGCCGCCGGCCCCCCGCGGGGCAGTGACGACCGAAGCGATCCTGCGGGCTTGCAAAAAAGATCGAGAATTCGCACGACCGATGTCGATCGGCGACCGCGCCGTACGACCCAGGGACGAACCGAGGCGATGAGCGCCTCGCCCGACGCCACGCTGAAGAGCGCTGGAGAACCCGGAGAACCCGATGCAATACCTCTGCCTGATCTACGAAGACGAGAAGATCGCCGCCACGATGTCGCCCGACGAGCAGGGCGCGTTCTTCGGCGCGTACATGCAGTTCACCAAGGACATCCAGGCCTCGGGCCATCTCCGCGCCGGCGACGCGCTCCAGCCGGTCGCCACCGCGACCACGGTCCGCGTCCGCGATGGCAAGATCACGACCACCGACGGCCCCTTCGCCGAGACCCGCGAGCAGCTCGGCGGCTACTACCTGATCGAGGCCAAGGACCTCGACGAGGCGATCCAGATCGCGGCCCGCATCCCCAGCGCGGCCCTGGGCTCGATCGAGATCCGCCCGATCATGGTGTTCGACGGCATGTGATCGACGCGTGGCCGCGCGCGCCCGTACACTCCGCTCGTGCACGCGCAGATCGCCGCGGTGATCCGGGCCGAGCGAGCCCGGGTGCTGGCGTCGACCATCCGGGTCGCCGGCGGCGACTTCGAGCTCGCCGAGGAGGCGGTCCAGGACGCGTGCCTGGCCGCGGTCGACGCCTGGCGTGACGCCGTGCCCGACGAGCCGCGGGCGTGGCTGTATCAGGTCGCGCGCCACAAGGCGATCGACGCCATCCGCCGCCGGATCCGCCACCGCGCCGCGGTGACCACCGACCTCGACCAGGTCGACGCCCACGCGCCGACGCCGACCGCGGTGGCCGACGATCGCCTGCGCCTCATGTTCACCTGCTGCCACCCGGCGCTGGCGATCGAGGCCCAGGTCGCGCTGACCCTTCGCACCCTCGGCGGGCTGACCACCGACGAGATCGCGCGCGCGTTCCTGACCGCGCCGGCGACCATGGCCCAGCGCCTGGTCCGGGCCCAGACCAAGATCCGCGCCGCCGGCATCCCCTACGAGGTCCCCGAGGCCCGCGAGTTGCCGGAGCGCAGCGACGCGGTCTTGGCGGTGGTGTACCTGATCTTCAACGAGGGCTACGCCGCCTCGGCCGGCGACGAGCTGGTCCGCCGCGACCTGTGCGCCGAGGCGATCCGCCTGGGCCAGCTCCTGGTCGAGCTGACCGCGACCACCGCGAGCCTGGCGCCGATCCACGCCGAGGCCCTGGGCCTCGCGGCGCTGATGTCGCTCCACGACGCCCGGCGCGACGCGCGCACCGACGCCGCCGGCGATCTGATCCTCCTCGAAGATCAGGACCGCAGCCGCTGGGACCACCGGCAGATCGCGGCGGCGCGCGAGCAGGTCCCGCCCGCCCTGCGCCGGCCGGGCGGTCCCGGTCGCTACGCGCTCCAGGCGGCGATCGCGGCGCTCCACGCCACCGCCCCGACCGCGAGCGCCACCGACTGGCCGCAGATCGCGGCCCTCTTCGGCGAGCTGGCCCGGCGCTACCCGTCGCCGATCGTCGAGCTCAACCGCGCGGTCGCGATCGCGATGGTCGAGGGGCCGGCGGCCGGCCTGACCCACCTGGCGCCGCTGGGCGACGCGCTGGCCGGGTATCACCTGTGGCACGCGGCCCGGGCCGATCTGCTGCGACGCCTCGACGACCGCGCCGGCGCCGCCCTGGCCTACCGCGCCGCCCTGGCCCTGGTCGGCGCCGAACCCGAGCGACGGTTCCTGGTGCGACGGCTGGCCGAGGTCACCCGAACCTCGAGATAACGTCGGCCGCTGCGCGGGACCTCGAGGTCCCGGCCCCCACGGCGCAACACCTACTTACCGCGGCACGGCGGTTGCTTTGCTCTCCTCCGCCTCGTACTCGGCCTCGGTCTCGGTCTCCGCCTCGGTCTCCGCCTCGGCCTCCGTCTCGGCCTCGGTCTCGGTCTCGGTCTCGGCCTCGGTCTCGGCCTCGGCCTCCGCCTCGGTCTCCGCCTCGGTCTCGGTCTCGGCCTCGGTCTCGGCCTCGGCCTCTTAACCCCCAACGTTCACCTCAGGTCCAATCACCATGCCCAAGCTCCGCATCGTCCTCTCCCTCGCCATCCTCGCCTCCCTGTCCGCCTGCGTCGTCCGTCCCGCCCGCGGCACCCGCGCCGCCGAGGCTCGCAACGACCGCAACGATCGTCAGATCGAGGCCACCACCGGCTGGGACAAGCTCGGTGAGCGCTGGATCCAGGGCGGGGTCGATCGCGACGTGATCAAGGTCGGCCGCGACGATGGTCGGTTCTCGGTCATCAAGCTCAAGGCCGAGCACAGCGCCCTCGAGCTGTTCGACGTGAACGTGGTGTTCGGTGACGGCACCTCGTTCTCGCCGGGCACGCGACTGGTGTTCGGTCAGGGCTCGTGGAGCCGCACGATCGATCTGCCCGGCGGCAACCGCACGATCCGCCGCGTCGAGTTCCGCTACGGCAACCTGCCGGGCGGCGGCCGCGCGCAGCTCGAGCTGTGGGCGCGCTGACGCCTAGCGCTCGGTCGCGGCCAGGGCCTCGCCGAGGGCGGCGAGGAAGCGATCGTTCTCCGCCGGCGTCCCTGGCGTGACCCGCAGGCAGCCGGCCAGCGGACCTGGGCGATCGAGGTTGCGGACCAAGACGCCGCGCTCGATCAGCGCCCGCCACACCGCCAACGCCCGGCCGTCGCCGCCGCGCCCGACCCGGAACAGGATCAGGTTGGCCTCGCTCGGGAAGACCCGCAGCGCCGGCCACGCCGCGAGCGCCTCGGTCAGGCGCGCGCGCTCGGCCACCACCTCGGCGGCGCGGGCGCGCAACCAGTCGCGCTGGTGTCGCAGCATCCACAGCGCGGCGCGCTGATTGAGCGCGCCCAGGTTGTACGGCGGGCGGACCTTCTCGACCTCGGCGACGATCTCCGGGGCGGCGATCAAGAAGCCGACCCGCAACCCGGCCAGGCCGAGCTTGGACAGGGTCCGCAGCACCACCAGGTTGGGCAAGCGCGGCAGGTCGGGCACGAGCGTCTGACCGCCGTAGTCGATGTAGGCCTCGTCGGCGATCACGATCGTCGACGGGTGGCGCGCCGCCAGCTCGGCCACCGCGGTCGGCGACCACAACGTCCCGGTCGGGTTGTTGGGCAGGGCGAAGAACGCCAGGTTGGGCGACGCGCCGGCCATCGCGTCGTCGACCAGCTCGAAGTCGAGCTGCATGTCGTCGTCGAGCGGGACCTCGATCGGATCGAGGCCGTGGCCCAGCGCGGCGATGCGATAGACCACGAAGGACGGATCGGGGTAGAGCACCGCGGCCCGACTCCGCCCCGGCCGCGGCTCGGCGAAGGCCGCGCACAGAAGCGCGATCAGCTCGTCGGAGCCGTTGCCGAAGGACAGCGCCTCGGGGGCGACCGCGAGCTCGGCGGCCAGGTGGGCGCGCAGCTCGACTGGATCGGCCTCGGGGTAGCGGTGCAGCGCGACCTGCGCCAGCTCGCGGCCGAGCTCGGCGGCGGCCTCGTCGGGCAGCGCGTGCGGCGACTCGTTGGCGTCGAGCTTGGCGACGATGCCGTCGGGCCGCGGCACATGATAGGCCTTCATCGCCCGCAGCCCGCGGGTCACCAGCGGCGCGATCGTCACGAGCCACCGCCGGTGCGGATCATCGCCGAGCGACCGTGGGCGTCGAGCCCTTCGACCGCCGCCAGGGCCGCGATCACCGGCGCGTCGGCCAGGGCGGCGGCGCGGTCGTACTCGACGATCGACGTGCGCCGCACGAAGTCGTAGACCCCGAGCGGACTGGCGTAGCGCGCCGCGCCGCCGGTCGGCAGCACATGGTTGGCGCCGGCCAGGTAGTCGCCGGCGGCCTCGGCCGCCCACTTGCCGACGAAGATCGCGCCCGCGGTGTGGAGGTGCGGCACCAGGGCCCGCGGCTCGGCGACGTCGAGCTCGAGGTGCTCGGGCGCGTAGCGGTTGGCGACCGCCACCGCCGCCGCCAGATCCGGCACGACGATCGCCGCGCCCCAGCGCTCGAGGGCGGCGCGCGCGATCGCCGCCCGCGGCAGGTCGGCGAGCTGCGCGACCAGCGCGGCCTCGACCGCGGCCGGCAGCCCCGGCTCGGTGGTGACCAGGATCGCCCGGGCCTCGACGTCGTGCTCGGCCTGGGCCAGCAGATCGGCCGCGACCCACGTCGGATCGGCGCTGGCGTCGGCGATGATCAGGACCTCCGACGGACCGGCCACCGAGTCGATGTCGACCTGGCCGAACACCATGCGCTTGGCCGCGGCCACCCACTGGTTGCCTGGCCCGACGATCTTGTCGACCCGCGGCACGGTCGCGGTCCCGTAGGCCAGGGCCGCGACCGCCTGGGCGCCGCCGATCTCGAACACCCGATCGACGCCGGCGATCTCGGCCGCCGCCAGGGTCTCCGCCGACGCCCCCGGCGTCACCATGATCACCTCGGGCACACCGGCGACCTTGGCCGGGATCGCGGTCATCAGCACCGACGACGGATAGCGCGCGGTCCCGCCCGGGACGTAGAGGCCGACCCGGGCCAGGGGCGCGACCCGCAGCCCCAGTCGGATGCCGTCGCGGGCGACCTCGACGTCGGCCTCGCGCTGGTGGGTGTGGAACCAGCGGACGCGCTCGGCGGCTTGCTCGAGGGCGCGCCGGATCTCAGGTGCGATCGCGGCCCGGCGATGCCACTCGGCGCGCGCGACCTCGTAGCTGCCGGCCACTGGGTGCCTGCCGTCGAAGCGCGCGGTCAGCTCGGCCACCGCGGCGTCGCCGCGCGCGCGGACGTCGGCGACGATCGCGTGGACCGCGTCCTCGACCTCGCGCGCGAACGTGGTCGATCGATCGAAGCGCGCGGCCAGGCGCGGATCGTCAGGCGCGAACACCGGCAGGAGCGACATCGCGCGCAGGATGGACCGCCCCGGCCCGGTCGCCAAGCCCCGGGCGCGCGATCGGTACGGTGCGATCGCCGCTCACGATCACCTGTCACGATCACCGCGCTAGCTCGTTATGGTGTCGCAACCCGAACGAAAGGCCGCCCGATGCGCTCGCTCCTCGCTCTCGCTCTCGCCCTCGCTCCCGCCGCCCTCGCCGCCTGTGGCGGCGCCGAGGCCTCGTCGCCCCAGCCCACCAGCACGCCGGCCGCCGCCGAAGGCGACGCCGAGGCGGTCGCCGCCTGCGAGACCTTCATGGCCCGGGCCCGCGACTGCACCGACGACTACATCCCGGCCCTGGTCGACCTGCGGATCGAGCTCGACCTGCCGACCGGCATCGCCGACTTCGCGCGCACCGAGGGCCGCGACGCGGTGATCGCCAAGGCGATGGAGGAGTGGGCCACCGACTCGCAGCCGGCGGCCCTGGCCGCGACCTGCCAGAAGGTCACCACCTCGCTGACCGCGGAACAGCGCGAGGGCCAGCGCGCCGGCGCCACCGCGTGTTTGGCGCAGACCGCCTGCGACGCCTACGCGAGCTGCGCGATCGAGCTCATGCGGCCGCACATGACCGCCGCCAAGGCCGGCCAGTAGCCGCGTCCGCGCCCCGCGCTACGGTGCGGCGATGGACCCCGCCGCCGCGCCCGCGACGCCCGCAGCACCCGAGTCGCGGCTCAAGCGTGCGCTGCGCTGGCTCCTCACGTTCGGCATGGTCGGCGCCGGGCTCAACCACTTCGTCGATCCCGCGACCTACGAAGCGATGATGCCGGCGGCCCTGCCGGCGCCGACGTTTCTGGTCTACGCCTCAGGCGTGGCCGAGATCGCCGGCGGCCTGGGCCTCATCCTGCCGGCCACTCGTCGGTGGGCGGCCTGGGGCCTGGTCGCGCTCTTGCTCGCGGTGTTCCCCGCCAACATCAACATGGCGGTGAACGACCTGCCGCTCGGCGGTCGCGACGTACCGACCTGGGCGCTGTGGGCGCGCCTGCCGCTCCAGCTCGGGTTCCTGGCCTGGGCCTTCTGGTACACGCGCCCGGCGCCGCCGCGGCGTTCGTGAATCGACGGCCCGTCGCGCGAGCCGTCACCGCGCGTCGCGCGCCGCCCGCGCCGCCCAGCGCGCCCGACCCTTGGCCGCCTCGGCCTCGCGGGTCCGCGGCGCGCCCCGGGCCTCGAGGTTGGCGAGGAGCGCCGTGGTGATCGCGGCGACCCCGGAGACCGCCGCGTCAAACGCCGCTTGATTGGCCAGCGACGGCTTGGTCGCGCCGCTGACCTTGCGGACGTACTGCAGCGCCGCCGCCTGGATCTCGTCGGCGGTGGTCGGCGGCTCGAAGTGATGCAGGACGCGGATGTTGCGACACATGCCGCGAGGGTAGCGCGGCGGTGGTAGCCTCGGGCCGTGATGCCGTGGTGCAGACGATCGTTCTCGGCGGCGATGCTCGGCGCGCTCGCGCTCGGCGCCGGCTGCAAGGACCCGAAGTGCTGGGGCGGCGGCAGCGCAGCCGAGGGCCCCGACTGCACGGGCGGCAACGACTATTCGGGGCCGGACTACGACCCGGACTCGGCGGTGCGCAACGATGAGCGTCAGCTCGCCGAGTATCAGCCGCGGTGCGACGCCGGCGAAGCGGTGGCGTGCTGGATGGTGGGCCAGGCGCAGCTCGATCTGAAGCGCCCCGACGCGGAGGCCGAGGCCTCCTTCGCGACCGCCTGTCGCCAGGGCCTGGGCGTCATCCCGGGCACCGACCGCGGCGTGTGTGGCTGGGCCGGCGAGCTGGCGCTGCGCCCCGGCGGCGCGGGCGCGGCGGCGGCGCGGGACTTCTATCAGCTCGGCTGCGAGCGCGGCGCGTACCTCGACTGCCGCGAGCTGATGAAGCTGTGGCCGACGGCGCCGCTGCGGGTGGCCGTGACCGCGTGTCGCTACGGCGGCGGCGAGGCCTGCGCGCGCGCCGCGACCTTGGCCACCGCGAGCGGCGACGCCGCCCTGGTCCAGGCAGCGACGAGGCGCGGCTGCTTGACCGGCGTCGACGCGCTGTGCGCTGCCCTCGGCCGCGCGGAGGTCGCGCCATGACCCGGACGCTGGCCGTGAGCCTGGCGCTGCTCGTCGCCAGCGCGCTCGGCTGCAAGCGCGACTACCCGTATCAGCCGGCCGCCGCGCGGCTGGCGCGAAGCCACGCGACGTGCCGGGTCGTCGCCAATGCCTCCTGGGACGATCGCCGAGACTGTCGCGACGCCGCGGCCTGGCTCGCGATGCAAGGCCGTCACGGTGAAGCGCGCGCGCTCGAGCGCAGCCTGTGCCTGGTCGGCGATCTGGAGTCGTGCGGCGCGGTGCTGCGCTTTAGCCTCGACGCGGCCGCCGCGGTGCCGCTGTGCTTCGAGGATCCCTACGTCGACGCCAAGGCCTGCGATCTGGCCTTCACCGTCGTGCCACCAGGGGACCCGCGACGAGTCGATCTCTTCACGCGGATGTGCAATGGCTCCGAAGCGACCTGCGAGCTATTGCTCGGGCTCGAGCTGGCCGCGGATCCCGCGGCCTGGCAGCACGCGGTCGGTTGGTGCACCGGGGTCCCGCCCGACGAGGCCACCTGCGAGGCGCTCCGCGCCGAGACCTGGTCGACCCCGGAGTTCGCCGCCGGCTTGCAGCGGATCCTCGTCGGGCACCTGGGCTGCGTCAGCGCCAGCGCGATGGTGTGCAACGCCGCCGCCGCGCGCTTCCGCACCTTGGACCCGACCCACCTCGAGGCGCGTCGCGACCTGTTCGACCGCGGGTGTCGGATGAGCAACGACGAGCACTGCTGGCGTCGGACGCGCGAGTCCGAGCGCCTCACGCAGCGTGGGGCGTGCGCCGCCGGGGACGACGCGGCGTGCGCGACCATCGGCAAGGCGCTCGTCGACGACGGTTCGGGCGGCCGCTTCGAGGCAGCTTTCGAGCTCACCGCGCCGCCGAAGGCCGCGGCGCCGCCCGAGCCGGCCCCCGCCCCGTGACGCGCCGTCAGGGGCTGGTGAGCCCCGGGCGCGACCTGCCAGAAATTGGCCGGACCTGCGCAGGCCGTGGCGCGATCTCGGTCGGTTAGACGCTGGCCCAGGGGTCGCAATCTCGGGCGGGCATGTCCGACGCCGCCCTCGCCTCCATCGCTCCCCGCCATCGCCGCCGCGGCCAGCTCCGGGCCGATCTGCGCGTGCTCCGAGGCCTCGCCGCCGCCGCGATCGATCCCGACCGGCCGCTCATGGCGCACCTGATCGTCACCCGCCGCTGCAACCTGGCGTGCGGCTACTGCACCGAGTTCGATGCGACCTCGCCGCCGGTGCCGCTGGCCGCGCTCAAGGCGCGGATCGATCGCCTGGCCGAGCTGGGCACGGTGTTCGTGACCCTGACCGGCGGCGAGCCATTGCTCCACCCCGATCTGATCGAGGTGATCCGCCACGTGCGCGCCCGTGGCCTGACGCCAGCGATGAACACCAACGGCTACCTCCTCACCCGCGAGCGGATCCGGGCCCTCGACGCCGCCGGGCTCTACGCGCTCCAGCTCTCCCTCGACAACCTGACACCCAACGCGATCAGCAAGAAGTCGCACAAGCCGCTGCGCGGCAAGCTGCGCCTCCTCGCCGAGCACGCCGGCTTCCGGGTCCGGGTCAACACCGTCTTCGGCGCTGCGCCCCCGGCCGAGGCCCTGGCGGTGGCGCGCGCGGTCAGCGCCCTGGGCTTCGATGCCAAGTGCTCGCTGGCCCGCGATCCCTCGGGCGCGCCCCTGCCCCTCGACGCCGAGGCCCGCGCGGTGTTCGCGCAGATCGCCGCCCTCGATCGCCGCGGCACCTCGATCTTCTCCGAGGACTTCCAGGAAGAGCTCCTGGAGCGCGGCCGCGTCGACTGGCGTTGCCGCGCCGGCGCGCGCTTCTTCACCGTGTGCGAGGACGGCCTGGTCCACCTGTGCACGCCCAAGATGGGCCTGGGCGCCAAGCCCCTCGCCGACTACGGCCGCGACGATCTGCGCCGGGCCTTCGCGACCCCCAAGCCGTGCGCGCCGACCTGCCCCGTCGCCTACGCCCACCAGGGCAGCCGCCTCGACGCCTGGCGGGCCCAGCCCCTGCCCTCATCGCTGCCGCCGCCCACCCGCGTACCCGGCCGAGTCCACCTCGCCGTCGTGCGCTGAACTCCACCTCCGCCTCGGGTCGGGGTCGGGGTCGGGGTCGGCCTCGGTCTCGGTCTCGGTCTCGGTCTCGGCCTCGGTCTCCGCCTCGGTCTCGGTCTCGGTCTCGGTCTCGGTCTCGGTCTCGGTCTCCGCCTCGGTCTCGGTCTCGGTCTCGGTCTCGGTCTCGGCCTCGGTCTTCGCCTCCGCCTCGGCCTCGGTCTCGGTCTCGGTCTCGGTCTCGGCCTCGGTCTTCGCCTCCGCCTCGGTCTCGGTCTCGTCCTCCGCCTCCGCCTCGGCCTCCGCCCTAGATCGCCCCGCGGCCTCGCGCGTTCGTATCCGCATGTCCGCGAAGCTCCCTGCGAATCTCCCGGCCCTCCGCCTCGGCGTCGTCCTCGGTGGCACCGTCGTCGCCGAGCACCTGGTGCGCGACGGCCGCCCCTTCACGCTCGGGCGCTCGGCCGCCGCCGTGGTCCAGCTCCCGCTGCCCGGGCTGCCGCGGCGCTGGGAGCTCGTGCGGCTGACCCCGGCCGGCCTGGTGCTGCGGCTGGGCGCGGGCATGGACGCCCGGGTGTCGATCGGCGACGCGGTCTGGACCCGCGCCGAGTGCGACGCGCGCGGCCAGCGCCACGGGGACACCACCGAGGTGACCGTGCCGCTCGCCGCCCACGGCCGGGTGGACGTCGGCGAGGTCCGCGTGCTGTTCCAGGGCGTGCGCCTGCCGGCCCCGGCCCCGACGCCGACCTTGCCGCGCGCCCTGAAGGGCACCCTGGTCGATCGCATCGACGGTCGGGTCGCGGCGCTGGCCGCGGCCTCGCTGGTCGCCCACCTCGGGTTGACCCTGGCCGCTCACCTCAACGACCCGCCCGGCGACCCGACGCCCGCGGCCAAGGCCAACACGCCGTACGTCGAGGACACCGTCGCGATCCTCGACGCCGACGACCCGATCTTCGCCGACCCTGCGCCGACCGCCGAGCCGCCCCCGGCCGACCCCGGGCCGGCCACGGCCCCGACGCCACGCCCCACGGAGCCGACCGCGCCCACCACCGGGCCGCGCCGCCCGTCGGGGCCCGCCACCGGCCCGGCCGCGCCGGCTCTCGATCCCCAGGCCGACGCCGCGCGCCTCGCCGACCTGCTGTTCGCGTCCGACGGCGACGCGGGCAAGCTGCGCGGCGACCTGTCGGATCGCCGGGCCGGCACCGACCTCGCCCAGCAGCTCGACGAGCTCGTCGCCAAGGACGGCACCGCCTCGATCGGCGATCAGTCGGGGCGCACCCTCCCGGCCCCGACCGGGCCCCAGCTCGGCACCGCGCAGGAGCCGGTCATCACGCCGCCGACCAACCCGGTGACGCCGATCATCAAGGACCCGGAGCGGAGCCCGCCGGGCCGCATCGATCCGGTCCGCCTGCCGCAGCCTCCCGGCGACCCCGACGTCCGCGCGGTCCTGCGCAAGATCGAGTCGGTCTACGTGAGCGGCCTGCAGCGTTGTTACAAGAAGGCGCTGGTCGGCGATCAGACCCTCGCCGGCAAGGTGACGCTCAGCTTCACCGTCACCGAGCGTGGCACCGTCAGCGACGCCAAGGCGTCTGGCGTGGACGACGGCCTGGTCGACTGCATCCGCGGCACCATGGCCAAGTGGACCTTCACCCCGGTGGTCGACGAGGACGGCGACGCGACTGAGGTCGATCTGAAGATGGCGCTGCAGCTCCGCCCGAACTGACGCCGCGCTCCGACGATCGACGGGACGCCGTCGGGCGCACCCCGACGAAGATGACGTGGCGGGCGCCGCCGTGAGCGCCACGGGCGGGCGCGGTCCGGGTGGTGACCGCGAAGCCCGCGGTCGCGAGCCGCCGCTCGAAGGCCGGCGCCGGCGCCGCCGACCACACCGCCAGGCGGCCCCCGGGGCGCAGCGCGGCGAACGCGCGCGCCAACCCGCGCGGCGAGTACAGGCCCGCGTTCCCGGGGCGGGTGAGCGCATGCGGGCTGTTGTCGACGTCGAGCAAGATCGCGTCGAACCGCCCCGGCGCCATCGACTCCCCGACGTCACCGAGCACGATCTCCACCCGCGGATCGGCCAGGGCCGCCGCCGCCTCGGGGCCGACCACAGTGCGGTTCCATTCCACCAGCGCCTCGGAGATCTCGGCGACCACCACCTGGGCGCGCGGCCCCACCGTCGCCAGCGCCGCGCCCAGCGTGTAGCCCAGCCCGAGCCCGCCGATCAGCACCCGCCCATCGCCGACCCCCGCGCACCCGATCGTCGCCAGCTCCTGCTCCGAACCCACGCTCTGGTTCGACATCAGCTCCTGACCATCGATCCGGATCACCAGCGCCCGCTCCCGTCGGTGCAGCGACAGCTCGCCCCCACCCGGCGCCCGCACCCGGGCCAGCTCGATCCACGGCTTCATGTCCCGCCACGTTTCGCACGCACCGCCCACCGTGTCACGCGCCATCAGATCCCGAACCCGAGCCCGAGCCCAAACCCGAACCCGAGTCCGAACCCGAACCCGAACCCGAGCCCGAGCCCGAGTCCGAGTCCGAGCCCCAGCCCGAGTCCGAGTCCGAGTCCGAGTCCGAGTCCGAGTCCGAGTCCGAGTCCGAACCCGAACCCGAGCCCGAACCCGAGCCCGAACCCGAGTCCGAGCCCGAACCCGAGCCCGAACCCGAGCCCGAGCCCGAACCCGAACCCGAACCCGAGTCCGAGTCCGAGTCCGAGTCCGAGTCGCCCCGAGTCGCGCCCCACGCACCGGTTCTCGCTCTCACTCAGGGCCGCTTGGTTCACGCCCCGGGGTTCCGGAAACCCGCCCGGTAAGAACCACCACCCCCGCGCTCTACGCACCGGGTTCTGAGATCGGAACGAAACCCGCCCGGTAAGGACCACCACCCCCGCACTCTACGCACCGGGTTCAGAGATCAACGCCCCCCTCGCGCTCCACACACGGGCTTCCCGATCTCAATCAGGGCCGATTGGTTCACGCCCCGTGGTTCCGGATACCCGCCCGGTAAGAACCACCACCCCCGCGCTCTACGCACCGGGTTCAGAGATCAAAAATAGTACCCGGCAGTCATCCCGAAGAACGGCAGCGTGCGGATGCCGCCCTCGACGTTGATGAAGATCTCGTTGGTCGGCTTGATCTGCAGCCCGACGACCGCGTTCACGATCAGGAAGACCGGCGGCAGATCGTACGGCGTGTTGAAGTTCTCGGCGCCCTGGTACTCCATGCAGGAGTCGAGGGAGGTCGAGGTGCAGCGGTAGTCGGTGCGCAGGACCTCGCCGGTGAAGATCGCGATGCCGGCGCCACCGCCGTAGCGGACCGCGAGCTGGTCCATGATCGGCGTGTGGTACATGAAGCTGAGCTCGGCGGTGAACCAGCCGAAACCGTCGAACTCGACCAGATCGGGCTCGTTGGCGGGGATCGGCTTGTCCTTCTCGATCCACAGGCCCTTGGCGATCGAGATCTTCTCGTACTCGAGGCCGAGCTGGACCTCGAACTGGCCGCGCCGGCGCGACACCTCGAGGCCGAAGCCGAAGTTCGACGCCCCGCCGGGGGCGCGGTCGACGAAGGCCTCGATCAACCCTTGCGGGATCCGGACGTTGCGGAGGCGGACGCCGACCCCGATCTGGGTGCCGGGAGCAGCCGCGGTCGCGGTGGCGGGAGCGGCGGGGTCGTCGTCGTCGGCCAGGGCCGGGGCGGCGCCCAGCGCGACCGCGAGAGCGGCCGCCGTCACGATGCGGTGGGTACGAACTAGGCGCATGGTTTCCTCCGAAGGGCGCTGGCAGTATATCGGTGCAGCGCGAGGGCGATCCACCCCGCGAGCCCATCCGTGACGCGAATCGATCTCCACCACCACGTCCCTCGTGCGCTGATCCGGGCGTTGGGGATCGCCATGGTCGGGCTTTTTGGGTGTGGCCCCGGCGGGGCCGCTGTAGGCGAGAGCTGCGCGACCGTAGCCGACTGCGCCGGGGGCCTCCAGTGTCTGGATCACATCTGCCGGCCCGGCTGCTTCGCCAACATCGACTGCGGCGACGGCTGGGTCTGTGACGACCGGACGTGTGTGCTGGCCGAGGGCGAGGCGGGCGACGAGTGCCTCGGCGAGGCCGCCTGCGGGCCCGGGCTGACCTGTCGCCTGCCCCTCGGCGTCTCGGGCGGCCAGGGCCACTGCGAGCCCGAGCAGCCAGCCGCCGCGGTGACCGGCGCGGCCTGCCGCAGCGACGGCGACTGCCGCGCCGGGGCCTGCGCGCTCGGCCGCTGCGTCGAGCTGTGCGAGCGCGACGGCGATTGCCTGCGGACCATGGCCTGCACCGGCATCCCGCGCCTGACCTCCGACGGCTCGGCGGTGTTCGACAGCTTCCGCGGCTGCCTACCCGGCAGCGCCACCGTCGTCTTCGACGTGCCGCTGCGCGCCGCGACCCAGCAGCTCATCGCGGTTCCGGTGCCGAGCACCGCGACCTCGGTGATGGTGGTGGCCGAGGCCGAGGCGGCCACCGACGTGATCGGCGCGGTGTCGGTGACCCACGACGGCACGACCATCTTCACCAGCCCGACCTCCCCCGAGGCCTACTACGCGAGCCCGCTCCGCCATCGACCGATGCCGGGCATCTCGGTGCTCCAGATCCCGACGACCTCGGCGGTGCCGCTCACCCCGGGCGCCTACACGCTGACGCTCGAGGTCACCAACCCGAGCGGCACCGCGTCCCTCGATCGCGGGCGGGTCCGCATCGTCGAGAAGCTGGGCAAGGCGGCGCTGCTCGACCTGCGCTTCCACCTCGCCGATCTCGCCGAGCACCCGTGCCTGACCGGGCCGCCCCTGACCGCCGCGCGCGCCCCGACCGACGTCACCTTCCAGCTCGAGTACATCGAGGAGATCAAGCGCATCTTCGCCCAGGCCAACATCTCGATCACCGAGATCAGCTACGACGACCGCGCCGGCACGCCGGCCCAGGCCGGGCTGGCGGTGGCCGACGCCGGCGAGCTGTTCGCGCAGGCGCAGCCGGGGCGCGGCATCTCGATCTACCTCATGCGGACGCTGTCGCCGGCCGGCCTCGAGCTCGCGGTCGGCGGCACCCCGGGCCCGCCGTTCGCAGGCACCCGCGCCTCGGGGATCGCGATCGCGGCCTCGACCTTGTGCTACCGCGACTGGCGTTACCTGGCGCGCATCACCGCCCACGGGTTGGCCCGCTACATGGGGCTCTACCGCAACCGCGATCCCGGCCCGGACTACGCCGTCGATCCCCTGGTCGACAGCCCGGTCGACAGCTCCAACTTGATGTACTGGAGCTCCGAGCTGGGCACCGAGCTCTCCAACGAGCAGCGCGCGGTCTTGCGCGGGAGCCCGGTGCTGCGATGACCCGCGCTGCGATGACCCGCGCTGCGATGACCCGCGCTGGGATGACCCGCGCTGCGCTCCTGCTCCTGGCGCTCGGCCTGACCGTCACCACCCCGGCGGCCAGCTACGAGACCGCGCGCACCCCGGTCGAGTCGCTCCTCTACGGCATCGACTTCCTGCCGACCGCCCAGGAGCTGGCCCAGGCCGGCGGCGATCCGGCTACGGTCGCGGCCATCGCCACCAACGACGGCGCCGACCCCGGGGTCCGGCTGCGGGCGTTCCGCACGCTAGGCCAGTTCGACTCGCCGACCGCCAAGGCCAGCTTGACCCAGAGCCTGACCACGCTGCGCGACTCGCCGGTGCCGGTCGATCGCCTCTACGTGATCGCGGCGGCCGAGGCCCTGGGCGAGCACGGCGGCGTGGCGGCGGTCGACGACCTGGCGGCGCTGCTCGCTCACGAGTCGCGCGATGTCCGGGCCGCGGCCGCGACCGCCCTCGGGCGGACCGGAGCACGCGAGGCCTGCACGGCGCTGAGCGCTCAGGTCGGCAGCGAAGACGAGCCCCAGGTGCGCGCCGCGATCAACGCCGCCCTCACCGACCTCGGGCCGCAGTGCCAGGTCGGGCGCTGATTTCAGGCGTTGCCCGCGCCTCGGGGCGCCCGTACAATCGAGGATGGAAGGGGGCGCGACGCGCACCCACCGCCACATGTCGGGCCCTCGCCAGCCTCCGCCACCTCGCGCGCCGTCCTTTGGCGCCCGGTCGCGATCCGGCCCCGAGCCGACCGAGCAGCTCCCGGCAGCGCCCGAGGACGACTGGGACGCCAGCGCGCCCGAAGATCTGCCGCGCGGCACCCGCGACGGTCGGGTCCGCTCGGTCAACACGCGCATCGATAGCCCGGCCGCCAAGGTCCGCACCCCGGCGGTGCGCCCGCCGCCGGTGCCGCCGCCGGCCGAGCGCGCCGACGAGCGGATCGGCCAGATCCTCGGGACCTACCGCCTGCTCGAGCTGATCGGCAAGGGCGGCATGGGCTTCGTCTATCGCGCCGAGCACGTCCGCCTCGGCCGCGAGGTCGCCCTCAAGCTCCTGCGCACCGACTACGCCAAGCGCCGCGACGCGGTCAGCCGGTTCTTCCAGGAGGCCCGCACCGTCAACCGGGTCCGCCACCGCAACATCGTCGACGTCACCGACTTCCTCGAGCTCGAGGACGGCACGACCTTCATCATCATGGAGCTCTTGCGCGGCAAGAGCCTGACCGCGTGGGCCCGCGGCGGCTTCGAGCTGGCGCGCGCGCTGGCCGCGCTCATCCAGATCTGCGACGGGTTGTCGGCGGCCCACGCGGTCGGCGTGATCCACCGCGACCTCAAGCCCGACAACATCGTGCTGGTGCCGACGCCCGACGGGGCCGAGCTGGTGAAGCTCCTCGACTTCGGCGTCGCCAAGCTGCTCAACCGCGACGACGAGGACATCGGCCTCGAGACCGCGGCCGGCTCGGTGATCGGCACGCCGGCGTACATGTCGCCCGAGCAGGCCGGAGGCCTGGTCGTCGACCATCGCGCCGACCTCTACTCGCTGGGCGCGATCATGTACGAGCTGTTCTGCGGCCAGCCGCTGTACCGCGGGCGATCGTTTGGCGAGTACGTGCGCAAGCACCTGACCGAGGTGCCGGTGGCGCCGCGCCAGACGCCCGGCGGCGCCGGGATGGATCCGCGCCTCGAGGGCGTGATCCTGCGGGCCCTGGCCAAGGATCCCGAGGCCCGGTACCCGACCGCCGAGGCGCTGCGCGACGATCTCATGCACCTCCTGGCGGCGATCGAGACCCGCCCCCATGAGCTGCTCGGCCTGAGCGAGAGCGGGCGGGCCTGGTCCCCCGGGGAGCCGGCTCCGGCGTCGAGCTTCGCGCCGGCGCTGAGCTTCGCGCCGTCGGGGAGCTACCCGCCGCCGGGGCTCGGCTACGGGCCGCCGCCGGCCTCGGTGCGGACCGCGCCGCGGCGCGCGCGCTGGCTGTGGGGCGCAGCGGCCGCGGTGGTCATCGGGGCCTCGGTGGCCGGCGGGCTCCTGGCGGCCTCGTCGGGGACCCGCGATCCCGAGCTCGAGGCGGCGGCCCCACCGACGCCGACCGCCGCCGCCGGCCAGGTGGCCGCGGCCAGTGGACGGGTCGGGCCGATCCGGGTCCGCGTCGAGGCGCCGTCGGGCGCCGAGGTCGCCGCCGCGGGCTCGACCGCCGCGCTGTGTACGACCCCGTGCCAGCTCGCGATCGATCCGAGCGACGGCGGCTCGACCAGCCGCCGCGACTTCGTCGTGCGCAAGGCCGGGTTCGTCGACGCGCCGTTCTCGATCGATCTCGGCAAGCCGCCGCCGATGGTCGAGATCGCCCTGGCCACCGCGGCCGCGCCGGCGCCGGCGCTGGCCGACGAGCGCGAGGCCACCGGGCGCGAGGCCACCGGACGCGAGGCCACGAGCGTGCGGACCGGCCGCGAGAGCACCGGCGCGCGGACCGGGCGCGACGCCACCGCGCGCCGCCCCGAGCCGCGTCCACCGACGGAGACGCCGACCGTCGAGCCGCCGCGCCCGGTCGACCCGCCGCCGCCCAACCCCGGGGCCGGCTCGGGCTCGAGCAAGCGGCCCAAGGACACCAAGGTCGATCCGACCGCGACCATCGATCCGTTCGCGGAGCACTGATGCGCGCCGCGGTCCTGTCCCTGTGTCTGTGCGTGGTCGCGATGCTGACGACCGCGGCTCGAGCCGACGACGACAACCTCCGCGCCGCCAAGCGCCACTACGCCAAGGGCGACAAGCTCTTCGCCCTCGGCAAGTTCGAGCAGGCCCTGGTCGAGTTCGAGGCCGCCTACGAGGCCAAGCCGCTGCCCAAGCTCCTGTTCAACATCGGCCAGGCCCATCGCAACCTCGATCACTACGACCAGGCGATCTTCGCCTTCCGCAAGTACCTGCGCGAGGTGCCCGACGCCGACAACCGCGAGGCGGTCGAGAAGCTGATCGACGACCTCGAGGCCAAGCGGGCAGCCGAGGCCGAGCGCGAAGAGCGCCGCCAGGCCGACCTCCTCGAGCGCGAGCGCGAGCTGGCCCGGCAGCGCGCGCCCCGCGACCGCGACAAACCGATCTACACTCGCTGGTGGTTCTGGGGCGGCCTGGCGGCCGTCGCCGGGGCCGGCGCGGGGGGCTACCTGCTCCTGCGCGACGACCGACCCTCGACCGACCTCGGCAACGTCGTCTTCGACTGAGCCTTCGCCCTTCGCTTCTCGCTCGCCCTTCGCCTACGCCGTGTCGCCCTCGCTCTTGCCCCGATCGTGCGCCCTCGCCGTCGTCGGCGCGGCCGGGCTGTGCGCAGCCTGCGGCGGCGACGCGCCGATCACGATCGTCGAGGTCGCGGCCCGCCCCGCGGTTGCCGACGTCACCCAGCTCGTCGTGACCCTGGCCAACGACTCGTCGATGCAGACCGAGACCTTCGCGGTCGCCGGCCGCAGCTTCCCGCTGACCTTCTCGGTCGAGACCCCGGGCCGCACCGGCGAGCTCGCCCTCGAGATCGCGGCCCGCGACGGCACCGGCCTGACGGTCGGGCGCGGCGCCGCGGCGATCCCGATCGTCGACGGTCAGAGCGACCTCGCGGTGATGCTCGAACCCGACGACTTCGTCGTCAACACCACCTACGCCGGCTCCCAGGACCTGGCGTTTCGCCTCGACGGCGGCGGCCGCCAGCTCTCGGTCGCCACCGACGGCCGGTTCACGATCGGCTGGTCGGACACCTGCGTCACCGTCGGGCGGTGCGACGTCTTCGGCCGGCGGTTCGACGCCACCGGGCAGCCGATCGACACCGCGATCGCCGCCGGCGACGGCCAGTTCAACCTCAACCAGACCGACGGCGACGTCGGCTTCGAGCCGTCGCTGGCCGTCGATCGCATCGGCAACACCGTCGCCGCGTGGTCGACCGGCACCGACCTGTACGCGGTCGTGATCGATCCCACCGGCGCCCACGTCACCGGCACCGAGACCGTGGTCGCGACCCTGACCTCGCCGGGCACCCCGGGGGTGACCGCGCTGCCCGACGGCCGCTACGTCGTGGCGTGGATCGAGAACGCGCCGACCGCCGGCCAGTACCTGGTCAAGGGTCGCTACCTCGGCGCCAACGGCCAGCCGATCAACAACCCGGTCACCGCGACCAACCTGGCGTTCACGATCTCGACCGCGGTGCTGGTGACCGACCAGGCGCCGGCGGTGCTCGCCCTCGGTGACGCCGCCGCCCTCGCGGTCGCGTGGCGCCGCGCCGACACGATCGTCGGCCGGTTCTTTGGGGCCGCCGGCACCCCGCTCGGGCCCGAGGTCACGCTGGCGTCGCACCCGACCGAGACCCTGGGGCCACCGCAGCTCGCGCTCCTGGGCCGCGACGTCGTCCTGACCTACCGGCGCGTCACCGATGGCGGCGACGCCGACGACGGCCAGCTCATCCTCCGCCGCTACACCCCGGCCGGCGCCGGCATCGGCGCCGCGGTCGTGGTCGCCGACGACGTCGAGTCGGGCCCGGCCGCGCTGGCGATCAGCGGCGACGACGTCGGCCTGGCCTGGGCCGCGTGCGCCGGCGACAGCGACGGCGACGGCTGCGGCATCCGCTTCCGCGCCTACGACGGCAACCTGACCCCGCGCGGCGACGCGTTGCCGGTCAACTCGACGATCGCCGGCGATCAGGAGGACCCGTCGCTCGGCTGGCTGCCCGATCGCTCGGTCGCGGTGACCTTCAGCGACACCAGCGCCAGCGCGCCCGACCGCGACGGCAGCGCGGTCCGCGCCCGCGTGATCTACCCGCTGGCGCCGTGAGCGATCCGACCCGGCCGCCGACAGTCAGCTACCACCCGGAGGCGGCAGGCTCGACCGGAGCCCCCGCCAACGCCGCCGACGACGGTCCGCGCTACCGGATCGACGGCGAGCTCGGTCGCGGCGGGATGGCGGTGGTCCACGCCGCGTTCGACCATCGGCTCGGTCGCCGCGTCGCGCTAAAGGTCGTTCGCCCAGATCGAGTTGACACGGTCAGCCGCACGCGGCTCTTGGCCGAGGCGCGCGCCCTGGCTCGCCTGCGCCACCCCAACATCGTCACGATCCACGACGTCGGCATCCTCGATGGCCAAATCTACCTAGCGATGGAGTTGATCGAGGGCGGGTCGCTCGCCCGATGGCTCGGCGGCGCGCCCCGCCCGTGGCCCGAGATCGTCGAGCGGTTCGTCGGTGCTGGCCGCGGCCTCGCCGCCGCCCACGCCGCCGGGATGATCCACCGTGACTTCAAGCCCGACAACGTGCTCCTCGAACTCGATGGCACCCCGCGGGTCGCCGACTTTGGCCTGGCCGTGTCGATGCCGTCGGACGAACCGTCGGATGCCCCGCTGTCGTCCAGCAGCGAGTCCTCGCCACCGCGCGGGACGATCGCCGGCACACTCGGGTTCATTGCCCCCGAGCAACTCGCCGGCGCTCCCGCCACGGCTGCGTCGGATCAGTTCGCGTACTGCGTGTCGCTGTACCAGGCCCTGTACCGTCGACGGCCATTCGCCGGCAGCGAGCCCGACACGCTCCGCCGCGCGATCGAGCGCGGCGTCGAACCCGCGCGCCCCGGTGACCCGGGACCGACCTGGCTACGCGCCCTGATCGTGCGTGGCCTGGCACCGCGGCCGGCGGACCGACATCCATCGATGGCCGCGCTGGTCGCCGAGCTCGCGCGGCCGCGCGGGTGGCGACGCTGGCGCGGCCCGGTCGTGCTCGCGACGACGGCGGCCGTGACGATCACCGCGGTCGCCCTGGCGACGATGCGCGACGGCCCCGGCGATCCGACCGCGCGCTGCGACGGCGGCCTCGTCGAGCTGGACACCGCCTGGGGGCCGGCAGCGCGCGCCACCGTGCGCGAGGTGTTCGCGCGGATCGCGACGCCGATGGCCGAGGTCGCCGGCGCGCGCGTGGTGGCCGCTCTCGATGAGCAGGCGCGGCGCTGGTCGGCGATGCACCGCTCGGCGTGCGTCGATCATGCCCGCGGCGTGCAGTCGGCGGAGATCCTCGACCGGCGCATGCGCTGCTTGCGAGAACGCCGCGACGGCCTGGCCGCGGCGGCAGCGGTCCTGGCTCGCACCGACGCGACCACCGCCGGCGTCGCGGTCGACGTCGCCGCTCGGCTCTCGCCGATCGAGGACTGCGCAGACCTGGAGTTCCTGGCGAGCGAGTTGCCACCGCCGCCGGCGGTCACCGATCGCGTCCACGCCCAGGTCGTGCGCGGACGCCTCGCGACCGTCGAGGCCCTCGATCGCGCGGGCCGCTCGAGCGAGGCCTTGACCGCGCTCGCCGCGTTGGTCGCCGAGGCGCGCGCGCTGGGGGATCCCGGCACGCTCCTGGCGACGCTCCTGGTCCAGGGCCGGATCCTGCTGTTCCAGACGCAGTACGCCGAAGCCATCGTGGTCCTCCAGGAGGCGGAGACCCTCGCCCTCCGTCACGGCGCCGTGGCGGCCGCGGTCGAGGCCGGCGCCCGCCGCTTGTTCGCCCAGGGCATCAGCAGCGGCGCCAACCCGGGCGCCCTGCTCGCCGTCGGCGCCACCCTCGAGGCGCTGAGCGAGACCCTGCCCCCGACCCGCCTGGCGCGGCCCCTGCTCCTCAACAACCTCGGCGTCGTGGCCATGAGCCGCGGCGCGCCGGCCGAGGCCCGCGTCTACTTCGAGCGCGCGGCGGCGATGATCGCCGAGGCGCCGGCGATCGATCTCGAGCTGACCGTGATCGAGCGCAACCTGACCTTGGTCGAGCCGGACCCCGCGCGCCGCGAACGGCTGGCCCGCGCGCAGTGGCAACGGCTGCGCGATCGCCTGGGCGACGCCCACGCACAGACCCTCGAGGCGCTGGTCGCGCTCGCGCACCAGATCGCCGATGACGCGACCGCCCTCGAACTGCTCGACCAGGCCTGGAAGCTAAGCGAGCGGTTCCACCCGGAGGCGCTCATCCTGCGCGGGGCTCCGTGTCTTCACGCTGGGTTTCTGGCCGAACAACTTGGACAGGTCGAACGCGCCCGCTCCGCGTATCGACGCTTGCTCGAGCTGCCAACGCATCCCGAGCTGGCCAACGAGGTCGCGCTAGCACGCGGCTTCCTCGCGATCCTCGATGGCGACGCCACCGCTGCCCGCCGAGCCTTCGCATCGGTCCCTGCGAGCGAGGAGTCAACCTGGTGGGCCCGCTATCCCGGCGCCCTCGCGGACGTCGGCATAGCCCGCCTCGAGATCACCGCCGGTCGGCCCAACCGCGCCCGCCCCCTTCTCGAGAGCGCCCGCGAGACCTTCCGCGATGCCGCGGCGGTCACCACCGACCGCCAGTTCGCGGGCAGGGCCGCCCAGGCCGACGCCTTGCTTGAGTCGCTCCGTCCGTCACCGCGGCCGCGGCGTCGGTAGCGGCATCGGCCGCGGCGTCACGACCAGGCGGTGGGGGACGTGGGCCACGGTCCGGGTCTCCCAAAACCCGGGGGGCGCCGCGCCGCAGTCCGGCAGCGCCAGGTGCCCGCGGATCAGTCCGACCAGGAACTCCTCGATCGAGGCCACCGTGTGCGGCGCCAGCCCGCTGCTCCTCGGAGGCTTGGCGAACCGGCGGTGGTGCGAGAGACAGGTGGCGCCACTCGGCCCCCAGCGCGCCTCGACGGGACCGACCGGCTCGAGCGGCCCGCCGAAGTAGCTGACACCGTCAGCGCGATCCCAGCGCAGCGGTGTGCCATCGACGGTGGTGGCGTTGACGCCGTCGAGCCGCGCCCCCAGCATCTTGAGCGTCGCCGGGAAGGCCTCGACCGGCACCTCGGGCTTGGCTGGGTCGAGCCCGAGCAAGCGCAGCTTGGCCAGCGCCGAGCCGGGGCAGGCGATGCTCACCCACTCGTCGCCGCGGGCGACCACCGAGCCCGTCTCGTCGAAGGCCATACCGGCGACCATCAGCGCCTGATCGGCGGCGTCGAGCCACTGCGCCCGCCCGCCGACGCCGTCCGGGTTGGCGTAGCGCACCTCGACGGCCGCAGGTCCTCCGACGTTGACCGGTCGCAGCCCGTCGAGCTGCCAGTGCTCCATCCAGGTCCGGGTCTCGCACAGCGGCGAGCCCGCAGCCAGCGCCTCTGGCGCACCGGTCACCGCCAACGAGGCGATCGCGTTGTCGACTACTGACAGCCGGTAGGCCGGCAGGACCCGGCGCCGCTTGTCGTCGCGCTCCCAGGTCGAGACCTCGGTCGCGTCGTCGATCGAGATCGTCGCGGTCACCCGCGAGGCCTTGTAGCTCACCTCGAGCTCGAAGGTCGCGCCGAGGAGCGCCGCGCCGGCGCACACCACCTTGCGCTTGGGCTTGCCGGCGACGAGCGCGCCATCGACCACCCGCAAGCTGAAGCCGACCCCGTCGCACTCGACCGGCACGTCGACGCGACCGGCGCGGCGGAGCGTCACCCCACCGGGCCGGAGCACGACGCCCTCGCGGTTGGCCGCGCCGGCGGTGCTGACCGCGTGGATCGGATTGCCGTAGAGGATCGGCGTGTTGCCGCCGCATGAGAAGGTGTAGCAGCGGGCCGCGACCGACCCGATGTCGGTGGTCAGCACCAGGCCGATCGCAGCGGCCGCGAGCGCGCGCGTCGCGTTCTTCATCGCAAGACTCCCATCGTCCCGCCGTTCACCCCCGGCGGGTCAGCTGTAGGTTGGCACATCCTGATGAGGCAACGCACGCGCCGCGATTTCTTTCAGCCGCCGCGCCGTCCGCTGGCGCCGCGATCGCCGGGTCGTATGATCCAGGCATGGACTGGGGGCTGCTCAGCGACTGCGCCAGCGACGGACTCGGCCACGTGGTCGACGTCGCCGCGGCGCTCCTGCGCGTCGCCAACGCCACGCCGGCCGAGACCTCGGCCGATCACCGCGACGCCGCTCTCGAGGCCGAGCGCGACCTCCTGCGGGCCCGGGTGTGCGCGCTCCTGCCGCTGCCCCCCGCCGAGTACCTGACCGAGGTCGCCCTCGGCGAGCTGGCCGCCGCCTTGACCGCGACCCGACTGCGGCCGGGCTTCGCGGCGTTGACCGCAGCCCACGCGATCGACGCCTGGTGCGGCCACCGGTTCATCGACTACTTCCGCGGCGACCGCCCGCCGCTGGCGCCTGGCGATCCGGTGCCGGTGGTCGGCTTTCCGGCGCCGACCCTGGCCGGCGACGACGGCAAGCGCCTGCTGCGCGCGATCGGCCGCCCGACCAGCCGGCCCCACGCCCTCACGCCCGAGGACGATCGCAGCCGTCGCCTGCGCCTGGCGCCGCCCGAGGTCGCGCGCTTCCGGGTCCGTCTGCGCTGGGCCGAGCCGCACCTCACGCCGATCGACGCGAGCTGGCGCTTCGCCGCCGCGGTCACCAACCACGATCTCGTCGCGGAGTTCGACTGCAAACGCTACCAGCACGGCGAGGCCCGGGTGTTCTATCCGGTCGCGCCCCGCGATCCCGACGATCAGCGCGCCCGCATCCACCGCGCGCTGGCCGCCGCGCGGGCCAGCCGCGCGACCGCGCTGGTCGTGCCCGAGCTGACCACCACCAAGGCGATCGTCGACGAGCTGGCCGGCAGCGGCGCGCTGGCCGACCTACCGCTGTGCGCGCTCGGCAGCTACCACGAGCCGGGGCCCGGGCCCGGCCACAACCGCTGTCGGGTGTTCGCCCGCGGCGTCGAGATCGCGCGCCACGACAAGTTCTCGGACTACGAGGATCCGCTCGGCCACCGCGAGCACCTGGTGGCCGACCCGGCGGCGGCCGGTCTCGACGTCCTGCTCGCGGCCGGCGCCGCGGTGATCGTCCTCATCTGCAAGGACGCCCTCGATCAGCGGGTGGCCGGCCTGGTCGCCGGGCTAGCGCCGACCCTGGTGCTCATCCCGGCCATGAGCACCAAGACCCGCCCCTTCGAAACCCTGGCCGAGCGCCTGGCCGACGATCCCCAGGCCTTCTGCCTGGTGGCCTCGGCCTCGGGGGAGCACGCCGCGATCTTCGGCCGCCCTGGTAGCACGCCGGCGACGCCCCCGGTCGTGAAGCGCAACGCCTCGGATCAACGGGTGTTTGTGTTCACGGTCGACGGCGCCGAGGTCGAGGTGCCCACCCTGGTCTAGCCGCGTCTCGCCGGTCGCCCCGGAGGTGTGAAGTTTTTTACTTGCACTTTACTTGCACCGCCCCCATCCTGAACCTCAGACGTAGCCGAGGTTAGGACATGACGCTCGACACCACGCGCAAGCTCCTGTCGTCGGTCGATCGGGGACGGGTCGCCGCCGGCGGCCGGGACATCGGCGGGCTGCTCGCGACCGCGCCCCCGCCGGTCGTGTCCGAACTCCGCCGGGTCGTCGATCAGGTCCAGCGCGACGCCAGCGACGACTACGGCCGCGGCTTCGCCGAGGCCCTCGAGATGGTGTTGGCCGGGTTCACGCGCGAACGCGAGCACGGCCACCAGGTCGCGGCCGATCGCGATCTGATCCACGCGCGCCGCCACTGGCGCGAGCTCCTGGCCGCGATCGAGGGCGGCACCGTGCGGCCGCGCAAGCTGGCCGAGGCCCTCGGCGTGCCGGAGTCGACGGTGTCGAAGGCCCTCGACGGCCTCGAGAGCGCCGGCTTCATCGAGCCGGCCGGGACCGCGGCCGACCGCCGCGGTCGACCGCGCCGCCTGACCTTGCGGGCCCGGGTCGCCCTCGGCCAGGCGACCTCCGAGCCGGTCGCGCCGATCCGCAGCGTGGTCGCCAGCGTGGTCGACTGCGTCGCCAGCCTGGCCGATCGCCACCGCGGCAGCCGCCACGAGCTGGCCGCGCGCATGGCGCGGACGCTGGGCCCCGAGCTCGGCGCCACCGCGCTGGCCGCCTTCGTCGACGCGCTCCACGACTCCGCCCTCGGTCACCTCGAGCCCGACGACGCGATCGTCGCCACCGGCCTCGAGCACCAGCGGCTCCTCGAGGCCTGCCTGGCGGCGGCGCTGCGCGAAGATCGCGAGCTTCCGCAGCTCGCGGCGCTGGCGGCCGAGCGACCGCTGGTGGTGCGCGCGACTCACGATCACTGGGACGTCCTGGTCGCGCGCCGCGGCTGGCCCGGAGTGTCGGTGGTCCGCGACGACGACCTCGGCCGCGCGCCGGCGCTCCTGCCCCACGGCTACCAGGTGCTCTACGAGTCGCCGATCCTCGCGGTCCACGATCAGCGCGACGACGCCTTCCGGTTCGTGATCGATCGCGCCGAGCGCCGCCTAGTCCTCACCCCCGGCGTCGACCGCGAGCCGCCGCCGGGCTTCGACGCCCTCGACACCCGCGCGGTCTTCGAGGCCGCGGCGTGAACCCGCGCGAGGCCCTGGCCGTCCACCCGGCGGCCGGGAACCCCGACGAGATCTACGCCGCCATCGCCCGCAGCCACAGCATCCTCCGCGGCCACTTCGCGCTGCGCCGCGAGCTGCACATCGACACCGCGCTGCGGGTCCGCGCGATCGGCCGCGACCCCGACGCCCTCGACGTGATCGCCCGCGCGCTCGGCGCCCTGGCCGGCTGGTCGTGGGACGGCGCGAAGGTGTTATCGCCGGAGTCGGCCGGGTTCTTCGTCGGCGCCGCTATCGCCCGCCGCCACGGCCTCGAGCACGCGGTGGTCGCCACCGACGCCCGCCGCCTGCCGACCAGCGAGGTGACCGCCGGCCACCTGGGCCCCCGCGATCGCGTCGTCCTGGTCAACGACGTCGGCTCGACCGGCGCCGGCCTCGAGCCGATGCTGGCCGCCGTCGAGCGCGCCGGCGCCGAACCGCTCGGCGTGCTCCTGTTCGCGGTCGTCGGCGCCGAGACCTTCGCCGCGTGGTGCAACCAGCGCGGCCTGCCCGGCCACTACCTGACGATCGCGCGCTGGCGCGAGGTCATCCCGGGCGCCGCCACCTGCGCCGGCTGCGCCGAGGGCCTGCCGCTCGTGCCGGTGACCGAGTTTAGCTAGCCACGGCCGTGTGGCGCCAGCGGGCCGCGCTCACTCGTCGGCGGGCGCCCGCGGCGCGCCGGCCTTGCGCCCGGCCCGCACCATGTCGCGGTCGGCGGCGTCGCCGACCACCTGGCGCGCGCGATCGCAGGCCCGCTCGACCAGCTCGCGGGCGGCCTCGTGCAGCTCGGTCGAGGCCTTCACGTAGGCGACGTTGTTCTCCATGTCCTCGGCCGACCAGCCGCGCGAGTGCGCGATGTACGGGAACTGCGGGAACTGGCAACCGAGCTCGGAGAAGAAGGTCAACGCCTGGCCGGCGACGCCTTGGACGTTGTCCTGCCCGCCGGTGATGATGAACGAGGCGACCTTGCGCTTGAGCATGACCCGATCGCGGATCGTGATCTGGTTCTGCACGCAGTTGAGGCGCTCGGCCATCTTGAAGTAGAGCGAGCTGGCGACGCCCCAGCGGATCGGCAACGCGATCACCACGACGTCGGCCCAGAACACGAACGCCTCGTAGACCTGATCCATCTGATCGGTCGGATCCATCTGCGTGATCGAGCACGGCCAGGTGCAGGCCTGGGCGCTCTTCGAGTAGTAGCCCTCGCAGTGGCGGAACGACAGGTCGCGCAGGCGGATGAGGCGAGTCTCGCGCCCGGCCGCGGCGGCGTGGTCGAGCGCCGTCGTCAAGAGCGCGTCGGACGTGGAGTAGCGCGGGCGCACCAGATCCATGCTCGTCGTCGAGATGCCGAGGACCCGCAGGCCACCGGGGGCGCGGTCGACGGGCCGATCGAGGGGATGCTTCGGATGTGGCGCCTTCTTGCGCGCGACGATCGGCGTGCGCCGCGCCCACAGCCGACCGCCGTCTTCGCGCAGCTCGTACCGCGGCACCTGGTCGGCCTCGAAGCCGGGCTCGCCGGCGCCGGTCACGCGATGGAACTTCCAGCCGTGCCAGGGACACACGACGTAGTCGCCCTCGAGGGTGCCGTCGCCGAGCGGCCCCCCGGCGTGGTTGCAGACGCCGGAGATCGCGGCGAACTCGCCGTCGCGGTACGACAGCGCGAGCTTCGTGCGGCCAACCGTTAGCTGCTGCAGCGGCGTCGCGCGGAGCGCCTCGAGCGCGCCGAGGTCGATCCAGTCATCGGCGTCATCGTGAGTCGGCATCCGGGGATTGTCGCCTTTCCTGGGGCCGTCTGGGGCGGAGACCGAGGCCGAGACCGAGACGGAGGCCGAGACCGAGACGGAGGCCGAGACCGAGGCGGAGACCGAGGCCGAGGCCGAGACCGAGGCGAGACCGAGGCCGAGACCGAGACGGAGACCGAGACCGAGGCCGAGACCGAGACCGAGACCGAGACCGAGTGGAGACGGAGACGAAGCCCACGGTGATCGCCGCCACGCCGGGTGGCACGGCACGGGCCGGCGCCGTACCGTCACGGCGATGCTGACTTCGCGAGCGGTGGTGGCCTCGATCCTCCTGGTGGCGGCGTGCGGCGGCAAGGGCAGCGTGACCCCGCGCGGCCAGCGGACGGCGTCCGACTGCGAACGCCTGGTCCGCCACACCGTCGCCGCCCTCGCCGCGGAGAACGGCGCCGGCGCGCCGACCTCGGACCAGACCCGCGACCTCGACGCCTTCGTCGCCGAGCGCTGCGGCGACGCCGAGTATCTGGCCTGGGTGAACGATCTGCCCGACGCGACCTTCGGGTGTCTGCTCAAGGCGAAGACCGCCGCGATGGGGGACGCGTGCATCGCCGAGCTGCACGCCGACGAGGCGCCGGACCCCCGCCTGGCCTTGCCGCCGCCGCCCCCGGGCCCGGCGTGCTCGGCCTTCGCCGGCGCGACCGACGGCAGCGGCACGTTGATCGGCGTGGTCAGCTCGGCGACCGGCGCGCCGCTCCCGGGCGCGAACGTGGCGCTCAGCCGGGACGGCGAGATCGTGCAGAACCAGCTCACCGACACCAAGGGCGGCTACGTGATGCTGAGCATCACCCCCGGCACGTACCAGGTCACGGTCTACGCGGGCGACCAGATCGTCCCTCGGCACTGCGTCGACATCGCCGGCGCCGACGGCACCACCACCGTCGACGTCACGGTCCCGTGAGGCGCGCGGCCGCGCCGGCCGAGACGCGTGCTCGACCGCGCCGTGGCATGCTGGGGACGATGCGTCGTCGCAACCTCGTGGTCGCGCTCTTGTCGATGGCGGCGTCGGCTTGTCCCGCGCCGTCGCAGTCGCCCGCCGGGGCCGCGGTCGAGCCGTCGGAGGCCGCGGCCTCACCGTCGGGGACCGAGGCGGCCGCGCAGCCGTGGGAGGAGCCGGCCGGCGAGCCGGCGCCGGCCGCCCCCGAGCGGCCGATCGTCGTGGCCCACAACCGCGTGCGCGCCGAGCACTGCGCGCCGGACCTGGTGTGGTCGCCGGCCCTCGAGGCCGAGGCCACCGCCTGGGCCCGGCAGCTCGCCGCCGACGGCTGCGCCTTCGCCCACTCGTCGACCGCGTACGGCGAGAACCTCGCGGCCGGCACCACCGGCGCCCTCGACGCCGACGCGGTGGTCGCGATGTGGGCCGACGAAGCGGCGCTGTACGACTGGAAACGACCCGGCTTCTCGATGAAGACCGGCCACTTCACGCAGGTCGTCTGGAAGGACACGCAGGCGATCGGCTGCGCCACGGTCACCTGCCGCGGGCTGGACCTCTGGGTGTGCAACTACGAGCCGGCCGGCAACGTCGAGGGCGCCTTCCCGGCCAACGTCGCCCCCCGCGGATGCCGGTAGCGGGCCCCTCCACCCCACCTCCGCCTCGCTCTCGGCCTCGCTCTCGGCCTCGGTCTCGGTCTCGGTCTCGGCCTCGGTCTCCGCCTCCGCCTCCGCCTCGCTCTCGGCCTCAGCTTCTGATCACCGCGCTCACTGCCGAGTCCGGAACCGGCCAGCGCCGCGCCGACGACCGTGATGACGTCGCGGCATGTCGCTCCTCATCCAAGGCCTCGCCACCGAGACCGTCGACCAGCTCCGCCGCGGCGGGCTCGACGCCAACCAACAACCCGCGGTCCCCACCGTGGCCCGAGGCGGGCGCAACCCGTGTCGTCATTGCCTCGACCTGATCGCCCCGGGCGCGCCGATGTTGATCGTCGGCTACCGACCGTTCTCGACGGTCCAGCCCTACGCCGAGGTCGGCCCGGTGTTCCTGCACGCCGAGCCGTGCGCGCGCTACCGCGGCGACCACCTCCCGCCGTGGTTCGCGTACCTGACGCCGGCCTTGATCCGCGGCTACGACCAGGACGATCGCATCGTCTACCCGACCGGCGCGGTCATCGACGGACCGACCATCGCCGCGCGCGCCCGCGCCATCCTCGCCGACCCCGAGGTCGCCTACGTCCACGTCCGCTCGCAGTGGAATTGCTTCCAGGTCCAGATCGACCGCGCGTGACGCACGGCGAATGGCGAAGCGAACGGTCCGACGTATCCTCGCCGCCATGATGAAGCTCCTCGCCTTCGCGCTCCTGTCGCTCGCCGCCTGCGGCGGCTCCTCCAAGCCCTCCGCGACCTCGACCACCCCGACCACCGGCGGCGAGCCGACCACCATGGTCGCCAACCCGGCGGCCGTCTACTGCGAGCAGCTCGGGGGCACCACCGAGAACCGCCCGAGCGAAGGTGGCGAGGCCGGCTGGTGCCTGAAGGATGGCAAGGAGTGCGATCAGTGGGCCCTGTACCGCGGCGAGTGCCCCGAGATCGGTCCGGTCGCGCCCGACGCTGCCATCACCACCCAACCCGCCCCGCAGTAACCGAGCGCGCCCGGCGGCGCCGCAGCGGCGGTGACTCCTCATGGACTGCGGCCGCCGATGCGATAGCGCTCGCGGCCATCGACCTGCGCGAGCGCTACGAGGTGCATGCTGGTGGCGATCAGCACGACGTCGCCGGTCGGCACTAACGCCTCGACGCGCTCGAGCATGCGCCCCCTCGGCAGGTCGACCTCCCACCGCCGCGCGCCGTCGGCCAGCGCGAACGCGACCACGCGCACCGGCGCGTCCGAGGCGCGCTGGTAGGCGACGAACACGGCGTCGTTCGACAGGCCGATTGCCTTGTCTTCGACCGAGGCCGCGAGGCGATCGACCGACGGCACCTCGACTGACCAGCGCGCACGCGGGCCGTCGAGAGCGGCCACCATCGGCACCCGGGTGCCGGGGGTCTTGTAGCCGGTCGCGACGATCGGGCCGCCCGGCCGTCGCACGAGCTGCGCGACCTCCATGCCGGCGATCGCGGGCAGCCTCGACCACGAGTCGATGCGCAGCAGGCCCGCCGGCCGCGACCAGGTGTGGTTGTCGATCGGCAGGCACAGGTCGCCGGGCGCCTCGGCGGCGGCAGCGCGAAACCGCGCGACCGCATCGTCGGGCTTGGCGCCGCTGCGGTGCAGCACGCGGAGCGCGGCGGTCGCCGTGGCCGCGCCGTCAGCCAGGCGGTGCCAGCGCTCGTCGACGGTGGCGACCACCAACTCATCGGCGCCCAGCCCAGCGCACACCTCGTCGAGCTTCTCACCCAACCCGAGCCGCCAGCGCTGCTGGCCATTGGCGCGATCGAAGGCCGTCACGGTGCCGTCGTCGCCGAACAGCGCGACCAGATCGCCGCGCGCCGCGACCCGCGCCTGCACCCACTGCGAGAACGTGCCCAGCCGCGGCCCGCGCCACAAGCGACGACCGTCGACCCCTGAAAACGCCGCCAGCTCGAGCTGATCTTGATCGAAGATGTACCGGGTCAGGCCGATGGGATCGCCGACGCCATCGCCGTCGACGTCGGCCAAGACTGGCGCGCCGCCGCCCCACGACATGCCGTCCTTGGCCACCCCGGCCGCTCGCCGCGACTGCTCCTCGGCCATGCCCTGGAACCGCCGGGTCGCCAGCAGGCTAGCGCCGACGCCCAGCGCGATGGCCACCGGCCACAGGTAGACGAGCTTCGAGATCCGCTGCCGCGCCACCGGCAGCGGGCCCGGCGGCGGCGCCTGCGGCACCTGCCACACCCGCGACCGCTGCTGCACCCGCGCCTCGGCGCCGCAGTACGCGCACACCACGGTCGGCCGCGGCTCACTGATCGGCAGGTTGGCACCGCAACGCGGGCAGGTCACGACGAACGCGCGCATCGCGCGCAGCGTACGACGAAGCGCTCGCTGCTGGCACGCGGCGCGACCGGCCGCCCCCGGCCGACCGACTACTGCTCCAAGGGGGCTGGCTCGACCGAGGACATCTCGACCGGCGGTGGGTCCCACGGCCACCAGGTACCGCACTCGGCGAGCGCCGAGCCAGTGCTGAGGCCGTCGTGGACCGCGTAGTGCTTGGACCAGATCTCCTTGCCGGTACAGGTCGCGTTCCACGTCAAGGTCTCGCCCGGCGCCAACACCCACGGCAGGATCATCGGCGCGGTCTCGAAGCCGTTCTCGCTGAAGGCGACGCTCCAGATCGCGAGTGGTCCGACGCCGGTATTCTCGACGGTGACCGGCGTCCACTGGCCCGGCGTCAAGTAGATCGGATCGCTGTGCCAGGTCAGCCGCCCGGCGAACCCGCGACAGGTGAGCGCCACCGTGGTGACGCCGCCGGGGGCGTTGTGCTGGAGGGTCAAGGTCCCGAGGTGCTCGCCGGCCGCGGGCGGCGTGCAGGTCACCGCGAGCGCGGTACTCGCGCCCGGCGGTACGGTGATCGGGGAGCCCAGGCCACCGGTGAACGCGGCGCCGCTGACCGTGACCCCGTGGAGGATCAGCGGCGCGGTGCCGGTGTTGGTGACGCCGAGCTGCCGTGTCTCGGCCTGGCCGACCAGCAGATCGCTGAAGCCGAGGGTCGTCGCGGTCGACACCACCGGCGCGACACCGCGGCACGACAGCGGCACGGTGCGCGACGCGCCGCCGCTGCCGACGATCGTCACCCTCGCGGTGAACGTCCCGACCGTGGTCGGCGCGCAGTACAGGTCCGCGAACGTGCTTTGGCCCGGGGCCAGGATCTCAGACCAAACGTCAACCGTGAACGGTCGCCCGGGGTCGGTCGCGCCGCTGACCACGGTCGCGGCGTCACCGACGTTGGTGACCACCAGCGAGCGATAGCCGCTGTCGCCGACCGGCACGTCGCCGAAGTCGACCGCGCTCGGCGAGGCCGCCAGGATCGGCGCGACGCCGCGGCACGACAGCGCCACGGTCGGGTTGCCGCCGTCGCTGGCCACCGCCAGGGTCCCGGTCAGCGCGCCGCGCGCGGTCGGCGTGCACCGCACCGTCACGATCGCCGCGCCGCCGGCCGCGATCGTCGTCGGCGCCACGGTCACGCGGCTGAACCCGGTCCCGGTCACGGTCGCCCCGGTCACGGTCGCCGGCGCGTCGCCGCTGTTGGTGACCGTCACGTTCAGGTCGCGGCTGCTGCCCACCAGGACGTCGCCGAACGCCAAGCTGATCGGCGCCGCAGTGACGATCGGCGCGACGCCGCGGCACGACAGCGCCACGGTCGGGTTGCCGCCGTCGCTGGCCACCGCCAGGGTCCCGGTCAGCGCGCCGCGCGCGGTCGGCGCGCACCGCACCGTCACGATCGCCGCGCCGCCGGCCGCGATCGTCGTCGGCGCCGCAGTCACGCGGCTGAACCCGGTCCCGGTCACGGTCGCCCCGGTCACGGTCGCCGGCGCGTCGCCGCTGTTGGTGACCGTCACGTTCAGGTCGCGGCTGCTGCCCACCCGCACGTCGCCGAACGCCAGGCTGGTCGGCGCCGCAGTGACGATCGGCGCGACGCCGCGGCACGACAGCGCCACGGTCGGGTTGCCGCCGTCGCTGGCCACCGCCAGGGTCCCGGTCAGGACGCCGCGCGCGGTCGGCGCGCACCGCACCGTCACGATCGCCGCGCCGCCGGCCGCGATCGTCGTCGGCGCCGCGGTCACGCGGCTGAACCCGGTCCCGGTCACGGTCGCCCCGGTCACGGTCGCCGGCGCAGAGCCGGTGTTGGTCAGCGTCACGGTCAGGTCGCGGCTGCTGCCCACGCGCACGTCGCCGAACGCCAGGCTGGTCGGCGCCGCGGTGACGTTCGGCGCACCGGTTGGGGTACACCACAGCGGCACGCGCAGCTCCCCGACCGAGGTCGTCGGCACGATCAACATCGCTGACCGCAGTCCCCCGCCGCCCCCCGGCGCGCAGCGGATCGACACCGTGGCGGCGCCGCCGACCGGCACCGAGAACGTCCGCCCGCAGCTCGTGCCGCTGGTACACGCGCCGCTGGCGTAGCCGAAGGAGAACGCGGCGTCGCCCCGCAGCTCCATCGCCGCGGTCGTGCGCGCCAAGGTCGCGAAGCCGACGTTTTGGATGCTCAGGTCGAGCGTCGTCGGCGCGGTCACCGTCCCGAACTGCAGATGCCCCGGGCTGGCGGCGGCGATCGGGCCGCTGGTGCTCGCGGCGAGGACCGCGCTCTGGGCGTGGAGCTGGCCGGCGCCGCACTCGGCGTCGTTCGGGCACTGCAGCCCCCACCACGGATCCGGCGCGCCGGCGGTCAGCTTGAGGAGCGCCTCGACCTGGACCGGCGTCAGGCTCGGACGTACGCTCAGCATCAGCCCGGCCACGCCAGCGACGTGGGGCGCCGCGTAGGACGTGCCGGCCGAGCGGCGGTAGCAGTGATCGCCCGCGACCAGCGTCGGCCCGCTCCGCGCCACCGACCAGCTCGACACGATGCCCTGCTCGCCGACGTAGGGGTCACTGTCCCCCGGGATCCGCGGGCACGGCGCGGTCGTCTCCGTGGTCACGTCGGCGCCGAACATGCTCGACACGCCGTCGGCGAAGCCGCCACCGGGCGCCACCAGATCGACGCCCGGACCGCGGCTGGTATAGCCAGGGATCTGATTCTGCTCGGCCGAGGCCGCGACCGCGATCACGTCGGGGCAGTCGGCCGGGAAGATCGCGCCGGTGACGCCCGGCCCGAAGTTGCCCGCCGACACCACGACCACGACGCCCCGGGTCCGCGCGAGCGCCACGGCGTCGCGGAACGCCTCGACGTCGAGATCGGTATCGGTGCAGCGGAACGTCATGGTGTTGAAGCTGAGGTTGACCACGTCGACGGTGCGCGGGCCGGCAACGCCGTCGATGGTCCCGGCCGCGCGCTCGAGGGCCACGGCCGCGGCCGGAAGCGAGACCCGGGGGCCCAACGTCGTCCAGATCCCGGCGCGCAGCGCGCGGATCGAGCAGCCATTGCACACGCCGGCGCCGCCGCGCCCGTTGTTGGCCCGCGCCGCCATCAACCCCGCGACCATCGTGCCGTGGTGGTACGTGAACGGGTTGGTCGGATCGGCGTCGTCGTCGACCGCGTCCCAGCCCGGCGACCACGTCAGGTCGGGGTGGGCGGTCTGGCCGGTGTCGATCGCCGCCAGGCGCACCGATGGCGAGCCCATCGTCACGTCCCACGCCAGCGGGACATGCACCTGGCCGTAGTGCCAGCTCTGAAACGGCGCGACCGGATCCGACACCTCGGCCGACAGCGCGACCGCGGCGCCGACCGACACCCGCCGCACCGACGGATCGACCGCGACCGCGGCCCGCGCCGCCTCGGTGGTCGCCACCGCGCTGTGCGGATCGAGCGCCACCCGCGCGCGGTCGAGCGCGGTCAGCCGCACCAGGTACGCGCCGCCGACGAAGCGATACACCGGGGTGACCTCGACGCCGCCGAGGACCAGCGGCTGTCCGAGCGGTGGCGCGGCGGTGAGTTCGACGAGGAGCTCGCCCGGAACCAGCTCGGGCGCCGCGGCCCCCGGCGGATCGACAGAGGTCAAGCCGGCGGCGTCGGGCGTGGCCGGCGCGGGTGCTTCGACACCACACGCGGCGAGCGCCAGCGCGGCCAGCGCGGCCAAGATCGCAGAGGTCCTTCGCATACCGGCCGCGCCTTGCCATCGCCGTGCCGCGCGCGCTCCCCCGGCGATCGCGCGCCGCGGCCGCCCTCGGTCCGGATCGCGCAACCCGGTCGGCAGCTCGGCAGCCAGATCGCGCAACGCGTCCAGATCGCGCAACGCCCCGACCCCGCCCCCGACCTCGATCCCGCCCCCGACCTCGATCCCGCCCCCGGCCAGCCAACCCGCCTCGCAGTAACCGGGCGCGCCCGGCGGCGTCTCAGCTGCGTGACCATCGCGCCGCCCATCGCCGGCCTGACCGAGGCCGGCATCGATCTCCTGGCCCTCGACCGCTACGACGACGCGCAGCTCGACGAGGTGCCCTTCGGCGTCGTGTGCCTCGACGCCAGCGGCACGATCCTCCGCTACAACCTGGCCGAGGCGCGGCTGGCCCGCCTCGACCGCAGCAAGGTCCTCGGCCGCGGGTTCTTCAAGGAGATCGCGCCGTGCACCGCGACCCCGGAGTTCCTCGGGCGGTTCACGGCCTTCGTCCGCGGCGGCGAGCCGCGCCTGTCGTTCCCCTACGTCTTCGACTTCAAGTTCGGCGCCCAGGAGGTCGACGTCGAGCTGGTGCGCGCGCCGACCCCGGGCCGCTTCTACCTGTGCATCAACCGCCTGCGCTTCCGCCCGCCGCGGCCGGCCTTCGCGCCCGTCGCGGCGCCGCGCCAGGCCGAGCTGGTCCCGGGCGAGGACGCGCTGGGCATCCGCCGCGACGACGGCGAGCAGCGCGTGGTCGTGTTGCCGGTCGCGGCGCTGCGCGCGCTGCGCCTGACCTGGGACAAGATCGCGCCCCAGGGCTGGAGCCTGTTCGCCGCCGAGTGGGGCCTGCGCTGGGGCCGCCTGGCCGCGATCGATCTCGACGCCGAGCTCCTCGAGCGCCGCGATCGCCGGCTCGCCGACCTGCCCCTCGACGAGGCCATGGCGCTCGTGAGCGCGTACCTCGAGCAAGACGGCTGGGGCCAGGTCCGCATCGACGTGTCCTCGGCCGCCGCGGTCGCGCGCGGCGTCGCCGTGATCACCCTCGAGCGCTCGGCCCTGGCCGAGGCCGCCGGCGCCAGCGCCGAGCCGCGCTGTCAGCTCCTCGGCGGCGTCGTGCGCGCGCTCCTCGCCCACGCCTCGGGCCGCCCGCTGGCCATGCGCGAGGTCCGGTGCGTCGCTCAGGGTCACGCCCGGTGCGAGCTCGTCGCCGTCGCCCACCATCGCCGCGAGGCCCTCGACGCCGCCATCGCCACCGGCGGTGACCTGCGCGCCGTCCTCGACGCCGTCGGCGGCGCGGGCCCCGAGGCGGTGCGCGCCGGCGACGTCCTGGCTCGGCTGTTCTGACCGGCGCCGGCGGGCGCCGTTCGCGTCAGGTCGGCTGCACGTGGGCCGGGTCCATCCACAGGACCTCCCAGTGGTGGCCGTCCGGATCGTAGAACGAGCGCGCGTACATGAAGCCGTGGTCCATCGCTAGCATCGCCGCCGTGCCCCCGTGGGCCAGCGCGAGCTCGACGAGCTGATCGACCTCGGCTCGGCTGTCGCACGACAGCGCGATCAAGACCTCGGTCGGCGACGACGCGTCGGCCACCGCTCGCTGGGTGAAGCCGCGGAAGAACTCGCGCCGCAGGAGCATCACGTACCCCTCGTCGCTGAGGATCATGCAGGCGGCGTTGTCATCGGTGAACTGGGCGTTGAACGCGAAGCCGAGGTGGGCGAAGAACGCCTTGGCGCGGGGCAGGTCATCGACCGGGAGGTTGACGAAGACCTTGCGAGGGCGGGTCAGGGACATCGAGTGGCTCCAAAAATGAGGTTCTGTCCGTTCGACCGGTCGCCGCGCCGAAACTCATCGGTCCGGCGGCAAAAAGAACGGACCGTCGGCGGGGGCCGGCGCCCCCGGGGCGAGGCCCAGCGGCAGCCCGAGCTGCGGGAACGCGCGCTCGACGTCGAGGAAATACGTCAACCCGGCGATCTCTCCACCCCGGGCCTCGCCACCCCTCGCCTCCCCGCCCCGGGCCTCCAGCACGATCAACGCCCAGGCCGCGTGACCACCCTCGGGCCCGCCGCGCGGCACCTCGGCCGCGCGCCGATACTGGGCCAGGGCCAGGCCACCGCAGGCGTGCCCGACCACCAGCCGCGACCCGCGGCAACCCGCGCCGGGCCCGGCCATCCAGGCCGCGATCGTCGCGCGCCCCTGCAGCCACATGCGGTACGGCGGCATGTTCTGCCTGGCGTCCTCGCACAGGAGCCGAGCCAGCGCGTCGAGGTCGTAGCGCTCGAACGCCAAGACGAAGCGATCCACGAGCCCAGCGTCGGCCGGCGTCGACGCGGCGTCGGCCTCGGCGGCGCGCGACGCCAGGGTCGCCCGCGCGCGCTGTAGCGCGCTGTTCACCGCCGCCACCGTCGTGTCGAGCGTCGCCGCGACCTCCTCGACCGACAGCCCGCCGGCCTCCATCAACAGGAGCGCGGCGCGCTGGCGCGGCGGCAGGTGCTGGAGCGCCGCCACGAACGCCAGGCGGACGCGCTCGCGCGCCAGCGCTCGCTCACCGGGGCCGGCGTCGGCGTCGATCACCCGCGCGTCGGCGATCGGCTCGACCCAGCGCTCGGCCGGGAGCTGGGTCAGGTCCGGGGCGTCGAGGGCCATCGCCGCGCCCAGCTCGTAGGGCCGCACCCGCCGCGCGTCGGCGCCCAGCAGGTCGAGGCAGACGTTGGTGGCGATCCGATAGAGCCACGTGCGCAGCGCCGCGCGCCCCTCGAACCGCTCGGCCGCGCGCCACGCGCGCAGCAAGGTCTCCTGGACCGCGTCCTCGGCGTCGCTCGCCGAACCCAACATGCGATAGCCGTGCCCGGTCAACGCCGGGCGGTGGGCGTCGAGCTCGGCCGGCGTCGGCGGTGCCATCCGCCGAACATGCCCTTCGAGGCGCGCCCTCGACAAGCCGCCCCGCGGTCGCGCTCCTCGCGCCTCGCCGGCCCGGGGTGACCCTCCGGCGCCGCGCCCGACCGCCCGGGCCGGCGCCGCCGCGATACACTGCCGCCTCGCGTCGGCCATGGACAGCCCCGCCTCCAGCTTCGCCTTCCTCGCGCCCTACGGGCCGCTGTACCTGCGCCTCGCCACCGCGGCCGAGCGCACGCTGGCGATCGATCCGAGCTTGACCCTGGTGTCGCTGCGCCAGCTCGCCGAGGCCTTCGCGCGCTACGCCGCGGCGCGCGCCAACCTCATGCCCGACGGGCGCGACGGCGCGGTCAACCAGATCGATCTGCTGCGGCTCCTCGAGCAGCGCGGCATCGTCCGCGATCAGATCGCCGAGATCTTCCACGTGCTGCGCAAGGCCGGGAACAAGGCGAACCACGACTTCGTCGGCAATCACCAGGACGCCCTGAACGGCCTGCAGGTCGGCTTCAAGCTCGCCTGCTGGTTCCACCGCACGTTCGGCGACAGCCACGCCCGCACCGCGTGGAAGCCACCGGTCTACCAGCCGCCGCCCGACCCGACCGCGACCCTGCGCGCGCTCCGGGACGAAGCGGCCAAGGCGCGGGCCGAGGCCGACGCCCACAAGGCCGACGCCGACAAGGCCCGGCTCCTCCTCGAGGCCGAGGCCGCGCGCCGCGACGAGGAGGCCGCGCTGCGCGCCGCCGCCGAGGCCGAGCGCCGCGAATGGGAGACGCTGGCCCACGCCTACGAGCAGGACCTCACGCAGGCCGCCGCCGCGCAGGCCGCGCTCGTCGAGGCCGCCGCCGCCGAGGCCGCCCGGGCCCCCACCGGGACCACCGAGCGCATCGTCGAGCAGTCCGCCGCCGCCGCCAAGGCCACCGAGCTCGACGAGGCCGAGACCCGCGTGCTCATCGACGCCCAGCTCCGCGACGCCGGCTGGGAGGTCGACAGCCGCGCGCTGCGCTGGGCCGCAGGCGCCCGCCCCGAGAAGGGCAAGCACCGCGCGATCGCCGAGGTGCCGACCTGGACCAAGGCCGACGGCAAGGGCAGCGCCGACTACGTCTTGTTCATCGGCCTGGTCCCCTACGCCGTCGTCGAGGCCAAGAAGCAGGGCAAGAAGGTCCCGTCGACGCTCGAGCAGTCCAAGCGCTACGCCCGTGGCCTCGCCGCGACCCTGTCACCGCCGCTCGCCGACCACGCCGCCGAAGGCCCGATGAGCTGGTCGACCACGCTGGCCGCCACCGGCAGCGCCACCGCCGACCGCTACCACGTGCCGTTCCTGTACGCGACCAACGGCCGCCCGTACCTGCGCCAGCTCGAGACCGAGAGCGGCGTGTGGTTCCTCGACGCGCGTCACCCGACCAACCACCCGCGCGCGCTGACCGGCTGGCACACCCCCGAGGCGCTGCTCCACCTGCGCGCCCACGATCCCGCCGCCGCCCAGGCCAAGCTCGCCGCCGAGCCGACCGACGCCCTCCAGCAGGCCCTCGACCTGCGGTCCTACCAGGTCCGCGCCATCACCGCCGTCGAGGCCGCCCTCGGCCGCGGCCAGCGCGCGCTCCTGGTCGCGATGGCCACCGGCACCGGCAAGACCCGCACGGTCATCGGCCTCATCCATCGCCTGCTCAAGAGCCAGCGGTTCCGCCGCGTCTTGTTCCTCGTCGATCGCGGCACCCTCGGCAAGCAGGCCTACGATGCCTTCCACGAGGTGCGCCTCGAGAACCTGCAGACCTTCGCCCAGAACTACGACGTCATGGGCCTGGCCGGCGCCACCCCGGCCAAGGAGACCATGGTCCACGTCGCCACCGTGCAGGGCATGGTCAAGCGCATCCTGTGGTCGTCGCCCGACGAGCCCCCGGTCCCGATCGATCGCTACGACTGCGTCATCATCGACGAGAGCCACCGCGGCTACACCCTCGATCGCGAGATGACCGAGGGCGAGCAAGAGCTGCGCGGCTTCGAGGACTACGTCTCGACCTACCGCCGCGTGCTCGATCACTTCGACGCCGTGAAGATCGGCCTCACCGCGACTCCGGCCCAGCACACCCTGGAGATCTTCGGCGCGCCGGTCTTCGTCTACAGCTACCCCCAGGCGGTCGCCGATGGCTGGCTGGTCGATCATGAGCCGCCGGTGCGCATCACGACCCGGCTGGCGAAGTACGGCATCACGTTCGAGAAGGGCGCCGAGGTCGAGACCTACCTTGGCCGCGGCGAGACCCAGCTCGCGCTCTTGCCCGACGAGCTCGCGTTCGACGTCGCGAGCTTCAACCGCACCGTCATCACCGATGGCTTCAACCGCGCCGTCGCCGAGGAGCTGGCCCAGCACCTCGACCCCCACGGCGAGGCCAAGACCATCGTGTTCTGCGTCGACGACGACCACGCCGAGCGCCTGGTCCCCATCCTCAAGGCCGCGCTGACCGCGGCCTGGGGTCCGATCGACGACGCCGTGGTCCAGAAGATCACCGGCGCCACCGATCGCGTCGACGACGCCATCGCGCGCTTCAAGAACGAGGCGCTGCCGAAGATCGCGGTCACCGTCGACCTGCTGTCGACCGGCGTCGACGTGCCGCGGGTCTCGAACATCGTCTTCCTGCGCCGGATCCGGAGCCGCATCCTCTACGACCAGATGCTGGGCCGCGCCACCCGGCTGTGCCCCGAGATCGGCAAGGAGGCCTTCCACATCTACGACGCGGTCGGCCTGTACGACGTGCTGGCGCCGGTCTCGGAGATGAAGCCGCTGGTCAAGAACGTCAGCCGCACCACCCGCGAGCTGGTGACCGAGCTCCTCGATCCGCGCGCCCTCACCGCCGCCGGCCACGACGCCGGCCGCAGCCACGCCGACGAGGTCCTGCGCGACGTGGTCGAGCGCCTGCGCCGCGTGGTCCGCCGCATCGCCAAGGCCACGCCGAGCGAGGACCTGGCCGCCACCATCGAGTCCCTCGAGGCCACCCTCGGCGCGCCCCTCGCCGAGCTGCCCCAGGTGCTGCACACCGCCGGCACCGCCGGCGCGATCGCGCTCTTCACCGCCAAGCCCGAGCTGGTGCCGCTCCTCGACCGCCTGTCGGCGCCGCCCGGCACCGGCAAGACCGCGATCATCGCGCCCCACGCCGACGAGGTGATCGCCGTCGAGCACGACTACGGCCACGGCAAGACCCGCCCCGAGGACTACCTCGAGGCCTTCACCCGCTTCGTCGAGGACCACCGCAACCAGCTCGACGCGCTGCGCGTGGTGTGCACCCGCCCGCGCGACCTGACCCGGGCCCAGCTCGCCGAGCTCTCGGCCAAGCTCACCGCCGCCGGCTTCTCCCCGACCAGCGTCAAGCGGGCGTGGAAGGACTGGAAGAACCAGGACATCGCCGCGACGATCATCGGGTTCATCCGCCAGCGCGCGCTGGGCTCGCCGCTCGTGCCCTACGCCCAGCGCGTCGACCGCGCGGTCGCCAAGGTGCTGGCCACCGGCACCTGGACCAACCCGCAGAGGCGGTGGCTCGAGCGCATCGCCGAGCAGATGAAGCTCGAGACCGTGGTCGACGAGGACGCCTTCCGCAAGGGCGCCTTCGCCAACGCCGGCGGCTGGAAGGGCGTCGATCAGGCCCTCGGCGGCCGGCTCAAGCAAGTGATGGACGACCTCGGCGACGAGGTCTGGAACGACGAAAGGGCAGCGTAGTACGTGACCTCGACCGGCGACATCGTCACCAAGCTCTGGAACCTCTGCCACCTCCTCCGCGACGGCGGCATCTCGTATCACCAGTACGTCACCGAGCTGACGCTGCTCTTGTTCCTGAAGATGGCCAAGGAGACCGAGAAGGACGGTCGCCTGCCCGCCGGCTGTCACTGGGACGATCTGAAGGCGCTGCCGCCCGGCGGCGATCAGCTCGACGCCTACAAGGCGATGCTGCTCAAACTGGGTCGGGCCAAGGACCCGCTGGTCAAGGCCATCTACACCGGCGCCCAGACCGCGCTGCGCGAGCCGCGCTTCGTGACCCAGCTCGTCGGCGCGATCGACGACCTCAACTGGTTCTCGGCCAAGACCGACGGCCTGGGCGCGATGTACGAGGGGCTCCTCGAGAAGAACGCCAGCGAGACCAAGAGCGGGGCCGGCCAGTACTTCACGCCGCGCCCGCTGATCGAGGCGATGGTCGAGGTGATGAAGCCGCAGGCCGGCGAGATCGTGCAGGACCCGGCGGCCGGGACGGCGGGCTTCCTGATCGCGGCCGACACCTACGTGAAGCGGCACACCGACGACCACTTCACGCTGGGCGTGACCGCGCAGGAGTTCCAGAAGACCAAGGCCTTCGTGGGCATCGAGCTGGTGCCGGAGACCCGACGCCTGGCGCTCATGAACTGCATGCTCCACGACATCGAGGGCGTGGGCGAGGGCGCCGTGCGCATCGGCGACGCGCTGTCCGCCGACGGCGAGAAGCTGCCCAAGGCCCACGTGATCCTGACCAACCCGCCCTTTGGCACCAAGAAGGGCGCCGGCGGCGGCAGCCGCACCGACCTCACCTACCAGACGTCGAACAAGCAGCTCATGTTCCTCCAGCACATCTACCGCGGCCTGGTGCCCGGCGGCCGCGCCGCGGTGGTGCTGCCCGACAACGTGCTCTTCGAGGAGGGCAAGGGCCGCGAGATCCGCGCCGACCTGATGGACAAGTGCGACCTGCACACGATCCTCCGGTTGCCGACGGGCATCTTCTACGCCCAGGGCGTGAAGACCAACGTGCTCTTCTTCACCCGCGGCCAGACCGAGAAGGGCAACACCAAGAAGGTCTGGGTCCACGACCTGCGGACCAACGCTCCCGCCTTCGGCAAGCGCACGCTCTTCACCGCCGACTACCTGCGGCCCTTCGTGGCCGCCTACGGCGCGGACCCGAGCGGCAAGAGCAAGCGCAAAGACGAGGGGCCCGAGGGCCGCTGGCGCGCGTTCACCCGCGACGAGATCGCCAAGCGCAACGACAACCTCGACCTGACCTGGCTGAAAGACGACGACGCCCACGACGAGAGCGCGCTGGGCGATCCGGCCGAGATCGCTGCGGAGATCCGCGGCGAGCTCGAGGGCGCGCTGGCGGATCTGGCCGCGCTGGAGGAGCTGCTGGGCAATGACTCCCAAGGCGCGCCGTCAGAGGGCGTGTGACTGCGCTACCGAACGGCTGGAGCAAGGCCGAAGCAGGGCGCCTCTTCGGAGTCGTTACTAGCGGGTCGCGCGGCTGGGCCGAACACTACTCGGACGTCGGCCCCCTGTTCGTTCGCATCGGCAACATGCGGGACCAGGCGATCGATCTCAGTCTTGCCAACGTGCAGCGCGTCCAGCCCCCAAGTGGGGCGGAAGGAGCGCGCACCGCACTGCGGCCTGGCGACATTCTGATATCGATCACGGCGGAGATCGGACGCGTCGCGATCGTCCCGCCCGACCTCGGCGAGGCGTACGTCAACCAGCACATCGCACTGGCGCGTCCGCAGAACGGACTCTGCAACGAGTTCCTCGCTTGGCAACTCGCTGGTCCTGGACGCAGCAAGCTAGTCGCACTTCGCAAGGGCGCCACGAAGGCGGGGCTCAGCCTGGATGACATCCGGCGGGTCGAAGTTCGCGTGGCGCCTCTCAATGAGCAGCGCCGCATCGTCGCGAAGCTCGATGAGGTCTTCGCGCAGACCCGCGCCGCCAAGGCCCGCCTCGAACGCCTCCCCGCGCTCATCGACAAGCTCAAGCGCTCCATCCTCGCCGCCGCCTTCCGCGGCGACCTCACCGCCGACTGGCGCGCCGCCAACCCCGACGTCGAGCCGGCCAGCGCGTTGCTTGAGCGCTACTTCGCACGAACTCGCAACAACGGAAGTACACGACGAGCCTCGCCGAGGAGCGGCAGCAGCCCGCTGCCGCCAACGTCGCTACCCGCCGGTTGGCACTGGTCAACCATCGAGTCGGTCGGCGACGTCCTACTGGGCCGACGCCGCGCCGATAGCGAATACATCGCGGGCGAAGAAGGCCGTGCGCTGAAGAAGTACATCCGAGTCGCCAACGTGAAGCTCGATCGCCTCGACTTGGATGATCTCAAGGAGATGCCGTTCGATGCGAAGGAACTCTCTCTGTACCGGCTTGAGCCCGGAGACATCATCCTCAGCGAGGGACAGAGCCCCGAGAAGGTCGGCCAAAGCGCCATCTATCACGGCGGAATAGACGACCTGTGCATCCAGGCAACGGTTCATCGGTTCCGCGCACATGACGCCCTTGTGTCGCCCGCGTACGCGCAGCTCGTGTTCATGCACCACCTGCTCACTGGCCTGTTCCAGCGCGCATCTTCCCAGACCGTGAATATCGCGCACCTTACGTCCGAGCGCCTCCGACCTCTTCCGTTCCCTGTGCCGCCGAGGGAAGAGCAAGATGTGCTCGTCGGCCTCACCCGCGCACTGCTCGAGGCCGCCAGTGGACTTGCAGGGCACACGAAGGCGGCCCGAGACGCCTTTGAACTCGCCGAACGCGCCGCCCTCGCCAAGGCCTTCCGCGGCGAGCTCGTCCCGCAAGATCCGGCGGACGAGCCCGCGGAGGTCTTGCTCGCACGCCTCCGCGCCGCCAAGGCCGAGGAGGCTCCGGTCGCGCGTCGGTCGCGCGCCGCCGCCCCCGCGCCGACCTACGCCGCGCCGCCCATCACCCTGGCCCAGGCCGCCGAGAGCGGCCCGCTGTTTCAGCACGCCCTCGAGCGTCGCGAGCGCGCCGCCCCCGAGCCCGCCGCCCAGGACCTCGTCGTCGCCGCCCTCCAGCAATCCGACGGCCGCCTCACCGCCGCCGCCATCGCCCAGACCACCGGCCTCGCCCCCGCCGCCGTCCGCGCCGCCCTCCAGGACCTCATCGCCGCCGGCCAGGTCCACACCCACGGCAAGGCCCGCGGCACCACCTACACCTGGGCCGGCTGAGCCTCGCCGCCGCCGCGCTCCGCGCACTGCGAGCGCACCGAGTCGCTCGAAGGCCGCGCAGGCCGTCGCGGGCCGTGGACGTGCGCGGCAGCTCCCGGCCCACGCCCGAGGCCCAGCGACCATGGCCGTCCACGATCCGGCGAGCGCGCCTCGAGCACCGAACGGCTTGAATGCCGTCGCGAGACGCGGAGGTGTGAGGCAGCTCCGGCGCACGCCCGAAGCGCAGCGAGGAGTGTCGTCGACGACACGACGAGCGAGCATCAGACGTACGCCCGGAGGTGCCCCTACGGCCGCGTCGCAGCAGGCCTCTCAAACCGTTCGGTGCTCCAGGACCCGCGCGTGGACGAGCCCGCCCGGCCGCGTCGCAGCGGGCCTCCGAGTCGTCCGATGCGGCGGTGATATCCTCGGGTCGATGACCGCGACGATCGATCGCTTCTGCCACGCCTGCGGCACCGCGTTCCCGTCGACCGACGCCTACCCGCGCCAGTGCGTCCAGCCCGAGTGCCGCACCGTCGTGTGGGCCAATCCGCTGCCCGTCGCCGTCACCCTGGTCCCCGTCGTCGTCGGCGATCGCCTCGGCCTCCTGGTCGTGCGCCGTGGCCTCGAGCCCGGCCGCGGCAAGCTCGCCCTCGTCGGCGGGTTCATCGAGGCCCACGAGCGCTGGCAAGACGCCGCCGCCCGCGAGGTGCAGGAGGAGGTGCAGGTCGCGATCGATCCCACCACCGTCACCCTCCTCGACGCCGTCTCCAGCTCCCCGCGTCCCAATCGCATCCTCCTGTTCGCCACCTGCCCGCCCGTCGATCCCACCACCTGGCCCCCCTTCGTCCCGAGCCCCGAGGCCCTCGAGCGCGGCGTCATCTTCGGCGCCGACGACCTCGACCACACCTTCGCCTTCAGCGCCCACCTCACCCTCGCCCGCCGCTGGTTCGCCGGTCGCGGCACCCCCGGCCCCGCCGCCTACCAGCCCCTCTGACCGCCCCCGCCCCATCGAGCCGCCGCCCGCCGCGGCCGCTCCAGGCCCGTCTCCTTCACCCACAGCCGCCCCATCCCCAGGACGCGATCGCCACGATCGTGTACGTCGCGACCAGTCCGGTCGCCGCGGGGCTGGTCGGGCTGGTCGAGGAGGCCGAGGCCTGGCCCGGCGTTTCGACCTGGCAGGCGTTCTTGTCGGGGCAGCCGCTCGAGGTCGCGCGGACGTCCAGGTCCTTCCGCGAGGACGGTCATCTGCCCGAGAAGGTCACGCGCCAGGTCTCGCTGCCCGAGGAACTCGGCGAGGCCGCCGCCGTCCGCGCCACCGTCGCCGCCATGGTCTCCGATCGCGTCGCCACCCTGGCCGCCGGGCGCGCCGCCGCCGGGCGCCGCGCACCGCGAGCACACCGAGTCGCTCGAAGGCCGCGCAGGCCGTCGCGAGCCGCCGGGGTGATCCGGCCCACCCCGTGAACGGGTACCGTGAACGGGTACGACATGTTGGGGATGCGCGAGAACCAATACGACCCCTGCCGGAAAAGCGAGTGAGTCCTTGTCTTCACCGTGTTCGCCTTCATCAAGCGGTCGTAGCCGATCGCCTCACCGCGATCTGATAGCTTTCAGCTCATGAACATGCGCTGGTTGGAGCGAGAACGGCGCACCGCGCGCCTAGTGCGGACCGTCTACGACACCTATCGCCCGAAGGGCGACGTGCCGTCGGCAGACCTGCTCTACGCGCTCTGCAAGCTGACCTGGATCACCGTGAGGCGTGGCGTGACCAGCGATGACAGCACGCGCGCTGTCGCTGGGCCGGCGTTCTCCATCATCCTCGGCGTCGAGCTGACGTCCGGCTCCACGAGGGAGCTCGTCGAGCAACTCCGAGACCACAGCGTGGCTGAGGAAATTGTCGCCCTGGCCTCGCAGCCGATCGGGATCACGAACTACTACGCCGCCTATCGAAATCACGCGCGCGCCTGGATGGCCAAGAACGCGCGGCCCGTCTGGAGGATCGTTCAAGCGATCGCGACCGCGAGCAGCGATCACGTCGTCAGCGACGCCTACGCGGGGCTGGGGTCGCTCGCCGGGGTTCCTCGACATGGCGCTAGCGCTGGGCACCCCGCGAATCTTCTGACGCCGTTGCTCGCCTGCCTGGATCCGCGGCGCCGCGCGCCGATCATCAACGGCTACACCAAAGAGCTCCTGAGGCTCCTCCACCTCGCGTCGGCATCGACCGCCGCGCAACACGACCACCTCGTTGGCCTCATCGGCCAGGCGGGGATCGACGACGCGTTCGCGCTGGATGTCGCCAGCGCAGACGAGGGTCTGAGAGCCAAGCTCGCCACGCCACGGCGAGCGCCGCGGCCCGGGCGCGGCAAGCCGCTCGCCAGCCGCAACGACGGAGATGTCGCGGTACTACGCGCCGCCGCCACGACGAAGATGCGGCGACGCCACCACAAGATGACCAACGCGCTCCTTGACATCGGGAAGCGTGCCTCGCTGAAGATCGACGAGGGGAGCGACAAGGCCAGCCTCTTCGACGCCCTGATCCGCGACTACCAAGGCTCCGGCCGACATCTTCTGGTCGAGTTGAAGACGGACGCCTCGATGTCCACGTGCCGGCTGGCCGTCGGCCAGCTCTTGGACTACCGACGCATGCACCAAGAGCGCGCGGCCGTGGATCTCGCCGTGCTGTTCCCGGAGGTGCCGTCGCAAACGGCCCGCGACTTCCTCGGCTACGTCGGCGTGAAGGTCCTCTGGTTCGACAAGTCCATGCGCGCCATCCTCGGCGACGTGGCCCTTCCTCGCTCGTGATCGCCGCGCACACACACCCGAGCGAAGATGTTACCCAGCGGGTAACGACGCCGCGAGCCCGCGCGCGTCGAGGCACGCTCCATCATGAGGCGTGGCTGTCAGACCGCTCCGCTACGGTGCGCCGGTGATGCAGGAGCCCGCGCGGAGGGGATTGGACGAAGGAGATATCGAGCGCATCGTGCAGCGCTATCGCTTAGAGATGGCGCGGTACGAAGCGGCGGCGCGGTTTGTCGAGCAACGCCTCCGTCGCGAGCTGCGCGAAGCCGCGATCCCCGTCTTGTTGTCGTCACGCGCCAAGCATCCTGAGGATGTCCGCGGAAAACTCCGAGCCCGCCGCGAGGATGAGCGCTACGTCGTGGACGCGCTCCTTACACACCTGAACCGGACCATGACGGACCTCGCCGGCTGCCGGGTCATCGTGTACGACCCTCGCCAGGAGTCAGTCGCCGCCGATGTCGTTCGCACGGCGCTACCCGGCCGTCCTCCCGGCAGGGCCGACGAGGTCCTCGACAAGGACTCGGGCTACAAGGCCACGCACATCCTCGTCGTGCTCGACAGCGCCGATGTTGACGTCTCGCTGCAGGGCGCGATCTGCGAGGTCCAGCTCACGTCGATCGCGAGGCACGTGTTCAACGAACTGTCTCACGACATCGACTACAAGCACCGAGGAGTGACGCCAGGCGGCGCGGTCCAGCAACACCTGCGCGACGTCCTCAACGCCACGCAGCGTCTCGACACGATGGTCGAGCGTCTAGCCGGCGCGCGCGCGCACGAACTCGAGAGCAGCCAGCGTGTGATCGACACGTCCGAGGACCTGCGGTTCGTGCTCGAGCGCTTGCTGAATCGCCCGGTGCGCGGTGAGGTCGGGAAGCTCTACCGGTTGCTCGCGGCCGTGCTGACGCCCCTGACGGCGCACTCCATCGCGTCGATCGACGTGCCGGGCGCCATCCGCGGCGGGGAGCAGGCGGCGGCGGCCCGGCCTGCCGACGAGCGCGATGACGTCATCTGCATCGCGCTCGGCTTGATGAGCCGCCATGGCGAGACATTTCGCGAGCTTGCATCGCTCTGGCGGGGCCCCTCAACCGCGCTCAAGCGCGCTATCCTCGAGGCATCACCATGACCGCGCCAGGCCTGCTTACGCTGACGGACCTCGTCGGCGGCCTCGAGCGACAAAAGGGTCGCTACCAGGCGCTCGACGTGTTCGCGACGAGCGTCAAGGAACTCCGCGACGCCGTCGACCACGGACACCTTGGCGAGCTGCAACGCCTCGACCCGAAGCGGCCGTGGTTCGGCTTCGTTCGGGACGGGCGCAGCTATCAGATCAAGGTGCATGGCGGCATCGCGCGCCTGACGCGGCAACCCGGTGGCCCGCTCGGCCTGACCGATGATCAGCTCGCGCTCGGCTTGCTCGGCGCAGCGCTGGGCAGCACCAAGCAATTGCCTGGCATGTTGCTCGGGTTCCTGGTCGGCACGCAGATCGCTCCATCGCCAAACGCACCGCGCGACGTGCTGACCGTGCGCTACGACGAGACCGAGGCGCGGTGGCGAGCGTACGACGGCCCCCTCGGTCGATGGATTCGCGAAGAAGCGCTGCGTGCCGAGCCCGCGATGGGCTAGCCCATCTCGCGCCACGCGCACGCGCCGCCCGTCACGTCGCCCCTTGGGGCCCGCGAAAGAACAACTCAGCCGATCTCGCGGCCGATCCATCCCGGCTGGCGGCGTTGCTCGTCGGTTTCACACCGAGAGTGTGCGCCGCTCCTCGCGCCTTGCCATCCGGGCGCCTCGACCGCGATCTTCGACCGACTTGTTCATTCGCGGGCCCTCGGCGGCCGCGCGCGAATTCCGGAACCGAGGGCCGCGCGGCGTGTCGATGGGCCCATGAGGCTCCTCCCGCTCGTCGTCTGCGCGTGCGCGCTGGGCTGTGTCCGGCCGCGGGCGCAGGAGCGAAGCGGCGCTGCGTCGAGGGGGGACGGCGAGGCGAGCGACGCCGGCGACGACGGCCTGGTCGCGGAGCCGACGGACGATGGGGTGGGGACGGCCTGGCGCACGTCACCGGCGGCGCGCGCGCGATCGGTGGCGCTCCTGCGCGAGCTGGCGGCGCGATCGACGGGCCTCGAGGAGCTGGAGGCTGAGGCCCGGCTGTTCCACCTGCTCGACGAGTCCGGGGAGGTCGCCGAGCGGGCCGAGGCGCTGGCGCTGGGCCTGCGCCTGGTGGCGCGCTCCGACTTCCCGCAGCTCACGACGGGGGATCAGGTGCTGCACGCCCTGGGCGGCGCGCTGGTCGCGGCGCGGCGACGCGACGAGGCCCGCCGCACTTGGACTCGGCTGGTGACCGAGCGTCCCGACTCGCGGCTCGTCGCGGCGGCCGCGGTGGGGCTGGGCGATCTGGCGTTCGATGACGGCGAGCTGATCGCGGCGCGCGCGCAGTACACGCTCGCCGCCGCGGATCCCCAGGTCGGCGCCTACGCTCGCTACAAGCACGCCTGGACGACCTGGAACCTCGGCGACGAGGCCGCGGCCCTGACCGCTTTCCTCGAGCTGGCCCGCCACGGGCCGCCGCCCATCCGCGCCGCGGCGCGCACGGATCTCCTGCGGGTCTACGCCACCGCCGGCGCAGCGGCCGACGCCGCGCAGCTTTTCGGGCAGCTCGATCGCGCCGCCGCGCCGGCGATGTTGATCACCCTGGGAGATCAGTACCGACAGGTCGGCAAGTACCGCGACGCGCTGACGGTGTACGCGGCGGCGGCGCCGTCGCTCGGCGCGGCCCACACCTGCGCGGCGCTGGTCGGCACCGCCGACGCCCACTGGTGGCTCGGCGATCGCGCGGCCGCCACGGCGACCCTCGGGGAGCTCGAGGATCGCGGCCCCGATCCGGCGTGCCCCGACGAGGCCGGCGCGCTGGCGACCCGCGTCGCCGAGGCGGTCGAGCACGACGCCCGGTTCGTGCCCGGCGGGCGACCGGCGGCGATCGCCGCCTGGAGCGTGGCTCGCACGCTGGCCGCGCCTGGGCCGGACCGACGCTCGGCCGCCCTGGCCGTGGCGCGCCTCGCCGCCGAGCACGCGACCGCGATCGACACCGGCGCGGCCTGGGCCGACGCCGCCGAGGCCCACGCCGCCGCGGTCAGCGCCGGCGCCGCCGGCTCCGCGGCCGCGGCGATCGACGCCTGGCGCCAGGCCGTGGCCCGCGACCCGTCGCTCGAGGTCCGCGCCACCGCCGCCCTCGCCCGCCTGCCGCGCAGCCCGTGACCGACGGGCGTCAGTCGCCCGCGGGCGCCACCAGGGTGGTCAGCGTGAAGTCCTGCCAGCAGCGGCTCGCGGTTCGCTCGACCACCGGCGCGACCGCGGACAGGCACGCGTAGGTAGCCTCGGAGAGCTGGCAGCAGGGATGAGCCGGCTGGGTCGCGCAGTGCGAGCACGTCGCGATCGCGAGCTCTCGATCGATCACCGCCACGCCGAGCTTGAACTCGCGGGCGTCAGTGGTCGTCAGGCAACGCTCCATCGGGTAGATCCGGTCGCGGAGCACGGCTTCGATGCCGTCACACGACCGGACGTCGGTGCCTAGCCAGCCGACCACCCGCCGTCCATCGCGGATGTGCTCGTACTCCAGCGGTTGCCGAGCACCGGGCACCTTGACCACGACGGCGCGCGGGGTGACCACCCGCGCGGCCGACGCGACCGGCTCGCTCGCCTCGCTCGCCTCGCTCGGCTCACCCACCTCGCCCGGCGCGCTGGGTACGCGCGGTGCGTCCGCCGGCCCTTCCAGCTCGGCTGGACGATCCACCTCGACCTCCCGCGGCCTCGGCGGACCCGAGGCTTCACTGTCCACCTGGGCCTCGCTCGGCGGGGCCACAGGCACGGTCGACCGACGGCATGCGGAGGCCAGGGCGACCAAGACGATAGCGACCGCGATGCAGCGCGCCTCGATCATGACCTTCGCATCCTGCCACACGCCGGCCCGCGCACGAAGCGTGCGGAGCACGGGCGCGTCGACCGAGGCCGGACGCGTCTACTTCTTGCCAGCCTCCGGCGGCGGCGGCGGCGGGGTCATGATCGAGAACGCCGCGCCGGCCGGATCGTTGATCACGGCGATCCGCCCGTACGGCGTGTCGAACGGCGGCACGCACACCTTGCCGCCCAGGTCGGGGATGTCGCCGCAGGACTGATCGACGTCGGAGACCTGGAAGTACGGCATCCAGTGGGCCGGGACGTCCGCCGGCCAGTGCGCGTCCATCTGCAGGACCCCACCGACGGTGGTCGCGCCGCGGTGGAGCGTGAAGTAGGTCATGCCGGGCGCGCCGAGAGGCTTGGCCTCGAGGTCGAAGACCTTGCCGTAGAACGCGCAGGCGGCCGCGGCGTCGCGGGTGTTGACCTCGCTCCAGCACATGCCGCCGTGTTCATTGCGGGCCTCGGCGCCGCGGTGACGCTTGGCCTGCCACACGCCGAACACCGCCCCGGCGACATCGCTGGCGATCACCATGCGGCCCTCCTGCATCACGTCCATCGGCCCGACCATCACCTTGCCGCCGGCCTCCACGATGCGCGCGGCGGTGGCGTCGACGTCGTCGGACAGGAAGTACACGGTCCAGGCCGGTGGCTGCGGCGCCCCCGACGGGATCACGCCGATGCCGGCCGCGGGCCGCCCCGCGCTCATGCACATCACGTAGCCGCCGCTCTCCGGCGGGCCGGCCTCGAGGCTCCACACGAACAGCCGCCCGTAGAACGAATAGGCGGCCTCGGGGCCGTTGGTCATCAGGTCGTACCAGCCGATCGTGCCGGCCGCAGCGGTCGCGCTCATGGGTGCCTCCTGCGCGGACGCTACCACGCGTACGCGCCGGCCCTGGCGCCACCCGCCGGTCGCGGGTAGCCTGGCCGGCCGTGTCGACGCCGACCGCCCCGACCGTCACCCTGCGCGCGCTGTTGATCCTGGCGGCGCCGGTGGTCCTGGCGCGCGCGACCCAGGCGGTGGTCGGCTTCACCGACGCGCTCATGGTCGCGCCGCTCGGCGACGACGCGTTGACCGCCACCACCGGCGGCGCGATCAACAGCTTCTCGGCGGTGATCTTGCCGATGGGCACTGTCTTCATCGTCCAGAGCTTCGTCGCTCAGCTCGTCGGCAAGGGCCGAGCCGAGGACGCGCGCCGCTACGGCTGGTACGCGCTGGCGATCGCCTTCGCCGCTGGCCTCTTGGCCCTCGCGCTCCTGCCGCTGATCGGTCCGGTGCTCGGCTGGTTCCCTCACGAGCCCGCGGTCCACGCCCTCATGACCGACTACATGGTCATCCGGCTGTCGTCGGTGGCGGCGATCGTCGGCACCGAGGCCCTGGGTAACTGGTTCGGCGGCTTCGGCAACACCGCGATGCAGATGCGGGCCGGCCTGCTGACGATGGTCGCCAACATCGTCGGCAACTGGCTCCTGATCGAGGGCCACGCCGGGGCGCCGGCCATGGGCGTCGAGGGCGCGGCCCTGGCGTCGGCGCTGGCGTCGTGGCTCGGCCTGGCCTACCTGTTCGTCGAGTTCTGGCGCGCCCGCGGCGGCGCCGCGCGCGTGCGCTGGCGGTGGGCCGAGGTGCGCTCGATGTTGCGGTTCGGGCTGCCGAGCGGCTTCAACTGGTTCCTCGAGTTCGGGGCCTTCGCGCTGTTCCTGAACGTCGCGGTCGCCGAGCTCGGCAAGCTGCCGTTCGCGGCGCTGAACGTGATCATCCAGGTCAACGGCGTCGCCTTCATGCCGGCCTTCGGCGTCGCCACCGCCGGAGCGATCCTCGCCGGCCAGTCGATCGGCGCCGGCGCCCACGACCTGGTCGGGCGTATCGTCCGGCTGACGCTGGGCGTGACCGCGGCGTGGATGGGCGCGATCGGCCTCATCTACCTGGCGATGCCGAGCGCGGTCATGGGCCTGTTCGCGCGCGACGACGCCGACCTCGGGGTCGCGGCCGCCGACCTGGTCGCGGTCGGCGCGCCGATGCTGGCGATCAGCTCGGCCTGGCAGCTCTTCGACGCCGCCGCCATGACCCTGTCGGAGACCCTGCGCGCCGCCGGCGACACCGCCTGGACCCTGGCCGCGCGGGTGGTCCTGGCGTGGGTCGTGTTCCTGCCGACCTCCCTGGCCACGGTCTACCTCTTCGACGGCGGCACCGTGGCGATCATGATCTGCCTCGTCGCGTATCTGGCGAGCCTGGCGGGCGCCATGGCCTGGCGGTTCCGCTCGGGCCGCTGGCGCGACATCGACCTGACCGGGCGCGAGCCCGAGCTGGTCTGACCCCGCGGGCCGACCCGGCGGAGCCCCGCCGCGCTATACACGCCCCCCTGGCATGCGCCGCTCCCCGCTCCTGCCGATCTTCTTGATCGTCCTGGTCGACGTCCTCGGCCTGACGATCGTCATCCCGCTCCTGGCGATCTACTCGGAGCGGTTCGGCGCGTCGCCCTTGGTCGCGACGCTGCTCATGTCGTCGTTCGCGATCTGCCAGCTCATCTCGGGGCCGATCCTCGGCGTCCTGTCGGATCGCTACGGCCGCCGGCCGATCCTGCTCCTGTCGCAGCTCGGCACGATGGCCGGGTTCATCATGCTGGCCCGGGCCGACGCGCTGTGGATGGTGTTCGCCGGCCGCATCCTCGACGGTGCCACCGCCGGCAACCTGACCATCGCCCAGGCCTACATCGCCGATCACACGCCGCCGGAGAAGCGGGCGCAGTCCTTCGCGCTGATCGGGATCGCGTTTGGCCTGGGCTTCGCCTTCGGGCCGGTGATCTCGGGCTGGCTGTCGCACCACTCGCTGGCCGCGCCGTTCTGGCTGGCGGCGTCGCTGTCGGGCTGCGCGATCCTCGGCACCTACTTCATCCTGCCGCGCGAGGCGGGCCGGGCCCGGGTCGCCGACGCCAACCGGCTCAAGGTCTTCGACCCTGGGCTCTACGTCGAGTACTTCCGACGCCCCGAGCTCGGCCGGCTCCTGGCGGTGTTCTTCGTCTACATGTTCTCGTTCTCGCTGTTCATCGGCGGGTTCGCGCTGTTCGCCGAGCGCCACTACGTGTGGAACGGGCACTACTTCACGCCGCGCGAGATCGGCTTCGCCTTCGCCGGCTCGGCCTTCGTCGGCCTGGTGATCCAGGGCGGCCTGATCCGCCGGCTGGTGCCGCGCTTCGGCGAGGCCAAGCTGGCGCGCTTCGGCTTCGCGACGCTGGCGCTCGGCTACGCCCTCATGGCGGTCGACACCGCGCTCGGCGTGCTGGCCGCGGCGACGCTGTTCTCGTCGATCGGCAACTCGCTCCTGCGGCCGACCCTGACCGCGCTGGTGACCAAGCACGCCGCGCCCCACGAGCAGGGCTTGGCGCTCGGGATCACGCAGTCGCTGTCGGCGATCGCGGCGATCGTCGCGCCGCCGTTCGCCGGGTTTCTGATCGACCACGACTGGGGGGCGCAGTGGGCGCTTTTGGCGGGCGCGGTTGGAGCGATCGGCGCGGTCGCGATGCGTCGGGCTGGGGCGGCCGCGGCGGCGGCGGCGGGGTAGCGGGAGGCGGAGAGGCGGAGACCGAGGCCGAGACCGAGACCGAGACCGAGGCCGAGACCGAGACCGAGGCCGAGACCGAGACCGAGACCGAGGCCGAGACCGAGACCGAGACCGAGGCCGAGACCGAGACCGAGACCGAGACCGAGACCGAGGCCGAGACCGAGACCCGAACCCGAGACCGAGACCGAACCCGAACCCGACGCGACTAGCGGGCGACCGCCGAAAGCACCCCGGCCGCCTCGCGGGCGGCCGGTCGATCACGCGAGGACGGCGACGGGCTCAGCGACGGCCGTAGCGGTTGTCGCGGGCGCCGGAGATGCCGTAGATCTCCGGGTTCGGGTGGTCGTCGCCGCGGGCGGCGGCCCGGCGCTCGGCGTGCTCGGCCATGTACTTGGCGATCGCGTTCCACGAGTAGCGCGAGGCCGACTGGCCGGCGTAGACCTTGGCGGCGCCGGTGAAGAGCTTGTCGTAGAGCACGACCGCGGTGGTCTCCGAGCCGGTGATGCCGGGCTCGGTGTTGTTGACGACATCGACCAGCGCGTAGCCGGTGGGGTCGGCGGCGGTCGCCTTGTGGCGGAAGATCTGCTTGGTGTAGTAGGCGTACGACCAGCACGCGTCCATGAAGATGATCTGGTAGGTGTCGGCCGGGTACGCGGTCGCCTCGTCGAGGACGGTCAGCGAGCCGTAGAAGGCGTGGCCGTTGTAGTAGACGACCTCGTTGCGCTTCATGACGTCGCGGAAGAGCTGGTTCGACTGCTCGCGCGGCACGGTGTCGGCGAAGCGGACCGGCGTGTACATCTCGATCTCGACCTTGAGCCCACCGGTGTAGGTCTTGGTCAACTTGTGGCCCTGCTTGCCGGTCATCCGCGACGACACGCGGAAGCCCTTCTGCTGCAGGCGGTAGGTCATCTCGTCGAAGGAGATGTAGCCCCAGTCGTTGCTCTGCAGCTCGCCGTGCTCGATCTGGCCGAAGATCACGCCCATCGTGATCTTGCCGTCGGCGACCAGGCGGTCGTACTCCGGGTACGCGGTGGGCGCGTCCAGCGAGCTCTTGATCTCGTAGCGCGCGGTGGCCAGGTCGGCGGCGCGCAGCGGGCAGCCGGCCTTGTCGGGGTTCCAGTAGTAGAACAGGTTGTGAGCGCCGAGGTCGGCGACCGGGACCGCGGCGGCCGGGTCGTCGGGGTCGGTCGCGCACTTGTTGCTGACCCGGTCGAGGAGGCCGGCCGGGGTGAGCGGCAGCTTCGACTCGACGATCCGCCCGACCAGGTCGGCCGGACGCAGGCCCTGGGCCTCGAGCTCCTTCCACTTGATGAGCGACTCGACCGCGACCTCGTACTCGAGCTCGAGCCCGCCGGCGATCGCGGTGACCGCGGTGAAGGTCGGCTCGCCGCCCTCGAGATTCAGGTTGAGCTTCTGCGCCTTGAGCGCGTTGCGCGCGTACTTGAGCTGCTCGGTGACCTGGCTGGTGATCGCGCGGTGCTCGAAGCTCGTCGGGTTGGTCCGGATCGCGGTGGCGATCGCGGTGAGCTGGGTCGCGGTCTTGCCCGGGACCATGACCCGGACCTTGCCCTTGAAGGTGGCGTTGAGCTCGGCGGCGCGGCTACCGATATATGCGGTGTCGGTCTTGCCGTCGGCGAACTCCTCGAAGTCCGGCATCTCGATCTCGACCGCGGCGTCGTCGGTGCAGGCGGCGGCGGCGGCGGCGAACAGGACCAGCGGCAGGAAGCGCATGGCGGCACCTACATCAACCCTCGTGCCAGCGCCCAGGAGGAGTTCACCCGTGTAATTCCTGGCACTTGGAGCCAACCCAGGGGGCTACTCGATCATCCACCGGCTAGTGGCGGCGCGCCTGGGTGGCCGCTGCCCTGACCACGCGGCGCAGCATCCCAGCACAGCGAAAGTCAGGCCACGCCCCTGCAACCGGTCGTGGGCACCTGACTACCATGCGTCGATGAAGCGGCTCGCCTGGCTCTCCGCCCTCCTCCTGCCCGCGTGCGCCGGCGACGACGCCGCCCGCGCCCCGGCGCCCACCGACCTGGCGACCCTCGAGCGGACCAGCGCGGCCCCGGTGGTGGCGACCTGGGATCCCAGCGGGCGACCGTCGCTCGTCACCGGCGAGTTCGCGGCCGCCGGCGGGCCCGAGGCCGCGGCCCGCGGGTTCCTCGCCGACCACGCCGCGCTCTTCGCCCTCGACCCCGACGGCCTCGAGCTGATCGCGACCCGGCGGGGCCTGGCCGGCTCGTACCTGCGGTTCCAGCAGACCGTCGCCGGCCTGCCGGTGTTCGACGGCCAGGTGGTGGTCGCGATGTCCCCCGGCGCCGACCGCGTGCGCGCGGTGTCGCTCAACCAGCGAGCGCTCGCCGGGGCACCGGACCTGGCGACCGATCTGGGCGCCGCTGCCGCCCTGGCCGCGGCCCGGACCCACCTGGGTGGACCGAGCGAGGTGCGGCGGCCGACCGTGGTGCGCGGCCTCGACGCCAGCGATCTGACGCCGCGCCTGGCCTACCGGGTCGAGGTCGTGACCGCGCGCGCGACCTGGGACGTCGGCGTCGACGGCGCCACCGGCGCGATCCGGTGGAGCCGCGATCGCAACGTGTCGGCCGACGGGACCGGCCTGGTCTTCGATCCCAACCCGATCCAGTCGACCGGCGACACCTCGCTGGTCGACAACAACGACGCGACCTCGCCGGCCCTCGACGCCGCGCGCCTGTCGGTGACCCTGCGCAACCTCGACGGCAGCGGCGTCCTGCGCGGGCTGTGGGCCGATGTCCGGCCGCCGACCATCGCCCAGCGCGCGACCAGCGTCGGGCTGACCTTCAACTACGATCGCGCGGACAACCGCTTCGAGGAGGTGGTGACGTACTTCCACCTCGATCGCGCCCAGACTCGGATCCAGGCCCTCGGCTTCACCGACGTGAATCACCGGGTCCAGGTCGCGGTCGTGAACGACGGCAATCAGGACAACTCGTTCTACAGCCCGGGCACCAAGCAGCTCTCGTTCGGCGCCGGCGGCGTCGACGACGCCGAGGACGGCGAGATCGTCCTGCACGAGTACGGCCACTCGATCCACGACAACCAGGTGCCAGGCTGGGGCGGCGGCAACCAGGGCGCGATGGGCGAGGGCTTCGGCGACTACCTGGCGGCGTCGTTCGCCGCGACCTTCCGCCCGGGGCCGGCCGATCAGGCCTGCGTCGGCGACTGGGACGCGATCTCCTACGACAGCCGGACCCCGCGCTGTCTGCGCCGCCTCGACGAGCCCAAGCACTGGCCCGAGGACGGCACCGGCGGCGTCCACGCCGATGGCGAGCTGTGGTCGGCGGCGCTGTGGCGCGGGCGCGGCGCGGTCGGCGGCGACGTGATGGATCGCCTGGTGATCGAGAGCCACTTCTTGCTCGGCACCAGCGCGAGCTTCGATCAGGCGGCCAACGCGATCCTGGCCGCCGATCGCATGGTGCTGGGCGGCGCCAACCAGGCCCCGGTGCGCCGCGCGCTCTACCACACCGGCATGCTGCGCACGGTGCAGCCGCCGGCGACGTTCTCGACGGTGGCGTCGACCATGCCGCTCGACGTGCGGGTGCCGACCACCGGCTCCTACGCCAACAACCTCGACGACGTGAAGACCGTGACCGTGCCGGGCGCGGCCGCGCTGCGCGTCCACTTCGCCACCCTCGACACCGAGACCGCGGCGAGCTGCCTCGACGGCGGCTGCGACAACGTCTACCTGTTCGACGGCGCCGGCGACCTCTACCAGATCTTGTCGGGCAACCGCCCCGACACCACCAGCGTCCAGATCCCGGGCGACACGATCCGGGTCCGCCTGGTCACCAACCGGAGCGGCCAGCGCACCGGCTACCGCATCGATCGGGTCGACGTGATGGGCGGGACGCAGCCGACCGACGCCGCGGTCGACGCCCCCGCGGTGGTGGTCGACGCCGGGGTCGACGCGCCCGCGCCGGTGATCGACGCCGCGATCGACGCGCCCGCGCCGGTGATCGACGCCGCGATCGACGCGCCTGCGCCGCCGGTCGACGCCAGCGGCGACGGCGCGGTGCCGAACCTGGACGCGACTCCGGTCGGCCCGGATGCCGGCGGCGACGACGGCGACGACACCGGCGGTTGTTGCCAGACCGGCACCGGCGTCGACGGCAGCGCCCTGGCGATCGCGGCCGTGGCGGCGGGCCTGGCGCGTCGGCGGCGGCGCGCGACCCGCTGACCGCGCGACCTCGGTCTCGGTCTCGGTCTCGGTCTCGGTCTCGGCCTCGGTCTCGGCCTCGGTCTCGGCCTCGGTCTCCGCCTCGGTCTCGGTCTCCGCCTCGGTCTCGGCCTCCGCCTCGGTCTCGGCCTCCGCCTAGGCCACCCCGAGCCTGAGGAACCGCGGCGCGGGCATCGGCGCGCCCCGGCGAGCCGCTGTGCGGTGCGCGACGGCGTCGGTCCAGCGGGCGCGCACGATCTGGAGGTACGCGGCGGCCGCCCGCCGCTCGTCGCGCCCCGCCGCGGCGCCGCCGTGATCGGCGCAGAGCTGGCCGAGCTCGGCGTGGCGAGCCTGATCGGCGGCGACGCGCACGTCGATCTGGCGGCGCAAGCGATCGGCGACCGGCGCGGCCCGACGCAGCGCCGGCGCGTGCTCGCGCTCGAGGACGACCGCCAGCGCCGCGAGCTGGACCCAGGCCGGCCCGGTCCACGACCGGGTCGCGGACAGCGCGCCGGCCAGCGAGGGATCGAAGGGCGCGACGTCACCGAGTCGCTCGAGGTAGCCGCGATAGGCCTGGGCGTGGCGCTCGGCGTCGGCGGCGAGGTGGCCGATCAGCGCGCGGAGCGTCGGCTCAGCGACGGTGGGCTCGAGGGCGCTGGCGATCGCCAGGGTCGCCTTCGCGACGTGGAAGAGCTGACTGACCGCGTCGACATACACCTCGGGCGCCAGGCCCTCGGGCACCGTTGGCGCGGCCCCCCACCAGTCGAGATCGGTGCGCGGCGACCAGGCGGTGGCGTCGGCCTTGGCGAGGAGAGCGGCGAGCTGGGCGGCGAGCTGGGGAACCGACATCGACAGTCGGTTCTGCAAGGTCGAGACCACCACGCAAGCGCGCGATCCTGCGCCGCCGTGCTGCCACGGTCACGCCCGACCCTCGCCAGCGTGACAGCTCTTCGACGTCCACCGCGCCGTTTCGGCCCTGGTATGCTGGAAGGGTGCGTTCGCTCACGTCGGCGATGATCACGGCCGCGCTGCTCAGCGCCTGCGGCCGGGTCGGCTACGACGCCACCGCCGACGCTGCCAGCGACCTGCGCCTCACCGCACCGACCGCGCCCCTCAACCTCGGCTCGGCCGCGACCGTCGTCGCCACCGGCGGCGCCCCGCCCTACAGCTTCGCGGTGATCGCCGGCGACGGCACGATCGACGCCGTGACCGGGCGGTTCCGCGCTCCCGATCGCCCGGGCCAGACCATGGTCGCGGTCGCCGACGCCGCCGGCGCGCTGGCCACCGCCGCGATCGCGCATCGCGGCTCGACGCTGTTTCTGCTCGGCGGCCAGCTCGGCGGCGTGCCGCAGGACGCGGTCTTCGCCTCGACCGACGGCGCCACCTGGACCCAGGTCGGCCAGTTGCCCGCCGCCCGCGACAGCGGCAGCGCCTTCGTGTGGGACGATCGGCTCTTCTACCTCGGCGGCGTCGACGCTGGGCTGGCGTCGCGGACCGAGGTGTGGGCCTCGTCGGACGGTGTGACCTGGTCGACCGTCGGCGCGCTGCCGGCCCCGGTGGCGAGCGCCGCCGACGGCATCCACGACGACGCGCTGTGGCTGGCCGGCGGCTGGCACTCCGCCGATCTGCGCGAGGTCTACCGCTCCGTCGACGGCGCGACCTGGACCACGGCCGGCGCGCTGCCCATCGGCCGCCATGAGGCCGACCTGCAGAGCCACGACGGCGCGCTCTACGTCTTCGGCGGTCACCAGGGCGCCGCCTACCCGGTCGACGTGCTGCGCTCCGACGACGGCGCCTCCTGGACCACGGTGACCGGCCAGGTCAACATCGCGACCGACTTCACCGGCGCGGGCTGGCACGACGGCTACGCCTACCGCGGCGGCGGCTATTCGGTCGCGGTCGAACGCTCGGCCGACCTCGCCACCTGGACCTACCTCGATCCACTACCGGCGCCTCGCGAGGGCCCGGCGCTCGTGAGCTTCGACGGGCGACTCCTGGTGATCGGCGGCCACGTCGACGTGTTGGCCTCCCCTGACGGGCGCGCGTGGCAGACGATCGGCGCGCTGCCCGACGATCGCGGTCGGGTCGCGGTGGTGCAGTTCACGCCGCGCTGACCGCGCCGGCGCGAGCTCAGTCGAACTCCGTCGTGCTCAGTCGACCGCGACGCGATCGCGGCCGCCGGCCTTGGCCCGATAGAGCGCGGCGTCGGCCCGGGCGATCACCTCGTCGCGGGCCTCGCCCGGGCGCAGCTCGGCGACCCCGATCGACACCGTCGCCGTGAGCTGCCCGCCGGGCACTGCGACCGGCGCCGCCGCGACCGCGGCCCGGACCCGCTCGGCGATCCGCGCGCCGCGCTCGCGCTCGATCCCCGGCAGGAGCAAGAGGAACTCCTCGCCGCCGTAGCGGACCAGCGCGTCATCGGCGCGCAGCACCTGGCCGATGACCGCCGTGACGTGACGCAAGACCAGATCGCCGACCGCGTGACCGTAGCGATCGTTCACCAGCTTGAAGTGATCGAGGTCGAGCATCGCCACGGTCAGCGGCGCTGGCCCCGGGGCGTCAGCCTGGTAGCGCTGATCGAGGCCGCGGCGGTTGAGCGAGCCGGTCAGCGGATCGATCTGCACCAGGCGGGCCAGGCGGGCCAGCTCGATGTGTGGCCCACACATCGCGGCCACCAGGGTCAACAACCGCTGATCGCGCTCGTCGAAGCGGCCCGTGCCGTCGAGGGCGCTGATCACCCCGACCACCTGCGCCCCGGCGCGCAGCGGCACGCCGACGAACGCGCCCATCGGCGCCATCCCCGGGCGCGGCGCGAACCGCGGATCGTCCTCGGCGCTGGCCAGGCACAGCGGCGCGCCGTGCTCGGCGATCCAGCCGATCAGCCCCTCGCCGATCTTGAACTCGGGCGGCTGGGTATGGAGCGGCTCGCCAGAGCGCGCCATCGCCAGGAGCTGGGTGTGGGTCGGATCGAGCAGGCGCACGCTGACCCGCTCGACGCCGAGCACCCGCGCCGCGCCGTCCGCGACCAGCCGCAAGAGCTCCTCGAGGGAGTGGCGGGTCGACATCTGCTCCGCCAGGGCGGTCAAGGTGTCGATCGGGTCGGGGGCCGCGGCGGCCATGGGGCGCCAGATACCACGCCCGCCGCGACTGCGTGTCGATAAGATCGGGCGATGCGAATCCCGTCGTGGGTGGTCCCCGGTCTGGCGGCCGTCCTGCTGGCGATCGGGCTCCTGGTCCTCGATTGGGCGGTGATCGCCGCCGAAGGCGCCTCACTGCACCTCGGCCCGCGGCGAGCCGAGCTGTGCGTCTCGGCCTGCGTCGACGTGCCGGCCCGCGGTGGTGTCCTGGGCGCGCTGGCCCTGTGGATCGGGCTGGCCGCCGCCGTCGCCCAGGTCGGGATCGCGGCGCTCCGCGCCCTGCGAGTCGACGGACCGTTCGGCAAGCCGGCCGCGCTCCTGGCGGCGGTGGCGGTGGCGGCCCTGGTCGCCGGGCTAGCGGCCATGTGGCCCGAGCGCGGCGAGCTGGCGGCCGGGTTCCCGGTCGCGCTCGTCGGCGCGCTCCTCGGCCTGGGCGCGATCCGCCCGGTCGGCGAGGACGGAGCGTTCGGCGGCGGGGCCTCGGCGCGCCCGATTCGCGCCGCGGCGTCGAGCGCCCGGGCCGAGGCCACCGGCGCGACGCGTCCCGCCCCGGCGTCCGCGACCTTCGACCGCGCGCCGGCGCCTCGCGCGGCGCCAGCGCCCGCGGGCCCGAGCCGGATCGCGCGCCCGAATCCGACCGGACCGGTCGCGGCCGACGCCACCCGCGACGCCGTGCGGTTCGTGGTCCGCGACGGCCGGGTCACCGCCGACGGTCTCGAGGTCGTGCTGGAGCGCGGCGGCCCACGCGCCGTGCCGTGGTCGACGCTGGTCGAGGTGGTGGCGCGCCGACTGCCGCCCGACCCGCCGTTCGAGAAGACCACGTTCGTCGATCTGGTCGTCGCCGACGGGCCACCGCTGCGGCTGGTGCCGACCTCGCGGATCGACTTCACCGCGCTGCCCGAGGGCCAGGCCGCCGCGACCAAGGACAACTGGCGACGCCTGGTCAGCCACGCTCGCACGCAGCACCCCGACCTGCGCATCGAAGCCGAGAGCGCCGCGTTCTTCGCCGGGGGTCGCGACGCGCCGATGTTCGCCGCGCTCAAGCAGTTCGTGGCCTGGGATCGCCGCTACGACTGACGCGCGGCGCGCTGCCGCGACCACGCGCTGCGACGCCATGCCGCGCGCGCCGCCACGCCGTCCGAGCATCCGACGGCCCATGACCTTCGTCCCGGCCGATCGGCCGAGCCTCGTCCTGTTCGTCGCGTTCGCCGCCGGGATGCTCGGCGTCGTGGTCCTGGCCCTGCGCCGCGCCCGCGCCACGCCGACCTACTACCTCGCGCTCGGCGGCTACCTCGCCGGCTTCGTCGCGGTGGTCGCGGTCGCGCCCCTCGCCTCTCGCCCGTTACCCGGGGTGCCGCTCCTGTTCGCCAGCGTGCTCGCCGCAGCGATCGCGCTGGCCGCCTCGCCGGTCGGCGGTCGGCTGGCGGCCGGAACGTCGCTGACCGTGTTGATCGGCCTCCAGGCCTTTCGGCTGCCGCTAGAGCTCCTGCTCCACCACTGGGCCGCGCGCGGCACGGTGCCGCCGACCATGACCTGGACCGGCGCCAACCTCGACATCGTGGCTGGCGCGCTCGCGCTGATCGCCGCGCCGTGGGTCGAGCGCCGCCGCGCGATCGGCTGGGCCACCACCGCGATCGGCCTGGCGCTCTTGCTCAACGTGCTGCGCGTGGTGGTGATGTCCTCGCCGCTGCCCTTCGCCTGGCCGCTCGAGCGCCCGCTCCTGCTCATCGCGTACCTACCGTACGCGCTGATCGGGCCGCTGTTCGTCGGCGTGGCCCTGGCCGGCCACCTGATCGCGCTTCGCCGCCTGTGGTGTCACCGCGCCCAGTAGGCCTCTTCGTCGAGGCCGTCCTCGCGCTCCGGCAGGCCGCGGGTCAGGCGCGGCGCCGACTGCACCAGCACCTGGTAGCTGACCCGGTTGGCGTAGCGACACACCTGGCTCATCGACGAGTAGGTCAGGAACCGGCGGACGTGCTTGGACGAGTTAGGCACCCGGGTCGCGTGGTAGCGGTTGGCCGCCATGTCGTGGAGCAGCGCCGCCAGCGCCGCGTCGCCGGCGCCGTTGGTGCTGGTGATGCGCTCGGGCCCGCCGTGATACGGCGCGATGTGGGCGTAGACCTTGATCGGCTGCGCGCAGTCGGCCCGCCGCATCGGCCGGCTGAACTCGTAGCGGTTGAACTCGGGGATCGCGCCGGGCAGGAGCGGATAGCGGGTCTCGCGCTTGACCTCGTCGTCGGTGTGCCCAGCCAGGTACAGGCCGGTCGGCCCGGCGGTGCACAGCACCAGGTCGGCCAGCTCGAGGGCGCGATCGCAGGCCAGGAGCGGATCGTCGGCGCCGGTCAGGGCCGCGCCCTCCTCCTCGTTCATGGCCACGACGTCGACGTGCTCGCGGATGAAGTCGCGCCAGAACTCGGGCCGCTCGGCGATCACGAAGCGCGTGCCGAGGGTCAGCACCACCGGCACCTCGCGCGCGCGGGCCAGCTCGATCGCGCGCCGGGTGGCGTCGGGCATCGGGTCGCTCGGCTGGCAGCGCAACAGGTAGGCCGAGATCACCAGCGCTGACGCGTCGACGAACACCGCCGGCGGGATGCTGGCCGGCGCCAGCGCGTTCATCTTGCCCTCGCTGATCGCGAAGGTCCGCTCGCCGTCGGGGGTGACCAGCGCGAAGCACCGCCCGATCGGGCCGTCGACCGGCTGCAGGTGATCGAGGTTGACTCGGCTCGAGGTGTTCGACAGGTAGCGATAGCCCGAGGTCCCGACCCGGATCGTCTCGCTCATCACTCCGAGCAAGATCGACGCGTCGTCGGCCAGGAGCGAGTAGTTGTGCAAGGTGTTGCCGACCGTGCCGCCGGCGAACTCGTAGGAGATGAGGCCGCCGGACAGGAGCTCGTCGTAGAGCGCGATCGCGCGCGGGTTGTCGATCACCGTCGACGCGCCCCGCGGGAGCTGGTAGCGCGCCAGGAGCTCGTCGGGGACCCGGGCGTCGATGTCGACCAGGGTCTGATCGATCCCGACCACGTGGGTCCGGGCCGCCGGCCCCTCGAGCCCGGCGTGCTGAAACAGCGGATCGCGGGCGTGGACCGGGAAGTAGTGCTTGTGCTTGCGTCGGCCGGGGAAGCGCACCCACCTCGAGGGTACCACCCGCGGCGATTGACAAGCGCCCGGGCGATGACGAACCGTCAGGTATGCGCCACGTGCTCGCCGCCACCGACCTGTCGGCGCTCGCCGATCTCGCCCTCGATCGCGCGATCGGCCTGGCCGCCGCCACCGGCGCGCGGTTGACGATCGCCTCGGTCGACCAGCCCCACGACCTGGCGGTGGTGTCGCCCGATCTGTCGCTGGCGACCGTCGGCGAGTTCGAGCAGTCGTGGTCGAGCTACGTCGACCGCGAGCTGGCCAGCCGGGTCGCGCGGGCCCAGGCCGCCGGGCTCACCGCCGCCGCGGTGCGGCTCGACGGCCGCCCCGACGACGCGATCGCCGAGGCCGCCGAGGCCCATGACGTCGACCTGATCGTCGTCGGCAGCGCCGGCCGCACCGGCCTCAAGCGCCTGGTCCTGGGCTCGGTCGCCGAGTCGATCGTCCACCGCGCGCGCCGCCCGGTCTTGATCGCCCGCGGCGCCGGCGGCGGCAGGTTCACCCGGGTGGTCGTCGCGACCGACTTCGGCCCGCCATCGCTGGCCGCCCTGGCGGCGGCCCGCGAGGTGGCCGCGCCCGACGCCGAGGTCGAGGCGATCTACGCCTGGCACTACCCGGCCGGCAGCCTCGGCCTCGCCGCCTTGGGCGAGCGCACCAACGCCACCGCGGCGCTGCGCGAGGCCTTGACCCAGGGGCCCGAGCACCGCGGCGCCGCCCTGGTCGCCGCCGAGGCCGCCGCCGGACGCTCGCTCGGGTTCGCGCTGCGCCACGGCCCGGCCCACGAGGTCGTGGTCGACGCCGCCACCGATCGCGGCGCCGATCTGATCGCGGTCGGCAGTCACCGCGCCGGCGGCGTCCGTCGGCTACTACTCGGCTCGGTCTCGACCCAGGTCATGCGCCACGCGCCGTGCTCGGTGCTGATCGTGCACGCGTAGCCGCGCCGCGCCGCGGCCGCGGCCGCGCCGTCACTCGTCGTCGCTGGCGGCGGCCGCGGTCTCGACCACCTCGGGCTGGGGCGGCGTCGGGACCTCGCGGTCGAGGAGCCCCAGGGTCAGGCGCGCGCCCAAGGCCTGCCAGCGCGCGACCAGCTCGATCGCGCCCTTCGCGGCCAGCGCCAGGAGCCGGTACAGGCCGTTGTCGCGCGGCGGCGCGTCGTGGGGGTGGGTCGGCCCGACGTTGGGCAGCGTGAACTCCATCCGCATCACGCCGCTGGCGATCTCGATCGACACCGTCGGCGCCAGCGAGCGCACGAGCTCCGCCATGCTGGCGTTGGCCGCGAGCATCTCGCAGCGGAAGCGCTCGACGCCGCGCTCGGCCGCGGCCGCCACCAGACGCTGGAACAAGAGCGAGCCCAGGCCGACGCCCTGGGCGTGGTCGGCCACCGCGATCGCCGCCTCGGCCACCCCCGGCTCGTCGGCGAGGCAGATGTAGCGCGCGATGCCGAGGCCGTCGTCGCCAGCCGCGGTCACCGCGCCCAGCGCGAAGTGACGGACGCCGTCGAGCTCGGTCAGGTAGCGCAGCTCGTCGTCGGACAGCTCGGTCTTCACCGAGAAGAATCGCCGGTAGCGGCTCTCCGGCGACCACCGCTCGAAGCCGCTGCGCAATAGCTCCTTGTCCTCGGGGCGCACCAGGCGCAGCACCACCACGCGGCCATCGCGCAGCGTCACCTGCTCGCGGTAGTCGGCGTCGAAGTGCATGCCGACACCTTCGCCCAGGATCGCCGCGACGCCAACCCGAACCGACCTCAGGGCACGCTCGTCGCCCCGCCGTCACGAACCCGGCCCGGCGGCGTCACCAGGAGGTACTCGAGAGGACGCTCGACCTTGACGACGGCGACGTACTTCCCGTCGGGGCTGACCCGGGGTGCGCTGAACGAGGCAGCGTCGGATCGGGTGAGGACCACGGTCGCGCCGGCACGCGCACCGGCGAGCTCGACCCGCGCCACCACCGATCTCGCGACCCACCTGACCGCGATCAGCGCAGCGATCCGACCTCGATCGCGCCGGCGATCCCCGGCGATCACGATCAACGCGAGCGCGACGCCTTGGTCGCCGGCCTGACCCAGCACCGCGGCAACGTCGCCGCGCTGGCGCGCGAGCTGGGCGTCCATCGCGAGCAGGTCCACCGCCGCCTGCGCCGCTTCGCGATCGATCCCACCCGCTTCCGCGGATGAGCCCGACCTGATACGAGCGAGGTCACGCCCCCGACCGGCGCGTACACCGCGGCCTCGAGGGCGCTTGCGGCGCCCGTCCGGGAGACCGTCACCCGCCGCCGCCGGCTGCGGCTGCTACTCGCCGCCGTCGAGCGAGAGCTGGCCGAGCTTGTTCTCTTCCTTGGCGGCGTCATCGGCGCCGGCCATCGGCTTCTTCTGCTCGGTGATGTTGGGCCAGGTCGCGGCGTTGCCGATGGCGCTGGCCAGGGCGCTCGGGAGCTGGCTCGTGTTGATCTCGTCCGCCCGCTTGGCGCCGGTCACGACCGCGTTGATGTCCTTGTACGCGGCCCACTTCGAGGGCAGCTCCGACTCCTCGAAGATCGCGGTGGTCGGGCACTCCGGCTCACACGCGCCGCAGTCGATGCACTCGTCGGGGTTGATCGCGAGCGAGTTCTTGCCCTCGTAGAAGCAGTCGACGGGACACACCGCGACGCAGTCGGTGTACTTGCACTTCACGCACGGGTCAGCGACGACGTAGGCCATGAACGGATCTCCTTGGCGGCGACGCGGGTCGCCAGCCGGAGTCATACCAGATCTGCCGCGCGCCCAACACGTCTGCGGGCCTGGACGCGCGCGTGGACGCCGCCGCGGCGGTGCGGCATGCTGCCGCCGATGCGCGCGCTCCTCGTCGTCCTGGCCGTCGCCGCCTGTCAGCGGAGCTCTGACCCGCCCCCACCCCGCGGGAGCGCCGGCGGGGCCGGCCCGTCGCTGGTCGCCACCCTGACCCGGTCCGAGGCCGAGGACCTGTGCTTCGCGGTCGACCGCTCGGGGGCCGCCGCCGATGTCGCCGCCAACCGCAACTACCTGATCGCCGACTGGCTGGGCAAGCAGATCGTCTCCGAGACCGGGCGAGCCTGGATGGCTGACTTCGCCCGGCTCGGCCAGGACAAGGCGGCCCGGCGCACCGCCCTCGAGCGCCTGGCCAAGACCCATGGCCTGGCCGATTGCCCCCTGGCCGCGATGTGGCAATAACAGGGGATGCGGTCCCTGCCTCGCTGGTTCCTGGTCGCGGCCCTGGCGGCCGCGGCGCCCGCCGCCGGCTGCGGCGCCGATCCGACCGTGGTCAAGCTGACCCTGGCCGACGCCAAGATCCTCATCGTCCAGGCTGACGGCGTGCGCCACGAGCTGGCGATGACCGCCGCCGGCAAGGTCACGTTCGACGGGGTCGAGTTCGCCACCCTGCGCAAGCACGGCCGCCTCGAGGTGGTCGGGGCGACGTCCCTCGAGCTGCGCAAGGACGGCGCGATCCTGTCCCAGGGCCAGCCGACCAACATCGCCCTCGACGCCAGCGACGGCTTCGTCGAGAACCAGGTCGCGGTCCTGACCGTCGACGCCGCCGGGGCGATCGAGGGCGACCTGTGGCGCGAGCTCGACCACCCGAAGTTCCAGGGCGAGGGCGCCACCGTCACCTACCAGGGCCCGGTGGCCAGCCGCCGGCCGATGATGTTCGCCCTGGCCGGGTTCCTGACCGCGGCCTCGATCCCCAAGCCGACGACGCGCTGAGCCGGCCGCGCCACGCGCCGGCGGTCACTCGCAGACGTAGCGGTCGGGCTCGCCGTCGGGCCGGGCGCACTCCCGCTCGAAGCCCCGGCAGTCGTTGGCCGGCGACATCCGCTCGGGCTCGCCGTCGTCGCCGCACCGGCACCAGCAGTGGTCGCCGGGGCTGTGATCGGCCGGCACCGACAGGGTGGCCTCGGGGTCCAAGGGGTCGCGGTCGAAGGACTGGCCGCACGGGCACCGGGCCTCGAGGGCGCAGGCCGACCACCCGAGGGTCAGGGCGAGGGCAGCGACCAGCGCGCGGCGCATGGGTGACGGTACCACGGCGGCGACGCGAGGCCGAGACCGAGACCGAGGCCGAGACCGAGGCCGAGACCGAGGCCGAGACCGAGGCCGAGGCGGAGGCCGAGACCTAGAGATCGCCGGCGGCGACCTCGGGCGGCAGCGGCGCCAGCTTCCAGACCCGCTCGAGCAGCTCGTGGAGGCCGTAGAGGACCGGCGTGATCGCCACCGCCACCGTGACCTTCACCAGGTAGGAGGTCAGGATGATCGTGAAGATCACGTCGACCGGCATGTTGCTGCGGGCGATCAGGCTGTCGCCGCCGTAGTCGAAGCCAAACGCGATCCACACGATCACGAAGGTGTCGATGAGCTGGGAGATCGCGGTCGAGCCGGTGGCGCGCAGCCACAGGAACCGGTTGCCGGTCATGGTCTTGATCAGGAAGAACACGCCGATGTCGACGTACTGCGCGGTCAGGAACGCGAACATCGACGCGATCTGGATCGTCACCGCGTTCATGAAGACGTTGTCGAAGGCCGCCGGGGTCATGTTCGACGCGCCCCAGTTGGGGTCGGTGTAGGCCGGCGGGAACCATGCCGCCTGGTTGGCGAGCTGGATGATCAGCACGGTCAGGCCGATCATCGCGAAGCCGAGCAGCGTCACCTTGCGCGCGGTCTTGCGGCCGTAGAACTCGTTCAGGAGGTCGGTGATGATGAAGGTCAGCGGGAACGGGATCTCGCCGACCGAGATGATCCAGTCGCGGCCGAACAGGTGGACGTAGGTCAGCTTGCCGCCGATCAGGTTGCCGACCAGGAGGCAGGTGATGAACACCCCGACCAGCGTCACGAACAGGGACATGCGGCGGTCGAGCTTCATGGCGGGCGGCGACTATCGCACGACCGGCGGTGGCCGGGCCCGGACAGCGGCCGGCGGCCGGCGCCGTCCGGGGTTCGGCCAGATCGGCCGAGGTTCGGACACAGCGTCCGGGATTCGGACAGCGTGGCGCGGGCGATCGCGGACTTGGCGCTGGCACGACTCGTGATCTGGGGAACGCCCGGAGGTAGGCATGTCGGCTACGGACAAGAAGCAGAAGGCGATCGCCGAGGCGATCAAGGTCATCCACAAGCAGTTCGGCTCGGGGTCGCTCATGCGGCTCGACGGCAGCGAGACCCAGGAGGTCGAGGTCATCCCGACCGGCTCGGTCGCCCTCGACGTCGCCCTGGGCTGCGGCGGCCTGCCGCGCGGGCGCATCGTCGAGATCTACGGCCCGGAGTCGTCGGGCAAGACCACGCTCACGCTCCACGCGATCGCCGAGGCCCAGCGGGCCGGCGGGGTGTGCGCGTTCGTCGACGCCGAGCACGCCCTCGACGTCGAGTACGCGCGCCGCCTGGGCGTCCAGCTCGACGACCTGCTGGTGTCGCAGCCCGACCACGGCGAGCAGGCCCTCGAGATCGTCGACACCCTGGTCCGCACCGGGGCCATCGATCTGATCGTGGTCGACTCGGTCGCGGCCCTGACCCCGCGGGCCGAGCTCGAGGGCGACATGGGCGACAGCCACATGGGCCTGCAGGCCCGGCTGATGAGCCAGGCCCTGCGCAAGCTGACCGCGGTGATCTCGCGGACCCGCACGATCGTGGTCTTCATCAACCAGCTGCGGCAGAAGATCGGCGTGGTCTACGGCAACCCCGAGACCACCACCGGCGGTAACGCGCTCAAGTTCTACTGCTCGGTGCGCCTCGACATCCGCAAGAAGAAGGTGGTCAAGCGCGGCGAGGAGTCGATCGGCAGCGAGGTGAAGGTCAAGGTGGTGAAGAACAAGCTGGCCCCGCCGTTCCGCGAGGCCGAGTTCGAGATCCTCTACGGCATCGGCGTCAACAAGACCGGCGAGCTGGTCGACACCGCCGAGAAGCTCGGCGTCGTCGAGAAGGCCGGCACCTGGTACTCCTACGGCGGGCAGAAGCTGGGCCAGGGCAAGGACAAGGTCGCGGCCCACCTCGAGGAGCACCCGGCCCTGGCCGAGCAGCTCCGCGCCGCCCTGGTCAAGCAGGCCAAGGCCGCGGTGACCGCCGGAGGCAACCATGCCGCCGCGTGAGGTCGACGGCGTGATCGACCATCGGCTGGGGCCCCTGGCGGTGTGGCGACGCAGTCGCAAGCGCGTGCCGGCGCCCCGGCCGCGGGGTCGCCCGGTGTCGGTCCTGGCCCGCGAGCCCCACCTCGCCCTCGACCTGGCGGACTTCCAGGAGCTGCGCCGCCAGGGCCTGTTCTCCGACGACGGCCGCAACCCGCCGCCGAGCTGGTGGGCCCGGTAGGAGCGCGGCAGCCGGGGCGGGCCGGATCGTGAGCGGGCACAGGGAACGTCCTGGCTGCCCTGCCGTCCCATCACCAAAACGGACAGCTTCTCCTCCGAAGCGCTTCGATCCAGAATTCGTCACCCCCGGTGGGAGGGACGAGAACACATGGCGGACGATTCGAGGCGAACCTGGACCGCGCGAGCTCTGGAACTCATCATGAAGCGTATGCGGAAGGTCAAGATCGTGCTCCAAGGCATGGCCATGGGGATGGACGTGACCATGGTGGCGGGAACCCAACGGCTGGAACCGAGGCGCAACGACTCGGAGTCGCTACGACAGGACTGGGTACGGGTAGGCAAAGACCTGAAGGCCGCGATCCAGAAGTACGAGCAGACGAAGCAACCATGAACACACTTGAGGCGGGTACGGCGGTGGTCCATGAGGAGGTGGCCTCAACGGACGGGGAGGTTTCCGGCACCATCACGAAGCGCAGTCAAGTCAGCGCAAGCCTTCACGTGGGACCGCTACCATCGCCAACGGTGCTCGGCGGATATAATCGGGGTCGAGGCGGGTCTCGCCGGACGGATCGTGAAGATGGCGGAGGAGGAGCAGGTCCACCGCCATGCCCTTGAGCGAACTGGACAGCAAGAAGCCTTCACGCTGCTGAAGCGCGGACAGATGATCGGGGCGCTCTTGCTCCTGGCCCTGCTGTCGGCGGGCACAGCGCTCGCGATGACGGGGCACCTGGTGACAGGCTTCGTCACCATCGGGACCGCCATCGTTGGCGCAGTCATTTCAACGTACAGGAATCAGAGGGCCCGCAGCGGAAACGACGACGACGGGACCGCTGAGGATCGCCTTCCCGACGGCGCGGACAACGGGTCGCGCCAGAAGAACCTGCCCTCAGGGGGAACGAAGGCGCGCCCACCGAAGAAGGACCAGGGGAACAAGCGTGTGAAGCGTCGCAGCGGCAAGGGAAAGAGCAAGCGAGGGGCCTGACGTCCGGTGCCCCGGCGGCGCGGCGGCCCACGACCGCGACGCGGTTGGAGTACCTTCTCCCGATGTCTTCGTCCTCGCTGCGCGGCCATCGCGCGCTCGTGACTGGCGCGTCGAGTGGGATCGGCGCGGCGCTGGCGCGGGCCCTCGCCGCCCGCGGCGCAGCGCTGGTCCTGACCGCGCGTCGCGCCCCACAGCTCGAGGCCCTGGCCGCCGACCTGCGGGCCGCCCACGGGATCGAGGTCGAGGTGGTCGCGGCCGATCTGGCGGCGGCCGACGGTCCCGATCGAGTGTGGGCGGCGGCGACGGCGAGCGGCCCGGTGACGATCCTCATCAACAACGCCGGCTTCGGTCACTACCGGGCCTTCGCCGACACCACGGCGGCCCGCGACCGCGAGCTGATCGCGCTCAACGTCGCCGCGCCGGTCGCGCTGTGCCACGCGTTGGTCGCGGCGCCGACGACCGGCCGCCGCTACATCCTGAACGTCGGCTCGATGGTGGCGTGGCAGGCGATCCCCCACTTTGCGAGCTACGGCGCGTCGAAGGTGTTCGTCCGCAACTTCTCCGAGTCGCTCTACTACGAGCTGCGCGACCGCGACATCGGCGTGACCTGCCTGTGCCCGGGTGGGACCCGCACCGAGTTCCACGCCCTGGCCGGGGCCGGCGACTACGGCCGCCTGGCCCGGGCCGCGATGCTCGACGCCGCCCCGGTCGCGGAGCTCGGCGTGCGCGCGATGCTGGCCGGCAAGAAGACCGTGGTCCCCGGCGTGCTCAACCGGCTGTCCTGCTTCTTCACCGGTCTCCTGCCCCGCGGCCTGGCCTCGCGCAGCGCCGCCCGCGTCCTGGGCCCGCCGCGTCCTGACGCCTTGCCGCCGCGGTGAGCGCGCGCTCCCGTGTTGTCCAGAGCACCGAACGGTTTGAGATGCCTGCTGCGACGGCATTCAAACCGTTCGGTGCTCTAGGTACTGGGCGAGCTGTTACAGTGGTGGGAAGGGGGATCCATGCAACGCATCACCATGGCCGCTGCGGCCATCCTGTCGTGCGCGCTCGCCGCGTGCGGCGACGTCTCCACTACCAGTCCTGACGCCGCGCCGGCGCCGGTCACGCTCACCGTGACCACGGTCGGCGCCGGCCGGGTCACCTCGGCGCCAGCCGGCATCGACTGCGGCACCGCGTGCAGCGACGACTTCGCCGTCGGCACGGCGATCACGCTGACCGCGGCCGCCACGGCGGGCTCGTCGTTCATGGGCTGGAGCGGAGGCGGCTGCGCCGGCACCGGGCCGTGCGTGGTCACGCTCACCGCCGACACCACCGTGACCGCCACCTTCGTCGCCAACGGCGAGCTGATGGTGACCCTCGCCGGCGACGGCGCGGGCGCCGTGGCATCGAACCCGGCCGGGATCGCCTGCCCGACCGATTGCAGCGAGATCTACCCGGCCGGCATGTCGGTGACCTTGACCGCCACGCCGATGGCGGGCTCGACGTTCACCGGCTGGTCGGGGGCGTGCGCGGGGACCGGCACCTGCGTGGTCGCGACCGGCGCCGCGATCGCGGTCACGGCCACCTTCGCGCGCGAACAGTTCGAGCTCAGCGTGGTGCTGGCCGGGACCGGCGGCGGCACCGTGGCCTCGACGCCCGACGGCATCGCCTGCGGCACCGACTGCACGGAACGGTACCCGACCGGGACCGCGGTGACACTGCGGGCGACCGCCGACGCCGACTCGTCGTTCGCCGGCTGGTCGGGCGGCGGCTGCACCGGCACCGGCGCCTGCACGACGACGATCACCGCGACCACCGCGATCGCAGCGACGTTCAATCGCAACCCGGTGCTCGAGGTGCAGCGCTCCGGTACGGGCACCGGCACCGTGACCTCGACGCCAGTGGGCATCACCTGCGGCGCCGACTGCACCGAGGGCTACCCGCCCGGCACGATGGTGACGCTGGGCGCGGTCGCCGACCCCAACTCGACCTTCGCCGGCTGGTCAGGCGGTGGCTGTGCCGGCACCGGTCCGTGCACCGTGGTGGTGAACGCGCCGACCCTGGTCACCGCGACCTTCACCACGTTGTGCGCGTCGGGCTCGCGGACGTTCATGTTCGTCGGCGCGGCCCAGAGCTTCACGGTGCCGCCGTGCGTCACCAGCCTCACCGTCGACGTGCGCGGTGGATCGGGCGGCGACGGCTGGAACGTCGACAGCGGCGGCAGCGTCAAGGGGATCGGCGGCAACGGCGGACGGGTCCAGGCGACGATCCCGGTCACCCCCGGCGAGGTCCTCGGCGTCTACGTCGGCGGCGCGGGCGGCAACGCCACCGCGGCCGGCGGCGCGGCGGGTGGCTTCGGCGGCGGCGGCAACGGTGGCCCGTCGCCGTTCGGCTACTCCGGCGGCGGCGGTGGCGGCGCCAGCGATCTGCGCCGCGGCACCGCGCTGTCCGGCCGCCTGGTCGTGGCCGGGGGCGGCGGCTCCGGCAGCGGCTGGTGTACCGCGGGGCTCGGCAACGGCGGCGTGGGCGGCGGTCTCACCGGCGGCTCGGGACAGCAGTGCGTGACCAGCGTCGGCACCGGCGGCACCCAGACCGCCGGCGGCGTGAGCAACGGCGCCCTCGGGCTGGGCGGCTCGATCGTCGGCGGCACCCAGGCCGCGTCGGCCGGCGGCGGGGGCTACTACGGCGGCGGCGCCCACGACGGCTCGGGCGGCGGCGGCGGCAGCAGCTTCGCGATCAGCTCGGCGACCGGCGTCACCCACACGCAGGGCTTTCAGGACGGCAACGGCGTCATCATCGTGAGCTGGTGAGCTGAGGACGAGGGCGGAGGCGGAGGCCGCCCCCCGAGACCGAGACCGAGTCCGAGTCCGAGTCCGAGTCCGAGTCCGAGTCCGAGTCCGAGACTGAGTCCGAGACCGAGTCCGAGTCCGAGTCCGAGTCCGAGTCCGAGTCCGAGTCCGATCCCGCCCGATCCCGATCCCGATCCCGATCCCCCGTTCCCGTTCCCGTTCCCGTTCCCGTTCCCGATCCCGATCCCGTTCCCGTTCCCGATCGAGGAGAAGGGCGCTACGTGACCGCACCGCTAGAGCACCGAACTGTTTGAATGCCGTCGCGAGACGCGGACGTGTGACTACACGACGAGAGAGCATCGGACGTACGCGCGGTGCCCGCACGGCCGCGTCGCAGCAGGTATCTCAAACCGTTCAGTGCTCTAAGGCACGGTGCGGCCGTCGCACTCGCAGGCGTAGAACTGGATCCCGCCCCAGTCGAAGTACTGGACGTCCTCCGTCACCAGCAAGTAGTCGTCGCCGCCGCCGTTGGTCGGCTGGCCCGGGCCCCATGTCGGGTTGAAGGTCGCGCCGAAGACGGTGGTCCAGACGTCGTCGTCGTTGGTGTCGGAGACCCCGACCCAGATGTACGGCGAACCGGAGGTCGGGTTGACGAAGTTGACGATCGCGGTCGCCTCGGCCGCCGTCTCGGGGATCATCAGGTACCCGCCGTCGCTCTCGCAGTTGGCCTTCGCGGTCGGCCACGTCTGGTTGAGTCGGACCCGCCGGTAGCGCGACGGCGCGCCGCTAACCGCGACGTAGCCCGGGCAGGCCGGCGGCGCGTCGATCGGCTGGGCATCGATCGGCGGCGGCGCGTCGATCGGCGGAGGTGCGTCGATCGGCCGCGCGTCGATCGGCGGCGGCGCATCGATCACCGCGGCATCGATCACGGCGGCGTCGATCGCGGCGGCGTCGATCACCGCCCCGTCGATCACCGCCCCATCGATCACCGCCCCGTCGAGCTCGGCGCCGTCGGCCACGGCGCCATCGTCGCTGACCGCGGCCCCGCGCGGATCGAATCCGCAGGCGGCGGCGAGCAGGAGCATCGGCAAGGCGACGCGCATCGCGATCACCCTAGCACGGCGAGCCGCGCTGCCACCATCGCCCGCGATCGCCAGCTATCGCCAGCTACGGGCCCGCCACGCCGCCAGCCCACACGCGATCGCGACGATCGTCAGCCCGCCGGCCTCGCGCATCTCCTCGACGGCCCCGCCCTTCTCCGACATCTTGCGCCACAGGTCGGTGACCTCGACGATCCCGGCGACCCGCGACCACAACCAGCCACCCCAACCTACCGCCACCAGGCCGACCACCGCCGGCGCCCAGGCGAGCGACGGCCGGACCAGGGCGGCCACGGTCGCCGCCGCGGCCGCCAGGTAGATCGCCACCCAGGACCACGGATCGGGATCGTTCCACTGCAGGCCCGCCGAGACGAGACACAGGATCGCGAACAGCGCGGTGGCGCTCGAGGCCAGCTTGGACGACGCGGGCACGGCGCGACCTTCGCATCACCGCCGCCGGATTGCACGCACCGGCGACGCCGTGCAAGAGTGCCGCCGAGGAGCCTCCTATGCGCATGATCTTGGTCGGCCCGCCAGGAGCGGGCAAAGGCACGCAGGCCGCTCGGCTGGTCGACACCTACGGCATCCCGCACATCTCGAGCGGCGACATGCTGCGCGCCGCGGTCCGGGCCGGCACCGCGATGGGCCTCGAGGCCGATCGCTACATGAAGGCCGGCCAGCTCGTCCCCGACGAGGTCGTGATCGGCATGATCCTCGAGCGCATCGCCGCGCCCGACTGCGCCCGCGGCTTCATGCTCGACGGTTTCCCCCGCACGATCCCGCAGGCCGAGGCCCTCGACGGCGCGCTGACGGCCGCCGGGGTCGCGGTCGACGTCGTCCTCCTGTTCGAGGTGCCCGACAGCTTGATCGTCGAGCGCGGCGTCGGCCGTCGCAACGACCCGATCACCGGGCGCATCTACCACATCAAGTTCGATCCGCCGCCCGAGGAGGTCTCCGAGCGCCTGGTCCACCGCAAGGACGACCACGAGGAGGCCATCAACCAGCGGCTGCGCTACTACCACGACTGGACGGCGCCGATCATGCCGTTCTACGAGGCCAAGGGCCTGCTCAAGCGGGTCGATGGCGTGGGCAGCCCCGACGAGGTCGCGGCCCGGGTCGCGGCCGCGCTGGCCTGATCCACCTGGCCTGATCTACCTGGCCTGATCGCCCCCTCCGCGGCTCCCGCCGCCCCTCGACGCCCCCGCGTCTTCGACCGCGCCGCCGCCGGCGCCTGGATCCGCCATGGCCTCCTACGACCACAAGACCATCGACGCACACTGGCAAGCCTTCTGGGAGCGCGAGCGCACCTTCGCCACGCCCACCGATCGCACCCGGCCCAAGTACTACGTCCTCGACATGTTCCCGTACCCGTCGGGGTCGGGCCTCCACGTCGGCCACCCCAAGGGCTACACCGCGACCGACGTCGTCGCCCGGGCCAAGCGGATGATGGGCCACAACGTCTTGCGGGTCATGGGCTGGGACAGCTTCGGCCTGCCCGCCGAGCGCCAGGCCGAGCGCGAGAACATCCACCCGCGCACGATCACCGCGCGCAACATCGCCACGTTCAAGCACCAGCTCTCGCGCCTGGGCCTGTCCTACGACTGGGACCGCGAGCTCGCGACCAGCGAGCCCGACTACTACAAGTGGACCCAGTGGATCTTCCTCAAGCTCCACGAGCGGGGCCTGGCCTACCAGGCCGAGGTGCCGGTCAACTTCTGCCCGGCGCTCGGCACGGTCCTGGCCAACGAGGAGGTCAAGGACGGCGTCTACATCGAGACCGGCGATCCGGTCGAGAAGCGGATGATGAAGCAGTGGATGCTGCGCATCACCGCCTACGCAGATCGGCTGCTTGACGATCTCGACGGCCTGGACTGGCCGGCCGGCACGCTGGCCAAGCAGCGCGACTGGATCGGCCGCTCGGTCGGCGCCGACGTCCGCTTCGCCGTGGCCGGCTCCGAGCAGGTGATCGAGGTGTTCACGACGCGACCCGACACGCTGTTCGGCGGCACCTACGTCGTCTTGGCCCCCGAGCATCCGCTGGTCGACGCCCTGACCAGCCCGGCGCAGCGAGCGGCGGTCGACGAGTACCGGGCGGCGACCAGCAAGCGCAGCGAGCGCGACCGCACGACCGAGGCCGCCGACGCGCCCAAGACCGGCGTGTTCACCGGGGCCCACGCGATCAACCCGGTCAACGGCCAGCCCCTGCCGATCTGGATCGCCGACTACGTCCTGGCGTCGTATGGCACCGGCGCGGTCTTCGCCTGCCCGGCCCACGACGAGCGCGACTGGTCGTTCGCCAAGAAGTTCGGGCTGCCGATCGTCGAGGTCGTCCGCGGTGGCGACGTCGAGACCGCCGCCTACACCGGCGACGGCCCCCACGTGAACAGCGAGCTGCTCGACGGCCAGGACAACGAGACCGCCAAGGCGACGATCATCGCCTGGCTGGCCGAGCGCGGGCGCGGCGCAGCCCGGGTCCGCTTCAAGCTGCGCGACTGGCTGTTCTCGCGCCAGCGCTACTGGGGCGAGCCGTTCCCGACGATCGAGCTGGCCGACGGCACGGTCAAGGTCCTGCCCGAGAGCGCGCTGCCGGTGGTGCTGCCCGAGCTCGACGCGTACAAGCCGGCCGCCGACGGGCGGTCGCCGCTGGCCCGCGCGACCGAGTGGGTCCACACGGTCGATCCGGCGACCGGGGCCCCGGCGGTGCGCGAGCTCAACACGATGCCGCAGTGGGCGGGCTCGTGCTGGTACTACCTGCGGTTCCTGTCACCCCAGGCCAGCGACGTGGCGTGGGACCCGGCCGAGGAGCAGTACTGGATGAACGTCGACCTCTACGTCGGCGGCAACGAGCACGCGACGCTCCACCTGCTGTACGCCCGGTTCTGGCACAAGGTGCTCTACGACTGCGGCCTGGTCCACACCAAGGAGCCGTTCCAGCGCCTGTTCCACCAGGGCATGATCCACAAGACCTCGTACCAGGACGCGCGCGGCAAGTACTACTACCCCGACCAGGTCGAGCAGCGGGACGGCGCCTGGGTGGTGAAGGACACCGGGACGCCGGTCAAGACCGCCTTCGAGAAGATGGCGAAGTCGAAGTACAACGTCGTCAACCCCGACGACATGTGCGACGAGTACGGCGCCGACGCCCTGCGGCTCTACGAGCTGTTCATGGGCCCCCTCGAGGACGGCATCGAGTGGGCCACCGACGGCGTGTCGGGCTGCCGACGGTTCCTCGACCGCGCCTGGCGCCTGGCGGTCGGCGACGAGGAGTCGAACACCCCGGCCAAGCTGATCGACGGCGACGGCGGCCCGGCCCTGCGCGAGGTCGAGCGCGCGCTGCATCAGGCGATCAAGCGGGTCACCGAGGCGGTCGACAACCTGCGGCTCAACACCGCGATCGCCGACATGATGGTGTTCGTCAACGAGGCGACCAAGGCCGGGGCGGTGCCGCGGCCGTGGTTCGAGGCGTTCGTGAAGATCCTGGCGCCGTTCGCGCCCCACCTGGGTGAGGAGCTGTGGCGGCGCCTGGGCCACGCCGAGTCGTTGGCCTACGCGCCGTGGCCGGCCTTCGACGAGGCCAAGCTCAAGCGCGACACGATCACGATCGCGATCCAGATCGGCGGCAAGCTGCGCGGCACGATCGACGTCGCCGCCGACGCCGCCGAGGCCGACGTCCTGGCCGCCGCCAAGGCCGAGCCCAAGGTCGCCGAGCTCCTGGCCGGCAAGCCGATCAAGCGCGAGGTCTACGTCAAGGGTCGGCTGGTCAACCTCGTGGTGTGAGGCGGCGCGCGGGGCGCTGCGGCTGATCGATCACACGAACGGCTCGGCGTCGGCGGTGAGGGCGCCGCCCGCGTCGCCGGTGTTGACGGTGTCATCGGGCTCGAACACCAGCACCTCGCAGGTGTCGTTCGCCAGCGTCATGTGCTCGACCCCGCGCGGCACGACGTGGAGCTGGCCGGCGGTCAGGACGACGTCGCGCTCGCGGTAGCGCACGATCATCTCGCCGCGGTGCACCAGGAACAGCTCGTCGGTGTCGGCGTGGCGGTGCCACACGAACGCGCCGCGCACCTTGATGATCTTCACGACGAAGTCGTTGACGTGGGCCACCCGCCGCGGCGCGAACGCGGCGTCGAAGGTGGCGAACTTGTCGGCCAGCGCGACCGCGCCGTCGTGGTTGGAGCCCATCACCGCAGCGTGACGCCGACCCGGCGCGGACGCCAGCGCGGCGGTCAGCGCGCTCCGCGCGGCGCCAGCTCGAGCCCCAGCGTGAACCGGGCCCGGGTCGGCTCGCCGTCCCCGTCCGTCGGCACCGGGAAGCGCCAGGTCGCGGCCACCTGGTCGATGCAGGCGACGAGCGCGGGCGTCATCGCGCCGACCTCGGCGTCGCTGACGCGCCCGGTCTCGCCGACCGTGAGGCCGAGCGTGACCTCGCCGCGCAGCGCCGGGTCGAGCCGCAGCGCCTCGCCATAGCAGCGCTTGAGCCCGCCCAGGTACGCCACCGTCAGCTTGCGCGCCACCTCGTCGACGCCGAGCGAGGTGTCGCTGACCTGGGCCTTGCGGGTGATCGCGATGGTCGGCACCGGACCGACGACCGCCGTCGTCGCGCCGTCGCCGCTGCCCGCCCCGAGGGGACCGGCCCCGACCCGCGGATCGCCGTCGCCACGGCCGGCGGTGCCTTGACGGGTGCCACCACCGAGGGCGACCAGCGGCCCGCCCTCGCGGACCGCATCGAGCTGGGTCGCGAGATCGCTCCCGGGGCGGCGGGTCGCCGGGGCGCGGTCCCCGTCCTCCAGCGCGATCAGCGCGGCGGAGAGCCGCGCCAGCTCGGGCTCGTCGAGCGCCGCGGACCGATCGGTGCGCGCGGCCGCGGCGTCGGGATTGGCGCCGGGCGCCGGGGGGGCGTCGGGGATCTGCGGCTGACCGGCGGCGTCGCTGGGCACCGCCGCCGGCACGTCGGGTCGGCGCGGCGGCGCGGCGGGGTCGGCCGGGCCCGCGGCGGTGGCGCCCGCGGGCGGCGCCGGCTGTGCCCGCTCCGAGCCCTGGCTGCATCCACCCATGACCAGGATCACGAGCGCCGCGCTGACGTGCCGCATCGCTCGACGGTACTCGATCTTCAAGCACGCCGTGGGGCCGGCGCCGGGCGCGTCAGAACACCAGGCCCAGCGTCGCGAACTGGCGGGTCTCGGTGTCCGAGCGGGTGGTGGTGCGGATCGTGCCGCTGCGGTAGCGCACCTCGAGGCTGACCTCGCCGGCCAGGGCCAGGCCCGGGCGCAGCGGGTGCTCGTAGGTGAGCCAGGCCCGGCCCTCGCCGCGGTGATCGCGCAGCGACGGATCGACGGTCAGGTCTTCCTGCAGGCGATCGAGGCCCTGGATCGAGCGCAGGAAGTCGTGATGGTAGGTGGCGCCGAGATACAGCCGGCGGTAGTGGGCGCGCACCGCGAGGCGACCGGTCGCGCCCAGCGCGTGGTGGTAGTTGTCGCGCAGGATCGTCGAGCGGACCGGCTCGTCCGGGTAGAGCGCGCGGTGGGCGTCGATCGCGTAGCTGCGGACCAGGGCGAAGTCGCCGTAGGCCTCGGCCTCGACCTCGAGATCGAGGCGGCCGCGGCGCACGGTGAGCGCGACGGTGCCGCCGCCGATGTGGCCGATCGCGAGCTGATCGCGGGTCGACGCGGTGTCGCGCCCCGGGGTGGCGTGGATCGCGTAGCCGTAGGCGCTGCCCAGGCTGTAGAGCAGGTTGTAGCCGCGGTCGCGGGTCAGGCGCTTGCGGTGCCACGAGGTGATGCCGGTGCGGGCGAACACCGTCAGGTCGGCGAGGGCGTCGCCGGCGCGGGTGGCCTCGACGGTCAGGCCGCCGTAGGCCGGGGCGGCGTACAGCCGGCGGGCCCGCCCCGGTCGCGCGAAGTTCGGGATCAGCACCAGCTCGGTGGTCAGCCCAACCCGCAGCGCGCCGCGGGCGGTGTCGCCGATCACCTGGCGTCCGACCGACGCGGTGGTGGTGAAGCGGTGCGGTACGTCGGCCGGCAGCCCAAGGGGGCCGAGCTCGGGGCGGCGCGGCGCCGGCTTGCCGTCGAGCTGATCGAGCAGGCCCTTGCCGGCGGTGCCGAGGTTGCCGGCGAGCTGGTAGCCGAAGTGGCGCTCGCCGCGCAGGAAGAACGAGCCGAGCTGCCACAGCACCTCGCCGGCCACCGAGCCGGCCCGCGGCGTGACGATGATGTCGTTGACGCTGACCGACTCGCGGTACTCGCCGAGCAGCTCCCACACCTCGGACTGCGCCAGCGCGACCGCGTAGGACTCGAGGGCGGTGAACCCGTTGCTGCGCGCGAACAGGTAGTTGAGCGCGCCCTGCGCCGGGTGGCGCCAGCCGTTGGTGGCGAAGGCGTTGTCGTCGAGGCGCCAGGCGTCGAGGGTGATGAAGCGCGCCTTCACGTTCCGCCAGTCGGCCTCGTACTCGAAGTCGATGCGGTTGAGCTCGAGGTCGGCCCAGTAGAAGGCCTCCATGGTGGCGAAGAACAGGCCGACCTCGGCCAGCATGCGGCCCCAGTGGCGATCGCGCGGACCGTCGGACAGCCAGTCGAGCATCGGCGCCGCCGCGGCCGCCTCGACGGGCTCGTCGGCGGGCGTCGCGGGCGTCGTGGCCGGGGGTGGCGGCGCGGCCGGGGCCGGCGTCGCCTCCGGGGCTGGCGGCGCCGCCGACTGCGCGCGCGCACGGCTGGCACCGACGGTCAGCGCCGTCGCCAACGCGATCGAGGTCAGGGCGTTGCCGCGCACGCCCGCTGGAGCATACACACCTGGCGCGCTACCGTGCGGGGGTGGTTCGGTCGCGCCTCGGTCCCCTGGTCGCTGCGCTGGTCGCGTCGGCGGCGCCGATCGCGGTGGTCGCCGACGCCAGCGCCCAGCCCGCCGATCCACGCCGCCGCGGTCGCGCCGCGTTTCGCTTCGGCATGCGCGGCGATCAGGGCGGGGTCATGCGCGGCGGGTTCCGCCTGGCCCTCAACATCGGCTTCAGCCTGCGCGGCCTCGAGCTCAACGTCGAGCTCGATCGTCAGCTCGGCCCCGACAGCCGGATCACCGACGACGACGGCGATCAAGCGCGGTGGAGCGAGTGGGTGGCGTCGATCCGGGTGGCGCGGCCGGTGGTCCTGGCCAAGGGCCTGCGGGTCGTGACCTCGATCGGCCCGGCGATCTTGCACTACACCGCGACCGGCCCCCTCGACGATGCGCTGCCGCCGATCGAGGCCACCCGCCTGAACCTCGGGATCGATCTGATCGGCGCCCTGGTGTGGCACTCGGGGCCACTGGTGGTGATGGCGGCCGCCGGGGTGACGGGGGTGCCGTTCGGCGAGGACCTGGTCGTGCGCGACGCCGGCTTCAGCCTGCCGCCCCACCTCGAGCCCAGCGCCGGCCTCGGCATGGGCCTCGTGTACTGAGCCCGGGCCGACCGATCGGCGCGCCGCGCCCCCGAGGCCCTTCACCGGCCGACCGCCGAGGTGGTACTCCCCGGGCCGCCGTGTCGTCGCCCCCGGATCCCCCCGCTACCGCGCCGCGCGCGCGTCGACCGGTGGTCCTCGATCCGACGGTGCGCTTCCCGGCCGAGCTGCCGATCACCGCCAGCCTCGACGCCCTCGCGACCGCGATCGCCACCCACCCGGTGGTGATCGTCGCCGGCGAGACCGGCTCGGGCAAGACCACCCAGCTCCCCAAGCTATGCCTGGCGATGGGCCGCGGCCGCCGGGGTCGCATCGGCTGCACCCAGCCGCGGCGGATCGCCGCCCAGAGCGTGGCCGCCCGGGTCGCCGCCGAGCTCGACACCGAGCTGGGCGACGTGGTCGGCTATCAGGTCCGGTTTTCGGACAAGCTGCGCGCGACCTCGGCGGTCAAGTTCATGACCGACGGCATCCTCCTGGCCGAGCTGCACGGCGATCCGCTGCTGCGCCGCTACGACACGATCATCATCGACGAGGCCCACGAGCGCAGCCTCAACATCGACTTCCTGCTGGGCTTCGTGAAGCGGATCTTGCCGCGCCGCCCCGACCTGCGCGTGATCATCAGCTCGGCGACCCTGGCCACCGAGCGGTTCGCCCGGTTCTTCGACGACGCGCCGGTGGTCGAGGTGTCGGGGCGGACCTATCCGGTCGAGGTGCTGTACCGGCCGCCGCGCCCCGACGAGCCCGACCTGATCGAGGTCGTGGCCAACACCGTCAACGAGATCACCGAGCTCGATCCGCGCGGCGACGTGCTGGTGTTCCTGCCCGGTGAGCGCGAGATCCGCGAGGCCATCGGCGCGCTGACCGAGCGCGCCCTGCCTCACACCGCGCTCCTGCCGCTCTACGCCCGGCTGTCGGCGGCCGAGCAGGCCCGGGTGTTCCAGCCCGGCGGCCCGCGCCGCGTCATCCTCGCGACCAACGTCGCCGAGACCTCGCTGACGATCCCCGGCATCGTCTACGTCGTCGACGCCGGCCTGGCCCGGCTCAACCGCTACGCGGTCCGCACCGGCGTCACCCAGCTCCAGATCGAGCCGATCTCCCAGGCCAGCGCCAACCAGCGCAAGGGCCGGTGCGGCCGCACCGCCGACGGCGTGTGCTTCCGCCTCTACGACGAGGCCGACTTCGCGTCGCGCCCGGCCTACACCGACCCCGAGCTCAAGCGGGTCGGCCTGGCCGGCGTGATCCTGCGGATGAAGTCCTTGGCCCTCGGCCCGATCGAGGACTTCCCGTTCCTCGATCCACCCGGCAAGCGCGCGATCGACGAGGGCTACCGCGTGCTCGAGGAGCTGGGCGCCCTCGACGAGCGCGGCGACCTGACCGCGCTGGGGCACCAGCTCGCCCGGCTGCCGGTCGATCCCCGCCTGGGCCGGATGATCCTGGGCGGCGCCGACCAGCGCGCGCTGCCCGAGGTGCTGGTGATCGCGGCCGTGCTCGGCTTGCAGGATCCCCGCGATCGCCCGATGGCGGCGCGCGACCGCGCCGACGCCGCCCACGCCAAGTGGCGCGACGAGGCCAGCGACTTCGCCAGCTACCTGAAGCTGTGGGCCTTCTGGCAGGACGCCCGCAAGCGCACCAGCCGCAACCAGCTCGCCCGGCTGTGCCGCGATCAGTTCCTGTCGTATCCGCGCATGCGCGAGTGGGACGATCTCCACGAGCAGCTCCGCCGCACCGTGCGCGAGCTCGACTTTCCCCTCGACACCCCGCCGGCCTCCGCCGAGCAGGTCCACCGCGCGCTGGTCCCGGCGCTCCTGTCGAAGCTCGGCATGTGGCACCAGGAGAGCCGGTCGTACCTGGGCGCGCGCCAGACCCGGTTCATGATCCACCCGTCGTCGGGCCTGGCCAAGAAGCCGCCGCCGTGGGTCATGGCCGCCGAGCTGGTCGAGACCTCGCAGCTCTTCGCCCGCACCGTGGCGCGCATCGATCCGACCTGGCTCGAGCAGGCCGCCGGGCCGCTGTGCCGACGCAGCTACGGCCACCCGCACTGGGAGGAGCGCCAAGGCCAGGTCATGGCCCGCGAGCACGTCACGCTCTACGGCCTGCCGATCATCAAGGATCGCCGGGTCGCCTACGGGCCGATCGATCCGGCGGCGGCCCGCGAGCTGTTCATCCTCCACGCCCTGGTCCGCCACGAGTACGCGACCAAGGGCGCGTTCATGGCGAACAACCGCGCGGTCCTCGACGAGGTCGCCCGGCTCCGCGCCAAGGCCCGGCGCGGCGACGCGCTGTCCGACGAGTACGCGCTGGCCGAGTTCTTCGATCGCCGGCTGCCGCCCGCGATCTACAGCGGCAAGACCTTCGAGGCCTGGCGCAAGACCGCCGAGGCCGCCGACCCGACGGTGCTCCACCTCGACCTCGACGACGTGCTCCTCGACGACGCCGCGGCCCTGGCCCCCGACCGCTACCCCGACGCGCTGACCGTCGACGGCGTGACCCTGCCGGTGGCCTACCGGTTCGAGCCATCCGAGGACGACGACGGCGCGACCGTGCTGATCCCGCTGGCGGTCCTGCCGCAGCTCGACCCCGAGCGCCTGGCCTGGAGCATCCCCGGCTGGCACGCCGAGCAGCTCGAGGCCCTGCTCGAGAGCCTGCCCAAGGCGATCCGCCGCGAGCTGGTGCCGCTGGCGCCGCTGGCCGCCCAGCTCGCCGCCGAGCTGACCCCGTTCTCGGGACCGCAGCGCCCGCTCCTCGAGCGCGCGCTCCGCGAGCGCACCGGCGTCAAGGTCCATCGGGACGCCTGGGACCGTCGGGCCCTGCCGCCGTACCTGACCCTGGGCTTCCGGATCGTCGACGAGGCCGGCCGGGCGCTGGCCTTCGGCCGCGACCTGGCCGAGCTGCAGCGGACGCTGGCGCCCAAGGCCGCCGAGCTGTGGGCGCGGGCGCCGCGCGCCAGCCACGAGCGCACCGGCCTGACCCGGTGGGACTTCGACGAGCTGCCGGCCCAGGTCACCCTCACCGTCGGGGGCCATCGCCTCACCGCGTACCCGGCCCTCCTCGACCGCGAGACCGCGGTCGACCTGTGCCTCCTCGAGTCGCCGACGGCGGCGGCGACCGCGACCCGGGCCGGCCTGCGCCGCCTGGTCCTCCTCGACCTGCGCACCACCCCGACCAAGCTCGAGGCCCAGGTGCCGGGCGCGCTGGCCGCGGGACCGCTGGTGGTGGCCGGCGCCGCCCACACGCCGCGCCGCCAGGTCGTGCTGCGCGCCCTCGACGAGGCCTTCGCGCTGACCGACGACGATCCCCTGCCGCGGACCCGCGCCGAGTTCGCGGCGCGACTGACCGCGGGGCGGGCGCGCCTCGATCCCACGCTGCGGGCGCTGGGCGAGCGGGCCCTGGCGCTCCACGCCGAGGTCGAGAAGATCCGGCGCCTGCAGCGGCCGCTCCACGGCAAGCCCGGGCACTGGCGGGCCGCGCTCGACGACATCGACGGCCAGCTCGCCCACCTGATCCCGCCCGAGCTGGTGCGGACCGTGGCGCTGGCGCGGGTCGAGCACCTGGTCCGCTACCTGCGGGCGATCCAGATCCGCCTCGAGCGCCTGGCCCTCGACCCGATCAAGGATCAGAACAAGGCGGCCCAGGTGGTGCCGCTTTGGCAGCGCTTCCACGCCGAGCTGGTGGCGCGGCGGGCCCGCGGCCGCGCCCACGACGAGCTCGACGAGTTCGGCTGGCTGGTCGAGGAGCTGCGGGTCGCGGTGTTCGCGCCCGAGCTGCGCGCCGCGGTGCCGGTGTCGACGCAGCGCCTGACCGAGCTGTGGGCGACGCTCGCTGGGTGAGGCCGGGCTACGGCGCGCGCTCGACCACGTAGCTGGTCGCGGTCAGGGTGTCGAGGCGGCGGCGGGCGGCGTCGAGCGTATACACGCCGTCGAGCTCGCTGGTGAAGGCGGCCTCGTCGAGCCACACGCCGTGGACCGCGTGGCCCTGATAGGTCAGCGGCGCGTCGAACAGCACCCAGAACTGGTTGTTCCAGTTGTGGTGCTCGCCGGCGTAGACCAGCCGGAAGTAGTCGTCGACGATCGCGGTCTGCCCGCCCAAGGTGACCTCGGCGCGGACCGGAAACAGCGGCCCCGAGCCGGCGAACGGCGGCTGGTACTGGTACTCGATCGCGATCGAGCCACCGTCGGCCAAGGTGGCGCGGGCCCGCCACCGCTCGTACGCCTCACCCGTGCAGGTGCTGAGCGTCGACATCTCCTCGAAGCTGCCGCTGCCGAGCAGCACGTTGACGAAGTTGCCGAGGTGCGGCTCCTCGAACAGGAAGCCGCCGCCGGTCTCGGGCAACCACAGCTCCCAGGTCAGGTCGATCGGTCCGGTCGGCGTGGTGTAGCGCTGGCGGTAGCTGCGCGACACCACCGACGGCGCCGGTCGCGACACCTGATACGTCGCGGTCGCGCTGGCGGGCGCGATCGGCACCCGGCTCGGGCCTAGCTCGCCGGCGCCGAAGATCGCCGGCACGGTGTGCTCGCCCAGCTCGCGCGGCAGCGCGACGGTGCCGGCCGCGACCGCGACCCGCGCCTTGCGCGCGTGCTCGACCTCGATCGTGCGGCCCTCCCAGAAGTGGCCACACACCGTGGTCGCGCTCGGCACCACCACGCAGTCGGTGCCGGCCGTCGGACAGCGCACGAACTGACACTGCCGCGGCAGGTGCGGCTCGATCGACGTGAACTGCTGCGCGAAGTAGATCGCGGTGTCGCTGACCGGCGCGTAGACCAGCGGCAGGCGGAACCGCGGCGCCAGGAGCGCGGCGACCGCGGCGACCTCGGCCTCGGTGAGCTGCTCGTCCCACGCCGGATCGACCGCGACGTCGAAGCCGTAGCCGATCGTCTCGCCGCCGTCGTCGACCAGGCGGAACAGCGCCCCGGCCCAGTACTGGCGATCGGCGCGGCGCAGCACGACCTGCTGGTACTGCTGCGGCGTCAGGCCACCGAAGAACTCGGGCAAGGCCTGGGTCATGAAGCCGAGGTGCAGGCGGTGGACCTTGACGTCCTGGAACACCACCTCTTGCAGCGCCGCGCCGGCGGTGGCCGGGGCGATGAACTTGCCGTCCTCGAGGAAGTCGCAGCGCCCGTCGCGGGTGTGGGGCGCCGACACCGCGGCCCAGTCGGCGGCGTCGGCGATGAGCGTGCGGCACGGCCGACCGGCGCACAGCCCGGCGTCCGCGTCACCGCCGGCGTCGACGGCCGGGGCGTCGCCGCCACCGCAGGCGAAGCTGGCGAGGGTGGCGATCAACCCGACGGCGGCCAGCGGCGCGCTTCGGCGAGGCGAGGCGAGGTGAAGCATCCCGTCCGCGTCAGCAAGCAGCGCGCCAGGCGCAAGTCGGCGGGACCCCGCGGCGATCGCCACATTCCCGGGCCGCGCCGTCGACGATCTCGCGGATTTCTGAGACGTCGGCGCGACGCGGCCGCGGCCGACCACGATCGCCGCGGCACGCGCCATGCTACGCGAGTCGACCATGGCCACGATCCTACGCTCGCTCGCGCTGGCCGCGGGCGCCTTCGCGCTCGGCTGCGGGGGCGACGACGGCGCCGGTAGCCCCGACGCCGGCCCGGTCCTCGACGCCGGCCCGGGCGACTTCCACGCCGACCGCGCCGGCTACGTCAACGTCGTCGAGGGCGGGGTGTTCCTCGGCGTGTTCGCGGCGATCGCCGACGGACCCGAGCGGCCGATCCCGACCGTGATCGCCACCGCCGGCGACTGCGCGGTCTACCGCCGGCCCGCGCCGGCGCTGTGCACCCCGAGCTGCGACGGCGTGTGCGAGAGCGGGACCTGCCACCCGTGGCCACGCACCGTCGACGTCGGCCGCATCACCGTCACCGGGCTGCGCCAGCCGCTGGCCTTCGTGCCCGGGGAGTTCGGCTACGAGCCGACCCCGGCGCCGCCCCAGGATCTGTTCGACGCCGGCGCGACCATCACGATCGCCGCGCCCGGCGCCACCATCCCCGGCTTCTCGGCGACCTTCACCGGCCCAGCGCCGCTGCTCGGCGCGACCCAATCGCTGACCCTGCGGGACGGCGAGCCGGCGACGATCACCTGGACCGCGGCGGGCAGCGGGGAGATCCAGGTCGCGCTCCTGGTCGGCTGGCACGGCGCGCCGTGGGAGGCGATGCTCCTGTGCGAGACCGACGATGACGGCGAGCTGATCATCCCGGGCGCCCTGGTGTCGGCGCTGCCCGAGGCCTCGAGCGGGCTCGAGTCCCATACCTCGACGGTGACCCGGTTCGCGCGCGCCAACGTCCTCGGCCCCCACGGCCCGATCGAGCTCCTGGTCGGCAGCCAGCGCCCGATCTACGTCACGCGATCGACCGCGCGGTGAGCGCGCGGGGGGCGCGATCATGGCAAGGTCGCGCCGTGCCCCTGCCGCCGTCCATCCCCCACGTCGTCGAGGTCTCGATCCACCGCGGCGCCGCCGCCGGCCCTGACCTCGACCTCTTGATCGAGATCCCCCACGGCGCGACCCGGACCGCCGACTACGATCACTACGCGGCCCAGCTCGGAAGCCCGCTGCCGCCCGACCTGGTCGACTTCTTTCACGTCAACACCGACGCCGGCGCGCCCGAGCTGGCCACCGCCACCGCCGCGGCGCTGGTCGCCGCCGATCCGCGCCGCGCGGTCGCGATCGTGCGCTGCCGGGTGCCGCGCACCTTCATCGACTGCAATCGCCAGATCGACGCGTCGCCCGAGGACTTCCGCGCCGGCAAGGTCGGCCCCGGCCTGATGCCGTGGATCGCGACCGACGACGATCGCGCCCTCCTGCGCGCCGCCTTCGACGGCTACGTCGCCACCGTCGCCGCCGCCCGCGCCGCCCTGGCGGCCGACGGCGCGATGGTCATGCTCCACACCTACGCGCCGCGCACCGTCGACGTCCAGGTCGATCACGACATCGTCGCCAACCTGCGCGCCGCCTACGCCCCAGACCGCGTCGACACCTGGCCGCTGCGCCCGGCCCTCGACGTCATCGCCACCACCCCCGACGGCGTCGACCACGCCCCGACCGCGGTGGTCGCGACCCTGCGCGGCGCGGTCGCGGCCCTGGGCCTCGAGGTCGCCGACGGCGCGACCTACCCGCTGCACCCGTCGACCCAGGCCCACGCCCACGTCCTGGCCCTCCCCGGCCGGACCCTGTGCCTCGAGGTCCGCCGCGATCTGCTGGCCGCGCCGTGGTCGCCCTTCGCCGAGATGGCGATCGGCCCGGCCCAGGTCGCGCGCCTGGCCGGACCGCTGGCGACCGCGATCGCCGCCTGGTGGTGAGCCGCGGTCGGCGCCCCGACCGCGCGATCGATCGGCGCAAACCGCCGCGCCGCGGTCGCGGTCGATCGCGGTGGTCTGATATCGTGCAGGGCTCGTGAAGCTCTTGTTCGTCGCGTCGGAGCTGGCGCCGTTCGCCAAGACCGGTGGCCTGGGCGACGTCGTCGCCGCGCTGCCCAAGGCCCTGGCCCGACGCGGCCACGACGTCCGGATCGTCGTGCCGCTCTACGACACCGCCAAGCTCGACGGGCTGACCCTGACCGCGGTCGCCGACCTGGCGATCGCGCTCGGGCCCCACCGCTACCAGGTCCAGGTCCTCGCGGTCGGCGGCGGCCCGACGATCTACTTCCTGCGCTGCCCGGCGCTGTACGCCCGCGGCCGGCTCTACACCAACGACGCCGACGAGCACCGCCGGTTCCTGCTCCTGTCCTACGCCGCGCTCGAGCTGTGCGCGCGCCTCGACTTCGCCCCCGACGTGGTCCACTGCCACGACTGGCAGGCCGCGCTCATCCCGCTCCTGCTGAAGACCAGCTACGCCCGCGATCGCTACGTCGGCGGCGCCCGCTCGCTGCTCACGATCCACAACCTCAACTACCAGGGCGGCTTCCCCGACACGATCGGGCCCGACACCAACCTCACCCACGTCGCCCACCTGTTCCATCAGGAGCTCCTGCGCGCCGGCCGGGTCAACTTCCTGCTCCAGGGCATCCTCTACGCCGACGGCGTGTCGACGGTCAGCCCGACCTACGCTCAGGAGATCCAGACCCCGGCCCACGGCGCCGGCCTCGACGGGTTCCTCCGCGCCCGCTCGTCGACGGTGGTCGGCATCTTGAACGGCGTCGACTACGACGAGTGGTCGCCCGAGCGCGATCGCCACCTGCCGGCGCGCTACAGCGCCAGCGATCGCCGCGGCAAGGAGCTGTGCAAGCAGGCGCTCCTCGAGTCCCTCGGCCTGCCCTACGTGCCCGGCGTGCCGGTGGTCGGCATCGTCTCGCGGCTGGTCGGGCAGAAGGGCTTCGACCTGGTCGGCCAGGTCGCGCCGGCGCTCCTGACCCGCCTCGGCTTCCAGCTCGTCGTGCTGGGCAGCGGCGAGCCCGGCCTCGAGGAGATGTTCACCCGCTTGCAGCGCGCGTTCCCGCGCCAGGTCTGCTTCTACCAGGGCTTCCACAACCCCCTGGCCCACCGCATCGAGGCCGGCGCCGATCTGTTCCTCATGCCGTCGCGCTACGAGCCGTGCGGCCTGAACCAGATGTACAGCCTGCGCTACGGCACGCCGCCGATCGTCCACAAGACCGGCGGCCTGGCCGACACCGTGCGGCCCTGGCACAGCCAGACCCGGACCGGCACCGGCTTCGTCTTCGAGCACCCCGACGCCGCCGGCTTGCGCTGGGCGCTCCAGGCCGCGCTCGCCACCTACCGCGACGCCCCGGCGTGGTCGCGGCTGGTCGACAACGGCATGGCGGTCGACTTCTCGTGGGAGCGCCAGACCCGGCGCTACGAGTTCGTCTACGACAAGCTCGTGGGACGGGCGCCATGACGGCCGATCGCTCGGCCCGCCGAGACGCGAGACCCCGCTAGCCTCCGCCGGAGACAGGCCCCATGCACGTCGTCTTCATCGAGCCGCGCTTCCCCGCCAACCAGAAGCACTTCATCCGCGCCCTGGCCGAGGTCGGCGCGACGATCAGCGCGATCGGCGAGGGCAGCAAGGCCTCGCTCGACGACGATCTCCGCCGCTGGCTGACCCACTACGAGGAGGTCACCAACGTCTGCGACGAGGCCCAGGTCCTGCGCGCGGTGCGGTTCATCCAGCGCCACGCCCAGGTCGATCGGCTCGAGGCGGTGGTCGAGGCCCACATCCTGCCGACCGCCCACGTCCGCGAGGCCGCCGGCATCCCCGGCACGACCGCGCGCACCGCGTTTCTGTGCCGCGACAAGCCGGCGATGAAGGAGGTCCTGCGCGCCGGTGGCGTGTCGTGCGCCCAGTCGACCGCCGCCAGCACCCTGGCCGAGGTCCGCGCCTTCGCCGAGCAGGTCGGCTACCCGATCCTGGTCAAGCCGCGCGACGGCGCCGGCGCCTCGGGCGCGGCCCGGGTCGACAGCGACGCCGAGCTCGAGGCCGCGGCCGCCGCCCTGCACCTGCAGCACGGCCGATCGATCGCGGTCGAGGAGTTCATCGAGGGCCACGAGGGCTTCTTCGACACCCTGACCCTGCGCGGCCAGGTGGTCCACGAGTTCGCGACCCACTACTACCCCAACGTCCTCGAGGCGATGCGCACGCGGTGGATCTCGCCGCAGTTCATCGCCACCAACCGGGTCGACCGCGCCGACGGCTACCGCGAGGTCAAGGCGATGGCGGCCAAGGTCATCGAGCTGCTCGGCATCGAGACCTCGGCCACCCACATGGAGTGGTTCTTCGGCCCTAAGGGCCTCAAGTTCTCCGAGATCGGCTGCCGGCCGCCCGGCGTGCGCGCCTGGGACCTCTACAACGTCGGCAACGACATGGACCTGTACCGCGAGTGGGCGATGTTGATCGCCGCCGGCCGCCCCAGCCAGCGGCCGTCGCGCCGCCTGTCCGCCGGCATCATCGCGCTGCGCCCCGATCGCGACGGTCGCATCAGCCACTACGACGGCGTCGACGCGGTCCGCCAGGCCTTCGGCGACAACCTGATCGACTGGCACCTGCCGCCGCCCGGTACCCCGACCCAAGGCGTCGAGGCTGGCTACATGGCCAACGCCTGGGTCCGCCTCAAGCACGAGGACTACGATCGGCTGCGGCAGATCATGGACGCGGTCGGTCGCACCCTGAAGGTCCGCGCCCGCTGATGCCGGCGGCGATCATCGCGCTCGGCTCCCAGCACGCGACGCCCGAGGTCGGCGCGGTCATCCGCGAGCGCGGACTGCGCGGCCCGGTGGCGATCGTGCGCGCCGGCTACCAGGAGCGCGAGGCCGACGACGGCGCGCTGGTCGCGGCCCTGGGCGTGCCGGCGGTCAACCTCGGGCTCCACGCGCGGGCGGCGACCGTGTTCGCCGACGACCCGACCTTCGCCGCCGCCTACCGCGATCGCCAGACCCTGCTCCGCCACATGCAGAGCTGCTACCGGGTCCGCCTCGAGAAGACCGAGGACGCGGCCCGCACCATCGCGCTGCGCTACTTCGAGCCCGAGCTCCTGGGCGGCGAGGACGCGGTCTCGGTCGAGCAGCTCCGCCACCTCGACGCCAACCACGTCGCCCGGTGCGAGCAGGTGCGGACCGCCTTCGCCGCGCTGTGGCACCCGACCGAGCGCCCGGCGGTGGCCCGCCACCGCGCCGAGCTGGCCGCGCTCCTGGCGCCGGCCGAGGCGGTGGTGATCGCCGGCGGCCACGTCGCGTCGCTCCACAATCGCCTCGAGCTGTTCGACCTGCTCGGCCTGGTCGCCGACAAGCTGGTGATCGCCTGGGGCGCCGGCGCGATGGTGCTGTCCGACCGGATCGTGCTCTATCACGACTACCCGCCCTACGGCTCCGACATCGCCCAGGTGCTCGACACCGGCTTCGGCCTGGCGCCCGGCGTCGTGGTCCTGCCCGATCCGAGCCGACGCCTCAACCCCGACACCGGCCCGGCGATCGCGCGGTTCGCGCGGCGGATGGCGCCGGCCTTGTGCCTGGGCATGGACGCCGACGCCCGCCTGGAGTTCCGCGACCGCCGGCTGGTCGCTGGCCGCGGCCGCCACCTGCGCCAGGACGGCGTGGTCGATCCGAGCTGGACCGCGGCCGTGCTGGCCCCGGGCCTGGCGGCGCTGGGCGACAGCGCCGAGGAGCTGCCGCGATGAGCGCCAGCGTGATCGCCGAGCTCGAGGCCGGCCCGCGCACCCGCGAGGCGGTCGACGCCTGGATGGCGCGCCACAAGTTCCCGGTGGTGATCGGCCCCTCGATCACCTTCGTCTGGCGCGGCGACGCCGAGGCGGTCCACCTGAAGCACTGGGTGTTCGGCCTGCCGTCGTCGCAGTCGCTGGCCCGGGTGCCCGACACCGACGTCTGGCACCTGACGATGCAGCTCCCGCTCGGCTCGCGGGTCGAGTACAAGCTCGAGGTCGTCCGCCACGGCCACGGCGAGTGGCTCCAGGATCCGCTCAATCCCAACCTGGCCCGCGATCCGTTCGGCGCCAACTCGGTGGCCCACGGCACGGGCTACGAGGTGCCGGCGTGGATCCACCACGACCGGACCGCGCCGCCCGGCCGGTTCGACGAGATCTGGCACGACTCGCGGGTCTTCGGCCGGCGCAGCTTCGGGCTCTACGTCCCGGCCCGGTTCAAGCGCACCCGCCGCTATCCGCTCTTGGTCGTCCACGACGGCCACGACTACCTGCGCTACGCCGCGATGGGCACGATCCTCGATAACCTGATCGATCGGCTCGAGGTCGCCGACGCGATCGTGGTGTTCACCAGCTCGCCCGATCGCCTGCGCGAATACGCCGACGACGAGCGTCACGCCCGCTACCTGACCGAGGAGCTGGTGCCGTTCGTCGAGCGGACCTTCCCCCTCGAGGCGGTGCCGCAGGGCCGATGCCTGATGGGCGCCAGCTTCGGCGCGGTGGCGGCGCTGTCGACCGCCTGCCGCTACCCCGGCTTCTTCGGTCGCCTGCTCCTGCAGTCCGGCAGCTTCGCCTTCACCGACATCGGCGATCGCAACCACCGCGGCCCGCTGTTCGACCCGGTGGTGGCCTTCATGAACCGCTTCCGGGCCGAGCCGACCGCGGTGGCCGAGCGGGTGTTCGTGAGCTGCGGCATGTACGAGTCGCTGATCTACGAGAACCGCTCGCTGGTGCCGATGCTCCTCGGCACCGGCATGGACGTCCGCTACGTCGAGGCCCGCGACGGTCACAACTGGGAGAACTGGCGCGATCGTCTGCGCGAGGCCCTGTCGTGGCTCATGCCGGGGCCGTTCTTGCTGGTCTACGAATAACGATAGGATGGACGAGATGGCCACCGTCACCCGCACGATCGGATTGTCTCTGGGCGCCGACATCTGCTGGCCGATCTGCTACGAGCAGATCCTCGCCAAGCTCGACCTCGCGATCCCCTGGCAAGGCGACACCGTCACCGTCGCCACGGAGCGGGTCACGATCGAGCCGTTCGATCTGCGCCAGCCGTGCAAGTACGACGTCGTCCTCGACCGGCTGACCCACTGGTACCACACCAGCCGCGAGTGGATCAAAAAGGCCATCTTGATGGACGGCCTCTACGTCCTCAACAACCCGTGGTCGGTGCAGGCCAACGAGAAGCACACCTCGTACTGCGCGATGATGGCGCTCGGCATGCCCATCCCGCCGACCTGGATGGTGCCGCCCAAGGACTACGAGCCGCTGCCCGACCTGCAGCCGACCCTGCGCCGCTACGCCAAGCTGTTCGACCTGCGGGCGATCGGCAAGGACCTGGGCTACCCGCTGTTCATGAAGCCCTACGACGGCGGCGGCTGGCGCGCGGTCAGCCGGTGCGCCGACGAGGCCGCGCTCAAGGCCCGCTACGAGGAGAGCGGCAAGAGCGTCATGCACCTGCAGGCCGCGGTCCACCCGTTCGACAGCTTCGTCCGCTGCATCGGCCTGGGCCCACAGACCTACCTGGTGAAGTACGACCCCGACGCCGCGCTCCACGATCGCTACACCCAGGCCAAGGACTTCGTCCCCGACGACCAGGCCCAGCTCCTGCGCGACACCACGCTGACGATCAACGCGTTCTTCGGTTGGGACTTCAACTCGTGCGAGGCGCTGCGCAAAGACGGGCAGTGGTACCCGATCGACTTCGCCAACCCGTGCCCGGACTCGCAGGTGACGTCCTTGCACCGTCACTTCCCGTGGCTGGTGAAGGCCAACCTGCGGTGGTCGATCTTCTGCGCCGTCACCAAGCGGCCGATGCGCAAGAACCTCGACTGGGCGCCGTTCTACGCCATCGCCGCCGACGCCGACCGGCCGTACCGCGACAAGCTCACGGCCTACGCCGCCCTGGCCCGCGAGCGCTTCGAGGCCGATCGCTTCGAGGAGTTCTGCGCTACCCACCTGGGCCACCTCGACGAGGTCGCCTGGGAGTTCTTCGGCACCGAGACCGCCAAGGGCGCGGTGCGGGCCAAGGTCGCGGCGCTGTTCCCCAAGCACGAGGTCGAGCCGTTCACCGAGCTGTTCTGGAACCGCATCCAGGCCTGGCGATCGGAGTCGGCCCGTGGCTAGCCCCGAGCGCGGCGACAAGGTGATCGGGCGCTGGAAGAGCGAGCGGCTCGAGCGCGAGGTCACGCTGGTCAAGTGGGGCACGATCGGCCAACCGTTGCTCTTGTTCCCGACCGCCGGCGGCGACGCCGAGGAGGTCGAGCGCTGGCAGATGCTCGACGTCCTGGCGCCGCTCCTCGACGACGGCCTGCTCAAGGTCTACTCGTGCGACTCGGTGGCCGGCAAGGCGCTCCTGGCCCGCGAGGGCTCGGCGGCCCACCAGATGTGGCTGCAGAACCAGTTCCACCACTACGTCCGCCACGAGGTGGTGCCGGCGATCCGCGCCGACTGCAAGTCGCCCGAGCTGCCGATCTGGACCGCCGGCGCCTCGATCGGCGCGTTCCACGCCGCCGCGGTCCTGTGCCGGTTCCCCGACGTCTTCACCCGGGCCCTGGCGCTGTCGGGGACCTACGACCTGCGGCGGTTCTACGACGCCCGCGAGTTCACCGATCACTTCTGGGTGTCGTCGCCGCTCCACTTCGTGCCGACGCTGGCCGGCCGGCACCTCGAGGTGCTGCGGACCCGCTACCTGCACATCATGTCGGGTGAAGGCAAGGCCGAAGACATCAGCGAGTCGTGGCGGCTGGCCGCGGTCCTGGGGGCGGCCGGCATCCCCAACCGGGTCGAGTCGTGGGGGCCGGATTGGCCCCACGACTGGATCACCTGGCGTAAGATGTTGCCTCAGACGCTCGCGCAGTGGCTGCGCGAAGGGGCGCGATGACGACGACCCGGGACCACAAGGACACCGACGGCGCGCTCGACGCGGAGCGCCAACGCGAGTTCACCAGCGCGGTCCTCGCCGACCTGCGCGCGCTCGACCGCATGATCGCCGAGAAGCGGTTCGAGACCGGCATCCGGCGCATCGGCGCCGAGCAGGAGCTGTTCCTGCTCGACGAGCAGTGGGCGCCGGCCCGCGGGGTGCTGGCGCTCCTCGACAAGCTCAAGCCCGACCCGCACTACACCACCGAGCTCGGCCAGTTCCAGCTCGAGGCCAACTGCGACCCGCAGGTGTTCGGCGGCGACGGCCTGTCCAAGATGCACGCTCAGCTCGACCACCTGGTCGGCCAGGCCCGGACCGCGGCCCGCGAGCTCGGCATGGAGGTCGTGCTCATGGGCATCTTGCCCACGATGCGGACCAGCGACCTCGGGCTCGACGGCATGGTGCCGTCCAAGCGCTACCTCCAGCTCAACAAGGTCCTGACCGCCATGGGCGGCGGCAAGTTCGAGTTCGCGATCAAGGGCCTCGACGAGCTGACCCTGACCCACGACTCGGTGATGGTCGAGGCCTGTAACTCGAGCTTCCAGGTCCACCTCCAGGTCAGCCCCGAGGAGTTCGCCCGCTACTACAACCTGGCCCAGCTCCTGGCCGGGCCGCTGATGTCGGTGTCGTCGAACTCGCCCATCCTGTTCGGCAAGCGGCTGTGGGCCGAGACCCGGATCGCGCTGTTCCGCCAGGCGGTCGACACCCGCGCCAAGGGCAGCACGATCCGCGAGCAAGAGGCCCGGGTCAGCTTCGGCACCCGCTGGGTCCGCGACTCGGTGGTCGAGATCTTCAAGGAGGACATCGCGCGGTTCCGGCCCCTGGTCGGCACCGACCTCGACGAGGATCCCATGGCGATGCTCGACCGCGGGGTGGCGCCGCAGCTCAAGGCCCTGCGCCTACACAACGGCACGATCTACCGGTGGAACCGGGCCTGCTACGGCATCCTCGACGGCAAGCCCCACCTGCGGATCGAGAACCGCATCATGCCGGCCGGGCCGTCGACGGTCGACGAGATCGCCAACGCCGCGCTGTGGTGTGGCCTCATGGTCGAGCTCGGTCACCGGCTCGACGACGTCCCCCGGCGCATGGACTTCGATCAGGCCGGCGCCAACTTCTACACCGCGGCCCGCGAGGGCATCGGCGCCCACTTCACCTGGCTCGATCACGAGGACATCTCGGCCCGCGAGCTGATGCTCGAGCGGCTGTTGCCGACCGCCGAGGCCGGGCTGCGCCGCCAAGGCGTCAACCCGGGCGACATCAAGCGCTACCTGGGCGTGATCGAGGAGCGGGTCCGCACCGCCCGCACCGGCGCGCGCTGGCAGCTGTCGTCGTGGAACTCGCTGCGCGATCGCTCGACCCCGGCCGAGCGCGCCAACGCCTTGGTCGCGGCCACCGTGGCGCGCCAGGAGTCGGGCCGGCCAGTGTCGGAGTGGGAGCGGGCCCGCCTCGACGAGGCGGCGGTGCGCGGCGGCAACTACCGCCGCATCGAGCACTTCATGACCAGCGACCTGTTCACGGTCCAGGCCGACGACGCCATCGAGATGGTCGCCAACCTGATGATCTGGGAGCGCATCCGCCACGTCCCGGTCGAGGATCACGAGCACCGCCTGGTCGGCGTCGTCACCCACCGCGCGGTCCTGCGCTTCATCATGGACGGCGGCTCGGCCCGCCGGACCCCGGTCGCGCAGATCATGAAGCGCGACCCGACCACGGTCGCGCCGTCGACCCGCACCCTCGACGCGCTCCAGCTCATGCGCCGCTTGAAGGTCGGCTGCCTGCCGGTGGTCGATGACGGCCGCCTGGTCGGCATCGTCACCGAAGAGGACTTCATGGACATCGCGTCCAAGATGCTCGAGGACCAGCTGTCCAAGGACGGCCCCGACCGCACCGGCGACAGCCTCGATCGCAGCGCCGATCAGGTCGCCCGCGACGCCTCGCCCGCGACCGCGACCGCCGCCCCGACCGCCGCCCCGACCGCCGCCGCCGAGCCCACCGACCGCACCCTCGACACGCCCCGCGGCGAGCCGACCGGCGGGTGAGCCGGCGGTGATCGTGAGCCGCCGGTGATCGCGCGCGGGCTCGTGCTGCTGGTGGTGGCGGCGGCGAGCGCGTGCGACGACGGCGTGGCGAGCGCGCTGGTCGGGGCCGGGCAGCGCTGGTCGGCGGGCGACGAGGTCTTCCACCGCGAGCCGCGCTGGCTGGGCGGCGACGGCGCGTATGCGATCGAGCTGGGCGACGAGCGCACGCTGTGGCTGTTCGGCGACTCGTTCATCGCCACCAGCGCGGCGCGGGTCCGCGCCGAGGCGACCCTGGTGCGCAACTCGGTGGCGGTGACGACCGGCCTCGACCTGGCGACGGCGAGCGCGCGCTTCGCGTGGACCGACGGCGCGCCGCCGTCGGCGTACTTCCCGGCCGACGGCGAGCGCTGGCTGTGGCCGGGCGGCGGCGCCCGCTTGCCCGACGGCAGCGTGGTGGTGTTCCTGTCCGAGGTCGTCGCGGCCGACGGCGGGCTCGGCTTCGCGGCGGCCGGCTGGCGCGCGGTGCGGATCGCCGATCCGTCGGGGCCGCCCGACGGCTGGCGGGTCGACGCGGTCGCGACCGCGCCGGCGGCGATCGGGGACCGGGCGATCGTCGGCGCGTGCGTGGCGCTCGACGGCGAGCACCTGGTGGCGATGGCGATCGACGACGGCAGCCACGACGGCTACGTCGTCCGCTGGCCGCTGACCGACGCCGCGGCCGGCGATCTGCGGCGCCCGGCCTGGTGGACCGGCCAGGCCTGGGAGGTCGGCGGCGCGCCGCGCGCGATCCTCACCGACGCCGCGACCGAGTGCTCGCTGCACCGCGATCCGAGCACCGGCCAGTGGCTCCACGTCACCAGCCGCGGCTTCGGCGCGACCACCATCGCGCTGCGCACCGCGCCGCGCCCCGAGGGGCCGTGGTCGGCGCCGACCGACGTCTTCGCGCCGCCCGAGTCGATGGTCGACGACGCCTTCGTCTACGCCGGCAAGGCCCACCCGCACCTGCGCGGCCCGACCGGCGGCCTGGTCGTCACCTACGCCGACAACAGCTTCACCTTCGCCGACCTGTTCGATCCAGCGCGGGCCGACACGCTGTACTGGCCGCACACCGCCGAGCTCGCGCTGCGGCCGCGGTGAGCGTCGCTGCGGCGGCGCCGAACTCGCCGCTTGCGTCGTCGCCGCCCGGGGGCGAAGCTACGGTCATGCGGCTCGCCTCGCTGTCGCTCGTCGTGGTGGTCGCGTGCAGCGGCGGCGATGGTGCGGCCGCGGTCGACGCGCCGGTCGACGAGCGCGCCCCGGAGCTGGTCGGGCTGTGGGTGGTCGAGCAGCCGTTCCACGCGCTGTACGAGCGGACGTTCTACCGCCTCGACGCCGACGGCGCGGTCGCGATCGGACCGTCGGAGCCCGCCGACTGCACCGGCCACCTCGCGCGCCACTGCGTGACCGGCTCGGTCGCCAACTGCCTGCCGCGGTTCCCCGAAGAGACCTGCGTCGGGACCCCGACCTGCGTGTTCGGCGCCCGGTGGCGCAGCGCCGGCCCCCGCGTGATGATCCTCGACGGCGTGTGCGACGACGGCGTGGCCCGCCCGATCGCCCTCCAGCTCTCCGCGGCCGCGGTCGGCGATCCCGACGGCGGCCTGGTCACCGTGCTCACCGTCGGCGGCGAGCCCGGCTGGTCCCACGACAACTGGGTCTGGTCCTTCCGCAAGTGCCCGCCGGGCACCACGCCCGAGACCTGCGCCGCCGCGCCGCGGTGAAGGCCCGCCGCAAGTTCAAACGGTCGTCAATGTAAAGCTGACAGATCGCGGGCGCGTCCACGCGATATCAGCGACGTGCACTACTCGGCGTACATCGTGACGTCGGTGGCGACCCGGTTGGCCAGGTCGACGACGGTGCGGAAGTCGGGGTGGCGGAGCATCAGGTAGCCGTCCGAGACCAGGGTCTGCTTCCAGTTGCGGCGCTGGGCGCCGACCGGCAGCAGGCGCGACTCGACGACGTGGTCGCCGCAGTCGCGCAGGAACTCGCGCAGGCCGGTGACGCGGGTGATGCGGCCCTGGCCGAGGGCGCGCTTGAAGACGATCGCGACGTTGTACTTGCGCGTGGTCGGCGCCTCGAAGCGGCTCCAGCACACCACGCGCGCCCACTCGCGGAACAGATCGATGTCGCAGGTGTAGTTCATCTGATCGACGAGGTGCGCGCCGCCGGGGCGGCAGCCGATCTCGCCGAACACCACCTCGCCCGACGGCTTGGCGAACCACTCCATGTGGGTGAAGCCGTCGCCCATGCCGAGGGCGCCGAGCACCTGCTTGCCCAGGGCGACGCCGCCGGCCAGGGCCGGTTGCTCGAGGTGGCGGACGGTGACGATCACCGGGCTGACCCACTCGTTGGACCGCGCGATCAGCGGCTTGGGCAGGTACTGCGCGACGTTCATGAACGCCGGGCGGCCGGCGATCGAGACGGTGTCGAAGGTGAACTCGTCGCCGTCGATGTACTCCTCGAGGCTGCACTCGTCGACGTGCTGGGTCACGGCCAGGGCGCGCTCGAGATCGGCGTCGCCGTCGAGCTGGTAGGTGTCGGCCGAGCCGGCGCCGGCGATCGGCTTCCACACCAGCGGGTAACCGAACCGAGCGGCGGCGGCGCGGGCCTCGGCCGCGGTCTTGACCCGGGTCGCGCGCGGCACCCGCAGGCCGGCGGCGGCGACCCGCTCCTTCATGAGCTGCTTGTCGCGGAAGCCGAGCACGGTGTCGTAGCTCATGCCCGGCACGCCCAGGCGCTCGCGCAGCCGGGCCGCGGTCAGGACCATGACCTCCCAGTTGGCCAGCACGCGATCGACGCCCCGACCGCGCACCCACTGATAGACCCGCTCGGTGACGTCGGCCTCGTCGAGGAGCCGCGGCACCTGCAGGTAGTCGGTCAGGTGCTGCTTGAGCGAGCGTGGCAGCGTCGCCGCCGGCGCGTCGCCGACGCCGTAGACGCTGGCCCCGACCTCGGCCAGGCCGCGGGTGTACTGCTGCATCTCGGGGGGATAGGCGGGCGCGAGGAAGACGACCTTCACGGGGCGCGGGCTCCTTGAGCGGCCGGCGGGAGCGCCGACGGTCCATGGTACAACGCGGCGATGCGCAACGTCGTGTTCGCCGCGCCGTTCCCGCTCGAGACCACGCTGCGCTTCGCCCGCGCCGCCGCCCGCCTCGACGGAGTCCGCCTGCTCGGCCTGGTCCAGGAGCCGCCGCGCGGCGACGACGCCCGGATGTTCGCCGACCTGGTCACGGTGGCCGACGGCCTCGACACCGACCAGCTGATCGCCGGCGCCAAGCAGCTCGAGCGCCGCCACGGTCGCCTGCACCGCGTCCTCGGCATCCTCGAGCCGCTCCAGGTCCAGCTCGCCCAGGTCCGGGCCGCGCTGGGCGTGCCCGGCGCCGACCCGACGACCGCCGATCTGTTCCGCGACAAAGCCCGGATGAAGGACGAGCTGCGCCGCCACGGTCTGCCGTGCGCGCGCCACGCGCTGATCCGGACCTGGGCCGACGCCGAGGCCTTCGTCGCCGAGGTCGGGCTGCCGGTCGTGCTCAAGCCGCCGGCCGGCATGGGCTGCAAGTCGACCTGGCGGATCGGCTCGCGCGACGAGCTGCGCGCCGCGCTCAAGGCCCTCCACGCCGGGCCCGACCGCCCGGCCTTGGCCGAGGAGTTTCTGCGCGGCCGCGAGTACAGCTTCGAGACCATCACGATCGGCGGCCAGGTCCACTTCGAGTCGTGCTCGCGCTACTTCCCGACGCCCCTCGAGGTCATGGAGACCCCGTGGATCCAGTGGGTCGTGGTGTTGCCGCGGGTGATCGACGGGCCGGAGTTCGCCGACGCCCGCGCCATGGGCCGTCGCGCGGTCGCCGCCCTCGGGCTCGAGACCGGCTTCACCCACATGGAGTGGTTCCGCCGCGACGACGGCTCGCTGGCGATCGGCGAGATCGCGGCCCGGCCGCCGGGCGCGCACATCGTCCTGGCCACCGGCTACGCCCACGACACCGATCTGTACCGGGCCTGGGCTCGGGCGGTGATCGACGAGGCCTTCGACGGGCCGTGGGACCGCCGCTACGCGGTCGGGGTCGCCTACCTGCGCGGCGTCGGGCGCGGTCGGGTCAGCGCGGTCCGCGGCGTCGAGCGCGCCAACGCCGCCGTCGGGCACCTGGCGATCGAGTCGCGCCTGCCACGGCCGGGCACGCCGCGGTCCGACAGCTACGAGGGCGACGGCTACGTCGTCGTGCGCGACCCCGACGTCGAGGTGGTGAAGCGCGCGATGACCACGATCATCGAGACCATCCAGATCGAGTACGCCTGACCATGCCGATCGACCCCACCCTGCCGTTCCTGCCGATCTCGGTCGGCGTCCTCACGGTGTCCGACACCCGGACCGAGGCCGACGATCGCAGCGGCGCGCTGATCGTCGAGCGGCTGACCGCGGTCGGCCACCGGATCGCGGCCCGGGTGATCGTCAAGGACCACCGCCCGACGATCACCGCTCAGCTCAAGGCCTGGATCGACGACCCCGGCGTCGACGTGATCATCGCCACCGGCGGCACCGGCGTGACCCCGCGCGACGTCACCCCCGAGGCCCTGGCGCCGCTGGTGACCAAGGCGATCCCGGGGTTCGGCGAGCTGTTCCGCCAGCTCTCGTACGCCGAGATCGGCACCTCGACGATCCAGAGCCGGGCCGAGGCCGCGCTGTGCGACCAGACCTACGTGTTCCTGCTGCCCGGCTCGACCGGCGGGGTCCGCCTGGGCCTCGACCAGATCCTCATCCCGCAGCTCGACGCCCGTCACCGGCCGTGCAACTTCGTCACCCTCCTGCCGCGGATCCGGGCCGAGCGCGAGGACGCCTGACGGTCGGCGCGGGTAGCCCGACGGTTCGCCCGACCGGGTAGCCCGCGCGCGCGCCGCCATGGCATCCTCTCGGGCAGGCGCGCCGCGCCCGGGGACCCATGAGCCATCCGCTGGAGACCGCACTCAACCGCGCGCTGTCGATCCGCCTGAACCTGCAGATCTCGCTGTCGGGGCTGCCGATGGTCGAGGAGTGGATGGACATCCACCTCGATCGCTTCCTCGAGCACCTGCCGACGCCACCCGAGATGCCGCCCGGTCATCTGGTGAGCTACCTGGCGATGCTCGGCTCGGACCTGCACCGGCTGTGGTGGGGCGCCTGGGGCCACCCGGCCGGCATGGTGCCGAAGCTCGCCGACTACCTGAAGCTGTGCAACATCGCGCCGTCGGACGCCGCGGTCCTCGACGCGATCGGCGAGAAGCTCGAGCCGCAGCTCATCGGGCCGTGGGTCGGGGTGTGGGGCGGCAAGGTCACGACCGGCTGGCACCTGTGCGATCCCCACCCGTGGGACAAGATCGAGCCGCTGTTTGGCACCCACGAGGCCAAGTTCCGCATCAAGCAGTGGGTCCATGACGCCAAGGTCGAGCGCATCGAGCGCTTCGCCCAGGCCATCGGCGATCGCGCGTTCTCGGAGTTCGAGTTCGCGGTGCCCGGCGACGACGTCGACGGTCAGGTCGACGCCCTCGACCGCGCGTTCCTGCACTTCGCCGGGGCGCCGCTCCTGCCCGAGGCGGTCGAGCTCTTGCGCGGCGCGCCGCACCCCGGCTTCGCGATCTCGGTCCGGGTCCGCGGCGGCCAGGTGGTGCGGACCGCGGCGATCGCGCCCGGCATGCCGCTCGACCTGCTCGATCGGCTGTGTGGCGTCATGAAGACCGAGCGCGCGCCCACCCTCGAGCGGCTGATGAATGGCCTCACCAGCGACGGGATCGCGCGGGTCGAGATCGGCCGGGCCAGCGACCGCGGCGGCGTCGACGTCTACCTCGAGCCGGGCGAGGCCAAGGCCCACCCCGGCAAGCCGGGCGCCGCGCCTCCGACGGCCGCGAATTGACGGCGACCACGACGGGCGACGCCGCGGTCCGCGACGCCGCGATCCTGGCCAGCGACGACGAGCTCGTGCGCGGCTGCGAGGTCGATCGCTATCGCGCCAGCGGCCCCGGCGGACAACACCGCAACAAGACCGACAGCGCGGTCCGGGTCCGCCATCGCGCCACCGGGGTCAGCGCTCACGGCGAAGACAGCCGCTCGCAGCACGACAACCGCGCCCGGGCGCTGCGGCGGCTGCGCGCCAACCTGGCGCTCCACGTCCGGGCGACGGTCGTGCTCGCCGAGCATCGCCCCGGCCCGCACCTGACCGCGACCTTGGCTGGCGGCGTCGCCCGGCTGGGAGAGAAGACCCGCCAGACACCGAGCTTCTGGGCCGCGATGGCCGAGCTCCTCGACGTGTTCGTCGCCACCGGCGCCGAGGTCGCGGCCACCGCGAGCCACCTGGGCCTGGGCAGCGCGGCCCTGGCGCGCTTCCTCACCGTCGAGCCGCAGGTCCTGCGCCTGGTCAACGAGCTGCGGACCCAGCGCGGCCTGCGCCCGCTGCGGTGAGGCGCCGCGCCTGCGCTGTCATACCGCGCCCGCGACGGTTTGACGGCGACGCGATCGCGTGGGAAGCACGGCCCATGTCGCGCCTCGCTGTCGTGTCGCTTTTCGTCCTGGCCGCCGCCTGCGGTGGCAAGCCCAAGACCGGCTCGGTCGAGCACGCCGCTCCGATGGGCCCCGATCATGCCGGCCGCCACGAGGGTGGTCATCCGACCATGCCGGCCGAGGTCCACGGCTTCCACGAGCGCCTGTCGCCGCTGTGGCACGCCGAGGCCGGCGCCCAGCGCACCGCCGACACCTGCGCCGCGGTGGCGGGCATGGACGAGCAGCTCGTCGCCGCCGAGACCGCCGCGGCCCCCGAGGGCGTCGACGCCGCCGCCTGGCAGGCGCGGCTGGGGGAGCTGCGCACCCAGTGGGGGCTCCTGGGCGCCGACTGTGCCGAGAACCAGGCCGGCGACTTCACCGCGCGCTTCACCGCCGCCCACGACGCCTTCCATGCCCTGATCGAGCTCCTGCCCATGGCGAACCAGTGACGGGCAAGCTCTGGCACCACGGCACGCAGTACGCCGGCGACAGCCTCGATCCCTCGACCTGCCCCGACGATCCCTTCGCGCTGTTTCGCGCCTGGTTCACCGACGCCGAGCGCGCCGCGCCCGACAAGTGCAACGCGATGACCCTGGCCACCGTCGACGCCGGCGGCCGGCCGTCGGCGCGGGTGGTGCTGCTGAAAGAGCTCGACGACCGCGGCTTCGTCTTCTACACCAACTACGCCAGCCGCAAGGGTGAGGCCCTGGCGGCCAACCCGGTCGCGGCCCTGGTGTTCTTCTGGCCGGTGCTCGATCGCCAGATCCGGATCGAGGGCGCCGTCGAGCGGGTCACCGCCGCCGAGTCCGACGCCTACTTCCAGGTCCGGCCGCGGGCCAGCCGGGTCGCGGCGATCGCGTCGCCGCAGTCGCAGGTGCTGGCGTCGCGCCACGCCCTCGAGGCCCGCCTCGAGGCGGTCGAGCACGAGCTAGCCGGCGCCGACCCATACCGGCCGGCCCACTGGGGCGGCTATCGCGTGGTCCCCGACGACCTCGAGTTCTGGCAGGGCCAGCCGTCGCGGCTCCACGATCGGGTGGTCTACAAGCGAGTCGACGGGGCCTGGTCGCGGATGCGCCTGGCGCCGTAGCCCCTGGCCCGGTGCGGTTCGCGCGCCCGGGGGCTTGCGCGGCGGCGGCGGCGAATCTATCCGATCGGGACCATGACTGCGCCCGAGCGCCACGAGTTCCAGGCCGAGGTCAAGCAGCTCCTCGACCTGATGGTCCATTCGCTGTACTCCGACAAGGACATCTTCCTGCGCGAGCTGGTGTCGAACGCGTCCGACGCCCTCGACAAGCGCCGGTTCGAGCAGGTGGCCCGCCCCGAGCTGGCCGCCGACGGTGAGCCGCAGATCCGACTGGTGGTCGACCCCGCCGCCCGGACCCTCGCGATCGTCGACAACGGCATCGGCATGACCCGGGCCGAGGTGGTCCGCAACATCGGCACGATCGCCCGCTCCGGCACCAAGGAGTTCCTGGCCCAGCTTGCGACCAGCGCCACCAAGGAGGCGCCCGGGCTGATCGGCCAGTTCGGGGTCGGCTTCTATTCCGCCTTCATGGTCGCCGACCAGATCAGCCTGACCACCCGCAAGGTCGGCACCGACGAGGTCACCACCTGGACCTCGACCGGCGACGGCACCTACACGATCGCCGACGGTCAACGCGACCAGGCCGGGACCACGGTCACCTTGACCCTCAAGGCCGCCGACCCCGAGCACGGCCTGCACGACTACACCACCGAGTCGGTCCTGTCCTCGATCGTCAAGCGCTACTCGGACTTCGTCGCCTACCCGATCCGGTTCGGCGCCGACGGCGACGGCGAGCCGCTCAACTCGCGCAAGGCGATCTGGGACCGGCCCAAGGCCGAGGTCACCGACGAGGAGTACAAGGAGTTCTACCGCCACATCGCCCACGACTGGACCGATCCGCTGCGGACGATCCCGGTCCGCATCGAGGGCACCTTCGACGCCTACGCGCTCCTGTACCTGCCGGCCAAGGCGCCGTTCGATCTGTACAGCCCGGAGATGCGGCGCGGGGTCCAGCTCTACGTCAAGCGGGTCTTCGTGATGGACGAGTGCAAGGATCTCTTGCCCTCGTACCTGCGGTTCGTGCGCGGCGTGGTCGACGCCCACGATCTGTCGCTCAACGTGTCGCGCGAGATCCTGCAGAAGGACCGCCAGATCCAGGCCATCCGCAAGCAGCTCGTCAAGAAGGTGCTGGCCACCCTCGACGAGATGAAGCGCGAGGCGCCCGACGACTACCGCGGGTTCTGGGCCAGCTTCGGTCCGGTGATCAAGGAGGGCCTGGCGTCCTGGGACGGGCAGGACAAGGACAAGCTCCTCGACCTGGTGGTCGCGACGTCGACCAAGAGCGACGGCCCGACCTCGCTGGCCGACTACGTCGGGCGGATGGCCGAGGGCCAGGACGCGATCTACTACCTGACCGGTCCGTCGAAGGACGCGGTCGCGCGGTCGCCGCTGCTCGAGCGGTTCGCGGCCAAGGGCTACGAGGTGCTCCTGTTCTCGGATCCGATCGACGAGCTGTGGCTCGAGCACGCGCCGCGCTTCCAGGACAAGCCGCTGACCTCGATCGCCCGCGGCGACCTCGAGCTCGGCACCGAGGCCGAGCGCAAGGATGAGGCGGCCAAGCGCGACGAGCGCGCGGCCGAGCTGGGCGACCTGCTGGCGGCGCTGCGGGCGGCGCTGCAAGACGAGGTCAAGGAGGTGCGGCTGTCGACCCGGCTGACCGCGTCGGCGGCGTGCCTGGTCGCCGACGCCAACGACCTGACCCCGCGCATGCAGCGGATGCTGGCGCAGATGGGCCAGGAGGTGCCGAAGACCAAGCCGATCCTCGAGGTCAACGGCGACCATCCGCTGATCGGCAAGCTGCGGGTCGTGCACCTCGGCGACAAGGACGATCCGCGCATCGGTTGGTGCGCCCAGGTCTTGCTCGGTCAGGCCCACCTCGCCGACGCCGGCGAGCTGCCGGCCCCCGACGCGTACAACCGGGCGGTGGCGGAGCTGATGTTGCGCGCGGTGTAAGGTCGGGATCGGGATCGGGATCGGGATCGGGATCGGGATCGGGATCGGGATCGGGGTCGGGGTCGGGGTCGGGATCGGGATCGGGATCGGGATCGGGATCGGGGTCGGACTCGGTCTCGGGTTCGGTCTCGGGTTCGGGCTCGGACTCGGACTCGGTCTCGGTCTCGGCCTCGGCCTCGGTCTCGGTCTCGGTCTCGGCCTCGGCCTCGGTCTCGGCCTCCGTCTCGGTCTCGGCCTCGGTCTCGGTCTCGGCCTCGGTCTCGGCCTCGGTCTCGGCCTCGGTCTCGGCCTCGGCCTCGGCCTCGGTCTCGGTCTCGGTCTCGGTCTCGGCCTCGGCCCGCGGTCGCGCACCAGCGATCCCGCGCGGTTGCCGTCGTGCGCCGGGGCGTCCGCAGGATCCGCCTTGACATCGTGTACGTCTGACACCATGTTCGTGTCATATGAACACGAACGCGACCGCCCCCGACGAGGCCCTGCCGCCGTGCCTGCGCCGTGACGACGAGGCCGCCGTGGGTGGCGACCTGGCGATCGCGGTCGGCAGCGTGGCCGGCTGGGTCCACCGTCGAGTCGGTCGGCCCAACCAGGACGCCGCCCAGGTGGTCCGGACCGCGGCCGGCGTCGCGATCGCGGTGTGTGACGGCTGCGGCAGCGGCAAGCGCAGCGAGATCGGCGCCACCTTCGGCGCCCGGCTGTGGACCCGAGCCCTGGCCGAGCGCCTGGTCGCCGGGCCGATGACCGCCGCCGATCTCGGCGAGGTCGCCGACGTCGTGCTCGATCGCCTGGCGGTGGTGGCGGCGACCCTGGGCGACGACCGGGTCGAGGTGACCCGCGAGCACTTCTTGTTCACCTCGTTGGTCGCGGTGGTGACCGACACCCAGGTCGTGGTCGGCGCGATCGGCGATGGGGTGATCGGCCTGGGCGACGTGGTCCACGTCCTCGGCCCGTTCGCCGACAACGCGCCGCCGTACCTGACCGAGGCCTGGTTCGGCCAGCGCCGCGAGCTGGCGACCTGGACCCGCGGCAAGGACGAGATCGATCGGTTGATCCTGGCCACCGACGGCGCCGGCCCGCTGGTCGCGCCGCCGCGCGACAGCCCGAGCCTGGCTGAGCTGGCCGACGAGGGCGCGATCTACCGCAACCCCTACGCCCTCGAGCGCCGGCTGCGCCTCCTGGCCGATGACGGCCTGCACATCGACTGGGACGCCCACCGGACCTACCGGCGGGCCGCGCTCCTCGATGACGACACCACCGCGGTGTGCGTGCGCTGGGGCCAGCGATGACCGCGGTCGTGATCGACGGCGCGCGCCGCGACCTCGCCGGGCTGCCGCTGCTCGGCGCCGGCGGCGAGGCCGAGGTCTACGATCTCGGCGACGGTCGCGCGCTCAAGCTGTACAAGGGCCCCGACCATCCCGACGTGGTCGGTGAGCCGGCCCGAGTCGCCGCGGCGCGGGCCCGCCTGGCCGACCTCGAGGCCAAGCTCGGCGAGTTCCCGCGCGGCCTGCCGAGCGCGGTGGTGGCGCCGACCGGCCTGGCCCGGTCGACCGCGCGCGGCCGCGCGGCCCTGGGCTACGTCATGCCCAAGGTCACCGGCACGCCGATGTTCGCGCTCGGCGAGCCGCGCCACGGCCGCGCCACCGCGACCGACCTGCCGACCCTGGTCGCGGCCTTCGCCGACCTCCACGCCACCCTGCGCGCGCTCCACGCCGCCGGGGTCGTGGTCGGCGACTTGAACGATGGCAACCTCCTGGTCGACGGCGGCCGCTGCCACCTCCTCGACGCCGACAGCCTGCAGTTCGGGCGCTGGCCGTGCGCGCTCTACACCGAGCGCTTCGTCGACCCGCGGCTGTGCGATCGCGCCGCGGCGGCGCCGACCCCGCGCGCGCCCCACGATCCGGCGTCGGACTGGTTCGCCTACGCGGTGCTGTTGTTCCGCGCCTTGGCCTGGGTCGGTCCGTTCGGCGGCGTCCATCAGCCGGCCGATCCCGCGGCCCGCGTGGCCCCGGCCGCGCGCTCGCTGCGCGGCCCGAGCGTGTTCGGCCCCGACGTGATCTACCCGCGCTCGGCGGTGCCGCTGGCCGGCCTGGCCGACCCCGTCGCGGCGTACTTCCGCCAGGTCTTCGACGGCGGCCGGCGCGGCGAGTTCCCGCGCGGCCTGCTCGACGAGCTGCGCCTGTCGCGCTGCCCGACCTGCGCGATCGATCATGGCCGCGACCGCTGCCCGGCCTGCCGTCACGTCGCGCCGGCCTTGGCTCTGACCGGCCAGCTCACGGCGCGCGCGCTCGATCCCTGGAGCCTGCCGGCCACCGGGTGGTCGGTCGGCGCCAGCCCCGTGCCCGGCGCGCCGCCGGTCTGGCTGTCGGCCGGCACGCTGTGGCGGACCGGCACCTTCGGCCCGGAGGCGATCGGCCAGCTCGTCGCCGGCGCGTCCCACGCCTGGGTCGGGCCGCGGCTGGGCGCCGGCTACTGGCGCGCCGGCGGCTACGCGGTCGGCTTCACCTTCCGCCCCGACCGCCGCGGCGTCGACGATCGCGCGCGCCTGCCGCCGCTGCGCGGCCGGATCGTCGATCACGGCTGCGCGCTGGGCGACGACCACGCCTGGCTGTGGTGGCGCGAAGCCGATCTCGGTCGCGAGCGCTACCGCGTGGTCGCGCTGCGGGCGGGCGCGGTGATCGCGACCGCCGAGGCCGACGTGGCCGACGCCGGCTGGCACCACGGCCTGGCCGGGGCCTGCGCGGTTGGACCGTACCTGTTCGTGCCGACCGACGACGGCCTGGTCCGCGTCGAAGCGGTGGCCGGCACCGCCGCCGTGACCCGGCGCTTCGTCGAGACCGCGCCTTTGTGCGCCGCGGTCGACACCCTCGTCCCCATCCGCGACGGCCTGGCCTTGATCAAGGCCGGCGCGCCGCTGGCTCTCGCGACCGGCCCGGCCCGGGCGGTCGCGCTCACGTTCACCGCCCGCGCCGCGGGCCAGGAGACCCCATGACCACCCGCCCGACCACCCTGCCGTTGCCTCCGCACTATCGCGCCGCCGACGCCGGCCGCTGGGCCTACCGCCCCGACGAGGCCGAGCTCGCGACCACCGCGGTCGACTGGCGGGCCCAGCATGGGCTCCGTCCGGCCGCCGCCGACGAGCGCCGCATGCACCTGCTGCTGATCGACGTGCAGAAGGACTTCTGCTTCCCCGAGGGCTCGCTGTACGTCGCCGGTCAGAGCGGCACCGGCGCGATCGACGACTCGCGCCGGATCGCCGAGTTCATCTACCGCAACCTCGGCGCGATCTCCGACCTCACGACCACCCTCGACACCCACTTCGCGTTCCAGATCTTCTCGCCGTCGTTCTGGCTCGGCCAGGACGATCAACCGTTGACCGCCCATCGCGTGGTCACCGCCGAGCAGCTCGCCAAGGGCGAGGCCCGGCCCAACCCGGCGGTCGCCAAGTGGCTGTGCGGCGGCAACTACGCCTGGCTGACCAAGCAGGTGCGGTTCTACTGCGAGGAGCTCGAGCGCGCCGGCAAGTACCAGCTCTACCTGTGGCCGCCACATTGTCTGCTCGGCAGCGACGGCCACGCCCTGGCCGGAGTGATCCACGCGGCGCGGCTGTTCCACGCCTTCGCCCGCGGCGCGCAGTCGTGGGTCGAGGTCAAGGGCGGCAACCCGCTGACCGAGAACTACTCGGTCTTGCGCCCCGAGGTGCTGGCGCGCTTCGACGGCGCGCCCCTGGCCCAGCGCAACACCAGCTTCGTGAAGACGCTCTTGTCGGCCGACGCGGTGGTGATCGCCGGTCAGGCCGCGAGCCACTGCGTGAAGAGCACGATCGACGATCTGCTGAGCGAGATCGTCGCCACCGATCCGACCCTGGCTCGCAAGGTCTACCTGCTCACCGACTGCATGTCGGCGGTGACCGTGCCCGACGGCCGCGGCGGCTTCGCGGTCGACTTCACCGCCGACGCCCAGGCCGCGCTCCAGCGCTTCGCCGACGCCGGCATGCACCTGGTGTCGTCGACCACGCCGCTGGCGAGCTGGCCCGGCCTGGCCTGATCCGACGCCCGCACCTTCCGCTCATCCCCACCCCGGAGTCCACCATGTCCAAGCACGACGACGATCCCCGCCCCAAGGGCACCGCTCAGAAGCTCCTCGCCACCGCGCGCCAGCAAGGCACGCTGTCGGCGGCCTCGGCCGCCGCCCTCGATGTCCTCGATCTCGGCGCCCAGATCCAGGCCGGCCTCGGCATCGCGGTCGACGACGTCGCCGCCAGCGAGGTGGTGCTGGTGACCATGATGCCCGACGACTCGCAGTCGATCGCGGCCGCCGGCAACACCGCCGCGGTCAGGGACGGTCACAACGCCGTCCTCGAGGCGCTGCGCAAGTCGCGCCAGGCCGGCGACGTGTTCGTCCACACCCGCTACCTGAACGGCGAGGTCCTGTACCCGTACGTCGGCCTGTCCGACGCGGTGGCGATGGACGACCACAACTACCACCCGCGCCACGCCACGCCGCTCTACGACCAGACCGTGGTGCTCCTCGGCACGGTGATCGCCAAGGCCACCGAGCTGGCCGCCGCCGGGGTCCCGGTCCGCACGGTCACGCTGCTCATCACCGACGGCGCCGACTACGGCTCGCAGCGCGCCACCGCCAAGGAGGTGCGGGCCCTGGTCGCCGACATGGTGGCGCAGGAGAACCACGTCGTGGCCGCCATGGGCATCCGCGACGGGACGACCGACTTCCAGGCGGTGTTTCGCGCGATGGGCATCGCCGATCGCTGGATCCTCACGCCGGGCAACACCGCCGGCGAGATCCGCCGCGCGTTCCAGGTGTTCTCGCAGTCGGCCGCGGCCATGACCTCCGGCGCCTGGGCGGGAGGGTTTGGTAACTGAGCGAGCGCGGACTAGGCGTTGAGGCGGAGGCGGAGGCGGAGGCGGAGGCCGAGGCCGAGGCCGAGGCGGAGGCCGAGACCGAGACCGAGACCGAGGCCGAGGCGGAGACCGAGTCCGAGTCCGGAACCGGAACCGGAACCGGAACCGGAACCGGAACCGGAACCGGAACCGGAACCCGAACCCGAGCCCGAACCCGAGCCCGAACCCGAGCCCGAACCCGAGACCGAGTCCGAGTCCGAGTCCGAGTCCGAGCCCGAGTCCGAGTCCGAGGAGGAGACCGAGGAGGAGGAGGAATGCGGGCGCGGGGGCCCGCGGAGGTGGCTAGCGCGCGAGGGCGTAGGTCACGGCACCGATGCGGTCGGCGAGGACGCGGACGGTGGCGACGGCGGGCTCGTCGAGCCAGCGTCAGGCGAGGGCGACCTCGAGGGCGAACTTGGTCTCCTGGGCCTCGGCGGCGGCGATGCGGTAGGAGTGCTTCTTGTCGCGGCCGGTGCGGCGCACGCCCTCGGAGAGGTTGAGGCCGATCGAGGTGGCCGCGCGCCGGAGCTGATCGGCGAGCGCGGGGGACCGCGTTTGCAGGTGCACGCACAGCGGCTCCAGCGCGCGGAGGAGATCGAGGACGAGAAACTGGGCATCGAGCATGTCGTGGGCTCCGTGGTTGGGGTTCGCCCGTCCGCGACCGACGCGCACGGCCCGTGACGTCGGCCGCCGATCGCGCGGTAGGTCGTCGCCGCGTGCGGCCTGCGGCCGATGGCGCGGGACGGTGCGCGGGAGGTCGCGAGGGCACCCCGACCACGGAGCCCCGGCGGGCGATGGCCAGCTCGGCGACGCGGCTCGTCGGCGCGGTGCGCCGGGGGGAGGCGTGCGCGGCGACGCGGCTCGGCGGCGCGCTGCGCCGGGCGGGGGCCTGCGCGGCGACGCGGCTCGGCGGCGCTGCGCCGGGTGAGGGGCAGCTCGGCGACGCAGCTCGTCGACGCTGCGCGGCGCCGGCTCGGCGAGGCAGCTCGTCGACGCAGCGCTGCGCCGGCTCGGCGAGGCAGCTCGCCGACGCCGCGCTGCACCGGGCGGTGGCCAGCTCGGCGGCGCAGCTCGTCGACGCGGCGCTGCGCCGGGCGGCGGCGCGGCTCGCCGCCGCGCTGCGCCGGGCGATGGCGGCGCGATGACCTCGCGCGAGGGCGGCGTGGACGACGGCTCCTCGGGGGTGGCTCACCCTGCGCGCCCTGCGCGCACGGGCAGTGCCCACGACCGAGGCTGGATGGAGGCGAGGTGAGAGGGCGGGCGGCGGTCGTGGTCACGGCCCCTGCGCTTGTGGGCGCGTGGCGGGTGAGAGCCACCCCCGAGGAGATCGTCATGTTCCACGCCCAGACCATCGCGCATGAGTTCGTCGCTGCCGTCCGTCCCGTCATCGCTGCGGTCAAGCCGCAAGACGGCAACCTCGCCGACCAGCTCAAGCGCGCGTCGACCAGCGCCTCGCTCAACCTCGCCGAGGGCAACCGCCGCGCGGGCCGCGATCGCGTCGCGCGCTTCCGCATCGCCTCCGGCGAGTGCGGCGAGGCGGTCGACGCGCTGCGGCTCGCGGTCGGCTTCGGCTACGTCGCCGACGGCGCGATCGCCGACGCGCTCGGCCTCGGCGATCGGCTCGGCGCCATGCTCTGGCGCCTGACGCACCCGCGGCCGTAACGGCGCCCGTCGCCGGATCCGGCGCCCGTGCCGGATCCGGAGCCCGAGACCCGAGACGGAGACCGAGGCCGAGACCGAGACCGAGACCGAGGCCGAGACCGAGACCGAGACCGAGACCGAGTCCGAACCCGAGACCGAGACCGAGACCGAGTCCGAACCCGAGACCGAGACCGAGGCCGAGGCCGAACCCGAGGCCGAGTCCGAGGCCGAGTCCGAGACCGAGGCCGAGGCCGAGACCGAGACCGAGACCGAGACCGAGGCCGAGGCCGAACCCGAACCCGATCCCGATCCCGAACCGGATCGCCTAGCGCGCGGGCGGCGCGGCGAAGGTGAAGCTGGCCTTGGTGGTCTTGCCGCGGCGGACCTTGAGCTTGCTGGTCTTGGTGCCCAGCGTCGGGTGCCAGGCCTCGACGGTGTAGGTGCCGGGCGCGAGGTCGGGCAGCGTAAACCCGCCGTCGGCGCCGGTGACCGCGAAGTGCGGATGATCGTGGATCGCGACCCAGGCCGACATCCACGGATGGACGTCGCAGTGGAGCGAAACCACGTCGCCGGGCTGGCCGAGGTTTTCGCGGACGATCGCGGGGGCGCCCTTGGCCTGGCCCAGGTTCCACAAGATCTTGGTCGCCAGGTTGCCACGCACGTTGTGGAAGGTCGGATCGAGATTGCGGATCTCGAGCTTCTGTCCGACCACCAGCCCGACGACGCGCGGCGTGTACATGCACGCGGTCTGGCCGATCACTGCGGGCGGCGGGGCGCTCGGCGGCGCGCTGGGCGGCGCGGCGAGCTTGATCCGCACCAGCACGTCGCGCAGCTTGCCGTCGGTGACCACGACGTCCTCGGCGCCGCGCCCGGTTGGGCACGCCGGGTCGCGGCTGCGATCGACGGCTGGATCGGCGGGCGGCGCGCCCTTCCACGTCACGACGCCCTTGATCGCGCCGGTCCCAGGCGCGGCGGAGGCCGGCCCGGCGGCGACGAGCTCAGCGGCGGCGAGGGTGAGGACGACGACCGAGCGGCGCATCGGCGGTGAGACGGCGGCGGCGGTGCAGATCTTCACGGTCAGGCCGCCGTCAGGCCGCCGTCGGCGACGATCACCGACCCGGTGGTGAACGACGAGGCGTCGGACAGGAGGTAGACCGCGGCCCCGGCGATCTCGGCCGGCTGGGCGTGGCGGGCCAGCGGGGTCCGCTTGATCACGTGGTCGCGCAGCATCGGGTTGGCCACGATCGCCGACGCGAACTTGGTCTCGACCAGGCCGGGGGCGATCGCGTTGACCCGGACGTTGCCGCCGCCGAGCTCGAAGGCCAGGGTCTGGGTCATCGAGATCACCGCGGCCTTGGTCATGCCGTAGATCCCCTGCATGGGCGCGGCGCGCAGGCCGGCCACCGAGGCGACGTTGACCAGCGACGCGCCGCCGCCGCGGGCTCGGGCGTGACGCACCAGGGCCCGGGCCACGTACAGGTAGCCCTTGAGGTTGACCTCGATGGTCTTGTCGATCGCGCCGTCGGGGGTGTCGAGCAGCGGTCCGAAGTACGGGTTGGTCGCGGCGTTGTTGACCGCGCCGTCGACCCGGCCGAACCGCTCGATCGCGGCCGCGAACAGCGCGTCGACGTCCTCGGCCTTGCCGGTGTGGCAGGCGACCGCGAGGACCTCGCCCTTGCCAGCCAGCTCGGCGGCGGCGCGATCGAGGTCGGCCTGCTTGCGCGAGGCGATCGCGACCTTGGCGCCGGCGTCGAGGGCGGCGGCGGCGATGGCGGCGCCGATGCCTCGGCTACCACCGGTGATGATCACGACCTTGTCGGCGAGGAGCTGCATCGCCGCGGACGGTAGCAGATGGCCGGAGATGGCTGGGGCCGGGCGCGGCCCCCGTGCTAGCTTCGCCGGCGGTGCGGCCGACCTCGTTCGACGATCCGACCCAGGTCGACGGCGGCGGGGTGGTGACCGGCGCCGCGACCGTGACCGGCCCCACGACGGTGGCGCAGGTCGACCCGGCCCGGCTGCGCGCCGACGAGGCGCTGACGATCGCGACCGACTTCGACCAGCGCTATCGGCTGGGCGACGAGCTGGCCCGCGGCGGGCTGGCCCGCATCCGCGACGCCTACGATCGCGTCTTGCACCGCCGGGTCGCGGTCAAGCAGCTCCTGCACCGCGCCCCGGGAGCCGACGTCCGGTTCCTCCGCGAGGCGCGGATCACCGGCCGCCTCGCCCACCCCAACATCGTCCCGATCTACGACCTCGGGCTCGATCCCGAGGGCGCGCCGTTCTACGCGATGAAGTGGGTCGAGGGCCGCTCGCTCCACGATCTGATCGACGAGCGCGCGACGCTCGACGAGCGCCTGGCGCTCCTGCCCCACGTGATCGCGATCGCCGACGCCCTGGCCTACGCCCACGCGGTCGGCGTGATCCACCGCGACCTCAAGCCGGCCAACGTCCTGGTCGGCGCCTACGGCGAGACCATCGTGATCGACTGGGGCCTGGCCCTCGAGCGCGACGGCGCCGACCTGCCGGCCGCGCCCGCCGAGCCGGTCAGCGCGCCGCGCCTGACCTCGGTCGGCGCGGTGATCGGGACCCCGGCCTACATGCCGCCCGAGCAGGCGCGCGGCGAGCGGGTCGGCCCGGCGGCGGACATCTACGCCCTGGGCGCGACGCTCTACCACGTGATCGCGGGCGTCTATCCCTACGAGGAGCTAGGCGCCCCGGCCGGGTCGAGCGACCCGGTGTGGGTCCGGGTCATCGACGCGCCGCCGACGCCGGTGGCCCAGCTCTGCCCCGAGGTCCCACCCGAGCTGGCGGCCATCGTCGAGCGGGCGATGGCGCGCCGGCCCGAGGCGCGCTTCCCGACGGCGTCGGCCCTGGGCGCGGCGCTCACCGCGTTCGTGACCCACCAGCAGTCGCACCGCTTGGCGGCGGCGGCGATCGCCCGCGACGCCGGCGTGGCCGCGGAGACCCGCGCGGTCAAGACCGACGACGCCGCGGCGGTGGCCGCGATCTACCGCGAGGCCGCGGTCGTGCAGTTCGGCCTCGAGCAGGCGCTGGCCGCTTGGCCCGACAATCCGGCGGCCAAGGCGGCCCTGACCCGGCTCCACGCCCGCATGTTCGACTTCGAGTGCGCGGTCGGCAACCTGGCGGCGGCGGCGGCGCGGGCCGAGGCCCTGCCGCCCGATCCCGATCGCGCGCGCATGCTGGCGGCGCTGCGCGACGACCTGGCGCGCCGCGACGCCGAGGCCGAGGCCTTCGTGCGCGATCGCGATCGCTCGGTCGGGGGCAAGGAGCGCGGCCTCATGCTCGGCGCGATCGGCCTCATCCTGACCTACTTCCTGGTCGAGGCCTTCGTGTCCGGGCGCTCCCTCGACGACCCCGGCGCCGGCGGGCGGATCCTGCGCAACGCCTGCGTGGTCGCGGCGCCGGCGCTCGCGATGATGGCGATCTGGCGCAAGCGGATGTTCGCCAACGAGTTCTCGCGCCGGGCCGGCCGGGCCGTCGTCGCGATGTTCGCCGCGACGATCGCCCACCGCGCGCTGGCGCTGCAGATCGATCAGCCGGCGCGCTCGGTGTTCGTCCTCGACCTGCTGCTGGTGACGGTGTCGATGGCGACCTTCGGTGGCCGCCTCGGCCTCGGCCTGGCGACCGTCGGCCTGGCCGGCGCGATCGTGTGCGCGTTCGTGCCGGCCGCCGCGCTCCTGGTCTACAACGGCGCGATCATCGCGGTCGCGGCGATCCTGGCCGTGAGCTGGTCACGCGCCAGCCGGCGCGGACGGTAGCGTCGTCGGCGCCGTCGGGCGCGGCCGGGCCGCGATCAGTCGCCACAGGGCCTCGAGGACGAGGTCGACGCCCTCGCCGGTCGCCGCCGACATGGTCAGGAGCGTCACCCCGCGCTCGGCGAAGGCCGCGCGCAGCTCGTCGATCGAGCCGTGGGTGGTGCCAGCGTCGAGCTTGTTGAGCACGACCACCTGCGGCGTCGCGGCCAGGCCAGGCGCGTAGCGCGCCAGCTCGGCGTTGATCACGTCGAAGTCGTGGAGCGGGCTGCGCTCGGGACCGGTGGTGAAGGTGTCGTCGAGGATGTGGAGGAGCGCGCGGCAGCGCTCGACGTGGCGCAGGAACTGGTGGCCCAGGCCCGCGCCCTCGGCGGCGCCCTCGATCAGGCCGGGGATGTCGGCGATCACCAGGGTCCGTTCGTCCGACAGCCGGACGACGCCGAGGTTGGGGACCAGGGTCGTGAACGGGTAGTCGGCGATCTTGGGCCGGGCCCGCGACACCCGGGCGATGAAGGTCGACTTGCCGACGTTGGGGTAGCCGAGCAGGCCGACGTCGGCCAGGAGCTTGAGCTCGAGGCGGAGGTTGCGGGCCTCACCGGGCGTGCCGGGCTCGCAGGTCCGCGGCGCCTGGTTCCACGGGGTCTTGAAGTGGATGTTGCCGCGCCCGCCCTTGCCTCCGGCGGCGATCACCGCGCGGGCGCCGTCCCGATCGAGGTCGGCCAGGAGGTCGCCGCTGTCGACGTCGTAGATCACGGTGCCGATCGGCACTCGCAAGACCAGATCGACGGCGGCGGCGCCGTACTGATCCTTGGGCCGACCGTGTTCGCCGCTGTCGGCCTTGTAGTGGCGGCGGTAGCGGAAGTCGAGCAGCGTCGAGAGCTGGGTGTCGGCCTGGAAGACCACGCTACCGCCGTTGCCGCCGTCGCCGCCCGACGGGCCGCCCAGCGGGACGTTGTCCTCGCGCCGCATCGCCGCGGAGCCGTTGCCGCCATCGCCGGCCTTGACGTGGATCGTCGCCTCGTCGATGAACTGCACAGCGCGCAGGAATAGGGCGCCCGTGGCGCGGGGTCAAGCTGATATGGTGTCGCGATGACCGTCGCCGCGTGGACCCGCCTGGGCCGGGCGTGGCTCGGCACGCTGGGGCGAGCGGCGCTGGCGCGCGCGGTGCCCGCCTGGGCCGGCGCGCTGATCGTCGGCGCCGCGGTCTTCGGTGGCAACGGCCTGCGCCCGGTCCACCTGGCGGCGATCGCGGCGACCAGCCCGGCGGTGATCGCGGTGGCGGCGGTCGGCTGGCTGGTCCTCCTGGCCCCGGCGATCGCGGCGATGACCGCGGCGCCCGGCGCCCGCTACCTGCGGACGCTGCCGGGCGCGGCGGTGGCCCGGCCGGCCGCGCCGCTGGCGATCGCGCTCGTGGTCCACGCCCCGTGGGGGGGCCTGGCGATCGCGACCGCGCCGGTCGGCGGCGGACTCACCTGGCTCGGCCTGGCGCTGGCGTCGCTGGCGCTGGCCGCGGCCCTGGCCCGGCTCACGCCGGCGCCGCGCCGACCGCGGTGGCGCGGCCCGCGGGCCGCGCTCATCGGGGCCCACCTGCGGGCGATCGCCCGTCGGCGCGGTGGCAGCGTCGCCTTCGCCGCCGGCCTGGCCTTGCTCGGCGGCGCGCTCGGCGCGGCGATGATCGACGGCGAGCCGGCCGGGGCCGCGACCCTGGCGATCTTGCCGGCGGCCTGCGCGGCCGCGGTGACCGCCTGCGCGCTGGCCGCGATCGCCAGCGCCGTCGTCGACGATCGCCGCGCGCTCGGGCCGTGGCTGGCGGCGGCGGCGAGCCGACCGACGAGCGCGACGACCGCGGCGGCCCTGGTGATCGCCGGCGCCGGCCTCGCGTGTGCCGCGGCGGTGGCGGCGGTGGTCGTGACCCTGGCGGCGCCCTCGGCCAGCGCCGGGGCGACGATCGTCGGCGCGTGCGGCGCCGCCGGCCTGGGCGTCGGGCTGGCGATGACCGGGGTCGCCGAGCGGGCCCGGGGCGCGCGTCGACCGGGTCAGGCGGTGGCCGCCGGCGCCGGCGCGGTGGCGCTCCTCGCGGTCCTCGCGATCGGGCTGTGGGCGGCCCGCGGTCTGGGCGTCGTCGTCGGCCTGGGCGCCGCCGCGGCGGTCGGCGGGGCTCGACGATGACCGCGGCGATCGAGGCCCGCGGCCTGGGCAAGCGGCGCGGCGGGCGCTGGGTCGTCGACGAGTTGTCGTTCGCGATCGCGCCCGGCGAGATCGTCGCGCTGTGCGGCGGCAACGGCGCCGGCAAGTCGACGACGCTGGCGATGATCGCCGGCGCGCTGACGATCGATCGCGGGTGGGTCGCGATCGCCGGCGCGACCTCGGGGCCGCGGCGCTGGGTCGGCTACGTCCCCGAGGGCGCCGATCCGCCCGATCACCTGACCGCGGCCGAGCTGTGGGCGCTGGTCGGCGGCCTGCGCGGCGGCGCGGCGATGCCGCCCGCGGTCGCCGACGCCCTGGCGCTCGAGGCGATCGCCGATCGCCGCCTCGGCCAGCTCTCCCTCGGGCAGCGTCGACGCGCGTGCCTGGCGGCCGCGCTGATCGGCGGGCCACCGGCCCTGATCCTCGACGAGCCCGACAACGGCCTCGACGCCGCCGGGCTGACCGCGCTGGCGGCGCTCGTCACCGCGGCGACCGCCGCCGGCGCCGCCGCGTTGATCGCCACCCACGATCCTGCCGTCCAGGATCGCCTGGCGACTCGCCGCCTGGTCCTCGAGCGCGGCCGGCTGGTCGGGTAGACTGCGCGCCGTGAAGCTCTACGGCACCACCACCTCCCCGTTCGTCCGCCGGGTCCGCGTCGTCGCCGCCGAGCTCGACGTCGGCTACGAGCTGATCAACACCGCCCACGACGACGGTCAGGCCCGGCTACGCGCGCTGACGCCGATCGCCAAGGTGCCGATCGCCGAGGTCGACGGCCGCCTGCTGTTCGACTCGCGGGTGATCATCGACTGGCTCACGACCACCCGCGGCTACGGGCCACTGCGGGCGCCGCGCGATCGCTGGCGCGAGGCCAACCTGGTGAACGCGGTCGACGCCGCCCTCGACTCGGCGATCGCCGTCTTCTACCTCAAGCGCGACGGCCTCGACCCGATGGCGATCCCCTACGGGCCGCGCCAGCTCGAGCGGGTCGCGACCATCTTCGACTGGCTGGCCGGCGAGCTGCCGACCTACGATCCAGCCCGCGGCCTGGGCCTGGCCGAGCTGTCGCTGGTGTGCGCCCTCGACTGGATGGACTTCCGCGAGGTCTACCCGACCGCGCGCCACGCCGACGACTTCGCCGCGCTGCGGGCCGCGATCGGCGCGCGCCCGAGCCTGGCCGCCACCAAGCCGGTGGTGTCGTGATCCGCCAGCGCCTGGCCCAGCGCCTCCTGCACACCGCCGGCTGGGAGGTCGAGGGCACGATGCCGGACGTCCCCAAGTGTGTCGCCTTGGGCGTGCCCCACACCAGCAACTGGGATGGCGTCCTGCTCTTGGCCATGGCGGCGGCCACCGGCATCCACATGTCGTTCATGATCAAGGACGACTGGCTGCGCGGTCCGATGGGACCGATCATGCGGCGGCTGGGCGCGATCGGCATCGATCGCTCCAAGGCCAACAACGTCGTCGACGCGATGATTGCCGAGCTGCGCGAGCGCGAGCGGCTGTGGCTGGTGATCCCGCCCGAGGGCACGCGCAGCCGCGCCGAGCACTGGAAGTCGGGCTTCTATCACATCGCTCGCGGCGCCGGCGTGCCGATCGTCCCGGGCTACGTCGACTACCGGCGCAAGCGGGTCGGCTGCGGCGCGCCGATCCATCTGACCGGCGAGGTCAGCGCCGACATGGATCGCATCCGCGCGTTCTACGCCGCCAAGGCGCCGACCGCGCACCGCCCGGCCGACGTCGGCCCCATGCGGCTGCGCGACGAGCAGCCGGTGAACTGAGCCGCCGCCGGCGCCCACCGCCGCCCGCCCCCCACCGGCGCGGGGTGACCTCGCCCTCGGCCGCGTCCGCGTGCGGCCACGACCTCACCCAGCTCGGGTACCACCCAGGACCGGGGCCCCCTGCCGACCGCGAAGGTGCTGCGTGGCCCCGCCCCACCGACGAAGGCCCTGCGCGCTGCCCGGCCGGAAATGGGCTTTGGGCCAGGTTCGCGCTTTGCTAGCCTCGTCGACCATGAAGGTGCTGCTGGTCCGTCGCGCCGACCGCGGCGCGCCCCGGTCCCGGCGAGCACGAGGTGAGCGGGCCGCCGCTCGCGACCCGGAGCGTCGCCATGGTCAGTCACGACAATAACGGTCCGTACCAGCGCCCGTCCTTCGTGGTCGGGATCGGTGCGTCGGCGGGTGGCCTCGAGGCCCTCGAGCGCCTGTTCAAGGCCATGCCAGCCGACACCGGTATGGCGTTCGTCGTCATCCAGCACCTGTCGCCCGACTTCAAGAGCCTGATGGACGAGCTCCTGGCGCGGTTCACCCGCATGCCAGTGCTGAAGGTCGTCGAGCCGACCACGGTCGCGGCCAACTCGATCTACCTCCTGCCCCCGGGCAAGGAGATGCTGATCGACGGCGATCGCCTGGACCTCGTCGAGCGCCTGTCCGACACGCCGATCCACCTGCCGATCAGCCGGTTCTTCCGCTCGCTGGCCGCCGCCTGGGGCGACCACGCGATCGCGATCGTCCTGTCGGGCACCGGCTCCGACGGCTCGTCTGGCGTGCGCGACATCCACGCCGCCGGTGGCCTGGCCCTGGCGCAGACCGAGCGCACCGCCCGCTTCGACGGCATGCCGCGCGCCGCGATCGGCACCGGCTTCGTCCATCGCGTGCTGGCCCCCGAGGAGATCCCCGAGTACCTGATCGCCCACGCCCGCGGCAGCGCCGACGACCTCACCGACGCGTCGGTGGCGGTGCCCGAGGTGAGCAGCCTCACCGCCCTGCTCGACCGGCTCCGCGACGTGCTCGACATCGACTTCAGCGTCTACAAGCCCGGCACCCTCAACCGGCGCATCCGCCGGCGCATGGAGTTCGCCGCCTGCCCGTCGGTCGAGGACTACTGCCGGCGGACGTTGACCAACCCCGCCGAGCTGGCGCAGCTCGGCCGCGACCTCTTGATCGGCGTCACGCGCTTCTTCCGCGATCCGCTGGCCTTCGAGGTGCTGCGCGATCAGGTGGTCCCGGAGATCGTGGCCGCGGTGCCGCCCAGCGACGACATCCGGGTGTGGGTCGCCGGCTGCGCCACCGGCGAGGAGGCCTACTCCCTGGCGATCCTGTTCCTGCGCGAGCTCGAGCACCGCGAGCGCCCGCCCAACCTGCGGGTGTTCGCGACCGACGTCCACCGCGAGTCGCTGCGGATCGCCAGCGACGGCACCTACCCGGCCGAGGCCCTCGACGGCGTGCCGGCCGAGCTGCGCGGGGAGTTCTTCGTCGCCGAGCCCGACGGCCGCTTCGTCGTCCACCCGCGCGTGCGCAAGCGGGTGTTGTTCTCGCCCCACAACCTCTTGAAGGACGTGCCGTTCAACCGCATCGATCTGGTGAGCTGCCGCAACGTCCTCATCTACTTCCAGCCCGCGGCCCAGGCCCGCGCGCTGGCCTCGTTCTACTTCGCGCTGCGGCTCCACGGTCACCTGTTCCTCGGCCCCAGCGAGTCGATCGGCGACCTCGAGGGCCGCTTCGCGACCACCGATCGCACCTGGAAGCTCTACCGCAAGGACAGCGACACCCGCCTGACCGTCGATCCCCCGGTCGGCGGGGCGCCCCTGCCGATGGCGCCGCCGCCGCGACCGCGCCTCGGCACCGACAGCCGGCTGACGCGCATCTACGACGTGCTGTTGGCGCGCCATGTACCGACCGGGGTGCTGATCGATGAGCGGCGCGAGCAGCAGTACGTGTTCGGCGACGTCAGCCGGTTCTTGCGGCCGCCACCCGGCCGGCCGACCCTCGACGTGGTGGCGATGGCCGAAGGCGAGGTACGGATCGCGCTGACCACGGCGATCGCCACGGCGATCCGCCGGCGCAGCCGCATCGAGGCGCGGGCCGTCGCGACCGGCCTGACCAGCCCGGCCACGGTCGACCTGATCGTCGAGCCGCTCGAGGACCCCACCGGAGGCGCGCCCTACTACCTGGTGTCGTTCGTAGAGCCGGCGCTCGGCGCGGTCGCCGACGCCCCGCGCCCGTTCGAGGTCGCTGACGACATCGCCCTGCGCCTGCGCCAGCTCGAGCTCGAGGCCCAGGAGTCGCGCGAGTCGTTCCACGCCATGCTCGAGGAGGTCGAGGCGACCAACGAGGAGCTCCAGGCCTCCAACGAGGAGCTGATCGCCAGCAACGAGGAGCTCCAGAGCACCAACGAGGAGCTGCAGTCGGTCAACGAGGAGCTGCACAGCGTCAACTCCGAGTACAACCAGAAGATCCGCGAGCTGGCCGACGCCGAGGCCGACCTGCGCAACCTGATCGCGAACACCGTCGACGGCGTGCTGTTCGTCGATCGCGGGCTGTCGATCCGCATGTTCACGGCCGGCGCCAGCGCGGTCCTGAACCTGTTGCCCCACGACCAGGGCCGCCCGCTGGCCCACATCACCTCCCGCGTGCCCGACGACGATCTGCACGCGGTGATCGAGCAGGTCAGCCAGCGCCCGGCGCCGGTCGAGACCGTCCTCCACCTCGCCGACGGCCGACACTTTCTCCGTCGCGTGCAACCGTACCGCAGCGGCGACAGCGAGCGCGACGGCTACGTGATCGTGTTCCAGGACGTGACCGAGCGCGAGACCGTGCGCCGCCTGGAGCACGACCAGCTCGACCTGCTGCAGACCATGATCGGCGCCAGCCGGTCGCACGTCGCGGTGCTCGATCGCGACGGCCGCATCGTCGCCACCAACGCCGGCTGGGATCGCTTCTGGGTCGACAACGGCGGCTCGAGGGACCACCGCTGGGTCGGCGGCGACTACCTGGCCACGCTGCGCCGCGACCCCGACGCCGCGGCCGCGCTCCAGGCCCTGACCGACGTCCTGTCGGGGCGCAGCCCGTCGGCCGACCTCGACTACCCGTGCCACACCGCGACCCAGGAGCGCTGGTTCTGGATGAACGTGACCGCGCTGCCGGCGCCGCGCGGTGGCGCCCTCGTGACCCACACCGACATCACCTCCCGCCACCAGCAGGCCACGTTGGCGCAAGGCCTCCAGGAGGCGGCGCGGCTCGAGAGCCTGGGGATCCTCGCCGGTGGGATCGCCCACGACTTCAACAACATCCTGACCGGCGTACTGATGAACCTGTCGGCGGTGAAGCCCGCGGTCACGGCCGACCCCGTGGCGGCCAGCGCGCTCGCCGACATCGGCGACGCCGCGACGCGCGCCGCCGAGCTATGCCGTCAGATGCTGGCCTACGCCGGCCGCGCGCGCCTGCTCACTCAGCGCACCCGGCTCGACGCGCTGATCCGCGAGTGCCAGGCGCTCCTGCGCGCGTCGTTGCGCAGCGCTCACCTCGAGCTCGAGCTCGGCCTCGACCTGCCCGAGGTCGAGGTCGACGTCGCGTCGATCCAGCAGGTGTTGATGAACCTGGTCCTGAACGCGGTCGAGTCGCTGCCCGACGGCCGCGGCACGGTGTGGGTGAGCACGGGGCTGGCCGCGGCGCGCCCCGAGCCGGGGGAGCACGAGGTGGTGGCGCCGGCGACCTCCGAGCTGGGCCACGTCCAGCTCCTGGTGGAGGACAACGGCTGCGGCATGCCGCCCGACATCCTGCGCCGGATCTTCGAGCCGTTCTTCACCACCAAGTTCACCGGCCGCGGCCTGGGCCTGGCCGGCGCGCAGGGCATCGTCCGCGCCCATCGCGGTGGACTCTACGTATCGTCGACGGTCGGCGAGGGCACCCGCTTCCGCGTCCTCCTGCCCAGCGCCGCGGCGGCCAGCGCGCCGCCGCCCCGCGCGGTCGACACCCGCCCGCCGCCGCGCGAGGTCGCCCACGCGACCGTGCTGGTGATCGACGACGAGGAGCTGATGCGGCGCTCGCTGGCCCGCATCCTGGCGCTGCGCGGCCACCAGGCCGACACCGCCGAGAACGGCGAGCTCGGCGTCGAGCTGGTGCGCGCCGCGCCGGACCGCTACCGCCTGGTCATCCTCGACCTGACGATGCCGGGCATGGACGGCGTCGAGACCATGGCCATGATCCGCGCGATCGCGCCCAACCTGCCGATCGTGATCGCCAGCGGCTACGCCGAGGCCGGGGTCGCCGAGCGGTTCGCCTCCCACCGCCCCGACGCCTTCTTGCAGAAGCCGATCGACGCGGCGACCTTGACCCGCGTGCTCGCCCGCATGCTGCCGGCCCCGCCTGCGGCGGCAACGTAGAGGCGGGGGCTGGGGCGGAGGCCGAGACCGAGACCGAGGCCGAGTCCGAGTCCGAGGCGGAGGCCGAGACCGAGACCGAGGCCGAGACCGAGACGGAGGCCGAGGCCGAGGCCGAGACCGAGACCGAGACCGAGGCGGAGGCCGATCCCGATCCCGATCCCGATCCCGAACCCGATCCCGATCCCGATCCCGATCCCGATCCCGATCCCGATCCCGATCCCGATCCCGATCCCGATCCCGATCCCGATCCCGACCCCGAGGGGCCGGCTCAGCCGCCGTACTGGTACGTGGTCTTGACCTTGAGCTCGCCGGCGACCGGCGCGCCGCCCATCTTGCCGCCGATGGTGCCGACCGAGTCGAGGGACACGGTGCGACCGGTGGCGATCTCGAGGACGACGGTGCCGCGCAGGAGGACCTCCATCTCGGCCCCGCCGGCGCCCTGCAGGAGCTTCATCTCCATGGCGAAGGTGGCGTTGCCGCCCGCCGACGACTGCAGCGTCATCGAGCCCGAGGTCAAGGTCGGCTCGTCGTCGCCGTGGGTCGCCGGGTCGTTGAGCTTCGCCAGGTCGTCGGCGGTGAGGTCGTAGCGCGCGCCGACCTTCCACACCTGCTTCGCCATGATGCTCTCCATCGCCTGAGGCCGACCGACGCCGCGCGAGCTGCCGACCACCTCCTTGACCTCCTCATCGGGGACGGCGGCGCCCGCCTCGGTGGTCGCCTTGAGCTGCTTGCCCTCGCGCCACACCAGGTAGGTCTTGCCGGCGACCGATGCCTTAGCCGGCCGATCCTTGCCGCCGATCTTCTCCTGCTTGTCGAACTCGACGAAGGTGAGCTTGAGCTTGTCGACGACGTCGCCGGTCGCGGCGACGACCTCCTGGCGCTCGACCTTGCGCTCGCTGCCGACGATCTCGATGGTCTTGCCGCCGGCGTCGACCTTGAGGTTGGTGAGCTGCTCCTCGCGCTCGGTGCGGACCTCGCCGACCTTGGGCGCCTGGCTCCCGAGCTTGAGGCCGTCGGGGGAGGCCTCGACCGGGACCGGGGCGGCCGGCACCGCGCCCGCTGGCGGTGGGGTCGTCGCCGTCGGCGCGGACGGCGTGGCCGGCGCGGCCTTCTTCTTCTCGCAGCCCAGGAGGGCCAGGGCAGCGGCAAACGCGAGGGCGAGCTTCATCGCGCGGTTGTACACCCGCGGCGACCGCCGATCACCGGGTCAGGCGGTCCCAGTCGACCTTGCGGAACCACACCCAGGCCAGCCCACCGGCGAGCGCCGCCCACAGGAGCAAGGTCGTAACGACGATCGTCTGACGCTCGTCCTGCTTGCGGTCGAGGACCGAGGCCCGGATCCGGTCGAGGCCCTCCCAGTCCTCGCGGGTGACGACCGCGGCCTGGCGCTTGTCGAGCTGGGCGTCGAGGTCCGCGAAGGCCGCGCGCTGTCGCGACGCGCCGAAGAGCAAGGCCGGGATCGCCGCCAGCGCGACCGCCAGGACCACCCCGGCGACGTAGCGGACGACGTCGTCGCGCAAAAGGCCGAGCCCCCCGCGCGCCGGGGCCGCGCGCGCGCCCTCGGACGGCGCCGGGGCCAGGGTCGCGGACGCGATCGCCGGCGCGGTCGGCCCGCGCGGGTCTCGCTCGACGGCCGGCGCCGCGGCCGGGGCCGGGCTCGAGATCCGCGGCTTGCGCTCGACGGCCAAGGCCAGCTCAGGCTCCTGGCTCTGCAGCTCGGGCGGCGCGAACGGGTCGAACACCTCGATCGGCCCGTCGTCGGCCGCCGCGGCGACGTCGGACACCTCGGCTGGCGGCCCGAAGCTCGCCGGCAGCGCCAGCTTCTGCGACGAGCCGCGCCCGCTGTCCTCGGCCGGCGGCCCGAAGCTGGCCGGCAGCGCCAGCTTCTGCGACGAGCCGCGCCCGCTGTCCTCCGCCGGCGGCCCGAAGCTGGCGGCCAGGGGGATGCGGCGCGACGACCGGGCCTCGTCTTCGCTGGCGCCGTCGAGGGTCGACAACGTCAGCGGCGACTCCCCCGACAGCGCCGCGAAGTCGTCGGCCGACCGCGGCGCGGGCAGGCGCTGGGCTCCGGGCAAGGTCACCGCGGCGGCCACCGGCGCCGGCGGGGCCGGGGCGTCGACCGCCTCGATCGAGCACACCGCGCCGAGGCTCGACAGGTCGGCGACGTAGCTGTCGGCGGTGGCGCGGTCGACGTTGCCCTTGACCCGGAAGCGGCCCTGGGCGAAGCGCTGCTCGAGGTCGGCGGCGGCGATGCCGTAGCGCGCGGCGATGGCCCGCGCGAGCTGGGTCTTGGCGCCCGGCCCGGCGGCGCGAGCGCCGTCGATGAACACGTTGAAACGCGCGGTCGTCACGAGCCCCGGTCCCTCACCGGGCCCAAGATCATACGCCAGGCCCGCCGGCGATGGGGAGCGGCGACCTCGCGATCGCAGCCGAGATCGCGCCGCGCCCGGGGATCTTGCCCAGGTGATCGCCGCGCTTCTACCGTCGTGGCATGGACGCCCTGCGACCCGCTCGACCGAAGCTCGCGCTGTCGTCTTCGCACCGCCGCCTGCGCCTGGCGATCAGCCACTCGACCCCGGGGGCGCCGACCGCCAGCCCACCCAAGCGCCCGCGGCCGCCCCGCGGCCCGACCCGGCCGTGACGGCAACCGCCTGAGATCGCGGACGATCGGCGCCCACGGCCGGCGATCCGTCGACGATCCATCGACAACTGCCAGCAACCGCGCCGCGACGCGCTACAATTTTCCGCATGGACGGAAAGCAAGCGAAGCGCACCGCGCTCCTGTGGCTGCTGGTGCTGGTCGCGGTCGTCTTCCTGTGGTGGTTCCTGCGCCCGAAGGACGACGCCGGCACCACCGCGGCCCAGCTCGAGGCCGATCGGATCGCCGCCCTGGGCGCCGACCCCGACGAGATCATCGTCGACCTGCGCGACGACGCCAGCGCCGCCGCGGTCGCCGCCCTCGAGCAGCGCTTCGGCCTCGATCTGGTGCTGATCTCGGATCAGGCCGACGACGAGCAGGTCTATCGCGCCAAGGTCGACCCGGCCCGCCGCGACTGGGTCCTGGCCGCCCTCGCCAAGACCGCGGGCGTCGAGGTCGCCGAGCCCGACGCCACCTTCGCGCTGTCGCCGACCGAGGTCGCGGCCGCCGCGATCGCGCCGCCGAGCGCGACCTGGGCCGGGTTCCCCGACGATCCGCTCTACGGCAAGCAGTGGCACCTGCGTCAGCTCGGCATGCCCGAGGCGTGGAAGCTGGCCGACGGCGGCGGCGTGATCGTCGCCGTCCTCGACACCGGCGTCGCCTACGAGGATCACGGCCGCTACCACCAGGTCGAGGATCTGCGCGGCCTGGAGTTCGTGAAGCCCTACGACTTCGTCGACAACGACAGCCACGCCAACGACGACCACGGCCACGGCACCCACGTCACCGGCACGATCGCGCAGGCGACCCACAACGGCAAAGGCGTCGCCGGCGTGGCCCGCAACGTCAGGATCATGCCGCTCAAGGTCCTGGGCGGCAACGGCTCGGGCTCGGTGGCCGGCATCGCCGACGCCATCCGCTACGCCGCCGACAACGGCGCCAAGGTCATCAACATGAGCCTGGGCGGACCGTTCCCGTCGCGGGTGCTGAAGAAGGCCGTGCAGTACGCCCACGACAAGGGCGTGGTCGTGGTGTGCGCCGCCGGCAACGAGTCGCGCAACAAGGTCGGCTATCCCGCGGCCTACCCGGGGGCGATCGCGGTCGCCTCGACCCGCGGCGACGAGGCCACCGCGTTCTACTCGAACTACGGCAAGGACATCGACGTCGCCGCGCCTGGCGGCGACACCCGCAACGGCGACGGCGGCGGCGTCCTGCAGAACACGATCAAGATCGGCGACCCGACCTCGAGCGGCTACTACGCGTTCCAGGGCACGTCGATGGCGTCGCCCCACGTCGCCGGCGTCGCCGCGTTGATCGTCGGCGAGGGCGTGACCAACCCCAAGATGGTCGAGCAGCTCCTCAAGGACACCGCGCGCAAGCCCAAGGGCCAGCAGTACAGCGCCGATCGCTACGGCGCCGGCATCGTCGACGCGCCCGCCGCGGTCAAGGCGGCGCGGTCCAAGGGCGGCGCGTACCAGTTTGGCCTCGGCCTGCTCCTGGCGGCGGCGGTGGCGGGCAGCGCGCGCCGGCGTGGGCTCGGCACCAAGCTGGGCGCCGGCTACCTCGGCGGCGTGCTGTTCGGCGCCGGCGGCCTGTTCTTCCTGCCCTGGCTGGCGCCGTCGGTGTCGTCGTGGTTCGGGGTCGAGATGTTGACCCGCGGCCTGCCGTCGTACGACTTGGCGCTCCTCGGTCCCCTGGCCCACGGCAACCCGCTGTTCATGAGCGCGCTCCTGCCCCTGGCGGCGATCGCCCTGGGCGCCGGCTCGCCGCGCCTGCGCCCCATCGTCGCCGGCCTGGCGGTCGGCGTCGCCGCGCACCTGGCCTACTTCGCCGCGGTGCCGGTGTTCGACCTGCGCTACGTGCCGGGCGTCACCCTCGAGACGCTCTGGCTCCTCGGCAACGCAGCCCTGGCCTCCATGCTCGCGGTACTGACGCTGAAGCGCTGAGAGGGATCGGGGGCGGATCGGGATCGGGTTCGGGATCGGGATCGGGTTCGGGATCGGAATCGGGATCGGGATCGGGATCGGGATCGGCCTCGGTCTCGGTCTCGGCCTCGGTCTCGGTCTCCGCCTCGGTCTCGGTCTCGGCCTCGGTCTCCGCCTCGGTCTCGGTCTCGGCCTCGGTCTCGGTCTCCGCCTCCGCCTCGGTCTCTGCCTCATCCGCTGGCGTCGGCGGGCGGCCCGGGTGATGCTCCGCCGCGATGTCGCATCGAGCCACCGCCGTCGGCCGGATCCACCGCGTGGTGGTCGCGCGCGAGCAGTACAAGTTCTCGTGCGCGCACATGACGGTGTTCCCCGACGGCACCAAGGAGCGCCTGCACGGCCACAACTACCAGCTCTCGGCCGCCCTCGAGCTGCTCGACGTCGGCTTCCAGCAGATGATCCCGTTCGCGGCGATCAAGGACGCCCTGGGCGCGATCTGCAAGGAGTTCCGCGAGCGCTTCCTGGTCGCGACCGGCAACCCGTTCTTCGAGCTGGTGAACGACGACGGCGTCGAGCTCGAGTTCCGGCTGTGTGGCCAGCGCTACGTCGTGCCGCGCGAGGACGCCCTGCTCCTGCCGATCGACAACGTCTCGGCCGAGGCCCTGGCCGCCCACCTGGCGGAGCGCCTGGTGGCCGCCCTCAAGCCCCACTTGCCCGACGGCGTGGTCCACGCCATCGAGGTCGCGGTCCACGAGAGCCCGGGCCAGGGCTCGTCGTGCGAGCTGCACCTGTGATGCACCGCTGACCGCGGCGCCGCTACAATGCCGGCGATGGTGAAGATCCTGTACTGGCGGCGCGAGCTGCCGCCGCTGTCCGAGCAGATCGAGGGCGAACACGAGGTCACCGCCGACAGCGCCAAGGTCCACGTGTCGTGGGCCGACCGCGACACCCTGTGGAGCCGGTGCCACGACGACCTCATGGTCCAGGCCCGCGCGCGCATCACCCAGGAGGTCGTGCGCCTGGGCGGGAGCTGCGCCCACATCGTCGACGAGGCGGTGACCGCGCGCCGCGACGAGCACACCGGCGAGTCGTGGCTCCACGGCCGGTTCCGGTTCGTCCTGTACGTCCACCCGCCCGACGTGGCCACGAGCTGACGTACCATCGGCGGATGCGCTCCTCCGCCCTGCTCACGCTCGCCGTGGCCGTCGCCGCCTGTGGTGGCAAGAAGGAATCGCCGGCCGCCGCGCCGCCGCCGACCTCTGGGACCGCGGCGGCTGTGCCGGTCGACGCCGCGCCGCCGCCCCCGCCGCCGGCGCCGATCGATCAGGCCGCGGTCGATCAGGTCCTGGCCGACTGGCTGGCGGCGCAGAACGGCGGTGACTTCGCCGCCTACCAGGGGCTCTACGCCGAGCGGATGGAGGGCGTGAAGCGGGTCGGGCCGAAGATGTGGCGCTTCGATCGCGCCGGGTGGATGGCCGATCGCAAGAAGATGTTCGCCAAGCCGATGGTCGTGACGGCGGCCGATCGGACGATCACCGGCAGCGTCGCCGCGCCGGTGGTCGAGTTCACCCAGACCTTCCAGCAGGCCCGGTTCGCCGACAGCGGCCGGAAGCGGATGGTCCTGACCCGCCACCAGGGCCACTATCGGATCGCCCGCGAGGAGATGCTGGCGTCGACGGTCGGCGCGCCGCCGGCCGCCACCGCCGGCGCGGTGATCCCGACGCTCGAGATCGACGGCCGGTGGTTCGCGGTGCTGGCCGCCGACGCCGAGCCGACCTGGGCCACCGGCGCGATCGCCGGGCCGTACCAGGGCGTCCATCGCTACGCCCTGCGCGCCGCGACCGCCGCGCCGACCGCCGGCTCGTGGCTGGGCAAGCCGCTGGCGCTCTACGATCGCGCCGGCGCCCGCTGCGACGCTACCGTCGCCTCGCTGCACCTGCTCGGTGGCGGAACGCCCCACTTCGGCGAGATCCAGGCCTGGGACGGCGATCCCGATTCCGGCGGCACTCACGTTTACTCCCAGGCCGAGCGCGCCCAGGCGATCTACGACCTGAGCGCGAAGTACCTGGTCGGCGAGCTGACGATCACCGGCGGCTGCAAGCCGGCCTACGCGGCGACGCCCGACCGCGCGCTGGTCCCCTACGGCGAGGTCGCGGTGCCCGACGCGCAGAAGTCCGCGGCGATCGCGGCGTTCCGCGGCCTGCCGGGGTACCTCGAGACCGCCACCGAGTTCGAGGCCCAGGGCGGCACCGGCGAGTGGGCGCCGACCCCGACGGTCACCGGGTTCGGGCCGCCCGACCGTCGGGTGCTGGTGGTGTCGGCCTCCGAGGGCGCCGGCTGCGGCGAGTTCCACGGCGAGCTGACCGCGGTGTTCGACGAGCGCGGCGGCGCGGTCACCACCCGCACCGTGGTCGGCCCGAGCGGGCTCCGCGTCGACGCGATGGTCGACAGCGATGGCGACGGCGCACCCGAGCTGATCGGCGCGCCCCTCGACTTCGAGACCGTGACCGCCCACCTCGACGCCAAGCCGCCGGGCGTGCGCGTGGTGACCGGCCTGCGCCTTCCGTTCACCGACTGCGGCTGCTGACCGGCCGAGGGCGCGGCCCGGCCGCGCTCACAGCACGCGGCGCGGCGACACCAGGGCGTTGGCGATCAGCAGCCCGGCGACGATCGCCATCGCCACCACGAAGGTCGCGAAGGTGGTCTCGATGCCGGACAACGTGTTGCGATCGAGCAAGGACGAGATGCCGCGGAAGCCCATGCTGCCGGGCACGAGCAGGATCACCGCCGGCACCAGCACCACCTGCTGCGGGCGATCGAGGACCCGGGCGTAGAGGTTGGCGGCGATGCCGAGGGCCAGCGCGCCGACCAGGACGCCGAGATCGGCGCCCAGGAGGTCGGCCCCGTAGTTCGAGGCGGCGTAGGCCACGAGCGAGGTCCCGAGGATCCAGCCGGTGGCGCGGCGCTCGGCCTGGCAGACGACCACCATCCCGAGGCTGCCGGCGACGAACGCCAACCACTCGGTCCAGGCCGGGAGCCCGACCGGGGCGTGGGGCGCGAGCTGCCAGAGCGCGCCGGCCAACCGCTCGCCCAGGGCCACGCCCAAGGCCAGCTCGAGGAGCACGATCAGGGCCGACATGAGACGCGCGGTGCCCGACACCAGGTTGCGGGTCGCCAGCTCGGTCATCGCGGTGGTGAGCGTCAGCCCGGGCAGGAGCGCGATCAGCGCGCCGATCGTGACCACCGACGGCGCGATGCCGTCGACCAGCGCGCCCGCGGCCTGGGCCAGGAAGGCCGCGACGAAGCCGCCGACCAGCTCGATCGCGCGCCGGGCGTGAGCGCGCCGGCGCATGACCAGGACCAGGCCGCCGATCACCAGGCCGACCGCGGCCGCCGCCCCGACGTCGCGCCCGCCGCCGCCGAAGAACACCGCGATCGCCGCCGCGGTCAGCGCGTAGGTCGCGGTCTCGGGGGCCCGTCCCCAGGTCGGCGGCGCGGCGACGATGGCCTCGATCTGATGCAGCGCCTCCTCCGAGTCGATCTCGCGGGCCACGACCGCGTCGGCCAGGGCGTCGAGCTGGGCCAGCTTGCCCAGATCGAGCTCGGCGGCGTGGACCCGCATGAGCGCGCTCTTGAGGTCGGCCGGGTCGCCGAACCCGATCGTCAGCGAGGTCGGGGTCGACATGATCTCGGCGCGCAGGCCGAGCCGCTTGCACACCAGGGCCAGGGCCTCCTCGAGGCGGTGAGCCGGGGTGCCGTAGGTGTGGAGCGCCCGACCGAGGGCGAGCACGAACCGGATGCGGGCGCGCTCGATGCGCTCGCGCTCGGCCAGGGGGAGCTGGTCGGTGGCGGCGGCCCGGCGGACGCGGTCGGTGGGGTCGGCGCGGTCAGCCACGGGCCAAGGAATACCCGAGGCGCGCGGCCAGTTGTCGATTTGCGCCGCGCTCGAGCGGGCTCAGGTAGGCCATCCACCCCAGCCGCGCGTATCCAGTGCAACGATCCCCTCGGGTGCAACGATCCCCTCGGGTGCAACGATCCCCAGGGGGCGGCTGTCTCAAGAGTTGCCCCGTCCGGTCGATTCTCCCAGCACCCGTCCTGCCGTCCACCTCCGAACCCGCCTCCGCCCCCAAAGACCGAACCCCGACGTCCGAACCCGAAAAGCCAGAGGCCCTCGGGGATATGCCGAGGGCCTCCAACAAACCAGCGAAAGCACTAAGTTACGTAAGGTATAAGGTCAAGCGGACCGAGCGCAGACTAAGCTAGCTAACGACCCCTGGTGGGCGGCACCCCGCCAGGATGTCCAAGAGCTGAGCAAGGTCCGCGCCAAAGTGGCGAGCCCGTTCGCAATCCCTTGTATTCATGGGAATTGCGTGTTACGCGAGGCCCCACGTACCCGCTACGACCGCTCCCTCGTCACGACATCCGTGTCAGGGCGGCCAGTCGGGTTGCAACCGATTCGCACAGGCTATCGAATGGCACAGAACATCCTCGTGGTTAACGCCGAGGGCCCGGAGTGCCGGGTCGCGGTGGTGGAGGAGGGCGCGCTCGCCGAGCTCTACGTCGAGCGCAAGCGCGACCGCGGCATGGTCGGCAACATCTACCGCGGCAAGGTCACGCGGGTCTTGCCCGGCATGCAGGCCGCCTTCGTCGACCTCGGCCCCAAGGTCGAGCGCGCCGCCTTCCTGTTCGTGGGCGACGTCATGGGCGCCGACGACGGCAAGAAGCTGTTCGAGGACGCCGACGTCGAGGACGCCGACGAGGCGCCCGAAGGCGCAGCGTCGCGGATCGCTCGCACCAAGAAGAGCCTGGCGGCGCGCAAGATCGAAGATCTGCTGAAGCCCGGCAACGAGGTGCTGTGCCAGGTGGTGAAGGATCCGATCGCCCAGAAGGGCGCCCGGGTCACCGGCTACCTGTCCCTGCCCGGCCGCTACAGCGTCTACATGCCGGCGGTCCACCAGATCGGCGTGTCGCGCCGCATCGCCTCCGACAAGGAGCGCAAGCGGCTGCGCGACATCATCGCCAAGAGCCGGCCGGCCAAGGGCGGGTTCATCATCCGGACCGCCGCCGAGGACACCGTCGAGCAGGAGATCAAGGACGACGTCGAGTACCTGACCCGGCTGTGGTCCGAGATCGGCCGGCGCGAGGACGCGGTCAAGGGCGCCGGGCTCATCTACCCCGAGCTCGATCTGCCGCTGCGCCTGGTGCGCGACCTGGTCCGCGAGGACACCACCGAGGTCCACATCGACGACGAGGAGCAGTACGCCCGGGTCAAGCGCTTCACCGAGACCTTCCTGCCGCGCTACGCGCCGCGCATCAAGCGCTACGAGGGCCGCCGGCCGATCTTCGATCACTTCAACATCGAGCCGGCCTTGCGGGTCGCGGTGGCGCGCAAGGTGCCGCTGCGCTCGGGCGGCTCGCTGGTGATCGATCAGGGCGAGGCCCTGACCGCGATCGACGTCAACACCGGCAGCTTCACCGGATCGAACAACAACCTCGAGGAGACCGTCACCCTCAACAACCTCGAGGCCTGCGAGGAGGTCGCCCGCCAGCTCCGGCTGCGCAACATCGGCGGCATCATCGTCATCGACTTCATCGACATGGACAAAGAGGGCAACCGCAAGAAGGTCTGGGACGCGTTCCAGGCCGCCCTCAAGCGCGACCGCGCGCGCTGCAACGTCACCAAGATCAGCGAGCTCGGCCTGGTCGAGATGACCCGCAAGCGGACCCGCGAGTCGCTGTGGCAGATCCTGACCGAGCCGTGTCCGACCTGCGAGGGCGCCGGCGTCGTCAAGTCGACCACCACCGTGGCCTACGAGATCCTGCGCGAGGTCCGGCGCTCGGGGGCCACGGTCGACAACGACAAGGTCCAGATCGAGGCCTCGCCCAAGGTCGCCGAGCTGATCAACGCCCGCGAGCGCGAGTACCTCGACGGGCTCGAGAAGCGGCTGCAGAAGCAGCTCGAGGTCGTGGCGCAGAAGGGCTGGAAGCCCGATCAGTTCCGGGTCGCCGGCAAGATGTCGACCGAGATCGCAGCCGAGGAGGCCAAGGCCGCGGTCGCGCTGGGCCACGCCCCACCGCCGCGGGCCCCGTCGAGCGGCGGCAACGGCAGCGGCGGCAAGCGCCGGCGGCGGGGTGGGCGCGGCGGCCGCGATCGCTCGTAGCGGCGGCCGGGCCGCGGGCGTATCGTAGAGGGATGCGGGGACTCGCGGCGCTCGTCATCCTGGGAGCCCTGGCCTGCGGCGGCGACGGGTCCGAGGCCCTCGACGCGGCGCCGGCTGACCCGGACGCCGGGCAGGACGCGCCGGCCGGGCCGAACGCGGCCGACCTGTTCGACGAGGGCCAGGTCAACACCCTCGCGCTGACGGTGGCGCCGGCCGACTGGGCCTGGCTCAACGCCAACCCGCTCCTCGAAGAGTACGTGCCGGCCGACCTGACCTGGCGCGGGATCGCGGTCGCTCGCATCGGCCTGCGCTTCAAGGGCTCGGTCGGCAGCCTGCGGCTGTGCGTCGACGCCAGCGGCAACCGCCGGTGCCCGAAGCTGTCGATGAAGCTCGACTTCGCCGAGTACGTCGACGGCCAGCGCTTCCTCGGGCTGCATCACCTGAACCTCCACGCGATGATGCGCGACCCGTCGGCGATGAAGGAGCGCCTGGCCTACCGGCTGTTCCGCGACGCCGGGGTGCCGGCGCCGCGCACCGCCCACGCCCGCCTCCGCGTCAACGGCGAGGATCAGGGGTTGTTCATCCTGGTCGAGGCCATCGACGGCGAGTTCATCGAGGATCACTTCCGCGCGATCGACGGCGGCGAAGGCAACCTCTACAAGGAGGTCTGGCCCGAGCACAGCGATCCGGCGCGCTACGTCGCCGCGCTCGAGAACAACACCGCGACCCCGGACGTCAGCCGCATGGTGCGCTTCGCCGCCGCGCTGGCCGCGGCCACGCCGACCACGTTTCGCGCCACCGCCGCGAGCTGGCTCGACCTGCCGACCCTGGTCAGCTTCCTCGCGGTCGATCGCCTGATCGACAACTGGGACGGCTTCGTCGGCTGGTACTGCGCGAGCGCGACCGCGCCGTGCGCCAACCACAACTTCTACTGGTACGAGGAGACCGCGCGCGATCGGATGTGGCTGATCCCGTGGGACGTCGACAACACGATGCAGGTGCCGAGCCCGATCCGCACCAGCTACGGGATGCCCGACTGGGACGCCGCGCCGACCGACTGCGCGCGCCGACCGATCTTCCTCGGCTACTACGGCCGGCCGCCGGCCTGCGATCGCCTGACCGCGCTCCTGGTCGAGGTCCTCGGCGGCGACTACCGCGCGCGCACCGACGAGCTCCTGACCGGCCTGGCGGCGCCCGGGGTGCTCGAGGCCCAGCTCGACGCCATGGCCGCCCAGCTCGCCCCCGAGATCGCGACCGATCGCTTCGGGCCCAGCCCGGCCGACTGGCAAGCGGCGGTGGCCGAGCTGCGGGCCGAGCTGCCGAGCCTGCGCGCGCGGGTCGCGCCGCGTTGACGGCGACCGGCGGTTGACGCCTGGGCGGGTTCGGCGCGCGAGCGACGGCGACGTGGCCGGCGGCGTGCGGGCCCGCCTGGTCGGGCCAGGTCGGCGATGCTAACCTCGCCCCATGGCGATCGCGTGGACAGTGGAGCAGCGGGTGCGGGTGCAGCGAGTGCTACGGGAGTGCCCGGTTGACAGCGGTCGATGCGAGCAAGCCGCCTCGCGTATCTGCCCGATCGCTCGGGAGCGGGATCCCAGCGCGACCCGGTGGCGGATGACCCCGGCCGAAGGACGATTCGTCTTGCCGGCAGAGCCCGAGGTCGGCCGGTGGTACTTCCATGTCACCGTCGAAGCCGAGGCCCACTGCGTCGATGCGCTCACCGGCCCCGGGGGGACGATGCGCAGCGAGTACCTCGAGCGACATTGGCGGCATGGCGACGCGATCCGATGGGAGGCGCTGCCATGACCACCCGTGATGATGAGGTTGAGCGCTTCATCGAGATCCGCCTTGAGAGCATGTTGCGTCGACCCGAGATCTGGGGCTCGCTCGAGACGGTCGAGCAGCTCGTGCTTCAGCTCTTGGAGCTGCGTGCGGTGCTTCATGATCCTAGTGTTCGGGCCAGCGCAAACACTCAGGCCATCATGGAGCGCTACGGCCGATTCCTCGCCAACGAGCTCGGTGACAACAGCGCCGAGCCGCTGCCCTTCCGGTTGGCGCGTCTCGACCGCGAGCGCGAGTTCTCTGCGTTGCTGCACAAGTTCACACGAGCCGAGCGCGCCCTCCTGCCACGCCGCCCGGTCACGATGCGGGCGCTCGAGTTCCCACCCCAGCTCACGGCACGAGGTCCGTCGTGAACCCCGGGAAGCACCACGCCGATTTCCTTCGCTCCGTGCTGAGCGCCGGAGGCACGGTCCGGGAAGCCCGCTTCAGTCTGCACCGTGGGCTGCTGCGCGCCCCGACGCCGACCTTCTACCTGACGCTCGAGCAGCGGGGCGTCGCGTCGCTGTTCGAGCGCCCGTGGAGCTCGGAGCTGGAGGAGCTGCTGCTGTTCGAGCGCCCGACGCCGATGTCCGACGAGCACGATGAGGCCGAGCGCTTCGCGGCGATCTTGCTGAACAACCTGGCGACCGCCGCGCAGCAGCATGGCCGCGACCTCGCCGAGGCGGTGTTCACCGAGCTCGTGCGCGAGCGTTGCCCTGGGTTGCACGAAGTGCTCGACCGATGTCCCACCAGCCGTCCCGCACCCGACGCGACCGGCTACGGGCACGCCCGGGGGTTCCTCGACCATTCGCTTACCGGGCTCCGCAACACGGCAGAGCTGATGCTCAAGCTCCGGCCGGACCAGGCCGAAGGCGTCATGATGGAAGCGCTTCGGATCGTCCTCGACGAGACCTTCAGCATCTCGGATCGCGATGTGCTGTGGCCGCGACCGAGCGCGCCGACCGCGGCGGAGCGTTGACGGTCGCGCCGCGTTGACGGCGACCGGCGGTTGACGCCAACCGGGGGGACGGCCACAGTCGGACCGTGACCGCGCGGCTCCGCCTGGGCGTGTTCGGCGCCGGCTCGATCGGCTGCTACGTCGCGGGCCGGGTGGTGGCGGCCGACGCCGCCGACGTCGTGCTGGTCGGGCGACCGCGGCTGCGCGATCAGCTCGCGGCCCACGGGCTGATCGTGGCCGACTACGACGGCCCGCGGGTGGTGGTGCCGGCGGACCGCGTCGCGGTGGCGACCGCCGCCGGCGCGCTGGCCGACTGCGACGTGGTGCTGTGCTGCGTGAAGAGCCCGCACACCGCCGACGCCGCCCGCGAGCTGGCGATGGTGCTGCGGCCCGACGCGATCGTCGTCAGCTTGCAGAACGGTGTCCGGAATCCGGACCGATTGCGCGCGGCGCTGGGCCCGCGGGTCCGGGCCAGCATCGTCGAGTGGAACGTGGTCGCGATCGACGACGGCTTTCGCCGCACCACCAGCGGCGGGCTGTGCGCCGAGCCGCTGCCGCCAGCGCTGACCGCGGCCCTCCGCGCCGGCGGGATCCCGGTGGTCGAGCGCGCCGACCTCGCGCCCGAGCAGTGGACCAAGCTCCTGGTCAACCTCAACAACGCGGTGAGCGCGCTGTCCGACGTGTCGACCGCGACCTTGCTCGGCGATCGCGGCTACCGACGAGTCATGGCGGCGGTGGTCGAGGAGGGCCTGGCGGTGGTGCGCGCCGCCGGCGTGCGCCCGGCGCGGTGGAACCGCCTGCCGCTGGGGTTCATGCCGAAGATCCTGCGCCTGCCCAACCCGGTGGTGCGCGTGGTGCTGGGCGCTCAGCTCAAGGTCGATCCGGCGGCGCGGTCGTCGATGTGGCAAGACCTGGCGGCCCGCCGACCGACCGAGATCGACGACCTGAACGGCGAGATCGTGCACCTGGCCGAGGCCGCCGGGCGCGACGCGCCGATCAACCGCCGGGTGGTCGAGCAGATCCGCGCCGCCGAGGTCGCGGGCCGCGGCTCGCCGGGGCTCGGGCCGGTCGCGCTGGCCGCCGCCCTCGGCCTACGCTGATCGGGTAGGCTCAGGCCATGTCGGCTTCGGGTTCGGCCAATCGCGGCCTGCGCTTCATGACGATCGCGGCGCTGGTGATGATGGCCCGCTACGCCGGCGAGGTCCTGCTGGCGCTGTGGGCGCTGTTCGGCGGCGGCTCGGTCGAGTCGTTCCTGCGCTGGCTGGCGCGGCTGCAGTTCGGCAGCGGGGTGGCGTGTCTGCTCCTGATCCTCGGCGCCGCGCTCCAGCTCGGCGAGCTGCGGCGACGCCGGTTGTCGGTGACCGCGGCGGTGGTCGCGATCGCGACCCTGACTGGGGCGCTGGCGTTCCACCTGTGGCTCTACGATCTGCTGAGCGCCTTGCCGACCTCCCTGGCGCGGGTCGGCGAGCTCGAGCGGCTGCCGGCGCGCTCGCTCCTGGCGGGGCTCGGCTACGTCGTCGGCCTGGTCGCGGTGGTGCTGACGATCCGCGCCTACGCGCTGACCGACGACAACCTGCCGCTGCGCGAGCTCGCGCGGGCGACCGGCGGCTGGCTGATCGCGCTGTTCGTGGCCGACACGTTCTACGACTACACCTACGGCCTGGGCAGCGGCGGCGGGTTCCTGGGGATCTGGGGCGCGCTGTGGGCGTTCGGGCTCCTGGCCGCGTGGATCTGGGTGCACCGCCTGTTCGGCCGCCTGGTCGACACCGCTCGCTACTACCTGCGCGAGACCGAGTTCGCGATGCCGCGGGCCGAGGTCGTGCGGGGAGCGCCGGAGACCGCCGCGATCGCCCCACCGGCCGCCGCGCCGCCACCGCCACCGCCGTCGGTGCCGGTGATCGCGCCGATCGCCGCCGCGGCGCCGACCCGCGCCGACGAGGTGGCGACGCCGACCGGCGACGGCCCGCGCTTCCTGCGCTGACCGCGACGCTCGTCCGCCGCACGGCGCCCGAAAATGCCGACGGCCCGCGCGTTCACGCGGGCCGTGGCTCGAGCTGGTTCGCGACGAGTCGCGACGATCAGCTCATGCGATCACAGCGTGCAGCCGAGGCTGGTCGCGGTGGTCTTGAGACCCTCGGTGCCCTGCTTGCAGCCCGGGCCCGCGGCGGCCTGGGCGGCCTTGCGCGCGGTCTCGTCCATCGAGGCCCACGAGGCCCACGAGGCCTTCATGGTCTCGAAGCCCTGCTTCATGCCGTCGGCGGCCGGGCCGAGCTTGTCGCACTTGGCGAGCTTCTCGAAGGTCGCGACGTACTCGTCGCACTCGGGCACGCCGGTGGTGGCGGCGGCGGCCGGAGCAGCCGGGTCAGCCGGAGCGGCCGGGTCGGCCGGCTTCGCCGCCGGGTCCGCCGGAGCGGCCGGGTCAGCGGGCTTCGCGGCCGGGTCGGCCGGCTTCGCGGCCGGGTCGGCCGGCTTCGCGGCCGGGTCGGCCGGCTTGGCAGCGGCGGGGTCGTCCTTCTTCTCTTCCTTCTTCTTGCAGCCGGTGGCGGCGAGGGTGAGCGCGAGGGCGAGGGCGGTCCCGATGGTCATCAGCTTCTTCATGGGGCGAAACCTACGCGAGCTAGAGCGCCCCAGCCAATATTATCTTGTATTATCAACGTCTTAAATTGTCCTAACTTGTCGCCGAGACGTGACGAATCCGGCTCACCGGAGGGACCATCGCCCGGGTTTTCCGCGCTCTACCGGCCGCCACCGACCCTTGCCGCCCGCCCCATGCACGGCGTTCACCCGCGCGGGCGTGGGATCCGGTGGCGCTCCATGCGCGCCTGGAGCGTGTTGCGCGAGATCCCGAGGAGCCGCGCCGCGCGGGTCTGGTTGCCGCCGCATTGCTCGAGCGCGCCGACGATGGCCTCGGCCTCTGGGCTACGGTCCCGCGCTTCGGACCGTCCGTCGCCGCTGGCCGGCGCCAGGCCCAGCGCCGCCGCCTCGATCACCGGCCCGGGGCTCAAGAGCACCGCGCGCTCGACGGCGATCCGCAGCTCGCGCAGGTTCCCCGGCCACGGGTGCGCGACCAGCGCGGCCCGGGCGGCGTCGCTCCACCGGGGCACCGGTCGCTGCGCCACCGCCGCGGCGCGCACCAGCATGGCGTCGGCCAGCGCGACCAGCTCGGCGCGCCCGCGGAGCGCCGGCAGGTTCAGGGTCACGCCGGACAGGCGATAGAACAGGTCGGCGCGAAACCGCCCGGCCGCGACCTCGTCGTCGAGCCGGCGGTTGGTCGCGGCCAGCAAGCGGACGTCGACCGGGCGCGCCGCCGCGCCGCCGATCCGCTGCACCACGCCGTCCTCGAGGACCCGCAAGAGCTTGGGCTGGAGGGCCAGGGGCAGCTCGCCGATCTCATCGAGGAACAGGGTGCCGCCGTCGGCCTGCTCGAACAGGCCGGGCCGCGCCGCGATCGCGCCGGTGAAGGCGCCGCGCTCGTGACCGAACAGCTCGCTCTCGACCAAGGTCGCGACCAGCGCCGCGCAGTTGACCCGCACCAGGGGCCGCCCCGCGCGCGGCGAGGCGCGGTGGAGCTTTTCGGCGCACAGCTCCTTCCCGGTGCCGGTGTCGCCGAGGATCAGGACCGGCAGCGTCGACGGCGCGATCTGCGCGATGACGGCGCGGTTGGGGTCTTCGGGTAGCCCGCGGGCCCGGCGGATCGCGGTCGCGATCAGGGCCTCGGCGCGGGTGCCATCGAGAGGCGCCTGGGCCCAGCCGGCGCGGCCGCCGGCGGCCCGCACCGCTAGCTCGACCGGCCCCGGCGCCGCGGCGAGGTACAGCGCGGCGCCAGGCGGGCCGGCGGCCTCGAACTGGGCGCCCGCGACCGCGAGCGGCGCGACGGATTCGGCGTAGCCGACCCAGGGCGCGCCGCCATCCGCGAGCGCGCGCGTGAGCTGCGGGACGATCGCGCCGCCGGCGCTCGGGCGGTTCGGGCCGACCGCGCACACCACCACCACCGCGTCGCCGAGCACCAGGGCATCGCCGATCGCCAGCGGGAGCGGGCCGGCACCGGCGACCCGCTGGCCGCGCACGAGCACGCCGTTGGCGCTGCCGAGATCGCGGACCGCGAGCGGGGCGAACCCGAGCTCGGCGTGGTGGCGCGACACCGAGCGGTGATCGATCACGACGTCGCAGCCGGCGCCGCGACCGAGCCGCAGCGGCCGATCGATCGGCAGCTCGACGCGCCGGGTATCGCCGTCGACCGCGACCAGCAGGGTCACGCCCGCCGAGGCGGCGGGCGGGGTCGGCGCGGTGGCCTCGCCGTCGAGCATGCCGCACGTTGCGGCGACCCCGCGCGACTGTCAACGGTTGCCGCGCGCGGGCGCCGCCGCTACCTTGCGCCGCGATGGAGCACGCCGCGACCGAGCGCCGACTCGGCCGCTACCGGCTCACCGCGCGGATCGGGCGCGGCGGGATGGCCGAGGTGTGGGCGGCCGAGCTGGTGGCGGCCGGCGGCTTCCGCAAGCCCCTGGTGCTCAAGCGCGTGCGGCCCGAGCACGCCGGCGACTGGGACCTGCTGCGACGGTTCCTCGGCGAGGCCCGCCTGGCCGCCCGGCTGGCGCATCCCAACCTGGTCACGGTCTACGAGCTCGGCGACGCCGATGGCGAGTACTTCCTGGCCATGGAGTACCTGCGCGGCGCGACCGTCGCCGAGCTGCGCGACCGCGGCCCGCTGCCGCCGGCCGAGGTGATCGCGATCGTCACCGCGGCGGCCGCCGGGCTCGCCCACCTCCACGACCTCCGCGACGAGCGCGGCGCGCCGGCCGGCTTCATCCACCGCGATCTGTCGGCCACCAACCTCATGGTGACCAGCGCCGGCGCGGTCAAGATCCTCGACTTCGGCATCGCCAAGCCCGAGCACGCCGAGGTCAGCAGCGCCGGCGCCGCCCGCGGCACCCTTGGCTACATGGCGCCCGAGCAGCTAGCCGGCGCGCGCCTCGATCGCCGCGCCGATCTGTGGGCCCTGGGCGTGCTCGGCTGGGAGCTGTGCACCGGCGCGCGGCTGTTCGCCGGCCCACCGGCCGCCGCGATCGACGCCATCCGCGCCGGCGCCGTGCCCGCGCTCGTCGAGCGTGGCGTGCCGCCAGCGGTGGCCGCGGCGCTCCACGCTTGCCTGGCGGTCGATCCCGCCGCCCGCCCGGCCAGCGCCGACCAGCTCCGGCAGCGCCTGACCGCCGCGCTCGCGCCGGCGACGGTCGACGCCCTGGCCGCCCGGGTCGAGGAGCGCGCCGGCGCGGCCATGGCCGAGCGCGATCGCGGCTTCGCGCGCGACGACGAGCCGACCGCGGCGCTCGCGCCGGCGCCGGCGCCCACGGCGCGGGCGGCCCAGGTCGCGGTCCGCGCGACGCCCACGCGCGCGGCCGGACGGCGCCGGTGGGCGGTCGGGCTCGCCGCCGCGGCGATCGCCGGGCTGGCCGCGGTGGCGATCGCCGGGCTGGCCGCGGTGGGCGACAGGGGCGACCGGCGCCACGCCGGGCCCGACGCGTCGGCGCCCCCGGACCCGCCAGCGCCCACCGCGCCGTCGACCGCCGCGGTCGCGCGCCTCGCGATCACAGCGAGCGAACCGGCCGTCATTCGCGTCCTCGGCCCGGGTGGCGACCTGACGCTCGGCCGGACCCCGCTCGACGACGTGCCCATCGTGCCCGGCCTCTACATCCTGTTCGCCACGGCCGACGATGAGCGATCGTGCGTGAAGTCCATCATCGTCGACGCTGGCGGCGTGAACCGCGAGGCGGTGCGGCTACCCGCGACCCTCGCGGACTCGCCCGGGGACTGCTGAGCGAACTGCCCAGCGGTTGCGCGATTCGCCCAGGCGCTCGCGACGTCGCCGCGTCGGTGGCCCCGCCCGTCGAGCTTCGGCCTGGCATCGCCGTTGCTGTACCCGCCGGCATGCCCCGCACCACTACCCCGATCTCGCGAACGCTCGCGCTCCTCTGGGGCGCCAGCACGCTCCTCGGCGCCTGCGCCGATCCACCCGAGCCCGCCCCCGCGGCGCTGGTCTCCTCTGGCGCGCTCGCCATCGATCCGCTCGAGCCGATCCTCCCCGAGGCCCAGCGGACCTACCGGCTCGACACCGCGGTGACGGTGACCGACTCGGCGGCCGCCCCGGCGGCCGGCTACCAGGTCTGGGATCGCGGCGGTCACGACCGCGCCCGCACCTTCCTCCGGTTCGCCGTCGAGACCATCGGCGGTCGCGCCCGACGCGCGATCTTGCGCCTGCCGATCGGCGGGGTCACCCACCCGCGCCTGCGGGCCGTGCCGGTGGCGTTGTCGATCGCGGCGGTCACCGATGACCGGTGGGACGCCGCGATGACCTGGAGCACGCGGGCGCCCTTCGAGGCGCTGGACCCGGGTCGCGTGATCGCCCTCGCGTACGTCGTCCGCGACGGGATGATCGAGGTCGACGTCACCGGCTACGTCAACGCCCGTCTCGCGGTCGGCTCGACGGTGTCGTTCGAGCTGTTCACGGATCGCGTCCACGATCGCGCGGGCACGCTCACGCTGGCCGGCGCGCGCGACGCCGAGGCACCGACGCTGGTCATCCGCGACGGCGCAGAGGCCTGCGAGCGCGACCAGGACGGTGACGGGACCTGTGACGAGCTCGACGTCTGCCGCGACGTCGTCGACTACGCCCAGCGCGATCTCGACCGCGATGGCCAGGGCGACGCCTGCGACTTCGCGCATCAGCCACGCGTGGTGCGCGCCCACGACGACGCCAGCCTGGGGGGGCGCGGCGCCGATCCGTCCGGGGAGCTATTGCTCCTCGGTGGCACCCGGGCGGCCCGCTTCGCGTTTGGCCTGGCCGACCTCGCCCCCGGCCCGCTCGGCGACGCGCACCTCCGCGTGTTCGCGCGCTACCACAGCCCGACCACCCCCGACGCGGTGCCGCCGACGACGACCCTCGAGGTGCGCCGCGCCGGGACCACCGGCGCGCCCCTGGCCACCGGGCGGCTGGCCGCCAGCGGCTGGGTCGACCTCGACGTCAGCGCGCCGCTCCGCGCCGCCTGCGCCAGCGCCCCGTGCGCCGGACTCTCGCTCGAGGTCCGCGCCACCGACGTCCCCGCCGGCTGGTCGATCGAGCTCGACGGCGTCCGCGGCCAGGCCCGCGCGCCGCACCTGCGGATCGCCGCCCCGACGCCGACCGACGTGGTCTTGCGCACCACGCCGGTGTCGCTGCTGCCGCCGGCCGGCGATCAGCTCGCCGGCGCCGGGGGCGACTACGTCGCGCCGCTGGCCCACGCGGCCGAGTTCGTGAACGTGACGCCGGGCGCGACGTTGATCGTACCGCCGGGCGCCGAGCACCGACACCCGGGCGCGCTGCTCGCGCTCGGCCAGGTCACGCTCGGCGGCGGCGAGGTCAAGCTGTCGGGCCGCCCGGTGAGCCTGCGCGAGCTGATCGTGACGGCGCCGCGGGTGACCGGTCGTCGCACCGCCGCGCAGCTCGCCGGCCAGCGCGCCGACCTCACCGATCAGGCGGCCGGCGTGGTGGCGCAGCAGCAGGTGCGCGCGGACGCCGCCCCGCCGGGCTCACCGCCGCGCAGCCCGGGGACGCCGCCGGCCGACTGCGAGGAGTCGCTGTGGTGCGTCTCGCTCAAGGGCCTGCCGCTGTACGTCAAGAAGGCGCAGTGGCAGGTCGAGTCGAGCTTCGGCAACAGCGGCCCGCAGTTCACCGAGGAGTCGATCAAGGGCGGGCTGTACTTCGGCGACCACGCCTACCTGCACGCCGAGCCGATCCTCGACTTCATCTTCGACTGGGACCGCGACGACTACTACGTGACCCTGGGCGCGGAGGCCGGGTTCGGCGCGCACTTCCGCGCCAACCTCGAGCTGGCCTCGGGTCATCGCCTCGGGCGCGGCGCCGCCCTGGCCAAGACGCTGCACATCGGCGAGAACGTCGAGGTCGCGCAGCTCGACGGCCCGACGACGGTGGTGTGGGTCGGCCTCTTGCCGATCTGGATCACCCCGCAGGTCTCGATCGAGATCGCGCCGTCGATCGAGATCGCCGCGCTGATCGACATGCGGTTCGGCTTCCACGCCGCGGCGCGCGCCGTCGGGTCGTTTGGCGCGCGCGGCGGCGAGCTGTTCGCCGAGGGCAGCTACGAGCAGGACCACGGCTTCTACCCGTTCGAGTTCCTGCTCCAGGGCGGCCTGCGCGGCAAGCTGCCGATCGTGGCCAAGCCCGCGGTCAAGGTCGTCGGCGTGCTCGAGGGCGGGCTGTACGTCGAGGCCGGCGGCCAGGCCGGCGCCAACTTCGGGATCGGCAGCTTCGATGGCTGGCTGTACCCGAAGCTCGACGGCGGCGTGAAGACCTACCTCGAGGCCGGGGTGTTCGCGAAGGTCGAGGGGGTCGGCGAGGTCGCGCGCGTGCTGTACGAGAAGGAGTGGCCGACGCCGTGGACCTTCGAGTTCCCCAAGTGCGGCAACCAGGTGTGCGAGACCGACTGGCGCGAGACCAGCTTCATGTGCCCGGCCGACTGCGGCGCGTGCGTGCCGGCCGCGGAGATCTGTCGCAACGACCGCGACGAGGACTGCGACGGGATCGCCGACGACGACTGCCCGCCGCCACCGCCGACCCCGCCGGCCGGCGGCTCGGGTGACGTCCACTACCGGACCCTCGATGGCCTGAGCTACGACTTCCAGGGCGTCGGGGAGTTCGTCGCCGCCCGCCGCGCCGACGGGCTGGCGGTCCACGTCCGCCAGGTCGACCGCGGCACCGGCATGATCAGCATCGCTACCGGTCTGGCGATCCGCCTCGGCGCCGGTCACGGCGTGGTCGAGCTGCACCGCGTGCCGGGCGGCCTCGACCTGCTGCTCGACGGCGCGCCCCTGACGCTGACCCCCGGGACCACAGCGGCGCTGCCCGGCGGCGGCGCGATCTGGCTGGCGTCGTGGGGGCCGGCGCCGACCGTCGTCGTCCTCGAGCACGGCGACGATGTGATCGTCGTGCGCCCGCACCGCGACCACCTGAACTTCCGCGTCGGGTTGACCGGCGCCACCGCCGGCCTGCTCGGCGACCATGACGGCGCCCCGGACAACGATCTGCGCGGCGTCGGCGGCCGCGTGCTGGCCACCGAGGCGACGCCGTTCCTCGACCTGTACGGCGGCGACGGCCTGGCCGGCGCCTGGCGCTTGACCCCGGCGCAGGCCTTGTTCACGCGTGGCCCGAGCGTCAACGACGAGTCCAAGCCGTGGCGCGACCTCCAGGTGTCGGATCTCGACCCGGCGATCGCCGCCGCGGCCGCCGCCGCGTGCCAGGCGTCGTGGGACCTGCGGTGCGCGCCGGCCGCGCTGCCGCCGATCGTGCTCGACGAGTGTACGCTCGACGTCGCCGCGCTCGAGGACCCGACGGTGGCTGACTCGATCGAGTGCGTCCAGGGGCCGATCGCGCTCGAGGGCAGCGGCGCGCCGCCGCTCACCGACTGTCCGTTGTGCGTGGCCGACGACGGCCTGGTGCGCACCGCGTTGACCGGCCCGATCGCGGTCGGCGCGACCGCGACCATGACCGGCACGATGTTCCCGCGCGACGACGTCGACGAATGGTCGATCGATCTGCGCGGCGCCCCCGGCGTCGTCGAGCTGGCCCTGACCGTCGATCCCGGCGTCGGCCTGCCGTGCGACGGCCCGCCGTACTTCCACTTGGTCCGCGCCCAGGACCGCGGGCTGGTGGTCAGCGTCGACGACCCCAGCGGCGGCGCGAACTGCGCGATCGCCTCCGACCTCGGCACGCCCGCGCAGCGCTTCGCGACCCGCCGCATCGCCCCGGGCCAGTACCTCGGCCAGGTGTTCGTGCCCGAGCTGCTCCTGCCATCGTATCGCGCCTCCGTCACCGTGCGCGCGGTGTGCGGCGACGGTCACCGCGACGGCAGCGAGACCTGCGATGACGGCGGCGCGCCGGGCGGCTGCGACGACACCTGCGCCGTGACCGCGATCGCCGAGCAGGCCCAAAACGACACCCAGACGACCGCCCAGGCGCTGCCCGGCATCACCCGCGTGAGCGGCACGATCAGCGACACCGGCGATCTCGACTGGTACCGGCTGGCGGCCCCGGTCGACGCCGCGCGCGACGTCTGGGTCGAGCTGTCGGGCGCGCCCGAGGGCCGGTGCAACTGGACCTTCGACCACGTCGCGCTCGACGTGCTCGACGCCAGCGGTGCCGTGCTCCTGGCCGACCAACCGACCGCGTGTGAGCAGCGCCGGTTCACGATCCCAGCCGGCCAGGTGCGCTACGTCCGCCTCAACGGCGCCCTCGGCGGACCGAGCTATCTGCTGTCGGTGATCGACCAATGAGCCGCTAGCTCGGCCTCGGTCTCGGTCTCCGCCTCGGTCTCGGCCTCGGTCTCGGTCTCGGTCTCGGTCTCGGTCTCGGCCTTGGTCTCGGTCTCGGTCTCGGTCTCGGCCTCGGCCTCGGTCTCGGCCTCGGTCTCGGTCTCCGCCTCTAGCGGAACCGCCCCTCGGCCAGCCACAGGTCACCATCGTAGTTGGCCAGCGCAGCGAGGAGGCCGTCGCCGTCGGGCATCCAGTCGACCGCCAGCACCGAGTCGGTGGCCGCGGTCCACACCACCCGCGGCGGCGCGCTGCCGTCGACCGTGAGCTCGACGATCTCCTGGAAGCCGCGCACCGCGACCAGACGCGTCCCGTCGGGCGAGAACCGCGGCGCCAGCCACGCCGCCCGCGGCGCCCCCGGCAGCGGGCGCGGCGCACCGGTCGGCTCGCTCAGCACGATCGCCCGCGCGCCGTTGGGATCGGGCGCGTCGAGGGCGGCGATCGTGGCCGCGACCGGCGAGGTCGCCGGGTGGCTGCCGGCGAACAAGCGACGCGCAGGCCCGCCGCTCACCGGCACCGCGTAGACCGCCGGCCCGTCGGGGTCGATGCGGCTGAACACGACCTCGCGATCGTCGAAGGTGAAGGTCGGCACCGCGTCCGACGGCCCGTCGGTCAGGCGACGGGGCGCGCCGCGGGCCAGCGGCACCACCGCCACCCCGCCGCGTCCACCGTCGGCGGCGTAGGCCAGGAGCGCGCCGTCGTGGCTGGCGCGGACCGCGACCGCCCCCGCCGGGGTCACCGCGCGCGGCGGACGGCCGGCGAGGTCGATCAGCCAGCCCTGGTCGACCCCGGTCCGCGACGAGGTCACCACCACCGCGTCGGCGCCGGCCGGGGCCGGGAACATGTCCTGCCACTCGCCGCGCGACAGGACCGCGGGGGCGGCGCCGGCGCGCAGCCGCGCCACGTATTGCCGCTCGCGGCAGGTCGAGAACACCAGCCGCCGGCCGTCGCGCGAGACGTCGATCCCGGCGTGAGGCGACAGGCCACCGGGCACGATCACCCCGGCGCGCGCGCCCCAGCGTCGCCAGAGGAGCTGGTTGCCGGTGGTCGCGCCCTTGCGGGTCACGTAGTAGGCCCGGGGCTCGGCCGCCACCGCCAGCCCGCCCTCGTAGTCGGTCAGGGTCTCCTCGACGATGCGCAGCCGACCCCGGAGATCGAGCTCGCCCAGGGCGGTGGCCTCGGTGTCGCTCGCGGTCCACCACAGGACCGCGACGCCGGCCCCCGCGATCGCCACGACGTGGTAGGCGCGACCACCGGAGGGCAGCCGCCCCAGCTCGACCTCGCGCGCGATCGCGCCGGCGGCGGTCAGCTCGCGGCGGACGATGCGCCCGCTGGGGTCGCCGACCAAGAGCGCGCCGTCCTCGGTCCACGCCGGGTAGCCGCTGATCGGCCCGAGCGGCACCGCCGGACCACCGGCCACCGCTTGCACCATCACCACCCGCTGGTCCGGAGCCTCGTGGACGTACGCGACGCGGGTACCGTCGGGCGACAGCGCCGGGGCGTAGTCCCAGCCGGGGCGATCGGTGATCCGCTGCGGCGCGCCGCCGGCGAGGTCGACGCTCAGGATCTCGTAGTCGTCGTGGACCAGGCCGTCGTAGACGACCTGACGGCCGTCGGGCGAGAAGCGCGGATACTCCTCGCAGCCAGGGTCGAGCGTCAGGCGCCGGCTCGCGGTGACAGTCATCGTCGGTGGCTCGGCGCGGTCGCGGGTCGCGTACCAGCCGACGCCGCCGGCCAGCGCCAGGGCGGCCGCGCCGACCGCCCCCGGCCAGCGTCGCCGCGGCGGTGGTGGCGACGCCCGCAGCGCCGCCGCCAGCGCCGGCATGTCCGGAAACCGGACATTCGGATCTTTGGCGAGGGCGCGCAGGATCACGGCGTCGACCCAGGCCGGGATCTTGCGGTCGGGCGCGACCCGCGACGGCGGCAGCGCCTCGTCGAGGCGGATCGCCGCCATCGTGGCGACCGCGGTGCCGCGATCGAACGGCCGCCGACCGGTCAAGAGCTCGTAGGCGACCACCGCCAGCGCGAACACCTCGCTGGCCGGCGTGGCGACGCCGTCGTAGCACTCGGGCGCCATGTAGGCCGGCGTGCCGACGAGGTGGCCGGCCTGGGTCAGGTCGCTCGACAGCGCGGCGCCGCTCACCGTCGCCGGGACCAGGGTCTCGGCCAAGCTGACGTCGGCCAGCGCCGGCTCGGCGACCGGGAGCGGCGAGCCGATCGGCGCCGCCAGGTCCGCGCGCAGCTTGGCCAGGCCGAAGTCGAGGACCTTGACCTGGCCATCGGTCCGGACCATCAGGTTGTCGCTCTTGACGTCGCGGTGGAGGATGCCGAGGCGGTGAGCGGCGGCCAGCGCCTCGGCGGCGTCGGCGACGATCGCCAGCGCGCGCGCCCACGGCAGGCCGCGCCGCGCCAAGGTCGAGCACGGCTCGCCGTCGACCAGCTCCATCACCAGGAACGACCGACCGTCGACGGTGGCCAGGTCGTGGAGCGTGACGATGCCAGGATGGTTGAGCGCGCTCACCGCCTGGGCCTCGCGCAGGAGCCGGGCCTGGCCGTCGCCGGCTCCCTCGACCTCACGCGGCAGCATCTTGAGCGCCACCTCGCGACCGAGGCGCTGATCGACCGCGCGATAGACCTCGCCCATCGCGCCGCGGCCCAGGGGCCCGACGATCCGGTAGTGCGAGAGCTGGGTCGGCGGCACCGCCCGCGAGTATAGGGCGCGCGGGGCCACGTCGGGTTTGTCCGCGCGCCCGCGGCCACCGATGATACCGTCCTCGGATGGCGGCGACGATCGACGAGCTGACGGCGGCCGATCTGCCGGCGGCTCGGGCGGTGCTCGCCGCGGCGTGCGCCCACGATCGCGCCGCCGAGGTCGCCGAGGAGAAGCTCCTCGGCCCGTCGCCGCGGGGCCAGCCGACGGCGCTGGCGGCCCGGGCCGGCGGCGAGCTGGTCGGGGTCGCCGCCGCCTCGGGGGATCGGGTCCGGCTCGTGGCGGTGACCCCGGCGGCCCGCGGCCACGGCCTGGGCAGCGCGCTCCTGACCGCGTGTGAGCAGGTCATCTGGGCCGGCGCCCACCGGCGCGCCCGGCTCCTCGACGAGCCCGGCAACTACCTGGCGCCGGGCGTCGACGTCGCGAACGCCGACACGATCGCCTGGCTCGGGCGCCGCGGCTACCAGCTCCGCGACGAGCACGAGAGCCTGATCGTCGACCTGCGCGAGCACCCTCGGATCAGTCGCGCCCGCGCCGAGGCCCTGGCCGAGCGGTGCGCCGCCCGCGGCTACACGATCCGCCGGGCCGGCGCCGCCGAGCTGCCGACGGTGTCGGCCGCGATCTCGCTGGGCTTCGGCGGCGCCTGGCCGTTCGAGATCGAGCGGGCGGCGGCCGGCGCGCCGTCGGGGCTCCACGTCGCCGAGCGCGGCGGACGGCTGGCCGCCTTCGCCGCCCACGACGGCAACAACCGTGGCCTGGGCTGGTTCGGCCCGGCCGGGACCTGGCCCGAACATCGCGGCCAGGGGCTCGGCGAGGCCCTCCTGATCGCGTGCCTGGCCGACGTCGCCGAGCGCCACCCGACCACCGAGATCGCGTGGATCGGACCGCGCGAGTTCTACCAGCGCGCCCTGGGTCCGCTGGCCACGCGCCGCTTCGCGGTCCTGGCCCGCGACGCGCCCCGCCGGACCAAGCCGCCGCGCTGACCGCCGCGCGCTGACCGCGGCGCCGAAAACCTGCCCACCGCGCGATCGCGTGCGAAGGTGCGCCATGGTCCGCGCGATGCTCCTGTGCGCCGGCTACGGCACCCGCCTCGGCGCGCTGTCCGATCTGCGCCCGAAGCCGATGCTGCCGGTGTGCGATCTGCCCATCCTCCGTTACGGCATCGCCCAGCTCGTCGGCCACGGCATCCGCGACATCGTCGTGAACGTCCACCACCGCGGCGACGTCATCGAGCAGGAACTAGGCGACGGCGCCGCCCTCGGCGCGCGCCTGCGCTACAGCCACGAGGCGACCCTGCTCGGCACCGGCGGCGGGCTCAAGCACGCCCTGCCGCTCCTCGATCCCGACGGCACCGACGCGCTGTTCGTGTCGATGAACGGCAAGCTGATCTTCGACGTCGATCTCACCGCGGTCCTGGCCGCCGCGACCGACGATCGGTCGGCCCTCGGGACGATGGTCGTGCAGCGCGTGCCCGACGCGGTGGCCTGGGGCGCGGTCGCCGTCGACGACACCGGCCCTCACCCGCGGGTGCGCGATGTCCTGGGCGACGGCGGCCACATGTTCTGCGGCGTCCACGTCACTCGCCCGAGCGTGGTGGCCCGCCTGCCCGACGGCGAGGCCTGCATGATCCGCCAGGGCTACCTGCCGTGGCTGCGCGCCGGCGCCCCGGTCGCCGCCTTCGAGCACGAGGGAGGGTACTTCGCCGAGCATTCGACGCCCGCGCGCTACCTGGCCAGCAACTGGGCCCTCCTCGAGGGCGCGGCGCTGCGCCACCCGCCGGGCCCGCTGACCGGGATCGACCCCGGCGCCACGGTCGCCGCCGACGCCACCATCCGCGGCCCGGTGCGGATCGGCGCCGGCGCGGTCGTCGAGGCCGGCGCCACCGTCGGGCCCCTGGCCGTGATCGGCGCTGGCGCCACGGTCGCCGCCGGCGCCACGGTCACCCGGACGGTGGTCTGGCCGGCGGCCCGCGCTGAGGGCGACCTCACCGACGTGATCGTCACCCCGCGCGGGATCGCGCCCGGTACGCCGTAGGCGCTCGCCGCGCGGCGCGACCGGCCGGGTCGCTCAGCAGCCGAGGCTCGGCAACGCCGCGACCGCGGTCACGCACTTGTCGATGATCGTCCGCACCGAGCGCTGCGCGCCGAGGACGGCGTCGGTCGCCAGGTCGGGGCGGGCCGCGGTCTCGAGGGCCAGGGCCAGGGCCTCCGGCCGCGCGCGATCGAGCTCGCAGCGCTCGCGCAGCTCCGGGCGATCGGGCTGAGCGGTCGCGCACGCGCACACCCGCGCCACCAGATCGTCGCAGGCGGCGCGGCCGAGGTTGGCCTCCTCGGGCGGGATGGGCGGCGGGCGACGCGACGGCGCCTCGTCGGCGGCCTTCTTGCAGCCCACGGCCAGAAACGCGAGCGCGATCGCCGCCGCGAGCGCTCGACCGCGGGTCATCGGGCCCCGGCTCACCCGGCCTCGACCCGGGCCAGGACCACCGAGATGTTGTCGACGCCGCCAGCGTCGTTGGCGGTGTCGATCAGCTTCTCGACGCAGGCGTCGAGGTCGCGCTCGGTCGACACCAGGACCGCGAGCTGATCGTCGGTCACCATGCCCGTCAGGCCGTCGGAGCACAGGATGTAGCAGTCGCCGAGCTGCGGCTTCTCGCTGTAGATGTCGACCGCCACCGACTCCTTCATGCCGAGGGCGCGGACCACCACGTTCTTGTGCGGCCAGTGGGCCGCCTCCTCGGCGGTCATCCGCTTCATCCGGATGTAGTCGTTGAGCAGCGAGTGATCCTCGGTGAGCTGCACCAGCTCGCCGTCGCGCAGGCGGTAGCACCGGCTGTCGCCGACGTGGCCGACCACGACCTTGTCGTCGAGGAAGTACATCGCGACGATCGTCGTGCCCATGCGGCCGCCGGCCTGCTGGGCCTTCTCCCAGATCTCGAGGTTGGCCAGCATGACCCCCTGGGTCATGCGGTTGATCTCGGCCCGCTCCTCGGTGTCGACCTTGTACGGCCAGGTCAGCGGCTGCTGCTCGGCGGTGGTCTCGAAGTAGTCGGTGACGGTGTCGACCGCCAGGCGGCTGGCGACGTCTCCCGAGGCGTGGCCACCCATGCCGTCGGCGACGATCGCCAGGCGGATGCTGGTGGGCAGCGCGATCGAGTCCTCATTGTGCTCGCGCTTGCGGCCGATGTTGGTCGCGCCAGCGAAGCGAACCCGGTTGGCGCCGAGCGGAAACGAGGTGCTCACCGGCGGAGAGCCTACCACGGCGGCGCCGCCGGGTTGACTCGGCGCCATCGCCCTTTATGCTCGATCGCGATGCCATCGCCCGCGCTCGCGACGTCCGCCTGGTGGTCGATCGCCGACGCCAACCCGGTCGCGCTCGCGATCGTCGTGATCGCGGTCGCGGTCGCCGCGATCGGCTACGTGGGCACCCGAGTCTGGACGACGCGGCAATGGAAGCGCCGCCGGTAGCCCCGTGATCGTCGCCCAAGGCCAGTTGACCGATCGGCCCTTGCCGCGCACCTTCGCGGCGATCGCGACCCGTGGCTTCGGCGGCCAGCTCGTGATCGACCCCGGCGGCCGCGAGCATCGGCTCGCGTGGCACGGCGGCGCGATCGTCGCCGCGACCAGCCCTCACCCGGCCGACAGCGCGGCCAAGATCGCGGTCACGATCGGCGTGCTCAGCTCGACCCAGGCCGGCGAGGCCGCGCGCGCCATCGCCGCCAACCCAGGGTGCGATGAGGTCGAGGTGGTGGCGCGGATCGCGCGGCTGCCGTCGGAGGCGGTCGGGCGCATGGCCCGCCGGCTGGTCGCCGCCCGGGCCGCCCGCGTGTTCGCCCTCGAGACCGGGCCCTTCGTCCTCGACGACACCCCTGAGCTGGCCGCGGTGCCGCCGATCGACGCCCGCTGGATCCTCTACAGCGGCGTGCGCGCGCACTACACCCTCGATCGCCTGCGGCGCGAGCTGGCCACCTGGGCCAACGCGATCCGCCTGGTCGACGGGGCCGACCTCACCGCCTTCGGGTTCGGCCAGGCCGAGGCCGACGCCGTCGCGCGCCTCACCGCCGGGCCGCTGACCCTCTCGCCGGTGCCGATGGGGCTCGACGCCGCGGTGGTCGAGGCCATGGCGATCGCGCTCCTGGCGACCGGCGCCGCGGTGCCCGACGCCTCGACGGCGGCCGCGGCCCGGATCCCAGCGCCGGCTCCGCCGCTGGTGGCGCCGCCGGTCCCGCCCGCGGCCAAGGCGTCCCCCGAGGCACCCGCCCGGCCGTCCGGCGTCATGCCGACCGTCGCTGCGCCCGCGCGCCAGACCGGCGTCATCCCCACCGTCGCTGCGCCCGCTCGCCAGACCGGCGTCATCCCCACCGTCGCTGCGCCCGCGCGCCAGACCGGGGTCATCCCCACCGTCGCTGCGCCCGCGCGCCAGACCGGCGTCATCCCGACCGTCGCCGCGCCCGCGCGCCAGACCGGCGTCATCCCGACCGTCGCCGCGCCCGCGCGCCAGACCGGCGTCATCCCGACCGTCGCCGGCGCGACCACGCCCCCGCCGCGCCCGGCGGTGAGCCGCACGCGCACCGTCGATCCGACCCGGGTCGCGGCGCTGATCGCCCACAAGCGCGCGCTGGTCGACGGTGGCGCCGATCACTTCGAGCTCCTCGAGGTCGACGCCGACGCGCCGGTCGAGGCGATCCGCGCCGCGTACTTCGAGCTGGCGCGCTACCTCCACCCCGATCGCCTGGCCGCCGCCGGCCTGACCGACGATCGCCGCGAGGCCCACCGCGTCTTCGCGCGGATCAACGAGGCCTTCGCGGTGCTGTCGGATCCGGCGCGCCGCGCCGACTACCTCCGGGTCCAGGCCGCCGGCGGAGCGGCCGCGCTCGCCGCCGCCGCCGAGCAGGCCGCGACCCAGGTCCGCCAGGTGCTGGGCGGCGAGGAGGCCTACCGCCGCGGCGAGGGCGCGCTGCGCCGCATGCAGCTCGACGAGGCCCTGGCGTACTTCGAACAAGCCGTCGAGCTGTCACCGACCGAGGCCGACCACCACGCGATGCTCGGGTGGACCACCTACGTCGCCGCGCCCGACAAGGCCGCGGCCTTGCCGCTGGCGCGCAGCCGGCTGCGCCGCGCCACCGAGCTGTCGGAGAAGTCGGCCCTGGGCCACCTGCTGCTCGGTCGGATCGCCCGCATGGAGCAAGACCCCGACACCGCGATCAAGCACCTGCGGCGGGCCCTCGAGATCGCGCCGCGCAGCACCGACGCCGCCGCCGAGCTGCGCGCCGCTGAGTCGCTGAAGGCTCGCCCGGCCCGAGCGTCGTCGTCGCTGTTCTCGAAGCTGAAGAAGAGCTAGAGGGCCGAGGCCGAGACCGAGACCGAGACCGAGGCCGAGGCCGAGACCGAGACCGAGACCGAGGCCGAGGCCGAGACCGAGGCCGAGACCGAGGCCGAGACGGAGACCGAGGCCGAGACCGAGACCGAGACCGAGACCGAGACGGAGGCCGAGACCGAGACCGAGGCCGAGACGGAGACCGAGACCGAAACCGAGGCCGAGACGGAGGCCGAGAGATAGACTCAGGGCGCGTCGTCGTCGCGCTCGGGCTCGTCGTCGTCGGGCTCGGACGGAAACCACGCGGACAGCGACGCGGCTAGCGAGTGCGCGACCGGCCCGGGCAACGGCACCGAGGCGTGGACCCGCCAGCGACCGCGCAGCTTGCGCAGCCGAAGCAGCACCGCCCGCGGCGCGCGCCACTCATCGCTGGCCGGATCGAGCTCGGCGTAGCGGATGGCCAAGGTCGCCCAACCGCCGGCGCGCCAGCACGCGCGGGCCAGCTCGCGGCGGACCAGCCGACCGTCCTCCTCGAGGTCGTAGCGGAGGTCGTCGGGATCGTCGACGCCGGGATCGATCATCGCCCGCTCACCGCCGCAAGAGCGGCCCGAGCTTGCCGGCGTCGCCGGCCGCGAACGACACCACCAGCTCGGCGTCGCGCCCGCGGACCTCGACCACGGTGCTCGTGACCTCGGCCGTATGCGCGCCGCGGGTCAGCCGGAGGGCGACGATCTCGCCGACCTCGAGCAGGAGCGGCCCGCGCAGGCGCGCGCCGGTGGCGGTCAGGCCGTCGGCGACGAACATCGGGTAGGGATCGCGGCCGTTGACCAAGACGGCTGCGGCCAGATCGGAGTCGTTGCCCACCGCCCCCGTTGCTAGCACGGCACCGATCGTCGTCACAAGGTCCCGAAACCCCGAGGTTGGGCCTTCCGTCCACCGAGGGGGCGCGTTAGGCTGCGTCGGTGTCGATCCTCAAGCCAGTTGAAAAGCAGCGGGTGGCGGAGGAGATCGTCGAGCAGCTCCGCTCCTTGATCCTCACCGGTCAGTACCCCCCCGGCTCGAAGCTGCCGCCGGAGCGAGACCTGTCCAAGCGCCTCGGCGTGAACCGCGCGTCGCTGCGCGAGGCGCTGAAGAAGCTCGAGCACCTCGGCCTGGTGCGCATCCGCCAGGGCGACGGCACCCGGGTCACCAACTTCATGGAGACCGGCGGCATCGAGCTGGTCCAGCACCTCTTGCCCTTGGCCGGTCGCAATCATCCGGAGCTCATCCGCGACATGCTCGAGCTGCGCCGGATCTTCGGGCGCGAGATCGCGCGGCTGGCGGCCTACCGCGCCAGCAGTGACGGGCTGGCTCGCCTGACCGCGCTGGCCGACAAGGCCGACGCCGCCGAGACCCCGACCGCGCTGTTCGAGACCGACTTCGAGTTCTACGTCGCGCTGACCCAGGTCGCCGGCAACACCGTGATGGGCCTGCTCATCAACACCGTGCGCGAGGGCGTGCGGTCGTACATGCCGCTGCTCGCCAACCTGACGGCCTCGCCGGAGTCGGTGCGCGCCCACCACCGCGCGCTGATCGACGCGGTGGCCGCCAAGGACGCCGAGCGCGCCGGCAAGGTCGCCGACGATCACCTGCGGTCGGGCGCGGAGCTGGCGGCCCGGATGGGCGGCCGCGCCGAGCTGTCGCCGCTGCCCCTGCCCGCGGCGTGATGGCGCCGCTCGCCGACGCCGAGGTCCGGGCCCTGGCCCACCTGGCCCGGCTCGAGCTCGACGACGCCACCGTCGCCCGGCTGGCCGACGAGCTGGCCGCGCACCTGGCCTACGTCGCGATGCTCGACGAGCTCGACACCTCGGCGGTCGAGCCCATGACCCACGCGGTCGCCATGACCCTGCGCCTGCGCGACGACGTCCCGGGCCCGGCGTTGACCGCCGACGACGCGCTGGCCGGCGCCGCCGCCACCCGCGACGGCTGCTTCGAGGTCCCGGCGGTCATCGACTGATGGACGACCTGCTCGCGCGCTCGGCGATCGCGCTGGCGGCCGAGGTCCGCGCCGGCCGCGTCAGCGCGCGCGAGGTGGTCGAGGCCTACCTCGCGCGGCTCGCGCTCACCGAGCCAGCGATCCACGCCTACCTCGCGGTCGACGCCGACGGCGCGCGCGCCGCCGCCGCCGCGGTCGACGCCGCGATCGCGCGCGGCGACGAGCCCGGCCCGCTCGCCGGGGTGCCGCTGGCGGTCAAAGATCTGATCGTCACCCGCGGCCTGGCGACCACCGCGGCGTCGCGCATCCTGGACGGCTGGATCCCGCCCTACGACGCCACCGCGGTCGCGCGCCTGCGCGCCGCCGGCGCGATCGTCGTCGGCAAGACCAACTGCGACGAGTTCGGCATGGGCAGCACCAACGAGGCCTCGGCCTTCGGCCCGACCGCCAACCCGTGGCACCTCGGCCGGGTCGCCGGCGGCAGCTCGGGCGGCTCGGCGGCGGCGCTGGCGGCGGGCTCGGCCGCGCTCGCCCTCGGCACCGACACCGGCGGCTCGATCCGGCAGCCGGCCGCGCTGTGCGGCGTGGTCGGCATGAAGCCGACCTACGGCCGGGTGTCGCGGTGGGGCGCGATCGCCTACGCCTCGTCGCTCGATCAGATCGGCCCGATGGCGATGACCGTGGCCGACGCCGCGGTGGCGCTGGCGGTGATCGCCGGCGTCGATCCGCGCGACCCGACGTCGATCGACGCCCCGCCGCCGCCGCTGACGCCGCCGACCGTCGGCGACCTGCGCGGGCTGCGCGTCGGCCTGGCCCGCGAGTACCGCCCGGCCGATCTCGATCCCGAGGTCGCTGGCGCGGTCGATCGCGCCGCCGCCGCCCTGGCCGCGGCCGGCGCCGAGCTGGTCGAGGTCGGCCTGCCCCACACCCGCTACGCGCTGCCCGCGTACTACGTGATCGCCCCCGCCGAGGCGGCGTCCAACCTGGCCCGCTACGACGGCATCCGCTTCGGGCCGCGCCCCCCGGCCGACGATCTCGACCAGCTCTACGCCCGGGCCCGCGCCGTCGGCTTCGGCCCCGAGGTCGTGCGCCGGATCATGATCGGCACCTTCGTGACCCGGGTCGATCACCGCGCCGCGTACTACGATCAGGCCCAGCGCGCTCGCGCCCTGGTGCGCGACGACTTCGATCGCGCGTTCACCGAGGTCGACGCGATCCTCGCGCCGGTCGCGCCCCACGCCGCCTTCGCCCGCGGCGAGCTCCACACCCCGCTGTCGATGTACCTGGCCGACGTGTTCACCCTGGCGTGCAACCTCGCCGGCCTGCCCGGGCTAGCGCTACCGTGCGGCGCCACCGTCGACGGCCGCCCCCTGGGCGTCCAGCTCCTGGGCCGTCCTCTCGACGAGGCGACGCTGTGCCGGCTCGGGGTCGCCCTCGAGGCCGCGGTCGGCCCGGCCCGGCGCGCGCCGTGGCCTCCGCCGGGCGGTGCGCCATGACCTGGGAGCCGGTGATCGGCCTCGAGGTCCACGTCCAGCTCGCGACCCGGACCAAGGCCTTCGCGCCGGTGGCCCAGGGCTACGGCGCGCCGCCCAACACGCTCACCGATCCGACCATCCTCGGGTTGCCCGGCGCGCTGCCCAGCTTCAACCGCGCCGCGCTGGCGGCGGCGCTCACCCTCGGGCTCGCGGTCGGCGCGACGATCGCGCGCCGCTGCCGCTTCGATCGCAAGCACTACTTCTATCCCGACCTGCCCAAGGGCTATCAGATCTCGCAGCACGATCAGCCGCTGTGCCGCGGCGGCGCGATCGAGGTCTGGCATGCCGGGGTCCGGACCGCGGTCGCCCTCGAGCGCATCCACCTCGAGGAGGACGCCGGCAAGCTCAGCCACGGCGCCGCCACCTCGCGGGTCGATCTCAACCGCGCCGGCGTGCCGCTGGTCGAGGTCGTGACCGCGCCGGTCCTGGCGTCGGCCGACGACGCCGCGGCGTACCTGCGCGCGCTCCACCGCCTGGTCCGGCACCTCGGCGTGTGCGAGGGCGATCTCGAGAAGGGCCATCTCCGCTGCGACGCCAACGTGTCGGTGCGGCGGGTCGGCACGACCGCGCTCGGCACCCGCGTCGAGCTGAAGAACATCAACTCGTTTCGCTTCGTCAAGGCCGCGATCGAGCACGAGATCGCGCGGCAGGTCCGCGTCCTCGACGGTGGCGGCCGCGTCGAGCGCGAGACCCGGCTGTGGGACGGCGTGGCCGGCCGCTCGCAGCCGATGCGCGGCAAGGAGGAGGTCGCCGATTACCGCTACCTCCCCGATCCCGATCTGCCGCCGCTGGTGATCGGCGACGACGACCTGGCCGCGGCCCGGGCCGGGCTGCCCGAGCTGCCGGCGGTGCGCCTGGCCCGGCTCCTGGCCGCCGGGCTGGCCTTCGACGACGCCGACCACCTGACCGCCGAGCCAGCGCTGGCCGACTACTACGATCGCGCGGTCGCCGCCGCCGGTGGCCTGGCGCGCCCGATCGCGGCGTGGATCGTGAACGACCTGACCCGCGAGCTGGCCGGCCGACCGATCGCCGACGCGCCGATCGACGCCCCGGCCCTCGCCGAGCTGGTCGGCGCGATCGAGGACGGCACGATCAGCGGCAAGCTCGGCAAGGAGATCTTCGCGCGGATGATCGCGACCGGCGACGGCGCCCGCGCGATCATCGAGCGCGAGGGGCTGCGCCAGATCACCGACGTCGGCGCGGTCGAGGCCGCGGCGCGCGCCGTCCTCGCCGCCAACCCGGCCCAGGTCGCGCAGTACCGCGCGGGCAAGGCCGCGCTCCTCGGGTTCTTCGTCGGTCAGCTCCTGAAGGCCAGCGGCGGCAAGCTCAACCCGCAGCTCGCCTCCACCGTGTTGACCCGGCTCCTGGCCGAGTGAGCCTCACGCCCCGACCGCCGTCGCTGACGCCCGGCCCACCGGCGCGATTGACAGCGCGCGAGCGCCGGGCGGTAATGCAGGTCCGAACGCGGGTGCCGACGTCGGTGCCTCGGGAGTCCCCACCGTGAAGAAGTGTACGAGCTGCGCCAAAGATCTGCCGGATGCCGCGATGCACTGCGTCTTCTGCGGCACCAAGCAACCGCAGGCGCCGGCCCCGGCCAACGCCAAGACCGTCATGGGTTGGCAGGCCACCGACGTGATGAAGGATCTGGCGGCCAAGGGCCTGCAGCCCGCTCCCGGCGTCGGGATGCCGCCGCCCGCTGCGCCGCCGCCCGCCGCGCCGCCGAGCGCGCCCCCGCCCGGCAACCTCGGCGTCATGCAGACCCTCGCCGCGCCGCCGAGCGCGCCCCCGCCCGGCAACCTCGGCGTCATGCAGACCCTCGCCGCGCCGCCGAGCGCGCCCCCCGGCCCTCCGTCGTCGGTGGCCGCCACGATGCCCGGCCCGCAGCCGCCGCCCGCGTCGGCCGCCAAGACCGTGTTCGCCGCGCCCGCGCCGTCGATCCCCGGCCCCGGCGCCGCCGCCTTCCCGCCCGCCGCCACCATGCCCGCGCCGAGCGCCTACGGTCCCGGCCCCGGCGCCGCCGCCTTCCCGCCCGCCGCCACCATGCCCGCGCCGAGCGCCTACGGTCCCGGCCCCGGCGCCGCCGCCTTCCCGCCCGCCGCCACCATGCCGGCCCCGAGCGCCTACGGCGGTCCACCGCAACCCTCGCCCGCCGCGAGCGCCGCGACGATGTTCGCCGCCCCGGCCCCGACCTTGCCGGCGCCCGCGCCGCTGCCCGGCGCCGGCATGCCCCCGGGCGGCTTCGGTCCCGGCGGCTTCCCCGGCGGCCCCGGCCCCGGTGGTCCGCCGAACCCGATGGGGCCCGGCTTCGGCCCCGGCCCCGCGCCGCTACCCGGCGCCGGGATGGGTCCCGGTGGCATGCCCCCCGGCGGCGGCTATCCGCCCGCGCCCGCCCCGTCGCCGATGCCGGGCGCTGGCATGGGTCCCGGCGGCGGCTACATGGCGCCGGCCTACGCGCCGCCCGCACCGCTCACGCCGCCGTACCTCGCCTCCCGCACCGCGGCGCGGGCGGGCGCGCCGCGCGAGCCCTACGCCGACGGCCTGCGCCTGGTCCTCATCGTCTTCGGCGCGCTCCTCTTGCTCGCCTTCGCCGCGCCTTTGGCGCTCGAGCCCAAGGTCGTGTTCCGCTGGGATCTGCTGTCGGGTGAGGCCGCCGCCTCGGTCAAGTTCGATCACATCTACCTCGCCGCGGCTGGTGTCCTCGCGCTGGTATTCGGGCTGGTGCCGCTGGCCAACGTGCCGCGCGGGCTCCTGGCCGCGGTGCTCGGCCTGACCCCGATCGCCTTCCACTTCGTCCTCGAGCTCAAGGACGCGCCCAAGTTCCGCTGGCAAGAGATCGTCGAGTTCGTCGGGATGTTGACCCTGGTCACCGGGCTCCTGCTCCGCCACGAGTACCGCTCGCAGATGTTGCCGCGCCTGCTCGCCACGATCGGCGCCCTGTGCGTGCTGGTGCCGCTTCTCGTCCCCGAGGGCGGCGATCCGCCGGTCAAGGCGCTGATCGACGGCGTGTCGGCGGCCTCCGGCAAGGCCAAGGTGATCGCCGTGCTCAAGCTGTACCCGCTCATCCTGGCGCTGCTCTCGCTCCTGGTCTGGCTGCCAGCGCCGTCGAGCGGCGGGGCCAAGGTCCTGGCCTGGTTGGTCATCACCACCGCGGTCGTGGCGATCTACACCCAGCTCCTGGTCGCCGGGCACATCGGCGACGTGGTCAAGCGCAGCTTCAACGACGCGCTCCTGTCGGGCTGGGTCCTGGCGGCGTGGTTGGCGTTCATCGGCTACGGCGGCGCCACCGTGCTCGGCAAGAACCTCGAGCACACGTGAGCCGGGACGAGATCGTCGGCACCACCGCGCTCGGGCGACCGATCGAGGCGGTGGTGATGACCCCGCCGCGCTACGCCCGGCCGCGCCCGCCGGCGGTGGTGTTCGGCGCCATCCACGGCGACGAGCCGGCCACGCGGCTTATGGCCGAGCGACTGATCGAGGAGCTGCTCGATCGCCCGCCCGGCCGCGAGACCTGGATCATCCCGGTGGTCAACGTCGACGGTCTGCTCGCCGGCTCGAAGAACAACTCCCGCGACGTCGATCTCAACCGCAACTTCGCGGCGACGAGCTGGACCGCGACCTACGCCGGCGGCTACCACCCGGGCGCGCACCCCGAGAGCGAACCCGAGACCCAGGCCCTGGTCGCGCTGATCGAGCGCACCGGCGCCGAACGCCTGATCGCGCTCCACGCCACCTACCGCGTCATGAACTGGGACGGCCGTGGCCAGGCCCTGGCCGAGGAGATGGCGCGCCTCGCCGGCTATCCCGCCAGCGGCGAGATCGGCTATCCGACCCCGGGCTCCTTCGGCGCCAAGTACGGCCGCGACCGCGGCCTCGAGGTCGTCACCGTCGAGGTCCCCTACCTCGAGCCCGACGAGCGAGCCTGGACCGACACCCGCGCCGCCCTGCGCTGGGCGGTCGATCTGCCGACCTGATCCTCGCAGTCCCAGGCTAGCGCCGGAGCGTGGTCTCGAGCAGCTCGCGGACGATCGCCAGGGGCGCCCGCCGCCGCGGATCGGGGGACAGCGCGCTCATGACGATGTCGCGGACCGCCGGGCCTAGGCCGTCGATCGCCTCGTAGCGCGCGGCGACCTCGAGAGGCCCGTCGGCCGGGTACGGGCCGTGGCGGCGCACGAGATACAGGAGCACCGCGGCGCACGAGAAGGTCGCGCTGGCCAGGTACGGCGGCGTGCCGGCCAGCACCTCGGGCGCAGCGCACAGGAGCGCGCGCGGCACGTAGCGCCAGCGCGCCGCCGGATCGTGCTCGCGGGCGAAGCGATCGCTGCCGACCAGAAGCCCGCTCACGACCAGGCGATCGCTGTCGGCGCGCACGTAGATCATCGTCGGATCGACGTGATCGATCCCGGGCACGCGCTCGCACGCGCGGAAGATCTCGATCGCCAGCGGCACCGCGTGACGGCCGCGCAGCGGCAGGGCCGCCAGCGACAGCGGCACGCCCGGCGGCTCGGGCTCGGCCACGGTCGTCGACGACAACAGGGTCGCGATGCGCACCATCCCGTCGGCGCCGCGGACCCGGGCCTGACCGCCGGTGGCGTCGCCGCGCCACCACGCCTCGATCGGCGCGCCGTCGACGTTGATGCGCTCGCTGGCTGGCCGCAGGACCTCGCCCGCGCCCGGATCGGCCAGCGCGATCCACGGCGCGAGCTGGGCCCACGCGTGATCGTTGCGCTCGACGGCGAAGCCGCGGGCCAGGGCCGGCAAGAACGCCCGCGGTCCGAACTCGTAGCCCTCGGCGGAGAGGGCTGGCGCCGTCAGGACCCGCGCCACCCAGGCCCGCGGCAGGCCGTCGATCCCGACCAGCGCGCCCCACAGGCCACCGACGATCGCAGCGTTGGTGTCGGCGTCGCCGCCGCGGTTGGTGGCGTCGATGACCGCGCTGGCGTAATCGGCCGCGTGCAAGAGCTCCCAGTAGGCCAGGCGGAACGCGACCCGCACGAAGCCGGCGGTGCGGTGCAGGTGCAGCTCGTCGCCGTAGAGCTCGGGATCGTCGTCGCGGGCGGCCGCGAGATCGCCGGCCAGCGCGCGCTCGGCGGCGTCGATCTCGGCGCGCAGGTCGGGGTGACAGCCGCGCAGCTCGTCGGCGGCCGCGGCCAGCTCGGCCTCGGCGGCGCGCACCATGCTCGCCGGCGACGGTCGCTCGGTCAGCGCGTGGCCGATCGACGCGTTGTACGCGGCGCAGGCCAGGAGACAGCGCGGATCGAAGTGAGTGATCGCGGCGTCGAGCCAGCTCGCCTGGCGGCGGGCCTCCGGCGCGCCGGCGAACATCACGCCGATCACCGCGGTGCGCATGAGCGCGCCGTTGCCCGCGGGGTGCCGGCCCTTCTGCTCCCACAATCGGCGGCCGGCCAGCTCGGGGCCGTCGCCGCCGCGGATGAGCTCGAGGCACTGCGAGATCTGCACGCCGACGTCGAAGGCCACCGAGCGCCACGCCAGGTAGCGCGCGGCGAGCTGGCCCGGGCTGAGCGCGCTGGCCTTGGCGAAGGCGTCGGCCAGACACGCCGCCATCTGGGTGTCGTCGGTGACCTCGCCGGCCGCCAGGCCAAACGGGCCACCGCCGATCACGTCGGCCACCGGCCCGGTGGCCAGGGTCGGGAAGGCCGGCGCCGGCAGCGGCTTGAACTCGTTGGTCGTGCCCAGCGCGTCGCCGACCGCGAGCCCGAACAGCGCGCCCAGCGCCCGCGACAAGGACGCCGTGGCCAGGCCGGCGGCGAGCTGATCGAGGCCGACCTTGGTCGGCCCGCCGGGGCGTTCGCGGGGCGGCACCGGCGCGCCGATCCCGGCGCCGACCTGGGCCGCCGTCGACCAGGCCGCCGGGGCGCCCACGCCGTCGAGGGCCAGGGACCGCACGCAGCCCGCCAGCTCGGGCACCGCGGCGATCGCCGCCACCGTCGGCTCGGCGACCAGCGGCGAGCCCACCGCCAGGACCACCAGCAGCGTCCCGCGCTCGGTCGCGATCAGCGCGCCCGCGGCGTACTTGGTGATCCGCCCGCTGGTCAGCTCGAGTACCGCCGCCGGCCGCGCCGCGCCGGCCAGCTCGAGGGTGCCACCCGGCAGATCCCGCGGCGGCGTGAGCAGCTTGGCGTAGACCGCGTGCAGCGCCGCGCGCGTCGCGACCTCGTCGTGGCCCGCCACCGGACTGACCATCACCGAGAACGACAGAGTCACGCCCGGCGGTCCGCTGCACCCGACGTAGGAGCCGTCGCCGCCCAGGACCCGCGCGCCCAGCCCGGTGTGGACCAGGCGCAGCCCTATGGCCGGCAGCCCGGCCTGCGCGGCGTCGGCCGCCGCCACGTTCACGATCGCAGTTCCCGACACACCGCGAGTGTACACCGCGACCGCCGCGATCAGCGCGCGGCGTCGAGGCTGTGGCCGATGACCAGCCCCCAGAACCGCGCGCCTTGTCGCTCGCGCATCGTGACCCCGAGGTAGTAGCCGTTGCCGACCGCGAACCGGTAGTCGCGGCGGCTGCGCCCGACGCGCAGCGCCGCCGTGAGCTCCAGATGCCGGCGCTCGATCCCGTCGGCGATCGCGCGATCCTCGGCCAGCCGCGCGTAGCTCAGCCAGCGCAGCCGGCGGCCGAGTTCGAGCTCGGCGTAGGCCTGGCCGCCCAGGGCGATCGCGTCGTCCTGATACGAGCCGCCGGCCGCCGCCACCGTCGCCGCGACGCCGACGAACGACGAGCCGTGGAGCCGCAGGCCGAGCCCGAGCGGCGCCAGGGCGACGTCGTAGCTGCCACCGGCCGGCGCGCCGGCGCCACCGCGGAGCGACAGCGCGACGAGCGGCCCGACCCGCGCGCCGATCAGGCCCGCCACCTGGACGCCGAGTTCGCCCTGGCCCCGCGGCCGCGCGCCGTCGTCGCGCGCGACCACGCCGGCGCCCTGGTAGTGCAGCGCGGTCGCGAACCGGCCGTCGCGCATGCGGCGACCGCAGCCGACCGCGACGAGCGCGACGAGCGCGACGACGATCCCCAGCGCGGGGCGCGACCGGCGGCTCATCGGTCCGCGAACCCGATCCGCCCGGGGCCCAGCGGGACGATGATCGCTGGCGGCCACAGGTCGAAGCCAAACGACAGGCCCAGGATGTGGACCTCCACGCCCTCGCGCAGGCCGAGCTTCACGCCGACCAGCGCGGTCTCGAGCTGAACGCCCGTCCGTTCGCTCGTGAGCCCCGCGCCGATGAGGCCGCGGAAGTCCTTGCCCACCGAGGTCGCCGGCAAGCTGGCCGCCAACCCACACGCCCGCAGCACCTCGTCGCCGAAGGTGTTGCTGTTGGGCCCCGGCACCAGGAAGTAGTCGCGCTCGATGCGCTGCTTGACCCCGGGCGCGACCCGCTCGATGCACGCGATGCCAGCGGTCGCCTCGGCACCGGTCCACACGCCGTGGAGGATCGGGCTGCCGTAGGGCGAATTGGCGAACGGATCGTCGAGCCCGCCGCCGCCGCCGACCTCCCAGACCTCCCAGCGCTCGCCGCCGGCGCGCCGGGTCGCGAACCACGGATGCCGCGCGATCTGATCCATCGGGAACGGCAGCGTCCCGGTGACGAGCAGGATCGCATCGGTGTCGGGCGACGGCTCCGTCAGCGGCCGCGCGAGGATCGTGCATCCGCTCGTCAGCGCAGCAATCGCGACCAGACCCAGGCGCAGCACGCGGTGAGGATACCCCGGACCTCGCAGGCCGCGGCGTGGAAAGCCGCACCCGTGAGATGGACGTGAGTTGCAGCGCCGCCCGCCCATCGGGGCCTACCGCACAGCGCGTGCCCTCCACAGGGCCAGGAGCGGATCGTCGCCGCCGAGGCCGCCGTCGCCGTCGGGGGACAGGTCGCAGTCGGCGCCGGTCGCGTTGGGCTGAGCGGCGCGGAGCGAGCCGGCCCCGATGTACGCTGCGCTCTTGTCGAGCTCGTAGTGGAACTTTCCGATACCCGTGGAGTCGCCGAGTCGAACCACGTCCGGGTGGCTGGCGAAGTCGAACAGGCGCGACGGCGAGAGGGTCACGCTGCCGGAGTCGTTGGAGCCGGACCCGTAGTGCACGCGGAAGCCGGCCGCTTCTATCCTCTCGAAGCTACCGCGTTTCACCCAGACCGACGTCCTCCACTCCTTGGGGACACAGGTGACCCCTGCGTACCTCAGGAAGCCGTCCGTCGGGTCGTCCCACGTGGCCGGATCGCCGTGGGCGCGTTCGTAGACGAGCTGCGCCATGTCCACCGCGAGCCCATCGAACTTTCCCCAGGCCTCGGCGCTCGGCGGCGGCGCGGCGCGCAGGTACTCGTAGCCCTCGGGCCCCATCGCTTCGCAGGCGGCTTTCACCTCGGCCGGGCGCGCCGGGGAAGGATGGCCACAACCGGCACCCGCCGCGAGCGAGACCGACACGAGCTGCGCCGATACCCAACGAAAGCGCTTCATCGACCACTCTCCCTTCGTGCCTTCGGCCATCGTCGCAAACCCGGGCGCACCGCGGCCGGCTCCGGTTCCTCCGTCGGTGGACCGCTCCACCTCCGGTCCCGCCTAGCAACGGCCGCCGAGTTTGTAGACCTTCGAATGCAACCTGCCTTCTTCATGACCGTTCACCTCGCGCCGTCGATGCCGCGGTCGATCAGCTCCGCGCGCGTACCCGCGCCGGTCGCGTTGAGCTGAGCGGCGCGCAGCGAACCGGCCCCGATGTACGCTCCGCTCTTGTCGAGCTCGTAGTGGAACGTGCCGATACCCGTGGAGTCGCCAAGGCGAACCACGTCCGGGTGGCTGGCGAACTCGAACAGGCGCGACGGCGAGAAGGTCACGCTGCCGGAGTCGTTGGAGCCGGACCCGTAGTGCACGCGGAAGCCGGCCGCTTCTATCCTCTCGAAGCTACCGCGTTTCACCCAGACCGACGTCCTCCACTCCTTGGGGACACAGGTGACCCCTGCGTACCTCAGGAAGCCGTCCGTCGGGTCGTCCCACGTGGCCGGATCGCCGTGGGCGCGTTCGTAGACGAGCTGCGCCATGGACAGCGCATTCGCGTGGAGCTTTCCCCAGGCCTCGGCGCTCGGCGGCGGCGCAGCGCGCAGGTACTCGTAGCCCTCGGGCCCCATTGGTTCGCAGGCCGCTTTCACGTCGGCCGGGCGCGCCGGGGAAGGATGGCCACAACCGGCACCCGCCGCGAGCGAGACCGACACGAGCTGCGCCGATACCCAACGAAAGCGCTTCATCGACCACTCTCTCATTGTGCCTTCGGCCATCGTCGCAAACCCGGGCGCACCGCGGCCGGCTCCGGTTTCGGTTCCTCCGGCGGTGGACCGCTCGACCTCCGGTCCTGCCTAGCAACGGCCGCCGAGTTCGTAGACCTTCGAAAGCAACCTACCTTCTTCATGACCGTTCACCTCGCGCCGTCGATGCCGCGGTCGATCAGCGCCGAGCGCGTGCCCGCGCCGGTCGCGTTGGGCTGAGCGGCGCGGAGCGAGCCGGCCCCAATGTACGCTCCGCTCTTGTCGAGTTCGTAGTGGAACGTGCCGATCCCCGCGGAGTCGCCGAGTTGAACTACATCGGGGTGGCTGGCGAAGTCGAACAGGCGCGACGGCGAGAGAGACACGCTACCGCTTTGGTTGTTCCCCGGCATGTGGAAGACGCGAAAGCCAGCCGCCTCGATCCGCTCGAAGCCACCGGGTTTCACCCAGACCGAGGTCTCCCACTCCTTGGGGACACAGGTGATCCCCGCGATCGCAAGGAAGCCGTCCGTCGGGTCGTCCCACGTGGCCGGATCGCCGTGGGCGCGTTCGTAGACGAGCTGCGCCATGGACAGCGCATTCGCGTGGAGCTTTCCCCAGGCCTCGGCGCTCGGCGGCGGCGCAGCGCGCAGGTACTCGTAGCCCTCGGGCCCCATTGGTTCGCAGGCCGCTTTCACGTCGGCCGGGCGCGCCGGGGAAGGATGGCCACAACCGGCACCCGCCGCGAGCGAGACCGACACGAGCTGCGCCGATACCCAACGAAAGCGCTTCATCGACCACTCTCTCATTGTGCCTTCGGCCATCGTCGCAAACCCGGGCGCACCGCGGCCGGCTCCGGTTTCGGTTCCTCCGGCGGTGGACCGCTCGACCTCCGGTCCTGCCTAGCAACGGCCGCCGAGTTCGTAGACCTTCGAAAGCAACCTACCTTCTTCATGACCGTTCACCTCGCGCCGTCGATGCCGCGGTCGATCAGCGCCGAGCGCGTGCCCGCGCCGGTCGCGTTGGGCTGAGCGGCGCGGAGCGAGCCGGCCCCAATGTACGCTCCGCTCTTGTCGAGTTCGTAGTGGAACGTGCCGATCCCCGCGGAGTCGCCGAGTTGAACTACATCGGGGTGGCTGGCGAAGTCGAACAGGCGCGACGGCGAGAGAGACACGCTACCGCTTTGGTTGTTCCCCGGCATGTGGAAGACGCGAAAGCCAGCCGCCTCGATCCGCTCGAAGCCACCGGGGCTCACCCAGACCGAGGTCTCCCACTCCTTGGGGACACAGGTGACCCCTGCGTACCTCAGGAAGCCGTCCGTCGGGTCGTCCCAGGTGGCCGGATCGCCGTGGGCGCGTTCGTAGACGAGCTGCGCCATGGACAGCGCATTCGCGTGGAGCTTTCCCCAGGCCTCGGCCCTCGGCGGCGGCGCGGCGCGCAGGTACTCGTAGCCCTCGGGCCCCATCGGTTCGCAGGCCGCTTTCACGTCGGCCGGTCGCGCCGGGGAAGGATGGCCACAACCGGCACCCGCCGCGAGCGAGACCGACACGAGCTGCGCCGATACCCAACGAAAGCGCTTCATCGACCACTCTCCCATTGTGCCTTCGACCATCGTCGCGAACCCAGGCGCACCGCGGCCGGCTCCGGTTCCGGTTCCTCCGTCGGTGGACCGCTCCACCTCCGGTCCTGCCTAGCAACGGCCGCCGAGTTCGTAGACCTTCGAATGCAACCTGCCTTCTCCATGACCGTTCACCTCGCGCCGCGATATTGCGAACCTCGCCTGGCCAAGACCGTACGTTGAAGGAATAACAGCGTCGCGAGTGCTCTGCAACATCTGCAACATGGCAGCAGTGGGCCCACCGCCAGGACCGGGCCCGCACGCCCTGCGCTACCAGAGCGAGTGGGCGCGCGCCTTGACCCCGGTCGACATCGCGATCCTGAACGCCAACCAGATCGATCCGATGCAGATGAACTGGTGAGGTGACGTGGCCGACGCCACCATCGCCGACACGGCGTTGCCGACTGCCGGACACCTGGATCCCGCGGGCTGGGTCGTCCACACTCGGCCGGTCGACGTCATGCGCTGGATCAACGAGCTGACATGGAAGCACGAGTGGCTGAAGTACCGCGTCACCGATGCGACCGGCAACGCGGTGCCGTGCCCACCCCGGCCGCCGAGCCGACGGGTATGACGGCGCGCGCCCGGTGCACGGGTCTGCTGCTGGTGCTCATGGCGCTCATCGTAGCGTGTGCCAGCCGCACTCAGACGCCCCCTGCCCCGCCTCCGCCCCGAGACGACGCTCGAGGGGAAGCGGACGCGATGGTCTCGCCGCCGGAGGCCCCGCCCCAGAGCCCTGACGCGGCGGTGGGGGCAGGCCTCCCGTCGCGCCCGGTGTGGCGCGAGCCCGCAGTCGACTCGGTCTTCGCGGCGCTGCGGCGCGACGCCGCGGGCGAGGCGGTGGCGCTGGTCGAGGGCACGGACGCGCTCCTCGCCGTGACCGTCTCAGGGCGAGTCATCGCGCAGCTGACCGACGGCCCGCCGAGCTCGGCGGCCTCGTACGACGGCAGCCGCGACACGATCTGGTTTGTCCAGGATGGCGCGCTCATGGGGCTCGATCTGCGGGCCCCGGTGCTCACGGCGGTGCGAGTGCTCGAGCAGATGCCTCCGCTGCCCGTCTACCTCGAATCCGAAGGTGGACAAGTCGCCGACGATCCGTGCGGGGTCCCGTGCGTCCTGCTCACCGCCGCGCCGCCAGGCTTCGTCGTCCACCCTGGGCGCAGCGACCTGGTGCCGGGCCGGCCCGACGAGGTCCGTCGGATCCGCGCGCTCGCCAAGTTCCGACCGGTGCTCACTGAGGCTGGCGCCCGCTTCCTGGCCGGCTTCGCGGGCGTGGCTCGCCGGCCCTACGTCGAGCCGCTCGCGGTGAGCCGCGACGTGATCGCCCCCGACCTCGCCGCTCAACCCGCCGCGACCCGCCGCGGCTGCAACGGGACCTGCGGCCATGGGGTCGCGCTCGGCGGACTCGGCTGGTCGGTGGTCTCGGCCGGCCGCACCTGTCGCTGTGACGAGGATCTATGCGAGGCGCGCTGCGTGCTATTCAACCCGGCGACCGGACGGTTCGCGTCGATCGATCACGCCATCGGATGGTCGGTGCGCCCGCCGCGGGCGGCCCCGCTGTGTGCCCTCGAACTCGATAGGACCCGGACCGCCTATCGCCTCCACAACGGCCGCGTGGTCTGCACCAGCGCCGGCTGCCGCGCGCTCGGACGGCGCGTCTTCGCCTGGCTCGAGGCCGGGCCGGCGGTGCCCATTGACCACCTGCAAGAGAGCAACTCCGACGGGTGCGGCCCCGAGTAGATCACGGCGGTCACGAAGCGCCTGAGCGCATCGCGGTGGTCGAGGACGTTGCGGCAGGCGAGTCCGAGTCCGATTCCAACTGCGCCAAGCCGCCCCGGATCTGCAGCATGCAAGGCGAGCGGAGGCCTACCGCGTACGGCGGGCCTTCCATAGGGCCAGGAGCTGATCGCCGCCGCCGAGGCCGCCGTCGCCGTCGGGGGACAGGTCGCAGTCGAGCGCCTCGGTGCCGTGGCGGACGTCGGGCGTGCCCTCGATCCCGGCGAGCTTGCAGCGCTCGAAGCGCACCGCCTTCAGCACGGCGCCGTCGAGCTTGGCGCCGCGTAGGTCGCAGTCCACGAACCGCACGCGCTCGAGGGTCCCGAGCGACAGCGCGTAGTCGACCCGCCCCAGGTCGGCGCCCCGCAGGTCGCAGCGCTCCACGTACAGGTCGGTGAACCGGCTGTCCGTGAGGCTCGCGTCGCGCAGGTCGAGGCCGCGCAGATCGCCCCGCCAGCGGCTCCGCCCCGCCACGATCCCGCGCCAGTCCCCGCCCCGCGCCTCGAGGCCCTCGAGCTCCGCCAGCGACAGCCGCGACTCCCGCAGATCGCACTCGGTCAGTCGCGCGCGCGCCCAGGTGCTCCAGCCCAGCCGGCATGCAACGAACTGCGTCCGCTCGAGCTCCGCGTCGGTCAGGTCGGCGTGCGACAGCGCCATCCGCTCGAACCGCGTCCCCACCATCCGCGCCCGCGCCCATCGCGCGTAATCGAAGCCCTGCCCCTGCCACACCTCGTCGATCATCGTCAGCCGCCCGTCGCCCACCCCGCCCCGCGCCAGCCACGCTCGATGCTGCCGCAGCCGATCGTCGATGCTCCGCGCCGCCGGCTGCGCCCCGGGCCGCGACGCCACCGTCTTCTGCGCCGCCTCGTAGGTCGTGTACAGCGCGTCGACGGTCGCCACCTCCTCGGCCACCTCGCGATCCCCGGGCAGGAACTTCGCCAGCTCGACCAGCGCCGTGTACCCGCGCACCAGCCGACGCCGCGCCGCCGTGTACTCCGCCACCGTCCCGTAGTCTCCCGGCGTCCGCGACACCTCGCCCAGCGCCTCGTCCACCAGCGCCCGCAGCTCCGCCGCGTCGTACACCGTCGACGGCGCCGTCCCAGCCGCCAGGTGGAACGCCTCGATCGGCCCACTCGCCGCCACCGGCGTGAACCGGAACTGCCGCTCCGCCTTGCACCCCGCGCAGAACCCAGCCACCACCCCTTGCGCATACGTCGGCACGCTCCGCCCCAGCCCCCGCGCCTCGCACGCGTGACACCGACTCCCCGCGATGTAGTAGTCCACCTCGTACTCGCTCCGCGGCGCCCCCGGCACGATCGCCACGTGCGCCGGCTGCCGCTCGAGGACATACGAGTCCACCGCCGCCGTCGAGAGATCTGCGACCTCGAGGCGATCGGCGCTACGTTGCTGCACTGGCCAGGCGCGCACCTTGCCCCAGACTCCCTCCGCTTCGTCGATGACAGCGAGGTGAGCAGCGATCGGCTTGAAGTGACGCACCTCGGCCGGTGGCTCGATCTCCCACGTCATCCATCGCAGCCGATCGACCTTCGGGTCGCCGACGGTGCGCACCGGACCGGCCGGGGCCAGGTGCCAGTACCGCCCCGGCTGCCCACGCAGATCCTGGGCGGGCTTGTTGTGCGGACGGCGCTCCACCCACTGCCACAGCCCGGCCGCCCACCCCGGGTGGCTCGGCTTGCTCCTGGCGAGGTGAAACCGCCGCACCACCCAGCAGAAGAACTGTGCAGTCGTCGGGCTGGTCTTGGGCGGTATCTCCTCGAACCACACGTCACCGTACCCGGTCACGAACCCCGGCGAGGTTGCGATGTCGCTCCGGGCCTCCCAGATGTTCCGGAAGGCCTCCCTGAGGAGGTACTTGATGGACCCCTCAGCGGCCTCGCGCCACACGCGCGCGATCTCCGCTCGCTGCGCCTCCGTCACCGGCTCAAAGTACCGGTCCAGCGTCGCGCGTTGATCGTCGGGTGACAGTTCGTACTCGGACATCGGTCAGCTCGACGCCCCTTCGACCTCGGCGAGCGCGGCTGTCGTCGCTGTCAATCGGCGCTCGACGACGCTCTCATTGACGCCCTCTCCCGTGAGATAGGCAACGGCAACGCGCAGGATCGAGCTGCCTCGCAACTCGATCACTGTCGAATCGTCCCGAAGCTCAAGCTGGTCTACCCACGTGAGGTCGCCACGCCATACGGTCGCGGCGCCGGTCGCGACATCGCCTACGACCAACCCGGTAGCAAACGCACACACGAGGTGCTGGTCAGTCGCCCAGCTCGCCGCGCACAGCCCTCCCGGGACCTTGAGGCCGTCTGCCTCACGTTCGTTAGGCATCGAACGCATCGAACGCATCGAACGCATCGAAGCGCTGGTCGTCCAGGTGTGCTGCGGCGCCCCCGTCGTAGCGTCCAGGACCTGGATCACGGATTCGCTTGCGAGCATGAGCCAGCGACCGGACGGCGAGAAGACCGGTGTCACATCGGTCGGGTTCTCGAGGCGGCAGATCTCCTTGCCTGCGTCGGTCACGAGGATCGCCGCCTCAGGTCGTAGTTCCAACGATGACGCGGCCCCCACAAGCCTCGTGGCCACGACCTCCCGCGGGACGCGCGGCAACGCGCGCGGAACCGAGCAGCTCTGGCTGGGGCCCGACAAGCGCACCCAGCGTTCGTGAGGGCCCGCCTCTACAGACTGTACGCGCCCGCGGCGCGCAGCCACCCGATCGAGCCAGGTATCGGCGAAGAGAGAGAACGTACCGTCGAGGTGGCACCGCCGCGTCCACTCCCGGCCATCGACGTCCGTCACCCAGACGAGAAACGTCTCGTCCTCTCCTTCGAGCCATCGTGGCACGCCCTCCTCCATCGGCGCCACGATGCGAGTCGCCCCCGTCGACGGATCGACGACGTGGAGCTCGCAGTCCCGATACTGCGTCCCACCAAACTCTGAATCTCGACCGCTTCCTGTGACGATGCCGAGGGCTTCACCGGTCAGGGTCAAGTCGAAATCGTTGAAGGCGCTGGGCACTGGGATTGCCGAGCACCGTGTATGGCCGCTGCGTGCGTCGAGGACGAAGATGTAGTGACCGCTGTTGCGGATCGCAGGGTCGGGCGGCGCCAGCACGGCGATAACCCCAGCTCTCAGCACGGCGTCTACGATCGTTCCGACCTGAAGCACAAACGGCACCAGGTCGCCCGAGGGTGTCGTCGCGAACCAGCGCCACGGGTCGCTGGACCAAGGTACGTCTGCAAAGCGGCGGCTAGACAACATCGTTCCCCCCCTCGCAAAGAGTCTACCGCGTACCGCGGGCCTTCCATAGGGCCAGGAGCTGATCGCCGCCGCCGAGGCCGCCGTCACCGTCGGGGGACAGGTCGCAGTCGAGCGCCTCGGTGCCGTGGCGGACGTCGGGCGTGCCCTCGATCCCGGCGAGCTTGCAGCGCTCGAAGCGCACCGCCTTCAGCACCGCGCCGTCGAGCTTGGCGCCGCGTAGGTCGCAGTCCACGAACCGCACGCGCTCGAGGGTGCCGAGCGACAGCGCGTAGTCGACCCGCCCCAGGTCGGCGCCCCGCAGGTCGCAGCGCTCCACGTACAGGTCGGTGAACCGGCTGTCCGTGAGGCTCGCGTCGCGCAGGTCGAGGCCGCGCAGATCGCCCCGCCAGCGGCTCCGCCCCGCCACGATCCCGCGCCAGTCCCCGCCCCGCGCCTCGAGGCCCTCGAGCTCCGCCAGCGACAGCCGCGACTCCCGCAGATCGCACTCGGTCAGTCGCGCGCGCGCCCAGGTGCTCCAGCCCAGCCGGCATGCAACGAACTGCGTCCGCTCGAGCTCCGCGTCGGTCAGGTCGGCGTGCGACAGCGCCATCCGCTCGAACCGCGTCCCCACCATCCGCGCCCGCGCCCATCGCGCGTAATCGAAGCCCTGCCCCTGCCACACCTCGTCGATCATCGTCAGCCGCCCGTCGCCCACCCCGCCCCGCGCCAGCCACGCTCGATGCTGCCGCAGCCGATCGTCGATGCTCCGCGCCGCCGGCTGCGCCCCGGGCCGCGACGCCACCGTCTTCTGCGCCGCCTCGTAGGTCGTGTACAGCGCGTCGACGGTCGCCACCTCCTCGGCCACCTCGCGATCCCCGGGCAGGAACTTCGCCAGCTCGACCAGCGCCGTGTACCCGCGCACCAGCCGACGCCGCGCCGCCGTGTACTCCGCCACCGTCCCGTAGTCTCCCGGCGTCCGCGACACCTCGCCCAGCGCCTCGTCCACCAGCGCCCGCAGCTCCGCCGCGTCGTACACCGTCGACGGCGCCGTCCCAGCCGCCAGGTGGAACGCCTCGATCGGCCCACTCGCCGCCACCGGCGTGAACCGGAACTGCCGCTCCGCCTTGCACCCCGCGCAGAACCCAGCCACCACCCCTTGCGCATACGTCGGCACGCTCCGCCCCAGCCCCCGCGCCTCGCACGCGTGACACCGACTCCCCGCGATGTAGTAGTCCACCTCGTACTCGCTCCGCGGCGCCCCCGGCACGATCGCCACGTGCGCCGGCTGCCGCTCGAGGACATACGAGTCCACCGCCGCCGTCGAGAGATCTGCGACCTCGAGGCGGTCGGCCGTCCGCGTCTTGACGGGCCAGTAGCGCAGGTCGAGCCAGGCTCGTTGCGACTCATCGATCACCAGCAATTGGGCAGCGACCGACATCGACAATCTGACAGCCTCCGGCACCTCGATCTCCCACGTCATCCACCGCAGGCGATCTACCTTCGGATCTCCAACCGCTCGTACCGGCCCTGCGGGGTCCAGATGCCAGTATCGGCCTGCCTGACCGCGAAGGTCCTGGACAGGCTTGTGATACGGGCGCCGCTCCACCCACTGCCACAGCCCCGCCGCCCACCCCGGATGGCTCGGCTTGCCGCGCGCCAACTGAAACCGTCGCACCGCCCAGCAGAAGAACTGCTGCGCCGTTGGGCTAGTGTGAGCCTGGACTTCCTCGAGCCACGCGTCACCAAAGCCGGCCATGGACGCAGGCGAGACGCTGACCTTGTTCCGGGCCTCCCAGATCTCACCAAATGCCACGTTGAGAAGATACGCCATGGAGCCGGCGCAGACTTCGTTCCATACCCGTGCGATCTCGACCCGCTGTGCCTCCGTCACCGGCTCGAAGTACCGGTCGAGCGTCGCCCGCTGTTCGTCAGGAGAGAGTTCGTACGTGGACATAGTCAGTGCACCGACGCTTCGATCTCATCGATTGCAGCCGTGGCCGCCAGGACTCGTTGCGCGATGGTTTCTTCCGTCACAATCTCACCCGTGCCATGGTCGCGCAAGACCACGTTCGGCTCCTCGCCGTCGCCTTCCACCGTCGCGTAGATCGTCGTCAGGCCCGCGCGACGGAGAGCTTCGGTGCCGCGCTCGCGCTTAGGGGCCGAGAACCGACTGATCCGCACCGACAGCCGCTGCACCTCCAGTTCGATCTTCTTCTTGAGCTTCTCGTGACCCGCTTCGCCGGCCTGCATCGCGGCACGGTGAGTAGCCTGGTTGGCTCGCGGCGACTCCGGCTTCGAGCTGATGGCGTCAACAACAGCAACACGAGCGTCTGCTGCCGCAGACAGTTCGCGGACCAAGACCGGGATGTACTTCGCGAGTAGCGGATGAACTGACAGAGTGAACTCGTCGCCGCCCATCAGGAGCGGCACCTCCCGCTCAGCCTCGAGAGCAGACCGACTCGCTGGGTCATGCTGCTCGCCGATCGCCATCTCCAGCACCGAAACGTAGGCCGCTCGAACCTTGGTGAGCGCGAGCCGCTTCTCGCCGATCACCCTATCGTCGGTCCGGAGCGCCGCGTCCTGCAGCTCCTCCCCGCGCAACCGCCCCGACACGACCCGGTTCATCGTCTCGGCCTGGGCCGCCATCACCCGCAGGCCGAGATCCTTCACGTCGAGGTTCAGCACGATCCGCTCGCCGTGTTGGCGCGCCTCGTTGAACCACGCCGCCTCCGACGCCGTCTCCTGCTGCGCCACCTCGATGCCGGCCGCGTTGGTCCGCAACAGCCGCTCGACCTCGGCGGGATCGACGGCCTCACCGGCCCGCAGGGCATCGATCATCGCCCGGACCTCGCCCTTGCGCTCGTCGACCAGGCCACCCTCGGCGTGCTCGGCGCCCAGCGTGTGCTTGTAGTAGTCGAAGGTGTTGACCGCGTCGACGTACTTCTGGAACGCCTTGAGGAGCGGCCGTTCGCTCTCCGGCGTGTGCTTCTCGGGATCGAGGCGACCCTTGCGGAACGCCCGCAGCACGTCCAGGTTCGGGGTCACGCCGCCGCTGCCGGCGACGAAGGCCTCGACTGCGACCCCGTCGAGGGTCACGGTCTGGCCCAGGTGGTCCTCGGCCAGCTTGACCGCGCGGTCGAGCATCGCCACGAACCGACCCTCGTCGTAGCTCATCGAGCGTGGATCGCGCCCATCGCCGGCGCCGACCTCGCTGCGCGCCATGATCGCCGCCCGGCTAGCGCTCATCTTGGCGCCCAGCGCGTCGCCGGCGTCCTCGACCGCGGCGGACCCGACGGTCGCCTTCCACACCTCCTCGCCGGACTGCACCTTCGCCGCCATCTCCTCATTGCGCGTGGCCCGGTCCGGATCCTTGGCGCGCCAGTGCTGCGCGCCGCGCTGGAACCCGGCGATCAAGATCACCTTCATCCGCCGATCGACCTCGGCTAGCGCGGACGCCAGCTTGTCCTGGACCACCGGCCCGTCGGACAGCTTCGACGTGAAGGTGGTGGCCTTGTAGGTCTGCTCGACCACCGTGAAGCCGAGCGGCGTCAACACCTCGCGCAAGAGATCATTGCGGGCGCGGATGAGGTCGGTGTTGATGTCCATGCCGACCAGCGCGTCGTTCATGGTCTTCACGCCCAGCGCACCGCCGCCGGCGACGTTCAAGACCAGCACGGTCTGGGCGCCGGCCGCGACCGCGCGATCGAGCCGCAGGTCGGGCGTCTGGCGCTCGAGCTCGTTGGCCAGGCGGTCGCGCCGCGCCCCGGCCTCGGCCGAGCCGTCGTCGAGGGCCGTGCCGAGCGAGGCCAGGTCGGCGTCCTGCTGCCCGGCCTGCTCGGCGCGCTCGTCCTGGCGCAGCCGCGCCATCCGCTCTTGCCGGGCGCGCTCGAGGCCCGGCGACTGGTACGGCGTCTCGGTCGACGCCAGGTCGCCGTCGCGCACCGGCGTGACCTGCCGCTCGCGGCCGGGCAGCGGCTCGCCGCCGCGCTGACCGGTCGATCGATACTGCTCGGCCCACTTGTGGAGCTGGGCGTAGGCCCCGAGGAACTTGGCTAGCTCGGCGCTATCGAGATCGCTGACCGTCAGCTCGACCGAGCCGTCGGCGCGCCGCTCGCCGCGGCCCGCGGCCTGCTCGGCGGTGACGCGGACCTTCAGCTCGCCGGCGAGGAACTTCTCGATCACCGCGTGGGCCCGCCCGTACTCGGCGCCCATCGTGGTGCGCTCGACCGCGTGGCCATCGGTCGACAGGATGGTCTGGACGTCGTTGTAGAGGAGCGTGAGCAGCGAGTGATCGCCGAAGTCCTCTTCGGCCTTGCGCCCGCCGTCCTCGTCCTTCTGGTCGACGACGTTGGTCGCGCTGTTGGACCCGAGGTTGACCTCGGCGATCACGCTGGCGCCGCCGGCGGCGTCGCGCAGCGCGGCCAGGCGCGCCGCCTGGGTCGGATCCATGTGGGTGGCGTGGCCGAACCGGATCGTGACCGCCTCGGCGTCGAGCAAGCCCTGGGCGTGGAGCTCCTCGAGCACCGCGATCATCGCGTCGAGGTTCTCGCGCGCGCGGTCGTAGTGGATCGGCCGGCCGTCGCGCTCCCAGCGGTTGCGGAAGGCGTGCCACGGCTCGCCCTTCTTCGGGTTGATCGCGCCCTCGCCGACGTGGGGCCGGAACACCAGCACCTCGCCCTTCTTGCGCGCCGCCTGGACCAGCGCGAGGTACATGACCTTGAAGCGCTCGCGCCCCTCGGCGGTGAACTCGTACAGCTCCTGACCGGCGGTGTCGATGCCGACCACGTCGGGCCGCTGGACGACCGCGGTGCCCTTGAGCTCCTCGAACCGGGTCTTCTCGCCGCGGACGGTCGCGCCCTTGGTCAGGTCGACCACGTACTGGTTCAGCTCGGCGAGGCGCTCGTCGTCGTCGGCCGAGCGCTCGTCCTGCGCCGCGAGGCGATCGCGCTCCGCGGTCACCGTGGCCAGCGCCAGCTCGTAGCCGACCTGATTGACCAGCTCGGTCAGCCAGCCGATGCGGTTGGCCTTGGCCTCGGTCTCGGGCCGCGGCGAGCCCAGGGCCTCGCGCTTGCGCTCGGCGCGGCCGTAGAACATCGACATCCCCATCGACAGGAACTTGACGCTGAAGTTGCGCTCGAGCTCGGCGGCGCGCTTGGGATCGATCGCGCGCAGATCGCGAATCACCGAGGCGATCGCGGCCTCGATCAGGCCGTTGGGGAAGCGCTTCTGCAGCTTGCCGATGCTGTTGGACTGCTCGGTCAGGACCAGGCCATCGTCGATCAGCCGCCGCACCGTCTCCTTGGCCAGCTCGAAGTACGCGGCGTTGATCTGGGGCTCGGCCCGGGCCTTGTCGGCCTTCTCGCGGATCTCGCGCTCGGCCTTGGTCTCGCCGGCCGGCTCCGCGGTCGGCTTCGGGAGGGCGCCGGCGAAGCTGGCCTTCAGGAGCTCGTCGCGGATCTCGTAGGCGCTGTTGAAGTCGGTCTGGTCGCTGGCGGCCAGGCACACCTCGCAGGCCTTGCGGGCCAGCTCGTCGCGGCGCGCCGCGATCCGCGCCAGGAGCCCGGGGTCGTCGGCGGCGCCCCCCGCGGTCGCGGCCTCGGCGCGCAGGCGGGCCTCCTCGGCGGCGATCTCGGCCAGGGCCTCGCGGGCGATCCGCAGCGCGTCGCCGGCCGAGCCGCGCTGGACGATCTGGCCGTCGGCCATCGCGTGGGTGAGCTTGCGCGTCCGCTCGCCCTTCTCCGCGGCGGCCTGGTCCTCGGTGGCCGCGATCCCATCGATCGCCTTGAGCATCTCGTACCAGCCGCCGTAGGCGTCGCGGAACACCTCGGTCTCGACCACGCCGAGGAAGTGGCTGTGGACCTCGACGCCGCCGTGGCGGCCCTCTTCGCCGGCGACGCCGAGGGACTGGCGCTCGCGCTCGCGGCGCTCCTGGGAGTCGCGCACCGCGGCGGCGTTGGCCGCGGCCTGGGCCAGGTGGGCCTGCTCGCGCGCGATGATCGCCGCCAGCGCCGGCTGCCCGGCCAGGAGCGCGTCGAGCTCGGCGCGCCACGCCGGATCGTTCTGCGCGGCGCGCTCGAGCATCGCCCGGACCTGGGCCCGCCGCCGCTCGACGTAGCGGGTCGGGCGGCTCGGATCGGCGGCCTGCTTGGCCTCGAGGGTGGCCAGCTTGCGCACGGCGGCGCGCAGCGCGCGCGGCGTCGGGCTGGTCGCGACCGCGGCCTCGCCCTCGGCGGTCGTCTCGGTATCGCGGTCGGCGTCGCTCTCGGTGTCGACCTCGGTTCCACCGGGCGTGGCCTCGGCGGTCGGTCGGCCGCGATCGCGCGCGCCGCCCGGGCCGCCCGGCGCCGGGCCACCCGGCGCCGCGCCGGGGCCGGCCTCGACCTCCTCGAGCGTGATGATCGTGACGTCGCCGTCGCGCTCCTTGTCGGTGACCAGGAACCGCGTGCCAGGACGGAACAAGATCTCGCGCTCGTGGTCGTAGCGCGACAGCCCGGCGACGTCGCGACCGGTGCGCGACTTGATCTTGAACTGCACCTGGCCCTGGTACTGGGCTCCCGAAGCGTTGGACGTGCTGGTGAAGGCCGCCTCGGTGACGACCTCACCGGTCTGGTAGATCGCCAGGGCCTCGGGCGGCAGGTGATCGACACCGCGGTAGACCCAGCCCTCGTGGACCGGCAGCTTGGCCAACCCGCGATCGGCCAGCGCGATGCCGTCGGCGTGCTCACCGATCGTCTGGGTGTCGGCAGTGCGCAGCGTGCGATTCCACTCGACGTAGTGCGTGCTGGTGTAGAGCAGGATCGCGACGAGCTGCTCCTCGGGCACGTCGCGCAGGACCGCGGCCAGCTCGGGGTTGGCCATCGACCGCGCGATCTTCCCGACCGCGTCCTCGTACTCGAGATCGAACTTGGCGCGGAAGGCCGCGACGTCGATCACGCCGTCCTTCCACAGCGCGGTGAACGCCGCGCGCGCGGCGTCGGCGTCGGTCGGCCCCGCGCCCGGTCGAGCCGCGCCGGCCAGGGTCTCGACCGCGCTTCGAGCCGCGGGCTCGACCAGCGACGCCACCGCCGCCGTGACCGGCGCCGGCAGCTCGAGGCGCAAGGTCGGCGCCGAGGGCGCGGCGGTCGGGGTCCCGGTCGCCGCCGGAGCCGCCGGAGTCGCCGGAGTCGCGGCCGGAGTCGCCGCCTCGGGCGCGGCCGCCGCGCCGCCCTCATCGTGGAGCTGGATCGCCAGCGCCTGGCTGGCCACCGCCACCGGGAGCTTCTGCGTCACCGCCGCCATCGCGACGTGGGTGAGCTGCGGCGCATCGGCCGGGGTCAACGTCGACGGTCCACCGCGGCCGACGCCGCTCGGCGCCCCGGCTCGCCCGACCGCGGTCGGCTCCTCGAGCGACACGATCTGCTGGCCGCCGTCGAGCGGCATGGTCCCGGTCTGGATCTGCGCCAGGGTCACCCACTTCGACAGGCCCGACGCGACGTTGAAGAACCGATACTCGGGCCCGGCGGCGCCGTCGCGCCGGCCGGTGGCCAGCACGTAGTGGGCGTTGTCGTCGGGCCCGTCGCCGATCACCACCGGCACCTGCAGCCCGTCGGCGAGCGCGCGATCGAGCACGCCGAGCGCGGTCGAAGCGTCGACGCCCCGCCGCGGCGTGAACTCCATCCCGGTGGCGCCGGCCTGGGCGTTCAGCAGATCGTCGGCCCACCGTCCGCGCGACGGACCGCCCGCGCGCGGCGCCGCGATGCCGCCGTAACCGACCGCCGCGGCGTCGGCGCCTTGATACGCGCTCTCGAGGAGCGCCTTCTCCCGCGCCGCCAGATCCGCGTTGTAGCTCCGCGGATCGTACTGATCGAAGTTGGAGATGTTGGGGTTGGCCAGGCGCAGGCCGAGGGCGAACACCGGATCGTAGTTGCCGCGCACCACCATCGTGGTCGCGGCGTTGCACGACATCGACCATTGCTGCGCCAGACCCACGCCAACGCCGCGGGGATCACCCAGCGTCAGGTGGTCGAGCATCCACGCGTCGTCCTTGCCCTGGAGCTGCCAGGCCAGCCACTGCACCGACGACACGTCGTTGCCGGCGGCCAGCGCCTTGTACAAGAAGCCGCGACCGACCGCGCTCGGCACCAGGGCGTGCGCGGCGCGGAACACCTCGAACTCGGGGGCGGCCAGCCGTTGCAGCGCCGCCTCGACCGCGCCTTGCTGGTGTGCGCCCATCACGTCGGCCGGCAAGGCCGCGAGCTGCGCGACGTCGGGCAGGTCGCGCGCGAGGTCGCGGGTCGTCGAGTCGGCGGTCGTCGGGTTGGCGGTCGCCGCCGGCGTCACCGCCGGCATCGGCGCGGTCGTGCGCTCGCTCGCCGGCGGCTCGTCGGGCGACGGCGCCGCGGGGATGACCACGGTCGGCCGCTCGGCCGGCGCCGGCGCCGCGTCGACGGTCGCCGCCGCCCCCTCGGCGGTCGCCGGATCGGCGCTCGTGGCCTCGACGGCCGGGCCGGGCGCGGTCGGCCGCTCCGGCGCCGGGATGACCACGGTCGGCCGCTCGGCCGGCGGTGGCGCGGCCGGCGGCTCGACCGCCGCCGGGAACGCGCCGGCGTGATGGCGCGGGTCGCCCCCGGTCCGCGGCGGCGGCGCGGCCGCGGTGCCGGCCGCCATGATCTCCGGCCGCGTGCGCGGATCGGTGGCGGCGCGCGCCGCCAGCTCGTCGGCGGTCTCGGCCGCGGTCGCCCACGCCAGGAAGGCCTCGCGCTGGGCGTCGGTCAGCGTCAGGCCCAGGCGCGCCGTCGTGCCGGCCAGCCCGGTCGACGCCAGCTCGCGCCGCACGCGCAGGAACTGATCGAGCGAGACGTAGGCCTCCGTGTCGTGGGCCTCGTCCTGCATCTGCCTGAAGGCATCGCGGGTCCCCGCCGGCAGGTGCTCGGCGCGCTTGAGATCGTCCTCCATCCGCCGCTTGCGATTGCCCTTGTGCGCGGTCGAGGTGTGCATCTCGGTGCCGGCCTCGCCGAACTCCTCGATCACGCCGCGCAGCAGCTCGGCCGGCGCCGCGCCCCAGTTGATCGGCCCGTCGGACTCGGCCTGCTCGAGCCCCCACTGCACCAGCGCCTCGAGGACCTTGTCGCCGGGATCGCCGAACACCGCGCGGGCGTTGGCCGCCAGGTCGACCGCGCGCTTGCGCTTGGCCTCGGGCACCGACATCCGCGACGCCAGCTTGTGATCGTCGGCCGACGGCTTGCGGCGCAGCACCTTGTTGGCGCCGACCGTGAGGATCGACGACACCGCGCCGTGCAGCATGTCGCGCGGCGCCTGAGCGATGCGCGCCATCGCCGCCGCCTTGGCCTCGCGCGCGCCCTCCTCGTAGCCGTGCATCCAGTGCGCGGGGTCGGTCGCGGCCAGGCCGGCCTCGACCACCGACGTCATGCCCTCGGACACCGCCTCCTCGATCGCCTGGTGGCCGATCTCCTGCCACAGCTTGGGCGGGGTCTTCAGCACCTGGCGCATCGCGTTGGCCTGCTTGGCCAGCGAGGTCGCGTTGCCGACCGCCGACAGGAGCTTCTGCGCGTAGAACGTGGTGCCGGCGGCGACGATCCCGGTGATGACCTCCTTGGCGATCATCTCCGACTGATCCTTCGAGTCGAACTCGTCGCCCAGGTACTCCTTCATCACCAGCGCCTTGGCGGTCGCCGACAGCGCCGCGGTCGCCGCCGAGATCGCGAACATCGCGACCGCGCCGGTCGCCAGGCCGCCGGTCAGGACGGTCGCCACCAGGGTCACGATCACGCCGACGATCAGCGCGGCCCAAGCCGCCGCCTGCTGCTTCGCGGTCTGGTACTCCTCCGACGCGCGGTCGGTCGCCTCGTAGCGGCGGCCCAGCTCCTCGTCCTCCGCGGTGGAGATCTGGCCGTCGGACACCGCCATCGCGTGGGCCCGACCCAGGAGCGCCTGCTCCTGATCGTAGATCTCCTTCTCGGACTGCGCGACGCCGTTATTGCCGGCCTGCTCGCCGCGATAGCGCAGGTACTGCTCGTCGCGCAGGTGCATCTCGCCGGCGGCCTTGCGCATGCCGCTGAACAAGAGCCAGGCGTGTTGATCCTGGATGCCGATCGCCTTGCCGATGCCGGCCGGCGGTAGCTCGGGCACCCGCGCCAAGATGATCTCGGCCAGGGCGTTATAGCGCTTGTTGCTCCGACCGCTGGTCTTCTCGCCGTCGACCGCCGCGCTGGCGGTCCGATCGTCCCCCAGGTACGGCAGGAGCATGCGCTCGAGCTCGGCCGAGACCTTGATCGCGAACTCGAGGAACCGGCGCTGCTTGAGCCGCGCCTCGGCGAGCACGGCGTCGCCCTGCTTGGCGTCGGTGCCCCAGCTCTGGGTCGCCGCCGGCCCCTCGGGCAGCGCGGTCTTGACCGTCGGCGCCCCGCCGCTCGCGACCGGCCCCGGCGTCGGCATCGGCGGCGGCGCCACCGCCGCCCGCTTGCGCGCCTCGATCACCGGCACCGCCTGGGCGTCGGCCGCCGCGAACTCGCGGTAGACCGAGGCCATGGTCGGCCCGCCCTCGGCGCCGGGCTGGACGACGTTGGTCCAGTGGGCGATGACGTGCTCGTCCGACGCCATCTTGAGGGTGTCCTTCACCCCCTGCTCATCGACCGAGGCGTCGAACGCGATCCCGAGGAGCTTGGCGGCGCGCGGATCGGTGCCGGCCGACTTCTCGTCGCCGGTCCAGATGTTCTCGGCGATCAAGGCCGGGCTGGGATCGGCGGTGCCGCGGACCGCGGCCGCGACCACCGCGCGCATGTCGTCGGGCGTGATCGCGTCCTTGGTCTTGCGGGTCGGGTCGGTGCGATGGATCTCGACGAAGCTGGCGACCGACGGCTCGACCCCGCTCCAGATCGCCTCGCGCTTGGCCGCCAGCTCGCCCTTGGTCAGCGCCGCCTGCTCATCGAGGGTGGCCTCGCCGTTGCCGCCGCCCTCGCCGGCCCGCGGGAAGCCCGACAGCAGATCGAGCTTGTAGATCGCGCACGCCTGCACCAGCACGTCGCGCCAGCTTCCGCGACACGCGACCTCGAGCCGCCCGATCGCCTGGCGGACCAGCAGGTCGGCCTTGGCGTGGGCCGCGACCTTGGCGTCGACCGGCGCGCCGTCGGCTCCCGCGGTCGGATCCGGCGGCGCCTCGAGGAGCCGGCGGGCGATCGCGCGCTCGTCCGCGGACAGCGCGGCCATCACCTGGACCTGCAGCCGCGGGTCGTGCTGGATCTTGCGCAGCTCGACCGGCGTCAGCTCGGACAGCGCCCGCAAGGTCTTGCGGCCGTCGCGCTCGGCGCCGGCGACCTCGGCCTCGGTGCGCGACATCTTGTCGAGGCGGGCCAGGGCGCCGCCGTCGGCCGCGGTGTCGGCGTCGCCGGTCGCGGTCAACGCGTTCATCGCGTCGCGGTAGTCGGCCTCGCTCGGCAGGCGCTGGGCCAGGAGCCGCAGGTACTCGGGGTCCTGCAGGCGCGCGGCGCGCCGCTCGGGCGCCATGCCGCGGATCTCGGCCATCACCGCCGCCTTGCCGCCGCCGCCGGCCACCGCCCACTCGCGCTCAGTCCCGGCGCCGCCGTTGCCGAGGATGGCGCGCATCTCGGCGTACTCGTCGCCGTCGAGCTCGCCCTTCATGATCGCCGTGACGTCCTTGTGGGCCAGGAGATGCCCACAGCCCTCGAGGACGCGGCGGTTGACCTCGCGATCGATCAGCGCCGGTGGCACGCCTTGCCGGCCCTGGGCCACGACCTCGGCCCGGACCTCGGCGTCGTACTTCCGGTGCAGCTTCTTCAGGTAGTCGCGGAGGTCCTCCTTCATCCCCGCCTCGTGCGTCCCGCCGCCGAGCCACGCGTGCTCGGTCCACGTGCCGTCGCCGTGGGACCGCGAGTACAGGCGATCGGCCAGGTCGGCCTGGCCGGTGAGGACCTTGAAGCAGCGCTCCCATTGCCACTGCCCGAGGCGCTGGAGCTGATTGACCAGCGGCCCGTCGGCCAGGATCGCGCGGCGCTCCTCGGCGGTGGCCTGCTCGAGGATGCGGAACACCTGATCGCTCGAGTCGTTGGCGGCGGCGGTGCGCAGGCGGGTGTTGAGATCGATCGTCCCCTTCGACGCCACCGCCAGCGCGGCCTCGAGCTCGGTCGCGGTGCCGTGGACCCGGACCGACCCCATCAGCATGCCGGACAGGCCATCGCCGTCGGCGCCGACCGCGATCGTCTGATCGGTGTTGTTGACCACGCCGGCCAGCGGCGAGATCCGCGACAGCTTGTACGCCGTCGAGGCCTCGGTCGCGCGCTGGGCGTCGATCGCCTGGCGGATGAAGAACTGCAGATCGATCCCACCCGACAGCTTGCGGAACGCGACCCGGATCAGCCGCTGCTCCTCGTCGTTGCAGTCGCCGTAGAGCTGGGTGTTGATGATCTCGAGGCGACCGCTGTCGTGGAGCAGCCGCCAGATCTGGCGCGCGCGATCCTCGGCGACCTCGACGGTGAACCAGGCCCGCACCAGGTGCTGGTTGTGCTCGCCGATCGCGAGCGCCTCGCCAGTACCCCGGCCCTTGCCGGTCACGTCGGGCAGCAGCTCGTCCTTGGGGATGCCGAGCGCGGCCGCCGCCTGATCGAGCGGCACCTCGCGATCGTCCTCGGGCATGGCCCGGACCACCGCGATCGTGTGGCGGCGCGGCGAGATGCCGTACTTGTGGCGGTAGTAGCCGCCGAAGCTGATCGGCGGGTGCTCCTCACGCTCGCCATCGGTCGGCGCGACCGGCGTACCGTCGGTGTGCGGGACCAGCATCGCCACGGCGCGCACGGCGTGGAGCGCCGCGTAGGTCGCCAGGCCGCTGTCGGCGGTCAGGGTGCGGTGCGCGGCCCACAGCTTGTCGGCCAGGTCGTCGAAGGCGGCCTTGGCCTTCTCTTCGGGTGACTGCTCGGCGGCGCCGGCGTCGCCCGGGCCCAAGCCGAGGTCGGCGCGGATCCGCTCACGCGCCTCGCCCTTGAACTTCTCGTCGATGCGGGCCTCGAGGTGCCCCGAGTGCTCGAGGTGGGCGTTGCGCAGGATGTCGAGCGGGCGGATCGAAACGCCGGTCAGGCGCTTGAGCTCGTCGTGCTTGGCCGTGAACGCGCGGCGCAAGATGTGCCAGTGCTCGAGCACCCGCGCCTCGTCGGCGCTGTTGATGCCGCGCGCGACCTCGCGCGACTCGACCGACGCGAACTCCGACAGCGTCCATTCCTCGTGGATCGGGCCGAAGTCGACCGCGGTGGCCTTGGTCTCGCGCAGCGCCTGGTGGATCGACAGGTGGCCGTCCTCGGCCTGCCCCAGCTCGACCACCTTGCCGTTGAACTCGCCCACCGACGCGCCCTGCTCGGTGCCGAGGATGCGGGCGGCGCCCGAGCGGATGTTGGGCCCGCCGTTCTCGTAGAGCCACGTCCGCAGCGCGATGCCGTGGATCTGGTGGAACCGCTTGGACAGCTCGTCGCCGGCGACCAGGCGCTCGCGGCGCAGCCAACCGAGGTACGGCTCGTCGGCGGCCTTGCGTTCGAACACCCGCAGGCGATCGAGCACCGCTTGCGCGCGATCGAGGTGGGTGACCGACATCGCGAACCCGCTGCCGTAGTACGCGGCCACGAGATCGCCGCTGCCACCCAGCTTGGTGCCCTTGACCTGATCGGAGATCTCGCCGATCGCCGGCGCGAACAGCTCGCGGGTCAGGCGCAGGCGCTCGTCGGCGGTGAGCGGGCGATCGTCGGCGCCCGGCAGGTTGCCCTGGCCGACCGCGGCGAGGAGCGGATCGATCGCGTCGCTCGGCGAGCGCCCCCACAAGGTCAAGGCCAGGCGGTACGGCACCACGGTCAGCCCGTCGGCGTCGACCGGCTGAGTCATCCGCTCGATCGACGCGCGGAACACCGGATCGCGCTCGAGCTCGGCCAGCCGCGCCGGGTTCGACGCCGCCAGGGACTGCAGCCCGCGGACCGCCGCTGCGCCATCGCCGCGCTCGACCGCCTCGTGGATCGCATCCTCGGGCGACGGCGCCGCGGTGCCGCGCACGACCAGCCGATAGATCAGCCGGTTCTGCTCGGTCGGGAGACGATCGATGACGTCGTCTTTCAGCTTGGTGTGCGCGAGGACGCGGCCGCGCAACCCGGCGTTGGCGTCGCCGGCGCGCGCCTCGAGCCAGACCTTCAGCTTGGGGAAGGCCGGGTTGTCGACGGCGAGCTTGCGCTTGACGACCGTCGGCGGCAGATGCGCGAGCTCCGCCACCCGCGCCAGTTGCTCGAGGCCGGCGACCGCGGGCTTGCACTCCTGGTACAGCGCCTCGACGGTGTCGAGCTTGTCGAGGAGCCCGCGGGCCAAGGTCGGGTCGAGGACCCGGGCGATCAAGCCCATGACCTGGGGATCGATCCACACCAGCTCCTTGGCGCGCGGCGACACCGCGGCCAGGGCCTTGTCGATCTCGACGAGCTGGACCAGCGGCGGCGGGCCGCCCGGGGTCAGGCCACCGAGCTGGGTGAGGATCGCGGTCTTGAGCTGCGCCGCCTCGGCCAGGGCCGCGGCCGGCTCGACCACCGCCTGGGGCCCCGCGGGCGCCGCGACCTTGGCGCCGGTCTTGAGCAGCGCCACCAGCTTGCCGACGGCCCCGAGGCGCTCGGCCGCGCCGGTGGCCGCGAGCAGCTCGACGTAGGGCGGCACCAGGCCGCGGGCCTCGAGGTCGGCCTGCTTGGCGAGGATCCCGTGCGGGCCGCAGTCGGCGGCGAGGTACCCGGTCAGCGCGTCGAGGGCGAGGTCGCCGCGGGCCAGGAGCGCGCGCTTGCCGTGGGCCGACAAGAGCGCGTGGTTGGCCATGAGGACGGTGGTGTTGTGGGCGAGATCGCCGGCCCGCGCGAGATCGGCGATCGCCGCCGCCAGCTTGTCGAAGCGCGCGCGGTCGCGGCGCGCGGTCGAGCGCGCGGTGTCGAGGGCGTCGGCGAACTTGGCGCGCCCCGGGCCCTTGGCGACCAGCGCGACCGCCGCCACCTCGGCGTCGTTGTCGTCGGTGAGGATGAGGTCGTAGGCGGCGGCGAGGAAGCCCGGCACCTGGGCGTCGGGCGGCGCCAGGTTGTCGGCGGCGAACAGCGCCGAGCCGATCGCGCGCCACCGCGTCGTGACGTTGGGCAGCGCGGCCAGCATCGCCCGTCGCCGCTGCTCGTCCTCGATCGTCGGGCCGGGCGCGGCCGCGGAGGCGGCCGGCGGTTGGCCGCGATCGCGCTGCACCGCGCGCTGGACGCCGGCCCGACCCGGACCCGCGCCGTCGCCGAACCGGGCCGCGACCGACTCGCCGCGGGTGACCGCGGCGGCGACGAGGTCGGCCTCGCGCTCGTAGGGATCGCCGTCGGCGCCGACGCCGCCCGCGAGCTGCACGCCGTCGGCCTGCTGGAAGACGTGGGCGACCTCGTGGGCGACCAGCCCGAGGTCGGGCGCCGCCGGCAGGACCACGTCGGACCCGGTGGCGTAGGCGGTCGCGCCCATCGCGGCGGTCGCGGCGTCGGCGGCCGGGCCCTGGTGGGCGCGCACCTGCGAGAGATCGCGACCGAAGGCCTCCTCGAGGCGCTCGCGGTGGGGCAGCGGCCCGGTCGGCGCGCCGAGGCCGTGCTCGGCGGCGGCGGTGATCGCGGCGGGATCGTCAGCGGGATCGCCGGCGTCACCGTCGAGGTGCAGCGCGAAGGGATCGTCGGCGGCCTCGACCTCGGCGCCGTCGCGCTCGACCGCCCCGCCGCGCTCGACGCCGTCCGATCCGGCTGGCGCGGCATCGCTCGACGGCGCTGGCAGCGGCCCTCGCCGGGTCTGGGCGATCGCGGCGGTGGTGCGCGGCAGGCCGCGGCGCTGCCCCGATCGTCGGACCGGACGCGCGACGAGGCCCGGCGGCGACTCGACCTGGGGTTCGAGCGCCGGCGCGGGGCCAGTGGGATCGTCCTCGACCATCCGACGGAGACCTGTGAGGTTCGATGCTAATACGGACCCGTCGGGGCAGATCTACCGCCCGGCCGCAGGAATCTCAAAAGCCTCGGAGATCGATAGGCTATTCCACGATCTGCCGGGCCGTGCCGGGGCTTGGATGGAGCGATTCGGTTGATTTTGTCGATTGAGAGAGGCGCGAGGAGGGGCCGGATGGCCAGGGGAGTCACCCCGTGCGGGGGAGCCGAGACCGAGACCGAGACCGAGTCCGAGACCGAGACCGAGACCGAGACCGAGACCGAGCCCGAGACCGAGCCCGAACCCGAGTCCGAGTCCGAGTCCGAGTCCGAGACCGAGACCGAGACCGAGACCGAGACCGAACCCGAGTCCGAGTCCGAGTCCGAGTCCGAGTCCGAGGGCGAGACGGAGTCCGAACCCGAGTCCGAGACCGAACCCGTCCCCGTCCCCGTCCCCGTCCCCGTCCCCGTCCCCGATCCCGAACCCGTCCCCGTCCCCGATCCCGTCCCCGATCCCGAGTCCGAGACAGATCCCCGTCCCCGACCTACGCCCGCTTGCGCTTGCGCGGCTGGGCCTTCTCGGCCTCTTCGTACACGCGAAGCTCAGTTTCGGCGCTGGTCTGCACCGCCTCGAGGTACAGCGACAAGAGGCCCGAGGCCTCGCCGCGCAACGACTCGTAGTAGCGCTGCCGATCGATCGAGTGGATGACCGCAGTCGGATACCCGGCCTCCGACAAGAGCAGGTTGGCGGCGATGCGCGCGGTACGCCCGCTCTCCTTGGCCCACGGGAACACCGCCATGAACCGCGCGTGCATCGTCGCGATGCGCTCGATGGCGTGGAGCTGCCGCGACGCCGGATCGTCGATCCAGTCCGACAGCTTCTTCAGCGCCGGCACGATCTTTTCGGGCGGCGCGATGTCGTGGTAGTAGAGCCGGTGGAGCGGGTTCTCCTTGCGGTACGGCAGGCCCTTGGCCTTCTCGTCGGGCGCGAGGATCCCGTAGAGGTCGCGCAGCGTGTCGAACTTGAAGGGCTTCTTCTTGTTCGTGGCGAACTCAGCGGCCCATTCACAGGCCTCGTTGAAGCGGCGGATCTCGTCGTAGGCGGGGATGAGCGACGGATCGCTGATGATCGTCGGGTCGATCGCCGCCTTGATCTCGCTGTACGACAGCACCTCGCCCTCGAGCGCGGCGTCGTGATGGATGAGCGAGATGCGGAAGCGCTGGACGTACTCCGCCCGCATGGCCGGGTTGACCGCCGCGGTCCGCTGGCGCCAGGCCTGACAGATCCGGTCGACCTCTACGAAGCGGGCGTCGATGTCTTCCGTCTCTTTGTACCTAAGCATGCGGAATCCTAAGGAATTGGTCGTCCCGGAAGTGCGCGGAGTGTATGTCGGTGGTTATCGCCAGTCAACACCATAGTTTGTAGGGAAGGCAACTTTTGACGGTTGGTCCCCGGGGCCCCTGGGGCCGCCTCAGGGCCCATCACTGAGCGTGCCTCATAGCATCCCGGTCGGCCAGAACGGCAAAAAGTTTGCGCGGTTCGCCGACCGGCCGGTAGATGCAGAGTGTGCTCGCTCACGCGCTGTGCGCTGCACCTCTACGACCGCCGTCCCTTCCCGCCCCCGGCCCCGCCGTGACCCACGCCTCGCACCTCCCGGTCCTCCTCGCCGAGGTCCTGGCCCAGCTCGCGCCGCGGCCGGACGGGGTCTATGTCGATGGCACTTTCGGCCGGGGCGGCCACAGCCGGGCGATCCTGGCGGCCCTCGGTCCGACCGGTCGCCTGATCGCGATCGATCGCGATCCGAGCGCGGTCGCGGTGGCGGAGGCCCTGGCCGCCAGCGACCCCCGCGTGACCGCGGTCCACGGTCGGTTCGGCGACCTGCGCGGACACCTGGCGGCCCTGGGGCTGGCGACGGTCGACGGGATCCTGCTCGACCTCGGGGTGTCGTCGCCCCAGCTCGACCTGGCCGAGCGCGGCTTCTCGTTCTCGCGCGAGGGCCCGGTCGACATGCGCATGGACCCCTCGACCGGGCCGACCGCCCTCGACCTGATCCGCGCGACCTCGGTGACCGGCCTGGCGGCCATCCTGCGCGACTACGGCGAGGAGCGCCTGCACCACAAGATCGCGCGCCGGCTGAAGGAGGCCGAGGCGACCGGGGCCCTGACCTCGACCACCGCGCTGGCCGAGGTCGTCGCCGGCTGCTTCTCCGCGGGCGACCTGCGCCGGCTCCACATCCACCCCGCGACCCGCACCTTCCAGGCCCTGCGCATCGCGGTCAACGGCGAACTCGACGAGCTGACCGCGTTCCTCACCGACCTGCCCGATCTCTTGGTCGCCGGCGGGCGGTGCGCGATCATCAGCTTCCACTCCCTCGAGGATCGCCTGGTCAAGCAGCGGTTCCGCGACCTGGCCTGGACCACGTCGCTGCCGCCGCGCTACGCCGAGCAGGCCGGCGAGCGGATCGAGGCGGTGTGTCTGCCGGTCGAGCGCAAGGCCCGGTTCGCCGACGACAGCGAGGCCGACGACAACCCGCGCGCGCGCTCGGCCCGCCTGCGCACCTGCGAGCGGACCACCGCCCCCAACCAGCCGAGCCACCGATGAAGCCCCGCCTCTACGCCCTGGTCCGCGCGGTCGAGCCCGCCACCGGCGACCGCAAGCTGGTCACCGCGATGGTGGTGATCGCGGCGATGGTCACTGGCCTGGCGCTGCACCGGGTCTCGACCCGCCACCAGCTCGTCGCGCTGGGCTACCAGCTCACCCGCGCCTCCGACGAGCTGCGCCACGAGCGCGAGCTCAACCGCCGGCTCGAGCTCGAGCGCGCGACCCTGACCAACCCCGAGCGCATCCGCGCCCTGGCCAGCGAGCTCGGCATGATCTCGGTGCCGCCCGATCACATCCGCGTGATCGCGGCGCCGGCGGGGGCGCGATGAGCCGTCCGACCATCACCACCCCCGGGGTGTCGCGGGCGGCCCGGACCCGGGCCCGGATCGCGGCCGCCCTGGTCACGGCGCTCCTGTGCGGCCTCGGCTACAAGGCCTACGGGCTGCAGATCGAGCACGGCGCCCGGTTCCGCGATCAGGCCCTGCGCCAGCACGTCCGCACCGTCGTGATCCCGGCGCCGCGCGGCGCGATCCTCGACAGCCGCGGCCGGCCGTTGGCGATCAGCGCCGACGCCGAGAGCGTGTGGGCCGACCCGCGCGCGGTGGTCGATCTGGCCGGCGCGGCGGCCGCCCTGGCCAAGGCCCTCGACGTCGACGTCAACCAGCTCGAGGCCCGGCTCGCCGCCGGCAAGCGCTTCGCGTGGATCGCCCGCCACATCTCGCCGGCGCAGGCGGCCGCGGTCCGCGCCCTCGACCTGCCCGGCGTCGAGGTCACCCACGAGCCGCGCCGGTGGTACCCCGAGCGCGCCTCGGGCGGACCGGTCCTGGGGTTCGCCGGCGTCGACGGCGAAGGCCTCGACGGGCTCGAGCTCGCCCTCGAGGACCAGCTCGCCGGCACGCGGGCGCGGTTCGCCGCCCTGCGCGACGCCCGCGGCAAGACCATGATGGCCGAGGGCGCCGATCAGCCGACCCCGGGCGCCACCGTCGAGCTCACGATCGATCGCTCGATCCAGCACCTGGCCGACGTCGCGCTGGCCGAGGCGGTGACCGCGAACAAGGCCAAGGCCGGCACCGCGGTCGTGATCGACGTGAAGACCGGCGGCGTCCTGGCCATGGCCTCGGTGCCGACCTACGACCCCAACGATCCGGCGGCCGCGGTCAAGGCCGCGGCGCGCAACCGCGCGGTCACCGACGCCTTCGAGATCGGCTCGATCATGAAGGTGTTCACGGTGGCGGCGGCCCTCGACGCCGGCGTGATCCGCGCCGACGAGAGCTTCGACGTCGAGGGCGGCGCGTGGATGGCGCCCGGCAAGCTGGTGCGCGACGTCCACCACGACAAGGTCCTGACCGTCGGCGGCATCATCAAGCGCTCGTCTAACGTCGGCACCGTGAAGATCGGCCTGCGCCTGGGCCGGGTCCGGCTGTACGACGCGCTCAAGCGGTTCGGCTTCGGCGCGGCGACCAAGATCGAGCTGCCCGGCGAGCAGTCGGGGCGGGTCCGCGACGGCAACCGCTGGCGCGACGTCGAGCTGGTGACGATCTCGTTCGGCTATGGCCTGACCGTGACGCCGATCCAGGTCGCGGCCGGGCTGGCGGCGATCGGCAACGGCGGCGTCTACCATCCGCCGCGCGTGGTCGAGCGGATCACCGGGCCCGACGGCGCGGTGGTGTTCGCCCGGCCGACCGAGGGTCGGCCGATCATGAAGCCGGCGACCGCGGCCGCGCTCTTGCCGATGCTGGGCTCGACCTTCGAGGGCGGCAAGCAGAGCGGCACCGCGGCCTCGGTCCAGGTCCCCGGCTTCCGCGCCGGCGGCAAGACCGGCACCGCCCACAAGTACGATCCGGCGACCAAGCGCTACTCGCCGGATCGCTACCTGTCGTCGTTCGCCGGGCTGGTGCCGATCGCGGCGCCGCGGCTGGCGATCGTGGTCGTGATCGACGAGCCGGCCGGGGGCGCCTACTACGGCGGCAAGGTCGCCGGTCCGGTTTTCGGACAGATCGCCAGCGGCGCCCTGCGCTACCTCGGCGTGCCCGGCGACGCCCCGCTCGAGCCCGCCACCACAGCCGGCGCCGCGGCCCGCCCGCCCGGCGCCGCGCCTCGCCCGGCCGCGCCCCCGCCGACCGACGACGCCAACGCCGCCGAGGATGCCGACGACGCCGACCCGTCGGCCCTCGACCCCGCGGCCGAAGATCCCGCCATGCTCGACCTCGACACCCCGGCGGTGACGATCCCCGACCTGCGCGGCCTGGGCGTGGCGCGGGCGGTCGCGACCGCGCGGGCCGCCGGCCTCGAGGTCACCGTGCGCGGCTCGGGGCGCTGCGTCAGCCAGGTGCCGGCGCCCGGCCCGGCCGCCGCCGGCGCGGTCGTGGCCCTGGAGTTCGCCGAGCGCACCCGCTGAACCCCGGTCGGCGACGCCGTCGCGCAGCGGTCGCGCGAAGTTGCCACCCCGCATGAAATCGGTGAGGCTGCCCGTCGACCCGCGATGATGCAGCTCTCGGCCCTGGTCCGAACCATCCCCGGCGCCCGCCTGGTCGGCGCCGACGTCTCCATCCGCGCGGTCACCAGCGACTCGCGCGCGGTCGGTCCCGGCGCGTTGTTCGTCGCCGCTCGCGGCCGCCGCAGCGATGGCCACGACTTCGTCGCCGCCGCGATCGCCGCTGGCGCGGTCGCGGTCGTGGTCGAGCGCGAGCTGCCCGGCCTGACCGTGCCGCACCTGATCGTCCCCGACGGCGCCCGCGCCCTCGGCTACGCGATCGCCGCCCTGCGCGATCACCCGGCGCGCCGCCTGACCCTGATCGGCATCACCGGCACCAACGGCAAGACCACGACCACCTACCTGGTCGAGGCCATCCTGACCGCGGCCGGGTTTCACCCCGGGGTGATCGGCACCGTCACCTATCGCTGGGGCGGGCGCAGCGTCGACGCGCCTTACACCACGCCGACCCCCGAGGTGCTCCACGACACCTTCGCGCGCATGCTGGCCGACGGCGTGACCCACGTCGTCATGGAGGTGTCGTCGGCCGCCCTGGCGATGCAGCGCCTGGCCGGCGTCGAGTTCGCGGTCGGCGCGTTCTCGAACCTGACCCAGGACCACCTCGACCTGCACGGCTCGATGGACGACTACGCCGCGGCCAAGCGGCTCCTGTTCCGCGATCACCTCGCGCCCCACGGCGTCGCGGTCGCCAACGTCGACGATCCCGCCGGCGTCGCGATGGCCGCCGCCGCCGAGACCCGCGGCCCCCATCCGATCCTGCACGTGTCGTCGGCCCCCGATCCGCGGGGCCCGGCCGCCGCCGCCGCGCTCCGGGTCACCGCGCAGCGCTCGACGGTCGGCGGGATCTGGGCCCGGCTCGCCACCCCGCGCGGCGAGCTCGAGGTCGAGTCCCACGCGCTCCTCGGCCACTACAACGTCGCCAACATCGCGCTGGCGGTCGGCATCTGCGAGGCCCTGGGCGTGCCCCACGCCGCGATCGCCGCCGGGATCGCCGCGCTGCCGGGCGTGCCCGGCCGGGTCCAGCGGGTCGCCAACGACGCCGGCCTCGATCTCCTGGTCGACTACGCCCACACCCCCGACGCCCTCGACAACGTCCTCGACGCCCTGCGCCCGTTGACCCAGCGCCGGCTGATCTGCGTGTTCGGCTGCGGCGGCGATCGCGATCCGACCAAGCGCCCCAAGATGGGCGCGGTGGTCGCGGCCAAGGCCGATCTCGCGGTGGTCACCAGCGACAACCCGCGCACCGAAGATCCCCGCGCGATCCTCGATCAGATCCTGCCCGCGGTGCCCGACGCGTTCTACGTCGACGTCGATCGCCGGACCGCGATCCGGGCCGCGATCGCCGAGGCCACGCCGGGCGACGTCGTCGTGATCGCCGGCAAGGGCCACGAGGACTACCAGATCCTCGGCACGACCAAGATCCACTTCGACGATCGCGAGGAGGCCGCCGCCGCCGCCGCGCTGCGCCCGCGCTTCCACACCGAGCGCCTCGCCGACGGCCTGGGCGCCACCGCCACCGGCGCCGCGGTCTGCCACCGGGTCGGCATCGACAGCCGCGCGGTCGCGCCCGGCGATCTCTACGTCGCGATCGCCGGCGCCCGCCACGACGGCCACGCCTTCTGCGCCGACGCGGTCGCTCGGGGCGCGACCGCGGTCATGATCGCCCGCGGCCGCCGCGGCGAGGTGGGCGACCTGGGCGCCGCCGCGGTCCTCGAGGTCGACGACCCGCGTGCCGCCTTGGGTCAGCTCGCCGGCGCGCACCGCGGCCGCTGGGCCGAGGGCGACGCCGCCCGTCGGCTGATCGCGATCACCGGCTCGGCCGGCAAGACCACGACCAAGGAGCTGACCCGCGCCGCCTTGACCGCGGCCGGCTCGACCCACGCCGCCGCCGGCTCGCTCAACAACGAGACCGGCGTGCCGCTGACCTTGCTCGGCCTGCGCGAGCACCACCGGTTCGCGGTGGTCGAGATGGGCATGCGCGGCGCCGGGCAGATCGACTACCTCACGCAGTTCACTCGGCCCGACGTCGCCGCCGTGGTCAACGCCGGCACCGCCCACCTCGAGCTGCTCGGCACCACCGACGCGATCGCCGCCGCCAAGGGCGAGATCTACCGCGGCCTGCCCGCGGCCGGCATCGCGATCGCGCCGGCCGACGATCCGCGGCTCATCGCCCACGCCCGCGCCGAGGCCCCGGGCGCCCAGCTCCTGACCTTCGGCGACGCCGCCGACGCCGCGGTCCGCCTCACCGGCTACCAGCCGCTCGGCGAGGACGGCGCCGATCTCCACGTCGACGCCCTCGGCCATCCGCGGCGCTTCCGCTTGCCGCTGATCGGTCGCCACGCCGCGATCGACGCGACCTGCGCCCTGGCCTGCGCCCTGGCCGCTGGCGTCGACCTCGACGACGCCCTGGCCGGCCTCGAGCGCGCCCGCCCGGCCGCGATGCGCGGCGAGGTCGAGACCATCGCCGGCCGCCGAGTCATCGTCGACTGCTACAACGCCAACCCGGCGTCGATGGCCGCCGCGATCGACACCCTGGCCGGCCTGCGCGGCTCGGCCGGCGCGCTGGCCGTGGTCGGCGACATGCTCGAGCTCGGCGAGGCCGCGGTCACCGCCCACGCCGAGGTCGGCGCCCGCCTCGGCGCCCTCGGCATCCCGGTGATCGCCCTCGGCGTCCACAAGCAGCGGGTGGCCGACGCCACCGGCGCGCCGGCGAGCGCGTGGACCACCGACGACCCCGAGGTCGCGGCTCGCCAGGTCCTGGCCGCCACCGCGCCCGGCGACTGGATCCTCGTCAAGGCCTCCCGCGGCATGCGCCTCGAGCGCGTGCTCGCCGCGCTGCGCGCCCTCACCGCCTGAACCCCGATGCTCTATTACCTCCTCTATCAGGTCCTGGCCCGGGTCGACGCGCTGTCGTTCTTGCGGGTGTTCCGCTACCCGTCGATGCGCATCCTGGCCGCGGCCATCACCGCGCTGGTCTTGTCGTTCCTGATCGGGCCGTGGTTCATCGAGCGCCTGCGGTCGCGGCAGATCGGCCAGCAGATCCGCGACGACGGTCCCAAGACCCACAAGAAGAAGGCCGGCACCCCGACCATGGGCGGGGCGCTGATCCTGTTCTGCCTGGTGGTGTCGGTGCTCCTGTGGTGCGATCTGTCGAACCGCTTCGTGCTCCTGGCCCTGGTGGTGAGCGTGGCGTTCGGCGCGATCGGCTTCGCCGACGACTACAACAAGGTCACCAAGAAGAACACCAAGGGCGTGTCGGGCAAGACCCGGCTGGCGCTCGAGTTCCTGATCGCCGGCGGCGCCCTGGCCTACCTGTTTCTGTCCGACACCATGCCGCCCGAGCTACGCACCGAGCTGCAGCTCCCGTTCACCAACTTCTACGAGGTGTCGCCGACCCTGTCGGCGTGGATGTACATCCTGTTCGGCGCCTTCGTCGTGGTCGGCACCGCCAACGCCGTCAACCTGACCGACGGCCTCGACGGCCTGGCCATCGGCCCGACGATCATCAACGCCGGCACCTTCCTGGTCTTCGCCTACCTGGCCGGCGTCGAGACGACGATCCTCACGCGCTCGGGCGGTGAGCAGGTCCTGGCCGAGTACCTGAACATCGCGCACATCCCCGGCGTCGTCGAGCTGGCGGTGTTCTGCGCCGCGCTGTTCGGCGCCGGCATCGGCTTCCTCTGGTACAACACCTACCCGGCGTCGGTGTTCATGGGCGACGTCGGCTCGCTGTCGCTGGGCGGCGCCATCGGCATGCTGGCGGTCCTGACCAAGAACGAGCTGGTGCTGGTGCTGGTCGGCGGCCTGTTCCTGATCGAGGCGCTGTCGGTGATGATCCAGGTCGGGTCGTTCAAGACCCGCGGCAAGCGGGTGTTCAAGATGGCGCCGATCCACCACCACTTCGAGCTGAAGGGCTGGGAGGAGCCGAAGATCATCGTGCGCTTCTGGCTGATCTCGATCCTCTTCGCGCTGTTGGCCCTCGGCACCCTGAAGCTGCGTTGACCATGGCCTTCGTCGGACCCCAAGCGAACCTGCGCGGCCAGAAGGTCGTGGTCGTCGGCCTGGCCCAGACCGGCATCGCGGTCGCGCGCTTCTGCCACCGCCACGGCGCCGAGGTCATCGTCACCGACGGCAAGCCGGCCGATCAGCTCGCGGCCAAGATGGCGGCGCTCGACGGCGTGCCGGTGACGTGGCAGCTCGGCGGCCACGACCTGGCGACCTTCACCTCGGCCGACCTGGTCGTGATGTCCCCCGGGGTGCCGACCCTGCCCGAGATGACCGCGGCCCGGGCCGCCGGCGTCGAGGTCATCGCCGAGATCGAGCTGGCCTACCGCTGCCTGCACCCCGAGGCGCGGGTCCTGGCGATCACCGGCACCAACGGCAAGTCGACCACCACCGCCCTGGCCGGCGCGCTGTGCGCGGCCTCAGGCCGGCCCAGCTTCTGCGGCGGCAACCTCGGCAACATGCCCATGATCGACGCAGTCGAACACCCGGCCAACGCCCCCGGCGGCCTGATCGTCGTCGAGGTCGCGGCCTTCATGCTCGAGAACTGCACCTCGTTCGCCGCCGACGCCGGCATCCTCACCAACGTCACGCCCGACCACCTCGATCGCTTCGGCACCCTCGAGCGCTACGCCGAGATGAAGGGCCGGATCTGGGACTGGCAGCGCGCCGAGCAGGTCGCGATCGCCAACGCCGCCGACCCGTGGGTGGTGCGCGAGGCCGCCGACGTCCACGCCCAGCTCCTGTGGTTCGACGCCCGCCCCGGCGCCGAGGTCGAGCGCGGCGCGCACCTGTCGGTCGATCGCCGCGAGTTCGTGCTGCGCGGCGTGCCCGGCGCCGCCGCCGAGGAGCGCCTGCCGGTCGACGATCTGGTGATCGTCGGCAACCACAACCTCGAGAACGCCATGGGCGCGTACCTGGCGGCGCGCTCGTGCGGCGTGCCCATCGACGCGATCCGCGCCGGCGCGCGCAGCTATCGACCGTTGCCCCATCGCATGGAGCTGGTCGGCGACAAGGACGGCATCTACTACTACGACGACTCCAAGGGCACCAACGTCGCCTCGGTCGCGGCCTCGGTGCGCGGCTTCCCGCGGCCCCTGGTCCTGATCGCCGGCGGCGTCGACAAGGGCGGCAGCTACCAGCCCATGCTCGAGGCCCTCGACGACGGCTGCAAGGGCATCGTGCTCATCGGCGCCGCCGCGCCGCTCATCCGCGCCGCCTGCGCCGAGCGCGGCGTCCGCTACCCGGTGCTCGACGCCCGCGATCTCCACGACGCCGTGGCCCAGGCCACCGCCCTGGTCGGTCCCGGCGACGCCGTGGTCCTGTCGCCGGCCTGCGCCAGCTACGACATGTTCCAGAACTTCGGCCACCGCGGCCGCGTCTTCCGCGACGCCGTCAGCGCCGTCGGCGCCAAGCGCCTCGACTGACCTCCGCCTCGGTCTCGGCCTCCGCCTCGGCCTCGGCCTCGGTCTCGGACTCGGACTCGGTCTCGGTCTCGGCCTCGGTCTCGGTCTCGGCCTCGGCCTCCGTCTCGGTCTCGGTCTCGGTCTCGGAATCGGCCTCGGCCTCCGCCTCGGTCTCGGTCTCGGCCTCGGTCTCGGCCTCGGTCTCGGTCTCGGTCTCGGTCTCGGCTCGGTCTCGGTCTCGGTCTCGGCCTCGGCCTCGGTCTCCGCCTCGGTCTCGGTCTCGGCCTCGGTCTCGGCGGTTGCCTCGGGTCGTCGGGTCGACGAGACTCGGGAGCTGCATGCTGTCCGTGGTCCTGCGTGGCAAGCTTGCGATCACCGAGGATGTCCTCACCGCCGCAGTCTTCGACGCGTTCGCGTCGTCGGCTGACGTCACCGCCATCCGAGACCTCGTGACCGAGTCCCGAGGTCTCATCGGAACCCCGACGCTGCCGGCCTACGACGCTGCGACGCTCGAGCTGTGGCCCCGACTCTCGACCGGAGAGCCCGACGTTCGCATCACGCTTCTGAGCGACCAGCGCGTGGTCGGCACCGTGCTTGTCGAGGCCAAGCTTGGCGCCAGCAAGTCCGGACAAGGGATGACCGACAGCGGTTACGACGAGCCCCCAGTGGTCGACGACCAGCTCGCCCGCTATCTGATCGGTCAGGCGCGCCTGGACCCGACCTGTGTCCTCATCTACCTCACCCATCACGCCACCATGCCGGCCGAGGACCTCCAAGCATCCGCCGCCTGCCTGGGTCGCCTCGGGCGCGGCGACCTCGCGTCGCGCCTCTACTGGCTACCTTGGCGAGACGTCGAGCGCATCATTGCGCGCCGGATGCAGGCGGGCGCCGACTATGGCCGTGTCCGCGACGTCCTTCGACGGGCCGAGATGTGGTGGTTCGACGGCCTGCGCATCACCACCCGGCTGGCACTGGCGGGCTCGCCAGCCTTCTATGGCGCGGGGCCAGATCAGTACAGGTGGCCGACGGTCGCTGGCCCGGCCAGGCCCCGATGGCGATACGCCACGAGCCACACTGACGACTGGCCAACGCCACCGACCGCGCTCAACCCCGCGCGCTTCTACCGGAGTGCCCGATGAATGACGACATCCGACGCTGGCAACACGACGCGAAGGCGGCCTTCGACTGGCTCGCGGAGATGTACGAGCAGGCCCAGCAGCTCTGGACCGACGCCGAGGCTCACTTCAAGGGCGCGGGCTGGGCTGCGGCCGCCGGGGGCGGCTACGGTGGGGTCGCCATGTCCCAGTCCGACATGAAGAAGTGGCCGTTCTTCTACTTGAAGGTGATGACGGCGACGCGCGCTGGCCTCGAGGTCACCTACCCGTGCTCGCTGCCGATCTTTGGCATCTCGTTCTACGACGGCATCACCGAGGGCCCGATGGTGTTCGCTGGGTGCAGCCGGTGGGCGAACGCACCCACGCATGGCCACTGGGTCGCGTACTACGCGCGGACGTTGGAGAAGGCGCGCTTCGAGCGCCGTGACCTCGACGATCCGATCCGCAACGTCGTCGCCACCGCCGCGGGCCGGGCCAAGTACCCCGGGATCATCGATCTGCGTTGGTTCGACGTCCCGCTGGCGTGGATCTCCGACGCTGCACGCCTGAAGCAGCTCGTCCACGCTGCTGGCGTGATGGCGAGCGGAGACGATGCGCCGGCTCGCGCGGTGTGCGCCGCGCTGTCCGACGCGCCCTGACCCGGGCCCTGTCATAGGTCCACCGCGGCCGGGTCTTCCGCGACGCTGTCAGCGCCGTCGGCGCCAAGCGCCTCGACTGACCGCCGACGCGATCGTCTTGGTCTCGGCCTCCGCCTCGGTCTCCGCCTCGCGACCCGACCCGGGCTCAGGATCTCGGCGCTTGCTCCAGGGGGCCCGCAGCGCCCGGGTTCGTCCCACACCAAAGCGCCATGTTCGCCTCCTCGTACCGCAGCTCCACATCGACGAAGCCTGCGAGCGCGAGCGCGAGCGGCTGGTCCTCGCGCGCGGGTGCGAGTGCCGGCAGCTTGGTCTCAGGCGTCAGATAGTGATCGGCATAGAGCAGCACGCCGCCGGGGGCGACGACCGTGCGTGCGCGCTCCAGGAGCGGCACCAGGTGGCGCTTGTGTCGCGTCTCGTGCGCCGCCTGCAACGTCACGACCGCATCGAACACGCCGAGGCCGTCGGGCCAGCTGGCGTCTCGGAAGTCGCGCGTCACGAACGTCACCCGACTCGCGAGCGCACCCAGATGCTCGGCGGCGATCTCGTGCATGGCCGGCGAGAAGTCGAGCGCGACATAGGTGTGCACGTCGCAATGAACAAGCACCTCGCGAGCGAGCTGGCCCGGCCCGGAGCCAAGCTCGAGGATGCGGAGCCGCGGGCGTGCGGCGAGCGCCGCGCAGAACGCGTTGAAGAAGCGCGGCCGATACGGGCGCTTGATTCGCGTCTCCTCGATCCACCTGCGTGCGGTCGCAGGATCGCGAAAGTCGACCCGGATCGGCAGGTCCTCATCATGGTCGCCGGTCATGTTCACGGCCGTTGTACCGCAAGCCCCAACGCCAGCGCCGGCGGTTGCTCGTGACCGACTCGGCCTCGGCCTCGGCCTCGAGGGCCGCCCCGCGGCCCGGAGGCGCTCACGCTCATCGACTCACAGCCCGCCCGGCAACGCTCGGAGGTTGCTGTCGATCGCGTAGGGCGCGCCGAGGATGGTGTCGGGCGTGCGCCCCAGCTCGAGGTAGTAGCGCCGGCCGACGTGATCCATCGCCGGCTGGAAGGTCATGACCTTGACCAGGCCCGGCTTGGCGGTGGCCACCGGCCGGCCGACGTCATCGACGACGCGGACCGGACGATCGCTGTCGAGGTGGAGTTCGACCCGCGTCGTGAAGGTCGGCGCGAGCCACGGCGGACACGTCCCGCCGCACGGACCGAGCGGATCGATCGGGATCCGAACCATCGGCCGGTCATCGAACACCACCGTCCAGCGCACGAGCTGGCTATCAGTGCCACCCTGGAACAGGCGCTGCTCGGACAGATCGCAGGCCAGGCCGAGGCCGTCGCGATCGTAGTCCTCCTGCCCCGGGTTGGGCTGGGCGCGGCAGTTGTCGGCGACGTTGGAGATCCCGTCGCCGTCCTGATCGGGGTCGCATTCATCGCCGAGGCCGTCGCGATCGCTGTCGAGCTGCGTCGGGTTCCACTTCGTCGGGCAGATGTCGCACACCCGGCCGACGCCATCGCCGTCGCCGTCGAGCTGATCAGGGTTGACCACTGCCGGGCAGTTGTCGGCCGCATTGTCGCGACCATCACCATCGATATCGGGATCACAGGCATCACCGACCTTGTCGCCATCGACGTCCGCCTGGGTGGCGTTGTAGACGCGCGGGCAGTTGTCGATCGCGTCGCGGGTACCATCGCGGTCATCATCGTCGTCACACACGTCACCCTGCCCGTCGTAGTCGAAGTCAGCCTGGTTCGAGTTCGCGCGGTAGTCACAGTTGTCGGGACCGTTGGCGACGCCATCGTTGTCGAGGTCGCCGTCGCAGGCGTCGCCCTGGTCGGTGCCGTCGGTGTTTTGCTGGAGGGGGTTCACGACCAGCGGGCAGTTGTCGAAGCCGTCGGCCAGGCCGTCGCCATCATCATCGCTGTCATCGTCGTCGCTGAAGCCGTCGCAGTCGGTGTCGTTGGGACCCATGCCGACCGCGGCGTAGCCACGCAACACCTGGCACACGTCGCTCATGGTGAAGCCATGGAGCCCGGCCGCGACGAACCCGCGCGCGGTGACGCCGGACAAGGTCGCGGCCGCGGCGAAGTCGGCGCTCATCGGCAGCGCGATCATCGTGTCGTAGAAGACGTGTTGCGCCTTGTCGCGACCGATCCCCACGACGGAGATCCCGTGATGAGTGCCACCCGCGCTGATGAGGTAGGCCGCCTTGTTGGGGATGCTGCTGTTGACGTGCACGAAGCCGTTGTCGGTGCCGCGCGCGTCGCGGTCGCGGAAGTCATCGAGGTGGTCGGGGTACGGCAGCTCGGGGATCCCCCAGGACGGCGGGAACAAGGGGACAGGGACCGACGGAGGATCCGACAGGCTACGACTGCCGGTGATCACCCAGTCGGGCTCGATCATGCACGCCATCACGTCGGCGAAGCTCTCGTTCAAGGCGCCCGGCTGATCGCGGTAGAGCAGGTCCGAGGTCTTGGCGATCACGCCGTGGGTGTATTCGTGTCCGATGATGTCGACGCGGGCGAGTCGGTCACCGAACGCCAGATCGTCGTCGACGCTGGAGTAGCGCGCGTTGGGGTAGTTGGGCACATGGACCGTGGCCACGATCTCCTGGTCCTGTCCGTCCCAGCTCCGTCGACCGAACTGCGCGAAGTAGTAGTCCCAGGCGCGGTGGATCCCCTGGTTGGCGGTGAGGCCGTCGTCGTGGGCGTCGGCGGCGCGCCCTGGATAGTCGACCGGGCCGTCTTCGTCGAACCACTCGTCGCCGCTGACCGCGTCCTCGATCGTGAAGTCCTTGGCGACGTGCTGCTCGGCGGCGTGCAGCACTTGCTCGTGGTGGGCGTCGATCAGGACATGCCAGGTGCTGGGGATCCCGGTCGTCGGATCATGGCTGCGCAAGACCACCCGCCAGGCCAGGTGCGTCGGCGCCGCGACGCCGGTAAACAAGCCATCGTTGTAGTAGGTCAGCGTGGTGTCGCCGTGGACGACCGCGCTGGTCAGGCCGGTGGCAATGCGCGCGCGCAGCTCGGCGGCGGCGGCGGTCAGCCGCGACGGTGGCAGCGCCGGCACCGAGGGCAACCACGCGCCAGTGGTCGCGACCACACGACTACCGAACAGGTGAACCGCCAGCTCGGCGCCATAGACCGGCACGCCGTCGTGGCGCTGGCGGAAGCGGACGTGCTGCAGGTTGCGGGTGTGCACGCGATGTGGCGTGAGCTGGCGATCGGGATCCGCCAGGCCGTAGAGGCCGCGGTAGGTCGACAGGAACCACCGCGCGCGCGTCACCGCGTCGGCGCCAACCGCGGGCACGTCGACCTCCAGGCTGCGAGGCCAGCCGTTGCTCAAGCGGAAGCGCGGCGGCCGGGTCGACGTCTCGCGAAGCTGGCTGAGCGCGCCGCGCAGCCCGGCCTCGAGGTCCGCGTCGGAGGGCGCCGCGTTGGCCGCGAACTGCACTTGCAGCTCGTTCACGTCGTCGGCGTTGCCATCCCAGTTGAAGCGCAGGTAGCGCGCGCGCACCGGCGCCGACGGGACCAGCCAGGCCGACCAGCCGTAGCCGATGCTGTGCCACGCCGTCGCCGCATAGGCGACATAGCCCTGCCAGCCGGTCGAGGTCGACGCGGTCAGGGAGGTCCACGTCACGCCATCCATCGAGTACGCCACACCCTCGCCCTGCGCGCCACGATGGCCGGCTGTGCTCGCCGCGCGGCTCATATAGCGCCGCACGCCAGTCAGCGTCCCGACGCAGCCGTAGTCGAGCTCGAGCCGCTGCCAGCCATCGTAGCCCGTACGAAGGGCCGTGGCGGTGCTGCCGTCGAACGCCATCGCAGCGGTGGTGCCGGCCTGTCCGGCGCGGTCGGAGCTGACCTTGAGGCGACACGCCACCGCAGCCTTCTCCTCGGGGTTGGCGACGGTCAGCGCCGTGACGTACGGATCGTCGCTGAGCTCGGTTGGTGAGGGGTCTTGACAGGAGGCGGCCACGCTGACGGCGTACAGCGCGAGCGCGAGGTTGCGCGGGCGGAGGTAGGGGTTGGGCATCCTCACCTCCTGAGCACGCGACGTGCCGGGGCCCCATCGTCGCCCACGCGGCCCCGGCGCTGGCTGCGGGCTCCGGTCCCATGTGACGCCACATGCGGCAGGCGAGACCCGCAGCGCTTCGTCAGTCGTGCATCGCCGGGCCCGCCGGCCAGCGCTTGACCAGGTGCCCGCTGGGGCGGCCGGGCACCTCGAGGTAGGCGCGGCGGTGCTGCATGGTTCGCACCGGGTTGGCGTTGGCGATGAACCGGCTCTCGCCCATCGACCACGGCTCGCGGTAGGCGCCCGCGCGCTCGTCGACCGCGCGGAAGAAGCCGCGCGTGCCCTCGGGCGACAGGCCTTGACGCACGATGCGGTTGACCGCGCCTTGCGCCAGGTCGTAGTCGTCGGGCGCGAGCTCGCCGCGATCGCGCAGGGTGTCGTACCAGGCGACAAGCGCGGGATCGGCGCGGCGCAGCTCGGCCGACAGCTCCATCAACATCGCGTGGACCGTGGTCGGGAACGGCGCGATCGCGGTGGCGATCGAGCGACCGAGGATCTGGTACGGGCAGCGGATCTCGACCACCCGCGGCTTCTCGGGGCCGGAGCAACCGTCGTGGTGATACAGCTCGCTCGGGCTCAAGCGGCCGCGGCTCGATCGCCCGCGGACCTCGGCGTGGCTGGCGTCGTCGCCGCCGACCTCGCGGCACACCACCAGGCCGGCCTGGTCGATCAACGCGAAGAACGCCTCGCGGTAGGGCGGCGCGAGCAAGATCTCGTCGACGTAGTTGGCCGGCGTCGCCACGTCGGGCCGCTCGTGGACCAGGCCGGAGATGATCGCGCCGAGCCCGGACCACGGCGCCCAGCGCACGCGCCACGGGCCGAAGGCGAGGTCGGTGCGGTCGAGGCGATCGACGCGCTCGGGCGAGGCGTCGGCGACGGGCGTCGGGCGGGAGACGAGCATGGCGCGGCGGCAGAATCTAGCCGATCCTCCGCCGTCAGCGCGCGGGCGGCGCGACCTCGGTCACCAGCGCGTCGGCGAGCCGGATGAGCGCGTCGAGATCGCGATCCTGGTAGCGATCGCCGTACCACACCTCGGCCTGGAACGGCCGGGCGCCGCCGTCGACGCGGAGGACCAGCGGGGTATCGCCGGGCTCGCGCGGCAGCTTTGACGTGCGCGCCGCGGTCACCCGGTGCTCGGCCAGCGCGCGCCCGAGGTCGCGGATTCGCTCGGGCGGTAGGCGCTGCTCGACCCGGCTCGGCGTACCGGCGCGGAGGCGATCGACCACGACCAGGCCATCGCCCCGGATGGTGACCGTGACCACGCCATCGCGGAAGTGCTCGGTGCCCTGGCGGATCGAGACCGCGAGCCGAGGGTGTTGATCGAGCTGGCGGAGCGAGTCGTCCATCGAGATCTCCTGCGCCGGTTCAGCCGGGCGCGGCGGGTCGTGGCAGGCAGAGGGTAGCGCCAGCGTGAGCGCGAGCGCGAGCGTCCCGGCGCGACGGCGGTTCATGGCACGCGCGACACGGTGAAGGTCCGCCCGACCGCGCCGCCGATCTCGCCGGCGATGACCTGGGCGTGACGGTCCTTGACCGAGGCCGCGCCGACGCCCTCGACCGGGTAGTTGCCCATGAGCGAGTTGTCGGTGTGGACCCCGGGCGCGGCGCCGTTGGCGCGGTCGGGCGCGGTGGCGTCGACGTACTCGTCCTTGAGCCCGAGCTGGTGACCGAGCTCGTGAGCCAGATCGGTGTCGCTGTCGCCGATGTACCAGTTGCGGCGATTGGAGTGCCCGCCGGCCGGGTGCAGCGTGATCTGGTAGTGCTCGCCGGCGTCGACCCAGTTGACGTCGACGCGCAGCCGCCGCGCGACGTTGTTCGCGGTGTCGGTGAAGATGAACTTGTTGTCGAAGTGGGTGCGAAACGCCGCGCGCGAGCGGGTCTTGAAGTCCAACGCCTGCTCCGGGGTCACGCCGGCGTCGAGGATCATCTTCGGCTTGAGCACGACGTTGATCTCGGTGTCGCTGAAGGTGGCGTCGAACTCCTGGGTCCAGCCGTAGGGTCCGTCGGTGATGGCGTTACTGACGTGGCGAGCGACGCCGTTGGCCGGCATGGTCGGCTTGCTGCAGCGCTGGAGTTGGAGCCCGGTCTTGGCGCCGAGGCGATCGAGCAGGCCGCGCTTCTCGCCGGTCATGGCCGCGAGCGCGGTGGCATCGGCGGCGCCCTCGGCGGCGCTCGACTCCTCGTCGATCGGCTTGCGCCGGGCCACCGGATCGCGGGCGGCGTCGGCTTGCTGCGCGACGTGGGCCAGCTCATGGGCGAGCAGCGCGTCGCCCTCGAGCGAGCCGGCGGCCGGCGCCTGGGCGCCCATGACGACGTGCTCGCCGACCGCGAAGGCCAACGCCCCGGCCTCGTCGGCCTTGCGCGCGGCGACCGGGCCGCTGTGGATCCGCGCGCCCGCGACGTCGAGGCCGGCCTCGGCCATGCGCGCGGCGACGGCGCCGCCGACCGCCTCACCGGGGCCGAGCGAGGCCGCCAGCGAGTCGAGGGTCTCGCGGCCGTCGGGGGCGCGCAGCGCCTGGGCCGGGGCCGATGCGCCGCCGGTCGCGGCCCCGCCGTCGAGGCCCGCCAGGTCGGGCGGCGCGGCGCCGGTCTCGCGCCAGGTCCGCACGCCTTGGCGGACCCGCTCGACGACGATCGGGATCATCTCGGCCGCGCTGCGCGAGCCGCGGGTCGAGGGCGCGAACCGCTTGAGCAGCGCCTCGCCGGCCGCCGCCGGTTGCCCGACGTAGCGACCGAAGTACTGATCAATGTACGGGCAGCCGATCGCGGAGTAGATCGGGCCGAGCTCGGCGTCGGCCGCCGCGGTGACCTCGGCGCGGAGCTGCTCGATGAACTGGCTCTTCAACATCTGCCCCGGCTGCACCGGACCGTCGTCGACGATCAGCGCCGCCGGCGGCGCGCCCGAGGTGACCTCGGCCGACACCCGATCGGCCTCGTGCTCGGCCGGGGTCCCGGCGTCGCCGACCTGCACCGCCCGCTGCGGCGCGCGCTGGCCGGCCGCGCCCTGCTGGGCGACGTGGGTCAGCTCGTGGGCCATGAGGCCGAGGTCGCCGCCGTGCTCGCCCGGCCCGAGGAAGACATCGGCGCCGTAGGCGAAGGCGCGGGCGCCCATGGCCTGGGTCGCTTGCTGCGTCAGCGGATCGTCGTGCACCCGCACGCCCGTGAAGTCGGCGCCGAGGTGGGCCCCGACCCGCGCCGCGACCTCGCCGTCGACCGCGCGACCACCGTCTTTGCCCTCGACCGCCGCGGTCGCCGCGTCGTGGATCGACGGCGCCGCGGCGCCGCGATCGCCGAGCGCCTGGGCCAGGGCCGGGTAGCGACTGGCCACCAAGCTGCGTTTGCCGGCGGCCGCTGCCGCCGACGCGCCCTCGCCGCCAGCGGTGGTCTCGGGGGCGGCGGAGGTCTTCATGACCCGATAGTACGATGGCCGGGCCGGCGATCTACCTTCATCGGTCGGCCGCGGCGCGCGCGGTCGAGATCGGGATCGGGGTCGGGATCGGGAGCGGGATCGAGGTCGGGAGCGGGATTGGGATGTTGCCGTCCGTCGGGCCGCGTCCCCTGGGGCTCCGCGACGTCCCCGGGGACCGCGGTCGCGAAGCCGCGCCGCCGCCGGCCCGGGCGCGGCCGACCGCCGGCACGACCGATGCAGTCGCGACCGACATGACCAACGCCTTGTGCCGCGCGACCGCGCTGTCCGCGCTCCTCCTCGTGGTCGGCTGTGCCGACCCCAACCTCGAGCCGGGCGCCGACGCCACCGGCGCGACGACCGCCGGCGAGCTCGACGGCGTCCCCGCGACCGCCTCGCGCAACGTCGTCGCGATCCAGGTCGGCGGCCAGCTCCGCACCGGCGTGCTGCTCGACCACCGCCGGGCGCTCCTCGACGCCAGCGCGCTGCCGACCGCGACCGTCGGCGCCGACCTGACCGTGACCTACGGAGCCCCCGGCCCGACCCAGACCCGCGTCGGTCGCCACCTTGATCGCCACCCGAACGACCCGCGGCTCGCGATCGTCCAGGTCGACCCGCCGTTCAGCGGCGCGCCCACCCTGACCCTCGCCGATCCGACGGCGACCCTGCCGACCAACACCGCGGTGTGCGCGGCGGCGACCAGCCCGACGACCCTGGTCGAGGTGCGCAGCGCCTGGGCCTACCTGCCCGACCAGCCGGTGCCGATCTTGGTCGGCAGCGCGTTCGGACAGGCCTACACCGAGCTCGACCTCGGCGTCCCGTGCTTCCGCACCGACGGCGCGCTCCTCGGCCTGATGGCGGCCCTGGCCAACGACGGCTCGCAGACCAGCGCGATCGACGGGGGGCCCGGCTCGCCGCCGCCGCCGCCGCCGTGGCCGCGGCGGTCGGCCAACGCCTGGGTCAACCCGGTCTTCGCGGCGCGGTCGTGGATCGCCAACCTCGGCGAGCTGGCCCGGGTCCGCGCGCTGCGCGACGCTGGCAGCCTGTGGGTCGAGGGGCCGCTCAGCCTCGCTACCACCACCACCGCCGGCGTCGAGATGTGCATGGACATCCCGTGGGGCAGCGCCGCGCCCCAGACCCCGGTCAACCAGTATCCGTGCCACGGCGGCAAGGCGCAGCAGTTCTACCTCGAGTGGGATCTGAACTTCTGGACCTTCCGCGTGATCTCGAACGCCAGCGGCCTGTGCCTCGACGTCGCTGGCGCGTCGACCACCTCGGGCGCGCTCGTCCAGCAGTACGGCTGCCACGGTCAGCTCAACCAGCGCTGGCGGCCGACCGCGCCGGGCGGCGTCTTCAAGCTACGCTCCGACCATGCGCCGAGCCTGTGCGCCTCGGCCCGCACCGGCCTGACCGCGTCGACGCCAGGCCTGGCGATCACCGATCGCACCTGCGTGTCGACCGGCGATACCCACCAACGCTGGCATCGCATCCCGCGGTCGCCGAGCTGAGCGTCGACGCTGAGTCAGGCCGGCGGCGTGGCGCTCGGCTTGGGCAGCGACGCGCGGACCACGAGGCCGACGACGATCGCCACCGCCGCCACGATCCAGAACGTGTACGGCTGGTGCCAGGCCTCGAGGCCGTGCACCAGGTTCATGCCGAGGACGGTGCCGAGCGCGGTGATGGGCAGGAACGTGGCGGTGATCAGGTTCAGGCGGTGGCCGGCCTCGATCATGTGCTTGGTCGCCGCGGCGCTGTCCTCGGCGTTGCGCGCCACGGTGAAGTCGAGGCCGTCGCGGGCGTTGCCGTGGAGCAGCTCGACCGCGCGCTCGATCTCCTGGGCCTGATCGCGCACCGCGATCAGCTCGCGATCGCCCTTGGCCAGGTCGCGGGCCTCCTGCAGGGTGCGGCTCAGGTTGCGGGTCGTGCGCAGGAGCGGCGCCGCGGCGTTCAGGATCTCGAACCAGTCGCGGGCCTTGGTCGCGCTCTCGACCTTGGCCTCGAGGCGCTCGGCCGCGGCGTCGAAGGCCTCGACGTGGGCGCGCAGGGCCGCGATGTTGGTCGCGCCCGAGCCGGTCGCCTTCCACGACCCGTCGGGCTTGCGCCAGAACAGACGACCGGTGCGGCTCCCGGGTTCCTCGGGATCGGGGACGTCGTGCAACACGATCAGCAGGTGGCCGTCGGCGTGCATGACGCGCTGCCGCCCGGCGTGGGTGCCGAAGCGGTCGCGAAACACCTGCGGGAGCTCCCAGTTGTGCGGGATCGGGTTCGCCATCTCGCTACGCTACGTGCGCACGCCGCTCGTCGCCACCGTGGCGGCGCGGTGCCGGCACGGTGACATCGCACGCCCCGCCGGTCGCCGACGCCCCGCCGGCCGCGCCTACGGGGCCTGGGTCGGCTGGGTCGCCGGGGCCGGCGTCGCGGCCGGATCCGGAATCACCGCGCCGTCGTTGCCGCTCGTGATCGCGAACACCACCCGGCGGTTGGCGGCCCGGCCCTTGTTCGACTTGTTGTCGGCGATCGGCGCGGTCTCGCCGAAGCCCTGGGCGGTCAAGCGCTCGGCGGCGATGCCCTTCTTGACCAGGTACGCCACCACCGACTGCGCGCGGCGCTGCGACAGATCGAGGTTGTGGGCGTCGTTGCCCTGATCGTCGGTGTGACCCTCGACGCGCACGCTGAGCGTCGGGTGCGACGCGAGCACCTTCGCGACGTTGTCGAGGAGCTTGAACGACTTCGACCGGATGTCGGCCTTGTCGGTGCGGAAGTAGACCGCGTCGAGGATCTCGATCTTGTCGCCGGTCAGGCGCACGAGCTGCTTGGCCTTGCAGCCAGCGTTGTCGACGGTGCCGGGCTCGTCGGGGCAGTTGTCGAGGCGGTCGACCACGGTGTCGCCGTCGCGATCGGGGTCGGGGCAGCCGGCGACCGCGGCGACCCCGGCCACCAGCGGGCAGCGATCGTCGGTGTCGACCACGCCATCGCCGTCGTTGTCGAGCTCGGGGCAACCGTCGTCGTCGGCGAAGCCGTCGAGATCTTCGGCCGCGTCCGGGCAGGTGTCCTGGGGATCGAGGCGGCCGTCGCCGTCGCGATCGGGGAGCTGATCGGGGCAGCCGTCGGCGTCGAGGTAGCCGTTCACGGTCTCGGCCTGGTTCGGGCAGATGTCCTTGTCGCCGACGAAGCCGTCGCCGTCGTCGTCGGTGGCCTCGGGCTTGACCTCGGCGGCGCTGATCGTGCCGACCTTGGCCAGCTCGAGCTCGGGCACCTCGACCTCGTCGCCGCCGCCGCCGCCCGAGAGCAAGTCGCTGACCGACAGCGTGAAGCGAGCGCCGGCGAACACCCGCCAGTCCGGGGTGCCGAAGCCCTGGGCCAGCCCCAGGCCGCCGCCGCCGATCACCGAGATGCTGGGCATGGGCGAGAACGCGCCGCCCAGCTTCCACTCGACGTAGTTGCGATCGAAGGAGCCGAAGGCGTCGCCGGCCGCGGTCGCCGCCGACACCGTCGTGCCGAGCTCGATGCCGGGGCCCTTGACCGCGGCCAGCCGGAAGCCGACGCCGACCGAGGCCACCAGCTCGTCGTCGACGATCAGGACCAGCGAGGTCTTGCGCTCGCGGGCCCGGTAGCCGAACGACGCGGTGGCCCGCCAGGCGTCGGTGAAGCGCCGGCTGATCGCGACGCCCGGCTCCGCCACCGGGGCCTTCTCGCCGACGTAGGTGTCGGAGGTCGCGGTCGGGAACCCGACCGAGATCATGGCCGCCAGGTCGAAGCCGAACTGGCGCTGGCGCAGGAGGCCGAGCTTGCCGTTGACCCGCAGGTCGCCGACCGCCGCCGCCGACGTCGTCGGCAACATCAGCCCGCCGGCGTTGGAGGACTGCTGCAAGATCATCGGCATCGACACGCCGAACTCGAGGAAGTCGCTGACCCCGAGGGCGGCCACCAGCTCGGCGCCGGTGCGATCGGAGACCGGCGCCGCCACCCGCTCGCGGCCTTCGCCGCTGCTGCGGTAGATCGTCAGCGGATCGTTGGCGTAGGACACGCCGAGGCCGACCGCCAGCGACAGGCTGGGCAAGACCGTGCCCCAGGGCACGTCGAGGACGCCGTCGCGATCGGCGATCCAGCGCATGCGTTCGACCGGCACCTCGGTGGTGAGCGACGACTGCGCGACAGCCGGGACGGCCAGGGCGCCGATCAAGGCGAGGCCGAGTGCGGCGCGGGTGATGACGGGCAAGGCTTGGGTAGTCACGGGCCCCCTGGAGTGCGCACCGGTCCCTCCCCCGCTCCTCCCTGCGAGCGCATGGATGAGCATCGCAGGTGGCCTCGGTTGGGGTCAATCGACGCGGCCGCGATCCCGATGCGATCGATGTAGGTGCGATGGCCTGGGCGCCGATCGCCGTTGGGGCGGTCACCCGACCGGGGTTACGATGGGGTGATGTCCACCCCGGCGCCGGCCTCCACGGCGGTCGACGACGAGGTCCGCGCCCTGGGCGCGCGGGGTCGCTGGGACGACGCGACGTCGGTGGTGCTGCGGGCCTGGGGCGACGAGCTGGCCCAGTACCTGGCCGCGGTCGCGCGCAGCCCGACCGACGGTGGCGACGCCTTCGCGGTGTTCGCGGTCGATCTGTGGCGCGGCCTGCCCGGCTTTCGCGGCGACGCCAGCCTGCGCACCTGGTGCTACCGCCTGGCCCGCCACGCCTTGGCCCGGACCCTGCGAACCCCGGCTCGCCGACGCCAGGTCGCGTTGCCGTCTCACGCCTGGGCCGACCTCGCCGCCGAGGTCCGCTCGCGGACCGCGACCTATCTCTTGACCGAGGTGAAGGATCAGGTCCGGGCGCTGCGCGATCGCCTGACCCCCGACGATCAGGCGATCTTGGTCTTGCGGGTCGATCGCGATCTGCCGTGGCGCGACATCGCCCGGATCATGGCCGACGAGGGCGAGACGCTGACCGAGCCCGAGCTGGTGCGGCGCGCGGCCGCGCTGCGCAAGCGCTTCGAGCGGATCAAGGACGAGCTGCGCGCCCTGGCGCAGGCCGCCGGGCTCGGGAGCGCGAGCGCCCTGGGATGACCGACGCCATCGACGACGATCCGGTCGACTCCGCCGCGACCACCGCCGCCGCCGACGGCTCGGTCGGCTCGCTGGGCTCGCTCCTGCGCGAGGTCGCGCGCACCGGGCCGGGCGAGGTCGACCTGGCGCCCGGCACGCTGATCGCAGGCCAGTATCGCATCGGCCAGCCCCTCGGGCGCGGCGGGATGGGCGTGGTCTACGAGGCCTCCGACGAGCGCCTGCATCGGACCGTGGCGATCAAGGTCGGCGCCGCGCGCTCGGCCAGCGCCCTGGCGCGCCTCGAACGCGAGGCCGCGGCCCTGGCCAAGCTGGCCCACCCCAACGTCGTCGTGGTCCATCAGGTCGGCGAGCACGACGGTCGGGTGTTCCTGGCCATGGAGTACGTCGGCGGCGGCACCGCGCGGACCTGGCTGGCGCGCCAGCCGCGGACCTGGCGCGCGATCGTCCTTCTGTACGCCGCCGCCGGCGACGGCCTGGCCGCGGCCCACGCCGCCGGCCTCATCCACCGCGACTTCAAGCCCGACAACCTGCTGGTCGGCGACGACGATCGGCCGCGGGTCGCCGACTTCGGCCTGGTCCGCGCCATCCTCGACGACGACGGCGCGCTGACGGCGGCGTCCGACGGAGCGCCCGCGCCGACGCTGACCGCGACCCGCGCCGGCGCGATCGTCGGGACCCCGGCCTACATGCCGCCCGAGCAGCTCGCCGGCGCCGATCTCGACGCCCGCGCCGATCAGTTCGCGTTCTGCGCGTCGCTGTGGGAGGCGCTGTACGGCGCCCGGCCGTTCGCCGGCGACACGCCAGAGCAGGTGCGCGCGGCGATCTCGTCGTCACCGCCCGCGGTCGGCGACGAGCGCCGACGGATCCGCGGCGTGCCTCGCCACGTGGTGGCCGCGCTGCGCCGCGGCCTGCGCGCCGAGCGCGACGCGCGGTGGCCCGATCTGGCGACCTTGGTCCGCGAGCTGCGCCGCGATCCCGGCGCGGCCCGACGACGGCTGGCCTGGGTCGGCGGTGGCGCCGCCCTGGCCGCGGCGATCGCGGTGCCGCTGACCCTGTCGGCGCAGCGCGGCCCGGCGCCGTGCGGCGATGGCCCGACGTTGATCGCCGCGGTGTGGTCGCCGACGCGCGCCGCGCCGCTCCGCAAGTTGCTCGCCTCCGAGTGGTCGTCGCTCGCGCCGCGCCTCGACGCCTACGCCCGCGCGTGGGCGACGAGCCACCGAGACGCCTGCCGCGCCACCCGGGTCGCGCGCTCGCAGAGCGAGGACCTCCTCGATCGCCGGATGCGCTGCCTGGCGCGAGCGCGGACCCAGCTCGACGCGGTCCTGACCGCGCTAGCGACGCCGGGCGCCGAGGCCCGCGCCGGCGCCCTCGGCGCCCTCGAGCTGCTCCCCGATCTCACGGTGTGCGCCGACGTCGCGGCCCTGGCCAAGGAGGTCGCGCCGCCGGCCGACCCCGCCGCCCGCGCTCGCGTCGACCTCGCCGAGCGCTTGCTGGCGACTGCGCGCGCCGCCGAGCTCGATCGCGGCCACCTCGATCCGGTCGGCAAGGGCCAGCGCGCCGTCGAGGCCGCCCGCGCCAGCGGCTGGGCCCCGGTCGTCGCCCGGGCCCTGACCACCCACGGCAACATCGCCGCCGAGGCCGGCGACGACACGGCCGGTCTCGCGGCGTTCCGCGAGGCGGCGACGCTCGCCCTCGGGGCCGGCGCCGATGGCGCGGCCGCCTACGCGCTGGCCGATCTGGCCTCCGGCCTGGCCCTCGAGGACCGTCCGGGCGAGGCCGCCCTGGCGCTCGACCTGGCCCGCGCCCTGGCGGCCGGCACCGGCGACCGCTACGTGGTGCGCCGGGCCGAGAGCGCCTCGGTCACGGTCGCCTCGCGGGCCAGCCGCCACGACGACGCCCTCGCCACCTTGCGCGACCTGATCGCGCAGACCGCGCGCGATCCCGACGCGCCACCGAGCTGGCCGGCCTCGGATCAGTACAACCTCGCCGCCGAGCTGGCCAACGCCGGGCGCTACCAGGAAGCGGCGAGCGCGGCCGAACGCGCGGTCGCGCTTGGCGTGGCCCACTGGGGCTTCCGCCATCCGACCGTGGCCCGCTACCGGGTGCTCGCGGCGATGGCCCACGAGAACCTCGGCCAGCTCGATCAGGCGATCGCGCTGGGCGATCGCGCGCTGGCCGACCTCGGAGCCTGGTACGGCCCCGAGGACCACCGCCTGCTCGACGTCCTCGGCAGCGTCGGCTTCGCGCGGATCAAGCGCGGCGACCCCGCCGGCGTCGTGCAGCTCGAGCGCGGCCTAGAGATCGCGCGCAAGCTCGACGACGCCGATCAGATCGCGCGCTTGCTCAACCGCCTGGGCATCGCCTACGTCGGGATGGGGCAACTCGACCGCGCGGCCGAGACCGGCGCCGAGATCGTCCGGCGGATCGAGGCCGCCGACGGCCCAAACGACGGCGACCTGATCGATCCGCTGCTCATGGTCGGCTACGTCGCCCGCGAGCAGGGTCGCCTCGAGGACTCGCGCGCCGCGTTCATCCGCGCCCTGGCGATCGGCCAGGCCACGGTCGGCGACGATCACCCGGGCGTCCACAACCTCCGGGTCGAGCTGGCCAAGACCCACCTCGCGGCCGGCCGGACCGCCGAGGCCCGCGCGCTGCTCGCGCCGCGGGCCGCCGCCCTGGCCCCGCGCACCGATCTCGACCTGCTGATCGTCGTCGAGACCCACGCGATCCTCGCCGAGGCCCAGTGGCGCCTGGGCCAGCGCGCCGCGGCCCGCGCCACCGCGGCGGTGGCCCGGCGGATCGCCGCGAGCGCGCCCGATCGCCCTGACCTCGCCGCGGTGGTCGCCGAGTGGTCGACCCGCCACCCCGAGTGATCCGCGCCGGCGCGCTACAGCTTCTCGATCGCGACCTCGAACCGCTTGATCCGCACCTTGGGCACCGCGCGGGCGCCCAAGGTCTGGGCCTGGGCCGAGACCTTGGCGATGCGATCGCTCGGCTTGGGGTGGGTCGCGCTCCACCCGCCGCCACCGCCGCCGTGGTGCTCCTCGAGCGTGCCGAGGTAGCGGACCAACGCCTGAGGGTCGTACCCGGCGTGGGCCAAGATCGCCATCGCCACCTTGTCGGCCTCGAACTCGGTGTCGCGCGAGTAGCCCTTCACCAGCGTGTTGTCGATCATGTCGTCCATCGCGCCCTCGAACACCTGAGTCAGCTCACCGAGCGCCTGCTGATCGAGCGTGACCGAGGTGTCGAGGGCGGTCTTGGCGACGTTGGCCCAGCGGCCCTTCTTGATCGACCCCAGCGCGTGACCGCGCACGACGTGGGCGACCTCGTGGGCCAGGAGCGCCGCCAGCTCGTCCTCGGACCGCGCCGCCTGGACCGCCGCGGTGGTGACGAAGACCCAGCCGCCGGGGGCGGCGAAGGCGTTGATCGCGTCGCTCTCGACGATCGTGAAGTGCCAGCCGCCGATCGGCGCCGGTCGATCGCCGTCGCGCCGGGTCTCCATCGCCGACGCCGCGATCACCCCGCCGACCGCCGACACGTAGGCGGTCACGCCCTCGAGGCGGCCGGCCTGCAGGGCCTCGGCGTCGGCGTACTGGTAGTCGTGGCGGGCCAGGAGGTTGGTCGCCACCGATCGCCCGGTCCAGTACTCGTTCTCGGGCGTCAGCTCCTTCTGGGCGTCGGTGATCGCGTCCCAGGTCTTGGCCAGACCCTCGGGCGTCAGGCTGAGCTTGCAGCCAGCCAGGGCCACCGCCGCGGCCAGCGCCGCTGCCAGCGCCGGCCGGGTCACGGCGCACCTCCCAGCTCACCCTCGGCGACGAAGGCCTCGAGCTCGGCGAAGTCGACGCCGGTCGCCTCGATCGCGTCGACGTGGCTGAAGTCGAGATCGGGGTGCTTGCCGCGATACTCCTCCTCGACGTCGGGGGTGAAGCCGCGGCCGGCCAGCTCGACCTCGTCGCGCGACGCGGTGCCGCCGCCGCCCGGCTTGCTCGACAGCGCGACCTTGCCCTCCATCACGTTGGTGCGGTTGATCCAGCCCTTGGCCGCGCCGGTCACCCGGTACCAGTCGCCCTTGATCTCGGCGATCGTGAGCTGATCTCCGCGCGCCACGGCGCCGGCCGACGGGCCGATGAACTTCGGCGACTTCATGACCTTGGCGCTCATCACCCGCACGGTCACGACCGAGCCGGCCTTGGGCGCCGCCACCACCGCCGCCGTCGCCGCCGTCAGCATGACCGCCGCGATCGCTCCCGAGATCCATCTGCTTCGTTGTCGCATCTACTTCTCCTTCAGGTGCCACACGCCGTCCCAGTCTGGGCCCGGCGGGTCCGCGCGCAAGGTCTGGCACCGCTCGACGTAGGCCTTGGACGGTCCGTCGTCGGGATGCTTCATCAAGATTTCCGTGAAGGCGGCCTCGGCGCCAGCGAAATCCCGGTCGCGGTAGCGCGCCAGCGCCGCGGCGAAGGCCTCGGTGAGCGCGATCACGTCGGCGCCGACCCGGCCGACCTCGCCCATGACCTCGAACACCCGGACCGGGCGCTCCTTGCCCTTGACCGCCAGGAAGTCGAGCTCGCGGGTCACGACGAGCTCGGCGACCTTGGCCTGACAGGCCTCGGAGATCATCAGGCTGGTGCCGTAGGGCTTGTTGGCGCCCTCGAGCCGCGACGCCAGGTTCACCATGTCGCCCATCACGGTGTAGTTGTACTTGTGGCGCGAGCCCATGTTGCCGACCACCGCGTCGCCCGACGACAGCCCGGCGCGGGCGTGGAGCTCGACCCCGTAGCGGGCCTTCCACTGCGGGCGCAGCTCGTCGCACTTCGCGCGCATCGCGATCGCGCACCGGACCCCGGCCGCGGCGTGATCGGCGTTGGGGATCGGCGCGCCCCAGAACGCCATCACCGCGTCCCCGATGTACTTGTCGACCACGCCGCCGTGGGCCAGCACGAGATCGGTCATGTGGGTCAGGTAGTCGTTCAGGAGCGCCACCAGATCTTCGGGGGACAGGCCCTCGCTGATCGTCGTGAACCCGGCGAGGTCGGAGAAGTACACCGTCATGCCGCGGCGCTCGCCCCACTCGAGGGACAGGTGCTCGGGATGCTCGATCAGCTCCTTGACCAAGGCCGGCGAGGTGTAGCGACCCAGTGCCTCCTGGACGAACCGGCGATTGCGCCGCTCGGCCGCCGAGGTCACGAGGATGATCGCGAACACCGAGGTCACCGCGCCCAGGCAGGGCGTGACCACCGCGTACCAGTCGCCGCCGGCGACGAAGGCCCAGCGCGCGAGCCACCAGTAGCCGAGGAGCGAGGCGGTCGTGATCGCGGTCGTCGCGGCCAGGGCGACCAAGGTCCGCCGGGTCGCGCCCCACACCGCGGTCACCAGCACCGCGACCAGCGCACATAGCAGGAACGCGGCGACCGCGTCCTCGCCGCGTGATGCCCGCGCGATCACCCGTCCCGACTCGAGGTTGTCGATCGCCGCGGCCAGGATCTCCGAGCCCGGCACCGGGGTGCCGAGCGGCGTGATCCGCACGTCGCGCAGGGCCTGGGCGGTCGCGGCGACGATCACGTACTTGCCGCGCAGGCGCTCGAAGCCCACCGTTGGCGCCTGGCCCTCGTCGAGCTGCGCTTGCGAGCGAAGGAGGTCGTAGGCGGCGATCCGCGGGTAGACCCCGGCGCCGTAGAAGCGCAGGCTGAACCGACCGCGCTCGTCGAGGGGGATGGCGCGGGTTGCGGCGCCCGGCATGGTCAGGCGCAGGTGGTGGTCGGCCAGCGTCGCCGCCACCTCCGGGTGGGCGACCAGGTAGGCCGCCAGCGCCAGCGACGGATAGAGCCGATCGCCGTGGCGGACCAGGGGCGCGTGCTGGCGCATGATGCCGTCGGCGTCGGTGCCCTGGTAGACGTTGCCGGTGCGGCGCGGCGCGGCGGCGATCACCGCCAGCGGCGGATCGAGGCCGTCCTTGCGCTCGATCGCCAGCCCGCCGTCGCCGCCGAGCAGGCCGTCGCGGTCGGTGATGATCGTGGTCGCCGTGATCTCGCCGGCCAGCTCGGCGGCGGTCAGCTCGCGCGGGGTCGGCTCGGTCGGCGGCGGCGGCTCGGTCGGCTCGGTCGGCTCGGTCGGCTCGGTCGGCTCGGTCGGCGGCGCGAAGACCTCGCTGAGCTCCTCGGCCGACGACATCCGCCGCCAGGCCGCGACCACGTCGGCCGCGTGATCCTTGCCGCCGTACCACAGCGCGTGGCCGGCGCCGTCGGGGACGACGAACACCCGGGTGTTCCAGGCCAGGAGCTTGTGGGCCGCCGCGGTCGCCTCGGCCGCGGTCGCGAACGTGCGCAGCTTGGCCGCCCAGGCCCCGGTCCGCGATCGCGCGACCAGGGGCTCGCGGGTCAGCGCCAGGCCGATCACGACGTTGCCAGCGTCGCGCATCGCCTGGGCGAACTCCTCGGCGTCGCCCACCGAGTACTGGCCGCGATCCTGGAACAGCCAGTCGAAGACCACGACCTTGGCCCCGGCGGTCTTGGCGTAGGCCGCGATGTAGCCGTACATCGCCCGCGGCCACGGCCAGGTCACGTCGAGGTTGTCCTCGGCGTCCTCGATGTCTTGCTCCGACACCTCGACCAGCACGATCTCCGGCGACGCCTCGGCCGACCGCGCCGCCGCGCGCGCCCGCAGGTCGTAGCTCCACAGCTCGCCGCCCTCGAGGATCGCCGGCCGCAGGTAGGCCAGGACCGCGGCCAGGACGCCGATCGCCGCGCCCACCAGCCCCGCGGCGATGAGCTTGCGAGCGCGCGGTGACAGCGAGCGAGGCACCGCGCCGACGGTACCACGGTCGATCTTCACGATGCGACGGACCACCGGACCTGTTACAACCGAGGCGTGGCCCGCGACGATCGCAGGACCTTGCCGGCGACCGTGGTCGATCGGCTGTTCGTGTACGGCTCCCTACGGACCGGACAGTCGGCCCGCGACGTGATCGCGCCGTTCGTCGTCGGCTCCGAGGCCGCGACGGTGCGCGGCTCGCTCTACGCGTTCCCCAGCGGCTACCCCGGCGTCGTCCCCGACGACGGCGGCGCGGTAGTCGGCGAGGTGCTCCGCCTGCGCGAGCTGGCCGCCGCGTTCCCGCTCCTCGACGCCTTCGAGGGCGAGGACTTCATCCGGGTGATGGTCGAGGCCACGACCGCGACCGGGCCACAGTGGGTGTGGCTCTATGCCCTGACCTCGCCGGAGCTCGCCCGCCACGGCGTCCGGATCGAACACGGCGACTGGTCCCGCTACCGCGCCGAGACCGGCTGACCCCACAGCCTCGGCCTCGGTCTCCGTCTCGGTCTCGGTCTCGGTCTCGGTCTCCGTCTCGGCCTCGGTCTCCGTCTCCGTCTCGGCCTCGGCCTCGGTCTCGGCCTCCGTCTCGGCCTCGGTCTCGGCCTCGGTCTCGGTCTCGGCCTCGGTCTCGGTCTCGGTCTCCGCCTCGGCCTCGGTCTCGGCCTCGGTCTCGGCCTCGGTCTCGGTCTCGGCCTCAGTGATCGTGGGACGGCAAGCCGGCGCCTCCCTCTCGATGATCGTAGTGCCACTCCTCGGTCGCGATCGGCCGGAAGTGGAAGCTCCCGGCGTGCGCGCGCAGCCACTCGTAGAACCACGCCCGCCGCCACGCCGGGCGCTGCGACGTCGACGGCCCCAGCCCGTGACCGTCGACCGTGGTCTTGAAGTCGACCGCCAGCCCTTGGGAGTGGTTGCTAAAGCCCGGCACTGCCTTCGCGCCGCGCATGAACCGCAGGGCCTCGCGGTGCGCGGCCGCGCCGAACGGGCCGTCGTCGAGCGTCGCGCGGTGCGCGGCCGTCCGCGCGAGGTGGCCACGCATCGTGTCCATCCACGCCACGCGCTCGGTGACCATGTCGCGGTAGCCGTTGTGGACGCCGACCGAACGGGTCCGCGCAGCGGCGGCGTGATCGGCGGCCGCGGCGTCGCCCTGGGCAGCCTCGAGAGCCGCGCGCGCGGCCGCCAGGAGCGCGCTCAGGTCGGCGGCGATCACCTCGCGCACCCGGACGCCCTCGACGGTGGTCAACTCCGACGGGTCGACCGCGGGGTGAAACCGCCGCAGGTTCATGCCGCCGAGCTGGGCCTGGTAGACCTCGCGGATGAAGTCGGCCTCCTCGGGGCTGCCGGCGCGATCGTCCATGTCGGCCGCGGCGAAGGGCCGATCGCGGACGCCGCGGGTCGCGGCCCGCGGCGACTCGTGAGCGGTCGGCTCGGCGTGGCCCTCGTGGGCGGGCGGCGTGGTGGCGGTGGCGGTCGTCGCGTCGGTCGTCGTGGTCGTCGTCGTCGTCGTCGTCGTCGCGGTCGTCGCGGTGTTCGTCGCGGTCGCGGTCGCCGTCGTCGCGGTCGCCGCCGTCGCGGTGGTCGCGGCGCTCGTCGCGGTCGTCGCCGTCCCCTGGCCCGGCAGGTGCGCCAGCGCGCGCGCGAAGTTGTCGCGATGAGCCAGCACCTCGACGTGCTCGCCGCCGGCCCGCAGGGTCGCGACGTAGTTGTCGTGCCACAGGTCGCCGACGGTCGGCGCCCCGGTCCCACCGCCGCGCGGGAACGCGGTCGCGTGGCCGTCGAACCACTGATCGATCAGCCGCTGCAGCTTGCGACACCGCCGCGGATACGCGCCGGGGTCGGCGGGATCGCTGTCGTTGCTCGACGTGCCGATGAGCCGCGTGCTGGTCGCCAGATAGGCGAGTCGCTCTGCCTCGGACCGACCGGCGAGGGCGGCCAGGTCGCGCTCGAGGCGGTGGCGGGTCCAGCGCCAGAAGATCCCGTTCGGCCCGACGTAGCCGTCGGTGTCGTCGCCGTGATGCCGCGGCGCCGAGCTGTTGATGCAGTCGAACAGCATGACGTGGTTGATCGCGTCGCCAGGCAGGGCCGGCGCGTCACCCCCGCTGGCGTCGAGCTCGCGCGCCATCTGCCGACGCAGCTCGGTGCCGCCGCCGCTGTGGGCCGACAGCGTGAGCTGACCGCGCTGCACGTTGGCGGGCAGGGCCGGCGGCTGCCGCGCCCGCAGCACCTCGAAGACCTCGGCCACCAGGTCGCCGGGATGGAACCCGCCGCGCGGTCCGAACTGACCGTCGCTGCCCGGGTTGTTCGACTGCGGCAAGATGCCGATCAGCCGCTGGCTCGCCATGAGCTGCTGTTCCAGGTGGTAGATGCGCACGTCCATCGGCGCGTGGCCGTGGTCGTCGTAGCGGGCGGCGCCGTTGCCGTGCAGATGCACCAGCGCGTCGATGGTCGCGTTGGCCGGCGCTGCCGCCACGCTCGGCGGGATGAGCACGATCGCGCGGCCCTGACCGCGCTCCGCGGCCACCGTGGTCAGCCCCTCGAGCGGCACGCGCCGCACGCCCTGGGCAGCCGCCCGACCGTCGGCGCCGATCGTCGCCTCACCGCGATTCATCCCGCCCGCGCCGGCCCAGCCGACGTGGGCCTGGCGCTGGACCACCGCGGCGCCTCCGCTCGCCGTCGGCAGCAGGTGTAGCCCGAAGGGATCGCCGCCGGCATCGGCGGCCGTCGTCGACGCGGCCGGAGCCGTCGCGGGCGCGGACGCGGCACGCCGCTGCACGCCTGCGAGCCGCTCTGATGCGGTGCGCTTGCCGGGGGTCCCGCCGGATGACCCGGCGGTCGGTCCATCGGGTCCTTCCTCCCCCGCGCGGTCGCGCATCATCGGCAACCCTCTGCAGCGACGTGGATCGATCGGGAGGCCGTCGACAGCGGTAGCGCGGTCACGCCCTATATACGATGCCAGTCGCAGATCTTCCCCGCTCGTCCGCGCGAGGAGCTCGGTCTCCGCCTCGTCTCCGCCTCCGCCTCCGCCTCCGCCTCGGCCTCGGTCTCGGTCTCGGCCTCGGTCTCGGTCTCCGCCTCCGCCTCGGTCTCGGTCTCGGTCTCGGCCTCCGCCTCGGTCTCGGTCTCGGCCTCCGCCTCGGTCTCGGTCTCGGTCTCGGTCTCGGTCTCGGTCTCGCGATCCGGCCCGCTAGAACAACACGCGCAGCCCGGTCGACACGGTCAGCGGGACCACGTCTCCGACGTCGGTCGTCGCGGTGAAGGAGGTGCCAGCGTCGGTGTCCATCGGCGCCGAGGCCACCACCCCCGGCGGGTTGTCCCACTGCACGAGGTACCCGCGCAGCTCGGCGGTGGCGAGCAGGCCGCCGCCGATCGGGTACGCGACGCCAGCGCCGACCGCGAGCCCGACGCCGAACTGCCGGGCGCGGGTGGCGTCGGCGAGCAAGAGCGGGCGCTCGAGCCGCGCGCCACCGAGGAAGATCTCGGGGAGGATCGCGCCCTCGGCGAGCAGGTAGCGGAAGCCTCCACCGGCGAGGTCGAGGGCGCCACGCACACCGGCGTCGCGCAGGCCCGCCGTCGACGCCCGCAGATCGTACGACTCGGCCAGGCGGTACTCGAAGCCGAAGCGACCGATGCGATAGCCGACGACGATGGCCTTGCCGAGGCCGGGCCCGAAGACGCCCTCGCCGCCGGGCGCGAGGCCAACGCCGAGCTCGAAGCCGAGGACCAGCCCACGCGCGTCGCGCCGCGGTGCCGGCCGCGGCGGCTCGACCGGCGGCGGCGGAGCCTCGACCAGCGGCGCAGCCTCGACCGTCGGCGGCGCAGCCTCGACCGGCGGCGGCGGCGTCTCGACCGGCGGCGGCGGCGTCTCGACCGGCGGCGGCGGCGTCTCAACCGGCGGCGCAGCCTCGACCGGCGGCGTGGGCTGCGCGACCGCTGTCGCGGCACCCGTCGCGAGCGCCACCAGCGCACCGGCCACGCGAGCGCGACGACGCTCAGTAGACAAAGCCGGCCTCCACGCCGAGCGAGCTGGCCTGCGCGCTCAGGCGATCCGACAGCCACTCGACGCCGACCTCGACCCGCCGCCAGCGCGCGCGCGCGCCGATGCGCCACGGGTTGGCCTCGATGTCATCGCGCTCGTCGGGGTCGAACCAGTCCTCCCACGCCGAGGCCCAGTTGAGATCGGCCTGGGCGTAGGTCCACAGCCACGGCCGTGGATAGATCGTCAGCCGCAGCGGCGTGCCGACGTAGGCGTGCTCGGACGGCGCCATCACCGTGCCGGCGGCGAAGCCCCCACCCGCCGGCACGAGCACCTTGCGCTCGCGGGCCGCGATCGAGAGCTGGCCGGCGCCCAGGCCTCCGGCCAACGCCACCGCCACCGGCCCGACCCGACGAGCCGGCGGGGCGTAGAAGTACCAGGCCATCCAGCCCGAGGTGTCGCCGCCCAGGCTGTCGGTCGCCAGCTCGACGATCGTCTCAAACGGGAACGCGCGGTACGGCGTCGTCGCGATCGCGTCGTCGATCGCGGCCTGGGTCGCCGCCACCTGCTGCCCGGTCGCCGGGTCGACGACGTAGGTCGTGGTCGTGGTCGTGGTCGTCACCCGCTGGCAGCTCGAGCCGTAGCACTCGTCGCGGCTCGACGACGAGGTGGTCGTGCCGACCGGCCTGGCGGCGCCGGCCAAGGCCACCGCGCTGGCCGACAAGGTCAGGACCTTCAAGACCAGCTTGCTGGCCGGTCCGCCGCGGTCGTACAGGCGCACGCTGGTGGTCGTGCCGCTGGCCGTGCCCGGCGCGACCAGGGCGTTCCCCGACGACGCGGTCAGGGTCGCACCACAGCCGGCGCCGACGAGCGCGAACGCGGTCACGAGCGCCGCGGTCCACCTCATCGGTCACCCCCGCTCACCGTCGCCCGGAACCCGATCGTCACCGCCGGCCCCAGGGTCGACAGCTCGTCGTCGGGCGTGAACGGCGCCAGCGCGCCGGCGGCGTAGCCGGTGGTCTGCTCGACCGCCAGCCGCACGAACGGCGACACGCCGTCGCGCGCCAGGGCCACCTCGACGCCGACCCCGAGTCCGCCGGATAGCTCGCTCTGCTCGAAATCACCGCCTTCCTCGACATCCACGAGCGCCATGACCATCGGGCCGGAGAAGCTCGCGAACGGGGTCAGCCACAGCGGGCCGCGCTCGAACCGGTAGCCGGCGCCGATGGCCTCGCGGATGCCCAGGCCGAGCTCGTCGGTCTCCAGGGCCTGGCCGCCGCTGCGCTGCCGCACAGAGAACACGCCCAGGCCGGCGTCGAAGAACGCGAACCACGGCCCGCGCCGGCCGTGGAGGGTGAACTCGCCGCTGCGGCGCTCGATCGTCATGTCGGCGGCCTCGCGCTCGACCCGCCCGACCGTCGAGGTCTGCGATACGCCCAGGCCGTAGCTGGAACACCCGGCCAGGACCACGAGCCCGAAGCGATACATCGCGACCATCGTACCGCCGGCCGCCCGCGTCGCGCTACGTGCGGAGGCGCGCTTGCCGCGATGCCCTTGCCGCAGGTGCGGCTCGCTGCGGTGCGACGCGCCGACGCGCTACTTGCCGAGGTGCTCTTGCAGGCCGTTGTAGGCCGCGGTCACCTTCATCGACAGCTCGTTGGCGGCCTTCTGCTTGCCCGGGTTCCCGGCGTGCATGTCGGGGTGGTACTTGCGCATGAGCGCGCGGTAGGACGCCTTGACCTCGGCGAAGTCAGCGCCGGGCGCGAGGTTGAGCGTGCGGTACCACTCCGCCACCTGGGCGTCGGCACCGGCCTTGGGCCGCGGCCGCGCGCCACCGCCCGCCCCCGCGCCACCGCCCGTCCCCGCACCACCGCCGCTCGCCGGGCCGCCGCCCCGCGCCGCCTGCTCCTTCATCCGCCGGAAGGCCTCGTCGGCCGCGCGCTTGTCGGCCGCTGCGCGGGCCGCTGCCGCGCCCTGGATCCGCTGGGCCCGCGCCGCCGCCAGCCGGGCCCGCTCGGCGCGCCCGCTCGCCCCAGCCAGCCGCGCGATCGCCGACGTCCCGGGCGTCCCGGTCCGCGCCGCCTTGCGCGCCGCCAGCTCGACCTCGAGCGCCGCCGCCTCGACGTTCGACAGCGGCTCGTCGTCGACGATCACCAGGGACGTCAACTGCGACAGGCCGGAGCGCGCGCTCTCCAGGATGCGGCGGGTCAGGCTCACCGGCCGCAGTGTAGCCAACCCGCGCCGCCCCCGCTACCGGCGGTCCGGCGACGGCGGCGGCGGCACCCGCCCGATGAACGGCTCGGTGCGCGCATCCTCACCCGGTTCCGGTCGGTGCTCACCCTCGACGGCCGGGAGCGAGTTCGTGCGGCGAGCGCTCAGCTCGCGCAGCACGCGGACGACGCGGGGAATCGAATCGGTCACGGTGCGAAGACGCAGCGAGCCGGCAGAAAGTCGCCGAAATTCGTTCCGGCCACCCCACAAGATTCCGTCCTCATCGAAACCGCCGGGCCCCACCTGCCGGGCCAAGCCCTCGAGATCGAACGTGAATCGACGAGACGCCAGCGCGGCGCGGCCCGCACCGCAGCTACCCGATCTCTACCCGACGACCACCCCGGAGCGGTGTCCGCGCTACGACTTCTTGCCGAGCGTGACCAGCCCCGGCGCGGGCACGGTCGCCTCGACCCGATCGAGGGCGGCGACCAGCTCGGCGCCGAACACCGCGTCGAGGGTCGGCCGCGCGACCCGGTACAGGGTCGGCGCGCCCGCGGCGTCGGCGCAGTCGTAGTCCTCGTAGTCGTCGGAGATGCAGATCGCGTCGTCCTCGTAGCTCATCGGGAACAGGCGGCAGATGTGCGGCTTGACCTGATGGAAGTCCCAGCCGCCCTCGAGCGCGGCGCGATGGATCGCGCAGCCGCGCCGGTCATGGGCGAGGAACACGCAGCCGACCTCGCCGTCGGCGCGCTGGTGGGTCGCGGTGCGGACGTGCTGGCCCGACGGGTAGTCGGGATCGATCTGGATCTCGGTCGTGAACCACGGCGCGTCCTGGGCGGCGACGTCGAGGAGCGATCGGATCTGCGCGGCGTGGGCGAGGATGTTGTCGCGCTCGGCCAGGTCGACGTCGGCGCCGTACTGACAGCAGGCCTCGAGCAGCGGCCGGGGGCGCGGCAGCGCGACGCCCTCGTCGGCGACCTGCACGCACCCGTGGCTCATGCAGTCGGCGACGACGCGGCGGACGAAGATGTTGCGATCGACCCGGCGAAACCGGGCGTGATCGAGGGGGACGAAGTCTGGCGCGGGCACGGCGCGACGCTAGCGATAGGTGGGCGAGCCGTCCACCGCGCCGAACCGCGTTCGCGCAGGTGTGCCGCGAGGTAGGGACGGCAGCCACGTCGACCTCGGCCCTACCCCGGCGGTACGATAACGGCGATGAACCGCGTCGTCTTCGTCCTCGCGGCCGCTTCCCTCGGCGCCTGTGCCTTCGACCCGCGCGGGCAATCCGTCTCGCCAGACGCCAGCGACGATCAGGACGCCGCCGACCCCGACGCGACCACCGATCCCGACGCCGGCACCGATCCCGACGCGACGCCCGATCCCGACGCCGGCGCCGGCCCCGACGCGACGCCCGATCCCGACGCCGGCACCGGCCCCGACGCCGGGCCGCTCACCGGACGGATGATGATCGACGACACCGCCGCCGACTTCGGCCGCGATGGGCCGACCTACGTCGAGACCCGCGTCGAGGCCGCGGGCGCGGTCGCCCCGCGCGCCTACTATCAGGGTTCGCTGTGCGCCGGTGGGTCGAACAGCCGGCTGTTCGACGACGGCACCACCGCGACCTGGGCCGTGATCCCGGCGACCCCGAGCAAGTACGGCCTGTCCCGCACCGTCGATCTCAACCTGCCGAGCGGCGGCTTCCCGGCCGGGGTCGGGATCACCGACGGCGGCGACTGGACCTTGTGGTGGTTCGGCGAGCTGTACCTCACCGCCGGCGCCCACAACCTCGACCTCACCGCCGACGACCACGCCTTCCTCGAGCTCGCGCCGCCGGGCAGCGACAGCTTCACCACGGTCCTCGGCACCAACGTCGGCACCGTCGACACCGCGACCTACAACGCCCCGACCACCGGCTGGTACGGCGTGCGCATGGCGCTGGCCCAGCGCGGCGGCGGGGTCGATCTGTACCCGCGCCTCGACGGCGTCACGATCTCGCGCTGGCTGACCCGGTGTCGGGTCGACGCGATCTCGGGCCTGGCCCTGACCGGCTGGGACGAGGCGCGGTGGAACGACGTCCGCGGCACGACCATCGCCAGCGCCGACGCCGCCAACGTCGACTGGGGCTTCAACCGACCGGGCGATCTCGGCATCACCGCCAACGACACCTTCGCGGTGCGCTGGGCCGGACAGTTCTTCATCGCCACCGGGGGCACCTACCGGCTGCAGGTCGAGAGCGATGACGGCTATCGCCTGTGGATCGACGGTCAGGCGATCATCAGCAACCTGGGCGACGGCATCTTCGACGTGACCACCGGCGACCTGACCCTGGCGACCGGCTGGCACGACGTCGTCTACGACACCACCGAGTCCGCCCTGGGCGCCAAGTCGCGCCTGTCGATCGCCAGCGGTCCCGACGGCGCCGGGCCCTTCCCCGCGGCGCGCCTGCGCCCGGCCGAGGGCCGCGCCGAGCGCTTCGAGTCGGCCACCGTCGGCGGCACCAACGCCGGCGGCACCGCGGTGTTCACGCTGGACACGCCGAACGGCGCGGTGGTCACCGGCGTCGACACCGGCTACCTGATCGACGTCCCGGGCGGTGGCGCCAACATCACCACGACCCTGCGCAGCATGGGCGACAACACCCAGCTCGAGTCGCGCTTCCGCTTCGACGGCGTCGAGCGGTTCGCGCCGACCGCGTTCACCGGCGACGCCCTGACCGCCACCTGGGGCCTGTCGTTCATGTCGAACAACGGCGGCTCGTTGCCCGAGTCCTGGCTGACCGTCCGGTTCCGCGACGACGACCTCGGCCCGACCCCGACCACCGCGACCTTCGTCAGCTCGGTCCGCGATCTCCTGACGACCGGCGACACCGCGGTGGCCGCGCTGACCGCGATCCAGTTCACCGTCCGGGCCGCGGCCGGCGCCAACGTCATGATCGCGGTCCGCACCTGTGACACGCCCTCGGGCTGCGACGCGGCCCCGTGGTCGGGCGAGCTGGCGTCGGGCGCCTCCCTGGCCGCGGTCCCCGCGCGCCGCTACCTGCAGTACCGCCTGACCTTCAACACCGACGGCGACCACGAGCCGGCGGTCGAGCGGGTGCAGCTCGACTACCAAACCCGCTGATTCGCCGCAGTGGTCGAAGGTAGGTCGGAGGGTGTCCGAGCCCGAGGTGATGTGACGAGCGGCATATCCGAGGGTGTCCGAGCCCGAGATGATGTGACGAGCGGCATATCCGCGCGAGCCATTCGCACAAAGGCGCGATGCGCGTGAACACCGCGTCGTGGTCGGTCCACCAACCGCGCATGAACCGGTCGCCCGTCGCGGTGGTGATATCCCTTGTCCTGGTCGGTGCGTGTGGGGACGATGGCGCGACGCCGGCGGATGCCGGCGCCGATGCCCTGGCCGACGCCCCCCTCGTCGATGGGCCGATCCTGTGGGCCGACGGCCCCCGCCCCGACGGCCCCGCGCTCGACGCGCCGCTCGAGGACGCCCCGATCGCCGACGCGCCTCCCGACGCCGCCGCGCCCCCCGACGCCGCCGCGCCCCCCGACGCCGCCGTCACGGGCGTTCGCTTCGACCCCGGCTACGGGCTGGCGTGTGGCCTCGAGGCCCGCCTGTTCGGGATCGGCGACGCGTGGGTCCACCCCGACGGCACGATCCGCTACATCCGCTACGCGGTCATCGGCAGCAACCAGTGGCCGGAGCTGTGCACCGCGACCGGCGCGGTCGTCGCATGGTCGGGCACGCCGTTCCCGATGTCGTGGTGGGTCCCCCTCGATGACGGGCGCCTGGTCGTAGCCTCGACGATGTTGGCCTCGACCCAGGTCCTCACGCCGACGTTGACCGTGGCCGCAAACCTGCCGGCCTTCCCGTCGATGTCGACCGCGGTCCGGGCCAACGGTCAACTCGATCTCGCGAGCGGCTCGAGCACCTCGGTCCTGCGCTACGACGCGTCCACCTACGTCGCCGGCGCGCCGGTGACCGCGACCTCGCCGACCCGCACCGCGTGGAGCTGCGGCCCCGGCTCGCCGTACCTGTTGACCCGCAAGGGCGACCGGCTGGTTCGGGTCACCGCCGCGACCTGGCAAGACGACCCGACGTTCGGCGTGGCCGGCCAGGTCGCGATCCCGACCGGCGCGCTGCTCGCCGTCGACGCCGCGTGTCGCTTCGCGTTCGTCGCGCCCGGCGCCACCACCACGATCACCAGCCACGACACGAGCGGCCAGGCCGCCGCGCCGATCACCGTCGGGTTCGTCACCGGCACGGCCAGCGCCGCGCGCTATGACACCGCCGGTCGCCTGGTCGTCAGCAGCACCGACGTCGACGATGAGCTGCGCCTGGCGCGCGTCGACCTCGCGGCCGGCGGCCTCGACCCGAGCTTCGGCACCGCCGGCATCGCCCGCCTCGACATCCCCGGCCTCGCGCGGGGCGGGGCCGACAACGCCTCGGTCAACGCCGCGCTTCTCGGGGTCAACGCCGATGGCACCTACGCGATCGAGGTCGACGGCTCGCGCATCGACGCCGGTGGTCTCGGCACCGCGTTCACCCGGTTCGCCCGGGTCATCCCCTGACCGGCCACCGGATCCCGCAGCAGCGCGCTGGTCTACGCGCCCGGCTCACGCCGCGGCGACCAGGACCTCGCGCTTGTTGGTGTGATCGGGCGGGCTGACCACGCCCTGCTTCTCCATCTCCTCGACCAGACGCGCCGCGCGGTTGTAGCCGATGCGGAGCTGGCGCTGGACCCACGAGATCGACGCGTTGCGCGTCGAGCACACGACGTGGACCGCCTTGTCGTAGAGATCGTCGTCGACCTTGCCGCCGCCCGCGCCGGGGCCGCCGCCCTCGCCGGCCTCGCCGCCGTCCTCGTCGCGCGGCTTCAGGATGTCGAGGTTGTAGACCGGGCGGCCCTGGGTCTTCAGGAACCCGACCACGCGGTGGATCTCCTCCTCGTCGACGTAGCAGCCGTGGAAGCGAGCCGGCGCGGCGCCGCGATCCGAGAACAGCATGTCGCCGGCCCCGAGCAACGCCTCGGCCCCACCCTGATCGAGGATCGTTCGCGAGTCGATCTTCGAGGTGACGTGGAACGCGATCCGCGACGGGAAGTTGGCCTTGATGAGGCCGGTGATGACGTCGACCGACGGCCGCTGGGTCGCCAGGATCAGGTGGATGCCGGCGGCGCGGGCCTTCTGCGCGATGCGGGCCACCGAGGTCTCGACCTCCTTGGGCGCGCACATCATCAGGTCGGCGAACTCGTCGATCACCACGACGATGTACGGCAGGCGCTGCGGCGGCTCGGTCATCGGCGCGTGCTCGCCGGTGATCTCGACGTGCTCGATCTGCTCGTCGTCGACCGCCAGGGCGTCGCCGTTGGCCGCGGCCTCGGCCGCCGCGGCCGCGCGCCGCAGCTTGTCGGCCTCCCACTTGGCGCGCTGCTTGCCGAGCTTGTCGTTGTAGCCGGTGATGTCGCGGACCCCGGCGTGGGCCAGGAGATCGTAGCGGCGCTCCATCTCGTCGACCGCCCAGCGCAGCGCCAGGTTGGCCTTCTTCGGGTCGGTCACCACCGGCAGCAGCAGGTGCGGGATGCCCTCGTAGATCGACAGCTCGAGCATCTTCGGGTCGACCATGATGAAGCGCACGTCCTCCGGCGAGGACGAGTACAGGAGGCTCGTGATCATCGCGTTGACCGCGACCGACTTCCCCGAGCCGGTGGTGCCGGCGACCAGGAGGTGCGGCATGCGGGCCAGGTCGACCACCGCCGGGCCACCCTCGATGTCCTTGCCGATCGCCATCGGCAGCTTGGCCTTGGTCCGCCGGAAGGTATCGTCAGCGACGATCTCCTTCATGAAGACCTTCTCGCGGGTCTTGTTGGGCACCTCGATGCCGACCGCGGCCTTGCCCGGGATCGGCGCGACGATGCGGACCCGTAGGGCCTCGAGCGCCATCGCCAGGTCGTCGGACAGGTTGGCGATCTTCGACACCCGGATGCCCGGGGCCGGCGCGAACTCGTACATCGTGACCACCGGGCCGGGCCGGATCGCGACCACGTCGCCCTTGACCCCGTAGTTCTCGAGGGTCTTGGTCAGGCGGGCCGACAGCTCGAGCATGAAGGTCTTGTCGAGCTGGTTCTGGCTGGCGGCGTCGTAGTTGAGCAGCCCGATCGCCGGGAGCTGGTAGGCACCGTCGCCGAGCTTGATGAAGCCGCGCTCGCTCTCGGCCGCCTTCTCCTTGGCCGCCATCTCGGCCTTGTCGGCGTGCTTGAAGCGCGGCTCGACGATGAGCGGCGCCGCCGCGCCGGGATCGGCGGCCGCGACCACCGCCGTGGCGACCACCGGTCCGGCCTCGGTCGCCGGCGGGGCGACGCTGCCTCGCGCCACCCGCGTCGGCGGCTCGGCCAGCGCCGGCTCGAGGTCCTCGACGATCTCGAGCTTCGGCTTCTTCTTGCGCTCCGGCTTGGCCGCCACCTCGGGCAACGACACCGCGTCAGCCATCGGCGGCAGGTCGACCTCGGTGGTCGCGGTCTCGCGCTTCTTCTTGCCGCGCTTGCGACCGACCTCGTCGTCGTCGGTCGCCATCACCGTGCGCTCGGTGTCGCCGGCGAAGGCCGCGGTCGGCGCCGAGCGCTCGACGATCACCGGCTCCGGCAGCTCGCCGTCGACCACCGCCATCGGGTCTTCGCGCTCGTCCTCGAGCTCGTCCTCGTAGGCGTCGCGATCGCGCTCGGGCAGGATCGCCCGGGTCACGTCGGCGACGAACCGGCCACCGCCGCGGGCGCCGGTGGCCAGCGAGCGGCCGGTGTAGCGGGCGCCCAGGCCGATCCAGCCCAGGACCTGGCGCATGCGCAGCGGGGTCGCCACGATCACGGCGATGAACAGGGCGCACACCGCCAGGAACGCGGTCCCGGCGGTCGAGATCATGGCGCGCGAGACCTCGGCCAGGTCACCACCGATCGCGCCGCCGGGCCCGATCCCGCCGATCCGGTAGCCGGGCGCGGCGAGCTGGAGCATGACCGCGACCGCGATCGCGCCCAGGGACACCCCAACCCCGATCTGCCACGGGATCAGCGGCCGCTTCTCCATGAGCGAGCGCACCGCCGCAGCGACCGCCAGGAGCACCAAGGCATAGCTACCCAACCCCGCGATCCCATAGACCAACCCAGCGACCTTCCGGCCGAAAGGCCCCATCATGAGGGCGTGGGCCTGGGACGACAGCATGGCGAGCAGGACGAACAGGCTCGCCCCGAGCGCCAGGATCCCTGCGACCTCGCGGCCGCGGGTACCATCGGAGTTGCGCTTGTTGGGCGCGGCGGGCAGCTTCTTGGGGAGCGGCTTGTTGGCCATGGTACCTCGGAGGACTTTATCCTACATGTGAGATCTGGTAGGGCAAGTTTCTGACGCAGGCCGAGGTCCCGAAGTTCACGGGGCTTTTTCTGATCTGCCAGCTCCTGCGCGTGATCCCCTCCGATCTCGGTGATATGGTTCGCCCATGCGTCGAGCCCCATTGTTGGTCGCGGTGGCCCTGGCCACCGCCGGTGCGGCGGCCTGCGGCGGCAAGCAGGTGCCCCAGCACAGCGGGTACAAGGGCAAGAAGCCGACGCCCTGGACCAAGGCCAAGCCGATCGAGCTCGATGAGGAGTTCAAGGCCAAGGTCTCGGGCGAGCTCGACTACGCCGACTTCAAGCGGGCCCGCTGGTACAGCCTGACCATGCCCGGCCCGGGCACGATCACCCTCGACTTCGAGTTCGTGCCGAGCGGTGACGAGGAGATGGACGTCGCGTTCGAGGTCCTCGACCCGAACAACAAGGTGCTGGTCCGGGCCGACGCCGACTCCGACGACGTCAACGAGCAGAAGAAGCAGCGCAAGCTGGCCGACCTCGACGAGGGCACCTACCTCATCCACGTCTACTTGCAGGGCCGCCTCGACAGCGCCGACTTCGATCTGAAGGTCGCCTTCCAGCGCGGCACCAAGGTGTGGAAGTCCGACTTCCCGAACCAGGTGGCGTTCCTCGGCGACCTCGCCGCGGTCCCGCCGGTCGACGACACGCCCGCCAAGGCGCCCCCACCGGCGCGGTGCGGCGTGCCCGGCAAGCCGAAGTGCGTCCGCCGGCCGCCGCCGCCGCCCCCCGACAAGCCGCCGCCCACTGGCGGCCCGGGCCCGCTGACCGCCACGATCACCGACGTCAAGCCGGACAACGCCGGCGCCCGCATCGTCATCGGCGCCGGCACCAGCGACGGCGCCGCCGACGGCCAGCGCGGCCGCGTGAGCGGGGTGAAGGGCGCGTCGTTCACGCTCCAGGGCTGCAACCCCGTCCGCTGCACCGCGGTCGTCAAGGTCTCGGTCGACGAGGTCCGCGGCGCCCGCGAGGTCGTCATCAACCGGTAGCGCGCCGGGCTCCGGACCGTTCAGCCCGCCGCGGACAGGACCAGGGCCTCGGCACCGCGACCGAGGTCGATCGCCCGCGCCTCCTCGACCACCTGGGCCACCGCTGCCGTCAGGCTGGCGTCGTCTGCACGACGCGACACCAGGAGCGCCTCGACCGCACCGGAGGCCGCCGACAGCGCCGGAAAGCCGAACAGCGCCGACGTCCCGCACAGGCGGTGACACAGCTCGCGCAGCGCACGTCGGTCGCGGCGACGCGCCGCGGCGTCGATCTCGACGGCCCGCGCCACCAGCTCGCGGGTGAACTCCGGCAACAGCGGTCCGATGACCTCGTCGTCGGCGAGCTCGCTCACGACCCGTCGCGCCGGCGGCGTTCCATGGACCACGCCGCACCCTCGCATGGACCTCGCCGTGATCTCCCGGCGCACCCGGGATGCGCCGGGGTATCGACGGGGCGCCGGGCGGGGAGTGGTTCGAGGCGGGGTCATCGCAACACTGCCATCGGTGGTTAGCCGCGCCGCCGTGCGCCCGGACCGCGAGCTGGGGAAGCATGCGCGCATGCGGATCCCCGGTCTGGTCCTCGCCACCTGCGCCCTCGCCTCGCCGGCCCTCGCCGGGCCGACCCAGGCCCCGATCATCGGCGGCACCAACACCACGGTCGGTCAGTTCCCGAACGTCGTCGCGCTGCAGGTCGGCGGCGGCCTGTGCACCGGCACGCTCCTGACCAAGGACTGGGTCCTCACCGCGGCTCACTGCATCGACCCCAACGTGGTCGGTCAGAGCGAGGCCCAGATCACCTCGGGCCTGCGCATCCACTTCGACACCGTCAACATCTTCCAGTCCCAGGGCACGGTGGTTCGGGCCAGCCAGATCTTCAAGCACCCGGGCTTCGACCTCAACAACCTCGGCATGCACGACATCGGGCTGGTCCGCCTGGCCACACCGGTCACGGACCGCGCTCCGGCGCGCGTGAACTTCGACCCAGCCAAGGCCCCGGTCGGGATCGCGGTCACCATGGTCGGCTACGGCGTCACCAGCCGCTCGAACCCCAACAGCGCCGGCACCCAGCGGGTGGTCGATCAGACCTCGGTGTCGTGCGCGATCGGCGGTGGCTCCGACGCCGATCTCCTGTGCTTCTCGCAGGTCGCGGGCAAGGGCAAGTGCGTCGGCGACTCGGGCGGCCCGTCGTTCGCCACGATCGACGGCCAGCAGTGGCAGGTCGGCGTGACCTCCTTCGGCGACCAGAACTGTCAGCAGTTCGGCGCCGACACCCGGACCGACGCCGAGGAGGCCTTCGTCCTCGAGCACGTGCCCGAGCTCAACCCGTGCGACGCCGACAACCCGTGCGCCGAGGGCCGGACCTGCTTCCAGGGCACCTGCATCGCCGATCCGTTCTCGCCCGGCGGCATCGGCAGCGAGTGCGCCGACGGCCCGGAGTGCGAGTCCGGCCAGTGCGCGTCGTCGTCGGAGGAGTCGCTGTGCACCTTCGCGTGCGCGACCGGCACCGACGGCGCCTGCCCCGACGGCTTCGAGTGCCGCGACACCAGCGGCGGCGCCGGCGGTGTGTGCTGGCCGACCGACGAGGGCGGTTGCTGCAGCACCGGCAACGGCGGCGTGCCGACCTCGCTCATCGGCGTGGCCGCGGTCGGGCTGTTCCTGCGCCGTCGCCGCCGCCGGTAGGCGCCGCGCGATCGCCGCGCTCACCCGACGCTCCCCGCGGTCGCCGCCGCCACCCGCAGCTCCGGCGACACGCTCGCGCCGCTGACCCCTGGCGCCTCGACCGCGCGCAACGACGCGTAGGCCAGCCGCAGCCGAGGATCGGCCGCGCAGATCGCCGGCGCCCCGCCGGTCACCACCTCGCGCACGGTCCAGGTGCCGAGGATAGGATCCCGCCCGGCCCACCGCTCGATCCGGTGCTCGCGCAGATCGACCATCCAATACTCCCCGACCGCGGCCCGCCCGTAGAGCTCCGCCTTGACGGTCCGGTCCTTGTCGCGCGACTGCGCGGCGACCTCGACGATCAGCCGCACGACCATGCGCCCGTCGGGGCGCGGGACGAGCACCGCGACGTCGGGCCGCGGCAGCGAGTAGGGATCGAGGGCCAGGGGCGCCTGGAGCTGGACCGTGCCCCCCGCGCGCAGCCGCGCCGCCACCCGCGCCGCCACGCCGTCGTGCTCGCCGTCCTCGCCGACCTCGGCGACCACGCCGGCCAAGAGCTCGACCTGCACGTCATCGAACGCGCCGCCCAGCCGTAGCCGATCGAAGTCGCACCGCCGCAACAGGCGCCGCCGCGCCACCTCGACCCCACATCCACCGCTCACGATCTGGATCACCGTCGCCTCCCGCCACGCGGCCGCGCCGCGCCCAGGGACCCTGAGCACGTCGCGCGCCATCGCCAACCCCGCGTCCCGCCGTCCAACCCGTCCGAAACCCGGACAAGTTGTCCGAACGTCGGCCACCTGGGCCCGGACATCGGACAGCGCGGCGCGTCCGAAACCGGACAGCGCCCCGCGCCAGACGTCGACGTGCCCCGGCGGTCAGCCGCGTCCGACCTCGATCAGGACTTACCCTCGTTCTTGACGTTCTGGACCTCGGTCCGGACCGCCTGGGCGAAGGCCTTGAGCTGCTGCATCGCCGCGCGCACGCGGGTGCCGGCCGCCTTGTTGCCGTCGTTGAAGAACTTGTTGAAGTCCGCCTCCATCGAGGCGACCAGGGCCTTGAGCTCACCGTAACGCGCGGTCCCGGGGGTCTTGGGGGCGTCGGCGGGGGTGTCGGTCTCGTCGTGGGCTTCCATGGGGCGGGAAAGTGCCTCGGAAACCACCGATCGGCAAGCCCTGCAGTGCGGAAGAGCGCCCACCGCCCCGAGCCGGCTGGACCACCCGCGCGCGCGCTCGAGCTCAGATCGCGTTGCCGCCGCGCTCGCCGGTCCGGATCCGGATGCAGTCCTCGAGCGGCACCACGAAGATCTTGCCGTCGCCGATCGCGCCGGCGCCGTTCGAGCGCGCCCCGGCCAGGATCGCGTTCACCGCCGGCTGCGCGTACTGATCGTTGACCGCGATCATGATCCGGGTCCGCGACACCAGACCGGGTCGGACCTGCTGACCGCGGAACCACTCGAGCTCGCCCTGCTGGGCGCCGTGGCCCTCGACCGCGTCGACCGTGATCCGGTAGCGGTCGGCCTCGTCGAGGACCTGCTGCAGCTCGCGCTGGACGTCCTCGAGGCGCTCGGGGCGGATGATGGCGATGATGAGCTTCATGGGGCGCCGCCTGGGCTAGCGTTGGACCACGCGCAGGCCGCGCGGACCGTCGGGTTGGAGGGGCGTGGCGTGGGGAACCGTTGCGAGGGTACCTGGCGGGTGGCCGCCGTGGCCGACCGACCGCTCACGCCGCCTCGAGGTGGTAGCCGCGCTCGCCGTGGAGGGCCAGATCGAGGCCGTCGCGCTCGTGGCGCTCGTCGACGCGCAGGCCGACCAGGCGGCGCACCACGCTGGCGACCAGCCAGGTCCCGACCGCGGCGAAGGCGACCGCGACCCCGACGCCGACCACCTGCTTGCCGAGCTGCGCGAACGAGCCGTGGATCACCCCGGGCGCCGGCGTGAAGCAGAACACCCCGACCAGGAGGGCGCCGACCAGGCCACCGACGCCGTGGACCCCGAAGGCGTCGAGCGAGTCGTCGACGCGGAGCCGGGTCTTGTGCTGGACCGCGGCGAAGCACGCCACCGCCGCCAGCGCGCCGATCACCAGCGCCGCCCACGGCGAGACGTGACCCGCGCACGGCGTGATCGCGACCAGCCCGGCGACGATGCCCGAAGCCATGCCCACCGAGGTCGCCTTACCGTGGCGCCAGCCCTCGATGATCATCCAGGTCAGCGCCGCCGACGCCGCCGCGGCCTGGGTGGTGGTGAAGGCCAGGCCGGCCGCCGCGCCCGACACCGGGCTCTCGACCGCGACCGCCGAGCCGGCGTTGAACCCGAACCAGCCGAACCACAAGAGCCCAGCGCCGGTCAGGGTCATGGTGAGGTTGTTGGGCAAGATCGCGGCGCCGCCCGCCGGGCGGTAGTCGCGGCGCGGGCCGACCATGCGCGCCAGGACCAGCGCGCTCACCCCCGCCGAGATGTGGACCACGGTGCCGCCGGCGAAGTCGAGGACGCCGTACGTGTAGAGCCAACCGCCCTCGGCCCACACCCAGTGAGCCAGCGGGCAGTAGATGAGCGTCACCCACAGCGCGATGAACACCAGGTAGCCGCGCAGGCTCACCCGCTCGGCCAGCGCCCCCGAGATCAAGGCCGGCGTGATGATCGCGAACTTGCCCTGGAACATCACGAACACCAGCTCGGGGATGCGCTTGTCGCCGAACATCGTCGTGTGATCGAGGCCGGTCAGGCCGACCAGCGACGGGTCCCAGCCGACCAGCCCGCCCTGGCTGTCGCCGAAGGCCAGGCCGTAGCCGATCACCACCCACTGCACGCCGATCACCGCCATCGCCAAAAACGAGTGCATCATCGTCGACAGCACGTTCTTGCGGCGGACCATGCCGCCGTAGAACAGGGCCAGGCCGGGCACCATCAGGAGCACGAGCGCGGAGCTGACCAGCATCCACGCGGTGGAGCCGGAGTCGATCGTCGGGGTGGCGTCCATCGAGCTGATGGTACGCGATTAGAGCTTCCCGTTGTCTGATTAAGCTCTAATTCTAGTCGAATAATCGCTAACCGACTCGAATCAGCCTCATCTGCCGACCAGCCGCCGCCCCGCCCCCCCGCCGGGCTCACTCGTCGGTCGAGCCGCCGACCTTGCTGTCGGGCGCCGCCGCGACGACGACCTTGTGCTCGAAGGGCTTGGGCCGCGCCAGCCCGCCGCCGCCGTCGCCCTTGCCGCACACCAGCACCTTGCGCCCGACCGCGAAGAACACGGTCATCTTGCCGGTCTCGAGGAGCTCGACCACCCCCTGGCCGAACGTCGGGTGCTCGACCCGCTCGCCGACCGCGAAGCGCTCGCTCGCGCTGTAGCGGCGCGGCGGCAGGTTGAGATCGGCGGCCACCGCCGGGGTCTCGAAGCGCTCGACGACCTTCATCGGCCGCGACGGTCGCGCCGCCCGGGCCGCGGTGGGCGTGCGCGTGCCGGCCGGCGCCTTGGGGTTGCGGTAGCGGTGCTGCCCACCGCACTCCTTGCAGATCACCCGGACGATCTGCTCGCCGACCTTGGCGACCACCACGTGCCACACGTCACCGCACTTGCTGCACAGGGACTCGATATCGGCTCCGACTGCGGCGCTCATGGCGGCCGTCTATACAGCGTCGGCGCCCGCCGCGCTACGGTCCGGGCATGAGCCTGGTGTCGTTACGTCCGCTGGCCGAGTCCGACGTCGACCACATCCTGACCTGGGTCAACGATCCGGCCATCGTCGGCAACATCGCGGCCTTCTCGGGGGCCGCCTTCACCCGCGACCAGGAGCTGGCCTACATCCGCCGGACCCTGGCCTCGGCCGCCGACCGGGTGTGGAGCGTCGAGGAGACCGGCACCGGCCGCTACCTGGGCCAGGTCGGGGTCCACCAGATCCACGACCGCTCCAAGGTCGGACGCCTGGCCTGCATCATCGCCGCCCGCGCCGACATGGGCCGCGGCTTCGGGTCGGCGGCGATCCGCGGCGCCCTCGATCAGGCCTTCGGGCCCCTGGGCCTCCACAAGGTCTGGCTCATGATCTTCCGCACCAACGAGCGCAGCCGGCGCACCTACGGCCGCCTGGGCTTCGTCGAGGAGGGCGTGCTCCGCGAGGAGTACTTCCACGACGGCGGCTGGCACGACATGGTGCGGATGAGCCTCCTGGCGCGCGAGTGGCCGCGCGACGCGACGCCCGCTCGCTGACCGAGCCTCAGGGCCCGCACACGCCGTACTCGACCCCGGCGACCGTCAGCGGGCCGGTGAAGCCGATGCAGGTCGTGCCCGGCAGGGTCGCGCACTCCTGGCCGCCGGTCGTGCGGTTGCACACCCGCCGGCACCGCTGCTGGGCGCTCACCGTCGAGCACAAGGTGTTGGCCGCGCAGCCGGAGTCGGCGGTGCAGGCCGCGCCATGGGCCCCTGGCCCCGCGGCCGCGCAGTCGAGGACCCGGAGCGGCGTGCCGCCGCGGTCGACCGAGAAGAACCCGCACTTCTGGCCGGCTGGACACCCGCCGGCGGCGATGTTGGTCGGGTCGCAGTTGGCCGAGCAGGTGAGCGTGGTCGTCACCGGCGTCGTCCCGTCGGTGATCGGGATCGCGCACAGGCCCCGGGGCTGCGGGCAGTCGCTGTCGGCGCCGCACCACTCGTGGCAGCGGCCGCCGGCGCACACGTACCCGGCGGCGCAGTCGGTGAACGTCGTACAGGCCGAGGTCTCGGTGCCAGGCGTGGTGATCCCGCGACACGACGTCCCCATCAGGTCGGTGAAGTCGATGTCGCAGGTCAGCGGCGGCGTGCAACCGCATTGCGGGAACAGCGTGCACGGCTGGGTCGGGCAGGTGTTGGCGTCGATCGCGGCGTCGACCGCGGCGTCGATCGCCGGCGCACCGTCGGGGCTCGCGCCGTCGAGGCCCGCGCCGTCGGGGCCGCTGGCGCCGTCCTCGCCCCCCGCGCCGTCGGCCACCTCGCCATCGGAGGCGCCGTCGGTGGCGCCGTCGACCTCGGTCCCCGACGGTCGCGACGAAGCGCAGGCCACGAGCAGTACGACGAATGCGGAGGCCAGACGCATGGTGCGATCCTCGGTCGCGCCCGGCATCGTTCGCAAGCGGTTTCGCGCGCAGTCTGTTACCTTCCGGCCGCGATGACCCAGGTGGCGGCCGACCGACTCGCGGCGGAGGGCAACGAACTCTTCCAGCAGGGCGACTTCGCCAGCGCGGCCGAGCGCTTCGAGCGCGCCGCGACGATCTTCCCGAGCCATCACCTGGCGTGGAAAGGCCTGGGCCACGCGCTCCTGTGCCTCGGTCGTCCCGTCGAGGCGGCCCGCGCCTTCGATCGCGCCATCGGCCTGCGCCCCGAGAGCGCCACCGCGCTGTGGGGCGGCGCGCTGGCCCACGCCGACCTCGGCCACAAGCCGATCGCGCAGAACTACCTGAAGCGCGCCCTGACGCTACAGCCGAGCTGGATCGACATGGCGCGGTCGGTCACCACGCTCAACTCGTACCTCGCGGTCTCGAACTACGCCGGCGAGCTCTTGCGGGTGGCCTTCGGGCCGCCCAGCGTGCGCGCGTTCCGCCACGGCACCGATCCCAACCGCCAGGTCGAGGTCGCGCGCTACCCCGACGTGCCGGTGCCGGGCCAGGTCACCTACGCGACCCACGGCCTGTGCAACCACGAGTGGGCCGATGGCCGCCCGCGCCTCGAGGTGCTGTTCGCCACCACCGTCGACAGCGGCGCCGTGCCGCAGCTCCTCGCCAACACCGCGTTCCACATCATCGACGCGCAGTTCTATCCGACCCCGGGCTCGGTGGTCCGCGATCTGGTCGCGGTGTCGCGGGTCGGCGAGCTGTCGAACCGCTTCCCGCACCTGTACTTCGCGGTGCCGCGGCGGTGGCTCGTGCCCTTGCCGCTCGACGCCGGGCCGCCGGTCATCACGCTGACCTCGGCGGTGCCGATCAGCGAGCGCGAGTACCGCTACTGGAAGGACGGCGGCGACGATCTCGGCGTGCGCCTGGCGGCGATCGATCCGGCCGAGCCCGATCGCGCCGAGTGCGTGTAGGCCCGCGGTCCGCGACCGACCGTCAGCGCACCGCCACGATCGGCGCGTTCAGGATCGTCGTCGGCAGCGCCACCGTCGGCGCCGCGGTCGCGGTCGCCAGGTCGGTCACCGTCGCGAAGGCCGCGGTGTCGTAGGCCCGGAGCGACCACAGCGGCGAGTAGCCGGCGTCGGCCGGGATCGCCGCCGCGACGTTGTGCGTCTGCGCGCTGCCGGCCTCGGTCGCGAACCCCGAGGCCAGCCCGCCGCCGGCCTCGCCCGGGTTGATCGCGAAGGCCACGTGCATCGTCGCCAGCGGCACCTGACCGTCGACCGGCGCCAGGCTCGGCCGCTCGCCGAAATGGAAGTACTGGATGATGCGCCCGCCGTACCAGCCCTGGGTCAGCTCGCTGTAGCCGCCCGGCATGCGGGTCCGCGCCACCGAGCCCTCGGGCACCACCGGGCAGTTCACCAGGGCCGGCATCGGCGTCAGCGTCAGGCCGTCGGCCACCAGCTCGTCGAAGCTGGTGTAGGTGTTGGCCACGTAGTCCGCCGGCACGTCGACGCGGACCGGCTGCCACAGGTCGCTATAACCGGGGTCGCCGGGGATCACCGTCACCAGGTTCTTCTGGTCCTTGACCGGCGTGTCCTCGCCGTCGCGAAACAGCACGTAGATCGGCGCCGGCGTCCGCGGCTGCGCGTCGAAGTCGTAGAGCGAAATGCGCTGCCCCGCCGGGCCCAGCGCCTCGACGCGGAAGCGCGCGTCGTAGTCGATCGCCTGGTTCGGCCCCGGCAAGGTCGCGTCGACCGCGCGGCGGTGGTGCGTCGCCCCCGCCCCGAAGCGATCGATCGGCGCCCGCTCCGCCGTCCGCGGATCCTTGGCCGCCGGGCCGTCGTCGGTACACGCGGCGGCCAGGAGCGCGAGGGCGAGCCAGCGGGTCGTCATGCCATGCCTACGCCGGCCCGGCGCGGCGGTTACCGGCCGCCCCGCCCACCGGGCCCGACCGCCCCTCGCCTCCGCCGCGCACACGAGCGCTTGACAACCCCCGGCGACCTTGGTACCTAGCGAGCCGTTCCGGGGTCATAGCTCAGCTGGGAGAGCGCTAGAATCGCACTCTAGAGGTCTGGGGTTCGATCCCCCATGGCTCCACCGGAAAAACGTCGAGGGCTTCGCAGCGATGCGAGGCCCTTCGGCGTTTCGGGGCGGCGCATCCGTTCCTGCGTAGCGAAATGCGGAACGTTCCGTTTCGCAGACCGTTGGGTCGTAACACCTCGCGCTACCCCGTCCTGACGGCGGCGTGAGCGCGTGCTCGCGTCGAGCGATGCAAGACCAAGAGCTGCGAGACCTCCGACGAGAACTGACGACGATCGAGCGCGGCCGCGGGCGGCACTACCCGCCGGCGCTGCGGGCACGGATCACGAGCTGGGCGCGCCGCCGGCTGGCGAGCGGCGACAGCGTGAACGCGGTGGCGCGCGAGGTCGCACTGCACGCGACGACGCTCGCGGCGTGGTTGAGCGCGAGCGCGACTCCCGCGAAGTCGGCTGCGCTGGTGCCAGTGGAGGTCGTCGTGGTGCCGGACCGCGTGCCGCCGACGAAGGCCACGCAGGTGGTGTTGGTGTCGCCGAGCGGCTACCGGGTCGAAGGCCTGACGCTCGAGGACGCGCTGCGGGCGCTGACGAGGCTGCGGTGATCCTGGCGACGAGTCGCCGGGTGCGGGTGTTCGCGTTCCCGCGGCCGGCGGATCTGCGGAAGGGGTACGACGGGCTCTACGGGCTCGTGACGACGACGATGGGCGGCGACGTGCTGTCGGGCGACCTGTTCCTGTTCGTGAACCGGCGCCGCGACACGTGCAAGGTGCTGGTGTGGGACGGGACCGGGCTGTGCATCTTCCAGAAGCGGCTCGAGCGCGGGCGGTTCGCCGCGCTCTGGCGCGACGACGCGCAGACGGTGCGGCTGACGGCGAGCGAGCTCGGGCTATTCATCGAGGGCTGCACGCTGATCGGCATGCAGACGCTCTCGCCCGACGAAATCGTGCCGCGCCCTCTTGCGGAGCGCGCGGCGATTTGATCATAGAGAAGAGGTGGGCCTCGACGATCTACTCGAACGCGAGTCGGACATCGAGGAGCTGCGGCGGGTGGCGATGGCGTTGCACGCGCAGCTGCAGCACACGATCCGCCAGCTGCAGCGCAAGTGCAACCAGTTGGCGTTCTACACCGGCAACAAGGAAGAGCTGCAGCAGACGCTGGCGCTGATCGAGCAGCTGACCGGCCAGGCCAAGGCCGCCGAGGAGGCCGCGAAGCACCCGCGCCCGAAGGCGGCGCCGAAGCCACGCGGCAAGAGCGGGACGACGCCGCAGCCGGACCTGCCGCACGTCCCGCTCACGTGCGCGCTCGACGACGCCGACCGGCAGTGCCCGAGCTGTGGCGGCGCGCTGAAGCCGATGGGCGACCAGGCCGAGACCTCGGAGATGATCGACGTCGTCGAGGTCAGCTACCGCATCGTCGACGTGCGCCAGCCGAAGTACGTCTGCGCCTGCGGCGGCTGCGTCGAGACCGCGCCGGGCCCCGCGCGCGCGCTGCCTGGCAGTCGCTACTCGCTGGCGTTCGCGATCAAGGCCGTCATCGACAAGTACCTCGACCACATCCCGCTCGAACGGCAGGTGCGCATCCTCGCGCGCCACCACCTCGTGGTCACGTCGCAGACCCTGTGGGACATGGTCTGTGCGATCGCCAAGCGCCTCGCGCGCGTCGACGCTGCGCTCTACGACCACACGCTCGCGCAGCCGGTGATGGGCCTCGATCAGACCGGCTGGCCGCGGCTCGAGCACGACGCCAAGAAGCCGTGGCAGATGTGGTGCCTGACGACGCCGGGCGTCGTCGTGCACCGCATCCGCGACGACAAGAGCGCCGCGACGTTCGGCGCGCTCGTCGGCACGTACCGGGGGACGATCGTCTGCGACGCGCTCGCCACACACGCTGCCGGCGCGCGCGAGGGCCCGGGCATCACGCTCGCCGGCTGCTGGGCGCACGTCTACCGCAAGTTCGAGGAGGCGCTGCCCGATCATCCCGAGGCCGAACCGGCACTCCAGTGGATCGGTGCGCTCTACGAGATCGATCGCCGCGCCGACGGCGACCTCGCGCGCGTCGCCGAGCTGCAGCGCGCCGAGGCGCCGGCGATCCTCGACGCGTTCAAGAACTGGCTCTGGCACCAGGCCACGCTCAAGACCCTCTCGATCGGCAAGGCCGCCGCCTACGCCGTCGCAAACTGGCCGCGCCTCACGCGCTTCGTCGACGACGCACGCATCCCGCTCGACAACAACGCGACCGAGCGCGCCATTCGCGGCCCCGTCGTCGGGCGCAAGAACCACTACGGCTCGAAGTCGCGGCTCGGCACGCAGGTCGCGACCACGCTCTACACGATCCTCGAGACCGCCAAGCTGCATCGCCTCGATCGGCCCAATACCTCGCCGCCGCCGTGATCGCTGCTGATCGCGGCGAGACGCTGCTGCCCTGGGACTTCGCCGCCGCGACCACCGCGGCCACCGCCGAGAGCGCCACCCCGGCGGCGCCCGCGGCCACGCAGCCCTGACCCGAAAGGCGCGGACGAGTACCACCGCCCACCGCGCGCCTCAACACGGGGTAGCGCGAGGACTTACGTTGGGTCGCCTACGTTTGCGGCGAGGTCGCCGCCGACCTCGCCACCCGCCAGCATCCGCAGCGCCCGCGCCTGGCGGGCATGGCCGATCGCTTCCGGCCGCGCGTAGCTGCGCGCCGTGGTCGCGAACGACTCATGCCCCAGGGCGTCGGCCCCGCGCGCGACGTCACCCCCGCCTCCACAGGTAGGCGATCGGCGCGCCCTTGAGCGCCCGGCCCTAGCCGTCGAGCAGATCCAGGCGGTACTTGCCGGCCAGCGCGTTGTGGCCGCTCAGCGTCGCCTGGAAGTCGGCCATGGACGCCGCCACCGCCACGGTGATCGGCTTGCCGTCCTGGCCGAAGGTCGGCGTCGGCCCGCCGTGCTTGTTGTCGTGCATGCGCCGCACGAGCCAGTGCGCGGCCTCGGCCGGCAGCGAGAACGCCTCGCCGTATTGATTGATCGCGAGTTCGGACATGGGGGCCTCCCGGGGCACGCGCACGCCAGCGGCGATGCGCGCACGCGCACCCCTCCCTGTGAGGGGGCAGGGGCCGATCGAATCGCGGCCCTCTACTGTCTACTGTTGAGAATTCGGGCCTCGGGCACGCGTGAACGACCAGGGCGCGCGGATTCTTGGCATGCGCGGTTGCGGCGGCGGTCGGCGCGGACGTGGCCGCGGACCCACGAAGGTGGGCGTAAACATCTGGATCCGTGTGAGAAACGTGCTCGGCACGCGCAGGTGATCTCAGCAGGGGATGAGGGCGAGCATCGTGACCTCGCCGCCAGCTGCGGCGATCTCGCCGCCAACCCCGAGGCCAATGGGAATCCCTGCCGCGAACCTCGGCCCATATGCGCGATCCGATGCCGCGCAACCGCCCGCTGGGCCCACCCCCCGCGACCACCCCGCCAACCTCGCCGCACGGCCCGGCGATCGCGAGCGGGTGACCCGCAAAGGCTCCGCCGCCGCCCCGCCGGCTTCCTAGCCGTTCGCCTGCGCGCGGCGCGCGCAGTGAGCGCGGGAAGTCGGAGAGCCCGCTGCGCTCACCGCCGCCGTGGGCGCTACCGCCGGAGAAACGTCGACGCCTGCGCAACGTCCTCGTCAGGAATCCTGAGCCGCCACCGCTTCACCGAGACCAGGCCGCCCACCAGCCCCGACGGAAGGACCGCGACCTGCCCGTATATGCCGTTGTCGCGCACCTCGACCGTGGCCTCCGTCTCGCGGAGATCCAGGACATCGCTCATGGCCGGCGTCGTCAGGCGCTGTACGACGGAGGAAACGATCCCATGCACGTAGCAAGATACCGAGTCGTTGCCAGCCGCGGCGGTCGCCCCGAGCGGGTAGAGCTTGACCTGAGCGCGCCGCGATCGAGGGCCGAGCAACGCGAGCTCGGTCCCAGGTAGCGGGCGTCCCTTGAGAGGCTCCATAGATCCGCCAACGAGCGGAACGTCGTCGAGCTCCGCCCGCCGTGCTGGCGACATGCTTTTCAGCACCGCGATGCGGTTGGCCAGCGCCGCGACCATCCGACCTCGCGGAGTCACCAGCGCGAGGCGCGAGCGGTAGAAGTCGAGCCGCCTGAGGAAGCGCTCGCTGGAGAGGTCCTCATCCTGTCCATCGCCGGGTGGATCAACCAGCTCGACGCTCGACGTCTTGCTCGGGTCGGTCGCGATGTCTGCGATGACGCCGATGCGAAGCACGCGGTGGCTCCTCCGCCCGCGCCTGGCCTGGACCGCCTTCTTGTCCCGGATCTCGCCGCGGTGCTTCGAACTGCCCTTCCCGTCGTGGGTGCCCTTCGCCTCGACCTCGAGTTCGAACGTGTTTCCGAAAGCATGAATCTGATGGCGGAAGTCCAGCGCCTTCACCTTCTGGACGGGAATGATCTCGAAATCGGCATCGGTCAGGCCGACGACCTTGGCTGTCGTCGCGAGCGCCGCGCCCACACCGATGCGCTCAACGAACTCGACGCGCGGGTCACGCCGGAACCGGATCTCGCCGTCATCGACGTCGAAGTAGCGATCATAGGCACCGCGGTAGGCCGGCAGCGCTCGTGCAAAGTCCTTGTAGGTGGTCTCGTGCGCCGAGTCCCATTCGACGAACATTCCGTAGGTGAACAGCGCGAGGTCCGTGGTCTGGATCCCCTTGTGAGCAAGGTCCTCGATCTCCGCCGCGTAGGGCTTCCAGTCGCCCTTGAGGAACCGGTCGCTCTCCTCCGGCGAGATCCAGACTGGCAAGTGGACCTTCCGCGCGCGCTGTCCACCGTCGGCCATGCGCTCAAGTGTCGCCGGCGGCGACGGCAGAGGCAATCGCACCGGCGGGGTGAGCGATCATCTCCGACGTCTGCGGCGCGCGGGCCTGGGTGGTCGTGCGCTATCGTGGTTCGATGCAGGACGCTCGGCTTGCGATCCCCGCCGACAACGTCATGCCCCAGTTCACGCGCTGGTACCGGTGGGCCGATCGGCGCGAGATCCCGGACGGCGTGAGCACCGACCGCGTCCTCGCCTACGGCGGGGTCTACCTCCTCGCCCATTTCCCCCGCGACCTGCCCGCTGGCCCGGCCGACCACCGCGCCCCCGCCGTCTTCTACGTCGGGGAGGGAAGTCGGCTCGGTCGGCGCTGGGACCAGTTCGCGCGGTCCGGATTCCGAGGGCTGCCAGGCCACTCGGGCGGTCACACGTACCGAGCGTGGACGGCCGGAGCGCCGGGGCTTCGAGAGACGTTGTGCGTCGCGGCCTTGCCGATCTGGTTCGCGGACGAGGGCGACACCGACGCGCCGCTATCGCGCGCGCGCCGCTTCCGGCTGTACCTGGAGCAGCGTATCCTCTGGGATCTCGTCGCGAACCCACGTGGGCGCGGCGCCACGCTGCTGAACCGGAAGTAGCCTCCCTCGACCACCGGCCGGCGATTGAGCCGTCGGTCGTGCCGCTACCGTCACCTAGGACTTTTCCGCAGGTCCCATGGCTCGCCTCACCCTCTCCCAGCTCGAGCGCCACCTCTTCGCGGCCGCCGACATCCTCCGCGGCAAGATGGATGCGTCGGAGTTCAAGGAATACATCTTCGGGATGTTGTTCCTGAAGCGGTGCTCGGACGTGTTCGACGGCCGCTACCAAGAGCTGCTCGACAAGGAGCTGAAGAAGGATCGGCTCAAGGCCGAGGCCGCCAAGAAGGCAGCCCACCCGAGCTTCTACGCCGACACGTTCTTCGTGCCACCCGACGCGCGGTGGGAGCACCTCGACAACGAGTTGCACCACAACATCGGCGATGGGCTCAACAAGGATCGCGTCATCACCAACCCGCCGTTCTCGCAGAACTACTCGCAGGAGTATCTGCCGTTCAAGGAGCGGTTCCGGTTCGGTTTCTGCCCGGAGGGCGGCAAGAAGGCCGACCTGATGTTCGTGCAGCACATGCTGGCCGTGCTGCGGCCGGGTGGCATGGTGGTGACGGTGATGCCGAACGGCGTGCTGATCCGCGGCGGAGAAGAGCGGGCGATCCGGACCGGCATCCTCGATGCGGACATGCTCGACGCGGTGATCGCGACCGGCCCGGCCAGCGACCATTGCCGGTCGGTGACCAGGATGAGAGCCACACGCCCACCGGCGAACACGTCGCCCTTGATGCTAGAGTGAAACTGCCATGACCTCATCCGATGTCAAAGACCCATTCATCGGGCGTCAAGTTCAGTCCGGCTATACGCTCAAACAACGCCTCGGAGAAGGCGGAATGGGTATTGTCTATCGCGCCACCTCCGAATTCGGCCATGAGATCGCGATCAAGATCCTACACAGTGGAACGCCGGACGGCGACGCCCGTTTCCTCTCCGAGGCAAAGAGCATGGCCTCGATTCGACATCCCAACGTGATAGAGCTCCTCGGGGTCGGCGAGTTGGAGGGGCGCACATTCATGGCGATGGAGTTCTTGCATGGCGAGAGCCTCGCCGATCACCTGAGGACACGCCCTGCTCTTACGACCACGGAGGCATTGCCAATTCTTCTGCAGATTTGCGCGGGGGTCCAGGCAGCCCATGGAGCTGGCATCGTGCATCGCGATCTGAAGCCCGACAACGTTTTTGTCTGCACCAATGGCACAATCAAGGTGCTTGATTTCGGGATCTCAAAATCACTTCTCCAAGGCGTCAGCCCGAACCTTACCGCGAACATGGTTCTGGGCACACCCGGATACATGTCGCCAGAGCAAGCGACAAGGTCTGCAACGGCCTCATTCGCTGCCGACATATTCAGCATCGGCGTGATCGCATTCGAGCTACTGACAAGGACCACTCCATATGACGCCGACAGCCACACGTCGTTGCTGACACACTTCCGGGCCATCCAGAGCGGAAGCGCTCCACAGCCCTCGATCAGGCAAAGGCGAAGGGACATTCCAGAGGAGTGGATCAAAACCATTGATGCAGCGATCAGTCTCGATGCGACGTGCAGGCCTCTCACCGTTCGGACCTTCTCCTCACCCCTCATCGATTCGACCCGCGACGGCACCAGAGTTGCCTCTCTGGTAGCCCCGAGTTTACTCCGTAGAAGGAGCGCACTCGATGAAACCATCGCGGGGCGACTCGCTGCTCTGCCAGACCCGGGGGGCGCACCACCCATGCGAAGGCTCCGCTACGCCGCCGGTGGCGCGGCAGTTGGAGCAGCGGTTGTCTTTGTCGTGATCACATGGCTGGGTTCCGCTGACGGCTGGCTAGAGCACCACGCCAGTGAAGATGCAGGCGGCGCAGCCACCGGCACCCAGTCGATGCATGGCTCACCGGATGCGCGTGAGCCATCTGGCGTGGCGATGGACGCAAACTGGACAGCGCCTGTGTTGCCGCCTGAGGACGCTCGCGAGCTTGCCTTCGACGCAGGTGCGATCGAACGCAAGGGGCAGCGACCACGTGACATCTCTGCGCTGTACGACGCGGGGATATCGGCGCTGCGAGCAAAGCGCTGGAAGGACGCAGTTGACACTGCCACTAAAATGCTTCAGATGGAGGCGAGCAACGTCTATGCACTTCGGATCCGTGGTCAGGCGGCCTGCAACCTAGGCGACAGCGAGATGGCGGCAGACTCTGCAAGACGCTTGCCGGCCGCAATGGCGACTTCGGTGCGGGAAACGTGCATGCGACTCGGTGTCGACCTGAGTGACTCGGTCTGGAAGCAGCGAAAGTAGCGACTAGCCGATGGAACCACGCCCCTCGTTGCCGGCGCGACCACCAGCCAGCCGACTTCTGCGGAGATCAGTCTTGCTGGCGCATTTGGGTCAAGACCATTGTCGCTTGACACGAAGTTCGCTCACTCGACGGCATAGACCGCTAGCCGTTGCAGGGCCTCTCCGAAGCATGCGCCGGGATTCCTGAACTCGATAGTCCACGTCTCCGATGAACCACCATCGGGATACCGTCCGAGGAGCGTCTCGGTACCGTCGACAGAAAGGCGATAGTTCGACCCGCGGCGCTCAAGCGTGAGGCGGACGGAAGCTCCGTCTTGGAGCATTGCAGGCAACTCCTTGTCGGTCTTGTTGAGAAAAGCTACGTTGCTAAACGAGCCTCGTTTGATTCCAAAGCGATTCACCCCGACTGTGATGGTCAGTTCCGACTGCGTCCAGTGCGTCTGCCGGGCAACGACTTCCATCTGGTAGCTCTCGGGAAGGCGAATGCTGGGAATAGTGAATTTCATCGGTCCCTTCTCGAAGCACGAAAAGACGCGCCCGCGGGGTTCCACGCGGACTGCGAAGTGGTCGACACCAAGCCAGCCAGGAGGCGCGTCGCCCTCGTTGACCGATTCGAAATCTTCGTAATACAGCGTATTCGGTGGCCGCTTCCTGTCGCGTGAAGCGTCCCTCGCTGAGGCAACTCCGCGCCCGCCCATGAGCGAGGCCAGGCTTGCCTCCTTCAGGAGCGTCACGACACCGGTTGAGACCACGGACCCGGTCGTCGTATCGAGCGCACGTATGCTCACACGTACTGAGTCGCCGAGGTCACTCGTTCGGCCCACCACGACGTACTCAGCGCCAGTCAACTGTCCGAGCCGTTTCGCGGCGTCTGGATCCATGGTGATCGATTTCGAGAGATTGAGTTCGTCCATTACCCGACGGAGGAACACACGTTCGACTACTTCCACGCGGCGAGTGGCGAACAGACGTGCCGTGATCTCCTCCGCAAGAAATCGATCCAGATCGGTCGCCGGTCCCGAAAGCGGCTCGAGGTCGAGCACCGCAACATGTGCCCTTCGATCTTGTGGAAGCCAGGTCACGAGCTGCTCGACCAACGACAACATCGCATGCTCGACGGCATCGGCGGAGTCCGATGTCCTCCGAGCCGAGGACGGTCCGCCACATGAGACATGCACGAGGCCAGCAGCTGCCAGCAAGACCCGCGTTCGGCTCATTCTCATCTTCTTCTCTCTCGCGACAAGGCCTCGACGAGCGCCTCGCGCATCTTTGGCGCGAGTTCCTTGAGCGCCTCAGTGAACGCCGCGTCACGCGTTGGCCGCGTCATGGTCGCCTCGTCGTGCCAAAGAGGGCTGCGTCCCCTCCCCGCGCGCATGAGCGAGACCGACAACACGATCTTGACTCGGACGAGACCAGTCTCCAGCGGATGCCCCGCGGTCTGAGACGTTTCGGGGGTCGTCACATCGAGCGCAATGACAAGAGCCGTAGAGGTTCGCGACCGCCGCATGCTTTCCGTCGCGTCCATCGTCGCGCCGTCGACCCAATGAAGAGTGGTGCCGACGTCCTCCGCGGCGGCGGCCACGATGCTTTCGAGTATCGGGACTCCGTCGAGCACGCCCGGAGCGCCAGCGTCCATGACCACGACGATTGCGCCGTCGTCATTTCCTGCTGGCGCATGCGTCGCGGCCCACTTTGCGGTGTTGATCGTTTCGCGTGGGCGAACGGTACCCGCGGGTGATGTTGACAGAGCAGCTGCTCGCGCTGGCGCCGCGTCCATCGAGCGTGTCGACATCGCGCGGTCGGTCGAGTTGGCCCGCGCGCTCGAAGTCGGCACGCTTGAGTCTACCGCGGTCTTCGCCGCTGCGGCGTTCGAAGCAGATTCGCCCCCGAGTACTTGCCCATAGTGATAGGCGAATACGGCCGCGATAATGCTCCCAAGCGCCGCTATCGCGACCGGGAGTATGAATGTCGCCCGCAGGCCGGCTCGCTGTGCGGGTTGAGATCGACCCGGTACGGGTCGTGCCGGATGTGCCTCGGCGCCTGGTGGCGACGCATCTTCGCTCGTCGAGTCTTGCTTGGGCACAGGACGTAGTCTAGCTCTTCTGGCAAGCGCCCTCAACCGACAGGCTCGGACGCTGCAGGGCGACAGTGATAGTGACCCTTTGCGACGCAGGGAGAGAAAAGATGAGTCACGTCGCAGGGATGGGACCCGCGGAGGTCATGGTTGCCCCCGAGGTCGTGAAGCAGGTCCGCGGGCTGGCCGCGCAGAGGTGGGGCGCGAAGCGGATCGCTCGCGAGCTCGGCGGCGCTCGCAGCACGGTGAGGCGCTACCTGCGCGGCGGCGTCTCTGCGCCGCCTCCCGCAACACCCGCGCCAGCGCCGACGACCGTCCGACCAGCTCGGAGCAGCGAAACCGTCGCCTCACCTCCCAGGTGTGATCGGTCGTATTCGTCCGCTGGTGCTGCGTGAGCAGGCGATCCGCCAACGGCGCGAGCTGCCGCGCAAAGAGCTCGACGCGATCGCGATCCGCGGTGGTGAAGCTGCCACCGCCGCGCCGCCCCTGGAGGTAGGCCACGCCGATCGCCGGCGCGCCGACCGGCGCGCACAAGACCGCATCGATCTGATGGGTCCGGACGCTGGCCAGGTCTTCGAACCGAACGTCGGCCCGCGCCGAGGGGGTATCGATCGTCCGCCCCTCAGCCATCGCCCGCGCGATGATCCCACTCGACAGCGACGCGCGGATCTCGGTCACGTCATCATCGTCACAGCCAGCGCTCCGCCACCACGACGCGCCATCACCATCACCGTGCAGCTCGAGGTAGGCGACCTCCGCTCCCGCGACCTCGACGATCAGGGCCAGCGCCTCATCGAGCAGCGGCCCGAGCTCCCTCTGGGTCCCGAGATCGAGCAAGCGGCGATAGAACGCTGGCTCCGCGGCACCCCGCGCGGACACGTCGGTCGACATCCGAGGTGACGATACCGCACGGCGTGCGGCCGCGGGGGCCAGTGTCAACTCATGGCCATCGACGCGGCCGACGGTGTCAAGCGCGCTGGACACCCCGCGGGGTGACGGGCGGCGTCCGAGAGCCCGCGACGCCGGCCTAGGCCTTGCTCAAGGTCGCGACATGCCGCAGCTCCATCGCGTCGCCCTCCTCGCCACTCTCGCCGCCGGGCTATCCGTGCCCTTGACCGCGGCGGCCGAAACCCAAGCTGAGCGGGACACGCGCGTGGAGGCCGAGAAGACCGCGGCGCGCGTCCGCGAGTCTGACACCCGCCTCTACCAGAACACCAGCGGCCTCACGGGCCTCTCGCGATCGCTCGATCCGGTCTGGACCCTCTTCGCCGACAGCAACGTCTCATCCCTGGACGTCTCTCAGCCCTCGGCCGGTCTTGGCCTGGAGGTGGCGACGTCATTTCACCTGGCGCGCATCGCGCTGCGCAAGAACGTCGCTGACAGCACGCTCACCGGCCTGCCAGCGGCCCGCGACTTCGGCCGCGCCGTGCTGCGTCCCGCCTTGGCGAACGTCAGCCTCGCGATCCACGCCGAACGCAGGTTCATCTCCTACGTCCGCTGTCGCGTCGATTGTACGGCCTCCGCCGACTCGGACGACGCTGCGGTCACCGCCAAGTGGGGCCTGGGCGCCTTCGGTTCGTTGGAGGTCGCCGACCTCGACCTCAACGTCGTGGACGACGCCGGCACGACCCTGGTCAGCGGCCACCTCGTGCCCATCGCGGTGACCGCGGGCCTTACCGGTCGCATCGAAGGCATCCCGCCGGAATCACTTGTCACCGCGCGCGGGGGTCTGATGATCTCCGGGACCATCGGCCCGACCGTCCGGATCCTGAGCGGCGACGTGTCCGATAGCGGCCGTAGGCTCGTGGTGTCGACCGACAGGCGCGTCCTCTTCGGCGGCGAGCTCGCGGTCGCGGTCCAGCTTGGCAACCTCATCCTCGACGCCCGCGCCACCGCGCTCTCCAACTTCGACCAGCCGATCCCCGGCCTGAGTGGCGTCCAGCTCCAGACCGGTCTCACGTTCCTCCTGCCGTGGGAGGTCGTCGGCGGCGGCGACCGGCAGGCGAAAACCACGGCCGTCCCGCCCGCGCTCCCGCCCGCGCTTCCGCCCGCGCTTCCGCCCGCGCTCCCACCCGCGCTTCCGCCCGCCGTCCCGGCCGTCGCGCCGACCGGACCATGAGCCGCAACCGGCCCCGCCGCCCGGCGCTCAGCGACGCGTGACGCTGGCTTCCCAGACGACGGCGCCGTGGCCGTCGCTGGTGCTGGCCGAGAGCAGGCCGCGGGCGTCGAGGCACAGGCTCCAGGTCGAGGCCTCGCCGCCGCCGCCCGGATCGGCGATGTACTCGTAGCACCACGCGCCGTCGTCGCCGCGCCGGGTCTGGTAGGTGAACTGCGCCGGCGGATGCTCGTCGGGATCGCCGTCGGGATCGGGCACCTCGTCGAGGCGGGCCGCGGGCGGCAGCGACATCAGGCGCGCGAGGGGCTCGAGGGGCTCGTCGACGTCGGTGACGTGCCACACGCCGTCGGCGGTCGCGATCCAGAAGCCGTCGAGGTCGAGCGGGAAGGGCTCGCCCAGGTCGGCGTCGTCGTCCTCGCCGGCGGCATCGGTCGTCGGCGCGGCCGGCGCGACGTCCTCGTCGTCGGGCACCTGGCGGCTGTGACAGGTCAGCTCGGCGACGCGACGCCCCGCCGGCGCCGGCCGCGGCGTCTGGGTGCAGGTCAAGGTCCAGTGGGTCTCGGAGTCCGACGACGTCGTCCGGCCGTCCTCGTCGGCGTGGAAGGTCGTGAACACCCGGACGGCGTCGAAGCGCAGCTCGGCCGCCGTGAACAGCGGCTCGATCGAGAACGGCGGAGCGGCGTCCGTCGACGACGAGATCGGTCCCGCCGCGCCTGGCGCGCCGGCGCCCGCCCGCTGGCATCCCGCGGTCCCGCTCCCGGCGACGACCGCGATCCCGACGACCATCGCCGCCCCGCCGACTCGAACGACCGCGCGCGCCAGATCGTGATCGATCGTCATCGTGCGATCGTACCGCGATCCTTCTGCGCCCGTGCGCCGCGCGAACGCCTCGGGCGCACCGCATCGACCTCGCCCCGCGGTCACGGCGCGCTATCGACCGCCAGCGCCACCTGCCCGAGCCGTGTCACGCCCGCGTCGTCAACGCCGTACCAGGTCCCCGTCCCCGCCCCCAGGTCGACCTCGAGGAAGCCCGGGCGATCGCGCCGACACAGCGTGCCGGGGTTGAGCACCGTGAGCGCCGGCGCCGCCCCCGGCCGCGCGAAGCTCCGGATCATCGGCCGATGCGTGTGGCCGCCGACCATCCAGCGGTAGACGCCGGCGCCGAGCAGTTCCGCGAGCGCGAAGTTACTCTCGAGCGCGTAGCCGCGATCGTCGGGCCCGAGCTGCTGCATGTCGTGGGCGCCGACCCCGTGGCACAGGAGCAGCGGCCCCGCCACCGTCTCGAGGCGCCGCGTCGCCGGCAGCCCGCGCAGCCACGCCAGCTCCGCCTCGCCGCCAGCGAACGGCTCGAGCGGATGACCATCGAGCAACCACCGCTCGTGATTGCCGCGTACCGCCACCACCCCCGCCGCCGCCAGCCTCTCGATACACCCGACCACGTCGTCGCCACCGTCGACGAGGTCGCCGACCGCCAGCACCCCATCCGGCCGCACCGCCGCCGCGTGGGCCAACACGCGCTCGAGGTGCGCGCGCTCGCCGTGGATGTCGCCGATCAAGACCAGCCGAGCCAGCACGCCGCGAGCATCGCCCACGCCCCGCGCCGACGCGATCACCCTGGCGCGGCGATCGCGCGCTTCAGCCCTTCGCGCGACCTCGCTTGCTCGACCGTTCGAACAGCGCCGCGATGCCGACCAACACCACCGCGGACAGCACGCCCGCCGCGACGATCTCGGCCCAGCCGGCGCCCGGCGCGACCTTGTCCGCGGCGGCCTTGGTCAGCTCGAACGCGCGCTCGGATCGCGCGACGAACTCGTCCGGCTCTTCATCGAGGGCCCGCGCCAGGCCGCGCAGCTCGTACAGGTCCGGAAGGCTCTGGCCGTTCTCGAAACGGGACAAGGACGACTGCGACAAGCCAGCCCGGAGCGCGAGATCCTCCTGACGGGCCCCGGTCTTCGTCCGTGCGCGCTGGATGAGTCGCCCCACCACTGCGGCGTAGACCTGCCGTTCGTGCGTCATGGCGTCGAACATATCCGGTTCAGATTCCCAATTGACATGCCACCCATTAATGGGCAGCTTCCATTTTGTCCTCTCAACCCGTTATCAGGAGACGTCACATGGCCAAAGGATCCGGTGGTTCTGGCAACGGCGGACGCGGTGGCAGCGGCGGCGGCGGCCGCGGTGGAAACAGCGGCGGACAAGGCGGCGGCGGCCGCGGTGGAAACGTCGGCGGACGAGGAGGTGGCGGCACCGGCAACCCGTTCAGCGGGGTCGGCGGCAACTTCCCGAGCGGCACGGGCAAGCCGTCAGGTCCGGGCCGGGGGAACAACAGCAGCGGCGGCTGACCGGGCGCAACCACGGTAGGGCAAGCGGACACCCGCGAGCGGCCGCCCGCGATCGAGCCACTGCGCAGACTCGAGGTCGGCTCGCCAGCCGGTCTCGGCCTCGGTCTCGGCCTCGGTCTCGGCCTCGGTCTCGGTCTCGGCCTCGGTCTCGGCCTCGGTCTCGGTCTCCGTCTCGGCCTCCGTCTCGGTCTCGGTCTCGGCCTCCGTCTCGGCCTCGGTCTCGGTCCCGGTCTCGCCCTCGGTCTCGTCCTCGCTCACCCGCGCGCGGTGATCGCCCACCACCGCCCGTCGCGATCCCCCCGCCGCCGCCCGCCGACCGCCGCCCCCGCCCGCGCCCGCCCCCCGCCGACTCGTCGTATACACGCCTCTGGTCATGGGCGCGTCGTCACCTACCGCCGGGTCGGTCTTGATCGGCCTCACCCAGGCTCGTCTCCTCGAGCTCGCCCGCGGGCTCGGCGTCACCCTGCCGACCTCGGCCCGCAAGGACGCGCAGATCGCGCGCCTCCTCGAGGCCGCGCCCCTCGCGCTGCCCGGCCTCCTCGGCCACCTCTACCGCGACGAGCTGCGCGCCGCGTGCAAGGACCACGGCCTGCCCGCCGACAGCCGCGCGCGCGCCGAGCTCGCGCGTCACCTCCTGACCGCCGCCGGCCTGCCGCCGACGATCGACGTCACCCCGCCACCGCCGACCGCGGTCGGCCCGCGCGACACCCCCGCCCCCGGCGACGTCGTGGTGTTGCGTCGACGCACCTGGCTGGTCGACGCCGTCCACCCGCCGATCGCGCCGACCGACGCCACCCGGGTGGCGCTCTTGTGCCTCGACGACGATCATCAAGGCCGACGCACCGAGGTCCTGTGGGAGCTCGAGCTCGGCGCCCGCGTGCTGTCCGAGCGCGACCACGGCCTCGGCGACGCCGGCCAGCTCGATCCGCCGCGCACGTTCTCGGCCTACTACAACGCGCTCCGCTGGAACATGGTCACGGCCACCGACGCCCGGCTGTTCCAGGCGCCGTTTCGCGCCGGCGTCCACCTCATGAACCACCAGCTCACGCCCCTCAAGCGGGCCCTCGAGCTGCCGCGCGCCAACCTCTTCATCGCCGACGACGTCGGCCTGGGCAAGACCATCGAGGCCGGCCTGGTCATGCAGGAGCTCTTGCTCCGCAACCAGATCGACACCGTGCTGATCGTCGCGCCCGCCTCGGTGTGCCCGCAGTGGCAACGCGAGATGTCGACCCGCTTCGGCCAGGCCTTCGAGCTGTACAACCGCGCGTTCGTGCAGCGCCGCCGCCAGGACCGCGGCTTCGGCGTGAACCCGTGGGTCACCCACGCCCGCTTCGTCATCTCGTACCAGACCCTGCGCCGCCCCGAGTACAAGGAGCCGCTGCACCAGATGCTGCGCGAGGGTCGCCGCCGCACCTTGCTCATCCTCGACGAGGCCCACACCGCCGCCCCGGCCTCGAGCAGCCGCTACGCGGTCTTCTCCGACACCACGCGCGTCGTCGCCGAGCTGGCGCCGCTGTTCGATCACCGCCTGTTCCTGTCGGCCACGCCGCACAACGGTCACTCCAACAGCTTCTCGACGCTCCTGGCGCTCCTCGATCGCCAGCGCTTCACCCGCGGCGTGCCGCCCTCGGCCCGCGCCCTCGAGACGGTCATGGTCCGGCGCCTCAAGGCCGATCTGCGCGGCCACGACGTCGCCCATCGCTTCCCCGAGCGCGAGGTCCTGGCCCTCGAGCTGACCACCCCCGACGCCCCCGAGCTCGAGCTAGCCCGCCTGCTCGCCGAGTACACCGCGCGGGTCGCGCCCAGCCGCGGCCGCGATCGCCTGGCCTTCATCAACCTGCAGAAGCGACTCCTGTCGTCGGTCCCGGCGTTCTGCCGCACCCTCGACAAGCACGCCCCCGGCACCGCCGCCACCGGCGCCCCGCCCCCCCCCGAGCCCAGCGACGACGACGACGACGATCTCGACGACGAGCTGCGCGACGCCGCCGAGGCCACCGCCGACGCCGCCCGCGCCGCCGCCCTGCCCGCGCCCGACGCCACCGCCGCCGACCTGCTCACCCGCCTGCGCCGGCTCGCGCTCCAGCGCCGCGAGCTGCCGTGCGCCAAGGTCGAGGCCCTGGTCGCCTGGCTGCGCGCCAACCTCTTCACCGCCCCCCCCGGCCGGGCCGGCCGCGCCACCTCCGCCGCCCCGACCTGGAACCACCGCCGCGTCATCATCTTCACCGAGTACGGCGACACCAAGACCTACCTCGTCGAGCAGCTCGCCGCCGCCCTCGGCCTGGCCGACGATCCCGACGAGCGCGACGCCCGCATCGCCACCTTCCACGGCGGCATGTCCGACGACCAGCGCGCCGTCGTGCAGCGCGCCTGGAACGGTCCTCCCGACGAGCACCCGGTCCGCATCTTGATCGCCACCGACGCCGCCCGCGAGGGCCTGAACCTCCAGGGCTACTGCGCCGATCTGTTCCACTTCGACGTGCCGTGGAACCCCGCGCGCATGGAGCAGCGCAACGGCCGCATCGATCGCGCGCTGCAGCCGGCGCCGGTCGTGCGCTGCCACTACTTCGTCTATCGCCACCGCGCCGAGGACGTCGTCCTCGACGCCCTGGTCAAGAAGGTCGCCACCATCCAGCGCGAGCTCGGCTCCCTGGCCACCGTGGTCCAGGCCGACCTCGACCGCGCCCTGGCCCGCGGCATCGACGCCACCACGCTGGCCGCCCTCGACGGCGTCGCCCCCGAGGCGGTCCGGGTCCAGGTCGTCACCGCCGAGCTCGAGACCCAGCGCGATCGCGCCCGCATCGAACGCGATCTCAAGGACAACGCCCGCATCCTCGAGGTGTCGCGGCGCGCCCTCGACTTCTCGCCGGCGCTCCTGCGCGAGACCTTGACCGTTGGCCTCGAGCTGGCCGTCGATCTCGACGGCGCCGAGCCCCTGGCCGAGGCCGACGGCGCCCCCGGCACCTTCTCGCTCCCCGCGCTGCCCGCCACCTGGCAGCGCACCCTCGACACCGTGCGACCACCGCGCGAGCACGATGAAGATCTGTGGGACTGGCGCCGTCGTCCGCCGCTGCCGGTGGTGTTCGAGCCGCCGGCCCAGCTCACCGAGGACGTCGCCCACCTCCACCTCTCGCACCCGGTGACCCAGCGCATCTTGTCGCGGCTCCTGGCCCAGGGCTTCTCCGCGCGCGACCTGACCCGGGTCACCGCCCTGGTCGCCGACGTCGCCAAGCCGGTCGCCCTGGCTCTGGCCCGCCTGTCGTTGTTCGGCCCCGGCGCCGCCCGTCTCCACGACGCGATCATCGACGTCGCCGCGTGGTGGGACGAAGCTCGCCGCGGCCCCGCCCTGCGCCCCCTCGACGACGCCGATACCCAGCCGCTGCGCGCCGAGCTCGACGCCCACCTCCACGCCGCCGCCAAGGCCCCGCCGCAGTCGATCGCCAAGGCCCTGGCCCACGGCGCCGCCGCCGACTTCGCCGCGCTGTGGCCGGCCCTCGAGCACGAGGCCGACGCCGAGGCCGATCGCGCGCGCAAGATGCTGGCGACCCGCGCCCGCACCGAGGCCGACGCCATGCGCGAGCTCTTGTCGGCGCAAGAGAAGAGCATCCAGCACGAGCTGGCCGGCCGCGCCCAGCTCCCCATCGAGCTCACCGATCCTCGCGAGCGCGCCGCCTGGCTCGCCGACACCCAGGCCATGACCGACCGCCTCGCCGCGATCTCCGCCGAGCGCGCCACCGAGCCCGAGCGGATCGCCGCGCTCTACGACGTCGCCCTCACCCGCGTCACCCCCATCGGCCTCGTCTACCTGTGGCCCGGCAAGCCCGGCAAGCCCGATCGCGAGGCCCGGTCGTGACCGCGCGCCGCAAGGCCCCCGGCGCCGGCCGCGGTCGCGGGTCGTCGCGCGATCCCATGGAGCGCTTTCACGACGAGTGGCTGGGCATGGTCCAGCCCATCGACGGCCTGGTGGTGTCCAAGCCCGCCCTCCAGGACGCCCAGGTCGCGCGCCCCACCGATCGCACGCTGCGCGATCGCCTCCTCGCTCACCTGACCACCGCGGATCCCGCCACCGCGCGCATCGCCGATCTCTCGGCCTTCCTCGCCGACCTCCTCGAGCTCGGGCCGTCGCGCTGGCGCCCCGCCGCCGCCCTGCCCGATCGCTTCCGCCTCGCCATCCCCGACACCGGTCAGCTCCTGGCGCCCACCGCCGCCCTGGCGCGCGATGACGCCGCCGAGCCGGTCGCGCTCTTGTGGGAGCTGCCGCCCGGCCTACCCCTCGACGTTCGCGAGACCGTCACCGGCGGCTGGGACTACCCGCCGTCGGCCAAGTTCGATCGCCTGCTGCGCCACGTCGGGGTCGCGATCGGCCTCCTGTCCAACGGCACCCACGTCCGCCTGCTGTACGCGCCCCACGGCGCCTCGACCGGCGCCCTCACCTTCCCGATCGGCGCCATGGCCCGCGCCGACGGCCGGCCCATCCTCGACGCCTTCGTCATGCTGCTCCACCGCACGCGCTGGTGGAGCGTCGCGCCCGAGCATCAGCTCCCCGCGCTCCTCGCCGCCTCGCGCGAGGCCCAGGGCCGCGTCACCCGGGCCCTCGCCGATCAGGTCCTCGAGGCCCTCCACGTCCTCCTCGCGGGCTTCGAGTCCGCCCACGGCGGCGCCACCGACGGCGCCCTCGCCGCCGCCTACCGCGATCCCGATCTCGGCCCCGATCACGTCTACGCTGGGCTCCTGACCTTTCTCCTCCGCCTGGTCTTCGTGCTGTACGCCGAGGACAACGATCTCCTGCCGGTCGACGACGATCTCTACGCCGAGCACCTGTCGGTCCTGGCGCTGTACGAGGAGCTGGCCGCCGACGCCGGCGCGTACCCCGACGCCATGGCCCGGCGCTACGGCGCCTACGGTCGGCTGCTGGCGCTCTTCCGCGCGATCTACTTCGGCGTATCCCACGGCTCGCTGCGCATGCCGCCGCGCCACGGCGAGCTGTTCTCGCCCCACGTCTATCGCTTCCTCGAGGGCAACCGCGAACCCGCCGCCCCCGGCCCCGGCGATCCCGCCGGCCGCCGCCGCCTCGACGTCCCGGCCATCGACGACGAGGTCGTGTATCGCGTGTTGCGCGGCCTCTTGCTCCTGGGCGACGAGCGGTTGTCCTACAAGGCCCTCGACGTCGAGCAGCTCGGCTCGGTCTACGAGAACCTGATGGGCTACCGCGTGATCGAGCTGTCGACCGCGGCGGTGTGCCTGAAGAAGACCCGGGCCTGGATCACCGGCGAGGATCTGGCCAACGAGCCGCCCGGCGCCCGCGCGCGCTGGCTGCAAGACGAGGCCGGCCTGGCCAAGGCCGAGGCCGAGAAGGTCGCCAAGGCCATCGCCGGCGCCAAGAAGGCCGACGCCATCCTCGACGCGCTCCTCGACAGCGGCGCCGCCGTCGCCGGCAGCCGCACCGCCGCCGGCCGCTTCGTGATCCAGCCCGGCGCCGAGCGCCGTCGCTCCGGCTCGCACTACACGCCGCGCAGCCTGACCGCGCCCATCGTCGAGAAGACCCTGGCGCCGCTCCTGGCCGCGCTGCCTCGCCGCGCCGCCGGCAAGGGCGGGCCGGTCGCCGAGGGCCCGTCGTCCGAGGATCTCCTGAGCCTCAAGCTGTGCGATCCCGCCATGGGCTCCGGAGCGTTCCTCGTCGAGGCCGTGCGCCAGCTCGCCGATCACGTCGTCGCCGCGTGGCGCCGCGAGGGCCGCGCCCGCGATCTCCTGCCTTCCCACGGCCCCGCCCACGGCGTCGAGGACGCCGTCGCCCAGGCCCGCCGCCTGGTCGCCCAGCGCTGTATCTACGGCGTCGATCGCAACCCCCAGGCCGTCACCCTGGCCAAGCTGTCGCTCTGGCTCGTCACCCTGGCCAAGGACAAGCCCTTCTCCTTCGTCGATCACGCCCTCAAGTGCGGCGACTCGCTGGTCGGTCTCGACCTGGCGCAGCTCACCGCGTTTCACTGGGACGCCGCCAAGCCGGGCCACCAGCTCGATCTGATCGCGCGCGAGCTCCGCGAGGTCCTGCAAGAGGCCGTCGACGCCCGCGAGCGCATCGTCGCCCTCGCCAACGACGACTCCCCCGAGGCCCAGGCCGAGAAGCGCCGCCTCCTGGGCGACGCCGAGGACGCCGTCGGCCGTTTGCGCCTGATCGGCGATCTGGTCCTCGGCGCGTTCTTCTCGAGCACCAAGGACAAGGAGCGCGAGGCCGAGCGCGTGCGGCGGCGCGATCTCGTCGCGACCTGGCTCGCGTCGGGGGGCCCGCCCAGCGCCGAGCTCCTCGAGCTGGCCGCCGAGTTCCGGAAGCGCATCCCGGCCTTCCACTGGATGATCGAGCTGCCCGAGGTCTTCTGGATCGAGCGACCGGATCCCCTCGACGGCGGCAAGCGCGGCGGCGCTGCGTGGATCGACGGGTTCGTGGGGAATCCGCCCTTCGCCGGCAAGAACACGCTCCTGTCCATGGAGGGCGGCGAGGCGCTCTTGGCGTGGCTGAAGGTGCTCCACGAGGGCGCCCACGGCAACGCCGACTACTCCGCGCACTTCTTCCGGCGCTGCGCGCACCTCATCGGCGATCACGGCACCATGGGCCTGATCGCGACCAACACGATCGCGCAAGGAGACACGCGCGCGACGGGGCTCCAGGCCTTGGTCGCCGATGGCGGCGTGATCTACGACGCCACCAAGACCTTGCCTTGGCCCGGCGAGGCCGCGGTCACCGTGTCGGTCGTCCACCTCGCGACCGGCCGCGCCGCGAAGGGTCTCGAGCGGAGGCTCGACGGATTGCGTGTGGCGGGGATCAACTCGCGGCTGCGAGCGGGAGCCGAGCGGCCAGATCCGGTCGCCTTGGCGGAGAACGCGGGGAAGAGCTTCGTAGGCAGCAACCTCGTCGGCACCGGGTTTCTTCTTGACCCCAAGGAATGTCGCAGCCTCATCGAGCGCGACCCGGAACACTCCATTCTTCTAAGGACCTATATCGGAGGCGAGGACGTCAACGCCCATCCGCTCCATGATTCGGAGCGTAGCGTCATCAACTTCGGAGACATGTCACTTGACGAAGCCAGCAGGTGGCCACAATTGCTCACAATCGCTCGAGAGCGAGTGAAGCCAGAACGAGACCGGAACCCCCGCGAAGGCCGTCGACGCTACTGGTGGCGCTTCGGCGAAACCGTCCCGGCACTCGTAGCAGCTCTCCATGGACTCCCACGCTGCCTAGCGACATCGTCCGTCGCCAAGCATCGAGCGTTCGCCTGGCAACCCGCAGACCGCACTTGGTCACACAACGTCACAATTTTCCCATTGAGCGACGACTCGTGCTTCACCCTTCTACAGTCTCGTGTGCATCTCGTCTGGGCTGCCCTGCTTTCATCGACACTGGAAGATCGATCCGGCTATCGGCCGGCAGACTGCTTGGAGACGTTTCCGTTCCCTGGGGCCGATAGGAACGCGATGCTCGCCTCTCTTGGCCGATGTACCAGCGATCGCCGCGCGTACTACATGGCCGTGACCTGGCAGGGACTCACGACCACGTACAACCAGCTCAAGGACCCGGACTTCGCCGGGGACCTCGCGCCGTCCTCGGCCGAGCGCCCCACCGATCCCGATCGCACCCAGGCTCCGTGGGCCGTGCCCGCCGGGCTGACCGAGGCCATCCCCGCGCTCGCCGCCGATCCCGAGCTGCGCGAGCCCACCACCCGCGTCGCCTACATCGAGCACCTCCGCCACCTTCACGAAGAGCTCGACCGCGCCGTCCTCGCCGCCTACGGCTGGTCCGACATCCCCGTCCCGCCCTACCTCCCGCCGCGCCCCACCGATCGCGCCGGCCAGGCCGCCCTCGCCCTCTTCGAGGACACCGTCATCGATCGGCTCTTCGCCCTGAACGCCGAGCGCGCCGCCGCCGAGGCCACCGCCCCCTCCGCGTCCCCCACCCCCAAGCCCCGCGCCGCCAAACCCAAGAAGCCCAAAGCCTCCCCGTCCCAACCCTCCCTCCTCACCGACGACGAGTCCTGATGCGCCTGCGCTCCTTCAAGCTCCAGAACATCGGGCTCTTCACGGACGCCACCGTCGAGCTCGGCCGCAACGCCGCCGTCATCGCCGGCAAGAACAACAGCGGCAAGACCAGCCTCCTCAAGGCCATCACGACAGACTCCAGATCTGAACCTGGCCCTCCGCGCACCCTGGCCGTGGCCAAACTCACGAAACACGAGCGCGAGACACTACCGCGCATCATCGAGTGGGAATTCGAGGTGGAGCGTGAAGACCTCATGGAGCTCGCCAGATCCCAGGGCACAGTTCTGGTTCCGTTGCCAGCAGGGGTAGACTGGGCGAAGCCCCTTGACGCCATCGATGAAGGACAAGTGCGCATTCGAACATCGCCACCCTGGCGAGAACGGAATAGTGACACGATCTCTACTTCAACGCCGACATCACGCGTCGGGGTGTATAGACTGGAGGGCGATGTCCTCGAGTGCGTCGGCTACGACGACGTCCGTCATCGTCAAATCAGCCATCTCGCCCCTTTCGCGACACTCGTCCGATTCTTTTGCTTCGACGCCGACCGGTCTCGCGCACATGAGAAGCTCGTGCGTTCGGCGGCTCAGCTTGACTCACGTGGCGATGAACTCATCACCCTCTTCAACGGCCTGAGCTCGCAGCGGAAGCTTGCCTTTCTGGACACCGTCCAGCGAGTACTCCCCGAGATCAGGCGGCTAGAGTCAGTGCCATCGCGTGACGGCCACACCTCCCTCCAACTCTGGTTCGGCTCGGACGACCGGCATTCCCTCGGATTCAACCTATCTGAGGTCGGCTACGGCACCGCGAACGCGCTCGCCATTCTATTCGCTGTCATATCCGACCCGCACGCGCGGCGCATCATCTTGATCGATGAGCCGACGACCTACCTCCATCCCCGCGCGGTGCGCGAGCTGCTGGCGGTCCTTGCCGAGCACAAGCAACACCAGTACATCTTCGCGACCCACTCCTTCGTTGGCCTCGAGAGCTTCCCCGACGCCTCGTTCTCACTCTGCGAACGCAAGCCCGGCGACGAGCACGCGACTGTCGTCAACTGCGGCTCAGGTCCCGCCGCCGACGCGCGACGACTCCTGCGCGAGGTCGGCTCCTCCCTCTCCGACGTCTTCGGCGCCGATCGGATCATCTGGACCGAAGGCCCCTCTGACGCCGACGTGCTTGAGCTTGTCCTCCGCGATCTGCGCGCGCCGCGTGGCATCGCGGTGCGCCCCATCCTCCATACCGGCGACTTCGAGGGCCACGACGCCAAACCCGACCCGGGCGGCAAGCGGCCCGCCCTGATCACCAAGATCTACACCACGCTGAGCACCTCCTCGGCCCTCATCCCACCCGCCATCGCCTTCGTCTTCGACCGCGAGCGGCGCAAGGAGACCCAACTCGAGGATCTCCGGCGCGCGATCGAAGGCAACGTTCCCACGAAGGAGCCACGCCCCAAGCTCGCCCTCTACGACGAGCACATGCTCGAGAACCTGTTCCTCGACGCCGAGGTCGTCGTCGACGCCCTGCACCAGGTCGCGAGGGCCGAGAAGGTCCGGGTGAAGGTGAGCCCTCCGGACCTCGAGGCCTTCTGGGACGGCCTCGACGATCCCAAGCGCTTCCTGACCGGCAAGCGACCCGACGACCCGAAGCAGTGGCGCAAGAAGGTCCACGGCGCCCGCGTCCTCGAGGCCACCTTCGAGCACTTCTTCGGTGACACCGTGGCCTTCCGCAAGACGACCCACGACCGCATGCTCGCCGCCACCGCCTTGCGCCTCAACTCCCCCGGCGCCGCGAGCCTGCGCGCCTTCGTGCAGAAGCTCCTCGCCGGCAACAAGGACCCCGAGGTCCCCGCATGACAGCGTCTCTCTGCTCCCGCGTCGTCTTCGCCGGTTCGGATGGATGATCTACTACCAGGGCGCCACCGAAGCCGCTCCCCGCAGCCGCGGCGGCGCCTGGGACGACAAGCAACCCACGGTGTTCCTTTGAGAGGTCGTGACATGGCGAACAGTGCTTCCCCCAATCAGTTGGCCTTCGAGGCCGTCGAGGCGATCCTCGGCGGCGCGCACCCATTCACCCTCTCGGTCGCTGGTACGCCCGTCGCGATCGCTGTCAGCCACTCACCGGCGGCGCCGTGGCCGGCCGAGGGCTTCGATGGCGTGGCCCCACGAGCGACGATGCCACCCTCGGTCGTGGCCGAGTGCACCTGGCCCGGGGGCAAGGTGCTGCTGACGGTCGACTACTTCCGAGAGAGCGCCGAGAAATACCGCGGGTCCGTGTGTCTGCGCGTGGCGTCGCCCGATCGATGGCTGGTCGTGGTCAACGTCAAGACCGCGATCGCCCACGCCCAGGAGGAGGGCGTGGCGGCTGCGCCGCTCCTGGGCCTGATGGCCATCCTGAAGCGGGACCTCCCGGAACAGAACGCGATCAACGCGGCGCTCCGGTCACTCGTGAAGACCTCGGGCCTGGAACCGCGCGGACGGCGCGTCGAGCTGGCGCGGGTCGAGCTGCCGGGTGGAACCATCGCCGGCGGGGCCGCCCTGGCCTTCGAGCGTTGCATCCACGCCGCCTTGCTCAAGCTCGAGTTCTCGGATCGCGCCCACCTGCCGGGGCGCGGCGCGCCGCTCCTCGACGTCGCGAAGCTGGAGCTGACGGCGGCCGCCCAGGCCGCGCTCGCCAGCATGGTCGATGAGCGCAGCGCCGAGGACGGCGAAGACGACGCGGTAGCGCGGATCCGTCGCAAGGTCGAGAAGGCCGCACCCGACCCGGTCGATCGCCGCGCCGCCCTCGAGCTCCTCGCGTACGCGGTCGACAACGCGCACGATGAGCGTCCCGGCGGGTGGGTCCTCGAGAACCGCGGTGGGGCGCTGGTGCTGCAGACCGGACGCCTGTACGCGTACCGGCTTCGTGGCGGCATGGTCGCGCTGAGCGTGATCGGTCCGATCTCTCCCGAGGTGCGCGCCGCCCTCGCCGCCAAGGAGGAGGACGAGAGCGAGGCCTGGAAGGCGATCCCCGGTGGCCTCTGGCTGAAGTTCCCCGCCAGCAAGGCGGGCGTCGCCCTCGATCTGTTGCGGGATCCGTTCGATCGCTTCGTCGACGCGGCGATGGCGCGGATGGGTCGCCGGCTCGACCCGGAGAGCCACCTGCCGGAGATCGTCACGTACCTCGCAGAGGAGCTCGGGCGCGACGTGCCCCAGCCAGCGTTCGAGGCGCCGGCCCAGGCCGGAGAGGTCGACGACGGCGACGACCGCGATGCCGACGCCGCCCCGGCCAACCACACGCCGGATCCCCGCGGTCGCGGACCGATCTTCGACAAGAGTCATCGCAAGGTGCAGAGCCTGCTCGACGACGTTGAGAGCGGGGCGATCGCGCTGCCCGACCTGCAGCGCCCCTTCGTCTGGACCGACAGCAAGGTCCGAGACCTGCTGGACTCGCTGTTCGTCGGCTATCCCACAGGCACGGTCGTGCTGTGGCAGCCGGACGCCCCGGTCGAGGCTCATGCGCTCGGGACCGGCGACAAGGCGTCCAAGGCGTCGGCGCTGGTGATCGATGGTCAGCAGCGCCTGACCTCGCTCTTCGCGGTCATCAAGGGCCGCGAGGTCAAGGACGCCGACGGCGAGCCGCGTACGATCACGATCGCCTTCCGGCCGCGCGACGGGCGCTTCGATGTCGCCGATGCGGCCATCCGCAACGATCCCGAGTACCTCGCTGATGTCGGAGTGCTGTGGCGAGGCGGCAAGTCACTCCCTGTATTGCGCCGGGAGATCTTCGCCGGGCTAGCGGCGCGTGGACGCGTGGTCGATCAGGCCTACCAGGACGCCGTCGAGCACAACCTGGCGGCGGCCGCCGCGATCGAGAAGTTCGAGTTCCCGGTCATCGAGATCCGCAAGGGCGAGGCGACGGACGAACAGGTGGCGGACATCTTCGTCCGGATCAACAACCAGGGGACGCGCCTGGGGCAAGCCGACTTCGTGCTGACCCTGCTGTCGGTCTTCCACGGCTCGCTGCGGGACAAGATCGAGAAGCGCGCGGCGACGATCTCGGAGGAATCGGTGATCGGTGTCGACGCGCAGCAGTTGCTGCGCGCGGCCTGCGCCGTGGCCTTCGAGCGCGCGCGCATGTCGGCCATCTACAAGTTCTTGCGCGGCGTCGACCCAGATACCGGTGACACCGATCCGGGCGCGCGAGCGCGGCGGTTGGCCGAACTCGATGCGGCGGCCGATGCCTGTGTCAACACGACCACCTGGTCGGACTACCTGAAGCGCGTCCATCATGCCGGGTTCGTGGCCGCCAGCCTGGTCGCCGCGCCCAGCGCCGTCGCTAACGCGTTCGCGTTCTACGTGAAAGGGCAACGGGCGCAGGTCGAGCGCCACGTCCTCGACCGGCTGATCTCGCGCTGGGTGTTCGGCACGCTGGTGACCGCGCGGTACTCGACCTCATCGGAGACCGTGTTCGAGGCCGACCTCGCGCGCGTCCGTCGCTTCGGCGCGGGCGATGGCGCCAAGTTCGTGAGCGCGCTCGATGAGATGCTCGAGTCGACCTTCACCGGCGACTACTGGTCCCGGACGTTGGTGACCGCGCTCGAGACCCAGCGGGGCCGCGCGCCCTCGGCCCTGGCGTTCCGCGCCGCGCAGATCGTGCTGGGCCATCGCGCGCTCTTCTCGGACGTCGACCTGCGAACGCTCTTGACCCCGGGGCCCAGCGCGAGCAAGTCCGCGACCGAGCAGCACCACCTGTTCCCCAAGGCGTGGCTCGCCAAGAAGGGCATCACCGATCGTCGCGCGTTCAATCAGGTCGCGAACCTCGCCGACATCAACTGGAACGTGAACCTCGAGATCGGCGCCAAGGGCCCCGCCGACTACGTCCCCAGGCTGCGCGACAAGCTGCAGCTCGACGACGCACGGTGGGCGACGATGTGCGCTCAGCACGCCCTCCCCGTGGACTGGGCCACGATGGCGTACGAGGACTTTCTCGCTGCGCGCCGGGTTCGCATGGCGCACATCATCCGTGCCGCCTACGGTGAGCTCGGCGGCGAGTCCGATGGTGCCGCCGCCGTCCCGGCGTGGTTCTTCCCTGGTGCCGATGCCGTGTGGGCGCAGATCGGCGCGGTCGAGCGTGCCCTCCGGCAGGTCGTCCGTGAGGTCTACGGCGCGAAGTACGGCGCCGGCGCTGCGGGTCGGATCGAGAACGCGTTGCCCGAGCACGAGCGCGAGTCGCTCACCCGGGCGCTGCGGGCGCGTCCCCCGGGCGCGGAGCCGCTCACCGTCGTCGACTACCTGTACCTGAAGCAGCTTCCTACCCTGCTCACTGCCAACGACGTCTGGGCCGACGCCAAGGCCCGCCTCGGCAACCCACCCGACAAGCAGCGCCTGCTCGCCGCCGTCGACATCATCGCGCCGACCCGCAACGAGATCGCCCACATCCGCGAGGTGTCGGCCGAGCGCCTCAAGAAGGTCAGCGTCGCCTGCGACGACGTCCTCGCGATGGCCAAGCGTTAGCGACGGTCCGCGATGTCGCCGGGCGGCGGAGCCTGAGAGGCAGGCTCGACCGGCTCGTCGCTGAGATCGGACCTCGCCTTCGCCCCGACGTCGCGACAGGGCCTCGAGCGCGCACGTCACGCCGGGTCCTGGTCGACGTGGTCGGCCGGGTTCTGGATCGTGTAGGGCCAGAGCCAGGCGCGCAGCTCGCGGTTGGCGCGCAAGAACGCCGGGTCGCGGGGCTCGCACAACGTCGGCCACGCCCGCAGCAGCTTGGCGTCCCCGAAGTCCTCGATCGTCGGCATCGGGTCGAACCGCGGCATCGGCGGCAGCTCGGCCCACAGCGCCGGCCCGATGATCGTGATCGGATACAGCCGGCGCAGCCGCGTCTGGGCCCGGCGCTTCAGCATCGCGTCTTCGCCGAGCCGGCGGTCGATCTCAGGATCGACACGCCCGTCGACCGCGACCAAGGTCCCCTCCTGAAGCGCGTGCCAGTAGTTGGCCTGCCCCGACACGCTCCCGCTGATCACTCCCATCAGGCGCCCGACCTCCTGAGCGAAGGCCAGCATGGCAGGAACCTCCGCGACGGTACCGATGACCGTCTGCCAGCGGCGTTCGTACCGATAGCCCGGCTCAGGGGCGCGGAAGTGCAAATCGACGTTCCACAGCGGCCGCTCGTCGTAGATCGACAGCCCCCAGGTAAGGGGATCCGCAAACGCCTCACCGAGCGTCTTCGCCTTGTAGACCCGGCTCGTCGTTTTCTTGGCGGACCACATGACGCGGCCCTTCTGAAAAGGAAGGTGCTCGACCAAGCGCCGCGTGGCCTCGCAGAAAGCCTCGCGGTCATCAGGGACGCGCTGCGCGATCATCGACAAGCAAACGACAGGCGGGTCACTCGCAGACATACTGCTTCTCGTACATCTGATAGAGCACCACCCTGGCCTGAAACCTGAGCTGGCCGTCGTTCACACAGTGGCGACGCACTGCCTCCATAAAGTCCTTGCCGCCATGGCCGCTGTCGGGATCGCCACCCTTGAGGAACCTCTCGCAATAGCTGGGCACGCTCGCCGCGTACGCCGCGAGCTGGCGCTCGCCAAGAGCCATCGCGTCAGGATTCTTCGGCTTGAACTCGATGATCTCACACTGCCCCGAGCGGGCGATGATGCAGTCGGGCTTGGTGTGCTCGCCGCTGCCGAACACCGCGACGCCGGTCGATGAGGTCGGCACCTGGCAGCCGTGGGAGCTCCACTCGGCCTGGTGTCGCTCCTCGCCGTAGCGGTTGGCGTACTGGGTCAGCGGGTTGTTTTGACCGCGCCACACGCCGCGGTCCTGGAGCCGGATGTCAGGGCCTCGAGCGTGCACGTCACGCCGGGTCCTGGTCGACGTGGTCGGCCGGGTTCTGGATCGTGTAGGGCCAGAGCCAGGCGCGCAGCTCGCGGTTGGCGCGCAAGAACGCCGGGTCGCGGGGCTCGCACAACGTCGGCCACGCCCGCATCAGCTTGGCGTCCCCAAAGTCCTCGATCGTCGGCATCGGGTCGAACCGCGGCATCGGCGGCAGCTCGGCCCACAGCGCCGGCCCGATGATCGTGATCGGATACAGTCGGCGCAGCCGCGTCTGGGCCCGGTGGCTCAGCATCGCGTCTTCGTAGAGCCGGCGATCTGTCGCCAGGTCAACGCGTCCGTCGGTGATCATCCCAGAGCCCTCCGTCCTCGCATACCAGTGATCACGGTGGGCTGCGAGTCCGCCGCCGACGCATCCTCCCTGCGCAATCAGCGCAGTGGCGAACGCGAGGAGTGCCGTCACCTGGCCCATGTCGGCCACGATCGCGTAGCACCACCGACGCTGGTAGACCTCGGCGACGTCCGGATCGTCGCGCAAGAAGACCTGAGAGAAGGTACTTCCCTCTTCTGGCTCAGCGCTGATCATGGCGGAACGAGTGTTCGGGTCCGTGAGGTGTCCGACGAAGGTCTTTGGCCGGAAGGCGCGCTCGACCACCCTCGATCCTCGCATCGTCAGCCGCTTGGGCACGCACGCAGTCGCGGCGAATAGGCTTTCGACGCACGGTGCGAGGTCGCCGGGACGCTGCATCGCTGAGCGAAGGACGAGCGTGAGGGCAGCAGTGATTGGGTTACTCACGTTACTCACAGGTGTACTGCTTGTCGCACATACGATAGGGAACCAGGCGCCGGCCGAACCGCACGACGCCAGCCTGCGTGCAGTGGGCGCGGACTGCCTCCATGAACTCGCGCCCGCCGTGGGCGCTATCTGGCTCGCCCTTCTGAACGAACTGAGCGTAGTACGTCGGCACCGCGCGCTCGTAGGCATCGAGCTGCTGCTCGCCGATGCGACGGGCCTCCGGGCTATCCGGCTTGAACTCGATAATCTCGCACTTCCCCGAACGGGCGATGATGCAGTCGGGCTTGGTGTGCTCGCCGCTGCCGAACACCGCGACGCCGGTCGATGAGGTCGGCACTTGGCAACCGTGGGAGCTCCATTCGGCCTGGTGCCGCTCCTCGCCGTAGCGGTTGGCGTACTGGGTCAGCGGGTTGTTTTGACCGCGCCACACGCCGCGGTCCTGGAGCCGGCTCAGACGGCCCTCTTCCTTCTTCACGTCGGCCAGGAGGCTCTCGCCGCGGGTCTTGGTCTGCCGCTTCTTGATCAGCTCGAGGATGCGCGGCCGCAGGGCCTCGAGCTCGCGCAGGAGCGGGCCCATCTTGCCCTGCATCTCGCTCTGCAGGCTGGCGGCGGTCTGGCGCGCCCGCTCGTCTTCGCCGTCCTCGCCGGGCTCGAAGTCGGTGCCGCAGTAGGCCTGCCACAGGGTCTCCATCGACCTGCAGTCGAGGATGTAGGTCGCGCGCGCCGCCTCCACCCACCGCGCGACCTCGCGATCGAGGCTGTCGCCGGTCTCGGCGGCGCGGCTGCGCAAGCGGCTGACCGCCTCGTTCACGATCTTGCCGTTGCCGCCCAGCATGATCTCGGCGCAGGCCTCGGTGGTCTTCCGGTGGCCGTCGACGAAGGTCCGGTGCGTCTCGTCGGCGTCGCGTTGCCCGGCATCGCGGATCGCGCTCCACTCGGCCTCGGAGAACGACAGCGCCTTGGCCCGGCCCAGGTCGGACTCGTTCTCGCGCAGCCGCTCGTCGGCCTTGGCCATGCCGGCCCGCACCGGGGCCGCCAGCGCCTCGGCGAGCTTCGGCAGCTCGTCGATGCCGTCGGGGTCGTCGCCGTTTCGGCTCACCGCGTCGCGCAGCTCAGCCTCCTTCTGCCGGCAGCGCTCGGGCAGCGGGTCCATGTCGCGCTGGTGACGCTTCAGGTCCTCGAGGTCGTCCATGGCCTCGCGGAGCTGGCGCACGCCCTCGGGCCACTTCTCGATGATGAGCTTGGTCTCCTTGTCGGTCGTGGCGTTGCGCGCGAGGTTCTGGAGGCCGCGGTCGAGGTTGTCGAGGAGGCCCTTGGCGCGCTCGACCGAGCTCATCCCCGAGTCCTCGGACACGTTGGCCAAGGCCGACGCCAGGGCGCGAGCGTCGTTGCGGAGCTGCTCGATGATCGCCTTGCGCCCACCGGCCGAGCTGCCCAGGCGCGACAGCGTCTCGCGCACGACCGGGTGCTCGGGGCCGCGCATGACCGGCTCGCAGCTCCGCCGCGTCTGCTCGAGGTCGCGTTGCCACTGGCCGTACATCTGGTCCGCGACCCGATCGACCATCGACACCAGGTCGCCCCACGGCCCGTCGCCGCGGAAGTCGTCAGCGTCGTCGACCACATCCTCGAGGCGATCGTCGTGGCGGGCCAGCTCGCCCAGCTCGCGCTCGACCACCTCGCGCGCCGCCGTCGCCAGGCGCGGCAGCTCGGTGAGCCCGTCGGGGTCATCGGCCGCGCGGTAGGCCTCGGCCTTGGCGGTCAGCTCCTTGTCCTTGTCGGCGCACAGCTTGACCGTCTGCTCGTGGCGCTTGAGCCCGCCCTTCAGGAGCCGCAGGTACCCCGACGCGTCATTCCAGTCGTCCTGGGTGTCGCGGAAGCCCTCCGCGATCCGCCGCGCCGTCGAGTCGTCGCCCGCCACGCGCGCCAGGTTGTCGGCCTGGCTCCGGGCGTCGCGGACGTAGCGGTCGGCGTTGCCGAGGGCGTCGGTCCCCGAGTCGCCCGGCAGGCGCTCGAGGGCGTCGGCCGCGTCCTCGAGGAGATCCTCGATCTTGCGGATCAGGTCGCTCTTCTCATCGGCGCGCGCCGGCGTCCCCGCGCGACAGACCAGCGCGAGCGCTAAGACGGCCGTCGCCCAGGTCAGGGTGCGGGCCAAAGCAGGGGTGGATGCCACGGAGACCTCCTCACGTTCGAGCCGAGCGCGCGGACGGGCCGACCCCGCCAGCGCGACGCCCCGACGATATCGCATCTCCGGTTCGCGGTGGCTCCGGTCGCTCCGCCCAGGCGACGTCCCGCCCTGACCCGGACGCTCACCCGCGCCCGGTGATCGCGACCGCCGACCGCACGTCGCGACGCTGTCTCGCCACCGCCGGCCTCGTGTTACAACCGCGTCGATGCTGACCCTCGAGTGGGCGTGCCGGTACCTCGACGCCTTCGTCGCCGCCCCGGCCCTCGACTGGGCCGCGCAGGTCACCGTCGTCGACATCCCGCCGGCCCACCACCACCTGGCCGCCGCCAAGCCCACCCCGCGAGCCACCCCCACC
>JAGPCY010000033.1 GCA_018057825.1 Kofleriaceae bacterium | reverse complement strand
AGATGGACGGCGACGAGATGACCCGCATCATCTGGCAGTTCATCAAGGACAAGCTGATCCTCCCGTACCTGGAGATCGACCTCAAGTACTTCGATCTCGGCATCGAGCACCGCGACGCGACCAACGACCAGGTCACGATCGACAGCGCCAACGCGACCAAGCAGTACGGGGTCGCGGTCAAGTGCGCGACCATCACCCCCGACGAGGCCCGGGTGAAGGAGTTCGGCCTGAAGGAGATGTGGAAGTCGCCCAACGGCACGATCCGCAACATCGTCGGCGGCACGATCTTCCGCGAGCCGATCATCTGCGCCAACGTGCCGCGGCTGGTGCCGGGCTGGACCCGGCCGATCGTGGTCGGCCGCCACGCCTTCGGCGATCAGTACAAGGCCACCGACTTCGTCGTGCCGGGCAAGGGCACGCTGACGATGACCTTCACCCCGGCCGACGGCGGCAAGCCGGTTGAGTACAAGGTGTTCGACTTCCCGGGCGGGGGCGTGGCGATGGGCATGTACAACCTCGACGAGCAGATCGTCGGGTTCGCGCGGAGCTGCATGAACTACGCGCTCGGCCGCGGCTGGCCGCTGTACCTGTCGACCAAGAACACGATCCTGAAGAAGTACGACGGCCGGTTCAAGGACCTGTTCCAGAAGGTCTTCGACGAGGAGTTCGCGGACAAGTTCAAGGCCGCGGGCACGACCTACGAGCACCGCCTGATCGACGACATGGTCGCCTCGGCGATGAAGTGGGACGGCGGCTTCGTCTGGGCGTGCAAGAACTACGACGGCGACGTGCAGTCGGACTCGGTGGCCCAGGGCTTCGGCTCGCTCGGCCTCATGACCTCGGTGCTGCTGACGCCAGACGGCAAGACCGTCGAGGCCGAGGCGGCCCACGGCACGGTGACCCGCCACTACCGCGAGCACCAGAAGGGCCGGCCGACGTCGACCAACCCGATCGCGTCGATCTTCGCCTGGACCCAGGGCCTCAAGTACCGCGGCCAGTTCGACGAGACGCCCGGCGTGGTGAAGTTCGCCGACGCCCTCGAGCGGGTGTGCGTGCAGACCGTCGAGAGCGGCAAGATGACGAAGGACCTGGCGATCCTGATCTCGAAGGATCACCCGTGGCTCACCACCCAGGACTTCCTCGACACGCTCGACGCCAACCTCAAGACCGAGATGTCGAGCTGGTAGGCCGACGCGGCGCCGCGCGGGCGGCGCGGCTTTCGAGCGAGGCCGCGGCGCGATCGCGGCGTCGGTGAAGGCGGGGCGCGGCGGGCCGCGGCGCTGGTCGACGAGCGCGAAGGCGTGTCGGTCGCGGACCGCGGTGCGCTGCGGGCTGCGGGCTGCGGGCGGAGAGAGACGGCGCCGCCGCGGCGCAGGCGGCGAAGCCGGCGCTCGCGTGGACTGACGCGATGGCTGGTCGGTCGGTCGTCGAGCTGGGTGGGCTGGCGAGAGGGCCGGGCGCGAGACCGAGACCGAGACCGCGGCCGAGACCGAGACCGAGACCGAGACCGAGACCGAGACCGAGACCGAGACCGAGACCGAGACCGAGACCGAGACCGAGACCGAGACCGAACCCGAACCCGAACCCGAACCCGAACCCGAACCCGAACCCGAACCCGAACGAGTTGCACCGACCGATCCACGCCGGAGCGCGATTGGCTGGCGAGCGCGGGGGAAGGGGTGGTGCGCGCACAGAGCCGACGGGGGCCGGCCGCCCGCTAGGGAGCCCGCGCGGTGGCGCCGACCTCGTGAGCTCCGACGCTAGGACGTGTGCGATGGATCGATCCCTGGTCTCCGTGGGAGCGGCTACGTCGCGATGTCATCGCGAGCGAACGGGGAGGCGTCCACCGCGGCGGGTGACCGACGCGGGCAGGCCCACGTCGGCGGGCCCGTGTACCCACAACTCCGGAGTCATCACCGGATCCACGCCCCAGAGAATCCGAGACCGAATCCGAGACCGAGTCCGACACCGAGGCCGAGACCGAGGCCGAGACCGAGACCGAGACCGAGACCGAGACCGAGACCGGCTCGATCTACTCGATCACAGGAAGCCCTTGGCGATGCCCATCAGCTCGACGTTGGCGGCGACCGACTTGGCGAAGGCGTCCTTCTCGGCGGCCGACAGCTCGAACTCGAACACGGCCTCGGCGCCCTTGGCCGACAGCTTGACCGGCACGCCGACGAAGGCGCCGGTGACGCCGAACTCGCCGGCGAGCTCGACCGAGCACGGCAGGACCCGGCCCTGGTTGCGCACGATCGCCTCGACCATGAGGCAGGTGCCGGCGCCGGGCGCGAGCCACGCCGACGTGCCCATGAGCGCGGTCAGGGTGGCGCCGCCCTTCTTGGTGTCCTCGACGACCTTGGCGAGCTGCTCGGCCGACAGGAACGTGCCGACCGGGACGTTGCCGATGGTGGCGGTCGACAGGATCGGCACCATGTCCTTGTCGGTGTGGGCGCCGAGCACGATGGCCTGGACGTCCTCGACCGACACGCCGGCGGCCATCGCCAGGTAGGTGCGGAAGCGGGCGCTGTCGAGGACGCCGGCCGAGCCGATCACGCGCTCGCGGGGGAAGCCGGTGACCTGCTTGGCGACGAACACCATGGCGTCGAGGGGGTTCGACACCACGATCAGCACCGCGTCCGGAGCGTGCTCCTTCACGCTCTTGCAGATGTCGCGGACGATGCCGGCGTTGATGTTGATGAGCTCCTCGCGCGACTGCCCCGGCTTGCGCGGGACGCCGGCGGTCATCACCACGACGTCGGCCCCGGCCATCGCCGCGGCGTCCGAGCTCGCCACGAACGAGGTGTTGTTGAAGCCCTCCCACGGGCCGCACTGGGTCAGATCGAGGGCGCGACCCTCGGCGGCCTGGGCCTTCAGGTCGATGAGGACGAGGTCCCCGAGCTCCTTCTGCACTGCCCACTGGGCGACGGCCGCGCCGACGTTGCCGCCGGCGCCAACGATGGCGATCTTGGGACGCTTGATCATGGTGGCCGGTGCATACCCCCGGGCCCGGTGGCTTGGCAAGCTCGCGCCCGAGCGATACCGTCGCACCCGTGGCCAAGCACATCGACACGTTCAAGTCGTGGTCCGACACCATCGTCGCCGACGTCGCCGCTCTGAAGGCGCTGGTCGAGTCGACGGCCGACGCCGAGGCGCGACGCCTGGCCGCCGGCGCCCTGGGCTACCTGGTGACGCGGATGGACCTGGTGCCCGACTGGGAGGGCGGCATCGGCGCGCTCGACGACGTCATGGTGCTGCGGGTGTGCGCGCAGCTCGCCGCCGGCCACGGCTTGTCGGCGGTGGCCGAGCCCCACGAGATCACCCTGGCGCGCATGGCCAACGAGGCCGAGCGGATCGCCGAGTTCCTGGGCCCGACGGCCTACGACCACCTGCGGTCTTACGCCAGCAAGCTGTCGGGCACCGCGGTGCGCGGCCGGGCCCCGGCGACCATCCTGGCCGATGAGGCCGCGCGCAACGCCCTGTACGCCGAGGTCGACGACGAGATCAAGAAGACGGTGCCGGTGGTGATCCGGGACGCCGAGGACGCCGAGCTCCGACTCAAGGCCTACTTGACCCACAAGCTCAAGTAGCGCTCGGCGCGACGGTTGCGCCCGGTCGGCGGCCGCGGTACCACCGCTGCCATGCGCACCTCGGGACTCGTCGCGCTGGTTGCCCTCGCCGCCGCGGCCACGGCAGCTCACGCCGACGACAGCTACGACGCCCTGGCCGCCAAGGCCCAGGCCATGACCGATCGCGATCTGGCCGGCGCGGTCTGGGCCCTGACCGCAACCTGTGACCAGGGCGGGGCGGCCGGTCGGCTGTGTCGCTTCGTCCGCGATCAGCGGGCCGCCCAGCTCCGCACGACCACCTGGCGCGTCGACGCCGAGGCCGGCGCCTTCGCGGTCGGCGAGTGGGATCCGGCGGCGCGCGCGGTCTTGACCTCGCTGTCGGGGTGCGTGGCCTGCGCCAAGCCGATCGGCGGGCTGTACCTGGTGTCGCACAAGGCGGCCCCGACCTTCGTCGGCGAGGTCGCCCGGGCGGCGACCCTTCACGAGGGCGCGCGCGGCTTCCCCACCCAGGCGGCGGCGGAGCGCTGGCGGGCCCAGGCCGCGACGGCGCGGGCCCAGTTCGTGGTCCGGCTGGCCGGCCCGGCCGGCGGCAAGTTCGAGCGCGATGGCAAGCGCGGCCTGGCCCTCGAGGTCCTGGCCTATCGGGTTCACACCCCGTGCGACGGCGCGATCGTGGTGGCCCAGCCGCGCGCCGACGCGCTGGCGGCGGAGCCGGCCGCGTGCGCCGCGATCGTCGACGATACCCCGCCGCCGGTCGATCCCACCGCCGGCCTGCCCGAGGCCCTGACCGCCGATGATCTCAAGCGCGTCCTGCGCCCGGTCAGCGAGGCGGCGCGCGATTGCTTCGACGCCTACGGCGTGCCGGGCAAGGGCAAGCTGACCTACACGGTGAGCGGGGCTGGCGCGATCACGGCCTACGAGCAGGTCGGCGACTTCGTCGACACGCCGACCGGTCGCTGCATCGACAAGGCGGCCAAGGCGGTGAGCTTCCCGGCGTCGCGCAAGGCCAGCTTCACCTTCACCTATCCGATCAGCGTGCAATGAGCGCCGGCGCCGCCGACGCGACCTGGCGCAGTGGGGCCTGGGGCCATGGGGCCTGGGGTACCTGGGCCTGCGCGGCGCTGGCGGCGGTCGCGCTGGCGGCGTGTGGCGACGGCGTGCGCCCGACCGTGGTGATCGCCGCGCCGGCTGAGCTGACCGCCGGCCTCGAGGAGTTCGTCGAGTTCATCCCGGCGCGGGGCCTCGAGGTCACCGACGGTGAGGCCCGGGCCAGCCGCGGCCTGTACCGCATCGACGTCGCGCTCGATCTCCCCGACTGCGCCGAGTGCTACCGGGTCGAGCCGGTGCCGGGCGACGCCGGGGCCTGGGTGGTCCACGCCGGCGACGTCCTGGGCGTCCACTACGGGGTCGCGGAGGTCTTCGAGCTGCTCGGCTACCGGTTCCGCCACCCCTTCGCGACCTACGTGCCGGCGCGGCCGCGCCCCGATCCGGCGGCGGTGGCGCGCCTCGGGCAGCTCCACCGCCCGGCGATGACCGAGCGCGGCCTGCACCTCCACACCTTGCACCCGACCGAGGCCGAGTACGCGGTGTGGGAGCCGACCGACGGCGGCGTCAAGGCCCGGCGGATCTTCGACTGGATCGTGAAGAACCGGGGCAACTTCGTCCAGTGGGTCGGGCTCGACGACATCCTCGACGACGAGCGCCGCGCCGCCTGGCGCGCCGATACCGGCGCGCTCCTGGCCGCTGCCCACGCCCGCGGCCTGCGGGTCGGCCTCGGGCTGCAGATCTTCGGCGCCTCGAGCCTGCAGCTCGGCTTCGACCTGATCGACGACGAGGACGCCCCAGCCGAGCCGCAGATCGCCGCCCGGCTGCCGCTGATCGTCGACGGCGTGCCCTTCGATACCTACGAGCTGTCGTTCGGCGAGTTCTTCGGCGCCGACCCCGATGCCTTCGTCCAGACCGTCGACCTCGTCTACCGCCAGCTCCACGCTCTCGCGCCGGCGGCCGACGTCACCGCGGTGATCCACGTCGGCGACTCGCCCGATCAGCGGGTGACCTACCGCGGCGAAAACCTGATCTACTACTTCCTGGTCAAGTTCGCCGATCCCCGGATCGTCCCGCAGGTCCACACGGTCATGTACTACAACCTGTGGGACGACGCGGGCGGCGCCTACCACCACGCCGACTTCAGCGAGCACCGCGAGTTCTTGCTCAAGCGCCTGCGCGACGGCCAGCGCGTCCAGTACAAGCCCGAGACCGCGTACTGGGTGGCGTTCGACAACTCGGTGCCGGTGTACCTGCCGATCTATCTCCTGTCGCGCCAGCTCGATCGCGATCGGATCGCGGCGACCGCCGCCGCCGCCGGCCACCCGCCGCTCACCGAGGAGCTACTGTTCTCGAGCGGCTGGGAGTGGGGCTACTGGCAGAACGACGCCCTGGGCCTGCGGGCCATGTACGCGCCGCCGACCTCGGTCGCCGAGCAGCTCGCGAGCTCTACGCCCCCGATCATCCCGCGCTGGCGCTGCGCATCGTCGAGCTGGCCACCGCGCAGTACGAGGGCCTGATCGGCCAGCGCCTGGCCGCCTACCAGGCCGGGCGTGACGCGTTGATCGATCTCGGCGCCCAGGCCGGGGTGATCGCCGCGCCCGATCGCGTCGACGTCGACGACATCGGCCGCCTCGAGCCGGCCGCGCGCGCCGCCTTCGCGGCTGGCACGGGGGCCGCGCTCACCCGCTACGCCGAGACCCTGACGGAGATCGCCGCGCGGATCGAGCGCCTGCCGGCGACCGATCGCTGGGTCGCCGAGATCATCGACGGCGCGGCGGTGACCCGGCTGCGCGCGCAGTTCATCGCCGCGATCTACGCCGCGGCGGTGGCGGCGGCCGACGGCGATGATCCGGCGGCGCGGGCCGCGCTGGCGACCGCCGAGGCGGCGATGACCGAGGCGCGGGCGGTGGTCGCGCGCCGCCACGGCGACCGCCACGACCCCGATCCCCGCCTGATCGACAGCTCGAACCGCACGCTCTACCAGTACGGCTATCTGCGGTTCGCCGACGATCTGTGCTTCTGGGAGCGCGAGCGGGTGATGGCGACCAACGCGGTGCTCGGCGCCAGCGGCAACCCGCCCGGCTGCTTCTTCCCGTGACCGGCAAGCAGCGGCGGGTACTGGCCATCGTCGCGACCGACGCGACCTTCGAGCCGAGCCGCCAGGGCACCGCGGCGGTGTGGGTCGGGGCCTGCATCCACTGCCGGAGCCCGCTCACGATCGGCGCTGACGGTCGCCCGATCTCGGCCGCGACGATCGAGCACCTGTGGCCGCAGCGCCACGGCGGCGACGATCGGCTGTCGAACCTGGCGCTGGCCTGCGGCCAGTGCAACCGCGGCAAGGGACAGCGCCACGACACCCGGGCGCGCAATGACCCGCGGCTCCTCGAGATCGTGGAGGCCCTGCGGGCCCGTCGCCGCGAGCGCTGGCGCGAGCCGCCGCCGTCGCTCGTCGCGCATGTGGATTGGTGTCAACGCCAGGACCCCGAGGACCCGGCCGCGAGCTGACCCGCGCCGCGCGACCGGTCAGATGCGGTAGCCTGCCGGGCCATGCGCCTCGCTCCGATCGCCGCTTGCCTCGCTGCGCTCGTCGTCCTCGCCGCCTGCAAGGATCGCGCGGTCCGCGAGCCGCCGCCGACCGAACCCGCGGTGGCCGCGCTCGCCGACGGTGGCGCGAGCGCGCCCGACGCCCAAAGCGCGATCGTCGACGCCGCGGAGCCGGCCCCGCCGCCGCCGCCGCCGCGCCGGCTGTGGACCAATCGCATCGACAGCGAGGCCGACATGCTCGCCTACTCGGTCGAGCTGGGCGGCGAGCGTTTCACCAAGTTCGTCCTCGATACCAAGACCGACGCCATCTACTACTTCGACGTCGACGTCTACAAGATCCACAAGGACTTCATCTTCGGCGAGCTGCTCAAGCGCCCCAAGACCCGCGAGCTGGTGCGGCAGGTCGATCGCAACTACGGCTACCAGAAGCCCGACTTCATGATGTGCTACCTGGTGCACCACCTCGCGGCCGACGAGTGGACCCTGGCGTTCTGGGAGGGAGACAAGGCCACCGCCGCGCACGTCGAGCGCGCCTACGCCAAGGTCAAGGCGACCTTCTACCTGGGCGATCGCGTGAAGTACCGCCCCGACTCCGACTACCAGGAGAAGATCGCGCGGTCGTTGCGCGGCGTCCCGGTGCTCACCAACGACAAGCTCTACAAGAGCGCCAGCTACCAGGCCTTCAACCCCGGCCGCGCGATCGGCACGCTGCGCCTGGTGCCGGCCGGCGCGGCCTACGACGACCTGACCTTCGCCCCCGACGAGATCGTGATCCTGCCCGAGAGCCTGCCCGATATCACCCCGGTCGCCGGCATCATCTCCGAGACCTTCTCGACGCCGCTGGCGCACGTGAGCTTGCGGGCCCGGGCCTGGGGCATCCCCAACGTCGGCCTGCGCGACGCCGCCGCGACCTACCAGGCCCTGGCCGGAAAGACCGTGCTGTTCGAGGCCACGCCGTCGGGCCACACCCTGCGCGAGGCCACGGGGGACGAGGTCGAGGGCTGGCGGGCCCGCACGGTGGCGGCCCGGACGGTGCAGATCCCACCGGCCGATCTGGCGGCCACCGAGCTGCGCACCCTCGATCGGCTGCGCGCGGTCGACGCCCGCGCCTACGGCACCAAGGCCGCCAACCTCGGCGAGATCGTCTTCGGCAAGCTGCCCGGCTTCGCGGTGCCGCCGGGCTTCGCGATCCCGATCGGGTACTACGCCGCCCACCTCCAGGCCGCCAAGCTCGATCAGCGGATCACCGCGCTCCTAGCCGAGCCGCGGTTCCGCGCCGACGCCGCGTACCGCAAGAGCGCGCTGGCCGAGCTGCGCGCGGCGATCAGCGCCGCGCCCCTCGACCCGGCCTTCGTCGAGCAGTTGACCGCGGCCCACGCCGCGCTCACCGGCGGCGATGCCGCGGTCGGCGTGTTCGTCCGCAGCTCGACCAACGCCGAGGACCTGCCGGGCTTCTCCGGCGCGGGGCTCTACGACACGGTGCCCAACGTCAAGGGCGCGGCGGCGGTGGCCCAGGCGGTCAAGGACGTGTGGGCCAGCGTGTGGACGCTGCGCGGCTACGAGGAGCGCCAGCTCTACGGCATCGATCACACCCAGGTCTACGGCGCGGTGCTGGTGCAGGTCGGCGTCGACGCCACCGCCGCCGGCGTCCTGGTCACGGCCCACCCGACGGATCCGAGCCAGAAGACCACGTACACGATCAACGCCAAGGGCGGCCTGGGCCTGCGCGTGGTCGAGGGCAAGAAGGTCCCCGAGAGCCTGCTCTACGACGTCCACAATCGCGGCCTGCGGATCCTGTCGCGGTCCGACGAGGACACGATGCTCGTGTTCGACGGTAAGGGTGGCGTGCGCGAGGTGCCCAACCCGCGCAAGGGCGAGCCGGTGATCACCCAGGCCCGGGCCGAGAAGCTGGGCAACGCCGCGCGCCGGATCTGGGGCCTGTTCCCGCCCGACACCCCCCTCGACATCGAGTGGCTGTTCGTCGGCGAAGAGCTGCACATCGTCCAGGCCCGGCCCTACGTCGTGCGGTGACACCTCCCCGGCCTCGGTCTCGGCCTCCGCCTCGGTCTCGGCCTCGGTCTCGGTCTCGGTCTCGGTCTCGGTCTCGGTCTCGGTCTCGGTCTCCGCCTCGGCCTCGGTCTCGGTCTCGGTCTCGGTCTCCGCCTCGGTCTCTGTCTCTGTCTCGTCCTCGCCCCTCAGCCCGCGAAGTCCGGCGGCGCGGCCTGGCAGTAGTGGAGCGCCGACGGGATCTCGAGCGGCGCCAGCCCGCGCCACAACACCCACCACGGCGCGTCGGCGATCGCGATCCGCGCCATGCCGTCGCACTGCTCGCGGTACCACGAGGTGATCGGGTTGTCGGCCCGGCTGCGCCAGAACAGCCGCGGCATGTCAGCCTCCAGCGCGCGCCACAGATCGCGGCCGACGCCCTCGCCCCGCGACACCGTGCCGACCGCGAACTTCGACAGGTACGGGGCCAGCGGCGCCGGGGTGACGATCGCGGCGCCGCGGTAGTCGTCGGCGACGTAGGCGGCCAGGAGCGGGCGGCGCGCGAAGTCGTCGACCAGGGTCTTGCCGAAGGCCTCCTCGACGACGGTGGTCAGCCGGCCGAGGTCGAGGGTGTCCCAGGTCAGGTGGCGGGTGATGCGCGAGCCGCGCCGGATCAGGGTGCCGGCGCCCTTGACCGTGAACAGCTCCCGCAGCAGGTCGAGCGGCGAGGTGACGCTGATGGTCAGGGTCGGTCCACCGGTCGCCGCCACCCGATCGATGACCCGGCCGAGCTGGCGCAGGAGCTTCTGCTGCTCGACCGGCAGCGCGCCGGGCGCCAGGAGGCCCGCGGCCTCGGTCGTGAGATCGATGATCGAGATCGCGCGGCCGTCGGCCGGCACCAGGCCGCTGCGCCGGGTCACGAAGACCACGCGGCGGGTGCCGAGCGCCGCCGCCAGGTCGGCCAGGGCGTCGAAGCGGCGATCGACATCGCCGTCGGCGCGGTCGAGGACGACCAGGGGCAGAGCGCCGGCGGCGATCGCGGTGCGGATCGCCGCCGGATCGGGCGCGGCCACCACCTGCGCGGCGACCCCCGGCGACAGCGCGGCGTGCAGGCGCTCGGCGGCCCGAGCGGCGCCGCCGGGCTCGATCGCGCCGAACGCCACGACCGGACGCAGCCCGAGCTCGGCCAGGTAGCGCACCTCGACCGCAAGGGCGTCGACCGCGTGCCGCACGACCGCGTCGGCGACGTGGATGATCGCGAAGCGCTCGGGGTGCTCGGCGCGAAACAGCGCCAGGTACTGCCGGGCCTCGGTCGGGCGCCCGATGCTGGTCAGAAACCGCAACACCAGGTCCGCGGGCTCGGCGTCAGCCACCGGGGACCTCGGCCGCGCGGGCGTAGAGGTCGGCGAACAGCTCGACCGCCCAGTCGAGATCGGCGATCGCGACCGCCTCGTCGGCGGCGTGGGCGCACGCGATCTCGCCGGGGCCGACCACCCGGGCGGCGATGCCGGCGGCCTGGTACAGCGCCGCCTCGGTCCAGAAGTCGAGGCCGCCGGTCGCGACGACGTGGGGCGCCAGCAGGGCGTCGAGGCCGCGATCGTCGGCGCCGCCGAACGGCGCGTGATCGACCTCGCAGGTGATCGCGATCGCGGGATCGATCGCGGCGGCCATCGCCGCCAGGGCCTGCTCCCAGCCGGCGCGATCGAAGCCGGGCGCCGGGCGCAGCGAGAAGGACAGCGTGGCCGCGGTCGGGATCACGTTGAAGGCGACGCCGCCGTCGAGGCCGGCCAGGTTGAAGCACAGCCCGGGCATGGTCGGCGGTCCGTCGGTGCGCCGGGCCCGGCCGTAGTCGTCGAGCGCGACCGCCAGCCGGGCCAGGGTCGCGATCGGAGCTGGCAGATGATCGGCGCGCGACGAGTGGCCGCCCTGACCGCGCACGCTGGCGCGGTAGGCCAGGACGCCGCGGTGGGCGTCGCCGGCCCGCCGGGCGGTCGGCTCGCACACCACGGCCCGCGCCACGCCGCGCGCGTGGTCCGAGGCCAAAAACGCGGTCACCGCTGCGGTGCCGTGCTCCTCGTCGCCGGAGAACAGGAGGCCGAGGTCCCGTGGCCGGGTCTGGCCCAGGGCGATGACCGCGGCGGCGATCGCGCCCTTGGTGTCGGCGCTGCCCAGGCCGATGACCCGGCCGTCCTTCACCTCGGGGGTCCACGGATCGCCGGTCCATCCACGGTTGGCCGGCACGGTGTCGACGTGGGCGTTCACCAGCGTGCGCGGCGTGCCCCAGCGCGCGAAGACGTAGCCACCGGGGTGGCCGCTGGCGCGCGGGCACGGCACGACCACCACCTCGTGGGCGCCGGCCGCCGCGAGCCGCGGCGCGACCGCGCGGCACAGCGCGAGCTCATCGCCCGCGTCCTCGGCCCGGGCCGCGTGGTGGGTCGGGATCCGGATCAGCTCACACAGCAACTCGACGACGTCGGACATCGCGCGGGTTCTACCCGATCACGCGGCGCGGATCGAACGCCACGCCGGGTGAGCGCCGATCGCGGCCAGGGCCTGGGCCAGGAGCGTCTTGCCCGGCTCGGTGCGATGCCAGGTCGACGCCCCCGATGGGTGGGGCAGGGGCGCGACGTCGACGGCGCGGCCGTGAAACCGCGTCGGCGTGATCACGCCGACGACGTCGGCCAGCGCGGTCGCGGTCGGCAGGACCTGGGCGATCGCCAGCTTGCCGACCGGGATCACCAAGCGCGGCTCGACCAGCGCGACCTCGGCCGCCAGGTGGGTCGCGCACCGCGCGATCTCGTCGGGCGCCGGGACCCGGTCGCCGCCCTTGGGCGCCTTGCCGGGGAAGCACCGACATACTGCGGCCATGTAGGCGCGCGCGCGAAACGCCTCCTCGTCGACGCCGAGCTCGGCGAACCAGCGAAACAGCGTCTTGCCGGCGGTCCACGCGAAGGGCTTGCCGGCCGGGCCCTCGCGGTTGCCCGGGGCCTGGCCGATGAGCAAGACCGGCGACAGCACCGGTCGTCCGGTCACGACCGGGCCGATCATGTCGGGGCAGGCGGTACAGCCGCGCAGGCGATCGACGTGGGCGACGAGCGACGCGAGGCGCACCGGGGCCGACATGGCGCGCACTATGCCATCGTCGGCAGGTCGGCGCGGGATCGCGCTGGCGGGTGACGCCGTGACCCCTGGCACGACCGGCGGCGATGGCGGCGCGGTGCGCTACACTCGGGGCGTGACCTCGATCCCCGCTGACAACGTCGAGCTCATCCGCCGCATCCTCGGGACCGGCTACCTCGAGCTGCGCCTCACCCGGCTGCAGGTCGAGGAGGTGCCCGAGCTGGCCGCCCGGGTCGCGGTCGAGGTCGCCGAGAACGGCGCCGCGGCGACGATGGACGGCGATGGCGTCGGCCCCGTCGACGCGCTGTGGGGCGCGCTGGTTGGCCGCTACGCCAAGGAGTACCAGTCGCTCAAGAGCGTCACGCTCGCCGGGTTCTCGGTCCGCGCCGCGATCGAGTCGAAGGTGCGGCGCGCCGGCCTCGACGCCATGGCCGAGGTCGAGGTCGCGGTGGTCAACAGCGAGGGGCGGCGGTTCACGTTCTCCGACACCTCGCGCTCGATGACCGCCTCGGCGGCGCGGGCGGTGATCGCGGTGGCCGAATACTTCGTCAACGCCGAGCGCGCCTTCGTGATGCTGTTCAACGCGCGCAAGGACGCGGTGACCCGCGGCCGCGCCGACCTGATCGCGCGCTACACCGCCGAGCTGGCCGAGGTGGTGAAGAGCACCAGCTACGCCGAGGTGATCGAGCAGCTCCGCCGCGAGCTGCCGGCGTAGGCGTCGTAGAATTTTCCGGGATTCCCGATCATCCAGATCGTCGCAGGCCTGGTGATTGCCACGGTCTGCCGTCGAGCGCGTGATAGCTTGACGCCATGGCGACGCGTGAGTTCGGTCGGCGTCTCGACGATGGCGACGGCGGTGATCCGGTCGGCGCGGCCCCGGTCGGGCGACGGACGCTGGTCGGCGCCGCGTATCCGGCGCTGGCGCGCGCGCTGCCGGGCGACGGCGACGCACCGACGATCCACGACGCCGCGACCGCCGCGGTCGAGCACCGCGGCGCCGGTCAGCCGGTCGACGCCGGCCTGGCGGCCCAGGTCAGCGCCCAGGTCGGCGCCGACGTGGCGAGCGCGCGGGTCCACACCGATCCGCTCGCCAACCAGGCCAGCGCGGCGATGGGGGCCCGGGCCTTCGCCTACGGCACCGACGTGTTCCTCGGCGCTGACGAGTCGCCGGCCGACGTCGGCTTGATGGCCCACGAGCTGACCCACGTCGCGCAGCAGGGCGGCGGCGCCCGCATGCCGGCGGCCAAGCTCGAGGTCGGCGCCGCCGACAGCCCGGCCGAGCACCAGGCCGATCAGGTGGCCGGCGCGGTCACCGCCGGGGCCGCGCCCACCGCGCTGGTCGTCGACGACGGGCCGACCGTCGCCGGGCAGATGCTCAAGAGCACCTTCGTCGCCGAGCTGCGCGAGGCGGTGTCGGCGGCCGCCGACGAGGAGCTCGGTCCGATCTTGTCGACGATGGGCTGCCCGATCATCGACACCTACTTCGGGCGCTACGGCGGTCGTCCGGCGGCCGACGGCGAGGCGCTCCTGCGGCGCTTCGCCCCCGAGGTGCGGGGCGCGCGGACCGCGCGCGACATGATCCCGATCGTGGTGGCCCGGGTCCGGACTGGGGTCCGGGCGTGGCGTGACACCGGCGCGACGCCGCCCGAGCTCGGCGAGCCGTCGGCCGCCGCCGCCGCGCCCGCGGCGGCCGGCAGCCCGGCGCGGATGCTGGCCGAGCTCGGCCCCGGGCGCGCCCTCGACGCGCCAGTGGCCGCGGCCGCCGCCGACAGCTATGGCGCGTCGCTCGATCACGTGCGGGTCCACACCGACGCCACCGCCGCGCGCCTGGCCGACGCCGAGTCGGCCCACGCCTTCGCGGTCGGCGAGCACGTCGTCTTCGCCGCCGGCGCCTACCGCCCGGGCACCGTCGAAGGGGACGCCCTGATCGCCCACGAGCTGGCCCACGTGGTCCAGCAGCGCGACGCCGGCCCGGCGGCGGTGCAGCGCAAGCCCGTCGAAGGCGCGGTCGACGGCGAGGCCGAGGCCGAGGCTGACCAGGCGACCGCCGGGGTCCTCGCGCGGGTCTACGGCGGGGTCAAGGGCGCGGTCGCGCGCCTGAGCCGGACCCCGATGTCGCTGCGGCGATGCCCGAAGTCGACCCCGAGCGATCCTCTCCTGGCCCAGCTCCACGCTCGGCTCCACGCCTCGCCGCGCGACGTCGCCGGGTACTGGACGGCGCTGGGCGCCGCCGGCACCACCCGGGCTGGCGACGCCACCGTGCGCGCCGGCCTCGAGACCTTCGTGAACGACGGCAAGCTGTCGTGGGCCGAGGCCTTCCGCTCGGTGGCGATGCTCGAGCTCGGGCCCGAGCGCGACTGGCCGGTGCCGGTCAAGAACTACGCCCAGGGCGTCGACGCCGGGACCTTCGCGGCGACCGCGCTGCCGCCGGCCGGCGCCGACGCGCTGCGCGAGTTCTGCGTGCGCCAGGCCGGCACCGCCGCCGACGGCAGCGCCGACGCGCGCGCGACCTACCGCGCCGAGTTCAACGCCCGCTGGGACAGCGCGCGCTTCGCGGCGTTCACCGCCGATCTCGATCCCAGCCTCGACAGCAAGGGGCCGCGCAGCGCGCGCAGCCGACACATCTTCCTCGAGCTGTACGCCCTGGCGACCTACCGCACCGCCTACGACACCGACGCGCCGGCCGGCTTCCGGCAGTTCGCCGACACCTACGTCGGGCCCGACGGCACCAACCTGACCGCGTCGCCGCGCCTGCAGGAGCTGCGGGCGACCCTGGCGCCGCCGGCGGTGGTCGCGACCGGCACCGGCGACGCCGGCTACGTCGCGCTGGTCGGCGCGGTGCGCCCCAAGGCCACCGCCCTCGACGCTCGCGATCGCCAGGAGATCGAGCGCTCGCACCTGTGGCGGCAGGCGGTCGACGACAAGATCAGCGGGCCGACCGCGGCCGCGACCTCGACCCTGCGCGGCGATCTGTGGTCGGTCGTGACCACCAGCTTGCCGGCGGTGGCGCCGGTCGCGCCGGGGCCGGTGGCGCCAGCCCCGGTCGAGGTCGCGCCGACCCCCAACGCGGCGCAGACCGCCTGGCTCGGTGGCATCACCGTGGCCGCGCCGGCGTCGCCGAGCCACGGCCAGTCCGACAGCCACCCGCTGGCCTTCCAGATCCGCTCGGCGGTGCCCAACCCCGGCCTCGGCGTCCGTCGGCGGGTGGTGATCGAGCCGGCGGCGCAGGTGGTGAGCGGTCAGGAGGACGAGACCGCGTGGGCACCGGGGGCCGCCGCCTCCGACCACACGGCCCAGGTCAACCCGGCGCCGGTCGGGGCCGCGGTCAACACCACCTTCACCGCGCGCGTGACCCTGCCGCCGCTGTCGACCGCGACCTTCCCCGAGAAGACCGCGACCGTGGTGGTCGACGACAAGCGCCTCGACTGGTTCCGGGCCAACATCACCGCGGGCCTGACGTACATGAACCAGAACAGCCGCACCGCGATCGGCTCGGGGAGCACGGCGCACTACTTCGGCGGCCAGTGCCCGCTGCGGATCGCGCCGGCGCTGTCGGCCGGCACCAACCCCGGCCTCAGCCTCGAGATGGACGGCACCCTCAAGAAGGCGGGCGTCGTGGTCGAGACCTTCACCGCCGCCGGGTTCCCGTCGCGCGCGCGCTCGGCGTCGCTGTTCGATACGATCTTGCGCGAGCCGGCCGGCCTCGGCGCGCCCGAGGTCATGGAGGCGAGCATCCGCTTCACCCAGGGCGGGGTCGCGGTCCACACGATCACCGTGCCGTTCACGTTGGCGCCGAGCCCGGCGGTCGGCGGCGACGCGGCCCAGCTCACCGCCGACAACGCGTGGATCAACCAGCCGATCGCCACCGCCGGGTCGCTGCTCCACTTCATGAACGGCCTGGGCGGGACCTCGCAGCGCGTGGCCAACGCCGTCGCCTCCGGGGTCCTCCAGATCAAGGCCTGTCTCATCCGCTCCGACTCGGCGGCGGCGGTGGCGGCCCTGGCCGGCAACCCGGCGACCCAGGTCGCCTACGCGATGGGCGTGCTCGATCCGCTCGGCACCGCGACCAACACCCTGGTCGCGCAGTCGGGGGCCGCCGGCTGGCGCTGGGGCATGCATCCCAACACCGTGTTCCTGAACGCGACCCCGACGATCGGCGGCGCCCATCGCGCCCTGGCCCAGATGTCGGATCTGTTGACCCACGAGGGCATCCACGCCGCCGATCGCGACGGCGGCGCCCCCGGGCAGTGGGATCGCTACGCCACCGAGTTCCGCGCGTACTGGATCATGGGCGTCGGCGCCGGACAGTCGACGGCCTTCGATCCGACGATGTCGGGCCTCGGGCCCAAGTCGCCGCGGGCCCGGGCGATCTTCAACCACGTCTACGGCAGCCCGACTTATCCGTTCGTCAAGCCGGCCTACGACACCAACGACAACGGCTTCCGCGATCGCGCCGACAACTACCTGTTCCCCGACGGCATCAACCTGACCCTGTCGCCGCAGCTCGCCGACCTGCGGCGCGAGGTCGAGAGCTACACCGGCGTGGTCGCCGACTATCCGGCCAAGCGCGCGGCGATCGTCGCCAAGTACGCGCTGTGCGCGGCGCCCGACCAGGGCGAGGTCCACAACAACCGCGACTGGCGCGATCTGGTCGAGAGCAAGTTCACGACCCGCATCATCGTCGGCTCGGCGCCGCCGCTGGGCGAGCGCGATGACGTGAAGACCGCGCTGGGGATCCCGCGATGACCGCCGGCGCGGTCCTCCTCGCCCTGGCGCTCGCCGCCTGTGGCCGTTCGGCCTCGCGCGAGGCCCCGTCCCCGACCAAGGAGCCCCCGGTGTCCACCTCTCCCGCGTTGACCTGGCGCACCCTCGAGACGCCGCTGGGCCTCAGCTTCGACGCGCCGATCGCCGCGCCGCCCAGCCAGGGCGTGGCCGGCGGCATGACCTACGTGGTGCTGGCCGACGGCCCGATCGCGATCGGCGCCTGGACCGGGGGCCCGTGGAGCCTGGCCCACTGGCAGGGCCTGGTCACCGCAGGTGGGGGCCAGCTCGCCGCGCCGGCCGACGTCACGGTGTGCGGGCGATCGGCGGTCCAGCAGGAGGCGACCAGCCCGGGCGACGCCGCCACCGGCGCGGTGGTCGGCGACGACGGCGCGATCGGTCACGTCGAGCACCGCACGCCAGCCCGGGTCCGGGTGGTGCGGGCCTTCGCGATCGGCGGCGCTCCGGTGGTCGTCGAGTGGGCGGTGGCCGCGGAGGCCCGCGCGGCCTGGCGCGCCGCCGAGGAGCGGTTCTTCGCGTCGCTGCGCTGCCCGGCCGCAACCGGCGGTTGACGTCGGGGCGGCGGCCGGGGGAACCTGGCCGGCATGAGCCTACGTCATCGCTTGTGCCTGATCGTCCTGGCTGCCGCCGCGTGCAGCGACGACGGCGACCGCAACCCATGCGCGTCGATCGACACCGCGTGCACCGCGATCCCGGTGGGCGCTGGCGGCGAGGAGATCCAGACCGCCTTCGTGACCGCGACGCCGGGGCAGACGATCGGCTTCGGCGCCGGTCGCTATCCGATCGATCGCGACCTCAGCCTGACCGTGCCCAACGTCCGGCTGGTCGGCGCCGGCAGCGGCGAGGACGGCACGATCCTGGCGTTCGACGACTCGACCGGGGCCCAGGGCATCTTGATCACCGGCGATGCGTCGACGGTCGAGCACCTGGGCGTCGAGAACACCCCGGGGGACTCGATCAAGTGGGAGGGCGTCGACGGCGTGACCGTGCGCGACGTCCGGGTCGAGTGGACCAACGGGCCGGCCGAGACCAACGGCGCCTACGGCCTGTACCCGGTGCAGTGCGCCGACGTCTTGATCGAGGACAGCTACGTCCGCGGCGCGTCGGACGCCGGCATCTACGTCGGGCAGTCGGACAACATCGTGGTCCGCAACAACGTCGCGACCGAGAACGTCGCCGGCATCGAGATCGAGAACTCGACCCGGGCCGACGTCTACGACAACACCGCGACCAAGAACACCGGCGGGCTCCTGGTGTTCTCGCTGCCCGGGCTCCAGGTCGCCAACGGCCGCGGCACCCGGGTGTTCGGCAACCGCATCGTCGACAACAACACCACCAACTTCGCGCCGGCCGGCAACATCGTCGGTCTGGTGCCGACCGGCACCGGCATCGCGCTCCTGGCCGCCCACGAGGTCGAGATCTTCGACAACGACATCGAGAACCACCTGTCGATCCACATCGGGATCATCGGCTACGGCACGACGATGCGGCCGTTCACCGACCCCAACTACGACGCCTTCACCGACACGATCCACATCCACGACAACCGGATCGTCGGTCGGGCGATGGCGCCGACCGGCGACCTCGGCGCGTTCCTGATCATCGCGCTCGGCGAGGCCAGCATCAACCCCAACGCCACCGGGGTGCCGGACGTGGTCTGGGACGGCGACGCCGATCCGGCCAAGGTCGACGGCGCCGGCAACCTGATGTCGCAGTACGCGCTGTGCATCAAGAACAACACCCGGGCCGGCGCGGCGATCGACTTCGCCAACCTGCGGGTGCCGCTGCGCACCGATCCGGTGCCGACCACCGACCTGGCGCCGCACGACTGCACCCTGCCGGCGCTGCCGGCGGTGACCCTGCCGTGAGCCGGGCCGCTGGGAGTCGGGTCGCGGGGGCCGCGCTGGCGGTGGCGCTCGCGAGTGGGTGCGGCGGCGATGACGGTGAGCCGCCGCCGGCCGACTGCGAGGTCGCGGCGGGCACGGGCCCGGTCATGCCGGCCACCGGGCTGTGTCAGGAGCTCTCGAGCTACCGGCTGTTCACCGATCTGCCGGGCCAGGTCGCGCAGCCCGAGCTGGTGCGCTTCGATCTCGTGGAGCCGCTGTTCTCCGACTACACCGACAAGGCGCGCTGGTTGTACCTGCCGCCCGGTCAAGCGGCGGCCTGGCGCGACGGCGATGAGCCGCTAGCGCTGCCGGTCGGCGCGATCCTCGTCAAGTCCTTCGCGTATCCGCGCGATCGGCGCGACCCCGGCGCTGGCCGCCTGCTCCTCGAGACCCGCCTGCTCCTGCACCAGGCCGACGGGTGGCGCGCCGCCTCCTACGTCTACCGTCCCGACGGCAGCGACGCCGATCTGTCGGTGGCTGGCGAGTTCCTCGACACCTCGTGGATCCACGACGACGGCGCGACCCGGACCAACCGCTACGTCGTGCCCAACATCAACCAGTGCGGCAACTGCCACGGCGAGTTCGACGGCGTGGTCGCGCCGCTCGGGCCGCGGGCGCGTCGCCTCAATCGGCCAGCGGCGAGCGGCGGCGGCAACCAGCTCGAGGCGATGATCGCCGCCGGGCGCCTGACCGGCGCGCCGCCCGCGGCCGCGTGGCCGATCGATCACGCGCTGGGCGACGCGAGCGCGAGCCTCGATCAGCGCGCCCGCACCTGGCTCGACGTCAACTGCGCGCACTGCCACAACCCGCGTGGACCGGCGCGGACGTCGGGGCTCGATCTGTCGATCGGGCAGACCGAGCCGGAGCGCTTCGGCGTGTGCAAGACCCCGGTGGCGGCGGGACCGGGCTCGGGCGGTCTGCGCTTCGATATCGTGCCGGGCCAGCCCGAGCAGTCGATCCTGATGTTTCGCCTGAACTCGGTGGAGCCGGCGATCCGGATGCCGGAGCTCGGCCGCAACCTGGTCCACGCTGAGAGCGTGGCGCTCCTGGGCGAGTGGATCACGCAGCTACCAGGCGCCTGCCCGACGCCGTAGGAGGGGCGGAGGCGGAGGTGGAGGCGGAGGGGGAGACCGAGGCGGAGACCGAGACCGAGGCCGAGACCGAGGCCGAGACCGAGGCCGAGACCGAGGCGGAGACCGAGGCCGAGACCGAGGCCGAGGCCGAGACCGAGGCGGAGGTCTAGAGGCGCGGCTCGAGGCCGAGCTCGCGGATCAGGTGATCGGCGCCGTCGACGCGGTCGAGGACCCACAAGAGGTAGCGGACGTCGACGTGGATCTTGCGCACCATCGCGCCGTCGAAGACCACGTCGGAGGCCACGCCCTCGATCGTGCTGTCGAAGTTGAGCGCGACCAGGCGGCCGTCCTTGTCGAGGACCGCCGAGCCGGAGTTTCCGCCGGTGGTGTCGAGGTCCGAGAGGAAGTTGACCGGCAACTCGCCGTCGGGGCCGGCGTAGGGCCCGAAGGCCCGGGCCCGGATCGCCTCGAGGAGCCGGGGCGGGGCGTCGAAGGGATCGACCCCGGTGTCCTTGGCCAGGATCTGGCTGGCGGTCGTGAAGGCCGGGTCCCCCGGGGTGCGCGGCTTGACCGTGCCGTAGGTGATCCGCAGGGTCGAGTTGGCGTCCGGGGCGAGCTGGCCGCCCAGGACCTCGCGCATCGCCGCCGTGTAGACCGGCGCGACCAGGAGCAGCTCACCGGCCCGCGCGTCGGCCCGCCGCTCCTCGGCCTTGTAGAGCTTCCAGATCCGGCCGATCGCGGCCAGCAGCGGATCGCGATCGCGGGCGAGCTGGCGCGGGGTGGCCTTGGTGAGGAGCGCGAGGCGGCGGGCCTCGTCGGCCAGGCCGGGCGCGCGGTACCAGCCGTCGAGGGTGCGATCGATCGCGGCGGCGTCGAGGGCCTGGCGTCGGCCGAGCCCGAGGAGCGCGCGCAGCCACGGCCGCTCGGCCTCGGGCAGCTCGAGGGCACGGACCAGCGCCAGGCGCAGCATCGCGCGGTCGATCGCCGGATCGTACTGACGCGTGAGCTGCTTCTGCGCGGCCAGGGCCCGCGCCAGGTCGCGGTCCTGGAGGCCGGGCTTGCGGTCGGCGTCGGGCTTGGTGCGCTCGTCGGCCCAGCGGGTGATCGTCAGCGCGGCGCCCAGGAGCTGCGACGACGACAGCGCGACCGCGCGATCGTAGTCGGCGCGCGCGGTGCGTTGCTCGTCTTCGATCAGGGCGGCCAGGCGCTCGAGGGCGGCCCGCTCGCGCTCGCGGCCGGGCGCGGCCGCCCACGCCGCGATGCGGGCGTCGAGGTCGGCCTTTCGGGCCAAGAGGTCGCCGCTGGTCAGGCCCTTGCGCACGCCCTCGGTCTTCTCGAGGGCGTTCTGGATGCGCTGCTTCTGCACCCCGGCCTTGATCGCGGTGTCGCCGGGCGCGGTCAGGAACCCGCTCACCAGGTCGTAGCGCTGGCGGGCGAGGGCGACGAAGTACGGGTAGAACCACTCGACGTCGTGGGTGACCTCGCGCGCGGTCCGGGTGCGGGTGGTGCGGCCGGGGAAGCCGGCGATCATCACGAAGTCGTGGGGCGCGACCCCGCGATCGCTGACCTGCAGGTGGTGGCGCGGTCGGTACGGCACGTTGGCCGGCGACGGGTCGGCCGGGGCGCCGTCGGGGCCGACGTAGGCGCGGTAGAACGAGAAGTCGCCGGTGTGGCGCGGCCACCGCCAGTTGTCGACCTCGCCGCCGTAGTTGCCGATGCCGCGCGGCGGCGCGTAGACCAGGCGCACGTCGCGGATCTCGAGCTCCTCGGTCAAGACGTAGGTGCCGCCGCGGAAGTGCTCGGCGATGCTGCACCGCAGGCCAGGGCGGCCGCGCTCGCAGTCGGCGATGAGCTGCTTCTGGCGGCGCTCGACCTCGAGCACCCGGGTCCCTGGATCGGCGATCGCGTCGAGGCCATCGCGGATCTTGCCCGTCACGTCGGCGAAGGCCTGGGCCACGAAGACCCGCTCGGCCGGGCCGGCCGGCAGCTCGTCGGCGCGGGTGGCGGCGACGAACCCGTCGTTGACCAGGTTGCGGGTCGGGCTCGAGTTGATCTGCAGCGCGCTCTGGATGCAGTGGTGATTGGTGACGACCAGCCCGTCGGGCGACACCAGCGACGCCGAGCAGCCGTTGAGCCGCACGATGGCGCCGAGCGGCGCGGCCAGCGGATCGGCCAGGGTCGTGGGATCGATCGTCACGCCGAGGGCGGCGAAGGTCGCGGCGTGGCCGGGCAGGGTCATCTGCTGCGGCAGCCACATGCCGCCGGGGTTGGCGAAGGCGCGGCGCGCGGCCAGGTGCGGATCGGCCGGCGCCGCGTCGGGGCCGACCGGCGTGCCGACCGCGCTGCCGGGGCCGGGCGTGACCGGGGTCGCGGGCGGGGCGGACCCGCCCTTACACGCGAGGAGCGACAGGCCGGACGCGCCGAGCAGGGCGACGAGCTTCATCGTGCGTCGATAGCACGGCGGACGGCCGCGGGCCGCTCGGGTCGACCGCCTACTGGCACAGCCGGCCGGCCGAGCCACCGCCGGTCAGCGGCAGATCGGCGGTGCAGGCCAGGGGCGACGGGCAGGTGTTGTTGCACTGGGTGTCGCCGCCCGGGCACAAGGTCGGGGCGCCCGGCGCGTCGAAGCACACCACGGTGCAGAACGCCTGCGGGGTGCCGCCGCCGGCCGGCGTCACCGTCAGGAAGCAGGCCGGGAAGCCGGGGCCGGTGTAGCCGGTCGAGCACGACAGATCGCTCTGCCCGGTGCAGGGCTTGCTGCACCACGACCCGCTGCCGCCCTGGAGGTTCAGGCACTGGTACCCGGTCGGGCAGCTCCCCTGGCCCTCGCCGACGCAGCCCACGCCGATCGCGCTGCCACCGCCGGTCGGGGCGTCGATCGAACCGCCGGGGGCGTCGATGGTGCCGCCGGGGGCGTCGACGGCGATCGGGCGATCGGCGCCGGTCGACGCGTCGATCGGCGTGCTCGTCTCGGACTCGGCGCAGGCGACCAGGCCCAAGCTGGCGAGGGCCACAAACAGGATCGGACCGAGCTGGCTCATGGGCGCGACAGTAGCCGCAATGAACGGCGGGCGCGAGCGCGGGGCGTGCTCTACGCCGCACCGGCCGGGGGCGCTACACTGCCGAGGTGGCCGACGGCTTCGACTACGACTTCGTGATCGTCGGCTCGGGCTTCGGTGGTTCGGTGGCGGCCCTGCGCCTGGCCGAGAAGGGCTACTCGGTGTGCGTCCTCGAGCGCGGTCGGCGGTGGGCGCCGGCCGACTTCCCGCGCACCAACTGGAACCTGGGCAAGGCGCTGTGGATGCCGGCCGCCAAGTGCTTCGGCATCCTGCGGCTGTCGTTTCTGTCGGACGTGTTCGTGCTGTCGGGATCGGGCGTCGGCGGCGGCTCGCTGGTCTACGCCAACACGCTCTACGTCCCGCCCGACCCGGTGTTCGCGGCCCCGGCGTGGCGCGACCTCGCCGACTGGAAGGCCGAGCTGGCGCCGCACTATCGCCGCGCCCAGTTCATGCTCGGCGTGACCCAGCACGAGGTCGAGGAGGAGCCCGACCGGGTGCTGGCCCGGGTCGCCGAGCGCCTCGGCCACGGCGACAGCTACGTCCAGACCCCGGTCGGCGTGTTCCTCGGCGCGCCCGGCCAGACCGTCGACGATCCGTACTTCGGCGGCGCCGGGCCGGCCCGCACCGGCTGCACGCTGTGCGGCGGCTGCATGGTCGGCTGCCGGCCGGGGGCCAAGAACACCCTCGACAAGAACTACCTGTGGTTCGCCGAGCGGCTCGGGGCCGAGGTGCGGCCGCTGCGCCAGGTCGACGACGTCGCCGCCCGCCCCGACGGCGGCTACGCGATCACCCACCGCGCCAGCGGCGCGTGGCTGGCCCGCGATCGCCAGGTCACGACCGCGCGCCAGGTGGTGCTGGCGGCCGGGGTCCTGGGCACCGTCGAGCTGCTCCTGCGCAGCAAGGCCCGCGGCTCGCTGCCGCGGCTGTCCGACGCGGTCGGCCGCACCGTGCGCACCAACAGCGAGGCCATCCTCGGCGTGACCTCGCGGCGCAAGGACGTGCGCTTCGATCGCGGCCTGGCGATCACCTCGTCGATCCACGCCGACGACGCCACCCACGTCGAGGTCGTGCGCTACAGCGATGGCTCCGACGCCCTGGCGCCGCTGTCGACGCTCCTCACCGACGGCGGCGGTCGGGTCCCGCGCTGGCTGCGCTACCTCGGCAACGTCATCCGCCACCCGATCGACTTCGCGCGCAGCCTGTGGCCCTTCGGCACCGCGCGCCGCGGCGTGTACCTGCTGGTGATGCAGACCCTCGACAACTCGATCGGGCTGGCGCTGCGGCGGCGCTGGCGGCGGCTGTGGCGCAAGGCCCTCGACACCCGGGCCGGCGACGGCCCGGCCAACCCGACCTACATCCCCCTCGGCAACCAGGTCGCGCGGGCCTTCGCCGCCGAGGTCGACGGCGTCGCCAAGTCGAGCGTGTTCGAGGTGCTGTTCGACGTGCCGACCACCGCCCACGTCCTGGGCGGCGCGGCGATCGCCGCCGGGCCCGAGGCTGGGGTGATCGACGCCAGCCACCAGGCCTTCGGCCATCCCGGCCTGTACGTGGTCGATGGCAGCGCGGTCCCGGCCAACCTCGGGGTCAACCCCAGCCTGACGATCACCGCGCTGGCCGAACGCGCGATGAGCCTGATCCCGCCGCGGGCGGGGGCCACGGTCCGCGCGGCGGTCGAGCCGGCCTGGGAGGTGGCCCGGCTCGCCGAGATCGAGGCCCGGGCCGCGACCTCCGGCAGCCCCAGCTTGCAGGTCCGCCGCCGCCGGTGACCGGTGGGGTGCCGCGGGTCGACAGCGCCGGCATCCGGGGGTAGGCTGCCGGCCCTCATGGCAGACGTACTCGCCTTGTCCGGCTCGCTCGCCTTCGTCGACGAGATGTACCAGCGCTACTGCGAGGATCCGGCGTCGGTGGATCCGAGCTGGGCGGCGGTGTTCGCGGGCGGTGCCGCGGCGCGCTCGACGCCGCCGGCGGCTGGCAACGGCGCCGTCGGTAACGGCGCGGGGCATGCGCCTGCGGTCGCGGCCCAGGTCCATGGTCGGCCCGGCGCGGTCACCCTCGGACCGGTGGTCGCCCACGCCGCGGCCTCGGTGTGGCCCCTGGTCAACGCCTACCGCAGCCGCGGCCACCTGGCGGCCGACCTCGATCCCCTGGGCCTGGTCGAGCGGGTCGTGGTGTCGGAGCTCGACCCGGCGACCTGGGGCTTCGGCCCGGCCGATCTCGAACGGCCGATCGCGCCGACCGGGGTCCACGGCCTGCCGTCGGCGACCGGTCGCGAGCTGGTCGCGATCCTGCGCGAGATCTACTGCGGCTCGATCGGCGTCGAGAGCGCTCACATCGACTCGCCGGCCAAGCGGACCTGGCTGGCCGAGCGCATGGAGACCCGGCGCCTGCGCCGCCGCGATCCGGCGGTGCGGCAACGCATGTTGGCCGAGGTGATCAAGGCCGAGGGCTTCGAGCGCTTCTGCCACGTCAAGTACCCCGGCACCAAGCGGTTCTCCCTCGAGGGCTCCGAGGCCTTGATCCCGGCGCTCGACCTCATCCTCACCCACGGCGCGCGCCTGGGCGCGATCGAGGCGGTGATCGGCATGGCCCACCGCGGCCGCCTCACCACCCTCGAGCAGATCATGCAGCGGCCGGCCCGCGACATCTTCTCGGAGTTCGAGGACATCGAGCCCGAGGCGCTGTCGGGCGGCGGCGACGTCAAGTACCACCTGGGCTACTCGAGCGACCGGGTCGATCCCAACGGCAACACGATCCACCTGTCGCTGTCGTTCAACCCCAGCCACCTCGAGGCGGTCGATCCGGTCGTGGTCGGGCGGGTCCGGGCCAAGCAGAAGCGCCACGGCGACCTCGAGCGCCGCAAGGTCATGGGCGTCCTGGTCCACGGCGACGCCGCCTTCGCCGGTCAGGGCCTGGTCACCGAGGTGCTGCAGCTCCACAACCTCGCCGGCTATCGCACTGGCGGCACGGTCCACGTGATCGTGAACAACCAGGTCGGCTTCACCGCGTCGCCCCACGAGTCGCGCTCGACGCCGTACGCCACCGACGTCGCGCAGATGATCCAGTGCCCGATCTGGCACGTCAACGGCGAGGACCTCGACGCCGTCGCCGACGTGATCGAGATGGCCATGGAGTATCGCTCGGCGTTCGCGACCGACGTGGTGATCGATCTCTACTGCTACCGCAAGTACGGTCACAACGAGAGCGACGAGCCGAGCTTCACCCAGCCGATCATGTACGACCGGATCCAGGCCCGACCGTCGGTGATCGAGACCTACGGCCGGCGCCTGGTCGACGACGGCGTCGTGACCCAGGCGACGATCGGCGAGCTGGCCGCGGCCCGGGCCGCGATGCTCGAGGCCGAGCTGGCGGCGGCGCGCTCGGCGACGCGACGGCCGCGCAACGCCGCCCTGGGCGGGCTGTGGCGCGGCTACCTCGGCGGCCCGGCCGCCGCGGTGCCCGACGTCGACACCGGGGTGGCGCGCGATCGCCTGACCGCGATCGCCCAGCGCATGGTGCGCCTGCCCGACGGCTTCACCGCGCACAGCAAGGTGACGCGGCTCCTCGAGCAGCGGGCCCAGATGGGCCGGGGCGAGCGGCCCCTCGACTGGGGCATGGCCGAGATGTTGGCCTACGCGACGCTCCTGGTCGACGGCCACAACGTCCGCCTGACCGGGCAGGATTGCGGCCGCGGCACCTTCAGCCACCGCCACGCGATCCTGACCGACGTGAAGACCGGCGCCGAGCACCTGGTCCTGGGCGGCCTCGACGCCGAGCAGGGCGTGGCCCGGGTCTACGACAGCCCGCTGTCGGAGGCCGCGGTCCTGGGCTTCGAGTTCGGGTTCTCCCTCGACTACCCCGACGCCCTGGTGCTGTGGGAGGCGCAGTTCGGCGACTTCGCCAACGGCGCCCAGGTCATCATCGATCAGTTCATCACCTCGTGCGAGGACAAGTGGAACCGGCTCTCGGGCCTGGTGATGCTCTTGCCCCACGGCTACGAGGGTCAGGGCCCCGAGCACTCGAGCGCGCGCCTCGAGCGGTTCCTCCAGTCCTGCGCCGAGGACAACATCCAGGTCGCGCAGCCGACCACGCCGGCCCAGATGTTCCACCTGCTGCGTCGGCAGGTGAAGCGGCCGTGGCGCAAGCCGCTGGTCGTGATGACCCCCAAGAGCCTCTTGCGCCTGCCGGCCGCGACCTCGACCCTCGACGAGCTGACCACCGGGACCTACCAGCGCATCCTCCCCGACCCGGCGGTGCCGGTGGCCGGCGCCAACCGGGTGCTCCTGTGCAGCGGCAAGATCTACTTCGAGCTGGCGGCCGCGCGCGACAAGCGCGGCGATCGCGGCACCGCGGTGGTCCGCCTCGAGCAGCTCTATCCGCTCCGGGCCGACCACGTCCACGACGCCCTGGCCGGGCTGGCCCCCGACGCCGACGTCGCCTGGGTCCAGGACGAGCCGGCCAACATGGGCGCGGCCAGCTTCATCGCGCCGCGCTTGGCCGAGCTCCTGGGCCGGCCGGTCCGGGTGGTCGCCCGCGAGGCCAGCGCCAGCCCCGCGACCGGGTCCCACAAGGCCCACGCCCTCGAGTTCGCGCGGATCGTCTCGGCGGCGTTCGGCTGAGCCGGCCCTTGTCAGGCCGGCGCCGCGCTGGCAAATGTCCCTGTCCGTTGTCGCACCGTGGAGAAGCCCATGCCTGATCTGGTTGTCCCTGCGCTTGGCGAGTCGATCACCGAGGCGGTCGTCTCGCGCTGGACCAAGAACGTCGGCGACACCGTCGCTCAAGACGAGCCGGTGATCGATCTCGAGACCGACAAGATCACCGTCCAGCTCCCGTCGCCCGTGGCCGGCGTGCTGGTCAGCCAGACGGTCGCGGTCGGCGCGACCGTCAAGGTCGGCCAGGTGGTCGGCCAGGTGAACCCGAGCGCGGCCCGCGCCGACGGCGCAGCGGCGGCGGCGCCCGCTCCGACTCCGGCGGCGGCACCAGCTCCGGCGGCGGCACCAGCTCCGGCGGCGGCTCCTGCTCCAGCGGCGCCCGCGCCCGCGCCTGCGCTCGCCGAGGACGCGCTCCTCCGGTTGACGCCGTCGCAGCGGCGGGTCGCGCGCGAGCGCGGCGAGCTGCCGAGCGAGGCCGCGCCGGTGGCCCCGACTCCCGCGGCGGCCCCACGGCCCGCGGCCCCGGCCCCGGTCATCCACCCGGGCGACGAGGTCGTGACGATGTCGCCGCTGCGCAAGCGGATCGCCGAGCGCCTGGTCGCGGCCCAGCACGAGACCGCGTCGCTCACGACCTTCAACGAGGTCGACATGACCGCGGTCATGGACCTGCGCGCCAAGCACAAGGACGCCTTCGAGAAGACCCACGGGGTCAAGCTCGGGTTCATGTCGTTCTTCGTGAAGGCCTGCGTCAGCGCGGCCAAGGCCTTCCCCGGCCTCAACGCCGAGGTCGCCGGCGACAAGATCATCTACAAGAAGCGCTACGACTTCGGCATCGCGGTCCAGACCCCCAAGGGCCTGGTGGTGCCGGTCCTGCGCGGCTGCGATGCCCTCGACTTCGCCGGCATCGAGCGCGGCATCGGCGAGCTGGCCGACAAGGCCCGCACCGGCAAGCTGTCGATCGACGAGCTGACCGGCGGCACGTTCTCGATCTCCAACGGCGGCATCTACGGCTCGATGATGTCGACCCCGCTGCTCAACTACCCGCAGACCGGCATCCTCGGGATGCACAACATCGTCAAGCGGCCGATGGTGGTCGGCGACGCGATCGCGATCCGGCCGGTCATGTACCTGGCGCTGACCTACGATCACCGCGTGGTCGACGGCCGTGAGGCGGTGTCGTTCCTGGTCGCGGTCCGCGATCGCCTCGAGTCGCCCGACCGCCTGCTGTTCGGGCTGTGATCGCCCGGTCGGTCGGGGTGGGGTTGGCGGTCGCGTCGGCGGTGGCGTTGATGGCTGCGGGCAGCGGCTGCACCCGCGAGCCGGCGCCGCGGCCCGAGGTCGGCAACCGCGGCGGTGCGACCGGCGACGCCGGTCCGGCGGTCGACGGCGGCGATCCCCCGTGTGTGCTGGCGTGCGTGCGCGACCGCCAGATGGTGGCGATGAGCCCCGAGGCGATCCGCGCGGCCTGTCAGGTTGAGTGCGCGGCTGCGCCGTGACCCGCGGGGGGGGATGGCCGATATCCGCTTCGATGGGTGCTTCGATAAGGGCAGGCGACGGGACCGGGTGACCGAGGCCGAGACCGAGACCGAGGCCGAGACCGAGACCGAACCCGAGGCCGAGACCGAGGCGGAGGCCGAGGCCGAGGCGGAGGCCGAGACCGAGACCGAGACCGAGACCGAACCCGAGGCCGAGACCGAGGTGGCGACTGATCAGGGGCCGCGGGTCAGGGCGATCGCGGCCGGGCCGGTCGGGACCGAGGCCCCGGCGAAGCTCGCGCGGCCGGCGTGATCGATCGCGACCCCCAGCGCCGGGCCGCCGGCCAGCGCGGAGATCGCGGCGGCGCCCTCGGCGGAGACCGGCAAGAGGGCGTGGACGCCGTCGGCGCCGACCAGCGCGACGAAGGGGTCGTCGGGGCCCTGGGCGGGCGCGCCGCCGGGACCGCGTAGCGTCCCCGAGTACCAGCCCGCCACCGCGACCTCGTCCCCGACCGCGGCGATCGCGGTCAGGCCATCGTAGTCGTCGCCGCCGACGGCGAAGGCGCCGCGCACCGCGCCGGCGGCGTCGAAGAAGCCGACCACGCCATCGGCGTTGCCGGCGGTGTCGACCCGGCGTCCGGCGACCTCGACCACGCCGCGGCCGGTGCCGGCGAAGGCCAGCTCGTCGCCGATCGCGACCACGCCGGCGCAGGCGTCGCCGGCTGGGCCGCCCCAGGTCCGGGCCCAGACCACCGCGTCGTCGGGGCCGAGGCGGGCGACGAAGCCATCGCCCAGGGCCACGTCGGGGTAGAGGGCGGCCAGGCTCAGGTCGCCGAGCTCGGCGGCGTCGGCGTAGGTCCCAGCGAGGGCCAGGCCGCCGTCGGGCAGGGCGGCCACGCCGGCGATCGCGTCGGCGCCCGTGCCGCCCATCCGGCCGAGGGTGCGCACCGCGCCGTCGGGGCCGACCCGGGCCCAGAAGCCGTCGCTGCCGCCGGCGCTGGTCACGACCCGATCTCCGACGCGCAGGGTCCCGGCGAAGCTGCCAGCCACCGCCACGCCGTCGCCGGCCGGCACCACGGCGCGCACGACCACCCACTCGGTGGCGCCGATCCCGGTCAGCCACCGGCGCGCGCCATCGGCGAGCCCCAGCCCGAGGAGGGCCGCGCCCGGCTCGCCGCGCAGGCCATGGGGCAGCCCCTCGAGGGGACCGACGCCGGCGAGCGCGACGGCCACCAGGTCGCCCGTCGCCGCCACCGGCCCGGCATCGGCCGGGACGTCGCGCGTCCAGCGCACCGCGCCGCCGCGATGGGCGGTCACCGTGCGTCCACCCGCCGCGATCAGCGTGTCGTCGGCGGTCAGCGCCAGCGCGACCGCCGGGTGCGGCAGGGCCGCGGTCTGGGACGCGACCAGGGTCGGCCGGCGCGGCGCGCCTCGGCTGGGGCAGCCGAGGGCGACGCTGGCCGCGCCGAAAATCGCGACGGCCGCCAACCGCCGGCGCGCGAGAGACCGCGCGGGGCAGGGCAGCCGTCGGCGACGGTGCACGGGTGAGGTCAGACCTTCTTGCCCTGGGCGCGCAGCTCGGCGAGGACGACGCCGAGGCCGCGCTTGTCGATGATCCGCATCGCGCGGGTCGACAGGCGCAGCGTGATCCAGCGCTTCTCGTCCTCGAGCCAGAACCGCTTGCTGACCAGGTTCACCTCGAAGCGCCGCTTGGTGTGGCGGTTCGAGTGGCTGACGTTGTGGCCGACGAGCGGCTTCTTCCCGGTGATCTCACAGACGCGCGACATGACGGGCTCCAGGCAGCGAGCGCAGCGCCGTAGAGGCTGCTGCGCCGGGGATCAGATCTTCGACTCTTTGAACTCGACGTGCTTGCGCACGACCGGGTCGTACTTCTTGAAGACCAGCTTGTCCGGCGTGCGCTTGCGGTTCTTCGAGGTGGTGTAGAAGTAGCCGGTGTCCGCGGTCGAGACGAGCCGGATCAGCTCGCGTCCGCCTTTGCTTTTCTTCGCCATGACAGGGGCTCCGCAGTCGTCGTTCGTTGGCCGCGCGCGGGGGTTACCGCGCGATGGGTCCCGGCTTATGGCACAGGCCCGGGGTCATTTCAAGCCCCCTGGCTCGCCGCCGCGCCCGGGCGGGGGCGCGATGCCCGGCTTGGTCGGCTCGTTGGCCTGGGCCAGGTCGATCGGCACCCCGGGCACGGTCGAGGTCCGGCGGCGCGCCCGGCGCTCGTCGATCCCCATCGCGACCACGGTGATGTCGTCGGTCAGGCCGCTAGCGCCGACGTGGCCGTCGACGTCCTGGAGGATCGCCTTCACCACGTCGTCGGCCGAGCCGCGGGCGCTGCGCAGCCGGCGTGACAGGCGCATCATGCCGTACTCGTTGCCGCGGACGTCCCGGGCCTCGAGGATGCCGTCGGTCACCAGCAGCAGCAGATCGCCGGCGTGGAGCTGGACCCGGGCCTCGCCGACCTCGAGGTCGGGCACCACCCCGATCGGGGCGACGTGGGCGCGATCGGCCTGCAGCGGGAACACCCGCTCGCCGCGGCGCAAGAGCGGCACGCAGTGGCCGGCGTTGGTGAACACCAGGGTCCGGGTCTCGAGCTCGTAGATCGCGTAGACCAGGGTCGCGAACATGCCGTCGTCGCCGAGGCGGACCATCTCCTCGTTGACCCGGCGCAGGAGCCGCGCCGGGGTCCGGGCCAGGCCGGCCCGGCTGCGCAGCTCGCTCGACAGCCGCGCCATGTACAGCGCCGCGCTGATGGCCTTGCCGGCGACGTCGCCGATCGCCACGCCCAGGTGGCCCTCGTCGTGCCAGATGAAGTCGTAGAAGTCGCCGCCGATCTGGTAGGCCGGCTCGTAGTGGACCGCGTAGTCGAGGCCGACCACCTGCGGCACCGCCGGCGGCAGGAGCGAGCGCTGGATCTGCCGGGCGACGCGCAGGTCGCGCTCGAGGCGATCTTTCTGCTGGAGCTGGACCGCGACCTTGGCGGCGTGGATCGCGAGCGCGGTCTGGTAGGCCACCATCTGCAGGAGATCGACGTCCTCCTGGCGGAACCCGGCCCGGCTGCCCTCGACGTAGATCACGCCGTAGTGGGCGTTCTGCGCCGACAGCGGCGCGCCCATGCGGGTGCCCGCGACCTCGCCGCCGGTGGCCGCGGCCTCGCCGAGGAGGACGCCGCGGCGATCCTGGACCACGTGGGTGATGATCGTGCCCGGGACCCGCAGGCCGCCGGTGAACGATCGCTCGCGGGCCTTGTGGTACTTGATCTGCAACTCGCCCGACCGCTCGTCCTCGACCAGGACGCCGACGGTGTCGGCCTGCGAGAACATCTCGAGCAGCGGATCGAGCAGGCCCTCGAGCAGGGCCTCGGGGTCGGGCGTCTTGGCGGCGGCCGCGAGGATCGCGGTCAGCGCGGTCAGCTTGCGCTCGAGCAGCCGCAGGTTGCGCAGCTCGGTCGAGGCCGACAGCGGCGTCGTGACCCGGACCAGCGGGTGAGCGCCCGAGTCCTCGCGGCTGCGCACCACCGGACCGGCGGCCTCGACGATCGTCAGGCGGGCGTCGCCCGACGAGTGGTGGTGCTCGGCGTCGTCGGCGGCGCCCTCGACCCGGATCCGGTTCGAGGCGATCGTGACCTCGTCGCCGGCGCGCACCGGCTGAGGCGCGGCGATGCGCGCGCCGTTGACCCAGGTGCCGTTGTTGGAGCCGAGGTCTTCGATCTCCCAGCGCCCGGCGTTCTGGCGCAGCCGCGCGTGCTGGCGCGACACCCGCATGTCGGGCACGAAGACCTGGCAGTCCGAGCGGCGACCGATGACGTACTCGCCCTCGGTCAGCTCGTAGCGGCGCCCGGTGTTGGGGCCGGCGATGAACACCAGGGAGGTCACGGGTAGCGGCCACTATTACACCACCGCGGGTCGCTCCTGACAGCGGGCCTCGGTAGATCTCGGGTGACGCCGCGGTTACGGCGGACGCGAGGGCTCCGGTCCGACCAGGATCTCCGAGCGGTTGGGCCGACTTGGCGGGTCTCTTGACCACCCCGCGGGCCCCGGGTACGAAGCCCCGGTGAACGCACTCGGCAACTTCATCGGCGGCGCCTTCACCGCGCCGACCGGCGCCCCGCTCACCTCGCACAACCCGGCCGCCGACGGCGCGGTCGTGTTTACCACCGCGGTCGACGACAGCGCGGTCGCGCGAGCGTGCGACGCGGCGGCCGCCGCGGCCCCAGCCTGGGCGCGGCTGACCCTGGCCGAGCGCGCCGCCCACCTGGCGCGGTGGAAAGACGCGATCGCCGCCCGCCAGGCTGAGCTGGTCGAGGCCATCGTCTGGGAAACCGGGAAGATCAAGAGCGAGGCGGTCCAGGAGATCCAGACCGTGCTCGCGCGCTTCGACGTCGCCCGCAACCTGGCGGCCGCCGATCTGCGCGAGGGTGCGATCGCCGGGTCGGCCCACGAGCAGCTCCGCTACCACCCGCTCGGCGTGGTCGCGGTGATCGGCCCGTACAACTATCCGATCCACCTGTGCCACGCCCACGTCGTGCCGGCGCTCCTCACCGGCAACACCGTCGTCGTCAAGCCGTCGGACATCACGCCGCTGGCCGGGCAGCGCTACGCCGAGACCGCGGCCGCCGCCGGCCTGCCGCCCGGCGTGTTCAACCTGGTGCTCGGCACCGGCGCGGTCGGCGCGGCGCTGGTCGCCGACCGACGGGTCAAGGGCCTGTGCTTCACCGGCAGCTACGCGGTCGGCCGCCGCATCCAGGAGGCCGCCCTCGATCGGCCCGAGCTCTTGGTCGCCCTCGAGATGGGCGGCAAGAACACGGCGATCGTCTTCGACGACGCCAGCGTCCGCCAGGCCGCCCACGAGATCCTCGTCGGCGGCTACCTGTCGGCCGGTCAGCGCTGCACCGCCACGTCGCGGGTCCTGGTCCAGGCCAAGGTCGCGGCGCCGCTCCTCGACGCCCTGCGCCGGGCCGCGCCGACCTTGCGCTTCGGTCACCCCGACGACGCCGCCAGCTTCGCCGGGCCCCTGGCCACGGCCGCTGGGCGCGAGCGCTTCGAGCACGGCCTGGCGGCCGCCGTCGCCGCCGGCGCCGAGCCGGTGATCGCCGGCGAGCGCCGCCCCGGAGGGTTCTACCGGACCGCGTCGCTCCACCTCTTGCCGACCGGGCGCCACGACGCCGCCGGCTACACCGACGTCGAGCTGTTCGGCCCGGACCTCGGGGTCTCGGTGTTCACCGACGACGACGAGGCGATCGCGGTGGTCAACGCCTCGCCCTACGGCTTCGCCAACGCGGTCTTCACCAACGACGGAGCCCGCTTCGAGCGCATCTACCGCGAGACCACCTCGGGCATCCTGAACCGCAACCGCTCGACCAACCTGGCCAGCCCGCGGCTGCCCTTCGGCGGCGCCGGCAAGAGCGGCAACTACCGGCCGGCGGGCTCGATGGCCCACCGCAACGTCGTGGTGCCGGTCGCGGTGCAAGACAACGTGATCGGCACGATCGCGACCCACCCGATGCTGGCCGACCACCTGCCGGCCCCCGACCTCGATCGCCTCGAGGCCCAGCACGTCGCCGAGGACGCCGTCGAGGCCGCCCGCAACCTGATCGACGAGCCGCGGCCGATGGGCCTGCGCCGGCCCAAGGGCGGCGCCATGCCGGCCTCGGATCGTTGGCTCATCCGGCTCTACGCCGGCGATCGCGTCGTGCGCGAGAAGAAGCCGGCGGTGTTCGACCACCTACGCTCGGCCGGTCCCTGGTACGTGTCGATCGACGACGCGCCCCTGGCGGTCCTCGACTCGATGGCCCAGACCGCGACGGTGTGCGGCGGCTTCGCCGAGGATCCGGTGGTTCAGGCCCTGGTCGAGGGCGGTTTCGGCGACACCGTCACCGGCAATGACGACACCGCGGTCGGCGAGACCTGGGCCGCCGCCGAGTACGCCGCGACCCTGCGCCACCTGGTGCCCGGGTTGCCCCACGTCACCTTCGTCGCCTCGGGCGCCGAGGCCAACGAGAAGGCCCTGCTGCTGTGCCGGCAGGGCAACAAGCGTCCGAACGCGACCAAGATCCTGGCCTTCGATGGCAGCTTCCACGGCCGGGCCTTGCTCGCGCTCCACGCCACCCACTCGCCGAGCAAGCGGGCGCCGTTCGAACTCGCCGGCTACCAGGCGACCTTCGCGCCGTTCCCGGTGTGGACCACGCCGGGCGAGGAGCCCGAGGCGCCGAGCGGGTTCTACGCCGCGTGCGCGGCCGGCGCCCTCGACGAGCTGACCGAGCGCTTCGGCGACGCCAAGGAGAACGCGCTCCTGGCCGCCGAGGTCGCCAGCCTGGCCGCGGTCCACGCCGCCCTGGCCGGCGGCGAGCACTACGTCGTCACCGTCGAGCCGATGCAGTCCGAGGGCGGCGATCGCTACGCCACCGCGCGGTTCTTCCGCGGCCTCCGCCTCTTGACCCGCTACCACGAGGTCCCGCTCATCTTCGACGAGGTGCAGTGCGGCTTCGGCCTCGGTGGCCCGTTCGCCTGGCACACCAAGTTCCGCCTGTTGACCAGCCGCGGTCAGCCCGACTACCCCGACGCGGTGGTCTTCGCCAAGCGGGCCCAGGTCGGCGTGGTCATGTCGCGCTTCGAGGATCCCGAGCCGGCCAGCGCCCACAACGCGTCCTTGGTGCGCGGTCGCATCCACGCCGAGATGATGTCGACCAGCCACGCCGCGACCCGGATCGAGAAGCTGGTGCGGCCGCGCCTCGACGCGATCGCGCGCGCGTTCCCGCACCTGGTCAGCGCGCCGCGGGCCTGCGGCTACGCCTTCGCCTTCGATCTGCCGACGCCCAGCCACCTCGACGCCTTCATCGGCCAGCGCTTCTGGCGCGGCGCGATCGTGTTCGCCGCCGGCACCAAGACCGCGCGCTACCGCCTGGCCGACACCTTCGGCGCGCGCGAGATCGAGCTCCTGTTCGACGCGATCCGCCGCTCGCTGTCGTGGATCGACGCCCACCCTGGCAAGAAGCCGCCGGAGTGGGAGGACATCGCCGAGCCGGCCGAGCCAACCGCGCCGGTCTTGCCGGCTGACGTCACGTTCCGACTGGTGCCGACCGCCGAGGCCATGGCGCTCCTGCCGGCCATCCTCGACATCGAGTACCAGGTCTACGAGCCGGCCCGACGCACCCCGCCGGCCGAGATCAAGCTCGCGCTCGACGATCCCGAGGGCTCGTTCGTGATCGCCGAGCGCCAGGTCGACGGCGCCGCTCAGCTCGTCGGCTTCGCGATCGGCGCGCCCCTCGAGGCCAGCCACGACGTCGAGGGCCCCGATCACGACCCGATGCTGGGCAAGCACAACACCATGTACTCGGTGTCGGTGACCGTGGCGCCCGGCTATCAGGGCACCGGCATCGGCCGCAAGCTGAAGGAGCTGCAGCTCCGCGACGCCGCGAGTCGGCGGCGGGCCGACGGCACCGCGCGCTACGCCCACGTCACCGGGCGCAACCGCGTCGGCCGCACCGCGCAGATGACCCACCTGAACCGGGTCTTCGGCGCCCACGTCGTCAGCGTGCTCACCGGTCAGTACGAAGACCCCGAGGGCCAGGCCATCTACTACCGCATCCCGCTGGGCGCGATCGCGCCGGCGGCGGGGCGCGAGGCCGAGGTGGTCTCGACCAAGCGCGCGCAGTGGGGCGCAGCGGCGCCGGCCGACGCCGTCGACGCCGCCCATGGCTTGACCCGGGTGTTCGCGACCCCGCCGGCCAGCCTGCGCGACGCCTTGACCTCGGGCCTCTTGTACGGCCCCGCGGTCAACAAGATCACGCTCATGAACTACGTGACGCCCGGGATGGTCCGGGCCCTCGAGTGGATCGGCGCGCTGGCCCCCGATCTGCCGCACATCTACGTCACCTCGTCGCGCGACGAGACCGTCGACAAGGCCCTGCGCCTGTTGCGCACCAGCCGCAAGCAGGCCGCGGTCGCGATCGGCCTGGCCGGCGGCTACTACGGCCACACCGTGGCGTCGTGCCGGTCGCTGTCGGATCCCGAGGTCCACCGCGGCGGGCCCGGCCACTTCGCGTGGCCGCGCGTGCCGCACCCGGCGGTGGCCGGCGTCGACGCCAGCCTGGCCGCGCTGCGCGCCGCGATCGCGGAGACCGGCGCCGATCGGGTGTTCGCGATCGTCTACGAGCGGGTCGGCGAGCGCACCGGCTGGGTCACGCCGCCGGCCTTCCTCGACGGGCTGGCGGCGATCCGCGCCGAGACCGGGGTGCCGCTCCTCGCGGTCGAGCACACCACGGCGCTGTACCGCTCGGGCCTCGGCGCCTTCGCGTTCCCCCACGGGCCGCGGCCCGACATCGTCGCCTGGTGGGGCGGTGGCCAGATCGGCTACCTCCACGTCGCGTCGCGGTGGTTCAACAGCGCGCCCTTGGCCCTGGTCTCGACCTGGGACGGCGACGAGCTGTCGCTCCTGCGCAACTACCACCAGCTCCGGGCCGCCCGGCGCCTCGACGTGGTCGACGGCGCTGCCGCCCTCGAGCGCGCCCTGGCCGCCGGGCCGGTCGAGCACCACGGCCTGGGCCTGTACCGAGTCCTGCACGCCGGCGCCGCCGCCGACGCGCTCCACGCCCACTGCGCCGCCCACGGCGTGGTCCTGCGCCGCTTCCCCGGCGGGCGCCTGGGCGTGGTGCCCGGGCTCGATCAGGCCGCCGAGGTCGCCGCGCGCTTGGGCGCGGCCCTGGCGAGCTGGCGCTAGTCAGATTGGCATGGTGAACCGATGAGAGTCCTCGAGCTTCCCCCTGACGGCACCTACCGCGACTGGGGCCGCATCCACGGCGAGTCGTACCGCGGTGAGGTCAAGGCGCTGTCCGCGATCCGGACGTACCTGTGCACCCGGGTCGGCGGCTTCGCCGATCGCGCCGCGGTCCTGGCCGCCGCCGAGGCCCACCTGCCGGTCTTGGCGCGCTACCACCGCGGCCTGTACGACGAGCTGGTCGGCATCGCCGAGGGCGCCGACGTCACGCCGGCCGAGATCGTCGTCGCCAACCACTACACCGACCTGCGCGACCTGTCGCCGGACCACGCCTTGTGGAAGCCGGCGCCGGCGTCGCCCGAGGCCGGCGAGGGCGGCTGCTCGGTGATCTGGGCCGAGACCCCGACCGGACGCATCCTGGCCCAGACCTGGGACATGCACGCGACCGCGATCCCCTACGTGATGATGCTCCACGTGCCCGATTCGGCCGACGGACCCGAGGCCTGGCTCTTGACCTTGACCGGCTGCCTCGGCCTGGCCGGCGCCAACCGCCTGGGGGTCGCGATCGGCATCAACAACCTGTACTCCAACGACGCCACCGTCGGCGCGGTGTGGCCGGCGGTGGTCCGGCGCGCGCTGCACCAGCGGACCGCGGCCGCCGCCCAGCGCCACGTGCTGGGCGCGCCGATCGGCTCGGGCCACCACTACTTCGTCGCCGATCGCGACGACGCCTTCGCGATCGAGACCTCGGGCGTCTTGCGCAAGGCGATGTTCACGTCGTCCCCCGAGCGCCCGGCGCCCAGCTACTGCCACACCAACCACTGCCTCGATCCCGAGGTCGCGGCGGTGTCGTCGATCTCGCCGACCTCGACCACCCGCGAGCGCTACGCCTGGCTGACCGCGTCGTTGGCCGCGCGGCCGATCGCCGACCTCGACGACGTGTGGACGCGCATGGGCAGCCAGGACGGCTGGCCCAAGAGCGTCTGCACCAACATGGCGACGCCCGAGAACCCCCACGGCACCGCGACCTGCGGCGCGATCGCGATGAACCTCGACACCCGCACGGTGTGGGCCCAGGGCGGCTTCGTCACCAACGTCGCCCCGACCGAGTTCGAGTTCGACGGAGGCTCGTCGTGACCGACTTCCCGTTCCTGTTCACCTGGACCGCGCAGCACCAGGCCAAGCCCCTGCACCTGACCGGCGGCGACGGCGCCCACTTCACCACCGGCGACGGCGAGCGCTGGCTCGACCTGGGCGCGCTCAGCTACCAGGTCAACGCCGGCCACGGCCACCGCCGGATCATCGACGCGATCAAGCGCCAGGCCGACGAGCTGTGCCTGGCGTCGCCGACCGCGGTGTTCCCGGCCAAGGTCGAGCTGGCCGAGAAGCTCCTGGCGCTGGCCGGCCCCGGCTACACGAAGGTGTTCTTCACCCTTGGCGGCGCCGAGGCCAACGAGAACGCGATCAAGATGGCGCGGCTCGTCACCGGCCGGCACAAGCTCATGAGCCGCTACCGCAGCTACCACGGCGCGTCGATGGGGGCGTTGACGCTGACTGGCGACTGGCGCCGGCCGCCCCTCGAGCCCGGGATCCCGGGCGTGGTCCACGTCGCCGATTGCTACTGCGATCGCTGCCCCTTCGGCCACACGTTGGCGAGCTGCAAGCGCGAGTGCGCGACCAACCTCGACGCCACCATGCGCCTCGAGGGCGGCGGGTTCGCGGCCGCGATCTTCGAGCCGGTGCCGGGCGCCAACGGCGTCCTGGTGCCGCCCGACGACTACTGGCCGCTCGTTCGCAAGGCCTGCGACGCCGACGGCGCGCTGCTCATCGCCGACGAGGTGCTGTGCGGCTTCGGCCGGCTGGGCAAGGTCTTCGGCCACCACCACTGGGACGTCACGCCCGACCTCATCACCTGCGCCAAGGGCCTGGCCTCGGGCTACCAGCCCATCGGCGCGGTGATCGTCCACGAGCGCGTCGCCAAGCACTTCGACGAGCGGGTGCTGGCCTGTGGCCTGACCTACTACGCCCACCCGACCGGCTGCGCCGCCGCCCTCGAGACCTTGAAGGTCTACGAGGACGAGGGGCTGTACGACAACGCCGCCCGGCTCGGGCCGGTGTTGCTCGCCGAGCTGCGGGCGGTGGCGGCGCGCCTGGGCGTGCGGAGCTTCGTCCGCGGGCTCGGTCTCTTGGCCGCCCTCGAGGTTGAGGCCACGCCGGCGCAGTGGGCGGCCTTCGGCGCCGCCCTGGCCGAGCGCAAGCTTTCGCTCCACCTCGACGGCAAGAAGACCACCGCGATCCTGTCGCCGCCGCTGTGCATCACCGAGGCCGAGCTGGTCGCCGGCGTCCGCGCCTTCGGCGACGCCGCGGTCGCCGCGTTCGGCGCCGCGGCCTGAGCGGCGCGCGAGCTACCGGTTGCCTCGGCGGCTGGCCGGTGTACGATCGCGTCACGATGCCTTTCAAGGCCAGGGTCTTGGGCGGGCGGCTGGTGCTCGACGAACCGACGTCGATGCCAGACGGCACGGAGGTCGACGTGGCCACGCAAGGGGGGGACGACCTCGACGCCGAGGAGCGCGCGGCGCTGCATCGCGCCCTCGATGAGAGTCTCGAACAGGAGGCGCGCGGCGAGGTCTACGACCTCGGCCCGGTCCTTGGCTCCATCCGAGCGCAGCGGTGATCGTGCGGGCGACGGCCCGCGCCACGCGACATCGAACGGACGGCGGCGTGGTGGCGGGACACACGTGAGGTTGGGGCAGAGGGCTTCCTGACCGAGCTCCAGACGTTCGCGGAGCTGGTGGCGGCGAACCCGGAGATCGGTCAGCGCTATGGGTACCGCGGCGATCGACTGATCCGCCGGTGGCTCCTGCCGCGCGCCCAGGTTCATGTCTACTACACGGTCGACCTCGCCGCCGCGGTGATCACGGTCCACGCGGTGTGGGCGGCTCGACGGGGGCGCGGCCCGCGGTGGTGAGCCGTGGTGGCCGGGCTTTGCCGGCCCGGGCCGCCCTGTGCTACGTCGTGGGCCGGAGGCTCGCCGGATGACTGGACGACACCATCAGAAGGTCCGCGACTCGGTCGCGGCCGCGCTCGACGGGCTCGAGTCGGGGATGACGGTGATGGTCGGCGGCTTCGGGCTGTGCGGCAACGCCGAGGCGCTGATCCGCGGCGTGATCGACAAAGGGGTCAAGGACCTGACCCTGGTGTCGAACAACGCCGGCAACCTGGGCAAGGGCCTGGCCACCTGGCTGCGCGCGGACCTCGTCAAGAAGGTCATCTGCAGCTACCTCGGCACCAACGAGGACCTGCACAGCCGGATGGCCTCGGGGGCGATCACCGTCGAGGTCACGCCCCAGGGCACCCTGGCCGAGCGCATGCGGGCCGCGGGCGCGGGGATCCCGGCGTTCTTCACCCCGACCGGCGTCGGCACCGTGGTCGAAGAGGGCAAGGAGAAGCGGACCATCGACGGTCGGGACTACCTGCTCGAGAAGGCGCTGCCGGCCGACTTCGCGCTGATCCGCGCGCGCACCGTCGACCGCTTCGGCAACCTGCGGTTCTACCGGACCGCGCGGAACTTCTCGCCGATCATGGCCACCGCCGCCCGCACCACGGTGGTCGAGGCCGATCGCCTGGTCGAGGTCGGCGCCATCGATCCCGACGACGTCCACCTGAGCGGTCTGTACGTCCACCGCATCGTCCACGTGCCCGAGCACGAGGATCCCTTCGAGTACAAGACCTCGCGCAAGCGTCCGGAGGCCCAGTAGCCATGGCGTACAGCAAGGAAGACATGGCGCGCCGCGCCGCCGCCGAGATCCCGGCCGGCTCGATCGTGAACCTGGGCATCGGCCTGCCGACCCTGTGCGCCGACTACCTGCCCGAGGGCCACGCGTTCTTGCACTCGGAGAACGGCCTCCTCGGCATGGGGCCGTTCCCCTTCGAGGGCGAAGAGGACCCGCAGCTCATCAACGCCGGCAAGCAGACGGTGACGGTCTTGCCCGGCGGCTCGACCTTCGACTCGGCCCAGAGCTTCGCGATGATCCGCGGCGGCCACGTCGACCTCGCGATCCTGGGCGCGATGCAGGTGTCGGCGCGCGGCGACCTCGCCAACTGGGCCGTGCCCGGCGGCAAGATCATGGGCATCGGCGGCGCGATGGATCTGGCCAGCGGTTGCCGGCGGGTCATCGCGGTCATGCAACACGCCACCAAGGACGGCGAGCACAAGCTGGTCGCGACCTGCACCTACCCGCTGACCGCCACCGGCGTCGTGAGCCGCGTCATCACCGAGCTCGGCGTCTTCGACCCCACGCCCGACGGTACCTTTCGCGTGATCGAGCTGGCGCCCGGCGTCGAGCGCGCCACCGTCGCGAAGCTCACCGGCGCGCCGCTGGTTTAGGTCTCGGCCTCGGCCTCGGTCTCGGTCTCGGTCTCGGTCTCGGTCTCCGCCTCTGTCTCGGTCTCGGTCTCGGTCTCGGTCTCGGTCTCGGTCTCGGTCTCGGCCTCCGCCTCGGTCTCGGTCTCGGTCTCGGCCTCCGCCTCGGTCCCTACGGGCGCGGCCGCGACACCAGCTCGTCCTCGACCGGGCTCGGCGCCTCGCGGCCGATCGGCGGGCCGACGCACGACGCGATGTCGAAGAACATGAAGGCCAGGGCCTTCTCCTGCGGGGTCAGGTCCGCGGTCGAGCAGTCGTCGGGGAACGGGGTGCCGGGCGACGAGTCGGAGTCGCCCGAGACGTGCATGTCCGAGAACACCACCTTGCCGCAGCGATCGTCGACCGGCCCCTCGTTGGGCGTGGTGAACTGGAACATCTGCGGGAACTGCGTGCCGCCGTTCTCCCAGTACACCCAGCGCTCGGCGCGGGCGTTGTCGACGGCCTGGACCGTGTTCTTGCCGGTGCCGGCGCCGATCGGGATCTGGGTGCGCACCGTCGAGCCACCGACCGCCATCATCCAGTCGGCCATGAGCTCGCCCTCGGGGTTGTTGACCAGATCGATCGTGTCGGGCGGGCTCGAGAAGGTGGTCGAGCTGTTGTTCCAGGTCGCGACCGAGGTCCACACCTGCGGCGCCTGGCTGCCACCACCCTGGGTCGAGCCCTCGATCCAGATGTTGTGCCAGTGCGACAGGAACACCCGGCCGCCGAGGTCGGCGTAGGCCTTCATCGCGTCCATCGCCGCCTGCGACTTGGTCTCGGGGCGCTGGCCGCCCTCACACGACAGAATCACGATGTCGTAGGTGCGCAGCTTGTCGACCGTGTTCCACAAGGTCGTCGAGTTGGCGAAGGCGCCGGTGCCGCCCGGCCAGCCGCCGCGGAACTGGTTGGCGCCCTGGCCGCCGCCGGCGCCGTTGTCGGCGTAGAGGTGGATCCGCCCGGCGGCGCCGTCGGTGCCCATCTCGGCGTCGTCGATGCCGAGCTTGCGGACCAGGCACTCGAGGGCGTCGGCCGAGCCGGTCGAGATCGCGATCTTGGGCAGGTTGCCCTCGGTGCGGTTGCGCGGCAGGCGGGTGTCGGTCGCGGGCAGCGCGGTCGCCGCGCACTGCGGCACGTTCGTGATCCGCAGCTCACGCCGCCACTTGCCCGACGAGATCACCACCGGGATGTCGGCGCCGGCCGGCACGTTCTCGAGGCGGAAGGCCCCGGTCTCGTCGGTCTGGGTCGCGACCAGCGGTGAGCCGGGCAGGGTGGCGTTGCAGCGGTCGCACACCGCGCCCTCGGTCAGCGGCGGCAGCGCGGCGTTGGGGATGTACACGTCGATGCCCGACAGCGGCAGCGTGCCGTTGGGCGCGAACACCACGCCGGTCAGCGTGGTCGGCGGCATGCTCATGGCCTGGCAGTTCACGACCTGGCACTCGAGGCCCTGGCACTGGTCCACGGGGATGCAGAAGCCGTCGGAGCTGCACCGCCGACCGTCGCCGCACTCGGTGCCGCCCTGGGTACATTCGGCGTCGCACCGACCGCTCGAGGTGCAGTGGTACCCGACCGGGCAGCGCGGGGCGCTGCCGCCAGGATCGCAGACCGCGTTGCACTCGAGGGGCGGCGGGTCCTGCTCGCACACGCTGGGCGGTGAACTCCCGCCACACGCCGCCGCCAAGAACAGAACGAGGGCGAAGCCAGACTGGCGCATGGGCGCGAGTGTATCGGGTCGAAGCGTGCGCTGGCGAGGGACATCTCGCCGCGTCGACGCGCGCGCGGTCCGACCGCTGCATCGCCGCATCGCGAGACCGAGGCCGGGGCCGAGACCGGGACGGAGACCGAGACCGAGACCGAGACCGAGGCCGAGACCGAGACCGAGACCGAGACCGAGACCGAGACCGAGGCCGAGACCGAGGCCGAGACCGAGGCCGAGACCGAGACCGAGACCGAGACCGAGACCGAAACCGAGGCCGAGACCGAGACCGAGACCGAGACCGAGACCGAGGCCGATCCCGATCCCGTCGCCCGCCCCGCTGAATCGCCCCACCTCGCGGTCATGGCACCCGCGCCGCACAAGCGCCGAACGCCCGAGGTCAGGTCGGATCGTTTTGGGAGGGGGCCCCAGCGCATGCTGGGGGAGGGTCTTTTCGAAAGACCCTCAACAAGAAACGCGAAAGACCCTCATTAGATCACGCTAGCGCTCCAGGCCGATCAGCACCGACGACACCGTCCGCGAGGCGTGGAGCGCGGTCACCGGGATCTGGACCACCGCGCGCACCCAGTCGCGCACCGGCTGGAACTGCGCCCCCGAGAACGCCACGCGGACCAGGCGGCCGTCGGGATCGGGGCAGGTGACCTCGAGCCGCGGCGACAGCGACCACACCGCCTGGCGAAACAGCCCGAGGTCGACCGCCGACAGCGGCGCGGTCTGGATCCAGATGTGGACCGTGCGCTCGGTCTCGGCCGGCACCCGATGATCGGTCGACTCGCCGACGGGGAACGGCATCGTGCGCGGCCAGCCCGGCTCGGTGCCCCCGCCGATCGGCGGCGCGGCCGGGCGGTCGCTGCGCAGGTAGCGCACCGCGCCGATGCCGGCGAGCTGCTCGAGGTCAGCGGAGTGGGCGGTCGTCATCGGCGCTGTCATCCACGATACACGAGCGGAAGCGAGTGTGGCGAAACGCGGTGAAGCCGGCCTTGCGATAGCTGGGCAGCGCTGCGGCGCCGTCGAGGGTGCAGGTGTGGACCCACAGCCGGCGCAGGTGGGGATCGCTCCACGCCGCGTGGATCGTCCAGGCCAGGAACCAGCGCCCGAGGCCGCGGCCGATGGCCTCGGGCATGAGGCCGAAGTACGCCACCTCGCAGGTCGCTGGCTCGCGTCGATCGAGCTCGGCGTAGCCGACCGGCGCGCCCCGGGCGTGGAGCACGTGGACCTCGATCGCGGGCTGCCCCAGGTAAGCGGCGAGCTGATCGTCGCTCCAGCGCTTTCGGTTCCACCACTGCCACGGCCCGCCGACCGCGTCGTAGAGCCAGCGGTAGTAGCGGACGGTGCAGGTCGCGCTGATCACCGCTAGCCCGTGCTCGACCGCGAGGTCGGCCAGGGCCGGCGCGCGGTCGGCGAACATCTCGAGGGAGGTCTCGACCACCTCGACGGCGCGGCGGCGCCCGGGGTGCTCGCGGGGGATGGGATCGTCCTCTTCGAGGTCGCCGACCGCGGCGATCGCGGTGGCGTCGATGGCGGTCGGCGACACGCGCGCGCCGTGGACCCGGACGCGACGACCGAGGAGCGCAGCGCGCTCAGCCTCGGGGCGCTCGGGCAGGTCGAGCCAGGTGCCGTCGTCTTGGGCGAGGGCCGAGGTCATGGCCGCGCCCAGCCCGTGATCGCGGGCCTCGTAGCGACCGTCCCAGGTCAGGACCGCGTCTCCCAGGGTCATGGCACGAGGTCCCCGGCGATCACGACCTGGCTGGGACGCTGACCGCCGTAGTGGTACGGGACGGTCGCCGGGTGGTCGGCGTCCCAGATGCACAGATCGGCGCGGGCGCCGGGCGCGATCGCGCCGCGATCGGTCAGGCCCAGGGCGCGGGCGGCGTGGCGGGTCACGCCCAGCCAGGCCTCGGGCACGGTCATGCCGTAGTGCGTGGTGGCCAGCCAGAGCTGGAGCGGCAGCTCCTCGGACAGGCTCGAGCCGGGGTTGAGATCGGTCGCGATCGCCATCGCCACGCCGGCCGCGCGCAGCGCCGCGACCGGTGGCACCGGCAGGCGGAGCTGGACGCACGCGCCCGGCAACATGACCGCGACCGTGCCGGCCGCGGCCACCGCCGCGATCTGGTCGGCGCTGATCTGCTCGACGTGATCGATCGATCGCCCGCCCAGCGACGCCACCAGGCCGGCGCCGTCCACGTCGGCGAACTGGCCGACGTGGGCCCGCACCGCCAGGCCAGCCCGGGTCGCGGCGGTGAGCAAGCGTTCGGTCTCGGCGCGGGTGAACGCGCCATCGTCGCAGTAGACGTCGACCGAGGTCGCGCGCCCGACCGCGCGCGGCACCAGCGTGGTGGCCAGCTCCTCGACGTAGGCCGCGCGATCGGCGCGGCGCTCGGCCGGGATCAGGTGGCACAGGAGCGTCGGCACCACGGTCTGCGGGGTCGCGGCCGCGACCCGGGCGATGACCTCGAGGAGCCGGAGCTCGCCGGCCACCGTCAGGTCGTAGCCGGTCTTGATCTCGATCGTCGTGGTGCCGGCGGCGCGGGCTCGGGCCAGGCGATCGAGGGTCAACGCGACCAGGGTGTCGACCGAGGCGGCGCGGGTCGGGCCGGTGGTGGCGACGATGCCGCCGCCAGCCGCCGCGATGTCCTGGTAGCTGGCGCCGGCGGCGCGCAGCGCGAACTCGCCCGCGCGATCGCCAGCGAAGACCGCGTGGGTGTGACAGTCGATGAGGCCGGGCGTGAGGAGCCGGCCTCCGAGATCGTGGCGATCGTCGATCGCGAGGCCGAGCGCGCTGGCCGCGGCCCAGGCGTCGGCGTCGGCGCCGACCCAGGCGATCCGGTCGCCGTCGGTGAGGACCGCGCCGTCGACGAACGCGCCCAGCGGATCGCCGGCGCCGCCAGCGCAGGTCACGACGTGGGCTCGGGTGTAGAGCGTGGCCATCGCGATCGCCTACGGGCAGGTCCGGCCGGCGCGCACCCGCGCGAGGTGCAGCTCGGTCTGGCCCGCGCCGTCGAACCAGGCCCAGGTGACGTCGCCGCTCGCGTGGACGCGGAAGGGATCGTCGCGCTCGCCCCACGCGGCCGGGATCGCGATCGGGGCGGCGGTGATCGCGCCCGCCGGATCGACCACCGCGAGGACGTGGCGCTCGGGCGGGCCGGGCTCGACCCAGCCCACCAGGTAGCGCTCCGCCGCCTCGCCGTCGGGCTGCCAGCGGGCGATCGTCGGGTTTCGTTCGTCGCCGGCGCTGGTGGTCAGCCACACCACCGGCCCCGGCGTCAGATCCGCGGCGATCGCGGCGAAGCCGACGTCCTGGTTGTCGGCGCCGCCGTACGAGCTCTGGCCGCGGCCGGCCGGGCTCTGGTGCGAGTTCCACACCAGCTTCCAGCCGTCGGGGGCGATCGCGGCCGAGCCCAGCTCGCCGGCGACCGAGCCGTTGCAGCCGGCCTCGACGTCGAGGACCTTGCGATCGTCGTGGTTCAGGTACACGCCGCCGATCGAGTTGGCGGCGAAGTCGCCGCTGGTGCCCGGGAAGCAGTCGGTCACGCACGCCGGCAGGAACCGGCGCGCGCTCGGCAGGTAGCGCAGGAGCGCGCTCATGCTGTGCGAGCAGCCCCACGACCAGCCGTTGGTCACCGTCCCGGTGTCGGCGGCGATCCACTTGAGCTGATCGCCCTCATGGCCGTTGGCGAAGCCGGAGATGCCGTGGACGTGGTAGTAGGCGCCGTAGCGACCGTCGCCGTACTCGAGGCGGCTATCGCCGATGCCGAAGTCGGTCGGGGCGGCCAGCGCGTCGACCAGCGGCGCGGTCCAGCCGGGCGCGCCGGACGGATCGAAGCGAGCGACGTGGAGCGCGGCCGGCGAGACCGTGTCGTCCCACAGGAGCGCCGCGAAGTGGCCGTCGTCCTCGGCGGCCAGGCCGCGCAGCGTGAACCGGCCGAGGTCGTAGGTCGCGACCGCGCGATCGGCGGCGTCGACGCGGGTCACCCGCGCGGTCGGCGCGGCTCCGCCGGTGGTGTAGCCGACGAGCGCCCCGCAGTCGGCGGTCGGCACGGTGAACACCGGCGCGACCTCGAGGTCGCCGCGGCCCCAGATGCGCCAGCTCGTGTCGCCACCGGCGACCCCGGCGGGCGTGGTGACGGTGGCGACCGAGAGTCGATCGAGGAGCGGCGTGCCGGGCGGTGGCCCGTCGGTCGGATCCGCTCCCGACGGCCCGTCGCCGCCGCACGCGAAAAGCGGCAAGGCCAGGGCGAGCGCGAGGGCAGGGGCGAGGCGGGCGGGCGAGGCCATCGCCGGATTGTACGCCGACCCGCGGTCAATCGAAGCGCTCGTCGCCCTGGGGCCACGACGGTGGTCGGCGTCGCGCCAGCTCGCCGCCGCGCGGCCCGGGCTCCTCGTCGCCGCGGCGGCCGCGCGGCCAGGTCAGGTCGTCGTCATCGAAGTCGAGGTCGGCGACGGTGCTCGGCGCGCGGTCGGCGGGGCCGCCGGTCGCGGCCAGCCAGGGACCCTGGCACGCGCCACACGCGGCCACCTTGATCGTGCCGCGCCACTGGGTCTGCAGATCGGCGCCGCAGCGCGGGCAGCACAAGATCACGACGCGGCCTCGAGCGGCGCGAAGCCGCGCTGACGGACGCGGGTCCGGACCACGACCCGGGCGGCGCGCTCGGCGGCGGCGGTGATCGCGGCCTCGAGTTCGGCCGCGACCGCGACCACGACCACCGGGGCGGCGGTGTCGCTGTGGACCCGCAGGCGGCAGTGCTTGTCGACCCCGCCGCGTGGGCCGTTGACGTCGCTCAGGGTCACGTCGATCGCGCGGACCGTCGGGCCGAGGCGATCGAAGGCCGAGGACAGGCGGCGGGTGACCAGGGCGCGCAGGGCCTCGGTCAGGGTCACGTCGTGGGTGCGGATGGCGATCTTCATGGGGACCTCCCGAGGTTGATAGGGACATCGTGGGGTCTCGCAATGGTGTCGTCGAGTCGCAAATACGCACACGATATGTCGACATCGTCGACATGTGATAGCGTCGCCTCCGTGCCGCCCCTGGTCACCTTGACCACCGACTTCGGCGACGCTGACGGCTACGTCGGCGCGATGAAGGGCGTGCTGGCGCGGCTGGCGCCCGAGGCGGTGGTGGTGGATCTCGCCCACGGCGTGCCGCGCGGCGACGTCGCGCACGCCGCCTGGGTGCTCGCGACCGCGGCCCGCGAGTTCCCCGTCGGCACGATCCACGTCGTCGTCGTCGATCCCGGGGTCGGCGGCCCGCGCGCCGAGCTGGCGATCGCCGCCGGCGGCCAGGTCTTCGTCGGCCCCGACAACGGCGTCTTGGCGTACGTCGCGGTCGACCACGACGGCGCCTACGCGATCCGCTCGACCGCGTTTCGGTCGCCGACCGCGGCGCCGACCTTTCACGGCCGCGACGTGTTCGCGCCGGCGGCCGCGGCCCTGGCGCGGGGGCTACCGATCCACCTCGCCGGCCCGGCGACCTGTCCGGCCGGGGCGCTGCCCTGGCCTGCCGCCGCCGCAGGTGGGCAGGGCGTGATCGTCCACGTCGATCGCTGGGGCAACCTGATCTCGAACCTGGCCGGGCCGGCGCGCGGCGTCGCGATCGCCGGTCATGAGCTGGTCCTCGCCACGACCTATGTCGACGTCGCGCCGGGCGCGCTGGTCGCCTACCGCGGCTCGGCCGGCACGATCGAGGTCGCGGTCCGCGACGGCTCGGCGGCCGATCGCCTGGGGCTGGCGCGGGGCGCGGCGATCGCGGTGGCGCCATGACCGAGGTCGCGATCCACGCCCTGGCCGCCGGCGGCGACGGGGTCGGCCGCGATCCCGACGGCCGCGCGGTGTTCGTGGCGGCCGCGGCGCCCGGCGACGTGCTCGAGGTCGAGCTCGTCGAGCGCCACGAGCGCTGGGCTCGCGGCGAGCTGGTCGCGATTGTGACGCCCGGGCCCGGGCGCATCGCGCCGCGCTGCCACTTGTTCGCGGCCCGCACCTGCGGCGGCTGCGACTGGGCCCACCTCGATCAGCCGACCCAGCGCGCCGCCAAGCACGCGGTCGTCGCCGGCGCGACCCGACGCCTGATCGCGGCCGGCGCGCGCCTCGAGCCGCTGGCCTGCCCCGAGCCCGACTGGGGCTGGCGCCGACGCGCTCGCCTGGCCATCACCGCCACCGCGATCGGGCTGCGCGGTCCGCGGCGCCACGACGTCGTCGACCTCGCCGCTTGTCCGCAGCTCGCGCCCGCGCTGACCGCGGCGCTCGACGCGATCCGCGCGGTCCGCGACGGGTTGGTCCGCGGCCCCGGCGAGCTCCACCTCCTGGCCGGCGTCGCCGGTGTCCACGCGGTGTTCGCCGCGCCGGTCGAGCCGATCGCGGCCGCGGCGCTGGTCGGTCGCGGTGGCCTGATCGGCGTGGCCTGGCCTGGCGGGAGCGCCGGGGCTGACGCGGTCGAGATCGAGCCAGGGTTGGTCCTGGCCGCCGATGCCTTCGCCCAGGCCGGCGCCGCCGGCAACGCCGCGCTGGTCGCCGCCGTGACCGCCGCGGTCGCCGCCGCGCCGGGGCAACCCGTCCTCGAGCTCTACGCGGGCGCCGGCAACTTCACCCGTGCGCTGGTCGCCGCCGGGGCCGCGGTCACCGCCAGCGACGTCGTCGCGCCGGCGCGGCCGCCGACCGGCGCGCGCTACCAGGTCGGTCCGGCCGCGCGGGTGGTCGGCACGCTGGCGGCGGCGCGCGCCCGCTTCGAGGCGATCGTCCTCGATCCGCCGCGGGCTGGCGCCAAGGACGTGATCGATCGCCTGCCCGGGTTCGCGCCGGCGCGCATCGTCTACGTGTCGTGCGACCCCGCGACCTTCGCCCGCGATGGCGAACGCCTGGGCGCCGCCGGCTATCGCTGCCGCGCGATCGCTCCCTTCGATCTCATGCCGCAGACCGCCCACGTCGAGCTGGTCGCGCTGTTCACTCCGGGCTGAGGGCCCGCGCGGCCGCCTCGACCGCGCGGCGGTCGCCACCGCCGGCGATCGCGACCCAGGTGAGGGTGCGAAACAGCAGCACCCGGACGGCGGCCCGCTCGCGCCCGCGCGGTCCACGTCGGGTCAAGGTCAGGTCGAGGGTCGGCACCGCGGCCCGGCCCAGCCGCGTCAGCGCCTGGTCCTCGATCGTCCAGCCATCGATCGCGAACCCGGCGGCGATCGCGTCGACGTGGTCCGCGCGGGTCGAGTCGCGCCACGCGGCGACGTTGGGCACCTCGTAGCGGACCGCGACCACGGTGGTGTCGCCGCGGGTGCGCACCACCCGGGTCGGCGCGGCGGTCGGCCCGGTCCACCCCGCGTCGAGGGTGAGCTGGGCCGGCCCGAGGTCGAGGGGCTCCGCGACCGCCGCGGCCGCGGTCGCCGACAGCGCGAGGGCGAGCGCGAGCCCGAGGGCCGTCCGACCCGAGCGCGCGACTCGTCGGCTCACGCCGGCTTGAGCTCGTCGAGGATTCGGCGTTGGTCCGACTCGCTGCCGAACCAGTCGCGCGGATACGCGAAGGCCTGGCCGCCAGCCTCGATCACCAGCACCGGCGCGGCCTGGGTCCACGGCACCGCGCGCCGCAGGAAGTAGACCGCGCGGACCTCGTCGCGCTGCAGCTTGTGCGGCTGACCGCGGCACAGCCCGCGCGGCAGGACGACGACGTCGCCGTCGATCACCAGCGTGCCGGGGGGGTGGCGGAAGGTCATCGCGAAGCGCCAGGCGTTCCACACGCCCAGGGCGATGAGGCCCACGCCCACGCCCTGGCCCAGGGTGCCGAGCCGGGCCACGCATAGGCCGCCGACGATCAAGCCGACCAGGATCCACCGCAGGTGCTGATCGCGGGCGTGGATCAGCTCGACGGCGACGCGCTCGCCCGGGGCGGTGGCCGGATCAGGCGTGGCGGTCATGGCGTGGAAGACCAGTCATGGGTGAGAGAGGTGACGCGGGCGCGGATCGCGGCGAGCTCGACCTGGGTCAGCCGGCCGTCGGTCACGACCTGCCGTCCATCTACCACGACGTGCCGGATGGCGCGAGGCGACAGCGCGTAGACCAGGTTCTTGGCCAGCGGCCCCTCGGGCCACAGCGACGGATCGTCGAGGTCGACCGCGACCAGGTCGCAGCGGAGGCCGACCGCCAGGTCGCCGACCGGGAGGTCGAGGAGCGCGGCGCCGCCGGTCGTGCCCATCGCCCACACGTCCTCGGCGGCGATGGCCTGGCCGTCGGTGCGCGCCACCTTCTGCAGGAGCGCGCAGGCCCGCATCTCATCGAACACGCTGACCCGGTTGTTGGAGCAGCCGCCGTCGGTGCCCAGGCCGATCGTGACGCCGCGGGCCCGCAGATCGACGACGTCGGTGATGCCGTCGCCCAGGAACATGTTCGAGCCAGGGCAGTAGGCCAGGCGACCGCCGCGCTCGGCCAGGAGCGCGCGCTCACCGGCGTCGAACCAGCAGGCGTGGACCACGTTGGCGGTCGCCAGGTCGACGTCGAGGGCGGCCACCGCGTGGAGCGGCCGCTGGCCGAACCGGGTCAGCGACTGCTCGACCTGGTAGGCCTCCTCGGCCAGGTGGATGTGCCACGGCACGCCGGCGTCCTTGGCGCAGCCGGCGCCAGCCTCGATCATCGCCGGGGTCGCGCCGTGCTGGCTGTGGGGCGCCGGCTGGATCGCGACCAGGTAGCGGTCGCGATCGTGGTAGCGGCGGTGAAGCGCGGTGAAGTTGGCGATCGCGGTCGGGATCGACTCGCGATAGCTGGCCGGGGCACCGTCCCAGTCGTAGAAGCAGCGGGCCAGGACGATCCGCATGCCCAGGGCCCGGGCCGCCTCGATCGTGGCGCTCGCGTGGTCGTTGCCGCCGGCGTTCAGGTAGTAGAAGTCGCAGACCGTGGTGACCCCGTGGAGCAGCATCTCGCCGAACGCGAACAGCGCCGCGGTGTGCATGCCCTCGGCGTCGAGCCGCGGCGAGTAGCGGTACAGCGCGCGCTCGCGCCAGACCAAAAACGGCAGATCGTCGCCGATGCCGCGCAGGAGCGACTGGAAGCTGTGGTTGTGGCTGTTGACGGTGCCGGGCGTGATCGCGCACCGCGGCCAGTCGATGATCGTCGCGCCGGCGGCCCGCGGATCGGCCGCCACCTCGGCCGGCGCGCCGATCGCGACGATCGCGCCGCCGTCCTCGAGGATCGCGGTCGGGCCGCGGGCGACGCCGCCGACCACCGCGCGATCGGCTCGGTACAGAGTAGCCATGGCGGCAACCGACCACGGAACCCCCGCGGCGCGCAAGCCGGTGTAGCCTGCGCCGGTGAGCGATCTCATCGCCGCCGTCGCCGCCGGCAAGCTCGCGCCGATCTACGTGGTCGCGTCCGACCATCCGATCCTCATCGATCGCGCCCTCGCCGCGGTGCGCGACGCCGCGATGCCGCCGGCGATGCGGGCCTGGAACTACGACGTCCTCGAGGGCAAGTCGACCGCGACTCGGATCGTCAACGCGTGCCAGACCCTGCCGATGATGGGGGCCAAGCGGATGGTCCTGGTCCGCGATCTCGCGCTGGTCTCGGCCGACGAGCTGGCCGGGCTCATCCCGTATCTGTCGGCGCCGTCGCCGTCGACGGTCCTGTTCGCGATCACCTCCAAGCTCGACAAGCGCCTCAAGTTCTACGCCGCCGCCAGCAAGCGCGGCGTCATCCACGAGCTGGTCGCGCCCAAGCGGGTCGACGGCTGGATCAAGGCCGAGGCCGACGCCCGCGGGATCCGCCTCGAGCCCGCGGCGATCGCGCGCCTGGCCGACGCGGTCGGCGGCGATCTGTCGCGCCTGGCGCTGACCATCGAGCAGCTCGCGCTCTACGCTGGCGACCGGCCGGTGGCGGTCGACGACGTCGACGATCTGGTGGCCGACACCCGCGAGCGCTCGGTGTTCGAGCTGACCGACGCGATCGGCGCCGGCGATCTGCCGGCGGCCCTGGCCGCGGTCGGCTCGTTGACCGAGCAGCGCCAGAGCGCGATCGGCGTCTTGTCGATGCTCGGGCGCCACCTGCGCCAGCTCGAGCTGGTCCACGTCGCCCGCGCCGAGGGCGTCGGGCCGCGCGACCTGCCGACCCGCCTCGGCGTGCCGCCCTTCGTCGTCGATCGCCTGACCGCCCAGGCCCGGCGCTACCGCCCGGCGGCCCTGGCCCGCGCCGTCGAGCTGGTGGCCGCCGCCGACTGGGCGATGAAGGGCCTGCCGGATCCCGGCGCGGTCCTGGCGACCGAGGCCGCCGCCACCGGCGCGGCGCAGAAGACCCTCGGTCGCGGCCTGGGCGAGCGGATCCTCCTCGAGCGCCTGGCCACCGCGCTCATCCGCGCCGGCGGCTAGCCTCGGCCTCGGCCTCGGTCTCCGCCTCGGTCTCCGCCTCGGTCTCGGCCTCGGCCTCGGTCTCGGTCTCCGCCTCGGTCTCGGTCTCGGCCTCGGTCTCGGCCTCGGTCTCGGCCTCGGTCTCGGTCTCGGTCTCGGCCTCGGTCTCGGCCGCCGCCTCGGCCTCGGTCTCCGCCTCAGTCCTTGGCGTCGACGCCGTCGAGGTGCTCGACGATCGCCGCCGCCACCGCCGCCGGATCGTGGCGCATCATCATGTGGCCGACCCCGGGCAAGGTCTGCCGTCGCGCCCGCGGGAAGCAGGCCAGCCGCCGCGCCAGCTCGGCCTCGGCCAAGCGCAGGCGCGAGGCGTCGCCATCCACATAGAGCACCGGCGCCGCGACCGCGCGCCAGTACTGCGCCGCAGCCTCGACCGCGAACGGGTAGGGCCCGAACGTGGCGTGCAGCGGGTCGTGCTTCCAGACCACGCCGCCCTCGACGGCGCGGGTGCCGTGGCCGGCCAAGGTCAGCGCCGCGTCGAGCCCGAGCTGCGGATCGTGGCGGCGCAGTCGCTCCGCGGCCGCCTCCACCGTCGGCAGCGGCCGGCCGACCCGTCGGGTCCCGGCCCAGCCGTCGATCCAACCGGCGGCCCGAGCCGGCAACGCCGCCGTCGACTCCGGTGGGCCCAGCCCCTCGAGCAGCACGACCGCGTCCGCCCGCGTCGGCCGGACGCCGGCCCAGTAGGCGGTGATCGTGCCGCCCATCGAGTGGCCGACCACGGCCAGGCGCGGCCCCGCCAGCCGCGCGATGACGGCGTCGAGATCGGCGACATAGTCAAAGAAGTGGTAATAGCCACCGGCGCCGATCCAGTCGGAGTCGCCGTGACCGCGCAGATCCGGCGCGATCACGTGGTAGCGCTCGGCCAGGCGGGTCGCGACCTCGGCCCAGCCCCAGGCCAGGTCGAGGAAGCCGTGGACCAGGACCACCGTGCGCCGGCCGGCCTCCGGGCCCAGCCCATCGCCGGCCGCGGCCTGGCCCCACTCGAGGCAGTGGTAGGTGAGGCCGGTCGGCAGGGCCAGGTGGCGGTGGCGCGGTGCGGTCATGGCCGAGCCTCGATCCGGGCCAGCACGCCCTCGTAGGTCGTGATGTACAGCTCATCGACGCCATCGGCGTGGATCGCGGTGATCCGCCCGGCCTCGGCGACCTCGGCGCGCTCCTCGGTCGCGACCCCGCCGACCACCCGGGTCGACCACAGCGCGCGGGCGGTGAAGTCGCCGAAGAAGTAGCGGCCGACCAGGCCGGGGAAGCAGCGCCCCCGGTAGACCTGACCGCCGATGATCGAGGTCCACCCCGTGGTCGTGTGGTCGCGCTCGAGGATCGGATCGGTGCGGTCGGCGGTCGCGCACCCGGTCGACGGCGGGGTGAAGCAGTGCGCGCCCTCGCGATCGTCCCAGCCCCAGTTCACGGCCGGTCGGTGCGGCGTGTAGTCGATCTCTTCGTAGCGGCCCTGGCCGACATCGCCCAGGTACAGATCGCCGGTCGCGCGATCGAACGTGAATCGCCACGGGTTGCGCAGGCCCCAGTGCCAGATCTCTGGTCGCGGATCGTCGGGGCCGTCGGGGCTGGTCGCGAAGGGATTGTCGGCCGGGATGCGGTAGGGCCGGGCGCCGTCGGCGCCGTCGACGTCGAGGCGCAGGACCTTGCCCAGGTGAGTGGTCAGGCGCTGGCCGTTGCCGAACGGGTCGCCGCCCGAGCCGCCGTCGCCGGTCGCGACGTAGAGGTAACCGTCGGGGCCAAACTCGAGCCCGCCGCCGTTGTGCTGCGGGAACGGCTGCTCGATCACCAAGAGGTCGCGCCGGGTCGCGGCGTCGACGGTGGTCGCCGCGGGATCCGCGGTCAGCTCGGCGATCACGGTCGCGCCGTCGGGGGCGCGGGTGAAGTTGACGAACAGCCGGCCGTTGGCCCCGAACCGCGGATGAAACGCCAGGCCGAGGAGGCCCCGCTCACCCTCGGCGATCACCGCGGCGCGCAGATCGAGGTAGGGCGCCTCGGCCAGGCCGGCGTCGTCGATCAGGCGCAGGAGGCCACCCTGCTCGACCACGACGATGCGGCGATCGCCCACCGGGCCGGTGACGCCGACCGGGCGATCCAACCCGGTCGCCACCGGCACTAGCTCGATCCGCTCGCCGAGGCGCGGGTCACACGCGGCCATGGCGGCGTCGACGCTGGCGTCGATCGCCGGTGCAGCGTCGTGCCGGGCGCCACCGCCGCCGCAGCCGCCCAGCGCGACCGCCACCGCCACGGCGCCAGCGCGAGCGATCACGGGATGATGATCGGCCGGACCCGCCCGTCGTGGGTCACGACGTACAGCTCGCCGCGGGCGTCGGCGGCGACGTGGGTGATCGAGCCGACCGAGGCGATGACCTGACGATCGTTTTGCGCCACGCCGCCGACCAGGCGGAACGCCCACAGGCCGCCCTGGCTGTAGTCGCCGTAGAAGTACTGGCCGACCAGGTCGGGGAAGCAGGTGCCGCGGTAGACCTCGCCGCCGATCACGGAACGCCAGCCGCTGCCGGCCGAGTGCTGCACGACCGGGTCGGTCCGGTTGGCGGTCAGGCAGCCCGAGGTCGGCTCGAAGCAGTTGGCGCCCTCGCGGTCATCCCAGCCCCAGTTGACCCCGGCGGTGTTGGCGTGGGCGTTGACCTCCTCCCACGCGTTCTGGCCGACGTCGCCGATGTAGAGATCGCCGGTGCCGCGGTCGAAGGAGAACCGGAACGGGTTGCGCAGGCCCTTGCCCCAGATCTCGGGGCGCGGGTCGTTGGTGCCGTCGGGGCTCGACGCGAACGGGTTGTCGGCCGGGATGCCGTAGCCCTTGCTGCCGGTGCGGGTGTCGACGTCGATGCGCAGCATCTTGCCGAGCAGCTCGCGATCGTTCTGGGCGCGATCGCCGGGGTCGCCGCCCGAGCCGCCGTCGCCCATCGCGATGTACAACTTGCCGTCGGGCCCGAAGGTCAGCCAGCCGGCGTTGTGGTTCGAGAACGGCTGCGGGATGCGCAGGACCTCGCGGAAGCTGCCCGGGGTCGCGACGTCGCTGCCGGCCGGCGCGGTGTACTCGCCGATCACGGTCGCGCCGTCGGGGTCGCGGGTGAAGTTGACGTAGAAGCGGCCGTTGGTGGCGAACTGCGGATGGAAGGCCAGGCCGAGCAGGCCGCGCTCGCCGCCGGCCAGGACCGGGCCGCTCAGGTCGATGAAGGGCGTCGGCAGGAGCGCGCCGTTCTTGATGACGCGGATCGCGCCGCTTTGCTCGACCACGAAGATCCGGGGGTCGTCGGGCGGGGCGGTCAGGCCGACCGGCGCGTCGAAGCCCGCGATCGCCGGGCCGAGGGCGACGTTGGTGCCCGCGCGCGGGGTGCAGGTCGCAGGCAGGGTGTCCGCGGTCGGGCCGTCGATCGGCCCCGGCGGTCCGTCGGACTCGTCGGCATCGACTGGGGTGAACTTTGGCGAGTCCTTGCACGCCGCGAGCGGCGAGAACAGGGCGAGCGCGAGGGCGAGGCGACGCATATGGGCCGGCACTATACGCCGGCCGGTCACCGCGGGCGCGGTCGATCGTCGCCGCTCGCCCGCAGGGCCGCCCGCTGGGTCCGGCTGGCGGCGTCGGCGGCGCGGGCCCAGCGCGCCACCAGCATCATCGTCAGCCCGGCCAGCCCGAGCGGCAGGAGGAACACCCAGCCGACGAAGCTATCGCCGCCGGCCCGGCCGTAGAGATACAGCGCGAACACCATCCCGACCAGCATGACGATCGCGGCCGCGATGTAGCCCCACATCTCGATCCGTCGTCGGCGGATGCTGGCCTCGAGGAGCGCGACCAGCTCGGCGGCCTTGTCGGCCGGGAGCTGCTGCACCGCCTGCTCGATGCGGGCGCGGAACTCGGGATCGGCCAGGCGCTGGGCCAGCTCCTGGGGCTTGACGTCGATCGGCAGGGCGTCGGCGGGGGCGGGGCGCGGGGCCTTGGCCATCGCCGGGAGCCTACTCGATCGCGGCCGGCGCGGCGCTTGCCTCGGGCCATCGCCGCGGGCAAGGTCGCGGCGATGCAGCGCGTAAAGGACGATCTGGGCCGTGACGTGTGCCTCTTGCGCGCCCCGCGCCGGGTGGTGTCCCTGGTGCCGAGCGACACCTATACCCTGTGCGCGCTGGGTTGCGCCGAGCGGGTGGTCGGCCGCACCTCCTACTGTGACGTGCCGGCGGTGGCCGCTGCCGAGGTCGTCGGGGGCACCAAGGACGTCGACGTCGACGCGGTCCTGGCGCTCGGCCCCGAGCTGGTGATCGCCAACCAGGAGGAGAACACCCGCGGCGCCCTCGAGCGCCTGGCCGAGCGGGTCCCGGTCCTGGTGTCGATGCCGCGCCGGGTCGGCGACGCCGTGGCCCACGTCGCGCGGCTGGCGCGGCTGCTCGAGGTCCAGCGCGACCCCGAGGTGGTGGCGCTCATCCGCGCCGGCTACGCGCTGGGGGCCGCGTCGCCGCCACCGCCGCGCCGCCGGGCCTTCGCGCCGATCTGGATGGATCCGCTCATGACGATGAACGCCGACACCTTCGGCGCCGACGTCCTGGCCGCGGTCGGCATCGGCAACGCCTTCGACGATCGGCTGCGCCTCTATCCGCTGGCCGCCGATCTGGGCAAGGCCGCCGCCGCCGATCCCGCCGGCCGCGATCAGCGCTACCCGCGGGTCAGCTTCGCCGAGGTCGCGGCCCGCCAGCCCGACCTGGTGGTCCTGGCCGACGAGCCCCACGCCTTCGGGGCCGACGATCGCGCGGCCCTGGCCGCGGCCCTGCCCGGGGTCGCGCAGGTCGACGTCAGCGGCCGCGATCTGTTCTGGTACGGGGCCTGGACCATCGAGGCGCTGCCGCGGCTGCGCGCGACCGCCGCGGCCTGGTAGGGTCGCGCGCGATGGAGCGCCTCCACGTCGTCGACGGCCACGGTTACATCTTCCGGGCCCACTTCGGCCTGATGAACGCGTCATCGCGCAGCGAGCGACGCGAGGTCCGGCTGTCGACCAAGGACGGCATGCCGACCGGCGCGCTGTACGTGTTCGCGCGCATGCTCCTGCGCCTGCGCGAGGACGTCGGCCCCGAGCGGATCGCGGTGGTGTTCGACGCCGGCCGCAAGAACTTCCGCACCGAGATCTATCCCGAGTACAAGGCCAACCGACCGCCGGCCCCCGAGGACCTCGCGATCCAGATGCCGCGGTTCGCGCCGCTGGTCGCCGCCCTGGGCTGGCCGGTCCTCGCCATCCCCGGGGTCGAGGCCGACGACGTGGTCGCCACCCTGGCCACCGCCGCCGCTGGCCGCGGCTGGGACTGCACGATCTACTCGGCCGACAAGGACTTGATGCAGCTCGTCGGCGAGCACACCGCGGTCATCGACGCGATGCGCGCCCAGACCTACACCCGCGACGCGGTGATCGAGAAGTTCGGCGTGCCGCCCGAGCGGGTCGCCGACTTCCTCGCCCTGCGCGGCGACACCAGCGACAACATCCCGGGGGTGGCCGGCGTCGGCGACAAGACCGCGGCTGAGCTGGTCAACACCTACCCCGATCTCGAGGCGCTGATCGCGGCCAACCCCAAGGTCCGCGGCAAGCACCCGCTCGGCGATCCGGCCCAGGTCGAGCGCCTGCGGATCTCGCGCCGCCTGGTCGAGCTCGATCGCGCGGTGGCGCTGCCGATGGCGGTCGATGACCTGCGGGCCAAGCCGTGGGACCACGACGCCCTGCGCGCGATCTTCACCGAGCTCGAGTTCGGCAACCTGATCGAGAAGATCGATCGCACGCCGAGCGCGAGCGGCGCGCCGGCGGCGCCGGTGACGATCGAGCCGGTGGCGGGCCTGGGCCCGGCGCCGACGGTGGCGGACGACGCCGCCGCGATCGCCGCGCTGTGCGCCGCGGTCCGCGCGGCCGGGCGCTGCGGCCTGGCGGTCGAGACCGTCGGCCGCTTCGATCGCGCGGTCGTGGTCGGGCTCGCGCTGGCGCCGCCCGACGCCGCGCCGGGCTACGTGCCGCTGGCCCATCGCTCGCTGGCCGCCGGGCCGCCGCCGTCGGACGCCGCGCTGGCGCCGCTGGTGGCGCTCCTGGCCGACCCGGCGGTGGCCAAGGTCGTCCACGACTGCAAGCACGCCGAGCGCTGCCTGCGCGGCCGCGGCTGGGCGCTGGCCGGGGTGGTCGACGATCCGATGCTGGCCCGCTTTCTCCTCGACGCCAGCGCGCCGTCGACGGTCGACGCGGTCGCCGCGGCGATCGGCCTGACCGTGCCGAGCTACAGCGCCGCGGTCGGTCGGGCCGGCTCCTTCGAGGCCAGCGCGCCGGTCGAGGCCGCGGCCTGGGTCGGCGCCGCGGCGGCGATCGGGCTGGCGGCGGCCCCGCGGCTGGCGGCCGGCCTGACCCAGCGCGGGCTCGACGGCCTGTACCGCGACCTCGAGCTGCCGATCGCCCAGCTCCTCGTCGAGGTCGAGCGCACCGGCATCTGCATCGACGGCCCGCACTTCGCGCGCATGTCGGCCGAGGTCGGTCAGCAGATCGCGACCCTCGAGGCGCAGGTCGCCGAGGCCGGCGGCGCCGGGGTCAACCTGGGCTCGCCCAAGCAGCTCGCGCACCTGTTGTTCGAGACCCTCGGGCTCGAGAGCGATCGCATGAAGAAGACCAAGACCGGGTACTCGGTGGACCACGACGTCCTCGAGAGCCTGATCGACGTCCACCCGATCATCCGGCCGATCCTCGAGCACCGCGAGCTGACCAAGCTGCGCGGCACGTACCTCGACGCGCTGCCGCCCCTGGTCCACCCCAAGACCGGGCGCTTGCACACGCTGTTCAACCAGGTGGTCGCGGCGACCGGCCGGATCTCGTCGCAGGATCCCAACCTGCAGAACATCCCGATCCGCACCGAGGTCGGCCGGGCGATCCGCCGCGGCTTCGTCGCCGCCCCGGGCAAGGTGCTCCTGGCCGCCGACTACTCGCAGATCGAGCTGCGGATCATGGCCCACCTGTCGGGCGATCCGGTGCTGGTCAAGGCCTTCCGCGACGGCGTCGACGTCCATGCCCAGACCGCGGCCGAGGTGCTCGAGCTGCCGCTGGCGCAGATCACCGCCAAGGAGCGCCGCATCGCCAAGGCGGTCAACTACGGCCTGATCTACGGCCAGTCGGACTTCGGCCTGGCCCGCGCTCTCGACATCCCCAAGCGCGACGCCAAGGACTACATCGACCGCTACTTCGCGCGGCTGCCGACGGTGCGGCGGTTCATGGATCAGCTCGTGGCCGAGGCCAAGGCCGCGGGAGGCGCGCGCACCTTGCTCGGGCGCTGGCGGCCCATCCCCGAGCTGGCCTCGAAGAGCCCGGTGGCGCGGCGGGCCGGCGAGCGGGTGGCGCAGAACACGCCGCTGCAGGGCGCCGGCGCCGACATCCTCAAGCGGGCGATGCTGGCGTGCGCGCGGCGGATCGAGCGCGATCGCCTGCCGGCGGCGATGTTGCTCACGGTCCACGACGAGCTGGTGTTCGAGGTCGACCCCGATCGCGCCGAGGCGATCGGCGAGATCGTGAAGGAGGAGATGTCGGCGGCCTACGCCCTCGACGTGCCGCTCGAGGTCGACCTCGGCATCGCGCGGTCCTGGGCCGACTGCTAACCGCGCGGCCGCGCGCTATGCTGGCGCCGTGAACCTTCGGGCCCCCGCGTGGTCGGTCGCGGCGCTGTGCGCGCTGGGCTGTGGTGGCGACCGCGCCGCGCCTCCCGCTCCGTCGCCGCCACCGCCGGCCGTGGTCCCGTCGCCCGCGCCGGCCGCCGATCGTGGCGCCCCGCCGCCGGCGACGCCGCTCCTGGGCACCTGCGCCGCCGCCGCCACCCTGGCGGTCCAGACCGATCGCGCTCTCGACGCCTTGCTCGACGAGGCCGGCCGGCATCTGACGGCGGGCGCCTGGGCCGACGCCTTCACCTGCGCCGACATGGCCGCCGATCGCGCGCCGCGGGCGATCGAGGCCCACCACCTGCGCGGCGCAGCCCTGGCCGGGGCCGGTCGCGATCGCGAGGCCGCGATCGCCTACGACCTGGCGCTGGCCCTCGACCCCGAGGACCCCGAGACCCTGCGCGCGGTCGCCGACTTCTACATCAACGGGGTCGCCGACAAGAGTCGGGACACTACCGCCCTCGGTCTCGAGCTGGCCCGCCGCGGCGCCGCCCGAGCCGCGGCCCGCCGTCGGGGCGCCGCCGATCTGCGCGCCGAGCTGGCGTTGCTCCAGGCCCAGGCCGCCAACGACCTGGGTCGGTCGGACGAGGCCGCCGAGCACGCCGCTGCCGCGCTCGCCCTCGATCGCACCTTGATCGACGCCCGCCACGAGCACGGGGTGGCGCTGTTCAACCTCGGGCGGGCGGCCGAGGCCGCCGCCGAGCTGGCCCGGGTCCTCGAGGCCCGGCCCGACGAGCCCTACGCCCACCACATGCTGGGCCTGGCCCGCGAGCAGCTCGGCGAGCTGGCGGTCGCCGAGCAGCACTTCGCCCGCGCCCGGGCCCTGGCCCCCGACGAGTTCCCGCCGCCGGTGGCGATCACCGCCGACGAGATGGCCGCCGAGATCGAGCGCGCCGTGGCGGCGCTGCCGCCCGACGACCGGGCCCGCGCCGCCCAGGTGCCGATCGCGATCGCCGACCGCCCCGATCCGGCCGACCTGGCGGCCGCCGACCCGCCGTTTCCGCCGACCATCCTCGGCCTGTATCGCGGGCTGCCGCTCGGGGTCGACGCCGAGCCGGGCGAGGCGCCGCCGCCGCGGGCGATCGTGCTGTACCGCCTGAACCTGGCCCGCGCGGTCCGGACCCGGGCCGAGCTGTCGGCGCAGATCGAGCGCACGCTGCGCCACGAGCTGGGCCACGCCGCCGGTCTCGACGAGGACGATCTGCGCCGCCGCGATCTCGAGTGACCGCGGGCCGCGCCGCGTCGTGTACCATCGCGCGGTCATGACGTCCCCGTCCGCGACCGACGCGGCGGCGCCGCCGAATCCGGCGGCGCTGGCGACCGCGCTCCTGCGCGAGCGCAAGAAGCTCGAGCTGGTGACCGAGGTCGGCGCGGCGCTGTCGAGCACGACCGAGCTCGATCAGCTCCTGCGCTTGTTGATCGACAAGGTCACCGAGCTGATGGACGCCGATCGTTCGACCTTGTACCTGCTGTCGGAGGACGGCCGCGAGCTGTGGTCGAAGGTGGTGCAGGGCAAGGACACGCTCAACATCCGCCTGCAGGTCGGCGAGGGCGTGGCCGGCTGGGTCGCGGCCTCGGGCAAGGTGGTCAACATCCCCGACGCCTACCGCGACGCGCGGTTCCAGCCCGCGGTCGATCAGCGCTCGGGCTACCGGACCCGCTCGATCCTGTGCGTGCCGATGCGCAACCGTGCCGGCGCGGTGGTCGGCGTGGTCCAGGTCTTGAACAAGCGCGCCCTCGATCCCGCCGGCCGGGCCGACCCCGACATCAGCGCCAGTCTGTCCTTGTTCTCGGCCTTCTCCCACGACGACGAGGACCTGCTCCTGGCCCTGGCCAGCCAGGCCGCGGTGGTGATCGACAACTCCAAGCTGTACCTGTCGGTCCTGGCCAAGAACGCCGAGCTGGCCCAGACCACCGCGCTCCTCGAGGCCCGCTCGCGCGAGCTCAACATCCTCTATGAGGTCGAGAAGGAGCTGTCGGCAGCCGGCGATCTCGACACCTCGCTGGTCCGGATCCTCGGGCGCGCCGTCGAGCTGCTCGGCGCCGAGGCCGGCTCGATCGCGCTCCTGACCTCGGCTGGCGACGCCCTCGAGCTGCGCACGGTCCTGGGCCCGGCGGCCGAGCGGCTGCACGGCGCGCGCATCGAGCTGGGCCAGGGGCTCCTCGGCTGGGCGGTGGCCAAGCGCGAGCCGGTGATCGCCAACCAGGTCGCCGCCGATCCGCGCCACGCCGCCGGCTTCGCGCGCGACCACGGCGTGGCCTCGCGGACGCTCATGGCGGCGCCGGTGGTCGACGGCGACCGGGTGGTCGGCGGCGTCGAGATCCTCGACAAGCAGGGCGGCGAGTTCGGCGACGCCGATCTCAAGCTCCTGGTCCTGGTGGCCGGGCAGATCGGCGCGGCGATAAGCCTTGCCCGCAGCCGCGACGAGAGCCGCGATCAAGATCGCCTGGCGTCGATCGGGCGCCTGATGGCCGGCGTGCTCCACGATCTCAAGACGCCGATGACCGTGATCTCGGGCTACGCCCAGCTCATGGCCGGATGCGACGACGCCGCCCAGCGCGAGCGCTACGTCGAGAACATCCTGCGGCAGTTCGACCTGATGAGCGGCATGACCCGCGAGGTCCTGCAGTTCGCCCGCGGCGATCGCGAGCTGATGGTGCGCCGGGTCTACCTGCACAAGTTCGTCGAGGAGGCGGTGGCCCAGCTCCGCCAGGCCTTCGCCGGCCGGCCGATCGCGGTCGAGGTCGAGCTGGGCTACGACGGCGTGGCCTACTTCGACGAGCACAAGCTCCTGCGCGTGCTGCACAACCTGGCCCGCAACAGCGCCGACGCGATGGAGCAGGGCGGCCACTTCTGGGTCCGCACGCGCCTCGACGGCGGCGCCCTGGTGATCGAGACCGCCGACGATGGCCCCGGCGTGCCGCTGGCGCTGCGCGGCCGGTTGTTCGAGCTGTTCGCCTCCGGCCGCAAGGAGGGCACCGGCCTGGGCCTGGCGATCGTCAAGAAGATCGTCGACGACCACGGCGGGACGATCGGGTGCGAGACCGGCGCGACCGGGACCACCTTCACGATCCGGCTGCCGCACCGGAGCACGCGGACCGGCGAGTTCGCGCCGGCCCGCTGATGGCCGCGCCGGCGATCGTGGCCGTCGACCTCCGCCGACGTTTCGGGCGCCGGGTGGCCCTCGACGGTGTCGCGCTGACGGTGGCGCCGGGCGAGCTGTGCGCGCTGGTCGGGCCCAACGGCGCCGGCAAGTCGACCTTGCTGCGGATCGCCGCCGGCTTCCTCGACGCCGATCGGGGCTCGGTCGCGATCGGCGGCGTCGACGTGGCGACCGCGCCGCGCCGGGCCGCCGCCCACCGCGGTTACCTGGTCGAGGGCGCGCCGCTGCCGCCCGAGCTCGGGGTCCGGCAGTACCTGGCGCTGCGGGCGCGGCTGCGCGGCCTGGGCCGGGTCGACCTCGACGGCGCGCTGGCCGAGGTCGGCCTGACCGATCGCGCGCGCGAGCCGATCGCCGCGCTGTCGAAGGGCCAGCGTCAGCGAGTGGCGTGGTGCGAGGCCGGGCTCGGCGCGCCGCCGGTGCTCTTGCTCGACGAGCCGGCCGCCGGGCTCGACGAGGCGGAGCGCGCGGCGGTGCGGGCCCGGCTGGCCGCGGGTCGCGGCCGGCGCGCGGTCCTGTGGGTGAGTCATGAGCTGGCCGACGTCGAGGCGATCGCCGATCGCGTCGCGGTCCTCGTCGACGGCCGGGTCGCGGTGGCGGGGGACCTGGCCGCGGTGCGGGCGGCGGCCGGGCAGGGGGCCGACGCCTCGCTGGCGCGCTGCGTGACCGCGCTGGCGGGGGCCGCGTGAGCACGATCGTCGCGATCGCCCGGGTGGCGCGGATGCAGCTCGCGATCGCGGTGCGCTCGCCGATCGCGTGGCTGACCGTGGCCGGCTTCCTGGTGCTCCAGGGCGTGTCGTTCGCGACCCTGGTCGCGGTGCTGTCCGATCCGTCGCGGCCGGCGCCGGTCGGCGCGGCCCTCGAGGGACACTTCGCCGGGACCCTCTTGGGCTGGGCGATCCAGCTCACCGCGATCGCCGCGATCGCCGCGCGCGCCGCCGAGGATCGACGCACCGGGGCGTGGGAGGCCTTGGTCAGCGCGCCGATCGGCGAGGGCGCGGCGCTGGTCGGGGTCTGGCTCGGCGGGGTGGCGCTGTACGCGATCGCGTGGCTGCCGACGGTGTTCTACGCCGTCGCCCTTTCGGCCTGGGCCCCGGGCTCCGGTGCGCTCGACCCCGGCCCGGTGGTCGCTGGCTACCTCGGCGGTCTGGTCCTGGGCGCGACCGCGCTGGCGATCGCGGTGGCCGCCGGGGCCGCCGTCCGTCACGGCCTGGCCGCGACCATGGCCGGGTTCGCGGTGCTCATGCTCTGGCTCATCGTCGGTGAGCTCGGCGCGCTGTGGCCGACCTTGCCGCGCGATCACCCGTCCTTGGCCCACGCCGTCGAGCGCTACGGTCCGCGGGCGATCGCGATGGCCCTGGCGCGCGGCGCGATCGCGCCGGCGCACCTGGTGTGGCTGGGCGGGCTGACCGTCGGGGCCCTGGCGATCGCCGCGGCCGCGGTCGGTCGCGGGCGACGTCGGGCCGGGCGGACCGCGCTCGGGTTGTGGCGCGGCGCGCTCCTGGTGATCGCGGCGGCCCTGGCCGCGGTCCTGGCCGAGCGCGCCCACGAGCCGTGGGATGTGAGCCGGGCCGGTCGCAACCACCTCGACCGCGACACCGCGCGCGCCCTCGATCGGCTGACCGCGCCGGTCGCCGTCACGATCGTGCCGCCGGCGATCGATCGTCTGGCGCCGCTGTACGCCGAGGTCGAGCGGGTCCTGACGATGATGGCCCGACGCCAGCCCGGGCTCTCGGTGCGGCGGTGGGCGCCGCGCGACGCCGCGACCCTGACCGACGCCGCGGCCGCCGCGGTCCTCGAGGAGCGCGAGCTGGCGCGGGGCGGCGCGGTGATCGTGACCCGCGGCGCCCGCCGCCGCGTCGTTGGCCTCCTCGATCTGGCCGAGGTCGGGCGCGACGCGATCGCCGCGCCGGCCTTCACCCGGATCGCGATCGAGCAGGCCCTGGCGCGGGCCTTGATCGAGCTCGGCGACGACGCGCCTCGCGTGGTGTGCACCGCCACCGGGGCCGGCGAACGACCGGCGGCCTGGGCCGGCGTCTGGGCCCGGCTGGCCGAGGACGGCGTCGCCATCGAGCCGCTGGTCGATCCGGCCGCGATCCCGGCGCGCTGCTCGGCGGTCGCGGTGATCGCGGCGCGCACGGCCTGGCCGGCGCCGGCCCAGGCCGGCCTCGACGCCTACCTGGGGGCCGGCGGGGCGCTGGTGGTCGCGGTCGGCGACGACGGCCCATCGACCACGGGCGTCGACGCGATGCTGGCCGGCTGGGGCCTCGGTCTGGCGCCCGGCTGGGTGATCGACCCTTCTGGCGCGATCGACGGTTTCGATGGGTTTCGCGTCACCGACGGTTACCAGGAACATCCGATCACGGACGGTTTTCGCGTTCGGCGCGTCACCGTGTGGCGCGGCGCGCGCCCGCTGCGCGTGGCGTCGCCCGCCCAGGCGCTGGTCCTGGCCTCGCCCCAGGCCCGGGTCGACGATGGCCCGGCGCTGGCGGCGCCGCTGGCGGTGGCGGCGGTCGCGGCCCGCGGAGCCGGTCGGGTCGCGGTGGTGACCGGCGCGCTGGCCGGCGATCCCGGCACCGAGCTTCTGGCCGCGCGGGCGGTGGCGTGGCTCATCGGCCGGCAGCCCGAGGTCGCGGTGCCGGCCAAGGGCGGCGATCAGCTCCGCCTGGCGCTGACCGCGTCGGAGCGTCGGGCCATCGCCGGCCTGGCGGTGGTCGGCCTGCCGCTGGCGCTGGTGGCCCTCCTGGCGGCCCTGGCCCGGAGGCCGCGGCCGTGACGAGCGAGGCCTGGTCGACGGCGATCCTGACCGCGGTGGTCCTCGCGCTGGCGGCCCTGGTGGTCGCCACCGATCCGACGCCGGCGACGATCGCGCGGTCGCCGCTGGCCCCAGGCCTGCGCTTCGACGCGGTCACGCGGGTGACCGTGCGGCGCGGCGACCGCGCGATCGAGCTCGAGCTGATCGATGGCGTGGCCCGGGTGCGCGGCCCGGCGCCCGGGCTGGGCGATGCGCGCGCGGTCCGCGATCTGGTGTCGGCGGTGGCGGCGGCGCGCGCCGATCAGGTGCGGCGTCGGACCATCGCCGCGCCTCGCGCCGAGGTCGAGATCGAGGCCGGCGCCCGCTACCATCTCGTCCTCGGCGAGGAGCTGCCGGCCAGCGGTCAGGTGTGGATCGGCCTGGGCGATGGTCGCGCGGCGCTGGCGCCGGCCTGGGTCGGGCGGGCCCTCGACCGCGAGCCCGACGCGCTGCGCGACGCCGCGATCGTGCCCACAGGGACGTCGGCGATCGGGATCGAGATCCACGGCCCGGCGGTCGACCTGGTGCTCGCCGGCGCGCGCCTCGCGCGGGTCGACGGTGGCGGGGGCCGCGTCCACCTCGAGCCCACCGTGCGCGCCGAGCTCCTCGCGGCCCTGGCCGAGCTGCGGCTGGTCGCCTTCACGCCGCCGCCGACCGATCCCAGCGGCGCCGCGACCGTGCGGGTCCTGGCCGGCGGTCCGAGCCGCGAGCTCACCGCCGTGGGGCCATGCCCCGGGCGACCCGAGGCGGTCGCGGTCACCACCTCGATCGGCGCCGGCTGCGTCGCGGCCGCGGCCCTCGAGCAGGTGTGGGCGGCGGCGCGCCGCGCCGCCAGCGCCGACGCGATCGCTCGGGCGCCTTGGCCCGACGGCGCGATCGCCTCGATCGCCGTCGCCGGCGGCGCCACCTTGTCCAAGCAAGGCGGCGGCTGGGTGATCGACGACGCCGGCGCGCGCTACGACGCCGACCCCGACCGGGTCGCCGCGCTCCTCGCCGCGCTGGCCGCTCCGGCCACGCCTCGGCCGCGCACCCCCGTCGACGATCTGGGCGCCGCCTGGACGATCACCGACGACGACGGTGCGGTCACGGCGTGGCGGGTCAGCGCCGGCGCGATCGCGCGCGCCGGAGAGCCGATCGCCCTGGCCCTCGCGCCCGTTGCGGCCGGCGCCTTGTCGATCGGCGTCGAGCTGCGTGCGCGTCAGCTCCTGCGCCTCGATCCGACGACCGTCGCCGCGATCACCGCCACCGGCGTCGCCGCGGGCGCGGTCGTGCGCGGCGCCGTCCTCGGCGAGTGGCAGACCCCCGACGGTCGCCCGGCCACCGCCGCCGCCGCCGCGCTGCCCGGGCTCCTCGCCACCCTCGCAGCCGACCGCTGGGCGCCCCTCACGCAGCTCGGCCCCGTCCGCCGTCGTCTCCGCATCGACCTCGATCACCAGCCGCCCCTCGACCTCGCCCTCGGCGCCCGCGATCCCACCGGCTGCTGGCTCGCCCTCGATCGCCTCGGCGCCGCCCACGTCTCCGCCGCCACCTGCGCCGCGCTCCTCGCCCCCCTCCGCTGACCTGGCGCCTCACGCACCGCGTTCCGGAGTTCACACGTTCACCGCCCTCGCGCCCTACGCACCGGGTTCTGGAATCCACACGCCGGGGGTTGCGGATACCCGCCCGGTAGAGACCACCGCCCTCGCGCCCCAAGCACCGGGTTCTGTGATCCACACGCCGGGGGTTCCGGATACCCGCCCGGTAGAAACCACCGCCCTCGCGCCCCACGCACCGGGTTCAGGAAGTTCACACGCCGGGGGTTCCGGACACCCGCCCGGTAGAAACCACCGCCCTCGCGCGCCGCGCACCGGGTTCAGGAAGTTCACACGTTCACCGCCCTCGCGAGCCACGCACCGGGTTCAGAGGTACTAACGCACGCCGGGCGGCGCGACGGTCGCGGGCGGCAGGGCGTTGGGGTCGGGCGGCGGCGACTCCCAGTTCTGGGTCACGTTCTTCATGCTGCGGTAGATCAGCAGGCCCTCGGTGTTGTTCTCGCCGTGGGGCGAGGTGGTCGACCAGGTGCCGGTCACGACGACCTCGTCGTCGACCGCGTAGGGCGGCACCGCCGGCCACGCCTTGATCTCTTCCTTGGGCAGGTTCTTCTTCTCGGCCTCGCTCGGCGGCCGCGGCACCTCGACCACCCACAGCGCGCGCTCGACGGCGCCCTTGGGCTGATCGCTCAGGTAGAAGGCCGGCCGGCGGCACAGGGTCGGATCGGTGTCGATGCGCTTCTGCACCGCGGCGTCGTCCTCGTTCGGCTGACGGATGGCGGTCTTGCAGTCGTAGGCCCAGACCACGTAGCCGCGGACCGAGATGTCGGTCTTCAGGTACTTCTGACCCTGGACCCGCATCTCCTTGATGGTGTGCGAACCGTCGGGGTTGGGCTTCGGCACCTCGAAGGCGGGCACCGCAGGCACCGTCACCTTGATCTTGCCCTGCTGCACCTCGGCGGCCGGGCCTTTGAGCTGGTCGCCCTTGCATCCACCGAGCGCAACCGACATGGTGGACACGATCAAGGCCGCGCCGAGAGATCCGAGCGCGTGCGCGCGCGAGTTCGCCATGGCCGGCGTCATAACATGAGCCCATTGCCCCCTCAAGCTGGCCGGCGCCTCGTCGTCGTCGCGCTCGCGGTCGCCGCCTGCGACGGCGCGCCGCCCCGGGTGAAGCCCTGGCGCCACGCCCCCGACCCGCTGGTGATCGCCGAGCGGTCGCCGCGCTCGGCGGCCCTCGGCAAGCGCCAAGACGATCGCCAGGTGCGCGAGCGCCGCGGCCACACCCTCCGCATCCACGTCGACGCCGCGCCGCGCACGCTGCACCCGCTGACCGCGCCGTCGGTGTGGAGCCGCCGGATCCTGGTCGGCCCGGTGTTCGAGCCGCTGCTCCGCTACCGGCCGCCGCCGGGTGGCGCCGGCACCGGGCTGGGCTCGTATCAGCCGGCCCTGGCCCGCTCGTGGCGCATCCAGCTCCAGGCCACCGAGCTCATCATCGAGCTCGATCCCGACGCGCGGTGGCACGACGGTCGGCCGGTGACCTCGGTCGACGTCCAGTTCACCCTCGACACCGTCCGGAACCCGGACCGCCGGATCGATCACCTGCGGCCGTACCTGGCGTCGGTCGAGACCGTCGAGCTGGTCAACCCGCGCACGGTGCGGGTCCGGCTGCGCCAGCCCGACGGCTGGTTCCTGCGCGGCTTGGCCGAGATCCCGATCGTGCCGTACCAGCACTATCACGACGATCTCGGCGGCGGCGGCCGGCTGATCGGCTCGGGGCCCTTCAAGATCGCGTCGACCGAGGACGGCCTCATCCGCGCCACGCGGTGGGACGCCTACCGCGGCGGGCCGCCGGCGATCGCCGACCTCGAGTACGTCTACCAGCCCGACGCCGCCGCGGCGCTGATGGCGGCCAAGCGCGGCGAGATCGACATCGTGCCGTCGCTGGCGCCCGAGCACTGGCCCGAGCAGCCGACCGCGCCGGGCCTGGCCTCGACCTTCCGCGCCCTCGAGCTGGCGCCGCCGCGGTTCCGCTACGCGCTCTTCGGCGCGGCGGTCGCGCCGACCGACGACGCGCGGGTCCGGCGCGCGCTGTCCTCGCTCATCGATCGCGCGGCGATCGCCGCTGACGTCGACGACGGCCTGACGCGCCCGATCGCCGGGCCGATCTGGCCGGGCGGTCCGGGCGATGGTCCGGCGCCGGCGCCGCCGCCCCTCGACCCGGCGGCCGCGGGCCGGTGGCTCGACGAGGCCGGGTGGATCGATCGCGACGGCGACGGCGTGCGCGAGCGCGGCGGACAGGGCCTGCGGCTCGAGGTCCTCGCCCTCGAGGCGGCCGACGGCAAGCCCAACCCCGACGTCGCCCGCGCCCTCGACGGCCTGCGCCGCGCCGGGATCGCCCTCGAGGTCCGGCTCGGGACCGACGCGGTCTTGCGCAATCGCCTGCGCGACGGCCAGGTCAACCTGGCGTTCCTCGAGTGGGCCGGCCCGGTCGACACCGATCTCTCGCGGCTGGTCGGCACCGGTGGCGCCGACAACTTCGGGCGGTTCTCATCGCGGCGGGTCGATCAGGCGCTGGCGGCGTTGACCGCGGTGTGGGAGCCGGCGTCGCGCGGGCCGCTGATCGGCCAGCTCGCGGCCGCCCTCGCCGAGGAGCAGCCGATCGCCGGCATCGTCGCGGCCGCGCCGCAAGGGCTGGTCCATCGCCGCGTCCAAGGGCTGGTCGTGTGGGACGGCTGGTTCGACGTCGCGGCGCTGTCGCTCGCGCCCGACGGCGAGCCCGGCGCGCCGTAGAGACGGACGAGGCGGAGGCCGAGGCCGAGGCCGAGACGGAGACCGAGACCGAGGCGGAGGCCGAGGCGGAGACCGAGACCGAGGCCGAGGCCGAGACGGAGACCGAGACCGAGGCGGAGGACGAGGCGGAGACCGAGACCGAGGCCGAGACCGAGACCGAGGCCGAGACCGAGACCGAGGCCGATCCCGACAGCGAGTCCGATTCCGAGACGGGCTAGACTCGCGACCATGTCGTGGCGCCCGGCGATCGCGCTGGTGGTAGGGCTCGCCGCTGCGTGCTTCGAGCGCGGACCGCGCGAAGCGCCCGCGCCGGTGGGGGCCAGCGCCGCGGTCGCGCCCACCGATCGCGGCTGGCGGACCGCCGAGCCGCCCGGGACGCCGGCGCCGGAGGCCACGCTGCGGGTCGCCCTCGAGGCCGAGCCGGCCAGCCTCGATCCCTTCGCCAGTCTCGACGGCGCATCGCGCCGGGTCCTGTCCCTGGTCGTCGAGGGCCTGGTTTGCCTCGAGCCGGGCGGGGCGGTCACGCCCTGCGTGGCCGCGCGCTGGGAGGTCGGCGACGATGGCCGTCGCTTGCGGTTCACCCTCGACCCGCGGCGCCGGTTCTCCGATGGGCGGCCGGTGACCCCGGCCGACGTGGTCGCCAGCCTCGAGGCCAGCCGCGGTCGCGGCCACGCGCCCGGGCCGCTGGCCGGCGTGCTCGACGACGCCACCGCGATCGCCGCGACTCCCGATGGCGCGGTGGTCGTCGAGGTCGCCGCGGCGCGTCCCGAGCGCCTGCACGATCTGGCGCTCGTGCCGATCGTGCCGGCCGATGCGCTGGGCGCGCCGGCCCTGGCGACGGCGCCGATCGGGACCGGTCCGTACGCGGTCGCGGCCTGGGAGCGCGGCACCCGCGTCGAGCTGCGCCGGGTCGAGGGCGCGGCCCGCGCAGGCGCGTCCGAGCGCCTCCACTTCGTGCCGGTGGCCGATCGCGCCGACGCCCTGCGCCGCCTGGCCGCCGGGCAGCTCGAGGTCGCGCTCCAGGTCCCGATCGCCGAGGCGGTGGCGGCGACCGCGGCCCACCCCGGCCTGGCCCGGCTGCGTTACCGCGAGCCGGCGATGCTGGTCGCGGTCTACAACTGCCGACGCCCCGCGCTCGCCTCGCCGGCGAGTCGCCGCGCGCTGACCGCGACCCTCGATCGCCCCGGGCTGGCGCGCGCCGTCCTGGGCGGCGCCGAGCTCGTCACCGGGCCATGGCTACCCGACGATCCAGCCTACGATCCGACGGTGATCGCGCCCGCCTTCGCGCCCGGCGGGGGACGTGGCGGCGCGCCGCTGACGGTGCTGGTGCCGGCCGGCTCGACGGTGAGCGCGCGCCTCGCCGACATCTGGGCCGCCGACGCCGCGGGGCGGTTCGACCTCACGATCACCGCCGTGCCCTTCGCCGAGCTCCTGGCGCGCTTGGCCGCCGGGGACTTCGACGTCGCGATCACCTCGCTGTCGGCGGGGCCCGAGGTCGATCCGGCGTCGCGGTTGTCGTCGGACGCGCCGGCCGACGCGGCGTGGCCCGGGCTCCGCGACCCGGCCCTCGACGCGCTGTTCGTCGCCCGCCGCGCCGCCGCCGACGCCGCGACGCGGGAGGCGCTCGGCCGACAGATCCATCGCCGGGTCGCCGAGCTGGCGCCGATGGCGTTCATCGCCGTCGACACCCGGGCCGCGGTGATCGCCGCCGACGTCGGCGGCGCCGTCGACCGAGGACCGACGCCGTCGCTATGGCGGTTGTGGCGAGCGCGGCGATGACCGCGGCGCGGGCGGCGGTTGGCCTGGCGACCCGCATCGCCGTGGCCTGGCTCGCGACCTGGGCGCTGGGCTGGGGCCTCGTCGAGCTCGGTCGCGACCCGCCGGCGCGCCAGGCGGCGCGAGCGGCCGCCCGGCTACCGCCCGAGGACGGACCGGATCGCGGGGCCCGGGCCGCGGTCGAGGCGGCGGTCGCCCGCGAGCTCGGGCTGGCCGCCACCGCGTCGGCGCGCTGGGGGCGAGCGATGCTCGGCGCGGCGACCGTGACGCCGGGGCCGTCGTGGCGCGATCGCCGGCCCGCCGGCCAGGTGGCCCGCGCGGGCGCCGGCGCGACCGTGATCCGCGCGACCCTGGCCGCCGCCCTCGCGATCGCGATCGGCGCCGCGGTCCCGCTCGCGGCGGCGCGCCGACGCCGCGGCGGCGCGGCGGTGGCCACGGCCGCGGCGATCGCGGTCGCGGTCCCGACGGTGTGGTGGTGCGTCCTGGCCCTGGCGACCGCGCCCCAGGTGGCCCTGACCTCGACCGCCGCCATCGCGATCCTCGCCGCCGCGCCGGCGGCCGCGATCGCGCTGCACGTCGGTCGGGCCGTGGCCGACCTCGATCGCAGCCCGCTGGCGGTCGCGATCGCCGCGCGCGGCGCGTCGCGCCGACGCTGGCACGTCCACCACGCCGCGCGCCTGGTCGCGCCGGGGCTGGCGCCGCTGGTCGGCTCGACCCTCGGGTTCACGCTGGCCGCCAGCGCCGTCGTCGAGCGCGCGCTGGCCCTGCCGGGCGCCGGCCGGACCCTGGTCGCGGCCGCCGCCGTCGGCGACGCGCCGGTGGTCCTGACCCTGGCCGCGGCCTGCGCCGCGCTGGTCGCCGCCGCCGCCGGGGTGGCGCAGCTCGCGGTCGCGGCGCGCGCCGACGACGAGGCGGGATGATCGCCCGCCGCCTCGCCTGGGCCTGGCTCGCGCTGGCTGCGCTCCTCGCGATCGCCGCGCCGCTCCTGGCCGGCGATCGTCCGATCGCGGCGTCCCTCGACGGCGCGCTGACCTGGCGGCCGAGCGCGGCGCAGGCCGCGACGATGGGCCCCGAGGACTGGGCACTGTGGCCGCCGCTGCCGGCGCCCGGCGCGGTCCGCGACCGCGGCGTGCTCGCGCCGCTGGCGCCGCCGTCGGCGCGCCACTGGCTCGGCACCGACGACCGCGGCCGCGACGTCGCGGCGCGCCTGCTCCACGGAGCGCGGGCGTCGCTCGGCCTGGCCGCGCTGGCCGCGGCCCTGGCGACCGCGGTCGGCCTCGCCCTCGGCCTGGCGATCGCCAGCGCGCCGCGCGCCGCGGCTGGCGTCGGGCTGGCCGCCGTCGACGCGATCGCCGCGGCTCCGGCGCTCCTGGTCGCGATCGCCGCCGGCGCGCTGGTCGGCGCCCGCAGCCCGCTGGTCCTGGCCGCGCTGATCGCGGTGCCGCGCGCCGCCGACACCGGCCGCCTGATCGCCGCGCAGCTCGCGTCGACCGCGCGATCGCCCTACGTCCTCGCCGCGCGCGCCCTCGGCGCCCGACCCGCGCGCATCCTCCTCCGCCATCGCGCGCCGGCCGCGCTCCCGACCCTCGGCGTGGCCGCCGCGCTGACCGCGGCGACCGCGGTCCTGTCCGAGGCGGCGCTGGCCTTCCTCGGCGTCGGCCTGGCGCCGCCGACCCCGACCTGGGGCGAGCTCCTGGCCCAGGCCACCCAGCACGAACTGCGCTGGTGGCTCGCGATCCCGGCCGGGGCCTGCGCGACCGCGACCGCCGCCGCGCTGTTCGCCCTGGCGCTGGCGCACCGAAGGGCTTGAACGCCGTCGCAGCAGGCATCTCAAACCGGTCGGTGCGCTGGCACCGACCGCTGGTTCGCGGTAGGAAGCGGCGTGGCCCGCCGCCCCGCCGACGACGACGCTCCGCGCTTGCCGCGCGGCGGCACCTTCAAGCTGTCGGTGCCGGAGCTGGTGCGGATCGCGATGGTCGCGACCGCGCTGGTCGCGCTCCTGGTCCTGCAGCGGCCGTGCGCGGACTCGCTGTCGAAGTTCGTGCTCAGCTTCGACGGCACCGACGCCGGCGTCGGCGACGCCGGGGCCATCGACCCGGGCGCGACCGCGGCCCCGGTCGGCGTGCACCTGCGGACCGACATGACCCCCGCCGAGCTCGAGGCCGCGATCGCCGCGGCCCGCGGGATCGCGGCGGGCGACGCCGGCCCCGTCGACGCCAGCGACACCCGCGACGCCGCGCCCTGACCCGCGGCGCGGCTCAGGCCAGCTCGACCACCGCGACGTCGACCGGCTCGTCGGCGGTCACCGCGTGGAGCGCGCACGGCATGTTGCGGCGGATCCGCGCGATCAGCGCCGGATCGACCGCCGCCACGGCGACCCCGTCGCCCTCGGCCTGCTCGGCCAGCACCGTGCCCCACGGATCGATCACCATGGCGTGGCCGTAGGACGCGCGATGCGCGTTGTGCTGACCGGTCTGCGCCGCCGCCACCACGTAGGCCTGGTTCTCGATCGCGCGGGCGCGCAAGAGCAGGTGCCAGTGGGCCGCTCCGGTGTGCGCGGTGAACGCCGCCGGCACCAGGAGCACGTCGGCCCCGGCGCGCCACAGCCGCCGATACAGCTCGGGGAAGCGTACGTCGTAACAGATCGTCACGCCCAGCGAGAGACCGAAGGCTCGCACGACCAGGCCGGCGTTGCCGGGCGCCGTGGCGTCCGACTCGCGTAGGGTCGCGCCGCCGGGGATGTCGACATCGAACAGGTGGATCTTGCGGTAGCGCGCCGCCAGCTCGCCCCCCGGCCCGACCACCAGCGCGGTGTTGTAGGCGCGGCGATCGTCGCCGGCGACCCGCTCGGGCAGCCCGCCGCCGATCACCACCGCGCGGTGTTCGGTCGCGATCGACTGCAGGGTCTCGACGATCGGCCCCGGGTGGGCGTCGTCGATGGTCTCGGCCACCGCGAGCTTGTCGCCTTCGCGGCCGCCGAGGAACGCGAAGCACTCCGGCAGCACGATGATCCGCGCGCCGTCGTCGGCGGCGCGGGCCGCGAGGGCGCGGCAGGTCGCGAGGTTGCGGGCGAGGTCGTCGGTCGCGCACATCTGCACGGCGGCGACGGGGATCGAGTCGGCCATGGCCGTTGGTAGCACGGGCCGCGCCACGGTCGGGCCAGGCCGACAAACCCCCTTGCGACTTTGGCGGCCCGGTGGTAATCGACTGCCACTTCGCGATTCCGTGAGGTGGGCCTAGGCCCACCTTTTTTTTCGCTCAGGTTTCTTCGCATAGCTCTCGTCGCTCAGACCTACTGGTCGCCGCCACCCAACCCTCAGCCGCCGTCGTCACCATGTCCACCGCCGCCAGCCCCGCCACGATCCGCCACCGGATCTGGACCCTCGCCGAGCCGTTGTGCCGCCACGCCGGCTACGACCTCGTCGACGTCCGCTTCACCCTCGAGCAGGGTGGGTGGGTCTTGCGGGTGTCGATCGACGTCGATCCGGCCCAGGTGCCGGCCGACCGCGTGCCGGGGCCCGACGGGATGACGCCCGACTTGGTCGATCTCAACGATTGCGAGCGGATCTCGCGCGAGCTGTCGGCGGCCCTCGACGTCGCCGACCCGATCCCCCAGGCCTACAGCCTCGAGGTGTCGTCGCCCGGCATCGACCGCCCGCTGGTCACGGTCGCCCACTTCCAGCGCTTCGTCGGCGCCGAGATCCGCGTGACCCTCGAGCGCGGCGTGCCGACCGCCCAAGGCAGCGAGCGCAAGAACTTCCGCGGCCTCCTCGACGGGGTCGAGGTCGACGGTGACCCGACCCACGCCCTGGCCCGGATCATCGTCGACGGCCAGCCCTGGCGCTTCCCGATCGCCGACGTCGACGTCGCCAAGATCGTCCCGGACTGGGAGGCGGTCATGAAGGGTGGCCGCGGCCAGGTCCGGACCGCGGCCGACCCCGAGGCACGCCCCGGCAAGCCCGGCCACCCCGCTGTTCCCAGCCGGCCCGGCAAGCCCAACCAACCTGGCAAGCCCAGCCAACCTGGCAAGGCCAGGGGCCCCGGCAAGGCCCCCCACCGCTGACCCTCGCGCCAACCCCGCGCAACCCGCACGCACGCGAACGCACGACGGAGAATCTCATGGACGCCAACCTCAGCATGGTCATCGATCAGGTCGGACGCGACAAGAACATCGATCGGTCGGTGCTGCTCGGAGCCCTCGAGCAAGCCATCCTCACCGCGGCCAAGCGGGCGTTCGGGATGAACCGCGAGATGGAGGCGAAGTACAACGCCGAGACCGGCGCGGTCGACCTGTTCCTGATCATCAACGTCGTCGAGGACGACGCGATCGAGGGCCGCGAGATCACGGTCGAGGACGCCCACAAGTACGGCCTCGAGGCCGAGCTGGGCGATGAGCTCCTGTTCCAGATCTTCTACCGGCCCGAGGAGGCCGAGCGGGCCGCCGAGCAGGACGCCAAGTTCGGCGACGTCATCGATCTGAAGGCGGCGCACAAGAAGTTCGGTCGGATCGCGGCCCAGACCGCCAAGCAGGTGATCAGCCAGCGGGTCCGCGAGGCCGAGCGCGACAACGTCTACAACGAGTACAAGGACCGCAAGGGCGAGATCGTCACCGGCGTGGTCCGCCGCTTCGAGCGCGGCAACCTGGTGGTCGAGGTCGGCAAGACCGAGGCCCTCTTGCCGATGCGCGAGCAGGCGCCCCGCGAGTCGTTCCGGGTCGGCGACAACATCAAGACCCTGCTGCTCGACATCGACCGCATGGCCCGCGGCCCGCAGCTCATCCTGTCGCGCGCCCACAAGGGCTTCCTCGAGAAGCTGTTCGAGCAGGAGGTCCCGGAGATCTTCGAGAAGATCGTCCGCATCGAGTCCTCCGCCCGCGAGCCCGGGGCCCGCGCCAAGATCGCGGTGTCGTCGCGCGACCGCGACGTCGACCCGGTCGGCGCGTGCGTCGGCATGAAGGGCAGCCGGGTCCAGGCCGTGGTCCAGGAGCTGCGCGGCGAGAAGATCGACATCGTCCCCTACGACGACGACCCCGCGCGCTTCGTGTGCAACGCGATCGCGCCCGCCGAGGTGTCGCGCGTCATCATCGACGCCGAGGGCCACCGCATGGAGCTGGTGGTGCCCGACGAGAAGCTGTCCCTGGCCATCGGCAAGAAGGGCCAGAACGTCCGGCTCGCCAGCCAGCTCACCGGCTGGCGCATCGACATCCACTCGGAGTCGAAGATCTACGAGCTCGAGCGCCGCGCCAAGGAGCAGATCGCCGCGATCCCCGGGGTCTCGGGCGAGCTGGCGGAGACCCTGTTCAAGCTGGGCTGGCGCTCGGTCAGCGAGCTGTCGCGGGCCCTGGCCGAGGAGCTGGCCCAGGTCCCGGGCACCGGTGGGGTCGAGGGCGCCCGCAAGATCATCGGCGCGGCCGGCGAGTATCTGCAGCACTCGCGCCGTCGGCCCGATGACGTCCGCCGCGAGAGCGAGCGGCGCGCCCAGCTCTCGGGCGTGCAGCAGCTCCTCGAGGTCCCCGGGGTCAACGAGGAGGTCCTCGAGATCCTGGCCCAGGCCAACGTCCGCTCCCCCGAGGAGCTGGTCAAGGCCCCGATCGAGCACATCGCCTCGGTCACCGGCATCGACATGAGCGACCTGGCCAAGCTGCGCCAGCGCGTGATCTCGTACCTGGCCGCTGGCAGCGAGGCCTGACCCTGATCGTGAACGCCACCTCCCATCAGCCCACGGACGGCCCAAATCAGCCCAAGGACGGCCCGGCGCGCACCTGCGTCGGGTGCCGGACGGTCGCGCCCCAGGCCGACCTCCTGCGCATCGCCGTCGCTGGCGACCGGCTGGTGGCCGATCCTCGTCGGCGGTTGGCGGGGCGGGGCGCCTACGTCCATCGCGCGGCGGCCTGCTTGGCCGCCGCCGGCAAGGGCGGCCTGGCCCGGGCGTTCAAGCGCTCGGTCAGCCGGGCGGATCTCGACGCGATCGCCGCCGGAGCGTCCGGGGCCGCGCCGGCTGGTAACCGCGCCCGGTTCGCAGTAGAAACCGCTGCAACCCTGGCGAGCCCCCCGACAGCCACGACCGCCCCCGCTACAGCCTCGGCTGTGCCGCCTGCGTCCGACGCGGACACGATCCCAGGCACTGCCCACCCAGGCACTACCCCCCTCGACTCGACCGACCTGTCCCATCGTCACGGAGCCCACGGAGCCTAGATGCGCGTCTACGAGATTGCGAAAGAGGTTGGGATCCCCAACAAGGAGCTCCTGGCGAAGATCCGCTCGCTGGGCCTCGAGGTGAACAACCACATGTCGTCGCTCAACGCCGACGACGTGGTGCGCATCAAGAAGTCGCTCGAGAAGGACAAGGCCGGGACGGTCGCCCCGGTCGAGACCCAGAAGGTCAACCCGACCGGCGCGGTCATCCGTCGCCGGTCGGCCAAGCCGGAGGACGAGGGCCCCGCGCCGTCGCCGCCGGTCGCGGTCGCCCCGGCGCCTGCGCCGGTCGCGCCGCCGATGATCCGTCGCCGGGTCGCCGAGGAGCCGGTGCGCCCGGTCGAGCCGGTGCGCCCGGTCGAGCCGCCGCCGGTCGTCGAGGCCGCGCCGGCTCCGGTCGCGCCGCCGCGCGTGGCCCCCGAGCGCGCCCCGGTCGTCGAGCCGCCCGTGGTCGAGCAAGCGCCGGTCGTCGAGCGCGCGCCGGTCGTCGAGCCGGCCGCCGCCGCGATCGTGGTCGAGGATCGCACCGCCGCCCCGGCGGTCGAGCCGCCGCCCGCGCCGGCCGTGGTCGTCGCGCCGCCTCCAGTCGCGCCGCCGGCGCCACCGGCGCCGCCCAAGCCCGAGCCCCGCACCCGCGTGTTCGTCGCCGGTCCTCCGATCGGTCGTCCGACGCCGGCCGCCGGCGCCCAGGCTGGTGGAGCCCAGGCTGGTGCGGAGCCGGTCCGCGCGCCGACGCCGGTCACCACCGCTCCGCCCATGGGGCCGCGGCCGACCGTGATCGTGCGGACCCGCGAGCCGGCGCCGCCGACCGCGCCGCCGGTGTCGTCCGGCGTCACGGTCCAGGACGTGGCCGACACCGCGCGTTCGCGCTTCGAGCTCGAGCTCGAGCGGGCCCGGGCCCGGTCGGCCGAGCGCGCCGCCGAGCGCCCCCCGACCGTCGAGGCGCCGCCGCCTCCTCCGGTTGAGGCGCCGCGCGATCCGGGTCGTCCCGCGGTCGGCAGCGTCATCAAGCTGGCGCCGCGCATCCAGATCACCGAGCGGCCGGGCCTGGGCCGGCCGGCGGCCCCCAAGCCGTCGGGCCCCCCGGGCACGCAGATCCGCGGCCGGTTCGCCGAGCAGCAGGCCAAGGGTGGCCCGCGCGGTGGTCCCGGTGGCCGCGACTTCGGCAAGAAGAAGCTGCCGTTCTCGCCGTCGCGCGGCAAGGGCGCGCAGCCGCTGCGCACCACCCCGGCCGAGCACAAGCGCGTCATCCGCATGGAGGAGACGATCGCGATCTCCGACCTGGCCCACGGCATGGGCGTGAAGGCCACCGAGGTCCTGAAGAAGCTCTGGTCGATGGGCATGGCCGGCGTGAACATCAACGCCTCGATCGACTTCGAGACCGCGCAGATCATCGCCAACGAGTTCGGCTACGAGGTGCAAAACGTCGCGTTCCAGGAGCAGGACGCGTTCAAGGAGACCCCCGACGACGCCGACAAGCTGGTCGGCCGGGCTCCGGTCGTGACCGTCATGGGTCACGTCGACCACGGCAAGACCTCGCTGCTCGACCGCATCCGCAACTCCAAGGTCGCGGCCGGCGAGGCCGGTGGCATCACCCAGCACATCGCCGCCTACAAGGTCCCGGCCGGCGAGCAACACGGCGAGATCGTGTTCCTCGACACGCCGGGCCACGAGGCCTTCACCGAGATGCGCGCTCGTGGCGCACAGGCCACCGACATCGTCATCCTGGTGGTCGCCGCCAATGACGGCGTCATGCCCCAGACCCTCGAGGCCCTGGCCCACGCCAAGGACGCCAAGGTCCCGATCATCGTCGCGGTCAACAAGGTCGATCTGCCCGACGCCCAGCCGGATCGGATCCGCCAGCAGCTCGCCGATCACGGCCTCATCCCCGAGGAGTGGGGTGGCGACACCCAGTACGTGAACGTCTCGGCCCTGAAGGGCGAGAACATCGACAAGCTGCTCGAGACCGTGGCGCTCATCGCCGAGGTCGCCGAGCTCAAGGCCAACCCCGACAAGCCGGCGGCTGGCGTGGTGATCGAGGCCCGCCTCGATCGCAACCGCGGCCCGATGGCGACCATCCTGATCCAGGAAGGCACCCTCAAGGTCGGCGACATCCTGGTCGCCGGGCGTTGCTACGGCAAGGTCCGGGCGATGCTCGACGCCCGCGGTGAGACCGTCAAGGAGGCGGGACCGTCGACGCCCGTCGAGATCCTGGGCCTCGATGGCGTGCCCGAGGCCGGCGATCAGGTCAACGTCGCCGAGGACGACAAGACCGCCAAGCAGGTGGTCGAGCACCGCATCCAGCAGTGGCGCAAGCGCGAGCTCTCGGTCAAGACCAAGGTCTCGCTCGAGGGCCTGATGGAGCGGATGAACGAGGGCGATGCCAAGGAGCTGAAGATCGTCCTCAAGGCCGACGTGCAGGGCTCGGCCGAGGCCCTGAAGGCCGCCCTGGTCAAGCTCACCACCGACAAGGTGCGGGTCAACGTGATCGCCACCGGCGTCGGCGGCATCACCGAGAGCGACGTCAACCTGGCCAAGGCCGGCGGCGCGATCATCGTCGGCTTCCACGTCCGTCCGGCCGGCAAGTCGTCCAAGCTCGCCGAGCAAGAGGGCGTGCAGATCCGCCTCTACGACATCATCTACGACGCCCTCGACGAGGTGAAGGGCGCGATGGCCGGCCTCCTGGCGCCGATCAAGCGCGAGCAGGCGATGGGCAAGCTGGAGGTCCGCGAGACCTTCACCGTGCCCAAGATCGGCACGGTCGCGGGCTGTCGGGTGTCCGAAGGCAAGATCACCCGCAAGGCGCTCCTGCGCATCATCCGCGACGCGGTCCAGGTCTACGAGGGCCGGGTCGGTTCGCTGCGTCGGTTCAAGGACGACGTCAGCGAGGTCCAGACCGGCTACGAGTGCGGTGTGATGGTGGCTGGCTACAACGACCTGAAGCCGGGCGACGTGATCGAGACCTACGAGGTCGTCGAAGAAGCCGCGACGCTGTGATTCTGAGAGGGTCTTTCGAAAAGACCCTCCCCCAGCATTCGCTGGGGCCCCCTCCCAAAACGATCCGACCTGGTTCGTGGGACCGGTGCGGCGCGCGACCACTTCGGTGACGCGCGCCCGCCGGCGTTCAGCGGCTGTCTGCTTCTGCGGGGAGTGCGGGTGACCTCGGACAAGACCCTCCCCCAGCATTCGCGAGCGCAGCGAACGGTTGGAATGCCGTCGCGAGACGCGGACGTGTGAGGCAGATCCGGGCGCACGCCCGAAGCGCAGCGAGGAGTGTAGTCAGCTACACGACGAGCGAGCATCGGACGTACGCTCGGAGGTGCCCACACGGCCGCGTCGCAGCAGGGCTCGGGCTCGGTCTCGGACTCGGTCTCGCTCTCGGTCTCGGTCTCGGTCTCGGTCTCGGTCTCGGTCTCGGTCTCGGTCTCGGTCTCGGTCTCGGTCTCGGTCTCGGTCTCGGTCTCGGTCTCGGTGGCCGCGCCGATCGTGGCGGGGCGGCGGGCATTGCCACCGGGGCGGCGTCCTGGTACGGCTCGCACCGCGATGTTCGTCGGAGTCTGTCGATTGACCTTGCGGGTGGTGCAGAGCCACTCGCTCAAGGACAAGCGCGCGGTGGTGCGCCGGCTGCGCGATCGCGTGGCCGAGAGCTGCGGCGTGACGATCCGCGAGGTCGGGGGCGCAGACACCTGGCAGCGCGCCGACCTGGCCTTCGCCGTGGTCGGCCACGATCGCGAGGAGGCGCTGGCGGCGGTGCGGCGGGTGGTGGCGCTGTGCGCGCAGGCCGACGGTGGCGAGGTCGCCGCGGTCCGGCACGAGGTGCTCGGGTTCGGCGAGGACTGGTTCGCCGCCGCCGAGCCGTACGGCAAACCCGAGGACGCTGACGCCGACGCCGCCTGGATCCCGGCGGCGTGGCGCGAGGAAGGCGGATCGCCATGAGCAGAAAAGACCGCGTCGAACACGCCCTGCGTGATGAACTGTCCGCCCTGATCCGCGAGGTCAAGGACCCGCGGGTCACCGCCGCCGGCCTGGTCGGGGTCGCGCGCGTCGAGTGCAGCCCCGACTTCCAGGTCGCCCACGTCTTCGTCTCCATCTACGGCGACGACCGCACGGCCGACAAGGTGATCGCCGGGCTGACGGCGGCCGCCGGCTTCCTGCGCGGGCCGCTGGCGCGTCGCCTTCAGCTCGGCCGGCCTCCCGAGCTGCGCTTCGTCCACGATCGCTCGGCCGAGATGTCGCTGCGGTTGACCGACGTCGTGCGCGAGGACGTCGCCAAGGCCGCGGCGGTTGGTCGCACCGGTCCGCTCGGCGGCGCCGATGTAGTCGAGGAAGCGGTCGTCGCGCCCGACGCGGCCGACGACGCGGTCGACGCGGCTGACGCGGCCGACGACGCGGCGGATAGCTCGGCCGAGGGTGCCGTGACCGACGCCGCGGACCGCGGCGACTGATCGCGCAGGGGGCGAGGCCGGTGTTAGGATGCCGCCGTGCGCCTGCCCAAGCTCCGCGTAGCCCTGATCGCCGCCGCCGTCGCCGCGTGTGGTGGTGACGAAGCTGTCCCGACCGACGCCGCTGACGCGCCGCCGCCGCCGATCGACGCGTCGATCGACGCCTCGGGCCCGCCGACGATGCTGTCGCAGACCGGCCTGTACAGCGACATCGGCGCCGGCACGATCGCGCCGGGCGTCGCCGAGTACATGCCGCGCTGGCAGCTGTGGAGCGACGAGGCCGCGAAGCGCCGGTGGATCTTCTTGCCGCCCGGCAGCCAGATCGACACCTCCGACATGGATCACTGGCAGTTCCCGATGGGGACCAAGATCTGGAAGGAGTTCGTCCGCGACGGCCAGAAGATCGAGACCCGCTACCTCGAGAAGACCGGGCCGGGCGCGACCTTCGACGACTGGTACGCGGTGTCGTTCCAGTGGATGGGCGGCGACGCGGTCGCGGTGCCCGGCGGGGTCGTCGACGATCCCGGCCACAACGACATCCCCAGCCGCTCCGGTTGCCGGCAGTGCCACGACGCCCAGCGCATCCCGTCGGTCGTCGTCAGCTTCTCGGCGCTCCTCCTCGACGTCCCCTCGGCCGATCCGCAGGTCATGAACCTCGGCCGGCTGGTCGCGGACGGTCGCCTGACCGCGCCGCCGACCAACCCGGTCGCCGGCACCTACTTCCCGCTGCCCGCCGATCCGGTCGCCCAGGCCGGCATCGGCTACCTCCACGTCAATTGCGGCAACTGCCACAACGATCGGTCGGCGGGTTCGGTACTCGTTGGGGTCCCGGGCCGCATCGAGCTTCGGCTGGCGGTCTCCGAGTTGGCCGCTGGTGCCTGGTCCGCGACGGCGCCGTATCGGACCACGGTTGGGCGCCCGAGTGGTCTGAACAACACGCTGACTCTCGTGGCCCCCGGCTCCGCGGCGACGAGTCACCTCTTCGAGAGGCTCACTGCGACCACTGGCATCCGCATGCCGCCCATCGGCCGTGAAGTGGTCGATCCAACCGGAAGTGAGGAGGTTCGGGCTTGGATCGCCGCATTGCCGTGACGCGGACTGTCCATGGGTCGACGTCGTCCTGACCACCTTCACGGCGTGCTGGTGGTCGACAAGCCGACCGGGGTGTCGTCGCAAGACGTCGTGACCCGGGTGCGGCTGCGGCTCGGCGTGCGCTCGGCCGGGCACACCGGCACGCTCGATCCTCTCGCTACCGGCGTGTTGCCGATCTGCCTCGGCCAGGCGACGAAGATCGCGCAGTGGCTCCTGGGCGAGGACAAGCGCTACCGGTGCGACTGCGAGCTCGGCCTGGTCTCTCCGACCCACGACAGCGAGGGCGAGGTCGCGCGCCGCGCGGAGGTCGAGCGGATCGATGCGGAGGCCCTCGACGCGGCGGTGGCCAGCCTGCGCGGCGAGCAGCTCCAGGTCCCGCCGATGCACTCGGCGATCAAGGTCGGCGGCCGTCGGCTCCACGCCCTGGCGCGCGAGGGCGTGGAGATCGATCGCGCGCCGCGGCCGGTGCGGATCGACGAGCTGACGGTGGTCGCGGTGAGCGGCCCGCGGGTGACCCTCGACGTCGCCTGCAGCAAGGGGACGTACGTGCGGGCCCTGGTCCGCGACCTGGGCGAGCGCCTCGGGGTCGGAGCCGTGATGACCGGCCTGCGTCGGACCGCCAGCGGTGCCTTCGCGGTCGCCGACGCGCTGCCGCTGGCCGATGTCGATCGCGCGACGGCGGCGGCGCGCCTGGTTCCGATCGCCTCCGCCCTGGGCCTGCCGCCGGTCGAGGTCCACGACGCTGCGGTGATCGACGTGGTGAACGGCCACGAGCTGCGGCTGGCCCGCTACGCCGAGGGCATGGTCGAGGGCCAGCGGTTCCAGCTCGTATCGACCCGCGGCGAGACCCTGGCGGTCGCGGAGCGTCGGGCCGGGCGCACCTTCCTCCACCGGGTGTTGACCTACCCCTGGATGGGGCTTGACGCCGCCGCCCGGGTGCCGCAATCTCCGCCGCCCAACCCCCATGGCCACGAGGCGGGTCCGGAGTGACCGGACGCGCGCGTCGGCGACGAGGCAAACATGTCGGTTTCGACCATCCGCAAGCAAGAGACGATCAGCAAGTACAAGCAGCACGAGAGCGACACTGGGTCCCCTGAGGTCCAGGTCGCGCTCCTCTCGGAGCGCATCTCGCACCTGACCGAGCACCTGAAGACCAACCACAAGGACCACCACTCGCGCCGTGGTCTCCTGAAGATGGTCGGTCAGCGCCGCAGCCTCCTCGACTACCTGAAGCGCAAGGACGTCGAGCGCTACAAGAAGCTGATCGAGTCGCTCAGCCTGCGCCGCTAGCCGCCGCGCCGACGCGACCCAAACGACGAGCGGAGCCTCACCCGGCTCCGCTCGCGTCGTTTTCGGGCCCGCGGGCGGGGACCGAGGCCGAGACCGAGACCGAAGCCGAGGCCGAGACCGAGACCGAGACCGAGACCGAGACCGAGACCGAAGCCGAGACCGAGACCGAGTCCGCGTCCGAGACCGAGTCGGCCGTCACGAGGGAGGGTCTTGCCGGTGGTCACCACCCTCGGAGGTGCATGCAGACAGCGGCTGAACCTCGACGCTCACGCGCCACCACCACCGTCGAGATCACCGACGACCCTCCCGCGATCCGGACGTTATGGGAGGGGGGCCCCATTCGCTACGCGAATGGGGGGAGGGTTTTTTCGAAAAACCCTCCCAAGGCCCTAAGGCACCGGCGGTGTTTCGATATGCAGGCTGTACGCCGACTGCACCGCGGGCATGAAGCCGCGGACCTCGATGAGGTACGTCCCGCCGGTGATCGCCGGGCACGGCGCGCCACCGGGGCACATCACGGTCTCGGTGTCCGACGACCCGCGCGACTCGTCGAGGACGCTGCCGCCGTCGGCGGTCAAGAGCCGCAGGTCGAGGTCGCCGGAGCCGCCGCGGTTCTGGAAGGTGATGTTGGCCATGACCGACTGACCCGCCACCAGGGTGATCGCGAACAGGTCGACGTCGCCGTTGCCGCAGATCGCGCCGGCCAGATCGACCCCGACCCAAGACGTGGCCATGCCGGGCTGATCGTTGGGCTCGTGGGCCGCGCACTGCTCGACCGAGACCGGCGCATCGGGGGGCGCTGCGTCGGCCGGTTGATCGAAATCGAGCACCAGCGAGCAGCCGGTGGCACCGGTCGCCGCCGCGAGCACGCCGGCGCGGGCGACCCGCAAGATGGCTCCCCTGAGCATCCGCCAAACCTACCCACCTGTTGGCCGATCGTCAAGAGATCGCAAGGGGTTAGGTGCTTGCACCGGCAGGGGTCGCGCGGTACGGTCCCGCGCCCTCGGGACCGCCCCATGTACCTACAAGATCTGATCTTCGAGCTGTCGCGCTTCTGGGCCGATCACGGCTGCGTCATCGAGCAACCGGTCGATGTCGAGGTCGGCGCCGGGACCTTCCACCCGGCCACCTTCCTGCGGGTCCTCGGCCCCGAGCCGTGGAACGCGGCCTTCGCGCAGTTCTGCCGCCGCCCCGGCGACGGCCGCTACGGCGAGAACCCCAACCGCCTGGGCGCGTACTACCAGTTCCAGGTCGGGCTCAAGCCATCGCCGCCCGATGTCCAGGACCTGTACCTGGCGTCCCTGCGCCGGATCGGCCTCGACCCGGCCGCCCACGATCTGCGCTTCGTCGAGGACGACTGGGAGTCGCCGACCCTGGGCGCCTGGGGCCTGGGCTGGGAGGTGTGGGCCGACGGGATGGAGGTGACCCAGTTCACCTACTTCCAGCAGGCCGGCGGCATCGATCTCATGCCGGTCACCGCCGAGCTGACCTACGGGGTCGAGCGCATCGCGATGTACCTGCAGAACGTCGACAGCATCTTCGACATCAAGTGGGACAAGCACGTCACCTACGGCCAGATCCGGCACCCGTGGGAGGTCGAGTACTCGCACTACCACTTCGAGGAGACCGACGCGGCGTTCTACTTCGAGCTGTTCGAGCGCTACGAGAAGGAGTGCCACCGCCTCCTCGGCCGCGGCCTGACCCTGCCGGCCTACGAGCACTGCATGAAGTCGTCCCACGCCTTCAATCTCCTCGACGCGCGCGGCGCGATCAGCGTCACCGAGCGCGCGCGCTTCATCGGCCGGGTCCGGGCCATGGCGCGGGCCTGCGCCGAGGCCTACGTCCGGTCGCGCGCCAAGCTCGGCTTCCCGCTCCTGACCGGCGACGATCGCGCCAAGGCCACGGCGGCCTTCGCGGCGGCCGAGGAGGGTGGCGTCAACGCCGCGGCCCTGGCCGCGGCCCGCGCGGTGTCGCCCCTCGCGGTGTCGCCCCTCGCGGTGGAGGTGGCCCGTGGCTAACCGCGATCTGTTGATCGAACTCGGCGGCGAGGAGATCCCCTCGCGCATGCTGGCGCGGGCGATCGCCGAGCTGCCGGCCCTGGTGCGGGCGCGGCTCGACGGCGCTCGTCTGGCCTACGGCGAGGTCGTGGCCCTGGGCACGCCGCGCCGGCTCGCGGTGATCGTGCGCGGCCTGGCCGACGCCCAGCCCGAGCTGCGCGAGCGCGTGGTCGGCCCCCCGGTCGGCGCCGCCTTCGCCGCCGACGGCACGGTCACCAAGGCTGGGCTCGGCTTCGCGCAGAAGAACGGCGTCGACCCGGCGGCCCTCGAGCGCGCCGAGGTCGCCGGCAAGAAGGGCCTCTACGCGGTCGCGACCCGGGTGGTGGTCGGCCGCCCCACCGTCGAGGTCCTGCCGGCGCTCATCGCCGAGCTGATCGGCGCGCTGCCGTGGCCCAAGTCGATGCGCTGGGGCTGGCGCGAGACCGCCTTCGTGCGGCCGCTGCACTGGCTGGTCGCGCTGTGGGGCGAGCACGTCGTGCCGGTGACCTGGGGCGGCCTGACCGCCGATCGGATCAGCCGCGGCCACCGCTTCCTGGCCCCCGGGCCGATCGAGCTGGCCGACGCCAGCCGCTACGTCGAGGCGCTGCGCGCCGCCTTCGTGGTCGTCGATCCGGCGGCGCGCCGCCGCATGATCGAGGCCGAGCTGGCGCGCCTGGCCGACGAGACCGGCTGCGCGGTCCGGCGCGACGACGAGCTGGTCGACGAGGTCACCGGCCTGTGCGAGTACCCGGTCGGGATCGCCGGCGGCTTCGACCCGGCCTTCCTCGAGGTGCCAGAGGAGGTCCTGGTCACGACCATGCGCAACCACCAGCGCTACTTCGCCCTCGAGCAGGGCGGGGCGCTGGCGCCGCGGTTCGCGACCATCGCCGCCACCATCACCAAGGACGCCGCGGTCGTGCGGGCCGGCAACGAGCGCGTGCTCGCCGCCCGGCTGTCCGACGCCCGGTTCTTCTTCGCCGAGGACTGCAAGAAGGACCTCGACGGGCTGCGGGCGCGCCTCGACGACGTGGTGTTCCAGGCCAAGCTGGGCGCCGCGCGCACCACCGGCCACAAGGTCGGCCGCATCGTCGGCATCGTCGACGCCCTGGCCGAGCGGGTCGGCTTCGAGGACGCCGACGGCGCCCGGGTGGCCCATCGCGCCGCCGAGCTGTGCAAGAGCGATCTGCTGACCGGCGTGGTCGGCGAGCTGCCGGAGCTGCAGGGCGTGATGGGCAAACACTACGCCCGTCGCCAACTCGCCGCCGATCCGGCCACCGCCGGCATCGCCGACGCGGTCGGCACCGCGATCGCCGAGCACTACATGCCGCGCGGCGCCGGCGCCGCGCTGCCGACCACGATCGCCGGCGCCCTGGTCGGCATCGCCGATCGGATCGACACCCTGGTCGGCTGCTTCGGCACCGGCCTCGAGCCGACCGGCTCGACCGACCCCTATGGCCTCCGCCGCGCGGCCAACGCGATCCTCGCGATCAACCTCGACCTCGGCCCGGGCGGTGAGCGCTACGAGCGCCTGGGCAAGGGCCGCGGCTTCCCGCTTCGCCTCGACACGTTGATCGAGATCGCGGCCCACCAGTTCGCCGGCGCGATCGAGGTCACCGACACCGACTGTGGCGAGCTCCACGAGTTCTTCCGAGGTCGCCTGCGGACGCTGCTCATCGACGGCGGGCTGGCCGCCGCCGACGTCGACGCCGCCCTGGGCGCCGGCTTCGACGACGTGTGCGACGCTCGGCTGCGCGCCGCGGCGCTGGCGGTCGTGCCCGACAAGGCCCGCGCGGTGTTCAAGCGGATCGCCAACATCCTCGACGACGCCCACGGCAAGGGGCTCGCGATCTCGGGCGAGCCGACGCCGGACCTGTTCGTCGCGCCGGACAACAGCGAGTGGCGGCTGTGGAACGCCTTCGCCGCGGTCGCCGATCGGCTGGCCGTCGCCAAGGCCAACCAGGACTACCGCGCGATGATGGCGCTCCTGGTCGAGCTCGAGCCCGCGGTCGCCGCGCTGTTCGACAAGGGTGGCGTGATGGTCATGGATCCCGACGCGAGGCTGCGCGACAACCGGCTCTCGCTCCTGCAGCGGGTGCTCGCGCCGTTCGCGGCGATCGCCGACTTCCGTCTGGCCTCGCAAGGAGCCGCGTCATGAACCGCTGGGTCTTCACCTTCGGCTGCGATCCCGCCACCGCCGCGCCGCCCGAGCGGATCGCCACCCCGGCTGCGGCCGCGGCGCTCCTCGGTGGCAAGGGCGCCGGCCTGGCGGCGATGGCCAGCCTGGGCGTGCCGGTGCCGCCGGGCTTCACGTTGACCACCGAGGTCTGCCGCCACCGGGTCGAGCATGGGCGCGATCCCGACGGGCTGACCGCTGAGGTCGCCGCGGCGGTGACCGCGATCGGCGCCGCCACCGGCACCGGGTTCGGCGATGCGACGCGCCCGCTCCTGGTCAGCGTGCGCTCGGGCGCGCCGGTGTCGATGCCGGGCATGATGGACACGGTCTTGAACCTCGGGCTCAACCCGACGACCGTCGCCGGCCTGGCCGCGCGCACCGGCGACGCCCGCTTCGCGTGGGACTGCTACCGGCGGCTCCTGGCGATGTACGGCGAGGTCGTGCTCGGGGTCGGCGACGATGACGCCGAGCACGACGAGGGCGTGTTCGAGCGCCTGCTGGCAGAGCGCAAGTACGCCGCCGGCGTCGGCAAGGACTCGGACCTGTCGGCCGCCGATCTCGAGGCCCTATGCGGCCAGTACCACGACGCGATCCGCGCCGCGACCGGGGCCGCGTTCCCCGACGACGTCCACGCTCAGCTCGCCGGCGCGATCGACGCGGTCTTCCGGTCGTGGGGCAACCCCCGGGCCGACGCCTACCGCCGCATGAACGGCATCTCGGCGGCCATGGGCACCGGGGTCACGGTCCAGGCCATGGTGTTCGGCAACCTCGGCGAGTCGTCGGCCACCGGCGTCGCCTTCACGCGCGATCCGGCCAGCGGCGCCAAGGCGCTCTACGGCGAGTTCCTGGTCAACGCCCAGGGCGAGGACGTGGTCGCCGGGGTCCGCACCCCCGAGCCGATCGCGGCGATGGAGGCGCTGTTCCCCGAGGCCTACGCCGGCCTGGTCGAGGTGTCGGCCCGCCTCGAGGCCCACCACCTCGACATGCAGGACCTCGAGTTCACGGTCCAGGATCGCAAGCTGTGGATGCTGCAGAGCCGGGCCGGCAAGCGCACCGGCAAGGCGATGGTCAAGATCGCCGTCGACCAGGTCCGCGAGGGCCTGATCGACACCGCGACCGCGATCCGGCGCCTCGAGCCCCACAAGCTCGACGAGCTGCTCCACCCGACCCTCGATCCCAAGGGCAAGCCGGCGGTCCTGACCAAGGGCCTGCCGGCGTCGCCGGGCGCGGCGATCGGCACGATCGTGTTCTCGGCCACCGAGGCTGACGAGGCCGCGGCCAAGGGCGCGCGCGTGATCCTGGTCCGCACCGAGACCTCGCCCGAGGACATCGTTGGCATGAAGGCCGCGGTCGGCATCCTCACCGCGCGCGGCGGCATGACGTCGCACGCGGCGGTGGTGGCCCGCGGCATGGGCAAGCCGTGCATCACCGGCGCCTCGGGGCTGCGGGTCGAGGCGGCCCGCGGGCTGGCCACGGTGATCGGCAAGGGCGGGGCGCCCGATCGGGTGTTCCGCCGCGGCGACACCCTGACCATCGACGGCGGCACCGGCGAGGTCTTCGCCGGTCCGGCGCCGCTGGCTCCGGCCGCGTTGTCCGACGAGCTGGCGGTGCTCATGACCTGGGTCGACGCCGCCCGCACCTTGCGGGTGCGGACCAACGCCGACACCCCGGCCGACGCCCGGACCGCGCGGGCCTTCGGCGCCGAGGGCATCGGCCTGTGCCGGACCGAGCACATGTTCTTCGCCGCCGATCGCATCCTGGCGGTGCGGGAGATGATCCTCGCCAGCGATCTGGCCGGGCGCCAGGCCGCGCTGGCCAAGATCCTGCCGATGCAGGAGCAGGACTTCCGCGAGATCTTCACCGCGATGGACGGTCTGCCGGTCACCATCCGGCTCCTCGATCCGCCGCTCCACGAGTTCCTGCCTCACGGCGCCGAGGTGAACGCGGTCGCGGCCGATCTGGGCACGACCCCCGACGCCATCGTCGCCAAGGTCGCGGCGCTGACCGAGGCCAACCCGATGCTCGGCCACCGCGGCTGTCGGCTGGCGGTGACCTTCCCCGAGATCTACCAGACCCAGGCGGTGGCGATCGCGCGGGCGGCCATCGCCGCGGCCGCCGCGGGGGTCGTGGTCCATCCCGAGATCATGATCCCGCTGGTCATGGTGCCTGACGAGCTGGCCCGGCTGCGGGCCCTGGTCGCCGCCGAGGTCGATCGCGAGCTAGCCGCCGCCGGCGTGACGATCCCCTACACGATCGGCACGATGATCGAGCTGCCCCGGGCCTGCCTGGTCGCCGGCGACATCGCCGCCCACGCCGACTTCTTCTCGTTCGGCACCAACGATCTGACCCAGACCGCGCTCGGGCTGTCGCGCGACGACGTCGCCAGCTTCCTGCCGGCCTACCTCGAGGGCGATCTGTTGCCGGCTGACCCCTTCGTCACCCTCGACACCAAGGGCGTCGGCCAGCTCATCGAGCTCGCGGTGGCCCGCGGTCGCGCGGCCAAGCCCGGCCTCAAGGTCGGGGTGTGCGGGGAGCACGGCGGCGATCCGGCCTCGGTCGGCGCCTTCCACCGCTACGGCCTGGACTACGTCTCGTGCTCGCCGTTCCGCGTGCCGATCGCGCGGGTCGCCGCCGCCCGCGCCGCGCTCGCCAAGGACTCGCCATGATCGTGATCGACCCGACGCCGGCCGCTGGCCGGCAGGCAACCCCGGGGCCGGCCCGCCGGTCCAATCGCCCTGCCATGTCCCTCCGTTGGCTCGCCGCCGTGGCTGCCTGTGCGGCCTGTACCGCCGCCGAGTCCGAGGTCCGCCCGGACCCCGACACGCTGTTCTTTCCGACCGCGGTCGCGGTCAGCCCCGATGACTCGGTCGCCTTCGTGGTGTCGGGGAACTCGGATCTGACCTACGACTCCGGCTCGATCCAGGTCGTCGACCTGGCGGTGGTCGAGCAGGTGGTCGCGGCCTGGACCACCAGCCGCACCGTGCCGCCGGGCTGCGCCGCCGACGCCAACCAGCCCGAGACCCTCGACTGCGCCGAGGCCGACTTCCTGATCGACGCCGCCGGCGTGCGCATCGGCAACTTCGCCAGCGCGATCGGGGTCCAGGACCTGGGCTCCGGCCGCCTCCGCCTCCTGGTGCCGGTGCGCGGCGACCCGTCGATCACCTGGATGGACTGGGACCCGACGAGCCGCCGGCTTCTGTGCAGCGACGATCAGGGCTTCGCCCTGTGCGACGACGAGCACCGCCTGGTCACCGTGCGCGACGACGACGACCTGCCGGTCGAGCCCTACGCGATCTACGTCGACTCCCTCGCGCAGTTCGCCGCGGTCGCGCACTTCAGCCAGGGGATCGTGTCCTTGGTCGACTCGCCGCCCGACGGCGCGCCGGTCTTGGCCGACGCGGTCACGGTCGGCATCTCGGCCGGGATGTCGGCGATCGCCGGCCGGGTGTCCGGCCCCGACAACCTGCTGTACGTGCAGAGCCGCGCCGACGACCGGGTGTTCCTGATGTCGGTGGCGCGCCAGGCCGACGCCGCGCCGTTGCTGGTCGGCGGCGGCTTCTTCTCGCAGAACGGCATCGGCGGCGGCAGCGGGGTGGGGGGCACCGGCGCCGACTCGCGCGGCGTGGTCTTCCGCGACGGCGGCGATCGCGCCCTCATGATCAACCGCAGCCCGCCGGCGCTGCAGCAGCTCGACACCAGCCTCGACGCTACCGGCGTGCCGCGCAACCGGCTGATCGCCAACACCGACATCTGTCGCCAGGCCAGCGCGGTCACCGCCCTCGACAGCGGCCTGGGCGAGCGCGCCTACGTCACCTGCTACGGCGATGGCTCGCTCTACGTCGTCGATCCCCGCGCCGGCGGCGCCGTCGACACCACCGCCCTGGTCGGCCGGGGCCCGATCGCGATCGCCGCGGTGCCGAGTCGGCGCCTGGTGCTGGTCGCCAACTTCCTCGATAACTCGGTGGCGGTGGTCGACGTCGATCCGACCTCCTCGCACCTGCACCGGGTGGTCCTGCGCATCGGAGGTCCGTCGTGAACCGGCGCCTGCTCACGCTCTTCGTCGCGGTCGCGGCCGGGGCCGCCTGCGGCGACACCAGCAGCCAGGCCACCGTCCAGCGCAGCTTCGATCGCCCGGTCGACCTGGCGTTCGGCTGCTACGGCCGGCTCCGCCTGCTGGGCGACAACGGCACCCCCGATCCGACGGACGAGATCCAGTCGTCGCCGCAGCCGCTGTCGGCCTGCGCTGGCCGGGCCTTCGGCGGACCCGATCTCACCGAGGACCCGTCGTCGACCTACGTGCCCAACGGCCAGGGCGAGATCCCCAACAGCGCGGTGTTCTGGTACGCGTTCGCGATCCAGCCGACCAGCGGCACCATGACCGTGGTCAGCGCCCGGGTCCGCGGACCGGCCGACAGCGACGCCGACCGCGGCTACGTCGAGGGCAGCTTCGCCGTCGACGATAGCGATCCGCTGATCCCGGGCCAGAACGCCCTGGTGGTCGGGACCAACCCGGTGGCGATCGCCACCGACACCGCTGGCTGCCACGTCCTCACCGCCAACGCCGGGACCTGCGACCTGTCGGTCATCGACATCGCCGCGATCCCCGAGCGCGACGGCGCGGTGGTCGACGCGCTGCCCGTCACCGTCGCCTCGGGCCCGCTCCTGGCCCGGCCGGCGGCGATGGTCGCGGCCGATCTGGCCAGCCCGGTCGGGGTCGCCTGTCCGGCCACCCCGGTCGGCATCCACTATCTCGCCTATCCCGACTGCCACGCGGTGGCGGCGGTCGACGCCGCGACCGGCGCGGTGGTCGCCTCGATCCGCTTCTCCGACGATGGCACCGCCGTCCTGGGCGGCGCTGACCTGGCCTGCCCGCGCCAGTGTGGCGCGACCCGCGATCCGCTGATCGATGGCGCGCGCCCGGTCACCCTCGATCTGGTGCGCGACGATCGCGCCGGCACCCAGACCCTGGCCATCGGCCTGGCCAACCGGCCGGCCGTGACGGTGGTCGACCTCGACGCCAGCGGCCGGCCGGCGACCGTGAAGACGATCGATCTGGAGGGCGAGGTCGGCGTCACCGACATCGCCGTGACGCGCCAGATCACGATGGGCGGCACGACCGGGCCCAACGACGGCGACGCCGGCACCGAGGCGCAGTTCGTCTACGCGGTCGCGACCGACGGCACGGTCCGGGTCGCCGAGGTGCTGGTCGACGATCGCGAGTGCGAGACCCAGGGCGATCCGCGCTACCTGACCGCCGAGCGCGACGAGACCAAGCTGATCTGCGTCGAGGTCGGCGGGCCGTCGACGCCGCCGCGGCGGGCTGGCGCGACCGGTCCGGGCATCCACTTCGCCAGCGCGGCCCGGCCGGTCGCGGTCACGGTGGGACGCGCGGTCGGCGAGCGCGCCAGCGGCACCGCGCCGAGCCCGTTCCTCCTCGGTGGCCACTTCGCCTACGTCGCGCTGTCGACCGGCTTCACCGTGGTCATCAACATCGACGACGACAACTACGCCGACACCGCGTCGAGCCAGGATCCGCTGAGCGCGATCGTGACCTCGGCGGTGCCCCACGCGCTGCGCGATGGCGTCCCGGATCGCGAGGTCACCTTCGTGACGCCGCCGTCGAACGGGCAGCCATCGTTCCGCGCCTGCGAGGCCGAGCAGCCCCTGGTCGCGACCGCGGCCGGGCTCGGCGGCGGTCCGCGCACCGACGAGCCCCCGGCGCGCTCCTTCGCGTCGTCGCAGCTCGCCGGTCGCAAGTCGTACATGTTGCCGGCGATCCGGCAGTCGGTGTGTACCGGCGACGACGGCACGGCGCTGGTGACCGACCTGGCGTTCTCGGCCGATCCGGTGCGTCAGGTCGAGAGCTTTCCCGACTGGCACGCGCTGTCGTCGACCGAGGACTGGACCTTCACCTGGCAAGGCGTGCTGTCGCGCGACGCGGTCGACGGCTCGAGCGCCGTCGATGGTCCACAGGTCCGGGCCGGGACGCTCGACGTCGGCGGCGGCGGCATCTCGCTGGTCGATGGCTCGCGGCCCTTCTGCGGCGCGGGCGTCGAGGTCAACGACATCGTCACGATGCGCGGCTGCGACCCGACCCGCGGCAACAGCCAGTGTGGCGCCGGCCAGATCTGCTACCTGCACCCCGACTCCCAGGTCTCGACTGGGGCCTGCCTGCCGGAGGCCGAGGCCAACATCCTGGCCGGGCTGTGCCGCGACTACCTGATCTCGACCCGGCGCTTCGCCGTCCAGGAGGCCTTCGCCGGCCGGCTGGCGCTGCGCGAGCGCAAGAGCGAGCTGCGGACCACCCCGGTCGGCGGCTGCACCTCGACCGAGCAGTGCCAGACCCTGGCGACCTTCGAGGCGCGCCTGAGCTCCGACGCGCACCCGATCGATGACACCACCGCGGCGCCGACCGCGACCTATACCTGCGAGGCCGATCCGTACCGCCCGACCTTGGGCAACCGCTGCGTGCGGACCTGCCAGGCCGACGACGACTGCGCCGCCGGCAACCTGTGCCGCGGGGGCCGCTGCCTCGAGGGCGTCGTGCCGTCGCCGTCGTGCGTCGCCGGCCTCCAGCGCTACGACCTGCGGGCCGCCGACGCCCTGGTGGCGATCGGCTCGCGCACCGGCTACCTGCACCCGATCGTGGCCGCCCCCGACGGTCGCTGCGTCAAGGACCCGACGGCGAGCCCGCTTTTGGTCGGGCGCGTACCGTTGACCGCGCCGCCGTGCGCCGGCCCGAGCGGCACCGCCCTGTCGCCCAACCCTTGCACCGAGACCGTGGAGCACAGCGAAGAGGTCCCCGACTACGTCGCCGGGACCTGCACGCTGGCCAGCGCGACCCCGCGCGTGGCGACCCGCACCACGACCGCGGTCCGCTTCGACAACCCGCTCATGCGGGTGCGCATGGTCGACCTGACCTACCCCGGCGACGCGATGTGCCGCGGCGATCGCGCGGGCGGTCTAGGCGCCATCCCGGTCTTGTCGACCGGCATGGTCCTCGGCTTCCGGGTCGAGTCGGGCTTCCTGTCGGTGGTGGCCGGTGGCGAGGGCGTGGTGCAGCCCGCCAACGTCGTGCGCGGCCCCGACGAGTCGGTGTGGATCGTCGACGCCGGCGACATCGACGACTTCGACTCGAGCACCCCGAACCTGCGCGGGCAGCTCCTGCGGGTCGAGGCCAGCGGGATCTCGGGCGCGCTCCACGTCCGCTGATCGCGGGCGCCCAAAACTTGCCCGCGGCTGGCGCCTGGGCAAGCGTCGGGGTAGGAGCATCCCCCGATGGCTGGAACCGACGCTGAGCTGTACAAGGACAAGATCGAGGTCAGCCTCGACGGGCGCCAGATCTTCTACCTGTTCTTTGGCGGCGCGGTCGTGGCGTGCCTGGTGTTCGTGCTCGGCGTCATGGTCGGACGGCGCCTCGAGGCCCGCGGCCACGTCGACAAGACCGCCGGGACCTCGGCGGCGCGCGACCCTCTGGCCGCCCTCGACAAGATGGGCGGCGCCGGTGGCCTGACCTATCCGAGCGCCCTGGGGGGCGGCGGCGCGCCGGCGGCCGCGGTCGATCAGCGCATCGCCCAGCTCGCGGCCCGTGACAAGGCCAAGGCCGCCGACCAAGCCGCGGCCGACGCCAAGGACAAGGCGACCACCAAGGCGGCCGAGCCGGCGGTCAAGGTCGAGGACAAGCCCAAGGTCGAGGACAAGCCCAAGGTCGAGGACAAGCCCAAGGTCGAGGACAAGCCCAAGGTCGAGGACAAGCCCAAGGTCGAGGACAAGCCCAAGGCCAGCGACCAGCCGGCCACGACGCCCGACGACAAGCCGGCGGGCAAGGGCAAGTTCACGCTCCAGCTCTCGGCGTTCCAGGACCGCGGCGAGGCCGACTCGTTCCTCGCCACCGTCAAGGCGGCGGGCTATCCCGCCTACGTCACGTCGGGCGAGGTCGACGGCAAGACCTACTTCCGCGTCCGCGTCGGCAGCTATCCGAGCTACGAGGACGCGGTCGCGGCCAAGGCCGAGTTCGAGAAGAAGATCCCGAAGATCGCCTACGTGATCCGGCTGTAGCGCCGGCCGCGCGCCACGGCGCCGCCGTCGACGACGCGGCCCGCGCGACCGGGTCGAGGTGAGCGCGATCCGGTTGCTGGTAGGCGGGGGCGTGGGCTACAAGCGCGGGTCGTGGCTCGCTCGTCGACTGTCTCGCCGGCCAACACGCCGCTCATGCGGCAGTTCCTCGAGATCAAGGAGCGCCACCCCGACGCGATCGTGTTCTTCCGGCTCGGGGACTTCTACGAGATGTTCTTCGAGGACGCGGTGATCGCGGCCGGGCTCCTCGACCTCACGCTGACGACCCGCGACAAGGGCAAGATCGACGCGGTGCCGATGTGCGGCGTGCCGCATCACGCCGCCCGCGGCTACGTCGCCAAGCTGACCGAACTCGGCCACAAGGTGGTGATCTGCGAGCAGGTCGAGGATCCGAAGCTGGCCAAGGGCCTGGTCCGCCGCGACGTCGTCCGCATCGTCACGCCCGGCGTGGTGGTCGACGAGGAGGCCCTCGACCCCAAGGCCGCGCGCTACGTCGCCGCGCTGGTCCTCGGCACCGCCGCGCCGACGCCGGCGCCGCCGACGACGCGCGGTGGTCGCGGCCGGGCCGCGCCGGCGCCCGAGCCGACGCCGCGCTGGGGCCTGGCCTACCTCGACGCCTCGACCGGCGAGTTCCGCGCCACCGAGCTGGCCGACGCCGCCGCGGTCGCCGATGAGCTGGCCCGGGTCGGGCCGCGCGAGGTCATCGCCGACGCCGCCGCGCTGGCCGACGGTGGGCCGCTCGGGCCCGACACGCCGATCCGGCGCTACCGCGCCACCTGGGGCGCCGCGCCGATGCCCGGCCTCGACGACGCGCGCGCGCTCCTGGCGGCCGCGGTGGCCGAGCCGATCGAGACCTGGACCGCGACCCGACCGACCGCGATCGCCGCCGCGGCCGCGGTCCTGGCCTACGCCCGCGCCACCCAGCCGGCCGGCGCGCTGCCGGTCGCTCGCCTGGCGCTCTACGATCCGGCCGCGACCATGGTCCTCGACGAGGCCGCGATCGCGAACCTCGAGCTGTGCGCGACCCTGGTCGGCGGCAAGCGCTCCGGCTCGTTGCTCGAGGTCCTCGACGAGACCGTGACCGCGCCCGGCGCCCGGCTCTTGCGTCGGTGGCTCCTGTATCCGCTGACCGACCTGGCGGCGATCGGCGACCGCGCCGACGCCGTCGCCGAGCTGTTCGCCGCCGGCGAGCTGCGCGCCGAGGTCCGGCGGGTGCTCCGCGCGATCGCCGATCTCGAGCGCCTGGCGGGGCGGGCCGCGCTCGGGGTCGCCGGGCCCCGCGACCTCGGCCGCATGCGCGACACGCTCCTGGCCCTGCCGGGCTTGGCGGCCCTGGTGGCGCCGACCGCGCAGCTCGATGGCCGGCCAGGCCTCCTCGACCTGCGCCCGGTCGCGACCCCGACCTTGGCCGCCCTGGCGGCGCAGCTCGACGCCGCCCTGATCGAGCAGCCGGCGGCGGCGGTCAAGGACGGCGGCTTCCTGCGCCCGGGCTTCGACGCGATCATCGACGAGTGCCGCGGACTGGCCGACGGCGGCAAGGACGCGATCGCCGCGATCGAGGCCCGCGAGCGCGATCGCACCGGCATCGCCAGCCTGAAGGTCCGCTACAACCGGGTCTTCGGCTACTACATCGAGATCACCAAGAGTCAGCTCGGCCGGGTGCCCGACGACTACCTGCGCAAGCAGACCATCGCCGGCGGCGAGCGCTTCGTGACCCGCGAGCTGGCCGAGCTCGAGGCCAAGGTGCTGGCGGCCCAGGACACCTTGGCCCAACGCGAGGCCGAGCTCCATCGCGCGCTGTCGGCGGCCGCCGCCGAGCGCTGCGCCGAGCTGTTGGCTGCGGGCGCCGCGGTCGCCCAGCTCGACGTGTGCGCCAGCCTGGCCGAGGTGGCGGTGCGGGGCGGGTGGCGCCGGCCCACCGTCGACGACGGCGTGGTCCTCGACCTGAAAGACGGGCGTCACCCGGTGGTCGAGGCCCTGACCCCGGCCGGGACCTTCGTGCCCAACGACGCGCGCCTCGACGCTGATCGCGAGCAGCTCGTCCTGGTGACCGGGCCCAACATGGCTGGCAAGTCGACCTTCATGCGCCAGGTCGCGCACATCGTGATCCTGGCGCAGATCGGCAGCTTCGTGCCGGCGGCGGCGGCGCAGATCGGCGTGTGCGATCGGGTCTTCACCCGGGTCGGCGCGACCGACAACCTGGCGCGCGGCGACTCGACCTTCATGGTCGAGATGCGCGAGACCGCCGCGATCTTGCGCCACGCCACCCGACGGTCGCTGGTGATCCTCGACGAGGTCGGCCGTGGCACCGCGACCTTCGACGGCGTGTCGATCGCGTGGGCGGTCGCCGAGTACCTGCACGACGCGATCGGCGCGCGGACCTTGTTCGCGACCCACTACCACGAGCTGGTCGCCCTGGCCGACGATCGCCCGCGGGTCGCCAACGTGTCGGCGATGGTGCGCGAGGAGGCCGGTGAGGTCGTGTTCGTGCGGCGGATCGTCGCCGGCGCCGCCTCGAAGAGCTACGGCATCGACGTCGCCCGGCTGGCCGGGCTGCCGCGCTCGGTGATCGCGCGGGCCCGCGAGATCCTGGCCCGGCTCGAGGGCGATGGCGGCGCGCTGCCGACCGGGCGCCGGCTCGCGGCCCGGCCGCCGGGGCAGCTCTCGCTCCTGGCCGCGGTCACGCCGCCGCCCGATCCGCGCCGCGAGCAAGCGGTCGAGCGCCTGCGCGCCCTCGATCCGGATCGGATGACGCCGCTCGAGGCGCTGACCGCGCTGGCCGAGCTGCGCGACCTGGTGCGATGAACCGCGGCGCCGTGCCCCGCGGCCTCGGAGCCCCGTGCGATACTCGCGGCGTGGGCCACCCCGAGGGCCGCGAGCCCAGCCCGCCGTCCCCGGGCCCCGAGGAGCCGGTCGCGCCGTCGTCACCCCAGCGGGTCGGCGACGCCGCGGTCGATCCCGAGCAGTCGACGGCGTTGCTCGACAGCGCCGGCTCGGCCAGCGCCCTCGACCCGTTGCTCGCCGCGTTGGCCGCGACCCCCTCCGCGCCGACCGAGCCCGAGCTCGCCCCGGGGACGATCGTCGGGGAGACCTTCCGCATCGAGCGTCGGCTCGGCGCCGGCGGCATGGGCGTGGTCTACCTGGCCCACGACACCGCGCTCGATCGCCCGGTCGCGGTCAAGCTGCACCACGCCGGCGCCGGCCTCGATCGCCTGCAGCGCGAGGCCACCGCGATGGCGCGGCTGTCCCATCCGCACGTCGTCACCGTCCACGCCGTCGGGCGCCACGGCGACGACGTCTTCGTGGCGATGGAGTACCTGGCCGGTGGCACCTTGCGGAGCTGGCTCAAGGCCGCGCGTCGGCCGTGGCGCGAGGCGCTGGCGCGCTGTCGGGCCGCCGGGCAGGGCCTGGCCGCCGCCCACGCCGCCGGGTTGGTGCATCGCGACTTCAAGCCGGAGAACGTGCTCCTGACCGAGGCCGGCGTGCCCAAGGTCGCCGACTTCGGGCTGGCCCGGGCCCAGGGCGACGAGCGCGCCGAGGTCGGCGACGGCGTGCCGGTGGTCGCCTTCGATCCCGACGGTCCGACGCTCGGCGGCGTGGACGGGGCCAGCCCGACGCCGACGCCGGTCAGCGGCTCGCGATCTGGCGCGGGGCGCAAGGACGTCCTGTCGGACCGCCTCACGCGCACCGGGGCCGCGGTCGGCACGCCGGCCTACATGGCACCCGAGCAGTTCCTCGGCAAGGCCGACGTCCGCGCCGATCAGTTCGCCCTCGCGGTGGTGATCTGGGAGGCGCTCTACGGCCAGCGCCCGCACGCCGGCAAGACCACGCGGTCCCTCGAGGACGCGGTCCGCGCGGGGCCGCCGTGGCCGCCGCGCGGTTCGGTGCCGCCAGCGGTCGGTCGGGTCTTGCGCCGCGCGCTGGCCGTGGCGCCGGCCGACCGCTTCCGCGACCTCGACCAGTTCCTGCGCGCGCTCGATCGTGCGGTCGGGCAGCGTCGGCGTCGGATCGGCGCGGCCGGCGCCGCCGCGGCGATCGCGGTCGCCACCTGGTGGGCGTGGCCCCGGGCCGCGCCCGACCCGTGTCGCGACGCCAGCGCGCTTGTCGATCGCGAGCTGCCCGCGGCGCTGGTGGCCCGGGTCGACGCGGCGGTCGGCGACGCGGGGACGCGGGCGGTTGGCGCCCTGGCGCACCGCCTCCGTCTGACCGCCGACGCGGCCTGCCGCGCGGCGCGGATCGATCGCATCTTGCCGCCGGAGCTGTACGAGCGCAGCGTGGCGTGCCTGCGCTATCGGGCTCAGGTCACCGCCCGCATCGTCGACGACGCCGACCTGGCCCGCGACAGCCCGCAGCAGTACCTGCGCCGCCTGCGCGCGGCGCCCGCGGCCCGCGACTGCGTCGACTCGGTCGCCCTGGCCGCGAACCCGGCGCCGCCGGCGCCGGCCGCGGCGGCGATCCGCGCGGGCCTCGAGCTGGCCGCGGTCGATCTCGCGATCGGCCGGGTCGCCGCCGCCGAGGTCGCGGTCGGTGCGCTGGCGCCAGCGGCGGCCGACGATCGCCAGAACGCCGCGATGCTCACTCGGCTGCGCGGCGAGATCGCCTCGGCGCGCGGCGACTTTCCGGCGGCGATCGGCTTCTACTCTGACGCCTACTACGCCGGCCAGGCCCTCGACGATGCTGCGATCTACCTGCCGGCCTTGGCGGGGCTCATCCAGGTCATCGGCGATCTCCAGGGTGACGCCCGCGCGGTCGAGCCGTGGCTGCGCGCCGCCGGCGCGGCGATCGAGCGCGATCTGCGGCGCGGCGCCGGCGGGGTGGTCCGGGTCCTTGGCGCGCTGGCCGCTGCCGCCGATGCGCGCGGCGACGGCGCCGCCGCGCTGGCCTACGCGACGCGGGCCCGGTCGCTGGTGTCGCCCGACGAGGACGAGTTCGCGATCGCCACCTTCGAGCAGAGCCTGGCGGCGAGCCACGCCGGGGTCGGCGACCTCGCGCAGGCGGTGGCCCACGGCGAGGACGCGGTCGCGCGCTGCGATCGCTCGCTCGGCGCCGCCCACGCGACCTGCGCCCTCATGCGCGCCGACCTGGCGATGAGCCTGGCCGAGGCCGATCGCTCCGCCGACGCGCTGGCGTTGGCGCGCGAGGCGCAGCGCCAGCTCGACGCCCACCCCGGGGAGGATCTCCTCGACCGCGCCTACGCGCTCCTCAACCTCGGCGTGGTCTTCACCGACGAGCGCACCGCCCAGGACCAGGCGGTCGCCAACTTCCGCGCCGCCCGCGAGATCCTGGCCAAGAGCCTGGGCCCCAACCACCCCGACGTCGCCAAGTGCGACGCCAATCAGGCGGTGGTGGCGATGAAGCAGCGGCGCTACCGCGAGGCGGTCGAGGTGCTCAGCCGGGCCTTGCCGATCGAGGAGCGGGCCCTGGGCCCCCGCCATCCCGATCTCGCGGACACCTTGTTCAACCTCGGCACCGCCCACCTCCTGGCCGACGACCTCGCGGACGCCGGCCGCTACGGCGAGCGCGCCCTGGCGGTGTACGCCGAGCACTTGCCCGGCTCGGTCCGCCACATCTACGCGCTGCGGCTGATCGCCGAGGTCGCGACCCGGCGCGGCGACCTCGCGGTGGGCGCCGACGCCGCCCGGCGCGGCCTGGCGATGGCCGAGGCCGGGGGCGGGCAGGGCGTCCACGATCTCGCGATCGAGGTCGCCCGCGCCAACCTGGCCGCCGGCACGCGCGCCGACGAGTCGCGCCAGCTCCTGGCCGCGGCCCGGAGCCACTTCGCCGCCTACCCCGAGGTGTTCGCGCGCCAGCTCGCGGCGATCGATGCGCTCGCGGCCCGCTTGCAGTAGCATGCGCCGTGGCCGACGACGATGACGTCCGCGCCCGCCGCGAGGCGCCGGTTCGCGACGCGGTGCGGGCCGGGGATCTCCGGACCGCCGCCGCCGCCGCGATCGAGCTGTACGGCGGCGAGCTCGCGGCGTACCTCCACGCGATCGCCCGCGACGACGATCTGGCCGCCGAGGCCTTCGCGACCTTCTGCGAGGATCTGTGCAAGGGCCTGCCGGCGTTTCGCTGGGACGCCTCGCTGCGGACCTGGTCCTACGCCCTGGCCCGCCACGCGCTGTTTCGCCTCAAGCGCTCGCCGGCGGCGCGTCGCCTGGTCCCGCTCGAGGTCGCGCCCGAGGTGCTCGATCGGGCCGAGCAGATCCGTTCGGCCACGGTCCAGTTCCTGCGCACCGAGGTCAAAGACGGCCTGCGCCAGCTCCGCGATCAGCTCGCGCCCGAGGATCACGAGCTCCTGATCCTGCGGATCGATCGCAAGCTGGCGTGGCGCGACATCGCGATCGCCATAGGCGCCGGCGACGGCCGCACCCCCGACCAGCACGCCGCCGCCCTCCGCAAGCGCTTCGAGCGGCTGAAGGCCGAGCTCCGCGCCCTCGCCGCTGAACGTGGGCTGGTGTAGGTAACACGTCGGGGGTTGCCGCCCCCTCCCGGGCGCGGTCGGGGGCAGCGAACCTCCTTCTCGGCGGCCCCGCGGATGTGATTCTGTGGGGTTAGATCTGGCGCGGTGCTTGCTCTTCTCGCCGACCATGAGGAGGCTCGCCGTGAACCGTATCCCCACTGGTATCGCGCTTTCGGTTGCGCTACTGGGCGCCGCTGCCTGCGGCGGTGACGACACCACCGGTCCCCTGGACCGCGTGGACGCCATCGTCTTCCTGCAGCGCACCCCCCGCAACGACATGGGTGACATCTTCCAGTACCGCTCGTACCAGCCGGGCGGGCGGCTGGTGAAGCTGTCGCCGCCGACCGCGGACGGCAAGCTCGAGGAGCTGTGCTGCGCCCAGGCCGGTGCCGAGTTCGCGGACATCGACATCCAGAGCTACGACCTGTCGTTCGACGCCCAGGCCACCCCGGCCAAGGGCGAGATCCTGTTCTCGGGTCGGCTGACCAGCGGCCAGCGCTACGGCCTGTTCATCCTGCACCTCGAGACCGGCGCGGTCGAGCAGCTCGCGACCGACCCGAACCACGACTACATGAGCCCGATCTTCCTCCCGGGCGACAAGATCATGTTCACCACCAACAAGGTGGTCGAGGCCGGCGCGCCCCAGCACCGCGACGAGTACGAGCGCGGCGAGACCCTGCAGCTCGGCGTGATGAACCGCGACGGCACCAACGAGGTACTCGGCCCGCGCAACCTGTCGCACCGCCTGTTCCCGACGCTGGCCTCCGACGGTCGCGTGGTCATGACCCAGTGGGACCACCTGGGCGACATGAACTCGGGCCACCTCATGTTCGTCAACCCCGACATGTCGACGATGCGCGAGGCGTTCGGCAAGGAGTCGACCGGGGTCACCAACTCCTACTACAAGGCCCGCGAGGTCTCCCCCGGTCGCTTCGTGGCGATCGGCTCGTCGCGCGACCGCACGGTGCAGTCGGGCACGATCCTCGACATCCGCCTGGGCACCGCGTCGACCGTCGACGGCGAGGTCCGCGCCGACAAGGACATGTCGGAGGCGACCGCCGAGGCCCGCATCCTGACCCCCAACGTGCCGCTCGGTCGCGAGCCGTCGTCGAACACGATCGGCCGCTACTACGACGCCTTCCCCCTCGACGCCGCCGATCAGCCGACCCTGCTCGTGAGCTGGTCCGACGGCACCGTCGAGTCGGGGACGCTGGCCGCGGCGGGCAAGAACGCCCAGTTCGGCCTCTTCGTCTACGACTCGAAGGCCCGCGCGCGCCGGCCGCTGTTCGACGACCCGGAGCGCTGGGACATCATGGCTCGGCCCCTGGCCGGCCGCACCGCGCCGCCGGTCATCCCGGCCGTCGGTCGCCACCAGTTCGATCAGAACGCCACCCTCATCGGCTCGATGGACGTCTACCGCTCGTCGGTCGCCACGATGGCGCCGGGCTCGGTCTACGGCGTCCGCGTCATCGAGGGCTTCTCGACCGAGGAGGGCATCCCGCGTGACTTCGGCCTGACCGAGCACGAGGGCGCCGCCGTCCTGGGCGTCGCGCCGGTCGAGGCCGACGGCTCGTGGGCCGCGCTCATCCCGGCCAACGTCCCGGTCCACGTCCAGGCCATCGACAAGTTCGGCATGGCCCTGGTCAACGAGCCGGTGTGGTTCTCGGGTGGTCCTGGCGAGCAGCGCTTCTGCGGCGGCTGCCACGAGAACCGGACCGAGACCACCGTCATCCAGCCCGGCGTGACCCAGGCCATCGGCCGCGGCCCGGTGCGGCTGCGCGACGCGACCCCGCGTAGCCAGCGCAAGTCGGCGGCGTTCACCCGGAACGAGACGGTCGATATCCCGTGGGATCTCGCGCTGCAGCCCATCCTCGACGCCAAGTGCGTGAGCTGCCACAACGGCACCCCGGGCCCGGCCAACCCGACGTGGACCATCAGCGACCCGATGACCGGCGCCACCTTCACCTGGACCTTCGACCTGCGCGGCGGCCCGGCCACCTACGGCGTCGGTGACGAGATGTTGTCGGGCTACTCGGCCTCGCACCTGTCGCTCATCGGCCCGAGCATGCGCGACCTCGAGCGCGCCGACCTGGTCGTGGTCGGCGATCTGAAGACCTACATCGAGCCCGGCAACGCCAAGGACTCGCTGCTCATCCAGAAGCTGAACCCGCCGCAGCAGTTCCCGCAGGTCGACATGGGCACCCGCGCCTTCCCCGGCGCCGCCCACGCCCGCGACCTCGGCGTCGAGCTGACGGCCGACGAGTACTACCTCCTGGTCATGATGGCGGACAACGGCGGCCAGTTCTACTCGCGCCTAAACGCCCCGAACGCGCTGTGAACCCTCGCCACCCTCAACGTCCCTCGCTTCGGAGGACCGTCATCATGAAGAACCAACTCCGCTTCGTCACCTTCGTCGTCGCTGGCGCCCTCGCGCTGGTCGGCGTCACCGGCACCGCCGACGCCGGCCGCGGCGGCTCGGCCGAGCGCATCATGAACGCCAAGGCGACCGGCTCGGTCGACGCCATCATCGCCGAGGTCGAGCGCGCCGAGCGCCTGACCTGCGACCGCTGCGTGCCGGTCGTCATGGACCTGCTCGACGACGACCGCTACGAGGTCCGCGAGGTCGCGGGCTGGTGGTTCGCGCGTCGCGCCAAGCTCAAGGTCGAGCTGGCGGCCCGCGCCACCACCGACCTGGCCGGCTCGGACAGCCGCCTGGCCCGCAACGGCGCTGACCTCCTGGGCGCCTTCATGCACCCGGGCGCGGTGTCGGCGCTCACCGCCGCCGCCGGTCGCACCTCGCTGTCGGCCGACGCCCGCCTGGCGGCGGTCCGCGCCCTGGGCATGATCGGCCACCCGGCCGGCCGCGCCGGCGTGACCACCGGCCTCGGCGACGCCGACGCCTCGGTGCGCCTGACCGCCCTCGACGCCTGGCCGCGCCTGCGCGACGTGAGCGACGCCGCTCCGGTGGTCGCGCTCCTGACCGACGCCGACGCCCGGGTCCGGGCCGCCGCCGCCGGCGTGATCGGCGGCGAGCGCGACCGCAGCGGCCGTGCTGGCCTCGAGGCCGTGCTGGCCGGCGACGCCGACGCCAACGCCCGCCGCAACGCCGCCTGGGCCCTCGGCCAGCTCGGCGACGCCGCGTCGCGCGCCGCGCTGACCGCCGCGACCACCGACCCGTCGCCGCTGGTGCGCTCGACGGCGAAGGCGGCCCTGACCGCGCTCCGGTGATCGGTCGACGATCGCGTCATCTCGTCGCACGCCGCACCCGCGGCGTGTCCGCGTTTTCGGTGTCGCGGCGAAGTTCGTCGACGACGCCGGTTGGACTTCCTGGAGTAGACTGATGTCCATGCGTGCCCAGGCGACCTTGGTCTTTGCGATCGCTTCGGCGGCGGCGGCGTGCGGTGGGGATCCTCCTCCCGGCCGCACGTACTACGAACGGACGATCGAGCCGCTGCTCATCGCGTCGTGCTCGGGCAACACCAGCGGTTGCCACAGCACCAACCCCGACGATCCGTTCGACTTCGCGGCCGGCAACCTCGATGTCACCAGCTTCGAGGCGCTGCAGAAGCGGCGCGACGTGCTGGTGCCGTTCGGCAACTACCCGGTGCCATTGCTCCTGATCAAGGCGGTCGGCGCCGGGCAGCTCCAGATGGCCTACGGCGACGAGTTCCGCGACGTCATGGTGCCCCACGCTGGCGGCGGCATCTTCCAGGTCGGCTCGGAGGCCTACCTCACGCTCCTGTCGTGGACCGAGAACGGCGCGACCGAGAACGGCCTGCGACCGCCGTCGCCGGCGCGCGAGAGCGGTGAGCCGTGCACGTCGCTCGTGCCGGCGTCCTTCGACCCGGTCGCCTTCGCGACCGACCCGGTCTACGTCGCCAACCGGGCGCGCTTCGACGCCGACGTCGCGCCAGTCCTCGAGACCTGCAACAGCGGCAACTGCCACGGCGCGCCGCAGTCCGACTTCTTCATCAGCTGCGGTGACACCCCGGAGCAGCGGGCCTTCAACTTCGCCCAGACCTGGGCCTTCGTCGACAACCCGGTCGATGAGTCGCAGATCCTGCGGATCCCGCTGGCCGCCGGCGCGGGCGGTGGTCCGCACACCGGCGGCGATCGCTTCCCCGATCGCGGCGGCAACGACACCGACTACGGCAAGCTCCGGGCCTTCGCCGAGGCGGTGGGGCCGCGGACCTTCGGCGACGGCGATCCGGCCAAGGAGTTCTTCCGCGATCACGTCCAGCCGATGCTCTTCGCGCGCGGCTGCGGCTTCTCCGCCTGCCACAGCCCGGCGGCCGGCAACGACTTCAAGATGCGGCCCGGCACCCACGGCTTCGTCTCGTCGATCACGCTCGAGAAGAACTACGAGACCCTCCTGTCGGAGTTCATGGCCTTCGAGGTCCCCGACGCCCGCCGTGGCCGCGCGGTGGCCAAGGTCATCCTGCCCGACGGCGGCGGCATCCCACACCGCGGTGGGCCGCTCCTCGGCGCGGCCGATCCCGCGGCCTGCCCGGCGGTCTTCGACCCCGCGACCGCGACCCCGTTCTGTACCCTGCAGGAGTGGGTCGACATCGAGCGCGCGGCTCGCGTGGCGAATGGTGAGCTCCAGGCCCTGACCGCGGGCTCGACGGTGCCGCTGGTCTACGTCCAGCGCAGCGCCAACCACGTCGCCGGGCCGCTGGAGTTCGACACCTACCAGGGCGGCAGCGATCTGCGGGTCGCGCCGGCCACCCTGGGCGCCTTCGGCCGCATCACCGGGGTCGGCGGCTCGACCTCGCTGCTCGGCGGTTGCGCCGGCCTCGATCCGTCGACCGCCGACGTCTCGGCCCCGGCGGTCCGTCACGACGGCACCACGATCGCCTTCGCGGCCCGCGCTGGCGCCGCCGATCCGCTCGGCGTCTGGGTGGTGAACGTCGACGGAAGCGGCTGTCGGCGGGTGACGCCGGCGCAGCCCGACGTCAACGGGATCAAGATCCACAACTTCGATCCGGTCTGGGGCCCCGACGGCTCGACGATCGTGTTCGCGTCGACCCGCGGTGGCAACCACGCCGGCGGCGGGACCGGCCCGGTGCGCAGCCGCAAGCTGTTCCTGCCGGCCTCGGACCTGTGGCGCATGGCGCCCGACGGCACCGGCCTCCAGCAGCTCACCTTCCTCACCAACTCGGAGCTCAACCCCAACGTCTTGCGCGAGGGTCGGCTGATCATGACCACCGAGAAGGCCTCGGGGGCGCTGTATCAGCTCGCCGGTCGCCGCCTCAACTGGGACCTGACCGACTACCACCCGCTCCTGGCCCAGCGGCGGCGCTCGCCCTACGCCGATCCTGCCAACCCGATGGCCGCCAACGACTCGATCGGTTACGACCAGGCGACCGACATCCGCGAGGACTACAACGGCAACCTCTTGTTCATCGCCTCGGACGCCGGCGCGCGCGGCGGCGCCGGCACCCTCGCGATCTTCAACCGCAGCATCGGCACCTTCGAGGCCGGTCGCGGCGACCCGGGCTACCTGCGGTCGGCGAGCTTCCCCGACCCGGCGGCCACCGGTCGGGTCGGCTCGGCGACCAGCGGCGCCTACCGCGGCCCGGTCGGCCTGCCCGACGGCCGGATCCTGGTCGCCTACGCCGCGACCACCGGCGATCTCGGCACGGTGACCTCCCTCGACTGGGATCTGGTGGCCATCGATCCGCACACCGGCGCGCGCACGACCTTGATCGGCGGCGCCGGTGCCCAGGTCGACGGCGTGCTGGCGATCCGGACCGCGCCGCGCAAGCCCTACTACAACCGGCGTCAGCTGGTGTTCGGCGGCGCGGTCGATCCGGCGCTGGCCGCCGATGGTCGCGCCGTGGTCCACATGCCCGACGCGCCGATGGTGTTCACGCTGCTCACCGGCAACCTGCGCCGCGGACGGCCGGTCGAGAACTTCCGCAGCGCCACCCAGCTCGTCGCCTACGCCGAGGTGCCGCCGCCGGCCGGCACCACCAGCGGCAATCAGGCCAACGGGGTCTACGAGAACCGGGTCGAGGCCGGCCGGGCCCGGCTGGCCGACGACGGCTCGGTGCGCTTCAACGCCCCGGCCGGCGTCGGCGTCGTGCTCGAGCTGCGCGACGGCTCGGGCAACGTGCTCGTCAACATGGGCGAGGAGCACCAGCTCGCGCCCGGCGAGACGATCTCGCTCGGCATCCGCGAGGAGCTGTTCGACGCGGTCTGCGGCTCGTGCCACGGCTCGGTCAGCGGCAGCGAGCTCGACGTCGCGATCACGCCCGACGCGCTCACCGGCGCCTCGGAGTCGCTGTCGAAGAACTCGACGCCGCAGCGGATCGGGAACTGAGTTCCTGTATTCTCTGGGGAGGTTTGTCACCGTATCTTCGTGAGCGTGTAGTTTCGGCTGGTTAGGTGCGTCGACCGGCCGTTTCCGGCCGGATCCGGCCACGATTCCTAGGCCGCCATCGCGGAAGCGGTGGCGGTCGCGGTCG
>JAGPCY010000032.1 GCA_018057825.1 Kofleriaceae bacterium | reverse complement strand
GAGGTTTGTCACCGTATCTTCGTGAGCGTGTAGTTTCGGCTGGTTAGGTGCGTCGACCGGCCGTTTCCGGCCGGATCCGGCCACGATTCCTAGGCCGCCATCGCGGAAGCGGTGGCGGTCGCGGTCGTTGCGGGGGTCGGCGCGGGGGTCGCCGCCGGGGTCGCCGCGGGCCGAAGGGTCTCGGCGGACTCGAGGGCGGCGAGCTGGTGCGCGAGGGTGACGTGCGTGTATCCGGCGAGGGTGGCCAGGTTGCTGTGGCCCAGGAGCCGACCGACGATCCCGGGGGCCACCTGGCACTCGGTCTGGAGCCGGGTGGCGCAACTGTGGCGGTACCAGTGCCAGGCCAGGCCGCGGGGCCGCTTGATGCCGGCGGCGGCGAAGGCGGCGTCGAGCAGTTGCCGGACGCGAGCCTCCCGCATGCGGCGCCCGTCGTGGTCGGGAAAGACCCACTCGGACGCCGGCGACCGCTCGATGTGCGCTTGCAGCGCCGCCGCTAGCCGCGCGGTCATGGGCACCGCGCGGGCGCGCCGACCCTTGGGCGGGCCGACGACGTTCCCGACGACCGCCTCGCGCACGTCGATCACCGGCGGGGCCCACCGCACCGCGACGCGCCGGAGCTGGCGCAGTTCGCCGACCCGAAGGCCGAGCGAATCGGCCAGGTCGATCATGGTGGCGATCCGAGGATCGGCCACTTCGATCAACCGGGCGATCTGCGCGGCGGTCAGGATGACGACCTCCCGCCGCGGGGCCTTGGCGACCTCGATGCGGGGGGCGGGCCCGAGGGCCGGGTAGTACTCCCGGGCGATCCCGAGCGCCGACTTGAGACGCCAGCGGTAAAACGCCAAGGAGCCCACGGAGAGCCCCGCGTCCTGCAACTGACGGGTCCAGGCGGTGACCTCGGCCGCCCCGATCTGGTCGAGGCGCTTCGGGCCGAAGTACGGCAGGGCGCGCGCGATGAACTTGCGGACCGCGGCGACGGTCGCCGCGGCGCGCTGGTTCGCGGTGGCGTGATCGATCAGCGTCGTCGCAAACTCGCCGAACGTTGGGAAGGTGGGGGCCTCCTTGGCAGGGACCGCCGGCGCGGGGCCGGTCGCAGGGAGCGACAGGACGCCGGGCCGCGCGGCCATCGGGTTGGGTCGGAACGTCGACGAGGTGCTTTGCAGCGCGACCGCGATCGCGATGCGCTCGGCCAGCTCGGCCCCGCGCTCGGTGTTCGGGAAGCCCCACTTGCGCGGTCGCACGGCGATCCGCTTCGTGGTGCCGTCCGCGAACGTGACGACGGGGCGAGCCAACCAACGGCCATCCTCAACAGTGACGGGCATAGCAGAACCTTTCCCGTCGACGAACCCTTGCACGGGCGAGAAGGTAAGGCGTGGCCGGGCCGATGCAAGGGGAAAACGTCAACGTGGTCGAATCTGGTCGCCGAGGGTCGCGAGCGAGCCCCGCCAGGGATCGGCCGCGCGCGCCTGGTGCTAGCTCGGCCGGCGAAGCTAGCCGTGGTTCTCGTTGCGCGCCTGACCTCCCAGGCGCGCGAGGAGGGCGGCGAGCAAGTCAGCCAGAGTAATCGCCGCGCCGCGCAAGCGATCACCAGTGCGGGGCGCCAGCGGTTGGCCGAGGTCCACCCCGCACGCGTCGGCCAACGATGCGCTCCAGGCCAGCAAGTCGCGCATGTGGGGACCCTCGTGCGGCGAGCACCGCCCGGTGAGTTGGACGCGCACGGCAGTCTCCGCTCGCGTGATGGCCTCGGCATCGTCGGGCGCCCGAGCGCGCGCGACAGCCGCAGCCCACCCGACCAGCGCGGCGCAAGCGCGGCGCATGGGGGCGTAGTCGATCGGCGTATCATCGTTGTCGGGCTCAGAGGTCTGGACGTGAATAGACACAGGTAGGCCTTCCGGTGATGTTGGACAGGACAAGGACCGACGCGGCACCTCGCCGCGCTGGCTGTCCTCCATCGACCCGAACCCGCGGGAGCCGCGATCACTTCCGAGCCGTTCTGCGTCGAGTGCGAATCGGCGAGTCTCGGCGCCGTACCGCCAGCTAGCGCCCGGCGAGGAGGATGAAGACGACGACCAAGAGCGCGAGCGCGGCGAGCGCGACGACGCGCGGCGAGGTGCCGAGGGCGGCGGCGGCGCGGTCCGCGAGACCCCGCGCGCGGAGGTGCGCAGCGGTCGCCGTGCGCCGGATGAGTGCGAACGCGCTCGCGCTCGCCGCGCGGAGCCACGCGAGGGAGCGGTCGACCAGCGACCGGCGGGGGACGGAAGACGGACGGGTGGCGGTGAGGTTCACGGGTGGTGCCTCTTCGATGAAGGGGAGTGGAGCGCGACGCAGTGCCGCGCGATGGGCGCGAGGTCTACGCGGCGACGTCGAACGGGCGACCGGTCGCGTCGTAGTCGCGCAAGATGTCGCGCACGATCGTGACGGCGCGATCGATCGGCGCCGCGACGATCGCCGCCATGAGCTGGTTTCGCTCGGCGGTCGGGATGCGCATCGCGATCGTGCGGGCGGTCGCCTGCTCGGGCGCGGACAGATGCGGCATGATCTCGGCCATCCGCTTGAGCGCAGCGGCCATGTTCGGGGCCGGCGCGCTGGCGGTCGACGCGGCCGGGGCCGGTGCGGTCGGGGCCGGCGCGGCCGGGGCCGGCGCGGCCGGAGCCGGCGCGCTGGCGGTCGATGCGGCCCGGGCCGGCGCCGCGGCGGTGGCCGGGGGCGCGGTCGGCGCTTCGCCCGGTCCGAGGTAGACGACGCCGCGCTGGTTCCGCGGGAGCACGCCGGTCGCGGCGGGCGGGAGGTTGACGCCAGCCTGCCGCGCCAGGTCATCGAAGGGGGCGCCCACGGCCGCCAACCGCTCGTTGATCAGCGGCAACGCCTCGGGGGCCAGCGCGTGGATCATCGCCTCGACGCCGGCGGCACCGCCCGGGACTCGCTCCAACCAGGGCGACAGGAACGAACCCTCGTTCACGAGGTTGTTGTACAGGTCGGCCAGCGGCGACACCGCCGGGGCGCCGCTCGGAGCCACCGGCGCCGCCGGGGCCGCGTTGCGCGCCGCGCCCGCGACCGTCGCGGCGACCTGCTCCGGCGTCGGCAGCTCGGCAGCGGTCGGGGCGTACGGATCGACCTCGGACGGCACGACCGATAGCGGCGCGTCGTCGCCGCCCACGTCGAACGCGTCATCGGGCAGGTTCGCCAGCGCCGCCGCCGCTTGGTTCGCTCGCAAGGTCTCCGCGACGCCGAGCTGACGCACCGCCTCCGCACTCGCCGCCGCGAGCGTCATCGTGCTCGCGTGCAGCGCCAGCCGATCGCGCGCGGTCGGGGTCATGCGCGACAGCTCGGCCTCGAACTTCGGGCGCCACACCGGACCGATCCGGCGCGCGACCGCGTTGAGGTGCGCCCAGGCGGCCGGGAGCCGCGCGCGCTCTTCCTCGGTGAGCGGATCGTTCGAGATCGGCGGCCGAGCGTTGCGCGCCGGCGCGACCCGCGGCGGGCCCATCGACGAGGGGGGCGCCATCGGCGGCGGCGGGGCCGGCGGCATCACCGCAGCCGGCGGCGGCATCACCGGCGCCGCCATCGACGCCGCGGCGGTCATCGCCCCGGCCCCGCCGCTCGCCATGTCCTCGAGCTTGGCGTTGATGAACATCTGCGCCATGGGCCACAGCTCGCCGATCAGATCGCCGAGCTTGTCTTGCCACGCCGGCTTCGCCTCGGGCGGCGGCGGCGCTTCCTCGCGATCGTCGTCGTCGTCGCCCTCGCCAGGCCCGTACACGGGCGTCGGGATCGGCTGCACGATCACCTGCGGCGCCGGCGCTACCGCCGGGGCCGCCGTCGGCCGGCGCTTGGGCATCGCCGCGCCATCCGCCGCGCGCAGCAGATCCGCGGCCGACCCCATCAGGGTCGCGACCGACGCCGTCAACGTCGCGTTGCTCGCCGCCAGCGCGCGGATCGCCTCGCCCAGCAAGTACTGCTCGCCGGTCAGGTGGGCCGGAACCGGCAACGGAAAGGCCGGCCCGGTCGACAGGTCGACCGGGCGCGCCGTCGCGATCGCGTGCGCCAGCGGCGCCGCCGCCGCGACCATCACCGGCGCTGGCCCCACGGCGGGGCCCGCGTTGCGCAGCTCGCCGCGCTCGGGGCGCTCCGGCGGGAGGACCAAGTACGCCGACGGGCCGCGCACCGGCTGGCCGTGCTCGTCGATCGGATCGAGCCGGTACTTCCCCGCCGGGAGGCCCTGGCCGCGCAGGTGCGCGCGGAACTCCGACAGATCGGCCGAGATCGGGATCGTGACCGGACCGCCATCGAGCCCCGGCGTGCGCTGGGGACCGCCGCGCGGCGAGTCGTGCATCCGGCGCACCAGCCAGGTGCGCGCCTCGGGCGGCACGGTGAAGGGCTCGCCTTGCTGATTGATCGCGAGCTGGGACATGGGCGTTCCCTCCGCTACCGGCGCGGTCCACACCGCGCGCACCTCGGGCCCCGAGGCAGGGGAGGCGCGCCGAAATCTCGGGGCCTCTACTCCTAGAGGCACGAGACCGGCCCTTTTTACGAAACCCCTCGGTCGATTTCGAAGATTCTTGGCACGCACGCTTGCGGCAGGGGTCAGGCCACCGCCTCGACGACCGCGACCGCGACCGACGCCGCGCGCGCAAGTGGTCGGCGCACCCGGTCGGCGACCTCCGCGACCCCGTCGCCGACCGCGGCGACCACCGCCCAACCGGTCGGGATCACGTCACGCGACCCCGTCAGTGACCCGGTCGGTGACCCGGTCGGGGCCGCCGCAGCGTCCGGAACAGGCGGTCACTCACCGGTCGCGACGCGTGCGGAGGGATGCGATCGACGGCTCGCGCACCGCCGACGCTCGACCCCGCCCCCAGGACATCGGCCGCCGGGCCCCCGGTCGCGGCGATCATCGCGGGCGGGTCCTGCGTGAGCTGGCCCGCGTGGTCGATCGGGATGAGCTGGTACCAGCCCGGCCGCACCCCCGCCGCGGTCACCAGCTCGTCACGGCTGACCGCCAGGTCAAACCGGAGGCGCGCCCCGCGGTCATCGGTGACCCACCGCCAGAGCGCACCCTCGCCGGCCTCATGCATCAGGAAGAAGCCGAGGGTCGCCCGCTTCGCACGCCAGGGCGCGCCCGCCATCGTCCGCAACCACGTCACGGCCGGACCATATCACCGGTTCGCGACCGTCACCTCGCGTCTACCGATCATCTACCCGTCCGGGGTGGCCGTTCGTGGCATGCTCATCCGCATGCTCCGGATGGTGAGCCCGCTTGTGGTCGCTCTCGTCATCGATGACGAGGCCACGCGCCGCGCCATCCGCCGGATGCTTGGCCGCCCCGAGGTGATCGTCGCGCCCTTCCGCACGGCCGAGCGGGCCCTCCGGTACCTCGATACGATCGCCGTCGATCTCCTGGTGACGGACTTCGAGCTGGCCGGGTTGAGCGGGTCCGCCCTGATCGCGACGACCCGCGCGCGCGGCCATCGCTACCCGACCGTCTTGATCACCAGTCGGTCCCCTCACGACCGCGCCGAAGACCTCGCGCGCTACCACCTCGCCGATGTCGACATCGTCGAGAAGCCGATGGGCCCGTCAGACACGCAACGCGTCATCGCTCGGTACCTGACCCGTACCCACGAGGATCACGATCTGGCCTAGCGTCTGTGCGACGGTGAGCCCGATGTGTCGCTCGGAAGCCCTCGTGGTCGCGTTGATCGACGACGACCTCGCCGTCCGTCGCGCCCTCAGCCGAGCGCTTGTCGCCTGTGGCGCCGACGTGCGGGTATTCGCCAACGCGGAAGACGCGCTCGCGGGGCTACACCCGGGCGAGGTCGACCTGATCGTCACGGACTTCGATCTCCCGGGTCTCGATGGCGCCGAACTCATCACCGCGGCGCGGGCCCGGGGCCACCAGTGCCCCGCCGTCGTCGTCAGCGGCGAGATCAGCGAGCATCACGCCGCGCGCCTGCAAGGCGTCGATGACCTCGACCTCCTCAGCAAGCCGTTCGAGCTGCCCGCCACGGTCCAGATCATGGCCAGGTGCAAGCGCCGCTAGGCTCGGTTGGCGTCAGACGCCGGCGACACTATCCCCGCCGCATGACCTGCTCCACCTGCCGCGGCGCGCCGCCCTTGTGCGACGCGTGCCTCGACCAACGCCTCGCCTGGCATCTCGGCTACGCCCGCGCCGCCGGCCAGCGCTGGGGCGAAGCCGTCCACCGCGCGCGCCCCGGGCAGCCCTGGCCAGCCTGGGACGAGTCGCCGCGCCTTCGCGCCCTCGCGCACGCCAAGGTCGCCGATGTCGCCGACGATCCGCGCCTGGCCGAAGCCCTCGCCCGTGCCTGTGCCCAGGCCGCCGCGCGCGCCTACGCGAGCCCTGGACCCCGGCCCGGTTCGGTCAGCTTCCGGATCGGCCGCGATCCCCTCCGAGACAGCGCAAGCGCCGGATAAGACAGGAGGCGGGGACCCGAGCTCACGGCGACCCCGCCACCGGATCAGCGTCGGCCCGATCCGGCTACCTGCTACGCGCCTACTTTCGAGGATCGGTGGCCTCCGCACCTGCAAGCTCGCGCCCAGGGCCATGCGGTGGCGCTGGCGGGAGGGCCGCGATTGCACCCATCATGGCGAGCAACGGATCCTCGGTGCGCTCGACCGAGGGACGGGCGTCCTTCACATCGCCGATGTACCGCCGGGTGTCCGGTCCCCAATCGAAGTAGAGCCCCCGCGAGGGGTCCTCTCTGAGAATTTTGGCCTGATCGGCCGTGACCGCGAGTTCGATCGATGTGAGGAGGGCAGGCTCGCGCTTGTTAGCGACCACAGCGAACAAATCGAGGTGATAGATGCCCGCCAGGAAGGTGTACGAGGTCCCATCGCTCGGGAGTAGGAAGTGGTGATCGGCGGCAACGCCCATCTGCGGCGCAAGTACACCTGCGCCGCGCGCCAGCTGGCCCCGCCCTGAACCGTAGACCCAGACAGGGAACGTTTGCACGGAGTCGCCGCGCCGCAGGCGTACGAACATTCCCTCGATCAAGGTGCCGCGCGACGCCGTCGAGTAGAGAAGGGCCCGGATGAACACCTTTGGGTGCTTCATGCGGCCGGCGTCAGGACCGAAGTAGACGGTTGGCAACTGGGCGACTCTCACCCGTCCCCGACGTCCCAACGTAAGCCATGCCGTTAGCCCTGAAAGCGCCAGCGACAGCGCCGCTACTGCAAACGAAACGGCCTCCATGTGGCAGGAGTATAGCCTACCGGCCGCAAGTCCTGCATCAACGGGCCGCAGTTGTACATCGCCTACGGCCGCCACGTCCGCCGCAGGTACGCCCGAAGCTCGTCCTCGGTCAGCCACTCGGCCGCCGCGCCGAGCGACACCGCCGCATGCGCTACCAACTCGGTCGCCGGCATCGCGTCGATCCGCGCGGCCAGCTCGGGCGACGGCTCGCCGGCCGCTTCCACGCGCGCGATGTACCGGTCGACCGCATCCCCAGCCGCCGACGCGAGGGCTTCCGCCGGGTCCGGCTTCGGGGGCTCGCCCGTCATGCCGCCGCCTTGTTCGGTGGCGCGACGACCCGGCGCGCACGGTACGCCAGGCGTCGCCGCACCGCGACCGCGTCCGACTCCGTCACGCCCAGCGCCCGCGCCAGCTCGGCGTCGTTCGCCGGGATGCCCTGGCAGAGCGCGGTCACGGCGCGCGCCGCGGCCAGGTCGCCGCTCCCGGCCAGCTCCATCCCCACCCGACGCAGCGCGCGCGCCGCATCGAGGCGCTCGATCATCCGCGGCATCACCGCGAGCGCCGGGTCGACACCATCGCCCCCGCTCGCGCCGGCCCCGATCGGCGCACCGCCGTCGCCGTCGTCGCTTCCGCCCCCGTCGTCCGCGGGCAGGGCCACCACCCGGATCGCCCGACGGGTCAGGCTTCGGATCCGGCCCTCGGCCAGCGTCGCCAGGTGGTCCGCCAGCGGCGCCCCCGGCACCCAGCCCCCGGCGCCGGCAAGGGTTGCCATGACCGCCTGCTGCACGAGGTCTTCGGCCGACTCGCCGCCGAACGTGCGCCCGCGGGTCCGGGCCTCGACCCGGGCGACGGCTTCCCGGAGACACCGCGCCGTCAGGGCCACGCGCAGCGCGCGCGCCCACGGCACGGATCCGATCTCCTGCTCCTGCTTGGTCCGCTCCACCTCGATCATGTCGGTATGCATCGTCGTTTGACTCCCACTGCGCGCAACAGCTTCGACCCCGGGCCAGAACGGCCGGCCCTTGGTCCAACGACGGTCCCTCCCGCGCAAGAGTGACCGTCGCTTCAACCATCGTTCAGTTCTTCATCGCCAGCCCTTCGCCGCCGGCGAGCACCTTCAAGGCGTGCCGCCGCAAGGCGTCGTCGTCGAGGACGTCCACGATCGGCCCGAGCACCCGCCGCAGCTCGGCCCGGGTCATCCGGGCGACCGCGGCCGGCCGCATCGGCTGGATGCGCGCGTGGAGGCCGGCAGACCGTCGCACGACGGCGAACAGCTCGACCGCCGATGGCTCGGCCTCACTCAGCGCCGGCCGCGCTTGCGTCCGCTCGCGATCGATCGCCTCGGCCAGCCGATCGATGTCGACAAAGAGCCACAGCGGCGGCTTACGCACGGCGGGGCTCCCCTCGCGTCTCGGCGGCGACGTCGTGCGCGGTCCGGGCGATCGCCCGCCGGGCCGCGATGACCTCGGCCACCGGCATCCCCAGCGAGGCCGCGATCGCCTCGGTCCGGGTGATCCCGTCGTAGAGCGCGCCCAAGACTCGCTCCGCCGACGTGTCGAGCCGTTGCGGCACGAGCCGGGCGACCACGCGGCGCTCGAGAGCACGAAACGCGGCGGTCGCGCTCGTCGGCGCCGCCGGCCGCCGTCCATCGATCATCTCGGCTGCCCGGTCCCGCACCGCGATCCACAGAGGCAGGCCGGGCGCCAGCGGGCGACCGTCGGCTAGCAGCTCGGCGATCGCGAGCAAGACCCACTCGTCCGGCGGCCGGCCGTCGAGCGCGCAGTGTGGGCCACCCAGGAGCGCGGCCACGGCCGCGACCGCGCGCCCAAGCTCCTCGGGAGTCGCCTCGACCAAGACCGCCCTCGCCACCGCCGCCCGCTCGGTCGCCGCCGCCAGGCCGAGGCCGTCATCGATGACGCCGCGCTCGTTCATGGCGTCGCCCTCGCCGCAATGCCGCGCGAACGATCGATCGTCGCGCCCTCGACGAACAGCGGCGCCGATGGCGGCACCACGCCGCGGGTCGCCCCGCTCGCGATGAGCGCCAACCAGTCGCGCACCTCCGCGAAGTAGACGCCGGCCAGGTCGGTGAAATCGCCGCCGCCCCGCCGGTGGCGGATCACCGCGGCCACCCGCCCAGCGACGTGCGCGATCTGGCACACCCCATCGAGGTCGCCGATCTGCGCGTCGCTCAACCGGTCCCGTGCACGGTCGCGGCGTCGCTGCACGATTCGGTATCGCCAGTCCCACCGGATCGCGTCGCACACCGCCGTCGCGAACCGCGCTTCGCGGGCCGGGTCCCAGGTCCGCACCCCGAGAACGATGGACTCGACGCCGCGCCGAGCGCACCACAGCGCGTCCGTACGCGGCACCAGCTCACCAAGGACCAGCCCCATGCCCTCGGCGTACGCGAGGACACGGCAGGCGTCCGCGCGGCGCCATGACGGCGCCGCCGCTTGCGCCTGTTGCGCCGTCATCGCGTAGTCCGTCGTCCCGTTGTGGGCGACGATCTTGGACGTCTCTTCGATCTGAAGACTCATGCACCCCCCGATATCGATCGGTCACCAGTGACGTTGCGTAAAACTCTGCACCTTCCTCGATGGCGACCAGCCCGAGGACATGTGCCCAATCACAACCATCAACCCATCGAACAGCACCGCGGCGCGCGCCAGCGCCACCAGCCCGCCCACGACCAGCCCCGACAGATCCGGCGCTCCGTCCGCCGGCGGTGCGCCGGTCAGAAGGATGCTTGCCACGGTCGGCGGCGGCCCCTCGAAGGCTCCCTCGTTCATTCCTCGCCCCGCCGCAGCATCCGATCGAGCAGCCCCCGACGGCGCGGCCCGTCGCCGCCCTGCCAGGACTGCACCAACCGGCGCAAAGCGTGTCGCGAAAGCCCGTTCTTTTGCGCCGTCTCCTGAAGCGGTACCCCGGCTTGCTGGTCCAGCAGATAGGAGACGCACAGATTCAGCTCGGCCAACCCGTCGGGCCACGGGTAGGCCGCCAGCGTCGACAGGCGTAGCCCAGCCCGGTCGAACAGCTCGCGCGCGTCGGCTTTGACCTGGCGCGACGTGATCGCGTGGTCGAACATCGCCGGCAACGCCCCCGCCCGTGCTCGCTCGGCCACCGTCGGGACCGCCACCCACGTCAGCGCGTCCGCCACCAAGCCGAGGCGTCCGCGCACCTCGCCCTCGGTCCCGGCGCACCAGATCAGTTGGGTCGATCGGACGCCATCGGTCAAGTAGCGCTCCAGCGAGCCCCGGTCGTCGTTGCTCAGCCCAAGGTCCGCCACGGCTTCTTGCTCGACGATCGCCAGGCCCGAGCTAACCGCCTCCGCGAACGCGCGGACCGACTCGCGATCGTGGGGGTGGTGGGTGCCGCCCTCGATCAACAGCTCGCCGCGCCGGCCGGTGCGGCGCGGCGACACCTCCGCGATCGCCAGGGCGACCGCCCGCCGTGCCGCAGGGTCATCGCTGACCACGCCGAAGGAGCAGCCCCGCGCGGCGCTGTCTACCACCCAGGTGGCCGCGTTCGTCCCCAGCAGGCTCGCGATCGTCCGCCGCCCGCGAGCCTGGGCGTCGGTGAGCGCGACGACGACCGTTGTTCCCATGCGCCAGGTCTCGCCGGGGTCGACTGCCGCCTCGTCCCCGCGCGGTAGCCGCACCGCGCGCACCTCGATCCCGTTCTTGGGCGGGATCGACGGCAACCGGACGCGCAACCCCTGACCGAGTCGGCTCGCCACCGCATGCACCCGGCTGACCGTCGGCCGGTCGATCACGACATCCCCCTCGCGGCCGATGGTGAACTCGGCGACCAGCGGCAGGGGTACCTCTTGCTCGGCGTGCCCGCCTGCCGCACGGCCCCCCTGCACCCACAACCACACGACAGGGTCCGCCGCGACCATCGCCCCGAGGATCCGTTCGTCCTCGGTAACGGTCGGCGGAAGGCCCCCACCGCCACCTGCACCTGGGCGCGTCTTCTTGCTCATCACGATCGGTTCTACGCCCGCCGCGGCCCTTGTCTACCCTGATGCGCGGATAGCATGCATTTTTGTTTGCATCCGCGCATCGACTGCCAAGCTCGCGAGATGGAACATGGTTCGGGAATTTCGCCGATTAACAACGACAATGACGCGCCCCGTCGTCCGAAATCGAAACGCCAGCGATCGCGAGCGCTTGGGCATTGCAATGCGCGGATGCCAACTAAAATGCACGCTATCCGCGCATCATGGTGTATTTGCTTTCGGTCCGTCGTATTTGTGGGCAGAAAGGAAGGCGAGATGTCGAACGAACGCGGGCGGCGCCCGGAAGATTCGAGTCAGCACACGTCTAGCAGCAACGCGGCCGGTCGAGTCGGCGGCGGTCCCACGACCCGCCATCTACAGCGGCGGCATAGCGCCCCGCCGGTCGCGACCGAGCCGCCGGTGGCGCAGCCCGACCCCAGCGCGTCCACCTTGACCATGGCGGATCTGGCCTTCGCCAACGTCTTCGGGTTGCACCTTGACCCGGTCCAGAGGATCGCCGATGCCGCTGGCCCCGACGACGCCGTTCGTTTCCACGCAACCGCCGCCGCGGGCGTCGCCGGCGCTGCGTCCCCCCTGCCGCACCGCGACCAGATCCAACGCGCCTTTGGCCCCGACCATGACGTCGGCCGGATCACCGCCGCGGTCGGCGGCCCAGCGGCCACCGCTGCCGCCGCGATCGGGGCGACGGCCTACGCGACCGGCGATCGCGTCGCCTTCGCGGCCCCGCCCGACCTGCACACCGCCGCTCATGAGGCCGCCCACGTCATCCAGCAGCAGGCCGGGGTCCACCTCGCCGGCGGCGTCGGGCGCGCGGGCGACGCCTACGAGGTCCACGCCGACGCGGTCGCCGATCTCGTCGTCGCCGGCCAGTCCGCCGCCGACCTGCTCACGCACGGCCCGGGAGGAAGCGGGGGCGGCCCAACGGTGCAACGGAAGGGAAAGGGGGACGACGCCACCGAGCCCAGGCTTGAGCCCTTCGACCTATCAGCCGGGGCCGATAGTCCACTCCGGCGCGGCTGGCCGATGCTCCGGCGTGCCGCGGCGCGCGCCCGCACCATGGAGCTACAGCTCGACACCATCCCGCAGATCCCGATCGCCCTCACCGCCGCCTTCGCGACCTTCCTGAAGGAGGGCACCGAAGCTGTCCAGCTCCTGGCCTCGATCCCTGCGTCCGACCCAGCGGCCACGGCGATCTCCCGACGCGAGATCCACGTCGAGCTGACCAAGCTGGCCCGATCGAGCTTCGCTGTCGTCCGACGCTTGGGCTACCGGAACGGCGGCGCGACGGTTGCCGACGCGCTCGCCGAGCTGGGCGTCGCGGCGGCGTCCCTTGGGTGGAAGCTGCCGACGTCGTCTGAAGAGGCCGCCGCCCGGGCCCAAGCCGACGAGCCGTGCGAGTCGGACGTGTTCCTCGGGGTGGATCCGCGAACCGCGAACCCGGAGCAATGCCACCTGACCGTCGAAGCGCGACTCAAGCTGCACGGCAGGATCGGCACCGCGATCGGCAACGCCAATGCGGCGCTGAAAGTCGTGCTAGCCGGGCACCAGGAGCGTCTACAGGACGCCATCGCAGCGGACGAGAAGTTCGCCGAGAAGGTAACCGAGTGGCTGATCGACGCGCTGGTCACGATCGCGACCGCGGGCGCCGGGAAGGGCGCGGGAGCAGCCGTCGCGCAGGCGGCAACCGACGCCGGCCTCGCCGCGCTCAGAAAGATGCTCATCGAGGTCTCCACCAAGATCGCGACGGGAACAATCAAGACGATCGTTGGCGAGCTGGTGCCCCTCGCCCATGCGGGCGCGACCGACAACTCGGCCCGCGTGCGCACCATGGCCATGGCCGGCGCGGTCGGCGCAGCCGGGGCAGCACAACTTGACGAGCTGCTTGATGGTCTCGAGGGACTCGACGACGCGGGCCTCGATAGTCTTCTTGCTGGCCTGGAAGCGCTGACCGTCGCCAGCATCGACCAGCGCATCGCCCCCATCCTTCTGGCCTTCGAGTCGCAGGTGGCCCCCATCGGGGACACGTCGGTCACGCCGGCGCGCCTGTTTCCGCCGAGCCTGCCGCGCCGGGTGACGAAGAAGGCGATCCGCATCGGTGGCGGCGAGGCGCAGCACCTCGCCCTCGTCGAGTACGAAGAGGATGTTGCGCCCGGCTGGCGGCGCGCTGGGCGTGCTACGCTCGCAGCCGCCGCCGACGTGCCACGGCAGATGCGAGGTTCGCGAATCGTGGATGGTCCTAAGCGCATGCTTGCCGACGAATGGGTGAACGACCCGGCGGTTGAGATCCGCTTCGTCCAGTGGATCGAATCGCCCGCGGGGGCCAACTTCGAGGCCGCGCTCGCTGACGACGCGCCGCTCGTTCCGTCCTGGCGGATCCGCGGCCTACCGCTCTTCACACCGAAAGGGGCCCCGTCTCGATGACCGCCAAGACCCCGCGCCCGTTTGTCGCCGTTCTTGTTGGGCTCTCGTTCCTTGGGGCCTGCGGCGAGCCTCGTCCGCGCGGCTGGGTCCGGCCGGTGGGCTCCGACGCCGCGCAAGCCCTCGCGGCAAAGTGTCTGCCAGGCGCCGCCCCCGAGGAACGCGCTTCGGGCGAGCTGGCGTGGAGCCGGAGAGACCCCGGACCCGATGGATTTTGGCTAGAGGTGACGTTCGGCTGGCACGACGCGAAAAAGGCCAGCCTGGCAAGCATCCGCGTGGCTGCGTACGGTCCCATGTCGCAGCAAACGCCGGCGAACGGTCGACGCTACCGTGCGGCGATCGAGTGCATCCTAGGACCGGACGTCGTCGCGACCGGGGTGCGCGCCAAGGTTCTGTCGCTTGTTGATGCGCTCGTTCCCCCCGGGCGGTTCAATGCGGACCTCGACGGATTCTGGCTTCTCGTGGACCAATCGGCGGTCGGGCGCTCCTTCATCGCGAGCGCAGCCGTTTTCGGTCCCGCCAAGTGATCGCCCTCACGCTGTCCCAAAGCCTCCCAAGTCACAGACGAGATCGGCTAGCATGCGCCCCATGAACGTCCGCCACGCCGCCCCACTGCTCGCTCTCAGCGCGTGCTTCGCGCCGACGCCGCAGTCCGCCCCGTGCACGAGCAGCGAGGACTGCAACCTCGCCGCCGGGGGCGAGTGTCTCCCGTCTCCCCTCGGGGTGATGGCCTGCGCCTATCCGCGGGCAGACTGTGCGAGTGGCCTGGCCTGGGGAGAGCTGACGCCCGACCTCGATCAGGCGTGCGTCGCGGCCGGTGGCCCGGATGCAGGTGTCGACGCCGGCACCGATGGCGGTTCTTCCTGTCCGACGGGCGCGCCCATCACGAACGGCCAGGCGGCCGAGTTGGTCCTCGGTCAGTCGACGTTCACCTCGGCGGTGGTGAACCTCCCGCCGTTCTCTGGTAGCAGCATGAACATGCCGCGCGGTGTCTTCGCCGACGACGCCGGCCTATGGGTGACCGATAGCGGGAACGCGCGCGTCCTCAAGTGGAACTCGCACCCGATCGTGAACGCTCAGGCGGCAGACATTGCGCTCGGGCAAGCGAGCCGGGACGTTTCGGAACCCGGGGTCGCTCAGGACCGGCTTTCGCAGGGGGTCGGCGCGGTCGTGAAGGTCGGCAACCGCCTGATCGTGTCGGACGGCACCAACAACCGCGTCTTGATCTGGAACAGCGTGCCGACCGTTAGCGGGCAACCGGCGAGCCTGGTGCTTGGGCAGCCCGACTTCGCCTCGCGCGCGCAGAGTAGCGCCGCCAATGGCATGTATGGCCCCAGCGGCATCTGGAGCGACGGGAACCGACTTGTCGTCGCCGACACGTACAACAACCGCGTGCTGGTGTGGAACACGTTCCCGACCCGGAACCAGCAGCCCGCCGACGTCGTCATCGGGCAGACCGGCTTCGGCGTCGCGCAGACGGTCATCCCGCCGACCGCGGGCTCGCTTCGGAACCCGCACGGCGTCCACTTCGACGGTGCGCGCCTCTACGTCGCGGACATGGAGAACAATCGCGTGCTAGGGTGGAACGGCGTTCCGACGGCGAGCGGTGCCGCGGCGTCCTTGGTGATCGGCCAAGGCGACTTCGTGTCAGGCAGCCGGCACGCTGGCGCGCCGGGCACGAACGCCGTTGGCATGAGCGGCCCCTTCACGGTCACCGTCGATGAGTGCGGCGCGTTGTACGTTTGCGACCTCGGGAACACCCGCGTGATGGTGTACCCGTCGGTCCCGCAAGCTGCGGCTGTCGCGGCGACGGCCGTTCTTGGCGCGCCCGATCTCACGACCGGCCCCAACGCCGCTGCGCCGACGACAGCTCAAGACTTCGATACCTGCGGTTGGGTCAGCGCATCGAATGGCAAGCTCTACGTCGCTGACACCGGGCACAACCGCGTTCTTCGCTTTTCGCTATCCCGATAGGAGGCTACGCCGATGGTGAGGGTTTGGTACACGGCTTCGATCCCGCTGCTATGCTGGTCTGTCGCGACTGCCGCACCCTGGGAGACACGATCAAAGAAGGCGACGGAGCAGATCGACGCGGCCGCCGTTCTCTTCGGCGCTGGCGAGTTTGCCGCCGCTGCGGCCGGCTACGAAGCGGCGAACCGGATCGCTCCGTCGAACAAAGCCGTTTGGAACGCCGCGCAGTCGCACGCTGCGGCCGGCGATTGGTCCCGTGCGCTGGCGTTGCTCGATCAGCTCCTCGCCGATCCCGAGCTTCCCAAGGAGCAGCTTGCGCGGGTGTCGGCACGCCGCAAGCTCGCCGCCGCCTTTGTGGCCGCTGCACGGCTTGCGACGGAGGCACGCTTCGACGAGGCGCGCACGGGCTATGAGGCGATCGCCGCCGACACGTCCGTCGGCCCGATGGACCGCGCGCAGGCGTCGAAGGCGCTCGAAGCCCTCGATGCCCAGCGCAAGGCCGTTCAGGCCGAGAAGCCGGCGGTGGTGCCGGCGCCGGTCGGCGATGCCAGCGCGACCGCCGAGCCCCCGACGATCGCCAAGCCTCCCCCGGCCGCGCGGCACCGCCGCGGTACGGACTGGCTCGGCTGGTCCCTGGTCGGCGGCGGTGCCGTCATCGGCGCGGCGGGCGGCCTTGCCTGGTGGTCGGCGGCTGGTCTCTACGACGACGCGCGGGCCGAGCCGATGCAAGGCACCGCCGACGACCTGTTCGCGAAGGGCGACACTCGCCGGATCGCCGGTCAGGTCATGATCGGGGTCGGCGCGGTCGCGCTCGGCGTCGGGATCACGAAGCTGCTTCTCCGCTCCGATGATGCGGCATCGCCCGCGGTGACGCTCACCACCTTCTCTAGCGGCGGCGGGCTTGTCGTCGTCGGAGGCTTCTAGACCCGGGGGTATCGATGACCGATCCGTTGCTGGGGACCAGCGTGCTTGCGGGTTACGTGTTGCGGCGGAAGCTCGGGGAGGGCGGGATGGGGGTCGTCTACGCCGCTACCAACGAGGTCGGCCACGGCGTCGCGGTCAAGGTCGTGCATCCTGGCGCGCCGGTCGAAGCCGTCGCCAGGCTCGAGGCCGAGGCCCGCCTCGCGCGGCAGATCCACCACCCGAACGTAGTCGAGATCGTCGCGGTCGATCGACTACCCGATGGCCGGATGTTCGTCGCGATGGAGTTCCTACAGGGCCGGTCCCTCGGCGACCACTTGCAGCGGTTCGGCCCGTTCGCCGCCGACGATGCCTTGCCGCGGGCGCTCCAGCTCTGCGCCGGCGTCCACGCAGCCCACGTCAAGCGCATCCTCCACCGCGACCTCAAGCCCGACAACGTGTTCTTGTGCGATCGCCCGGCCGGGTTGCTGAAGGTCCTCGACTTCGGGATCTCCAAGTCGCTGCTCGACCCGAACAACCTGACCAGGACCGGCGGGATCCTCGGCACCCCTCGCTACATGGCCCCCGAGGTCTGGACCCGCGGACCCAAGGCCGTCGACCTGCGCTCGGACGTGTTCGCGATCGGCCTCATCCTCTTCGAGATGTTGACCGGCGAGCATCCCTACGCCGCGCGCTACGTCCGCCCCGACGCCGATCCCACCGTCGAGATCGCCGCCATGGTCCACGCCTACGGCGACATCCTGACCCACCGCCAGCCCGCGCCCACCCTCGCCGAGTACGTCACCGCCGCCGCCGCCCAGCCCGGCCGCGACGGCCTACCCGCGCGGCCCGCGCGCCCGCCACGGCCCGACATCACCCCGGCCTGGGTCGAGGCCATCGACGCCGCGATCTCCATCGAGCCCTCGTTTCGCCCCGCCACCCCGCGCGCCCTGGCCGACATGCTCATGCGCGGCATCCCCTACGCCGACGCGATCGCCCGGGTCGTCGCGCCGAGCCTCTTCGAGATCGCCGCCCCCGAAGACCGGACCCTGCCCGAAGAGACCGCGCCCGACCTCGGCACGCCGCCCCCCCGGCCCGGCATCGCCACTGCCACCGATGGCACCCTCACCGGGTCCGGCATCCCCCAGGCCCGCCCCACGACCCTCTCGGCCAGCTCCGGCCAGCTCCGTGCCATCCCCGGCGCCGCCACCGCCCCCTCAGCCCAGCGCCCGCGCCGCGCCCTCGCAATCGCCGCCGGCGCCGCCGCCCTCGCCACCGCCGCCACCCTCGCCGTCATCCTCACCCGCGACGCCGGCGGCGGCCCGACCGCCGCCGAGCCTGCCGCCAGCCCGCCGTCCGCCCCCTCCGGCGGCCCCGCCCCCGCCGGCCCCGCCCCGGCCGGCCCCGCCCCCGCCGGCCCCGCCCCCGCCGGCCCCGCCAAGCCTGCCGCCGCCCCTGCACCGGCCCCCGCGGCGGGGGCACCTAGGGAGCTCACCACGGCCCCCACGGACGCGTACACCCACGAACCACTAGCGGACGCCGGTGTGCCTTCCGACACCAGCGCTGCGTTTGATGCCGGCCGGCGTCTCCCGCCAGTGCGTCCTCGACCGAAGAAGGCGCTCACACCAGACGGGATTGACATCTAGGGGGGGAAGCATCTCGGGGGCGTGGGCGGCATCTTCTAGAACCTAATGTCACTGCGCACTTGACCAGATTGCGTTCGCTGGAATACGTTGCCGCCCGGTGGAGTCCCGTTCCACCTAGCGGAGCGAAGACGACACCAATGGTCGAAGAAGTGCTCACCATCAAGGACATCGCGGAAATCCTGAAGCTCGCGGAGAAGACCGTCTACTCGATGGCGAGCAGCGGGGAGCTTCCTGCCTTCAAGATCCGAGGCCAGTGGCGCGTTCGGCGGGCGGATTTCGAATGCTGGATGACGGAAAAGGCAAGCCATCGGGCAAAGTCCGCGTCGGATGGAGTCTGATGCTGACAGGAAAACACACGTTCAGCTCCTCGGCATGCGATGGAAGCGTCGCGCGTCAGGGGGCATTCCAATGACGCGACGCACTACGGTCGCAACCACGCTCGCGCCCTCGGGGCTTGAGGCGGTGTTCGACGCATCCTTCGCAACCGAACTCGCCCTGCGCGAGAAACAGATTCAACAGAATTATCGACCGGTTATTGGGATCCACAAGTGGTTCGCCCGGCGGCCGGGCACGGTGTTCCGATCGCTGCTGCTCGCTGAGTTCGGTTCGGAGCCGCTGCGCAACTCATTCTGGAAAGCACATCAGCTCTCCGGCGTGATTGGCGATCCCTTCATGGGCGGCGGCACGCCCGTCTACGAAGCGAACCGCCTAGGCTTCCACGTCGTCGGGTGCGACATCAACCCGATGGCGCACTGGATCGTGCGCCAGAGCTTGGCCCCGCTCGACATCGCCGCGCTCGCAGCAGAGGCGGCAAGAGTCGTTGACGCTGTTGAGGCAGAGGTCGGCTCTCTCTACAAGACCAAGTGCGGAGGCTGCGGAAGCGCTGCGAACGTCAAGTACTTTCTTTGGGTGAAGACGGCGCATTGCCCTCACTGCGACGAAGTGAACGACCTATTTCCTGGCTACCGACTCGCAGAGGCCGAGCGTCATCCCCGTCATGTTATCGCGTGTGGCGGGTGCGGAGCGCTCAACGAGTACGAGACCCCGCCGACGCGTGAAGCGCCGGGCAAGTGCCATGCCTGCGGGCACGCAGTCCATCTGGAAGGGAATGTTTCGCGCAAGAAGCTCGACTGCCGCGCATGCAAGAAGCCGTTCTCCGTGGGGACCTTCGCGAAGGCGCCGGAACACCGGATGTGGGCGCTAGAGTACCACTGCGAGCACTGCTACAAGGGAACGCCGGGGCGACAATTCAAGCGACCGGATCGGCAGGACCTCGCGAGAGTGAAGGACGCGGAACGTCGCCTGGCTCGCGACCGCGCGACCCTTCCGATTCCGGACGACGAGATTCCGGCTGGTGATGAGAGTGACCGCCTTCATCGCTGGGGTTATCGGCGCTACCGCGAAATGTTCGGCACCAGGCAGCTCTTGGGCCTTGGGATTCTTCTGAAGCACATTCGGGGCGTCCGCGACGTCGCGGTTCGGCACGCATTGCTGACCGTGTTCTCCGACACGTTGCGGTACCAGAACATGTTGTGCCGGTACGACACCTACGCCCTCAAGTGCCAGGACATCTTCAGCGTTCACGGGTTTCCGGTTGGACTCGTTCAGTGTGAGAACAACCTGCTCGGTATCGCAGGGATCGGTTCCGGCTCGTTCCGTCACTTCGTCGAGAAGTACGTGCGAGCGAAGGAGTACTGCCGTGCTCCGTTCGAGACGCGCCATTCTGGCAATAAAAAGGAAATCGTCCCCATCGCTGGTGAGACCATCGAAGCGTCGATGGTGGCGCACCTTCCGGACAGCAAGACAGTGAAGCAGGCGCTGCTTGTGAACGCGCCGTCTCAGAACGCACCACTCCAGGTGAACTCACTCGACGGCGTCTTCACCGACCCACCGTACTTCGACAACGTCCAGTACGCGGAATTGATCGACTTCTGCTTCGTGTGGCTTCGGCAGGCCCTCCGCGACGAGGAGGAGTCGTTCAAAGAAAGGAGCACTCGTTCCTCGGACGAACTCACCGGGAACGAGACCCTCGGCAGAGGAATTGACCACTTCGCCGCTGGCATCTCGGACGTGTTCCGGCACTTCGCGAAGGCGCTGAAGCCTGGCGGACCGTTCGTTTTCACGTATCACCACAATGACCCAACGGCGTATTTGCCCCTCGTGCTCGCCATTCTTGACGCAAACCTCGACTGCACCGCGACACTTCCGGCGGCCGCAGAGATGACGGCATCTCTACACATCGCGGGCACCGGCTCGTCGATCCTGGACTCCGTTTTCGTTTGCCGTAAGCCGGTGGCGACGCGACGCGCGAAGGCGCGACAAGTCGAGATGCCACTAGACGTCAGCAGTGAGTGCCGAGCAGCGCTGACCGCCGATGCCGCGGCGATGCGCAGCGGTGGAGTCAAGATCACCATTGGCGACCTCCGCTGTTTAATCGCCGGCCATGTGGCTCGCATCGCGATTCGCACGCTGCGTCCTGCATGGAACCGCGAAGCACCCTTGCCTGAGCGGCTGCGGATAGCCCGACAGTCTCTCGAGCAGATCACCCTCATGGCGAACGTCGCTTCAACGGTCGAGGCCGTCGCGTCTGGCGGCGCACATGCGCGCGCCACCATTTCGTCACAACCAGAAGCCCGGCCATGACCCATCCCTTCGAACTCACTACTGCACAGCTTCAGGATCGCCTCGACGAGATGGTCGAGGTGACATTCGGGGACCTTCAATCTCAGTTCCTGACGCTCCCTCGAGGTGCAGGTTTTATCGACTACAGCGACTTCCAGACCGCGTATGAAGTGCTGAAGCGTGAGACGCAGGCGTTCGGAACGTTCACCGAGGAGACCGTGTGGAAGGCGCTTCGCCAGGATGCGCTCACACTGGTAGTTCTCCGGACGATTCTCGGGTTCTCGCCGCCGGAGTGGGCGGACCTGGCGAGGTCGGAGCGCAACAGCGACATTTCGCTGGGCGTGGCGCGGTCGCTCGATACGACGGTCCGCAAGCGCCGGAAGATGTTTGCGCGTGGCGGCAAAGGCGACGGCTCCACGATGACGAGAGCACGCGCACTGGTGTCCGTCGCCATCGAGTACATCACCCGAGGAGCGCCTACGGCCGCACAAGACACCGTCCACCGACTTGCCAAGGTCGACACAAGGGCTGGACTATCATCAGTTCAGCATGCGGCGAACTTCCACGTGCCGTACGCAGTGCTGCTCTACGAGCGCTACTTGGGACGTCCCTTCGCGAGCCACCGCGACGCCATTTCCGAGCTGGTCGGTGACGTGATGGAGAGCGCGATCGAGGAGCAGCTCGCTCGCCGTCGCATCACATTCAGGAAGACCAAACGTGCCGAGCGCGTCGAGGGCTTCGAGCAGGCACCAGACTTCTTCGTGCCGACTGAGTTCTCGCCGCAGGTCATCATCGAGGCGAAGATCACCGGCGACGACGGGACGGCGCGCGACAAGGTCGCGCGAATCCTTCGACTGGCCGCCATGCGTGACGAGCGCCAGCGAGAGGGGCGGCCGACCTTCGAGGTCGTCGCGTGCATCGACGGACGCGGATTCGGCGTTCGGCGTCAAGACATGCGCGACATGCTCAAGGCAACTAGGGGCAAGGTGTTCACGCTGGCCTCGTTGGATCGGCTTGTCGAGTGGACGAGCCTGAAGGAGTTCCTGCCAAAGGAAGCATGACGATGTTGGTGAGCAGAGGCCGTCGTCGAAGAAGCGGGTGAGCGCGGCCTGCTGGCGATGTGCATAGCCGAGCGCGGTTCGGGTGCCGTCGACCCGACGGTCACGAGCGCGGTGCGGAGCAGGCCGCGCTGGTCATCAACGCAGGTGAGCGTCCGGTCGACCGCCCCCGGCGCGCGCCTTGACCTGGACCTGACGGTCGTGGCAGGCGCCGAGCCGCCCGCCGCCCGCCGCCCGCCGCCCGCCGCCCGGCCGTTCGGCCGCCGCAGCCGCCGCCGCGGCCGCCGCAGCCGCGCGGCAAAGTCCGTCTACGCAGATGGCGCGGCGGCCGCCGCCGCGCGCGCCGCGGCCCAGCGCGACGGCAGCAACGCAGGCAGATCGATGATCCGGATCTGACCGGCGAGCCGGGGCAGCGCGGGCAGGAAGGTCGAGCTGCCGATTGGATCGGATGGACGACCGGTTCCGTCGGTGACCGGGTCGCCGTGCGCCTCGGCGCTGCGCTCGCCGATCGACAGGCGTACGGCCAGAACCGGCCACCGTACACGCTACCTGAAGCCACTGGGTGACACTCCTCGCCCTGCAAGCCTTTGGAATCGTTGCAAGGGTCCGTCGACATTGAGGGCCGAAGGTATGTCACCAAACCTCTCCTCGCCGGGCGTTCGCCCGGCGAGCCTCCTCTCCGAGACGCCTCCCTCCGGTCGGCTCGCCCCTACGGGGCGATGGGTGCTTCAGCGCGGCGAGGGGAGACCACTCACGCTTTCTTCAGAGGGCGGTCAGCGGGCCTCGTCGCTGGGTCTGTCACTAGACCTCTCCAATGAACTCAACCCGCTTCGGCGCGGCGGCGGGCGCGGGCCTGCTTGCCCAGGTAGGCCTTGAGGAACTTCGACGGCAGATCGTGGCCGACGAAGGTGGCGGCGCTGCGGGCGGCGATCACCAGCTTGTCGAGATCGATGCCGGTCTCGATGCCCATGCTGTGCAGCATGCTGACGAGATCGTCGGTGGCGAGGTTGCCCGAGGCCCCGGGCGCGTAGGGACAGCCGCCGAGCCCGCCGATCGAGGCGTCGATGGTCGTGACGCCGAGCTGCATCGCGGTCACGCAGTTGGCGAGCGCGGTGCCCTGGGTGTCGTGGAAGTGCACCGCGACGGCGTCGAGCGGGACCTCGGTCAACACCCGCGACAGCACGTCCTCGACCTGGGCCGGGTTGGCGACGCCGATCGTGTCGGACACCGAGATCTGGTAGACGCCCATGGCGCGCAGCTCGCGGCACAGCGCGACCACCGCAGCGGGATCGACGTCGCCCTCGTAGGGACAGCCGAAGCACGTCGACAAGTACGCCCGCACCGGCACGCCGGCGGCCAGGGCCGGCGGCACGACGTCGGCGAAGGCCGCCAGGGTCTCGGCGATCGACTTGTTGATGTTCTTCTTGTTGTGGGTCTCCGACGCCGACATGAAGACCGCGACCTCGCGCATGCCGGCGGCCAGCGCGGCGTCGAGGCCGCGGCGGTTGGGCACCAAGCACGACAGGATCACGCCGTCTCGGCGCGACACCCCGCGGGCGACCTCGGCGGCGTCGGCGAGCTGCGGGATCCACTTGGGGCTGACGAAGCTGGTGATCTCGATCCGCGGCAGGCCGGCGTCGATCAGCGCGCCGATGAACGCGATCTTGTCGGCGGTCGGGACCTGGCGCGCCTCGTTCTGCAGCCCGTCGCGGGGGCCGACCTCGTACACGGTGACGCGCGCGGGCAGCTTCATGGGGCCGACGCGTCACCATACCCAGCGGCGGCCTGACGCGCCACCTGGGCGACCAGCTCGATCGCCAGCTCGTGGGTCAGCTCGTCGAGGGTGGCGACGATCCGGTGGGCGGCGCCCTGATCTTGGCCGGCGGTGTTGCCGGCGGCGACCGCGATCACCGCGCACCCGGCCGCGCGACCGGCCGCGCACCCGGCGGCCGAGTCCTCGACGACCACCGCTTCGACCGGCGCGACGCCGAGCTGGGCGCACGCCGCGAGGTAGCCGTCGGGGGCGGGCTTGGAGCGCGGCACGTCCTCGGCGCACACCACCGCGGCGAAGGCATCGGCCAGGCCGAGCAGGTCGAGCATGTGGTGGGCCTCGGCCCGCGAACTACCGGTCACCAGCGCCCGCGGCCAGCGCGCGAACCGCGCGACCGCGTCCTTGGCGCCGGGCAGGACCACGACGCCGCGCTCGGCGAACAGGCGACGGCTCTCGGCCGCGACCTCGGCGATCAAGCGATCGCGATCCCAGGTCAGGACCGGGTAGCGGTCGCGCAGGTAGGCGTGGATCGCGACCCACGAGCGGCCGGTGCCGTAGGCCCGATCGGCCGCGGTCAGCTCGATCGCGAAGGCCCGGGCCAAGCACACCGCGGTCGCCTCGGCGTAGCCGCGCTCGCTGTCGACCAGGGTGCCGTCGAGATCGAACAGGATCGCCCGCACCGACGCCGTGTAGCACGTAACCGCCGGGCCTGGGGCCGCCACTACCTCGGCACCACCCTGGCGCGGTCCCGCCGCGCGGGGCACATTCACCGGAGCTCGACATGCGCACCACGATCTTCTCGCTCGCGTTGGGTCTGACCCTGGCGGCGTGTGGCCCGTCGCCGGCGGTCCGCCACGCCCAGACCTTGGTCGATCGCGGCGACTACCGCGGCGCTAGCGACTACACCGCGGCCGAGCTCGGCAAGCGTCCCGACGACGCCGGCCTGCACCGGGTCCGGCTGCGCGCGCTCCTGGGCCTGGGCGACGCCGCGGGCGCGATCGCCGACTACCGGGCCTGGCGCGAGCGGGCTGGCGGCGCCGACGATCGGCCTGCGCTCAAGACCATGGCGCTGACCACCTTGTGGCAAGGCCTTCGGGCGCCGTCGGTGGCGCTCAAGGTCGCCGCGATCCGCGCGATCGAGGCCAACGAGGTCGAGGCCCTGGCCGAGGACGTCGGCCGGGCCATGGGCGATGACCACGATCAGGTCGCGGCGGCGGCCGCGGTCGCGGTCTTGCGGGCCTATCCGCAGGCGCCGGAGGTCGCGACCCAGATGCTCGGCTCCGACGATCCGGTGGCGCGGGCGATCGCCGTCGAGGGCATCGGGCGCAAGATCAAGGGCCTGGCCGCCGACGATCTGCGGCCCCTGGCCAGCGACGGCGATCCGCGGGTGCGGGCGGCGGTCGCGACCTACCTGGCCGGGCTGGGCGACGCCGCCGACACCGCGCGGCTCATCACCCTGGCTGGCGACGCCGACGCGATTGTCCGGGCCTCGGCCCTGCGCGCCCTGGCCGCGCGCGACCGCAGCGGCGCGCCGGGGCTCGCCGAGCTGGCGACCCGCGGGCTGGCCGACGAGCAGCTCGCGGTCCGGCTAGCCGCGGTCGAGCTGCGGAAGCGGGTGGGCGGCGCGGCGGCTCTGGCCGACCTGGCGGGCCACGCCGATCCCATGGTGGCCCTGGCCGCGGCCCGCGGCGCCGGCGATCGCGCGGCCGCGGCGGCGGCGATCGATCGCGCGCTGGCCAGCGGCGAGCTGGCGATCCGCCTGGGCGGCGTCCACGCGCTCACCGCCCTCGGCAAGGACGCGGCGCGGAGCCGCGCGGCTGCGCTGGTCGGCGACGCCGCGCCCGAGGTGCGGATCGCCGCCGCGCGCGCCCTGGCCTACGCCGGCGACGGGGCCGCCGCGATCACCGCGCTGGCGCCGATCGCCACCGACGCGGGCGCCGCGCTCAAGCTGCGGGCCGACGCCGCGGCCGAGCTACACCGCCTGGGCGACGGCCGCGGTCGCGCGACCCTGGCCACGCTCGCGAGCGCCGAGCCCGAGGCCGGCGCGACGTTGGTCGCGGCCCACGTCGCGGCCGGCGTGATCACGCCCGGCCTGTGGTCGGCCCTGGCCGACGATCAGGCGGCGACCCGGATCGCCGCCGCAGCAGCGCTCCTCGCGCTGCTGTAGGCGGAGACCGAGACCGAGACCGAGACCGAGGCCGAGACCGAGACCGAGGCCGAGACCGAGGCCGAGGCCGAGACCGAGGCCGAGACGGAGACGGAGACGAGGCCGAGACCGAGACGGAGGCCGAGACCGAGACCGAGTCCGAGGCCGAGTCCGAGACCGAGTCAGCGGAAGGTCAGCGGGTAGTGTGCGCGCTCGGCGGCGAAGGAGGGCGGTAGCGCGAGCGCCCACGCCGCCTCGACGATGCAGGTGCCGACCGCGGTGTCGGCGCCGGCGCCGGGCACGACGTCGACGACCTCGTGGCCGGTGGTCTCGAGGTCGAGGGCGACCGACCACCCGGCGGCCGGCCGGTGGCGCTTGACGCAGGCGTCGACGGCGGCGCCGAGGAGGCGCGCAGGATCGACCGGCGGGCCGAAGCCGCCGCCGCGCGCGCCGAGGCCGCCGATGCCAAAGCCACTGCCGCCGCCGCTGCCGGTGCCCTCGGTCTCGAGGCCGATCGTCGACGGCCGGACCCCGGGCTCGGTGGCCAGGTACGACGTCACCGGCGACACCGCCCGGCCCATCATCGCGACCGTCATCATCTCGTCGGCCGTGAGGTCGCCGTGATCGTCCTCGCCGAAGACCCAGGCCGCGGCGGCGCGCGAGAACCGCTCGTCGACGGTGACCACCCGGCGGAACTTGTCGCCCCAGATCATCCCGGTCAGCTCGATCCGGCTCGGCGCGGTGGCCGCCCCGACCACCACGCGCACGCCGGCGCCCTCGTCGAGGACCGCCGGCACCTCGCCGTCGCTGGTGCCCGACAGGTCGAGGCCGGCGAGCGCGAGGCCGTCGATCCGGGTCGGGCGGACCAGGCCGAGGACGCGGTCGGCCAGGTGCTTGTCGTCGCTGGCGAGGCCGCGCACCCAGGCCGCGATCCCGCGGTGGCTCAGCGCGAGCGGCGCCAGCGGGAGCTGATCGTCGCGCTCCATCGTCACCTCGCCACCCTCCCCGACGGTCTTGACGACGTGGACCACCGCGGCCGCCGGCAGCGGCGCCAGCGCGGTCAGGCCATCGGCGTTGGCCCACCGGCCGCGCAGCCGATCGTCGGTCGTGATCACCACCCGCAGCGGCCCGCGGCGTCCGGCCAGCGCCGCCGCCGCCACCCGGGCGCCCTCGTCGAGGGCGCTGCCGTTGCCCGGCGCGAGGCGGCCCGCGGCGAGGGCCTTGGTCAGGGCCGCCGGCACGTCCTTGGCCGGCACGAACCGGTTCCACAGCCGCTCGGCCTTGCGGCGGTACACGACGACCTCGACCTCGGCGTCGGGGACGTGGGTGAGGTAGCCACCGATGAGCGCGAGCTGCTCGGCGATGCCGTCGGCGCCCAGCGAGTGCGAGGCGTCGACCGCGAACACCACCTGGGCCTTGACCGGCAGCGGCCGCACGATCGGCGCGGCGTCGAGCTCGACCCGCGTGAAGGCCCGGCGCGGCGACGCCACCACCCGGCCCAGGCGCGCGGCCACGGTGTCGATCACCGGCGGCGCCAGCGCAAACCGGACCTGGCCGCCATCGCCGCCCTCGGGAGCGTCGGGGACGAACAGCGGCACGTCGTCGGCGGCGACGGTCAGGCGCTTGCCGTCGCCGAAGGCCAGCTTCCACGCGGTCAAGGTCCCGGTGTCGAGGCGCGCGCCGTCGGACACCACCAGGCGCCAGGTGCCGGCGATCGGCGTGCCCGGCGCGAGGGTCAGCGGGAACGCGCCGCGCACGTCGTTGTCGCCGCCGCCGCCGCCGCCGAAGACCTGGAGGGGCTCGCCGCGGGGCGGGTACAGCTCGATCTCGAGATCGGAGCGGTAGGTGTGCTCGAGGTCGAGGGTCACCGTGACCTGGGCGTAGCGCTCGCGCGCGGCCGGCACGTCGGGGACCTCGATCGCGCTGGCGGCGTAGCCGTGGCCCTCGATGCGCTCGATCCCGGCCAGGGCCGCGGGCTCGGGCGGCTCGACCAGCACCACCGGCGCCCCGGGCGCGATGCGCGCGCCATCGAGGACGATCGCGGTGGTGGCGTCACCCCAGGCGGGTTGCACGGTCACCACCGGCGGCGCCAGGTTCGTACCCGCGGCGAGGGTCGGGCGGGGATACGCCAGGTGGACCTGACCGCCCTGGTAGCGGGTCGGGACGGTGAGCGTGTACTCGACGGTCGAGGTCGCGCCGGGCAGGACCGGAAACACCCGCAGGCGGAGCTGATCGGCCCAGGCCCAGTACAGGAGCGCCGGGTCCTTGGGCTCCCAACGGCCGACGCCGGTCAGCTCCTGGTAGAGCTTCTCGGCCCGCGTCGCCTCCATCAGCTCGCCGTCGTACCAGCGATCGCGCGCGCGGATCCGCAACCCGGTGGCGGCGCCGCCGTAGGGGAGCTGGATCGCCAGGCGGGCCTCGTCGGCGAGCTTGCCGGGGTTGGCGAAGACCCGCTGGACCTTGTAGGTCGCGATCCCGTCGGCGACCGTCACCGCGACGGCGTGGCTGACCTCGCGGAGCGGCTGGTCCCGCGCCGAGGTCAGGTTGTCGGCGGCGGCGACCGCCGGGCAGAGGACGAGCACGGCGGCGAGCGGGAAGCGCACGGCGAAGTGTGACAACCGCTCGCGCGATCGGTTGCCGGTTTCTCGCCGCCCGGCCGCGAGCGGGTAGGATGCCGGCGATGTCGTTGCCCATCGTCGAGCTCGCGGACCACGTCGCCACCGTCACTCTCAACCGCCCCGAGGCGCGCAACGCGCTGTCCCTCGCCGTCAACGAGGAGCTGGCGCGGATCGCCAAGCGCCTCGCCGCCGATCCCGAGGTTCGCGCGGTCGTGCTGACCGGCGCCGGCGAGCACGTGTTCTGCGCCGGCGCCGACCTGAAGGAGCGCAAGGGCGTGCCGGCCGCCGAGTCGGGGCGCTACATCGACGCGATCAGCGGCGCGATCGAGGCCTGGGCGGCGATCCCGCAACCGACCCTGTGCGCGATGAACGGCTCGGCCTTCGGCGGCGGCCTCGAGCTGGCCCTGGCCTGCGACCTGCGGCTCCTGGTCGACGACGCCGAGCTGGCCTTGACCGAGGTCCGGCTGGGCATCATGCCCGGCGCCGGCGGGACCCAGCGCCTGCCGCGCCTGATCGGTGTGGCGGCGGCCAAGGAGCTCATCCTCCTCGGTCGACGCATCCCGGCGGCGCGCGCGCGCGACCTCGGCCTGGTCATGGGGCTGGTCCCCCAGGGCGGGATGGCGGCGGCGGTCGCCAACGTGCTGGCGGAGCTCCGGGGCTGCGCGCCGAAGTCGACGATCGCCGCGAAGGCTGCGATCGAGCGCGGGATGGATGGCTCGCTCGCGGATGGGCTCGCGATCGAGCGGGCGCAGTACGACGTGACGCTGTTCAGCGCGGATCGCGACGAGGGACTCGCCGCCTTCGCGGAGCGCCGGCCGCCGAGGTTTACGGGGCGGTAGGCAAGGCGGAGCCGAGACCGAGGCCGAGACGGAGGCCGAGTCGGAGGCCGAGACGGAGGCCGAGACCGAGACCGAGACCGAGGCCGAGTCGGAGACCGAGACCGAGACCGAGGCCGAGACCGAGACCGAGGCCGAGGCCGAGACCGAGACCGAGGCCGAGACCGAGGCCGAGACCGAGTCGGAGGCCGAGTCCGAGGCCGAGGCCGAGGCGGAGACCGAGACCGAGACCGAGACCGAGACCGAGTCCGAGCCCGAGTGTTCGGCCGGGGACTGGTGGCCCGAGGCTCGAGGCTCCGGGGGCTCATCGCCCCGGCGATAGCGCCATGGAGATCGAGACAGTTAGCGGGGCCGGAGAGGGAGATCGTCGCGGTGCGGTCTGGCCCGCGTCGTGCAGTGTTTGGACGTCATGGCGGTCATCGAACGCGTCCTCGCCCGCGCCGGGTACGTGAAGCTCTCGCGCTTCGGGTACGCGCTGACGCCCGACGGTCGTATCGTGGCGCTGGTTCCCGCCGCAGATTCGTGGCCCTCGCCGCTGGTTGGACCGTTGGCGGCCCCCGCACCGGCCCCGACCGCGCCCTGGCCAGTCGCGCCGCCGGTCACCACCGCCCCGGCTACTCCGGTCGCCACCCCGGGCCTCCAGACCCGCCCGGCGGCGCCGGCTCCGCTGGCGCCGGCGCCTGTGGTCGCCCGCCCGATGCCCAGCCCCGCGCCCAGCCCCACGGTGATCGTGTCCGACGACATCCTCCCCGACGATGGAGATGACGGGCGGATCGCCGACGACGAGTGGGAGTGGCAGGTCGCCCTGGCCAAGGCCCGCATCGCCGCGGCCGAGGCCGACGCCGCAGCGAAGGCCCCGGCGCCAGTCGTCGCCCGTCGCGCGCCAGCTCCCGCGCCGGCCCCGGTCGTCGCTCGTCGCGCGCCGGCTCCCGCCCCGACCCCGGTCGTCGCCCGCCCCGCTCCCGCCCCGGTCGTCGCCCGCCCCGCCCCTGCCCCGGTCGTCGCCCGCCCGCCGACGGTGCGGCAGCCTCCGCCGGCCCCGCCCCGTCGCTCGACGATCGCGCCCGCTGCCCCGCCGGCTCCCGTCGCGGCGCGGCCGAGCGCGCCCCGGCTGGCCGCGACCCAGGCGCAGCCGCCGCTGCCCCCCGCGCCCCTGCCTCCTGCGCCGCTGCCCCCCGCCCCGCTGGCCCCGCCGCTGCCGCCGCCGCCCGTCGTCGCGCGCCCCGAGCCGGCGCTGCCCGTCACGCCGCTGCCGCCGGCGCCGCCCCGTCGGTTCGCCCGCGGGACCGCGCCCCTGGCGCCCGCCGTCCTCCCGGCGCCCCGGCCCGCCGCCGCGCCTCGTCCCGCCGCCGTCATCGACGACACCGCCGAGATCCCGACCGAGCTGACCGACCTCGGCGTCGGCGACAGCACCGCGGTCGACGTGGTCCGCCCGTCGGCGCAGCTCATCCCGCGCGCCGCCCTGCCCCGCCTGTCGTCGCCGCGGCGCTAGCCTCCACCTCGGGTTCGGGGTCGGTCTTCGGCCTCGTCTCGGCCTCGTCTCGGCCTCGGTCTCGGTCTCGGTCTCGGTCTCGGTCTCGGTCTCGGCCTCGGTCTCGGTCTCGGTCTCGTGTTCGGTCTCGGGTTCGGGTTCGGTCTCGGGTTCGGTCTCCCGCTACCTCGCCTCCGCGCACGCGTACAGCGCCGCCTGATCCCGCGCCGCCAGCGCGCACGCCCACGCCGCCCGCGGCAGCTCCTTGCACGGCCGGCTCGCCAAGAGCCGGCCACGGCTCTCCGCCACCTGCTCGGGAGTCGGGATCAGGTCGGCCGGCTTGGTCGCCCGCATCGCATCGAGCCCCACCGCCAGGACGTGATCGACGTAGCGTCCACATTCCTCGTCGGTCACGGGCGCCGGCGCCGGCGCGACGACCGCGACCGCCGGCCCAGCATCGGCTTCGGCCTCGACCGCAGCGTCGACGGTCGCCGGGCGCGGCGGAGTGGTCGGCGCCGACGGCGCGCTGCAAGCGGACAGGACCACGGCGATCGCGAAGGCGCGCGTCATCGCCGCGCATGATAGCGTGCGCGCCGTGCCGATCTGGTTCGCGATCGTCCTCGGCGTCGTCCAGGGCCTCACCGAGTTCCTGCCGGTGTCGTCGACCGCCCACCTCCGCATCACCCCGGTGCTCCTCGGCCAGCAAGACCCCGGCGCCGCCTTCACCGCGGTCCTGCAGTTCGGCACCCTGGCCGCGGTCATCGTCTACTTCGCGCGCGATCTCTTCATCGATCTGCCGCGGGCCTTCGTGCGCGACTGGCGCAGCCCCCGCGGCCGGCTGCCGCTGCTCCTGATCCTCGGCACCGTCCCGATCGTGATCGGCGGCCTGACCTTCAAGGATCTGATCGAGGGCGACGCCCGCTCGCTGTGGGTGATCGTCGCGACCCTGGCCGGGGTCGGCGTGATCATGGCGGTGGTCGACGCCCGGGCCCGCGGGGTCCGTACCCTCGACGATCTCGGCGTGCGCGACGCGCTCATCATCGGCGGCGCCCAGGCCCTGGCGCTGTGCCCCGGCGTGTCGCGCTCGGGCGCCACGATCGTCGCCGCGCTGGTCGTGGGCATGGGCCGGTCCGACGCCGCGCGGTTCTCGTTTCTGCTCGGCATCCCGGCCATCGCCGGCGCCGGGATCCTCGAGACCCCGGCGGCGATGAGGACCCTCGGCGACGACGCCGCCGCGCCCCTGGCCGCCGCCCTGATCGCCGCCGCGGTCACCGGCTACGCCAGCATCGCCTGGCTGCTCCGCTTCCTGGGCAGCCATCGCCTGGTCGGCTTCGCCGCCTACCGCGGGCTGGTGGCGGCGGCCCTCGCGGCGCTCCTCTTGGCCGGGGTGATCACCCCGTTCGCAGGTGTGTGACCGGTCACGGCGCGGCATGAACACCGGCCCGGCCTGGGCCGTCGAATCCGCCACCCCCTACGCCCCGCCGCGCCGACCGAGCTGGTACGGTCGCGGGGCATGCACTGGAGCTCGCCTACGATGAACCTCTCTTCGTCCATGCGATGGCTGCGCGGCGCCGCGCTCGCCCTGGTCGCCCTGCTGGTGGTCGCGGTCGCCGCCCGCCCCGCCGCAGCGCAGTCCCACCCGGCCCTGTCGGGGGGGCGCTACAGCGTCAAGATCGAGTCGGCGCCCCCCGGCGCCACGATCTATATCGACAAGAAGGAGCTGGGCGCGATCGGGGTCACGCCGTGGCAGGGCAAGATGAAGAACGGGTCGTTCCTGGTCATCATCGAACTCGACGGCTACCAGCCGGCGCAGAAGAACCTGACCGTGGCGCGCACCCGCAAGCTGCAGTCGGTGTTCGTGCCGCTCATCAAGAAGGTCGACCCGCCGCGGATCGACATCCGCGCCGACGCCGACCAGAACGTGTTCGGCGCCACGGTCTACCTCGACGGCCAGTCCCAGGGCGCGGCCCCGGTGCTGATCACGACCAGCCCCGGACGCCACCTGGTCGAGCTCAAGCGCGAGGGCTTCCAGACCTTCCAGAGCTGGGTCGAGGTCAAGGAGAACGAGAAGTTCGGCCTGACCCCGGTGCTGACCGCGATCGCCAAGCCCAAGCTCGGCACGATCGTGGTCGAGGCCGACGTCCCCGACGCCGAAGTCTACCTCGACGGCAACAAGCAGAACGGCACGACCCCGATGGTCCTGACCGACGTGGTCGAGGGCCTGCACGTGGTCGAGGTCCGCAAGGAGCCGGCCCTGCCGTGGAAGCAGACCGTGCAGGTCACCGCCGGCCAGCAGACCAAGGTCCGCGGTGAGCTCAAGGCCACGATCGGCGGCCAGGGCGGCACGATCCGCGTCATGTCGTCGACCGCGGGCGCCGAGGTCTTCCTCGACGGCACCCCGGTCGGCAAGGTGCCGGTCGACATCAAGCAGGTCCGGGCCGGCGAGCACGTCCTCGAGGTCAAGGCCGCCGGGTTCCAGACCAAGGAGGAGCGGGTCACGATCAACGACGGCCAGTCGATGATCGTCAAGCTCGACCTCCAGCCCGAGGCCGGCGCCGGCGGCAAGGGCACCCTCAAGGTGCTGTCGGCGGTGCCCGACGCCGACGTCTTCATCGACGGCGCGGGCGTCGGCAAGGTGCCCCAGGAGAAGCAGGTCGCGCGCGGCGAGCACTTCGTGGTCGTCAAGCTGCCCGGCTACAAGACCTTCGAGCAGAAGGTCCGCGTCGAGGAGGGGCAGACCCTGACGGTGTCGGCCGAGCTGAAGGCGGTCGGCCGGCTCCGCGTCCTGTCCGACCCGGCCGGCGCCGAGGTCATGATCAACGGCCTGCCCCAGGGCGTGACGCCGCTCGACCTCGAGGTCGAGGTCGGCACCACCGTGGTCCGGGTCCAGAAGGTCGGCTTCGAGCCGTGGGATCGCACGATCGACCTGATCGGCGGCAAGTCGGAGGTGCTGTCGGCGGACCTCGACGTCGAGGGCCTGTCGCCCGACGAGAAGCGCGCGCTGCGCAAGAGCCTGTCGTCGTGGGGGGCCCTGACCCTGCCGCGCGGCAGCGCCACGATCGACCTGTCGGGCGGCTTCCCGTACTTCGCCGACGTCCGGGTCACGGTCGGCGCCGGCAAGATGTTCGCCCGCGGCTTCGACGCCAACGTCTTCGTCCGCACGATCGGGACCCGCACCGATCTCGGCCTGGGCGCCCGCTTCATGCTGGTCCACAACGAGCCGTTCTCGGCAGGGGCCTTCGCCAACTTCTCCTGGGGCGCCAAGCTCTTCGACGACTCGAAGCAGAACGGCGCGACCTTCCAGGCCGGCGGCGTCGCGTCGCTCAACGCGTTTGGCTTCGTCACCGTCAGCGCCCGCGGCGCCTTCGAGATCTTCTCCGATCGCCACTGCCCGGAGCTCAACTCGGCCGGCGAGTTCGACGGCGATCCCGCCGAGGTGTGCAGCAAGTACAAGGACCGCGGCATGACCGGCGGCTTCACCGCCGAGGAGGCGGCGCGGGTCGAGGACCTGACCGGCGAGTCCGGCAACGACTTCTTCACCCGCGACAGCGGCCTCCGGTTCATCACCACGATCGTCGCCGAGCTGGCGCTCAGCGAGCGGTGGAACGGCTTCGCGGTCCTCGAGGGCGCGCCGTTCCAGTCCGAGCGCGCGCTGTTCGTCGACGAGTTCAACCGGGTGATGCCGACCACCGACTTCGGCACGTACTTCCGCCTCGGCGGCTCGTACAAGTTCTAGCGGGTCCGCGCTGGTTCGCTGGGGCGACCGACCCGACGGACCAGCACCAGCACGAGGGCGACGGCGAGGGCGAAGACCACGGCGACCAGCCACGGGCTGGCCCCCAGGAGGTCGGCGACGGTGCCGCGGCCGGTGGGCGTGGCGCCGCGCAGGACCGGCATGATCGTCGGCTGGAGGAGCCCGAAGGTCAGGGCCCCGACCACCAGCCCGGCGCCCCCGGCCAGCCAGGCGTCGAGCCGACCCTCGCCGGCCTCGGCGACGATGGTCCCCGGGCAGTAGCCGGCGGTGGCCATGCCGACGCCGAAGACCACCCCGCCCACCAGGTTGGCAGCCGCCGCGGTCGGCGGGACGTGGAGGTGGCCCGCCCATCCCAGGGCGCGGCCGACCTCGATCGCGACCGCGGCCACCGCCAGCGCGGTCAGCATGAACCGCAGCACGGTCAGGTCGCGCAGCCGGTAGATGTTGACGATGCGGTCGTAGCGCGTGAGGCCGGCCTTGTGCAGCGCCCAGCCGAAGCCGAACCCGAGCACGAGCGCAGAGGCGACCCCGGTCATGGCGCCCTCCGGTACCAGAGCCAGGCCGTCGGGATCCCGCCGGCGAACATCCCGGCCATGAACAGGAACGCGGCCGGCGCCAGGACCGCGCCACCCGAGATCGCCAGGCCGCTGGTGCAGCCGCCGGCGATCCCGGCGCCGACCTGGACCAGCACCGCGCCGAGGAAGGCCACGACCAGGCGACGGCCGCGGCTCGGACCGAAGCGCGGCCCCCATTGCGCGTCGGGCAACCAGCGCCAGCGCGCCTGCCCGGACCACCGCGCCGAGGCGAAGGCGCCGCCGAGGACCCCGATCACGAGCCAGACCTGCCAGGTGATGCCGGGCGCCATCTGGTAGCGGTAGTACGGCGCGTCGGCGAACCACCAGCGGCCGAGGTACGCGGCCAGCTTGTCGACCGCGCTCGACGCGGCCAGGGGGCGGCCGAGGGCGACCGCGGCGGTGCCGACGATGGCGCCGAGGAGCGCGCCGGCGGCGTAGGGACTCCAGGTCGGCGCGCGGACCGCGGCGGCGAGGGCGGGCCCGGCGGCGGCGAGGCGGGGCCGGCGCACCGCGACCACCAGGGCGAGGGCCAGCGCGAGCGCGAGCGCAGCGAGGTACGGATCGGCGGGGCGCGACGTCCCGGCGACCCGAGGGGCGCGCGGCGGTGGCGGCGACGGCGCCTCTGGCGGGCGCGCGGCCAGCGCGGCCTGGTAGCCGGCGGCGCGCGCGGCGGCGTCGTCGCGATGGCAACCGGCGCAGGCGTCCTCGATCGCGATCAGCGGTTCGCGGCGGCCGCGATGGGCTCGGGTCTGGTCCTCCTCGCCCGGCGCGCCGCCGTGGCAGGCCGAGCACAGATCGCCGAAGCCGTGATCGACGTGCCAGGGCTGCGCGTCGCCGAGCACCGGGCGCAGGCCCTGCGTCTCGTGGCAGCTCACGCAGGACGAGGCGTTGGCGGAACACTGCGCTGTCGACGAGCGCGGCGCGGCGACGACGGCGAACGCGAGGGCGATGAGGATCGCGGGACGCACGCCTCGAGAGACAGCAGGCGGTATGCCAGAGACCCGCGCCGGCAGCCCGAGAATAGGTCCGGCCAATTTGTCGGGCAGGTCGTTTTTCCGCCCCGGCCGGCGGCGAACCTGGGTACACTTTCGGTTCCCCCAGAGGAACCGCACCGCACCTGTCCCAACCGACCTCCCGCGCCCGGTGATCCACGAGCGGCTCGCCCCACGAGTCCAGGGATGATCGGTGCGGGACCCAACCGCGGGTGATCGCCGGAGGCATGCCGCCGGCGGCCACCCGAACGACGAGGCAACCATGCGAATCGCCGACGCCCTCCACCGCGCCGCCCGCCGCCTGCGGGCGATCGTGGATCGACTTCGCCGACGTTCGCTGGCCCTGGCCGCCGCCGGCCTGGGGGTCCTGGCCTGCGACCACGGCGCGACCCGACTCGACCTCACCGCCCCCGCGGTCGCCGTCGCGCCCGCGATCGACGCTGGTCTCGAGGTGGCCCCACCGCCACCGCCGGCCGAGGAGCCGATCGGCCGGTTCCAGATGACCTTCTACTTCATCATCCACGAGGCTGAGATGACGCCGGCCAACGACAACGCGGTGGCCGGCCCGGCGGTCGCTGGCTCGGCGGGCGCCCCGGACGCGGGCGTCGACTCGACCGAGGTCACGCTGGCCGCCGCGGGGCCGGGCGGCGACCTGGTGCCCCTCAACGACCAGCACTGCCGCCCCCTGGCCCACGTGACCCGGGCCTTCGCCGCTCAGGTCCAGCTCCAGGGCACCGGCAAGCTGCGCGACGGCCGGCTGGTCAACGTCGCGACCCGCTGCCAGTGCGGCCGGCCGTGCTTCCACATCGTCGCGGCGAGCAAGGAGTGGGGCACCGGGGGCAGCGGCAAGCCGCTGTCGCCGTTTCGCTCGGTCGCGGTCGATCCGGCGATCGTGCCCCTGGGCACCACGCTCTACATCCCGGCCCTCGATGGCGTGCGCATGCCCGGGCCGCGCGGGGTCGGCGGCTTCATCCACGACGGCTGCGTGATCGCGGTCGACACCGGCGGCGGGATCGACGGCCACCAGCTCGATCTGTTCGTCGGCCGGCGCGCCTACTACAAGGCCCTGGCGCGCAAGGGCGGCAGCCACGGCTGGGCCAAGTCGGTCGAGGTGTGGCGGGGCCGCGGCCGCTGCGAGTACATGGGGGCCGGCAAGGTCCGGCGCGCCGCCGCCGGCGGGACCTGATTCGCGGGCGCCCCAGGCGGGCGGCTGGCCGGCGGCGACGCGCTCCGGGCCGTGGCTCACCCTCTGGCCACTTCTGGCTCACCCCTGGGCGGCCGGTTGATCGCCGCCGCGGGACGCCGATAATGCCGCGATGCGCTCCTGGCTGTTGTTCCTCGCCGCTGGCGCGGCCGCCTGCGGTCGTGATCCGGCCGCCATCCCCGACGCGGGCCCGAACCCCATCGACGGCGGTACCGACGCGACGGCGGCCGACGCGACGGCGGCCGACGCCGGCGATCCCGACGCGCCGATCGACGCCGGCACCCCCGACGCCGACCCCACGCCCGGCACGTTCTTCGGCAACAACGCGGTCGATCAGGCCGCGGGCGGCGTGTTCCCGACCAGCGGCAGCGCCGCCGTCGCCGCCCAGGCCGCGTTCGTGGCCCGGCTGACCCGGCGAGCCTCGGAGGGCTTCGAGGCCGCTCCCCTGGGCGCGCTGCCGGGCGCCGGCGATCCGGCGTCGCTGCAAGTGCTGACCGACTGGGGTGGCGGTCGCACCCGGCTGGAGCAGAGCCGGACCGGCCTCCAGCCCGCCATGTACGCGACGGTCTCGGAGGAGACCGGCTACGGGCGCTTCAACACCACCCCGGGACCGGGCGGCGTGGTCGACGTCGGGCGCTGGCTGCAGTCGGCGGCGGCGTTCACGCTGAACCTGGGCGAGCCGGCCGACGCCGTCGGGATGTTCATCACCGACGCCGGCGACTTCGGCAGCACCCTGCGGATCGAGCTGGCGATGGGCGCCACCGTGGTCGACACCCTCGAGGTCCCGCCGGTCGACGCGATCGACGGCAACCTCGCCTTCTACGGGCGGGTCGATCCCAGCCGGCGATTCGATCGGGTCGTGGTCACGATCGTCGATGGCCCCGGGGCGGAGCCCGGCTCCGACGTGATCGGCTTCGACGATCTGATCGTCGGCACGATCGATTGAGCCGCGGTCGCCAGGCTCAGAACTGGAAGTCAGAACTGGAAGTAGATGAACGGCACGATCGTCGGGTGCGCGAGCTCGGCGAGGATCCGCGCGGCGGCGGCCATCACCACGCCCTGCGCCCACCACGGCGCGCGGACGAAGGCGTCGCGCAGGGCGGCGAAGCTGCGCGGCGCGAACCAGTGGCTGACCACCGCGGTCAGGAGCGCGAGCTTGACCACCGGGATCAGGTTGGGGGTGTCCCACTCGAGGGCGCCGAGCCGCGACAGCACCGCCAGGGCGTTATCGAAGTCGACCGCGCGGAAGAAGATCCACGCCAGGCACACGTAGACGAAGACCAGCACCACGGCGACGCCCCGCGCTAGCGCCCACTGGCCCCAGGCGACGGCCGCGGCCGGGCTCGGCCCGACCTCGGCGACGTCGGCGAAGAGCGCCGCGATCGCGCCCATCACGACCAGCATCGACACCAGCGGCACCGGCCCCCACTGCAGCATGGCCAGGGCGCCGGCGAAGGCCGCGCCGGCGGCGAGCCGGTAGAGCAAGGCGAGCTGCGGCCGCGGCGTACCGACCACGGTCGGCTCCGGCAACCCGGCCAGGAGCGCGGTCAGCGCCGCCCACAGCGGCACACTGTAGAGCCAGGCGAAGGCCAGGTGCGCCCACGGCTGGCTCGGCTCGAGCCCGACGAGATCGATCGTCAGACCGACGGCGAAGATCCCGCTGGCGATCGCCAGCACCCGCAGCGGCCGGGTCGCGCGCTGGGTGAGGCGCGTGGCCGCCAGGCCGCCGCCGTGGAGCAGGCCCCAGACGATGAAGGTCCAGTTGGCGCCGTGCCACAGCCCGCCGAGGAGCATGGTGAGGATCAGGTTCTGATAGGTCGACAGCTCGCCGCCGCGATTGCCGCCGAGCGGGATGTACAGGTAGTCGCGCAGCCACGACGACAGCGAGATGTGCCAGCGCCGCCAGAAGTCCTGCAGGCTGGGGGAGCGATACGGCGTGCGGAAGTTCTCCGGCAGCGTGAAGCCCAGGAGCTGGGCCGAGCCGATCGCGATGTCGCTGTAGGCCGAGAAGTCGAGGTAGATCTGGAACGCGTACGCGACCACGCCGGCCGCGACCTCGGCCGACGAGTACCACTCGGGGTGCTGGAACACCCGATCGGCCAGGGCGCCGCCGAGGAAGTCGGCCAGCGCGACCTTCTTGGCCAGGCCGACCAGGATGCGAAACAGGCCGTCGGCGGCGCGGGTGCGCTCGAACAGCGGCAGGTCCGAGAGCTGAGGCAGGAGCTCGCGGGCGCGGACGATCGGCCCGGCCACGAGCTGCGGGAAGAACAAGACGAAGGTCGTCAGCTCGACCACCGAGCGGGTCGCGCGGATCTCGCGGCGGTAGACGTCGACGGTGTACGACAACGACTGGAAGGTGTGAAACGAGATGCCGGCCGGCAGGAGCAGATGCCACGGCTCGCCGTCGACGCCCAGGACCTCGAGGCGGAAGAAGTCGGCGTACTTGAAGACCGCGAGGATGCCGAGGTTCGACACCAGGCTGACGATCAGGAGCGTCAGACGCAGCCACGGCTGCTCGCTGGCCTCGATCGCACGCGCCAGGTAGAAGTCGAGGACGATCGTCGCTGCGATCAGCGCCAGGAGGTACTGGTAGGCGCCGGTCTGGCCGGCCGCCCACGCGTGGTAGAAGACCGCGCTGACCAGGCCGAGGATGAGGACGCGGCCGAGCCGGCGCCCGCGCTCGGTCTGGGCCGCGCCGATCGCGAAGCCCAGGCCGATCAGGTAGACCAGGTGACCGATCGCGGCGAGGGCGGCCGACATCGCGTCGAGGGTGCCGGTCAGCCAGCCGATCGCGACCGCGCATCCCAGCGCGAGGAGGACGCCGGTCAGGACGTGAGCCGACCAGGCCGACACGCGCTCGGCGGCGGCCGGATCGCCGGTGGTGCTGGGCGGCGCGGCCGGGCGCCCCTTGCCCTTGCCCTTCTTGCCCCGACGGACGACGCGGGCGCGGGTGCCGCGGTGGGTGAGCGCGGCGGGCGCGGACGGCGACGCCGGTGCGTGGCGGCCCGCCAGGTTGAGGCCGAGCCGGATCGAGCCGCCCAGGACGAACAGGCCGAGCGGCAAGCGCCACAGCTCCGGCGCCGGCGCGTCGATCAGCAAGGACAGCGCGACGCCGCCGATCGGATCCCACAGCGACGCGACCTCGTGGGTGAGGAGCACGTAGACCAGGTCGCCCAGGACGACCATGAGCAGGACCCGCGCGATCGAGCCGGGCCACCGGCCGGTGCGGGCCAGGCCGTAGAGGAAGAACACCGCCGCGAGGAACAGCGGGTATTGCGGGCTGGAGAACAGCATCGCGCTACGGCGCGGGCCGCGCGGTCGGATCGATCGCGCGCCAGCGGGCGCGCTCGTCGGCGAGCGCGGCGCCCAGGAGCTCGGCCCAGCGCTGGTAGCCGAGCGCGGTCAGGTGGACGTGATCCGAGAACGCCAGCGGCGGATCGGCGGTGAACATCGCCTCCATCTGGTTGCCGCCTCCCATGGCGGCGAAGGTGTCGAAGAACGCGACCTGGTTGCGCGCCGCGGCCTGGCGCTGGACGTCGATCACCAGCGGCAACATGGCCGGCGTCCGCCACTGGCATTCGAAGGGCACGCCGGCGTCGGGATCGGCGGGCGGCGGGAGCTTGTCGCAGGCCCGCCCGGCCTCGCGCTCGCCCATGTCGGGGGGACCGAGGAGTAGGATCGAGGCCCCGGGGGCGGCGGCCCGGACCTCGGCGATGACCTTGTCGTAGGCCCGGGCCAGCGCGCCGAGATCGAGGGTCGGATCGTCGGCCTCGTTGGTGCCGTACTGCAGGACCACCAGGGCCGGCGCCCGCGCCGACACCTGTGGGCCGATCACCGACCAGTCCCAGCTCGCCAGGTGGGTCAGGCGCCGACCGACCACGCCGAGGGCGTCGACCACGACCCCGCGGTCGCGCTCGAGGGCGACGCCGAACAGCTCGATCGGCCCGCCGCCGGCGTGCTTGAGGGTCAGCTTGTGGCGGCCGTCGGGCACCGCGACCGGGGTCACGGTCGGCGTCGGACCGGCGGCGCCGCGCGGCAGCCGGGTCGACACCTTGGTCCACGGGCCATCGTCGACCCGGTAGCTGAAGGCCCCCGAGGTCGCGGTCATCAGGTGGAAGATGTCGAAGCGCGCCACCTGATCGACCGGGCAGCTCGCGCAGGTCGCGACCCACGCCACCGCCCGCTTGTCGGTCGTGTGGCTGCGGACCCCGGCCAGGCCGAAGGGCTCGCGGTTGTCGCGCTTGCCGCCGAGCTCGGCCTGCCACTTGCCCTCGGAGCCGTAGGCGATGTCGCGCAGGTAGTAGTGACGGATCGCCGGCCGGCCCGGCAAGACGAAGCCGCGGCCGCCGAAGCCGTGGGCGGCGCCCAGCAGCCGGCGCAACGTGCCGGTGAGCTGATCGCCGGCGGTGTGCGAGTCGCCGAAGACCATCACCAGGACGCGACCGTCGGCGGCGCGATCGAGGGCGGCGTGGAAGCCGTCGAGGGCGCCGGGGGGGACGGCGAGGACCGGCAGGACCGGCGCGGCGTCGGGCGGGGCGGCGTCGTCGAGCCCGGCGTCGCGCGCGTCGTCGCCGGCCGGCGCGGCCTCGACGCTCGGGGTCCGCGGCGCGGGTTCGCTGGGCGTGCCGCTGCACGCGCCGACGAGCGCGACCAGCGCGGCTATCGATCGGTGCGTCGTCACCGGCCCTTGTAGGCCTTGTAGCCGGCGATCAGCGCGTCCGCCAGGCCATCGGCGACCTGGGCGCTGCCCTTGCCGGACATGTGCGCGAAGTCGGAGCCCAGGAGCCCGCGCCGGTTCCACTTGATCGCCGCGCCCGAACCGCCCATCCAGGTGAAGGTGTCCCAGAAGCCGCAGCCCAGGGCCTGGGCCGCCGCCCGCTGGGTCGCGACCATCGCCGGCAGACCGCGGCGCGGCACCAGCTTGTCGTCCTTGACCTCGGCCTGATCGAGGGGCGAGACGACCAGGCACGACGCCTGGGGTCGCGCGGCGCGCACCGGCGCCAGGAGCTTGCGCCAGGTCTCCAGGTACTCGGCCATTGCGCGGTCGCTGCCCGACAACCACTGCGCCTCGTTGGTGCCGATCATGATCACGATCAGATCGGCCTCGCGATGCGCGAGCTGGCTCGTCCAGTGGTCGGCCCGGTTGTTGAGCATGTTCTTGGCGTTGGCGCTGACCAACGCCATGTTGTCGACGACGACGCCGGCGGCGCGCTCGAGGGTGAAGCCGAACAGCCGCACCTTGCCCGACGACCGCAGCTCGAGCTTGTGCTCGGCGTCGGCCAGGGCCACGGCCGCGAAGCGGGCCTGCTTCTTCTCGGCGGCGGTGTCGAGGCTGGCCTTGACCTCACCGTCGACGACCAGCTCGGCGGTGCCGCCGCCGGGTTGCGCCAGGTAGTAGACCTCGACCGCCGACAGCTTGCCGGTCGGGGTCTTGGCCGAGAGCTTGATCGTCCCGTGGCCCTCGGCGGTCGCGTTGCCGACGCCGTACAGGTCGTCGCCGATGTTGGCCAGGGACACGCCCCAGGACTTCCACGAGCCCGACGCGCTGCGCGCGACCGCGAGGTTGTGGTTGAAGCGGTGGGGCGCGACCGCGTGCACGAAGCCCGGGCCGCCGTCGCCGAACACGTCCTGCAGGCGAGCCCGCAGCCGACCGGGAACGGCGTCGGCCGCCGACACCGAGTCGCCGTACCACGACACCCGGGTGGCCCGCGGCGCGCGCCCGGCCTCGCTGGCGGCCAGGGCCGCGTAGAAGCCGTCGAGGGACCAGCGCCGGCAGGCGTCGGTGGCGCCGAGGGGCTCGACGCAGAAGTCCTCGACGGTCTTGCCGGCGATCGACAGCGGCTTGCCGCCGGGCGCGCGCTCCGGCGCCAGGTCGGGGCGCGGCGGCAAGGGCGGCGGCGGGGCCTCGGCGACCGGGGGCGCGCCGTCGGCCTGGCTCGGCGCGGTCGGCGCCGACGGCGGCGGCGCCGGCCGTTCGATCGGCAAGTGCCGGATCGCGCGCACGCCTCCGTCGAGGAGGAGCGCGGCCGCGAGCGACGCGGCCGCGAAGGCGCCGAGGCTCGGCGCGACCGACCAGGGTTGACGCTGTGCGTGCGCCATCCGCCGTAGGTAGAGCGCGGCGAGCGCGCCGTCAATTCCCGGCGGCGGCGATCGCGCGCCGCGCGTAGACGATCACGGACGATCAGCGCCAGGTCCCGGCGGGCGGCGGCGCGGACGGCGGCGCGGACGGCGGCGGCGGTGGCGGCAGAGCGTCGGGCGCCAGCCATACCCCGCTGGTCAGGACGTCGCGCAGCGCGGCGATGACCTCGGGGCGACCGGCCACCACGTCGTCGGCCAGGATCCACTCCGGACGTGGGAACAGCTCGTCGAGCGTGGCCAAGATCGCCGGGCGTTCGGCGGGCGCGGCGTTGGCCAGGAGGTTCCACAGGGTCAGGGTGTCGCCCGGTCCGGCGGCGGCCACGACCTCGGCCAACGCGCCGGCCTCGCCGCGATCGACCCGCTCGACCGCGGCCTTGAGCGCCGGCGCTGCGTCGAAGGCCACCGGCGTCCCCGGCCCACGCCCCGGCGCGGTGGTGACGGTGTGGCCGACCGTGACGAAGGCGGTGCGGCCGTGGGCGCCGAGCTCGACCACGCCGCCGGTCACAGTCAGGCGGGTGCGTCCGTCGGGCAGGACCGCCAGCTCGTAGGCGCAGCCCAGGTCGACCGCGGTCGCGCCCGGCGTGTCGATCACGAACAGCCGCGGCGGCGCCACCACCTCGGCGGTCAGGGTGCCGCGGGTCAAGGCCAGGCGATGCTCGCCGCTGCCGGTCGCGGTCAGGCCCAGGCGCGAGTCGCCGGCCAGGGTGAGCGCGCCGATGTCGGCGATCGTGACCGCGGCGGTCGCGCCCGGCGCGGTCTCGAGCCAGCCGCCCACCGGCAAGACGCCGCGGGCCGCCACTCCGCCCTGGCACCGGGTCTCGCCGTCGGCCCGGAACGCGAACCCGGCGCCGCCGGCACAACCGTTGGCCGAACTCCCGGCGCCGCGCGTGACCACCAGCGCGATCGCCGCCGCGGCCGCGAGCGCCACCGCTGCGCCGCCGATCCACCAGGCGCGCCGCCGCGGCCGCTCGGGCAGCGGGGCCAGGGGCGCGTCGTGGGCCAGGCCGCCGAGCAACGCCTCGAGGCGCGCCACCTCGGGATCGGCGCCCCGCCGGTCCCACAGATAGTCGTCGCTCATGGCGTTCCTCCGTCGAGGCGCTCGCGCAGGAGCTTCATGCCTCGGTGCAAGTTTACCCGGACCGAGTCGGGTGTCAGGCCGGTGCGCAGGGCGATCTCCGGACCGGTCAGGCCCTCGACGAGGCGCATGAGCAAGGTCTCGCGGTAGGCCTCGGGCAAGGCCCGGATCGCGGCCAGGGCGGCCGCGGCCTCGGCGGTCGGCGGCGGCGGCGCGCCGCGGTCGGGGCCGGCCTCGATCACCGGGCCGCGGGCCCGGGCGCGATCGATCGCGCGGTGGCGGGCCATCGTCATGAGCCACCCGGGGAAGGCCGCCGGATCGCGGACGTCGCCGAGCTTGCGCCAGGCCCGCGCGAAGACGTCCTGGACCACATCGCCGGCGTCGGACGGGCCGACCCGAGCCAGGGCCACCGCATGGACCGCGCGATGGAAGCGCTCGTAGAGCGTCGCGAAGGCCCCGCGGTGTCCGCCCTGCGCGGCCACCACCAGCTCGGCGACGCTGGCGTCGGTCGCGGCTGCCACCACCGCCCGACCATGCGCCGGACCGGCCGCCACCTCAAGCGTCGGCACGACATGATCTCGGCGGCCTCATGAGCGAAAGACGGCCGCGTCGCCGCCAGCGTTAACCCACATTGCCGGCGCGCTTCACCTCGGCGGCTCCTCGGTCTCGGTCTCGGTCTCGGCCTCGGTCTCGGTCTCCGCCTCGGTCTCGGTCTCCGTCTCGGCCTCGGTCTCGGTCTCGGCCTCGGTCTCGGTCTCCGCCGCGGCCTCGGTCTCCGTCTCGGCCTCGGTCTCCGTCTCCGCCTCCGTCTCGGCCTCGGCCTCCCCCTCGTCCGCCGTCGATGTCGACCTCACCCCAAGAAGGCCGCACTGGTCGTCACCGCCACCCCGGCCGCGCGCATCGCCTCGATCGCCCGGTCGCCGTCGCCCGGCGCCAGGTCGACCGCCCGACAGCCGTCGGCCACCAGGGTCACCGCGAAGCCGTCGGCGCGCGCGTCGAGGGCCGTGGCCTTGACGCAGTAGTCGGTGGCCAGCCCCAGGACGACCAGCTCGGTCACGCCGCGGGCCGCGAGCCAGGCTCCCATCCCGGTGGCCTTGCGCCGGCCGTTGTCCCACAGGCCGCTGTAGCTATCGATCGTCGGATCGGTGCCCTTGGCGAAGACCGCGGCCAGGCGATGGCGCGCCAGGCCGTCGTGCAGCGCCGCGCCGCGGGTGCCGCGCACGCAGTGGGCCGGCCACAAGACCTGCGGCAGGCCGTGGAGGTCGATGGTCTGGTATGGCGCGGTCCCGGGGTGATTGACGGCGAAGCTGCCGTGGTCCGGCGGGTGCAAGTCCTGGGTCGCGACCACGCAGTCGAGCTGAGCGGCGAGCCGGTTGGCCACGGCGATCGTCGCGTCTCCGTCGGGCACCGCCAGGGCGCCGCCGGGGCAGAAGTCGTACTGCAGATCGACCCAGATCAGGGCGCGGCGAACCATGGGGAGGGAGCGTAGCGCGAGGCCTCGGCCTGGTGGGCCGGCGTAGCCGGTAGCGCCGGCGGAGCCTCCGCCGGTGCCCCGATCGCGCGTTGCGCCGTCGTCGCGTTGCGCCGGCGGCGGCGTCGCCAGCGGTGACGTGACGCGCATCGGCGCCCGACCGCCGCGCCGCGCGGACTGTCGCGACCGCCGCCCGCCCGGTATCGTCGGCCCATGCCCATCGATCCCGGCATCGAGCTTCTGCCCGACGTCCCGATCGCGGGCCCGGCCGACGACCTCCTGGGCCACGCGCCGTTGGCCGAGCGCCTGGTCGAGCTGGCCTGCGCGTCCCCGGCGGCGACGCCGCGGGTCATCGGCCTGGTCGGCACCGCCGGCATCGGCAAGACCAGCGTCCTCCACCTAGCCGGGCTGCTCCTGGCCGAGCGCCCGGAGGTCGCGACCGTGGCGATCGACGCCGGCGACCACGGCACCGCCGACGCCACGCTCGCGGCCATGACCGCGACGGTCCACGAGGTCTTCAAGTCGGGCGGCGTCGTCGAGGCCGCCGACGCCGCGCGCGACGCCCTGGCCCGCTACGGCGAGGTGGTGTCGACCGCGGTGCGCCTGGCCGGCGTCAAGGTCGACGTCGCGGGGGCGGTCCAGCGCTCAGCGGCCTCGGCCCGGGCCGAGCTGGTCGAGAACGCCCAGCAGCTCGGCAAGCGCGTGGTGATCGTCATCGATCACCTCGATCGCCTGGTCGATCGCGAGCTGGCGGCGGCTGTCGGCGCGCTCCGGGTCTTCGCCCAGATCCCGTACCTCGGATTCATCGTCGCCTACGACCGCCGGGCCCTGGCCAGCCGGGCCCTCGACCCGGCCGCCCTCGCGCGCCTGATCCACGTCGAGCTGGCCGTCCCCGCCGTCGATCGCGTGCTGCTCGCTCGCCTGGTCGCTGGCGGCCTCGCCCGCGCCGCCGAGCGCCTCGGGCGCACCATCGATCCCATCCTGCCGCTCCTCGATCCCGACGCCACCACCGGCCTCGGCCTGGCGCTGTGCGAGACCCCGCGCGACGGCAAGCGCCTCGTCAACACCCTCGCCGCCGCCCTGCCCCTCCTGTCCGACGCCGACCTGCGGCGCGCCGCCCTCGACGCCGCCGTCCGCCTCGTCGCCCCCATCCTCGACGGCCCGCGCCTCGCCCCCGTCCCCCTTCAGCAGCGCGCCGAGCGCGCCGCCGAGCTCCGCGCCCGCATCGCCGCCCATCCCCTCGCAGCCCCCCTCGGCGCCGCCATCGACGCCCTCGTGGCGAGCTGAGACCGAACCCGAGTCCGAACCCGAACCCGAACCCGAACCCGAGTCCGAGTCCGAGGCCGAGACCGAGGCCGAGTCCGAGTCCGAGACCGAGTCCGAGTCCGAGACCGAGTCCGAGGCCGAGTCCGAGACCGAGTCCGAGACCGAGTCCGAGTTAGAGACCACTGTCTCCGCGCACCACGCACCGGGTGCAGAAAATCACGACAGCGGCTGGCGCATCGGCTCAGGCACCGCGGGCGCGGGCGCGACGGGCGGCCCCGCGACCATTCCGCCGGCCTGCGGCGGCGCCGCGCCGTCGGGCGGGGCGTGGCGCGACACGAACATCACGCCCTGGACGCCCCAGGCCGACAGGTACACCAGCACCGCCGACCACACCGCCCGGCCGGCGTCGCCGCTCGAGCCCTTCGCGAAGAGCATCTGGCACGCGACGATCATCGCGATCGAGCCGACCAGGCCGCTCATGATGAGCGACAGCCCGGCGAACATCCGCCCGATCAAGGGGAAGGCCGCCTGGTTGGTCACCGACGACAGCAAGAGCGTGTGGGTGCCAAACAGGATGCCGCCGGGGACGAGCAACCCGAACGCGGACCGCCACACCGGCGAGCGCTCGTCGCTGTTGCCCTTGAGCAGCACGGCGTAGACCAGGAGAAACGCGCCCAGGAGCAGGGCGTGAAAGCCGAGCACCCGGAACAGGTGCAGCGCGAACTTCAGACCGAACTGCGGGTCTTCGACCGGCGCGCGGTTCTGGCGCCAGCGCGCCAGCACATAGGCGATGACGCCGCCCCACAGCACCACGAACAGGAGCATCGCGACCACCGACGCGAACATGCTCATGAGGCCCATCAGACCAAACGGCGAACCGAAATCGTCATCCATGGCGTTCCCCCGAAAAGGCGGCACGTCGCCGCCGCCGCGACGCTACTCGGTGCCGACCGGCGACACAAGCGGCGCCGCTGGCGACCCGGCCGGCAGGACGGTCGCGCCGTCACCGCCCAGTCGAAACCGCGCGCCGGTCACGCGGGGCACCGCGGTGCCGGCGTCTTCCCAGCCGTAGGCGTAGCTGCCGACGTGACCCAGGCGCAACGTGCTGTCGACCAGGACCCGATGCCCGGCCTGGCGCGCGCGCTCGCAGAAGGCGTAGTCCTCGCCGAGATACCAGTAGCTCCCCGGCGGCCCATCGCGATCGGGCACGACCATCGGCAAGAAGTACGGCACCGTCGCGGCGCCGAAGCGGGTGTTGCACACCGGCAGCCCGAAGTGGCGGCGGACGTCGTCGAACACCGCGCGGGCGACGTGGAGAAAGCCCGCGCCCAGGTAGCGGACCTCGAACACCGAGCCGGCGTCGCCGACCCCGAACTCGCGGGTCTCGGGCAGGAAGTGCGCCGCGAAGTCGCGCACGCCCTTCTTGGGGTAGAGGCCGCCGATGAGCGGCGCGCCGTGACCGCACAGCGCGCGCAGCTCGTCGACGGTGAACGCGACGTCGCTGTCGACCCACACCAGCGCGTCGGCGCCGTCGGCCAGCGCAGCGGTCGCGGCGTCGGCGCGGGTCCGATCGACCGCGGCGGTCGCGGCGTAGCGCCGGACCTCGAAGCCGGCGGTCTCGGCGGCGCGCAGGCCGCGCTCGCACAGCGGCTCGATGTGGGTGAGAAACGGGCAGAGGACGACGACGCGGGTCATCGCGCGCTAGCTGCAGAAGCAGGACGACGAGCCGACGATCGAGTAGCTGACGTTGAGCACCGCCGGGGTGGTCGTGCACACCGACCCCGAGGCGGAGTACTCGACGGTACCGGTGCCCTCGCACGGGCCGAAGGTGAACACCGAGAGCTGGTGATCGATCGTGCCGCCCGGCATCACGACGTCGCTGGCGAAGGAGCCGAAGGTGAACGGGCTCGAGCTGGTGACGCTGACGCCGATCGTCGCCGGGGCGTTGCCGCTGTTGCGGATGCCGACGAAGCCGGGGGCCGGGCACACGCTCGTACCGCCCATGGTCAGGGTCGAGATCGCGGCGCCGCCGCCATCGACCAGCTCGAGGTTGGCGCCGGTGATCGTGCTGGTCAACGCCACCGTCGTGGCCAGCGCGCCGGCCTCGGCGGTGGTCACGGTCAACGTGCCGGTCACGGTCGTGCCGCCGCGATCGGTACCGATCACCGCGGCCGGCGGCGTCACGGTCACCGCCACCGACTGGCCAGCGGCGAGGGTCATCGGCAGGCTGGCGACCACGGTGAACCCGGCGGTGGCGGCGAGGGTCGTGACGGTGACCGCCGTGGAGCCGGCGTTCTCGATCATGAAGTCGGCCGACGTCGTCGCGCCGCCGCACTCGGCGCCGAGCGCCAGGGTCGTCGGGTAGGTCAAGTTGACCGTCGGCGCGTCGACCGCGGCGTCGAAGGCCGGCCCGTCCGCGATCGTGGCGTCGATGATCGCCGGGTTCTCATCTCCGCATGCACCAGCGGTCGCGGTCCAGAGCATCGCGGTCAAGATCGGGGTACGACGCATGGAGCGAGAGGGTATCACGGCCGAGCCGCGGCGCGCGGGCAACCGCCGCCGGGGTCGTCGCCGGTCAGCCGCGGAACTCGGCCAGGCCCTTGGCGGCCTGGGCCCGGACCTTGTTGCGCACGAGGGGGGTCCAGCCCAGCAGCAAGCCGACCGGCCCCAGGGCCTGACGCGACCAGCGGTAAAACGAGAAGCGATCGACGTGGTGGACGATCAGGCCGTCGCGGAACCGGAAGCTAGCGTCGATCCGGTTCAGCACCTTGCGTCCGGTCGCCGAGAACGAGTACCGCGCGTCCCAGTGGGCGACCCCGGTCGTGTCGTCGGCCAGGACCCCGGAGTGCTCGATCGTGAGGTCCTTGCCGCGGGCGCACAACATGGCCCACATCCGGCCGGCCTCGGCGCCGCGCAGCGACGGGAAGACCGGGTCCGAGAACTCGACCTCGGCGTGGTAGCAGGCGGCCATCGCCGCGGCGTCGCGGCGCCCGAACGCCTGGTAGAAGCGGTCGATCAGGGCGGCGTTGGGGTGGGTCATGGCGCCGGATGGTAGTCGAACCTCGCCCGGGCGAACGGCGCCGACGTGGAAGATCCACCACCGGCGCGGCCAGAGGCGGCGCGGACGCAGGCCGCGGGCTGGCCGCGGTCTTGCTCCGACGCCGGCGGTGCCCTCGCCCACCACCCTCTCCTCGCGGCGCGCCCTCGTCGCCCTCGGCTTCGTCACCGTCGCCGGCTGCGCCGCCGTCAACCGCGCCCCACCTCGCGACCCGCGCCCCGAACTGCGCCTGACGCCGACGGCGACCGCGCCGGCCCCGACCGCGCTGCGAGTCGTCACGTTCAACATCCACGGCCGGGGCGGCGCTGCGCTGGCCGAGGCCCTGGCCGGGCACCCGGACCTGGCCACCGCCGACGTGATCCTGCTCCAGGAGGTGCCGGCGCGCGGCGAGTGCAGCGCGGCCTGCGAGGCCGGGCAGCGCCTCGGGCTGGCCTCGGTCTACGCCCCGGGCCACCAGCAGGACGGCGGCACCTCGGGCGTGGCGATCCTGAGCCGCCACCCGCTGCGCGACGTCCTGGTCCTCGAGCTCCCGTACCACGGCACGGTCGTCAACTCGGCGCGCCGGGTCGCCCTCGCCGCGACCCTCGACGGCGCCGCCGGTCCGGTCCGGCTGTTCGCCACTCACCTCGACAACCGCATCAACCCGGCCGCGCGCATCGGTCAGCTCCGGCCGGTCCTCGACGCGGCCGCGGCTTGGGACGGCGCCGTCATCATCGGCGGCGACATGAACACCAGCCCCTTCGTCTGGCTCGGCCACCTGATCCCGGTGCCGGCCGGCGTGCAAGACGATCGCCTCGAGCGCGCGGTTCGTGCCGCCGGGCTCGACACGCCGGTCGCCGACAGCGCGCCGACCAGCCAGTGGCTCAACATGCGCCTCGACGCGATCTACACCCGCGGGATCCGCCCGGGCGCCTCGGCGGTCGCGCAGACCGTCCGGATCTCGGACCACCTGCCGCTGTGGCTCGACGCGACCCTGTAGCGAGCCCACCCCTGCGACGAGCTACTGGAATCGGGTTCGGGATCGGGTTCGGAATCGGGATCGGGTTCGGGATCGGGTTCGGTCTCGGGTTCGGTCTCGGTCTCGGTCTCGGTCTCGGTCTCGGTCTCGGACTCGGTCTCGGACTCGGTCTCGGTCTCGGTCTCGGTCTCGGCCTCCGTGTCCGCCTCGGTCTCGGCCTCCGTCTCCCGGTCCCCCCCTCCGGCTCTGGCGCCGGGCCCATACGCCGCTACAGTGCGGCATGCCGCGCGCCGTGCTCCCCGAGTCCCGCCTCCATCCCGCGATCCGCGACACCGTCGCCAGCCACCACCAGGATCTCATCGCCGAGGTCGAGGCCGCGATCGCCGCCCACGACGTCGTCGTGATCGGCATGAAGCAGAACCCGTTCCCGCGCAAAGCGCGCAAGGCCCTGACCGCCAAGGGCACGCCATTTCACTACCTCGAGTACGGCAGCTACCTGAACACCTGGCGGCGCCGCAACGCACTCAAGCTGTGGACCGGCTGGCCGACCTTCCCGATGATCTTCGTGAAGGGCGTCCTCATCGGCGGCTTTCAGGATCTCGAGAAGCTCCTGGCGTCGGGCGAGTGGGACCAGCTCCTGGCCGCGCCGCGCGCCGCGTCGTAGCGCCTCGACTCACGCGAACGCGCGCTCGACGGCCGCGACCGCCGCCGCCGCGCCATCCTCGGCCGCGACCGCCGCACCGAGCGCGCCCGCCCGCGCCACCACCGCGGGCTCGAGGGCCGAGCGCAGGCGCGCCTCCAGGCGACGCGCGGTCACCGCCGTCGCAGACAGCGGCCGCGCGGCGACGCCGCGGCGGTGCAGCTCGCCGGCCCAGAACGGCTGATCGGCGATGAGCGGCAGCACCACCGACGGCTTGCCCGCGCGCAGCGCGGCGTGGGTCGTGCCGGCGCCGCCGTGATGGACGATCGCTCTGCACCGCGGGAAGACCGCGGCGTGGGGCGCCCGGGTCACGATCGCCGCGTGGTCCGCCGCGGGCAAGGCCGCCGCGACCTCGGCCGGCACCTGGACGATCGCGCGGTGGCCGAGCGCCGCGGTCGCCGCCAGCGCCGCGTCGGCGACCTGGCGCGCGCGGTCGGGGTGCAGCGTCCCCATGCTGCCGAGGGTCACGTAGATCGGCGGCGCGCCCCCGTCGAGGAACGCCGATAGCGCCGCGGGCAGCGGACCGGCCTCGCCGGCCACCGCGAGCTCGCCGGTCACCGCGATCGTCGCCGGCCAGTCGTCGGGTCGCACCACGAGCGCTGGCGACATCGCCAGGAGCGCGAGCCTGGCCCGCGCCAGGAGCGCCGACGACACGCCAGTGATCGGCGGTGCCCCCAGCCGCGCCCGCACGCTGTTGACCCGCGGCCCGAGGAGCCCGTCCATCGCCCGGCGGGCGATCGCCCACAGCCCCGGGTTGAGCCAGCGACCGAGATCCGGCGCGCCGATCGGCGGCCGCCATCTCGTCGCGAACATCGGCGCGAAGGCGACCACCGCCAGCGGGCGGCCGGCCAGCTCGACCGCGGTCGCTGCCGGGTGCGCCATCAGGTGGACCACGGCGGCCTCGCTCCAGCTCGCCAGCGCGCCCGCCGCGGCCGCCAGCTCGTCGGCCACCGGATCGAGGGTGTCCTCGAGGATCATGCGGAGCTGGGCCAGCGGGTTGGCGCGCCCGAGGGTCGTCCGGGCCCGGCTCGCGATCGCCTCCCGGTGCGCCGCGAAGTACGGCGCTGCCACCGGCTCGGCCGCGACCCCGGTGGCCCGCGCCAGGTCGCTCAGGTCGGTGCCATCGACGTTGACGTAGGCCAGCCGGACCTCGTGACCGCGCGCGGTCAGGGCGGCGGCGAGCGCGAAGAACGGGCGGATATCGCCCTCGGTACCCCAGGATGCCAAGGCGAGTCGCATCGGGCCCTACGATGCCCGACCGCGGCCGATCGTCGCACCAGGCGCACGCGCTCGCTCCGCCTCGGCCTCTGCCTCTGTCTCCGCCTCGGTCTCCGCCTCCGCCTCGGTCTCGGACTCGGACTCGGACTCGGACTCGGACTCAGTCTCCGCCTCGGTCTCGGTCTCCGCCTCGGTCTCAGACTCGGCCTCGGCCTCGGCCTCGGTCTCCGCCTCGGTCTCGGCCTCCGTCTCGGTCTCGGCCTCCCTCTCCCTCACCGCCCCCGCCTCGCCCTCCGCTCGTCTCGCTCTCCGCCCCCGCCTCGCCCCCCGCTCCGCCTCCGCCTCGTCTCGCCCCCGCTCCGCGTCCCAACCCGCCTTCGGATCGTTTCGGGTGGGGGCCCCACGTCTTGTGGGGGAGGGTCTTTTCGAAAGACCCTCTCTTAGTCACGCGGGTCTTTTCGAAAGACCCTCTCTTAGTTACGACACGCGCACGACCGCGCCGCCGAGCTGCGCCCGCAGCGCGTCGTACGCCGGGGTCGCCGCCGACTCGACCGCGCGGCCACCGTCGCTGGTCTTCGCGCGCTCACCGGCGCCAGCATTGGCGGTCGGGGCCAGGCCGGCCCGCGACAGCACGAACTCGACCGCGCGCACGCGCTCCTGCATCGACACGCTCTCGAGGGGCAGGTAGGGGATGCGGTGCTGCTCGAGCAGGAGCTTGATCATCCCGTCGATCCGCAAGACCGACTCCCACGACACCCCGGCGCGCACGCCGTCCTCCTTGAGCAGATCGCGGTGCGGCCGCAGGAAGAACACGGTGCCGTCCGAGACCCAGCGGATGTAGTCGCGGAACCGCTGGTCGCCCATCAGGTCGGCGACCACGGTGGTGTGCTCGGCGGCGTAGGCCAGGTTGTCGAAGGCGCGATCCGACACGAACGCGCCGGCGTGCAGCTTCTCGATCGCGACCTGACGCCCGAAGACGCGATCCTGGTACTCGGCGACCAGATCCATGTCGGTGCGCAGGGAGTCGAGGGAGCTCTCCATCTCCGCCAGCACCGCCCGCGCGACCTCGGTGATCATGGGCAGGCCGTAGCGCCGGCTGACGTACCGGCACAAGGTGGTCTTGCCGGTGGCGTGGCTGCCGACGAAGTAGATGCGCATGGCGATCGAGTACGCGATCGCTCTGACAGCGCAACCGCGGTCAGGCGGCGGCCGGCTCGAGGTAGACCGAGCGCGTGTGACCACAGGCCGCGCACGCCAGCCGCACCACCACCAGGAGCCGGCCGTCGAAGCGGATGGCCTCGTCGCTGGTGAGGGCCAGGGGCTCGCCGCACGCGCAGCGGCCGGTGGCCAGCTTGCTGCGCCAATCGGCCGGGACCTTGACCGCGTTGGCCGCCGCCTCGCCGGGGCGGAGCTGCCGGTGCGCCGGGCTGGCGCCCGCGCCCGCCGGACCGTCGCCCTCCGCCTCACCGGCGCCAGGCCCGGGGGCCGGCGGCAGGAGCGGCACGCGGCGATCGACGACCACGCCGACCACGACGAACGCGGTGACGAGGGCGGCGGTGCCGAGGACGACCCACAACATGCGGTGCAAGATGGCCAGCCCGGGGCCCGGGCGCAAGGCCCAAGGCCGCCTACCGGTGAGGCGCACCCAGGCCCAGGCGGCGATGATCGGCCAGGGTGCAGCGATCCTGGATGACGGTCTTGCCGGCCGCGGTCAGCCCCGCCGCGACCGCGTCGTGGCGGATGCCGAGCTGGAACCACACCACCGGCGCGGCGCAGGCCGCCAGCTCGGCCTGGTGCGCCGGCAGCGCGTCGGGCCGACGGAACACGTCGACCAGATCGCAGGGCGCGGCGAGCTCCGCCAAGGACGCCACCACCACCTCGCCGAACAAGGTCCGGCCGGCCAGGGCCGGGTTGACCCCGAGGATGCGGTAGCCGTGGTCGTGCAGGTAGGCCGGCACGTAGTGCGCCGGGCGCACCGGGTCGTCGTGGATGCCCAGCACGGCGACGGTCGGGCTGTGCGCGAGGATGGCGCGGAGGTCCATGGCGACAGCGTAGCGCCGGCGGGGTCGTGCTACACGTCGGCCCATGGCCGACTCGCTCGAAGCCCAGCTCCGTCAACAACTGACCACCGCCATGAAGGCCAAGGACGCCCGGACCGCCAACCTGGTCCGCATGATCAACACCAAGATCATGGAGCGCCGCACCGCCAAGGACTTCGCGGGGACGGTCGACGACGCCCTGGTCCTCGACGTGATCGCGACCTACAAGAAGTCGATGGAGAAGGCGCGCGCCGACTTCGTGGCCGCCGGCGACAAGGGCAAGGAGCAGGTCGCCGAGCTCGACTTCGAGCTGGCGTGGTGCGCGACTATGTTGCCGGCCGCGGCCAGCGAGGATGAGCTGCGGACCGCGGTCGCCGCCGCGGTGGCCAGCCTGCCGAGCAAGGACCCCAAGATGGCCGGCCGGATCATCGGCATGGTGAAGAAGCAGTTCGGCGACCGCGCCGACGCCGCGGTGGTCAAGCGCCTGGCCGAGGAAGCCCTGGCGTAGCCGATGGCGCCGCGCCGCGCGATCGCGCTGGTCTCCCTCGCCGTCGCCCTGACCGCCTGCGGCGATCGCCGCGAGCGCGCGCCCGCCCCGACCCCGACGCCCGCGATCGCCACCGAGCCCCCGGCTGGCCCCGACGCCGGGCCGACCGTCGACGCTGCCGGCCTGCGCTTCGCCGCCGCGCCGATCGCCCCCGGGACGCCGCCGCCGCCCGGCGCGCGGCGCGGGGCTCACGTGGTCGGCGGGGTGAGCTTCACCGACGGCGACGGCCCGGCCGAGGTCTGGCTCACCGAGGTCGCCGATCGCGATCGCCGCGCCGTGGTGCTGGCCGTCCGCTACCTGGCCGGGCCCGATCGCCGCCTGGTCCGCGAGGTGATCGATCGCGCCGACTGCCCGACCGCCAACCTGACCGGGTTCGCGGCGCCGACGGTGGCGCTGTCGGATCACGATGGCGACGGCCGGGCCGAGCTCGGCTTTGGCTACTTCGTCGGCTGCGGCGGCGGCGACGCGACCGTCAAGCAGCTCTGGCTGCGCGGCGCCGACAAGTTCATCGTCCGGGGCGCCGGCCCGGGCGCCGGCGAACCCGAGCCGGCCGCCGCCCGCTGGCCCGCCGCGGCCCTGGCCGCCACCATGGCCGCCTTCGACGCCAACGCCGCCGCCCTCGACGTCGCCGACGTCGCCGAGCCGGTCGCCGACGACACCGTGTACGACGCCGACAGCCCCCTGCCGCAGGTCGAGCGCACCGAGCAGCAGGGCGGCGTCGAGTATCGCGTGAGCTACCCGACCTTGCCGATGCTCGGCCGCGGCGACGCCGCGGTCGTGACCGCGACCATGCGCCAGGCGGTCGACGCCACCGCTCGCCACCCGCGCCACCTGCGCGGCACCCACGAGGGCGACTGCGAGCTCGGCCTCATCAACCGCGAGATCATGAGCGTGCACTGCCGACGCATGGTGTCGCTGTGGACCCAGGCCGAGCTCGATCAGGGCATCGGCGGCGCGCCGGCCGGTCCGCTCCAGGTCGGCTTCACCTGGTGGCGCTCGCCGGGGCGCGCCGAGGTCACGCTCGCCGAGCTGGGCGCGCCGGGACCGAGCGGCTGCCCGTGGGTCCTCACGCCCGACGGCCTGCGCTGGCTCCTCGATCCCAACCTCGAGGTGACCTGCCCGACCGAGCCGGTGGCATGGGACGCGCTGCGACCGACCAGCCCCCGCGCCCGCGCCTTGATCGCGGCGATGACCGCGGTGCCGTAGCGGCCGGGCGACGCGGTCGCGATCCGCGCGGCCGCCCGCGCGTCCTCACACCGCGACCGGCTGGACCCGGCGCCGCACCAGCTTGATCGACAGGAGCCGGTACAACATCTTCGACACCTCGAAGCTGCCCATCCGCGACTTGCGGACGATCTCCTTCACGCTGTTCTTGCCGTTGACCAGCTCGAGCACGGTCAGCTCGTCGCGGGTCAGCCGGCCGCGGCCCATCTGCGCGACCGCGTCCTCGTTGCGCAGGAAGACCAGCTCGAAGTCGTCGATCGCCCGCTCGATCAGGTGCCACTCGTCGACGCGCCGGAAGCCCTCCATCAGCAGGGCCTCGACGTCGAGCTCGAGGGCGGCCTCGGCCACCGGCGCTGGCGGCGGCGAACCGGCCGCGAACCGGAACCAGCCGTGGCGCCAGCGCAGGGCCTCGTAGACCAGCTCCGAGGTCTGGCGCACCAGCGCCGCCTTGCGATCGATCGGCGACAGGTGGCCGCCGGCGATCAGGTCATCGCCCAAGAGGCGACCGCGGCCGCGCGCCGCGACGAAGGCGTCGAACCGCTCGCGCGACATCAGCTCGCCGTCGACGATGTAGCGGCCGAGCCGCAGATCGTCGGCCACCCCGACGCCCAGGGCCTGATCGATCCGGCCGCGGCGGAAGAACACGTCGATGCGGGTGGCGTCGCGGGTGATCGACAGCACGCCCGACTGCTCCTGGTGATCGAGGAGCTGGAGGATCTCGGCCAGCGGCACGACCCGCAGCTCGCCGGCCAGGGACGGCCCGCCGGTCAGCGCCACCGGATCGACCTGGGCCAGGATGTCGCCCAGCGCGTCGTCGTCGAGGGCCGAGCGCACGGTATCGGCGATCGCGCCGCCGTCGGTCGGCACCCCAGCCTCGGGCCGGCCGTCGGCGGCGTCGGCCAGGGCGAACAGGGCCGCGACCCGGGCCGCGATCCGGTCGGTGAGCTGGGACCGCAGCGCCGCCAGGGCCCGGGTCCGCGCGTTGCCGCCGTCGGTCAGCTCGCGCTGCGTGGGATCGGCGCGCCCGGCGTCGCCGCCGTACTTGGTGACGGTGTGCTGCACCACCGCGGTGATCGCCTCGGGCGAGAACGGCTTGGTGATGTAGTCGACGATCCCCATCACCTTGACGAAGCGCTCGCCGACCTGATCGCCCTTGGCGCTCATCAAGACCACCGGCACGTCGCGCAGCACCGGATCGGCGGCCAGCTCGCGGCACACCTGGTAGCCGTTCAGGCGCGGCATCACGAAGTCGAGCAAGATCAGATCGGGGCGCTCGGCCCGGGCCGCGGCCAGGCCGTCGTCGCCGTCGCTGGCCACGTCGACCACGAAGCCGGCCTTGGTCAGGACGAGCTGGACCACCCGGACGATGGTCGGACTGTCATCGATGACGAGCACGCGCTGGCCGGCCATGGCCGAGGCATCCTACGCGAAATCCGCCGAGGCGCGGCCCGCCCGCGGCGCGACCCGCCGGCCGACGACGCCGGCGGCCCGATGTAGGTGCGGGCGCGCGATCGCTGGGACGCCACCGGTTTGGAGCCGCGCGCTGGAGCGTGGTACGCTGCCGCCTCTAGCAACATGGCCACGGCCGGGACCAACCTGGACAAGTATCCGCGGCGGTTTGGGAAGTACCACCTTCTCGGACCCCTGGCCCAAGGTGGCATGGGCGCGCTGTACCTCGCGGTCACCGGCGACCGCGGCCTCGAGCGCATGATGGTCATCAAGACCGTCCTGCCCCACCTGGCCGACGCCGAGTACGTGGCCCGGTTCCGCGACGAGGCCAAGGTCGTGGTCAAGCTGTCCCACGGCAACCTGATCCCGGTGTTCGACGCCGGCCAGGTCGACGGCGAGCTGTTCCTGGCGATGGACTTCGTCGAGGGTCGCGACCTGCGCGCGATCTGGAACCGGTGCGCGCAGAAGCAGGTCGCGTTCCCGATCGACATCGCGGTCTACATCGTCAAGGAGCTGTGCCGGGGCCTGGCCTACGCCCACGCCTTCCCGGACCTCCAGCTCGTCCACCGCGACATCTCGCCGCCCAACGTCCTGGTGTCGTACACGGGCGAGGTGAAGCTGACCGACTTCGGGCTGGCGTCGTCGACGCTCAAGCTCGAGAAGACCGCGCCCGGCATCATCTACGGCAAGGTCGCGTACATGTCGCCCGAGCAGGCCCGGGGCGAGAAGCTCGACGGCCGCAGCGATCAATACGCGACCGCGATCGTCTTGTGGGAGCTCCTGACCGGGCGCCAGCTCTTCCCGCCGGGCAAGGAGCAGCCCCAGGATCTGCTGGCCCGGGCTCGCAACCCCGAGGTCCTGCGGCCGAGCCGCCGCGCCGCCCGGGTGCCGGCCGAGCTCGACGACATCGTCCTGCGCGCGCTGGCCGCCGAGAAGGACCAGCGCTACCCGAGCTGCGACGAGATGCGCCAGGCCCTCCAGGGCTGGCTCGCGGTCAACGCGCCGACCACCGACGCCAGCCGGATGTCCGAGTTCCTGGCCGGGCTGTTCGCCGACGACATCGCCGCCGAGCGGGCCCAGCGCGAGGGCATGTTGACCAACGTCCGGCGCCGGGCCATGACCCTGCCGCCGACCGACGAGCTGCGCCAGCTCGTCGAGAAGTCCGGCACGTACAAGCAGGCCGACTCGGCGGCCGCCACCGCGGTGCGCTCGCCGGGCTCGGTCGGACGCCGGTCGAGCGATCGCGGCGACCTGGTCATGGATCGCCGGCAGGCCAGCGATCGCCGCGCCGCCGCCACCACCGCGGCCCTGGCGGCGGCCCGGGTCGAGGACGAGGCCGACGCCGCCGACTCGCACCCGCTGATCGGCCTGGTCGTCGACGGTCGCTACCGCGTCGTCGAGCTGATCGGCGAGGGCGGGATGGGCAAGGTCTACCTGGCCGAGCACGTCGAGATCGGCAAGCGGGTCGCGCTCAAGGTCCTGCACCCGAGCTACAGCCGGATGCCCGATCTGGTCGAGCGGTTCCGCCGCGAGGCCCGCGCCGCGTCGAAGATCGGCCACCCCCACATCGTCGACGTCACCGACTCCGGCACCACCGCCGACGGCTCGGCGTACTTCGTGATGGAGTTCCTCGAGGGCGTCGAGCTCGGCTCGGTGATCGAGCGCGAGGGCGCCCTCGACGTCGGCCGCGCCACGCGCATCGCCCAGCAGATCTGTCGGGCCCTGGCCGCCGCCCACGCCGCCGGCATCATCCACCGCGATCTCAAGCCCGAGAACATCTTCCTCACGATCCGCGACGGCACCACCGACTTCGTCAAGGTGCTCGACTTCGGCATCGCCAAGACCACCGAGGCCGAGGAGGCCCGCGAGCGCAAGCTGACCAGCCCGGGCATGGCGATGGGCACGCCGGAGTACATGGCGCCCGAGCAGGCCGCCGGCCGCCCGGCCGACGCGCGCTGCGACGTCTACGCGGTGGGCGCGATCCTCTACGAGATGTTGACCGGCGTGCCGCCCTACCAGGGCGACAACTTCATGGAGATCCTGACCAAGAAGGCCACGGTCGATCCGGTGGCGCCGATCCATCTGCGCTCGACCATCCCGGCCCCGGTGTCGGCGCTGGTCGTGGCGTCGATGGCGCGCAACCCCGACGATCGCCCGGCCACCATGGAGGCCTTCGAGTACGCGCTGACCAAGTGCACCGCCGGCCGCGGCGCCGCGGTCGCGCAGATCCTCGGCATGTCGACCGACCAGCACCTGGTCGCGAGCATGAACCCGGGCCTGTCGGGGCGGACGATCGACTCCGGCGTGTTCGCGCGGCCGGTGCCAACGTCGTCGCCCGGCCTGCAGGTGCCGAGCGCCGCCGCGCTGGCGCGCCACGCGACCCCGGTGCCGACCGCGCCACCCGCCCGGACGCCGGCCCCGGTGCCGTCGGCGCCGATCGCGGCGGTGTCTCTCGACGACGTCGACAGCCTGGCCATCCCGGCGCGGCGCTCGGGCTGGGCCACGGCGGCCTGGACCCTCCTCGTCTTGGGCCTGGCGGTCGGCGCCGGCGTCATCCTGTTCGTCGCCGCGGGCGAGCGGCGCGGCCACGCCAACCAGCCGACCCCGCCGGCCGCGGCCATCGCCGCCGACGCCCAGGTCGTGGCGCCGGGCTCGGGCAGCGGCTCGGGCACGGTCTTGCCCCCGGGCCCCGGCACCGGCTCGGGCTCAGCCGTGGTGAACCGGCCGGACAACCCGCCGGTCGACGGGCCGACCAAGCCCCGCGATCCGCCCAAGGACCCGGGCAGCCCCAGCCGCGATCCCGGCAAGGACCCGATCAAGAAGCCGGGCGGGCTCACGCGCGACGACGCGGCTCGGCTCCTCGATCAGGCCGATCAGCTCCGCCTCGATCTGAAGTACGTCGAGGCCAAGGCGCTCTACGATCAGGTCAAGGGCAGCGGTCACTACCGCGGCCGCGCGCTGATCGGCCTGGCCTGGGTCGCGTTCCAGCGCACCGACATCGATCTCGCGATCGAGCTGGCCCACGAGGCAGCCGGCGCCGGCGGCGGCGACACCGCGCGCAAGATGCTCGGGCAGTTCTATTTCAAGAAGGGCTTCTACGATCAGGCCCTGACCGTGTACCAGTCGCTCCTCGATCGTCACCCCGGCGATCGCGACCTCCTCGAATCGGTCAACATCACGCGCAAGAAGCTCGGCTTGCCGCCGCTCAGCCCACCGACGAGCGGCAGCGGCAGCGGCAGCGGTTCGGCCCCCAAGAGCCCCGCGCCCAGGCCCCGCTGACCGAACCCTCTGCCTCGGACTCGGCCTCGGTCTCGGCCTCGGTCTCGGCCTCGGCCTCGGTCTCGGACTCGGCCTCGGTCTCGGACTCGGTCTCGGCCTCGGTCTCGGTCTCGGTCTCGGTCTCGGCCTCGGTCTCCGCCTCGGTCTCGGTCTCGGTCTCGGTCTCGGCCTCAGTCTCGGTCTCGGCCTCGGACTCGGTCTCGGACTCGGTCTCGGCCTCGGTTCCGGTTCGTCCCCCTACCGCACCGCCGCCTCCGCCGCGGCGACCACCGACGCGAACCGCGGATTGGCGCGCACGATCGGCAGCCCCGCCGTCACCAGCGCGCGGCCGCCGTCGACGTCGCCGGTCGCGATCCTCGCCAGGCCCTCCTCGAGCGACGCCGCGATCGTCAGCGGCGCGCGGGGGCCGTCGCTGGTGGCCAGGGCGGCGCGAGCCGCGCGAGCCGCGATCAGCGCGTCGGCCCAGGCCTCGTCGGCGCGGGCCGCCGCCGCCAGCCCGAGCGACGCCAGGCCGATCGCGTCGGTCTCGGCGGGCGCCGCCGCCGCGATCACCGCGCGCCAGCCGGCGCGCGCGGCCGCCCGATCGCCGCGCAGCCAAGCCACGTCGGCGGCCAGCGTCGCGACCAGCCGTTGGACCGCGGCGTCGCGGTCGGCGCCTGCGGCCGCAGCGGACGCCAGGGCTTCGGCCGCCAGGTCGGCACGCCCGGCGCCGATCGCGATCCGCGCGCGCATGAGGTGGGCCTTGACCGTGCGCGGATGGATCGCCCCGTAGGCCGTCACCGTCGCCTCGACCGCGGCCGCGCTCTCGGCGATCGCGGCCTCGCGCTCGCCGGCCATGTCGAGGGCGAAGCCCAGCGACACCTGGCTGTTGGCCGCGCGCGCACCGGCGCCGCGCAGCGCGCGCGCCGCAGCGATCGCCGACCGTAGCTGCGACGCCGCTTCCATCGGCTGGCCGTCGGCGATCGCGATCACCGCCAGGTTGTTGTCGTAGGCGCCGAGCGCCGGATGGGCCTCGCCCCAGGCCGCCGCGGTCACCGCGCGGGCCTCGCGGAACCGCGCCGCCGCGGTCGCGAAGTCGCCGCGCCGCCGCGCGGTCGCGCCCAGGGCGTTGACGATCTCGGCCCGCCGCGCCGCAGAGACTCGACCGGCGTCGGCGGCGGCCAGCGCGCGCGCCCCGGCGGCGTCGGCGGCGTCGAACTGCTCGAGCTCGCGCGCCACGACCAGCGTCGCGAACTGCGCGATCACCTCCAGATCGGTCGGCCGCCCGAGCCGCTCGGAGGTCGCGACCGCGAGCTGCGCGAAGGGCTCGGCCTCGAGCACGCGCGACTGGACCCGCGCCAGGTCGAGGGCCAGAAACCCCGCGGTCCGCCCGACGAACAGATCGTGACCGTGGGCCTGGGCGATCACCAGGGCCTCGCGCAGGTGGGCCTCGGCGTCCTTGACCTGATCGAGGGCGCTGGCCGCGCCCCCCAGCGCCGAGAGGGCCTCGGCCAGGGTCGGGCCATGGCCGAGCGCCCGCGCGTCGGCGACCGCGCTGACCAGCGTCGGCAGGACCTGCCGCGCCCGCCCGAAGCGGACGTCGATGCGCGCGCGATCAACCCGGGCCAGGATCGCCGCCGACGCCGACGCCACCTCGGGATCGCTCGGCACGGTCTCGGCGCGGGTCAACGCATCCTGGCTCTCGCAGGCCGCGATCGGCTGGAGCTCCGCCACCGCCTGACCGGCCCGCGCCACCGCGTCGTCGTCGGCCGCCAGCAGGCGATCGACCAGCGTGCCGAGCTGGTTGCGGCTGCGCTCGAGGCAGGCCCGGCGCCGGACCACGACCTCGCGGGCGCCGCCGCCGGTGGCGTCGAGGACGCAGGCCCGCAGCTCGGCCGCGACCAGGGCCTCGGCGTAACCGTCGAGGGCGGCGATCGTCGAGCGGGCCATGGTCGGCGCGTAGGGCGCGGTCGCGCCGGCCAGCGCGCCCTCGAGGACGACTCGGCGGTTGTGATCCCACACGCCGGTCATCGGCCGGGCCGCCGCGGCGCAGGTCGCGGCCGGATCCGGGGCGCGGGTCGCGGCGCGCGCGCCCAGGACGCCCGCCACCGCCACCGCCGCCGCCACCGCGCCGCCGCGCACGAGCCGCCGCCGCCGCAGCGCCGGATCGCGCGCCAGCGCCGCCAGGACCTCGTCCATCGACGGGAACCGCGCCGCCGGGACCTCCGCCAGGCCGCGGGCCGCGATCGCCCGCAGCCAGGCCGGCAGACCGTCGAGGGTCGGGGCCTGCCCGCGCTCGGCGCGGCGGGCCTCGATCGTCGTCGCGGCGAAGGGCCGCCGACCGGCCACCGCCTCGACCAGGGTCACCGCGAAGGCGTACTGATCGCTGGCCGGCGTCGCGGCGCCGCCGTCGAGCAGCTCGGGCGCGAGGTACGGCGGCGTGCCGATCACCAGGCCGGCCTGGGTCACCGCCGGCTCGTCGGCCCCGCCGGTCGTCGCGTCCTCGCCGTCGCCGACGTCGATCGCGCGCGCCAGCCCGAAGTCGGCGACGTGAGCCACGCCGTCGCGATCGATCAGCACGTTGTCGGGCTTGAAGTCGCGGTGGACCAGGCCCGCGCGATGCGCCGCCGCCAGCCCGCGCCCGGCCGCCGCCAGGACCGCGACGATCGCCGCCGTCGTCCGCGGCGCCGCCGCCAGCCAGGCCCGCAGCGAGCCGCCGTCGATGAGCGCCATCGCGATCGCGAGCTGGCCGTCGTGCTCCTCGACGTCGTAGACCGTGACGACGTTGGGGTGGCGCAGCTTGGCCAGGGCCCGGGCCTCGCGCACCAGGCGCGCGCGCTCGCCGGCGCTGACCCGATCCGGCCGCACCAGCTTGAGCGCGACCTCGCGCTCGAGCTGCCGATCGATCGCGCGGTGGACCACCGCCATCCCGCCGCGGCCGAGCTCGCCGTGGAGCCGGTAGCGCCCGGGCTCGCCCTGGACCGGTGAGGCCACCGACGCCGGGGCGCCCTCCTCGTCCCGCCAGTCGACGGTCGAGGGCTGCGTCGGGTCAGCCGCGCTCACCGCCGCAGTGTACCCCGAGGCCCGCCGACGCCGCGCGCTTCGCGCTACCATGGCGACGGTGTCGAGCCCGCCCGCCATCGAAACCGAGACCATCGAGCTCGGCCGCGAGCCCGGCCCCGCGGTCCGGACCTTCACCCTCGAGGTCGTCGAGGGCGCGCCGCCGGCCGCGACCCGCATCACCACCGGCGCGTGCGCCCTGGGCTCGCACTCGAGCAATGGCCTGGTGGTCGACGACGCCACGGTGTCGCGCTTCCACTGCGAGCTGGTCGCCGACGCCAAGGGCCTGCGGGTCCGCGATCTCGGCAGCCGCAACGGCACGATCCTCGACGGCGTCCGGGTCCACGACGCCGAGCCCAAGGACGGCAGCCTCCTGCGCCTGGGTCGCGCCGTGGTCCGCGTCGGCCTGACCAGCGAGAGCCTGCCGATCAAGCTGTCGGCGCGCCGGCAGTTCGGCGGGCTGGTCGGCGAGTCGCCGACCTTGCGCGCCACCTTCGCGCTCCTCGAGCGCGCCGCCGCCACCACCGCGACCGTCCTCCTCGACGGCGAGACCGGCACCGGCAAGGGCGCGATGGCCGAGGCCATCCACGTCGAGAGCGCCCGCAAGGACAAGCCCTTCGTCGTCGTCGACTGCGCGGCGCTATCGCCGACGCTCCTCGACAGCGAGCTGTTCGGCCACGAGCGCGGCGCCTTCACCGGCGCCGATCGCGCCCGGGCCGGCGCCTTCGAGGAGGCCGACGGCGGCACGGTGTTCCTCGACGAGATCGGCGAGCTGCCCCTCGAGCTCCAGCCCAAGCTCCTGCGCGTCCTCGAGAACCGCGAGGTCCGCCGGGTCGGGCAGAACACCCGCCGCCCCATCGACGTCCGGCTGATCGCCGCCACCAACCGCGACCTGCGCGCCGAGGTCAACGCCGGCCGGTTCCGCGCCGATCTCTACTACCGACTGGCGGTCGTGAAGATCACCGCGCCGCCCTTGCGCGCCCGCCCCGACGATCTACCGGCCCTGGTGCGCGCGATGTTGACCGCGATGGCGGCGACGCCCGAGGAGCTGGCCGCCCTCACCGGCCCCGACGTCATGGCGCGCCTGGCCGCCAACGCCTGGCCCGGCAACGTCCGCGAGCTGCGCAACTACCTCGAGCGCAGCCTGGTCCTGCAGGGCCCGGCGCCCCTGGCCGGCGCCGGCTCGACCGCCGCGACGCCGGCCGCCACCCCGACCGCCGCGCTCGCCATCGATCCCAGCGTGCCCTACGCCCTGGCCCGCCGCCGCATGCTCGACGGCTTCGAGCGCGCCTACGCCGAGGCGGTCCTGGCCGCCCACGACGGCAAGGTCGCCGCCGCCGCCCGCGCCGCCGGGATCGCGCGCTTCTCGTTCTACCGGCTGCTCCGCCGCGGCGACGACGACGGCGAGCCGTCACCGGCGCGGTGACAGCCCTGGACGCCGGTCGAGCGATCGCGCGCGGTTGTCGCGAGGCACGGGGGCTGCAATTCGCCCTCGGCCATGACCGCCGCCCAGCTCGCCCGCGTCCAGCTCGCCCGCGTGTGCCGCGACCACCGCGCCTACCTCCACGGCTTCGCCGGCCACCTGACCCGCGGCCTCGACGCCGACGATCTCCTGCAGGACGCCCTGGTCGCCGCCCTGCGCCGGCCCGGTCCGCTGCCGTCGGACGCCGAGGCCCGGGCCTGGCTGTCGACGGTGATGCGCCATCGCCAGGTCGATCGCTGCCGCCGCCGCGCCGCCGCCGCCCGCCTGACCGCGGCCCTGGCCCAGCTCCCGAGCCCCGACGCCGACGAGCCGTGGTGGGCCGGCCTCACGACCGCCGAGGTCACCGCCGAGGTCGCCGCCCTGCCGGCCGCCCTGGCCGCGCCGTTCTCGCTGTTCGCCTTCGAGCGCGCCAGCTACAAGCAGATCGCCGCCCGCCTGGGCCTGCCGATCGCCACCGTCGGCACGCGCATCTTGCGGGCCCGGGCCCGCCTGCGCGAGCGCCTGACCGCCCGTCACGCCGTCACCCGGCCGGTGACAGCTTGACCCGGCGGGCCACACCGGGCATGGTCCGGCCGTGACCGACGGCGTCAAGAAGCACCGCCACGACCTCGGCCAGGAAGATCACGGTCCGGTGATGGCCGCCGGGACCACCCGCGCGATCCAGGGCCTGCTCGGCGTGTGGATCGTCGCTACCCTGCTCGCCCTGGGCTGGGCCGCGATCGACGCCAACAGCGGGCGCGCGCCGACCCCCGCCGCGGCGCCGCGGTAGCCACGCGTGGGGCTCATCCCCGACGAGGTCATCGCCGAGATCCGCGCGCGCGCCGACATCGTGTCGGTGATCGGCCAGCACGTGCAGCTCAAGCGCGCCGGCCGCAACTGGAAGGGCCTGTGCCCGTTCCACGGCGAGAAGTCGCCGTCGTTCAACGTCGCCCCCGACAAGGGCTTCTTCTACTGCTTCGGCTGCCAGAAGAAGGGCGACGTCTTCACCTTCGTGATGGAGCTGTCGGGCAAGAGCTTCATCGAGGCGGCCGAGACCCTGGCCGCGCAGTGCGGCGTGACGATCCCCGAGACCGCGGCCAACCCCGAGGCGGCCCGGGTCCGCGGCGAGCGCACGCAGATGCTCGCGATCAACAAGCTCGCGACCCAGTTCTTCGCCGAGACCCTGGCCTCGCCCCGCGGCGCCCCCGGCCGCGCCTACCTCGACACCCGGGCCATCGGCGCCGAGCAGCGCGCCGCGTTCCAGCTCGGCTACGCCCCGGCCGACTGGCACGCCCTGGCCGACTTCCTCCAGGCCAAGCGCGCCGATCCCGAGCTGGCGGTCCGCCTGGGCCTCATCGCGCGCCAGCCCAAGGCCGGCGGCTTCTACGATCGCTTCCGCGAGCGCGTGGTCTGTCCGATCATCCTGCCGGGCTCCGAGGTGGCCGGGTTCTCGGCCCGCCTGGTCGGCGAGGCCCCCAAGGACAGCCCGGTCGGCGCCAAGTACATCAACAGCCCCGAGAGCCCGGTCTACAAGAAGTCGCGGCTGCTCTTCGGGCTGGCCCAGGCCCGCGAGGCCATGCGGGTCAAGGGCCGGGCCATCCTCGTCGAGGGCAACTTCGACGTCATCTCGATGCACCAGGCCGGGATGACCGAGACCGTCGCCCCGCTCGGCACCGCGCTCACCTCCGATCAGGTCGAGCTCCTGCGCCGGATGGCCAACGAGGTCGTCCTGTTCTACGACGGCGATCGCGCCGGCCGGAACGCCACCCGGGCCGCCCTCGAGCTCCTGCTCGGCGCCGACGTCGCGGTGCGCATCGCCTGGCGCCCGCGGGGCGACGGCGTGCGCCTCGAGGGCCAGGACCCCGACTCGCTCCTGCGCGCCGGCATCGACGTCGCGGCGATGATCGCCAGCGCCCGCGATGGCCTGACGCACTACGCGACCCTCCTGTGGGACGCGACCAAGGACTCGCCGACCCAGCGCGGCGACGCCCTGTCCGACATCGCCCGCCTGGTCGGGGTCATCCTCAACCCGAACAAGCTCGAGGTCGTGGCCTCGAACCTGGGTCAGATGCTGGGCGTCCGCCCCGACGTCATCACCCGGGCGGCGAGCCGGGCCCGCCAGGCCGGCGGACGCGATCCCCGGGGGGCTGGGCCTGGCCCGGGTCCGGGTGGCCATGGTCCAGGTAGCCCGGGTCCGGGTGGCCATGGCCCAGGTGGCCCGGGCCCACAGCCTCCAGGGGCGAGCCCGACCGGCGCCCCGACCGGCGCCTCGACCGGCGCCCAGACCGGTGCCCCGACGGTGGCCCCGCGCCCCAACCGCCCCTTGCCGGCCCACGAGATCGAGCTCCTGGCCCTGGTCACCGACCACCCCACGCTGTTAGCAACTCCTCAAGCAAACAAGGCTTTTTCGCTCTTGACGGATGAGCGCCTTCGCGACATGTATTCCGCCGCACGAGCGGGGGCCTCCCTCGCCGTGCTCGCTCCTGACCGCCTTCCTCCGGCCGCGGTCGAGGTGATCCTCGCCGGGAAATACGCTCAGTCGCCCAAGCCAGAAGCACTCCTCGATGCCAAGGTTTGGGAGCTGGAGATCGCCGCCAAGAAGCAACGCTCGCTCGAACTCGACCGCCAGCTCGCCGACGCCAAGCAGCGCGGCGACGCCGACGCGATCAGCCGTCTCGTCCTCGAAGTGATGAACCTTAGGAAGCAGGTCGATTAACCATGGCCAAGTCCGCCCCGTCGAAGAAGCCGCCCGCGAAGCCGGCCGCACCCGCTGCCAAAGAGGCCAAGCCCGGCAAGGACACCGCCAAGGCGAGCAAGGTCGAGGGCGCGAAGGTCGAGCACGTGAAGGTCGAGAGCACCAAGGTCGAGGGCGCCAAGGTCGCCGACGAGGCCAAGGGCCCCAAGAAGGACGCCAAGCCGATGCGCCCGGCCAAGGCCAAGCCGCAGCCCAAGCGCCAGCCGTCGAACTTCGACGACGAGGACGAGCTCGATCGCGAGCCGCGCGAGGAGATGGAGCTCGACGACGACGACGACGTCCCGCGCCGCGCCTCGTCCAAGGAGGCCGCCGACGCCGCCGCCATGGAGGCCGAGACCAAGCGCCCGGCCGGCAAGAAGGCCGCCGCGGTCAACCAGAACCAGTCGAAGCTGATCGAGCTGGGCAAGGCCAAGGGCTTCCTCACCTACGACGAGATCAACGACCACATGCCCGACGATGTGGTCTCGACCGAGCAGATCGATAGCTGGCTGTCGTCGCTCGGCGATCACGGCATCGCGATCGTCGACGGCGCCACCCCGCGCCCGGTCGCCGACGACAAGGGCGGCCTCGACCTGTCCAAGGACAAGGACGAGGAGGAGGCCACCGAGGGCGCCGAGCGCACCGAGGACGAGGAGTACGCCTACAGCCGGACCAGCGATCCGGTGCGCATGTACCTGCGCAAGATGGGCTCGGTGTCGCTCCTCACCCGCGAGGGCGAGGTCGAGATCGCCAAGCGCATCGAGGAGGGCGAGCGCCGCATGCTGCAGGCGGTGCTCAACTCGTCGGTCGCCGTCGAGGAGCTGCTCGAGACCGGCGAGCGCCTGCGCAAGGGCAAGGCCCGCGTCAAGGACGTGGTCAAGGACATCGACGAGGAGGAGGGCGAGTTCGACGAGAAGTGGCACACCGAGCGGGTCTGCAAGGTCATCGACAAGATCCGCAAGACCCAGCGCGACAACGAGAAGCTGATCGAGAAGCTCAACGAGCGCGGCCTGACCGAGCCCAAGAAGAAGAAGATCAAGGACGAGCTGCGCGAGAACCGCGAGCTCATGTTCGAGGATCTGTCGGACCTGCGGCTGTCGAAGCCGACCGTCGACCGCATCGTCGCCCAGCTGAAGAACCTGATCCTCAAGCTCGACAAGACCGAGGCCGAGGTCCGCGAGGCCGAGCGCCGGGCCGGCATGCCGGCCGCCGAGCTGCGCAAGACCCTGCGCGAGATGAAGACCTCGCCGGCCAAGGCCCGGGCCGTCGGCAAGAAGGCCATGCTCACCATCCCCGACTTCGAGGAGATGGAAGAGCAGATCAAGAACGCCCAGCGCAAGATCACGGTCCTCGAGCTCGAGGCCAAGACCAACGCGCCCGAGCTGCGCTCGACCTACCGCGACATGTCCGAGGGCGAGCGGATGGCCGAGCGCGCCAAGAGCGAGCTGGTCGAGGCCAACCTCCGCCTGGTCGTGTCGATCGCCAAGAAGTACACCAACCGCGGCCTGCAGTTCCTCGACCTGATCCAGGAGGGGAACATCGGCCTCATGAAGGCGGTCGACAAGTTCGAGTACAAGCGCGGCTACAAGTTCTCGACCTACGCCACCTGGTGGATCCGCCAGGCCATCACCCGCGCGATCGCCGATCAGGCCCGCACCATCCGCATCCCGGTGCATATGATCGAGACGATCAACAAGCTGGTGCGGACCAGCCGCTACCTGGTGCAGGAGCTCGGCCGCGAGCCGACCCCCGAGGAGATCGCCGAGCGCATGGAGCTGCCGCTCGACAAGGTCCGCAAGGTCCTGAAGATCGCCAAGGAGCCGATCTCGCTCGAGACCCCGATCGGCGAGGAAGAGGACAGCCACCTCGGCGACTTCATCGAGGACAAGTCGATCACCTCGCCGTCGGAGAGCGTCATCTCGGTCAACCTGGCCGAGCAGACCCGCAAGGTCCTGGCCACGCTCACCCCGCGCGAGGAGAAGGTCCTGCGCATGCGCTTCGGCATCGGCGAGAAGTCCGACCACACCCTCGAGGAGGTCGGCCAGGACTTCGAGGTCACCCGCGAGCGCATCCGCCAGATCGAGGCCAAGGCGCTGCGCAAGCTGCGCCACCCGTCGCGGTCGAAGCGGTTGAAGGCGTTCGTCGAGAGCTAGCGTTTTTATCTCTGCACCCGGTGCGTGGCGCGCGGGGATCGTCGTATCTACCGGGCGGGGTGCGGAGTTGATCCCTGCACCCGGTGCGTAGCGCGCGGGGATCGTCGTACCTACCGGGCGGGGTGCCGTAGCCGCGAGAGCCACCGGCGCGAGCGTGAACCGCGGCGGAGGTCGCGGCGCGCCGTGACGGGTCGGGGGCTTCGGGTCGATCGTGCGTCAGCGGCCGAGGATGTCCTTGGCGATCCGCTCGACGATCGTGCGATCGCTAGAGCCATCGGGCTGATTGCTGACGTCGCGGAGCGCGCGCTCGGCTTCGGCTCTGGCCAGGTCGACGTGACCGAGCTGGCCGAGCACATCGGCCAATCGCACCCGCGTGTGGGCAGTCGACGGGTGAGAAGGCCCGAGGCTTCGCTCCTCGCTCGCCAGCGCCGCCGCGAACTCGCACCGCGCATCGTCGAGGGCTCCAAGGTCCTCGTAAACTGTCGCCAGGTTGAAGCGGCGGGTCGCGACGCTGGGATGATCCTCGCCGAGGCTCTGGAGGTCCGAGGCCAGCGCGCGCTCGAGGAGATCCTTGGCCCGCGGCAGGTCACCAAGGGCTCTATGCACCGTGGCGAGGTTGGAGCGGCGGGTCGCGACGCTGGGATGGTCCTCGCCGAGGTTCTGGAGTGTCGAGGCCAGCGCGCGCTCGATCAGCTCCTTGGCCCGCGGCAGGTCGCCGAGGGCCTGGAGCACCAAGGCGAGGTTCGAGCGGCTGGTCGCGACGCTGGGATGGTCCTCGCCCAGGTTCTGGAGGTCCGAGGCCAGCGCCCGCTCGAGCAGCTCCTTGGCCCGCGGCAGGTCGCCCAGGGCCTGGAGCACCAAGGCGAGGTTCGAGCGGCGGGTCGCGACGCTGGGATGGTCCTCGCCGAGGTTCTGGAGGTCCGAGGCCAGCGCCCGCTCGAGCAGCTCCTTGGCCCGCGGCAGGTTGCCGAGGGCCTTGAGCACCAAGGCGAGGTTGGAGCGGCTGGTCGCGACGCTCGGATGGTCCTCGCCGAGGTTCTGGAGGGCCGAGGCCAGCGCCCGCTCGAGCAGCTCCTTGGCCCGCGAAAGGTCGCCCAGGTCCCGGAGCACCAAGGCGAGGTTGGAGCGGCTGGTCGCGACGCTGGGATGGTCCTCGCCCAGGTTCTGGAGGGCCGAGGCCAGCGCGCGCTCGTGCAGCTCCTTGGCCCGCGGCAGGTCGCCGAGGGCTCTATGCACCGTGGCGAGGTTGGAGCGGCTGGTCGCGACGCTGGGATGGTCCTCGCCGAGGTTCTGGAGGTCCGAGGCCAGCGCGCGCTCGAGCAGCTCCTTGGCCCGCGGCAGATCACCCGCCGACTGCGCGCCGGTACCGACGCGATCGAGCAGCCAGCTATGCACGTCGGGGGCCATCGCGAGTGTCGTGCCAGCGAGATCGAGAACGTGGTCGAAGTGCGGACGATAGGTCCGATAGCCTCGATACCCGGTGTCGAGCTCGATGCCGTGCGCGAGGTCGATGCAGCCGTCGACGAAGCGTTGGGTAGCTGCACGATGTTCATCGGATGAACCGGCGCGGCGGCCGTAGTCGCGGACGAGGCGGTGCATGGTCCAGCGGCCGTCGGCGTGGGCGAGGAGGTGGAAGCGCAAGAGGGCGCGACGGGCGGACTCGTCGATGGCGCAGGCGGTGAGGAGCTCAAGGGTGGCGTCGGCGTCGGCGAACTCGCTGACGGTCTGCCAGGCCTGCCGGGCGGGTTCGTCGAGGCGCTCCCAGGTCGCGTCGAGGGCCTGGGAGACGGTCCGCTCGTGCAGCACCTGGGCGCGAACCTCGTCTTGCACCGGCTCACCGGCGCGCAGGCGCGACAGGTAGACGGCCGGGGTCACGTCGGGGACCTCGGCGAGGAAGGCGCCCGCGAGCTCGATGGCCAGGGCGTGACCGTCGAGGTGGGTGAGCAGGTCGTCGGACCCGGGTTCGCGGTCGAGGTTCCGTTGGGACACCTCGGCGAGCAGCTCGCGCGCGGGGCCGGGTGCCAGGCAGTGAAGCTCGACGTGGGTGAACGCCTGGCCACCCAGGCGACGCTCGCGCGTCGTGATCGCGAGCGAGAGGTGAGCGCCGGACGGTAGTGGATGTGGCCGTCCGGCCTCGGTCCAGCTCGCGACGTTGTCGAGGACCAGGAGCGCCGGGCCACCGCTCGCGATGATGCGCATCGCGCTGTGCGCCCGCTCGAGCACCGGCCCCTCCCCCACGGCGAGCGCGGTGGCGATCGCACCGCCCCACTGCGGCGTGAGATCGCGCTCCTCAGCGTCGAACCACACGATGCCCCCCGGGAAGCGGTCGGTGCGCGAGAGCCGATCGATGAGCTGGAGCGCCAGCTCGGTCTTGCCGACCCCCGCGAGCCCCTCGATGCTGGTCGAGACCGCCACCGCACCTCGCTTCGCCAGCCCCGTCTCGAGCTTCTCGACGTCCGCCGCGCGCCCGACGAAGACCTGGGCGCGCCGTCCCGGCACGTTGTAGAGCGGCGAGCGGGGTTGGGGCGTCGGGCGGACGGCGCGGACGCGATCGGCGATGGTGCGGGCGAGGGCGTCGACGCCGAGCTCCCAGCCGAGGGAGTGGCGGCCGGCCAGGAGGGGATCGCGGGTGGCGAGCTCGGCCATGGTGAGGTCGCACCGGATGGGCAGGATGCGCACGTCGCCGCCGGCGGCCTCCTGAGCGAAGAGCGCGCTCAGCTCGGCCTGGGGCCAGAACGTCGACGAGTACGGGCTGACGATCACGAGGCCGAAGCGCGAGGTGCGGAGGCCGTGGGTGACCTTCTGGCGGGGGTCGTCGCCGAGCTGGATCTCGAAGTCGTCGTACCAGACGGTGAGCTGGTGGCCGACGAGGGCAGACACCAGCGGCTCGACGAAGCGCGCCTTGTCTTCGCTCGCGTGGCAGATGAACAGGTCGTGGGTGTAGGCGGGGTCAGGCATCGGTGGTCCCTGCGGGCGCGGCGCGGGGCAGCGCGCCGACGTCGAGGAGGGTCCACAGGTAGCGGACGGCGTTGTTCATGGCCCAGCGGCGCAAGACGCCGTTGGACTTGCCGTCGAGGTCCTTCTTGCGCTCGTCGCCGAGGTCCGAGATCGCGCGGAGGATGAAGGCCCGCCGCGGGTCGGGGCGGGTCGTCGCGGCCAGGACCACGGCCGAGGCCTCCATCTCCAGCGACTTCACGTTGCGATCGTGGCTGCGGATCCAGTCGGCGAAGGCCCGCGCCGCGCCGACCACCGGGCCGGTGGCGACGTGACCGTCGGCCAGGGCCACGACCTCCTCGCGCACGTCGCCGCCGGCGAGGAGCGCCGCGCGCTTGGCGGCGTCGGGCAGGAGCGCGGCCAGGTCGCGGGCCGCGTCGGCACGCCAGGCGCGGAACGCCGCCGGGTGATCGAACTCGAGGGCGCGGGCCGCGCGCAGGAGCGCGTAGTCGACGCGGTAGGCCGGCGCGCCCGGCACGATCGCGAAGCCGCCGCCCGCGACGCCGGCGGCCTTGGCGTCCTGGAGGTACTCCACCGACTGCGAGGGCACGTGGACGTCGCCGGCGCACAGATCGTTGAGCCCGCCCGCGATGCCCATCGACACGATCATCGCCGGGTCGAGCGCGGCGATGAAGCGCTCGGTGAACACCCCGGCCTGGGTCTGCCCCATCTCGCCCACCAGCACCGCCGCGCAGCGATAGCCGTTGCGCGTGAAGAGGTAGGCGTCGAGGTCGCCGCTCGGATGCCGGGTGTAGTCGCCGACGAGCGCCAGCACCTGGCGCAGCTCCTCGGACAACGCGATCACCAGGCCCAGATCCAACCGACCCGCGGCGCCACCCCACCGCGGCGCCGTCGCCGGCGACGAGGTCGGCACCGGGGGCGAGCCCGGCGTCACCGGCGCGACCATCGCCGGCCGCGGCGGCGTCGACGTCGCCGCAGCCGTCCCCCCTGCCCCCGCAGACGCCCCGGCCCGCGCGCGCTCGACCACCCCGACGATCGCGCGCGCGACCGCGTCCAGTCCCTCCTCCCAGCCGATCGATCGCCGCCCCGCCAGCAGCGGATCCCGCGCCGTCAGCTCGTCGACCGAGAGGTCGCAGCGCACCGGCAAGATCCGCGGCCGCTCCCCCGTCCCCCGCGCCTCTTGATTGAACAGCGCGCCGAGCTCCGCCTGCGGCCAGAACTTGGACGATGACGGACTCACCAGCACCACGCCGAACCGCGACCCGCGCAGCCCTTCGTTCATCTTCGCCCGCACATCATCGCCCAACCCGATCTCGAACCGGTCGTACCAGACCCTGAGCCCGTGGCCCACCAGCGCCGCCACCAGCGGTTCCACGAACCGCGCCTTGTCCTCGCTCGCGTGGCAGATGAACACGTCATGGGTCTCGGTCATCGTCGGCTCCTTCGACTCCGTTCGCGCCGCGGAGACCGCGGCCGCCGCGTTCATGCGCTTCACGACCTCGGCGAGGTTCATTCGATACGTGATGACGTTCGGGTGCTCGTCCCCGAGCTTCTTCCGCGCCGCGTCGATCGATTGCTCCAACAGCTCCTTGGCCCGCGGCAGGTCGCCGAGGTCCTTGAGCACCAACGCAAGGTTCGCACGGTACTTCGCTACGACCCAGTGGCCCTCCCCGAGGCTCCGTCGACCCGATTCGAGTGCCAGCTCCAGCAGCGTCGTCGCCTGTGACAGATCGCCGCGGGCCGCAAGCACCAACGCAAGATTCGAGCGCTTGCTGGCGACGCCGGGATGGCTGTCGGGGAAGTTCCTTAGGTCCGACGCCAGCGCCTGGTTCAGCAGGTCCTTGGCCTGCGCCAGGTCGCCTAGGTCCTTCAGTACCATTGCGAAGTTGGAGCGGAACGTGGCGACGCTGGGATGGTCCTCGCCTAGATTCGCACGACTTGAGTCGATGGCGCGTTCTAGGAGTTCCCTGGCTCGCGACACGTCACCAATCTTGTGGAGCACCGAGGCGAGGTTCGCGCGACAGGTGGCGACGATCTGATGGTCGTCACCATGCTCCTTCTCGAAGTAGCGAAGAGCCTCCTCCAGGAGTTTCCGAGCCGCGACCAGCTCACCGAGGTCCTGAAGCACCCCAGCCAGGTTGGAGCGACTCGTTGCGACCACGGAACTGTCCTCGCCATGGTGCTGGCGTTCTACGGCCAGCGCGCTCTCGAGCAACTGCTTGGCCTGCGTCACGTCGCCGAGATCCTGGAGCACCAAGGCGAGGTTGGACCGACTCATTGCGACCGCGGAATGCTCTTCACCCCAGCGCCGAATGTCCGACGCCAGGACCGCCTCAAAGTGACTCTTAGCCTGGGGCAGGTCGCCCAGCTCCCGAAGCACCACGGCCAGGTTGGATCGGCGGCTGGTCACCCTGGGACCGTCTTCGCCGAAGTGCAAAAGGTCCGCCTGGAGCGCACGATCGAGAAGCTCCTTCGCCCGCAGCAGCTCACCCGCCGAATACGCACCGATACCCATGAGATCCAGCACCCGGCCAAACTCGTCGCGGTCCATCACGGTCTCGCCCAACGCGAGAGCGTGGTCGAGGTGCGGCAGGTTCTCGCGGTAGACGCGATAGCCCGTGGCAGCGTCGATGTTCCGGACCAACTTGACCACCGCATCGAGGAACGTGCGCTGAGCGGCGGTGCGCTCTTCGTCGGTGCCGGCGCGGGCGCCGTAGGCGCGGACGAGGCGGTGCATGGTCCAGCGGGTGGCGGTGGTGGTGATGAGATGGTGCTGGCGGAGGATGCGCTGCGCGTCCTCGTCGACGCCGCAGGCGGTGAGGAGCTCGAGGGTGGCCTCGGCGGGGGCGAAGACGCCGGCGAGTTGCCAGGCGCGGCGCGTGGGCTCGTCGAGGCGCTCCCAGATGGCGGAGAGGGATTGCTCGACGGTGCGCGCGTAGGCGACCTGGGGCGTGACCTTGGCGCTCAGGTCGGTGCCGGCCTGCAGGCGGGACAGGTAGGTGGTGGCGGTGGTCGAGGGATAGGTCGCCAGGTAGGCGCCGGCCAGCTCGACGGCGAGGGTGTGACCGCCCAGGTGCGCCAGCAGTGCGTCGAGGCCGGGCTCGGCGGCGCCGTCGCGGCCTGACAGCGACAGGAGCATCGCGCGGGCGGCGGTCTGGCCGAGAAACGAGAGGTCGTGGTGCTGGAAGACGTTGGGGCCACCGAGGCCCTGGTGCTGGGTCGTCACCAGGAGATGGACGCTCGGGCCGCGCGGCAGCGGCGCGGGGCGCTCGTCGCCGGTCCAGCTCTCGACGTTGTCCAGGACGACCAGCGCCTGGTCCCCGACCTCGAGGCGCCGGATCACCTGCCGCGCGCGCTCGGCGACGGGACCGCTCGGCACCTCCAGGGCATCGGCGACGTCGCCGCCCCAGACCGCGTCGAGGGCTGGCGTCGCGGCGTCGAGCCAGAAGATGCCGCCCGGATAGCGGTCGGTCTTCGCGAGCCGATACACGACTTGGAGCGCCAGCTCGGTCTTGCCGACCCCGGCCAGGCCCTCGATCGCCACCCGCGGCGCCGCGCTCGACTGCAACCTCGACTCGATGCCCTCGAGGTCGGTCTCACGCCCAAAGAAGCCCTGGACCGGGTCCCGAGCCGGCGCGTTGTAGACGCGCGACCGGCCCCCCTCCGTCGACTTCGGCTTCACCGGTTTACGCTATCACGGCGCTCCGATGCCCGGCCCAACTGCGTGCGGAGCGGGCGGGGCGGACGCTGTGCGATGTTCACCCGGTGCTCGGCCTCGGCCTCGGACTCGAACTCGGACTCGGACTCGGTCTCGGTCTCAGGTTCGGGATCGGGTTCGGGATCGGGTTCGGGATCGGGTTCGGGATCGGGTTCGGGATCGGGTTCGGGATCGGGTTCGGGTTCTGTCTCGGCCTCGATCCCCGCCCCGCGCTCGACCGACTTCACCCGCCCCACACCCCGCCGCCCTCCGCGGTGCAGCTCCGCGAGCTCCTCTCCGGCGGGCTTCGCTGGCGCGACCGCACGCCTGCTGCGGCCTAGTGGATATCGAGGACGCTCGGCGACTCGCCGACGGCGCGCAGGAAGTCGACGAGGCAGCCGGCGGCGGCAGCGAAGGAGCCGGTGGCGGCGGAGCCGGCGGCGAGGCGGGCGTGGACGGCGTCGAGACGCAGGGCCTCGTGACAGTCGCCGGTGGTGGTCTCGAGGGCGGCGCTGGCCTCGCGCTGGACCTCGGTGGCGCGGGCGACGAGCGCGGCGCGATCCAGAGGTGCAGTCGCGAGGGTGTCGTCCCAGCCGGCGGGCGCGCGGGTCGCGGGATGGTCGAGGAGATAGCGGCGCGTGGCGAGGCCGAGCGCGGTGCGAAGGAGCCGTTGCCCCTGGAGCTCGCAGCGGCGGCGCGCGATCGCGTTGTCCTCCGGCGACCCGAGCGGGCCCGGCGCCGCGGCGGGAGAGCGGGGTGTGGCTGCTGGCGTCTCGGCGGGTCGCGCGGCGCCCGACGTCGTGGGCGCTTCGTCGCCGCGCCCGTCGCACGCGATCGACCACAGACCCATGGTGAACAGCAGCGCTCGCATCCCTTCGAAGCTCTCGTGGCGGCCGTCCGATGAGGGCAGGTTTCGATGACGCGGTTCGTGGTGGCCCGCACCGAACAAGATGCCACACGCCGGCCGCCGATCAGGGTGGCGCGGCGGGGCCGCGGGCGTACCCGAGGTAGAGGTTCTGGAAGTCGACGAAGGCCGGCGTGACGGAGCCGCGGTAGACGACCGCGTCCTCCACGACGGCCACGGTGCCGAGCTGGCGGGCCAGGCGCAGACTCTCGGCCACGGGTTCGTCGAAGAGATCGGTCCGCGGCGCGCTCATGGCCGCGAGCGCGCGGCGCGCGGCGTCGCCGCTCTCGAACCGCACGGTGAGGGTGACGGGGCCCTGGGTTGGCTCGTCGCCCGGGCTCGGCGTGAACTCGGCGCCCACGCCGATCGAAGGCACGCCGAAAAGCTCGCTAGTGACGTCGAGCGCGATCGCCCGCCAGCCGGGCGCGGCCGACGGACCGACGAGCCCAGCCAGCGGGTTGGCCTCGGTCGCCGGCGCGGCGGCGAGCGCCTCGGCCGCCGGCAGGATCAGCGGCAGCTCACCGCTGATCACCAGCGTCCAGTCGTGGCCGAGGTCGGCGAAGACCACCGGGAAGAACCCGGCCTCGGCGGCGATGAGCACCTTCGGGTGCGACGAACGACGGCGCACCTCGTCCGCGGCGCGGCACGAGCGGAGTTCGTCGAGCCCTAGGCGGCCGTGCAGGAGCGCCGGCTGAAACACGCCGAGTTCAGGGCTGTCGGCCAGCTTGACGTCGTAGTAGCCGTCGACCTTCGCCGCGAGCCGCGACCAGCACGCGGCATCGAACACCGGGTCGACGCTCCGCACCAGCTCCGCGGTGAGATCGCCGAGCGCGCGCGGCGCGACCATGACGATCGCGCGCGGCAATGACGCGAAGCGCGCCGCGAACTCCGACGACCGCGACGCCACCGGCGCCCGCGCGTCCACCGCCGGCACGTTGGCCAGCGCCGACGGCGGTCGGGTCGGCGCCCGGTCGCGGTGGCAGCCGACGAGGAACGCGAGCCAAACCCAGGTCGATCGCATCGGCCCGTTGCTACCACGGCGCGGGTTCGGAACCCCTCGAGCCCCGGCCACCTCCTCGAGTGGCTATGCGCGAAGAACCCCGTCGCGCGCGTTTCGCGCCTCGCCGGACGCTCCCTGGGTGTCGTGGGCTGATCACCCGCTCGGGGCTGCGGCGTCAGGGGCCCGCTGGCCGGCGCGGTGGTCCAGTGAAGTGGACACGCGCGCGTGAGCAGTCGCGGGGAGTGGACACGATCGCTCGAAGCGCGAGGGCGCGGTGCGGTGCGCGCCCGGTGCGGCGGTTGCAGGAGGGGGCGGGCATGAGAGACCTGATGCGTACCGTGACGATGATCCTGATGATGATCGCCGTGGCTGGCTGCGGGACCGTGGGGGGCCCGGCGGACGCGGCGGCGGTGGACGCCGCGGTGGATGCCGCGGCGGATGCGAGGCCGGAGGACGCGCAGGACGCGGCGATCGACGGGCCCGATGCGCCGGAGCGGCTGGCGCAGGTGGCGGCGGGGCACGGGGTGACCTGTGGCGTGACGACGGCGGGGCGCGTGCTGTGCTGGGGCGCGAACGAGTTCGGCCAGCTCGGGGTGGCGCCGACAGCGACGCCGACGATGTGCCAGGAGTACAACCGCATGGCGCCGTGCCGGAGCGCGCCGACGGCGGTGGCCGGCGTGAGCGACGCGGTGGCGGTGTCGGTCGGCTTCAACCACGTCTGCGCGGTGACGCGCGACGGTCGGGTGTGGTGCTGGGGTCGCAACGACCAGGGCCAGCTCGGCCACGATCCGGCGACCGACGCGATGTGTGGCGGGTTGCGGTGCGCGCCGACGCCGACGGCGGTGAGCAACCTGAGCGGCGTAGCCGAGGTGGTGGTGGCGGGCGATCACACCTGCGCCCGCACGACCGCGGGCGCGGTGCGGTGCTGGGGCAACAACCTCGAGGGCACGCTGGGCAACGGCACCTTCGGCGGCTGGACGGCGACGCCCGTGAACGCGGTTGGGCTATCGACCGGCGTGACGCGGCTGGCCGGCGCGGGCTACGGCCATACCACCTGCGCGATCAAGGACGGCGAGGTCTACTGCTGGGGCGTCCACTACGCCGAGGGTAACCTGGGCTTCCCCCAGGGCAGCACGGTGTGCTCGTCGACGGGGTGCGCGCCGACGCCGACCCGGATCGCCGGGCTGACCGGCGCGATCGATCTGGCGATCGGCGAGCGCGTGGGCTGCGTGACGATCACCGGCGGCACGGTGCGCTGTTGGGGCTCGAACCTGTTCGGCCAGCTCGGCCGGGGCACGAGTGAGCCGAGCGGCTACCAGCACCGCGAGGTGCCCGGCCTGACCCAGGTGGTCGAGCTGTCGGGCTCGATGGTCGTCACCTGCGCGCGCACCCAGGCCGGCGCGGTGCGCTGCTGGGGCGCTGCCTACGTCGGCGGCATCGGCGACGGCAACGCCAGCGGCGCCGCCTGCCCCCTCGCCCCGTGTCGACCGACGCCGACCGCGGTGCCCCTGCCCCGCCCGGCCGCGGCCCTCGGGGTCGGCTCATCGACCTTCGCCCTCGACGACGGCGGTGGCGCCTTCGCCTGGGGCTCGAACGGCCTGGGCCAGCTCGGCCACGCGCCGGGCACCGCCGGGGACACCACCTGCGGCAGCGCGGCCTGCGCCGTCACGCCGACGACCCTCGCCGCGCCCTGAGGCGCGCCCGGGACTCGATCGGGACTCGATCGCGCCACGCGCGAGCCGACCGCGCTCACCAGCCGCAGCGCGCGATCGCCTGACACACGCGGTCTTCGCCGTCGAGCTCGCACAGATCCGGGCTGACGAACGTGGTCGGGTTCTCGGCGGCGGGGCCACAGGCGCAGCTCCAGTTGCCGGGAGTCCCGCCGCAGTAGGCGGCGTGTTCGGTGGCGCCGAACAGATTGACCTGGCAGGTCGAGCCGTCGCCGGGGCGCGCGGTCGACCACTGCGCGGGCAGCTCACACGCGGCGTCGCCACCGCATCCGAGGGCGAGGAGCGCGAGCGCGAGGGGCAGGAGTCGGTTCATGGTGCTGCCACGGTAGCCGCGATCGCGGCCGCGTGGTGCGGGCAGAAACGGCCCGACCGCCTGCGTTCACGTGTGACCTCGGCCGCGCGGGCGCGACCGACGGTGCCGCGGCTGCTAGGTTCACCGCTGGTGGTAGCCCATGACGAGCTGACGGTTCCGGCGGCGTCGACCGACGCGGCCGCGCCGCCGGGACGGATCGGCCGGTACACGATCACCCGGATCGTCGGCGCGGGCGGCATGGGGGTCGTGCTCGCGGGCCACGATCCGGAGCTCGATCGCGCGGTCGCGATCAAGCTGCTCAACCCCGGCCATCGCTTCGAGTCGAGGACCGGCGGCGCGGCGCGCCTCGAGCGCGAGGCCCGCGCGATGGCGCGCGTGGCCCACCCCAACGTGGTGACGGTGTACGAGGTCGGGCGCGCCGACGATCGGGTCTTCCTGGCGATGGAGCTGGTGGTCGGCACCACGCTGCGCACCTGGTGCGAAGCGCCGCGACCGTGGCGCGAGGTGGTGGCGATGTTCGTCGCGGCGGGGCGTGGCCTGGCGGCGGCCCACGCCCAGGGCCTGGTCCACCTCGACTTCAAGCCCGACAACGTGCTGATCGGCGCCGACGGCCGACCGCGCGTGACTGACTTCGGCCTGGCGGCGCCGGTCGACGACGATACCGACGCGGCCTCGACGCCGGGCGCGGGCACGCCGGCCTACATGGCGCCGGAGCAGTGGCGCGGCGCGGACCTCACGCCAGCCTGCGACCAGTTCGCGCTGTGCGTGGCGTGGTGGGAGGCCCTAACCGGTCAGCGCCCGTTCGTGGCCCGGCCCGACCGCACCCTCGAGGCGGTGGTCCTGGCCGGCGAGGTCACTGAGCCAGCGCGGCGCGGTCCCCATCCGCGATGGCTCGAGGCCTACCTGCGCCGCGGCCTCGCGGTCGCCCCCGCGGACCGCTGGCCGTCGGTGAGCGCGCTCCTCGACGCGATCGAAGGACGCCTGCGCCGACGAGGGCGCTTGCCATGGCTGGCCGCCGCGGCCGGCGTCGGCGCGGCGGTCGCGGTGGCGATCGCGTCGTCGACCGGCGATGCGGCGCCGGCCTGTCGGCCACCGACGGCCCAGGTCGCGGAGGTGTGGACGCCGGCGCGCGCCGCCGCGGTGACCGCGCGGCTCCGCCAGCTCGATCCCGCCGGCGCCGAGGCGCGGCTGGCGGTGATCGCGAGCCTCCGCGACCGCTACCTCGACGGCTGGAGCGCGCTCCACGGCGAGGTGTGCGCCGCCACCCGGGTGCGCCACGAGCAGTCCGACTCGATGTTCGACGCGCGGATGCGCTGCCTGCGCGAGCGCAAGGACGCGCTCAGCCAGGCGCTCGGCGTGATCGCCGAGGCCGGCGACGGCGAGGCCTTGGACCGAGCCCTCGCGGCCCTGGTTGAGCTGCCGCCGGTCGCGGCCTGCACCCCCGGGCCGGGCGGCGAGCTCGACGAGGAGGTCGTCGCGGCGCCGCGACGCGCGGAGCTCGAGCGCGTGCTCGCCGAGGTCCGGCGCATCACCGCCCAGCGCACCGCCGGGCGACTGCACGGCCTGCGCGGCCGCGCCCGAGGCACGGTCGAGACCGCGAGCGCGCTGGGTCATCCCCGCACCGAGGCCGTGGCGCTGTCCGAGCAGGCCGAGATCGAGCTCGACCTCGCGACCTATGAAGAGGCCGAGACGACGCTGCGGCGGCTCATCCAGCTCGCGGCCCGCGCCCGGGCCACGCGCCTCGAGGCCGCGGCCTGGACGCGGCTGGTCTTCGCGATCGGCTTCGGGCGGCGCCGCCCCGACGACGGCCTGGCGCTGGTGCCGGCCGCGACCGCGGCGATCGAGCGCGCCGGCAACCCGGTCGATCTGCGCGCCCGCCTGTGGTTGACCGAGGCCCAGATCCTCGACGAGACGCCGCGCGTGGCCGAGGGCATCGAGCGCCTGCTCGCGGCCCGCGACGCGCTGGCCGAGCCGAGCGCGGCGGCGGCCTGGCCGGTGCTGGCGATCGACGTCTACGCCGAGCTGGGCAACGCCTACGCCCGCGCCGAGCGCGGCGAGCTAGCGGTGGCCGCGTTGACCGAGGCGCTGACCCGCTACCGAAAGACCTTCGGTGCCAACTCGATCAACGAGGCGCGCACGCTCAACAACCTGAGCGACGTGCTGCAGCGCCTCGGTCGCTTCGACGAGTCCCTGGATCACGCGGCCCAGGCCGAGGCGATCTGGCGCGAGCGGACCGGGGTTTCGCTGCGGGTGGCCGAGCTGCGGTTCCAGCGCGCGACCGCCCTGGGCAACCTCGGTCGCTGGGCCGAGGCCGCGCCGCTGTTCGCCTCGGCCTTGACGATCGCCCGGGACAAGCTCGCGCCGACCGAGCCGCGTCTGGGCATCTTCCTCGGCGGTCACGCGACCGGCCTCGAGCATCAGGGTCGGCTCGACGAGGCCGAGGCGGTCTACGCCGAGGCCCTGGCCTGCTTCCAAGCGCCCGACGTGATGGATCTGAACCTCCCGATCTACCTCTACAACCGCGGCGAGCTGCGCCGGCGTCGCGGTCGATGGGAGGCCGCCGCGGCCGATCATCGGCGCGCGATCGAGGAGTTCGAGCGTCAGGCCGGCCCGTCGTCGAGCTTGCTCTTGTACCCGCTGGTCGGCCTGGGCCGCGTCGAACACGCGCGGCGAGCGCGGGCCGCGGCGGTCGCGGCGTTGACCCGCGCGCGCACGATCGAGCCGTCGGGTGCCGACCAGCTTCAGGTCGCCCTGGCGACCGCGTACCTCGGGCTGGCCGTGGGCGGCCGCCGCGGCGCCAGCTTGACCACCGAGGGCCGGGCCGCGGTCGCGGCGCTGGTCGACTCGGTGGCCGACGCGAGCGCCGAGCTCGCGCAGCTCGACGCGGTCCGACGCTGAGACGGCGCGACCGGCGGTCAGATCACCGACAGGGATCGCGGTCGCGCTTGGCGGCGAAGGCGGTGGTGCGAACCAGGGCCACCTCGGTGAGGACCGCGGCGTCGACCTCGTCGGTGTGCTCGCCATAGGGATAGGCGTAGACCCGCGGGTCGAGGCCATCGGCGCGCATCGCGGCCAGCTCGGGGGTCACCTGGGCGGCGAGGTAGCCGGCCACGCCGTCGCGGGTGGCCGCGGCCAGGTGAGGATGGTCGGCGGAGTGGGCCTCGATGGCGTGGCCGCGCGCAGCCAGGTCGCGCAGCTTGGCCCGACGCGCCACGTCGAGCCTGCGATAGCCCGAGACGAAGAACGTGGCGCGGGCGCCGTAGGCGTCGAAGAGCGGCGCCAACCTGTGCCAGGCGTCGACCCCGTCGTCGTCGAAGGACAGCGCCAGACCGGCTCGGGCCGGCGCGCCGTCGGCGAGGTCGCGGTAGGTGACGGTCGCGAGCCCGAGATCGGCGGCGCGATCGAGGATCGCGTGGAGCCGCAGGTGCGAGATCGTCGCGCCCGGCGTGTGAGCGTAGAGCTGGAGGATGGCGCCGTCGCGCGCCGCGCGTGCGAGGCCGGCCTCGATGCTGCGGAAGCTGGCGCGTGCGTCGTCGACGCTGGTCGCGCACAGGACCCGCGAGCCCGGGCCGCGGTAGTAGACCTCGGGCATGTCGTCGATCGACGCGCGGCAGGCGCTAGTGATGATCGCGAGGGCGACCACGAGCGCGGCCCGCGCGAGCGCGGAGATGCCCGAGGCTGTGGGTGGAGAGGGAGAGGGAGACCGAGAGGGAGAGGGAGCGGGAGACAGAGAGGGAGAGGGAGCGAGAGGCAGAGAGGGAGAGAGGGAGGGAGAGAGGGAGGGAGAGAGGGAGGGAGAGGGAGAGGGAGAGGGAGAGGTCACGACGGACGATCGACGCCAGCACACGCCCCGACGGTAGCGAGGCGCACCGTCGGGCGCGGTGCGGCTCGGCGAGGAACCGACCTTCGCGCGGCGCAGGTCACGCTGGCGACGTGATCGCGCGCACGCGAAGCGGCACGCGGGCGACGAGCTGGAGAATTGCCTCGAGGCGGAGACGGAGGCCGAGACGAGACCGAGTCCGAGACCGAGACCGAGACCGAGACGGAGACCGAGGCGGAGACCGAGACCGAGACCGAGACCGAGACCGGGACCGAGGCCGAGACCGAGACCGAGACCGAGACCGAGACCGAGGCCGAGGCCGAGACCGAGACCGAGACCGAGGCGGAGGCCGAGACCGAGACCGAGACCGAGACCGAGACCGAGGCCGAGGCCGAGACCGAGGCGGAGGCCGAGACCGAGGCCGAGACCGAGACCGAGACCGAGGCGGAGGCCGAGACCGAGGCCGAGGCGGAGGCGGAGGCCGATTCGCATTCGTACCCCAGCCCACCCCGGCGCGGTGGTTGCCGAGCCCCCGCCGACCTCGGCACAATAGCCGGATGTTCCGGGCGATCCTCGCGGCCGCGGTCCTGGCGGGCGCGTGCGCGCCCCCCGATGGCGCGGGGAACGACGTCGATGCCGCGACGCCCGACGCGCCTGCGCGGCCGCGGCCGCAGCCCGGTGGGGTCACCGCGCCGATCCTGTGGTGGGCCTGGGGCGCCCCCGACGGCACGCGCCTGATCGACGTGACCGGCAGCGGCAAGGACGCGGTCGCCGCCGCGCCGGCGATCGACAACCGCACCGAGGCCCGGCTGTTCAACTTCAACCCGGCGGTGTCGTTCACCGACGAGGTGCTCGAGGTCGCCGACGGGATCTTCCCGACCGCGCAGCCGCCGATCCTGGTGCCGGCGGTCGAGGTCTTCGCGGTCTTCCGCGACCGCGATCGGGTCGGGACGAGGCAGTGGATCTTCCGCGAGGGCGGCGCGTCGCGCTTCGCCCTGGCCAAGGACTGGGACGCCGCCGGCGCGATCGCGTTCGATCTCGGGCCTCGCTGTCGCGCCACCGCGACCGCGCCCCTCGACGGCGAGCCCTTGTTCGTCGTCGGCGCCGCCTGCGCCGCGGCGACCGGCGCGACCAGCCACCTGGCGATCAACGGCGTCGCGTCGGCCGGCGCCGCGCAGTTCGACGGCTTCACCGCGCCGGGCGGACCACTCCAGCTCGGTGGCTGCGTCGTCGGCGACGACTGCCCCGGTCACTGGCGCGGCGTGATCGCCGAGATCTACGTGGTGGCCGCGGCCCTCGACGCGGCGGCGCGCGCGAAGATCACCTCGACCCTGGCCCTGCGCTGGGGCCTGACCCTGGCCGCCGATGTGGTCGACGCCACCGGCCGCGTGCTGTGGCCCGACGAGCCGCGCTGGCGCCACGACGTCGCCGCGATCGCCCGCGACGACGCCGCCGGCCTCGATCAGCGCCAGGCCAACCCGTACAACACCGTCCTCACCGTCGCCGCCGGCGCCGCCGCGCCGACCAACGCCGAGAACCCGACGGTGATCCCCGACGGCGCGGCGCTGGTGTGGGGCCACGACGACGTCGGGCTGTACTGGACCGGCGGACCGACCGGCGCGCGGTTCCGCAACGGCCGGACCTGGAGGTTCGTCGCCACCGGCGCCGTTGGCGCAGTGACGCTGCGATGGGCCGCCGCCGAGGACGACGCTCCCGAGGAGGTCGCCGCCGTCGCCGCCACCGACGCCGACGATCTGTTCCTGTGGATCAGCGGCCGCCCCGAGCTGACCGCGCCCATCGCGACGCCGGTGACCCGCGAGGGCAACGTGTGGGTCGCCCGCGCGACCTTCCCGCCCGGCACGTCCTACGCGACGCTGATCATCCGCTGATCATCCGCCGCCCCACGGCGCGCGCTCACCGACAGTCGAGGCGCTGGCTGTAGGCGATCGGCAGATCGCGGCCCAGCATCCACTCGGCCAGGAACACGCCGAAGGGCTCGACGTCGGTCGGCCGACACGGGCGATGGTCGACGAACACCTCGCAGCTCCGGCCCGGCACCTCGCACGGCACCTGCTTGGGCAGCGCCAGGGCCAGACCGATGCCGAACAGAAACGCGGTCTGCCGACCGCGGGTGGTCATCGCCTTGCCGAGCACGGCGCGAGCCTACCGCTCCCCGTCGCGCAGATGGTAGCGGCGGAGCAAGCGCTCGAGGGACTTGGGGTGGACCCCGGCCAGCTCGGCGCCGGCGCGCAGATCGCCCGCGGTGTCGGTCAGCAGATCGCGCAGGTACTCGCGATCGAACTCGGCGCGAGCGGTCTCGAGGGGCAGCCGGCCGCGCCGGGTCCGGCGCAGGCTGTGGCGCAGCTCGACCAGGCGACTCAGGGGATCCCCGGCCAGCGCAGTCGGATCGGCCAGCGCGATCGCGCGCTCGACGGCGTTGCGCAGCTCGCGGACGTTGCCCGGCCAGGCGTAGCGGCGCAGCGCGCCGAAGGCGTCGTCGAGGTGCGGCAAGAGCCAGGTCAGATCGCCGCCGGCCCGGGCCAGCACCGAGCGCGCGAAGTGGGCGGCCAGGATCGGGATGTCGTCGGCGCGCTCGCGCAGCGGCGGCAGCTCGAGGGCGACCACCGCCAGGCGGTAGTACAGATCGGCGCGGAAGCGCTCGCTCTCGATCTCGGCCCGCAGATCGCGATGCGTCGCGGCCATGATGCGGACGTCGACCGCCACCGGGGCCGGTGCCCCGAGCCGCTGCACCATGCCGGTCTCGAGGGCCCGCAAGAGCTTGGGCTGGAGCGCCAGCGGCAGCTCGCCGATCTCGTCGAGGAACAGGGTGCCGCCGTGGGCCAGCTCGAACACGCCGGGGCGATCGACGTCGGCGCCGGTGAAGGCGCCGCGGACGTGGCCGAACAGCGCGCCCTCGATCAGGCTGGGGGCGATCGCGCCGCAGTCGAAGACCACGAAGGGCCGACCGGTGCGGGGACCGCCGGCGTGGATCGCGCGAGCCAAGAGGTCCTTGCCGGTGCCGGTCTCACCGAGGATCAACACCGTCGCGCTGGCCGCCGCCGCTCGCCGCGCCATCGCGAACAGCCGCTGCATCTCCGGGGCCCGGCCGAACAGCTCGCCGAAGTGATCGATCGGCAGGAGGTCCTCCTCGGCGGGCGCGCCGGCGCCGCGCAGCTCGATCGCGCTGTCGCCGAGCTCGACCACCAGGCCGTCGGTGACGTAGACGTCGCGCACCGCGAGCCCGGCGATCCGCGTGCCGTTGGCGCTGTCGAGATCGAGCAGCCGCACACCGCGTGGGCCCACGACCAGGCGCGCGTGGAAGCGCGACACCCCCGAGTCGGACAGCGCCAGGGGGTTCGACGGGTGCGAGCCGATGCCGACATCCTCGGTGCCGACCTCGACCTCGCGGCCGACGTCGGGGCCGCGCACGACCCGGGCCCGCAGGCGCTCGTAGCGGATCCGGACCGCACCATCCGGGGCGATCTGGGTGGTACGACCTGCGACTTGGCGCGCCATCGCCCACCAGGGTAGCGGAACCGATCGGCTCCATGGAACCGATCGGCTCTCGCTTCGGCGCGCCAACCACTCGGGATCCCAGGCGCCGACCTCGGAACAGGTCTTGCTCTTATCGACCCCGGAGGCCCGATGCGAACTTATCTGACCGCCCTCGCCCTCGTCTGTGCCCTGGCTAGCGTCGCGATCGCCGACGGCAAGCACCATCGCTTCGTCGGGATCCACCCGGTGCCCAAGGGCCACGGCGGGGGCCTCTGCCACATCGAGGCCCACCACGTCCACCTGTACGCCCCGGTCGACGTCAAGGTGCAGTACCGCGTCCACGACGGCTGGCACCACTTCGTCGGCGACCCGGTGGCCTACGGCTGGGAGGGACCCAAGCACAGCTACTACGGTCACCACCCGATCGAGATCCACGCCGTGGTCGGCGACGATCACGAGGACACCGCGTATTGCTACCTCGAGGGGCCGCACTACCACGCCTGGGCGCCACCGCCGGGCGTGCAGCTCGAGCTGCGCGGCGGCGCCTACTGGTACGTCGGCGACTTCCCCGAGGCGTACGCCACCGGCCGCGCCACCTACGATCCGATCGACGTCGTCTACCAGCCGATCCGCTACCAGCGCCCGGCGGTCACCGTCGAGGTCGCGCCGCCGAACTGGTACGGCGTGGCCGTGGTCGCCGCGCCGCCGCCGGTCGTGGTGCGTCGACCGCCGCCGGTGCGCGCCGGGGTCGAGGTGGTCGTGCCGGCGCCCAGCGTCCGCGTCGAGATCGCGGTGCCGACGGTGTCGATCGGGATCGGCGCCGGCGTCGTGGTCCAGGGCGGCCATCGGCACAAGCACAAGCGCAAGCACAAGCACCACGGGCGCAAGCGCGGCCACGACCGCGACGACGACTGAGCGCCAAGACCACCCTCACGACCGCTGCTCGCGAGACCGACCATGGCTCCACGCTCGCCCCTCGCCCTCGTCCTCGCCCTCAGCATCGCCTGCGTCGCCTGCGGCGGTGATGGCGACGGCTCCAAGACCTCCGCCGACGCCGTGGTCGCGGCGTGGAAGGCGGCCAAGCTCGACGTGTCGGCCCTGACCGAGGTCGATCCCAAGCCCTACTCGGCCACCGCCTGTCGCGGCGGCACGGTCAGCGGCGTCGACGTCGTCCTGTGCAGCTACGGCAGCGGCGAGGACGCCCAGGCCGCCGAGGAGCTCGGCCTCGCGCAGATCGGCGGTGCCACCGGCGCGGCGCTGGTCCGCGGCACGCGGCTCCTGGTGGTGGCCGATCGCCGCAAGGTCGACCCGTCGGGCCGCACGATCGACGCGATCACGAAGGCGTGGAAGAAGTAGGCGCGGCCGACGACGTCACGCGCTCCACGGTGAGGTCGAGGTTGAGCATGGCCGCGGCGTGCATGCCGCTGGCCGCCGCGACGATCGCCGCCTGCATGCGGGAGGTGAGATCGCCGGCCGCCGACACGCCGGGCACCGAGGTCGCGCGGGTGCCGGGGTCGACCTGAACGAAGCCGTCGGCGTCGACGGCGACGCCGAGGGCGCGCACGACCTCGACCTGACGCTGCGGGGGATGATGGAACAGGGCGTCGCAGGCGATCTGCGCGCCGCCAGCCAGCTCGACGGCGGCGAGGGTCTGGCCGCGGGCGATCAAGCGGCGGACGGGCGCGGTCTCGAGACCGACGCCGGCGGCCGCGAGCTGACGGCGCGCCTCGTCGGCGACCTCGAGTTCACCCGCGGTGAACACGGTGACCCGATCGGTCCAGGCGCGGAGCTGGAGCGCGAACGGCACGAGGTGCGCCTCTTGCCCGGCGCGGGCCAGGTAGCCCCACGCGCGATCCTGCATCTCCCAGCCGTGGCAATACGGGCACTGGAACACCGCGTGCCCCCACAGCTCGCGCAGCCCGTCGAGGGGAGGCAGCTCGTCGATCATCCCGGTGCACAAGAGGACTCGACGCGCGACCGCCGTGTCGGCGCCGAGAGCGACGCGGAACGCGCCCCGCTCGCCCGTCACCGCGTCGACGCCGACGTCGCGCACCTCGACCGTCGGGTACGCAGCGAGCTGAGCCCGCGCGACCGTCCGGAACTCGTCGGGTGGCGTACCGTCGCGGGTGACGAAGTTGTGGACCCGCGCGGCGGCCTGGTTGCGCCGCGGTCCGGCGTCGCACAGGAGGACCCGCTTGCGGGCCCGGCCCAGGGCCAGCGCGGCCGACAACCCGGCTGGCCCGCCTCCGATGATGACGACGTCGTACGGGTTGTGGGCTTCTTGCATCGGTTACGCGTAGCGCGCCGCGACCGCATGCGGAAGGGCCCCAGGCGGCGCGGCGGTCGGGGTGGCCTACCGTCGGCGCGACCGCTCAGCGCGGGTCCGGCGGCTCGGTCACCGGCGAGCGCGGCGCGAGGAGATCTTCGAGGAAGAACGCGGCGAGCTCGGCGCGGCCGGCCAGCCCGGCCTTGCGGTAGACGGTGGTCGCCTGCTGGCGCGCGGTGGCCTCGGAGCCGGCGCGGACCGCGGCGATCTCTTTGTGCGACAGCCCCTTCAGCAGGAGCCGCGCGACCTCCGCCTCGGCCGGCGTCAGGCCCCAGGCCGCGAGCTGGCGATCGATCGCGTCGCCCAGCCCGCGGGATAGCTCGGCGGCCTCGGCGCGCCAGCGCGCGGCGTTGGCCTCGGCGACGGCGACGTCGCGCGACAGCACCGCGACCGCGTCCTCGGCGGATCGGGCCCGCGCGCGCAGGCGACGCGCTACCGCGATCGCGGCGACGGCACCGAGGGCGGCGGCCGTGGCCTCGAAGGCGGCGTGGGTGACGCTGGTCCCGGCCGCGAGATCGGTGGCCAGATCGATCGCGATGAGCGCGGCGATCGCCGCGAAGGCCGCGACCACGCCCCACCCGAGGATGGGAGCATCACCGCGAGATCGTTCGTCGCTCACGGATGTGAAGCCCGCCGGCGACATCTGCCGGATGGCGCGAGCCGACGCCGCGCGCTACGCGAGGGGAGCAAAGGAGACACGTCATGGACAACCTGCCACTCCACCCGAAGCTCGTCCATCTACCGATCGCACTCGCGATCCTCGTGCCGGTGATCGCGGCGCTGATCTTGCTCGCATGGTGGCGCGGCAAGTTGCCGCGGTGGACCTGGTGGGGCGCGGTGGCCCTGCAGGGCGCCCTGGTGCTCTCGGGCCTCGCGGCGCGCCAGAGCGGCGAAGACGACGAGGAGAAGGTCGAGCGCCTGGTACCCGAGGCCGCCCTCGAGGCCCACGAGGAGGCGGCCGGCGCCTTCGTGATCGCCTCGGCGGTCGTGCTGGCCCTGGGGATCGCCGGCGGCGTGGTCCGCGCGCCCGGGGTGGCCCGGGGGCTGGCCGGGGCCACCGTGGCTGGCACCCTGGTCGTGGCCTGGTTCGGCTACCGCGTCGGCGCGGCCGGCGGCGAGCTGGTCTACCGCCACGGCGCCGCGGCGGCCTTCGCCACCCCCGCCGGCGGCGCGCCTCCGCCGACCGGCGCCCGCGCAGACGACGACGACTGAACGTCGTACGATGGCGGCGATGCGCGCACTCGCGATCGCGGCGCTGGCCGCCGCCTGCGGAGGTCCAACCCAGGCCGCCGCGCCCGCCGACGACCTCGGCTACCTGGTGTGGACCGCGGCGCCGAGCCAGACGATCTGGTTCGACGCCGACGGCGCCGAGCGCGGCCGCGCTGACGGCGTGTGGCTCCGGACCGACGAGACGCTGTGGCGGCTCGAGGAGCGGACCTTGAGTCGCGTCACCACCGGCTGCGAGCTGGGCGGCGGCGATCGCCCACCGCCCGGGCGCGCCACCGCCGCGCTCCCCACGCTCCTGTCAGCCGATCGCCAGACCCGCGTGGTGCCGTGGCCGACCGAGCTCGAAGGCACCGACGAGTACGCGACCTGGGACGAGCGCACCGTGGTGGTGGCCTCCCTCGGCGATCGGCTGTTCTTCCTCGACTACACCGACGCCTACGCCTGCGGCGCCCACGGCAACCAGGGGGTGGCCGCCGCGACCTACGACCTGCCGACCCGGCGGCTGACCTCGACGGCGCCGCGCCCGGCCGAGCCCCGCCTGGCCGCGCTGGCCGACGCCGCGCTGACCGAGCCGATCGATCGCCTCGACGCCGACGGCTGGCAGATCGGCGCCACGGTGCCGTCGTGGACCGGCGACCGCCTCGGCGCGCGCCACCTGGTGTTCGTCTCGACGTGCTACGCGTGCGGCAACGGCGAGTGGTCGAGTTACACCTGGGGCCAGTGGATCGAAGATGTCCGGCTTCCGGACGATTGGCCTCGCCCCGACCCGCCGCCTGCGGTGCGGGCGGCGCTCATCGGCGATAGCCCGCGCGGGCTGTCGTGGGGCCTGGCCGACGCGACCTGGCGCGCGACCTTCACGCCGCGGTGACCGAGCGGCCGCCGGCCGTGGTATCGGATCGCATGTTCGTGCGCGCGCTCGCCGCCCTGGCGATCGGCGCCCTCGGCGGCTGCGCCGAGGGACGCAGCCGGACCGACGCGATCGCCCTGCGGCTGACCGCCGAGCTCGGGGTCGCGACCGCGGTGACCTGCCGCGCCGCGACCTGCACCGCCACCACCGCCGGCGGGCTGGTGATCCCCCTCGCGATCGCAGCCGATGGCTCCTGGCAGACCGCGCCGCTCATCGAGCCGGCTGCGCTCGAAGCCGCGATCGCCGCCGCCCTGGCCGACCTGGGCGCGGCTCAGCCGGTCGACTGCGGTCGCCGCCGGGTCGACGATGGCCGACCGATCGCGTGCGCGCTGGGCGGCGGCGGCGTGGCCCTGGTCACCCTCGGCCCCGACGGCGAGCTCGACCTCGAGCTGGCCGTGACCTCGGCGATCGCCGCGGCCCGCACCGCGCCGGCCGACGACGCCGCCCTGACCGCCGCCTCGCGCGCCCTCGACAGCGTCGACGGCGACGACCTCGACGACGACGGCGCCAGCGACGACGACGACGACGCCCCGGGCCCCGACGGGCTCGCCGCCCCGCCCACCGACGAGCCGCCCCGGCGCGGCCCCGGCGGATGAACCGCCGCCGCCGCCCGACGGTCATGGGGGCGCGCTACGATGGCGCCATGTCTGTCTCCGCGCGTCACCTGGGGGCCCGCCTCGGCCTCGGGCTGATCCTGGCCCTGGCGGTCGCCTGCCCCAGCCGGCCGCCGCCCGTCGATCGCCCGCCGCCGACCGTCCGCGAGGGCAGCCTGACCTTGTCGATCATCGGCACCAACGATCTCCACGGCGCCCTCGATCGCCTCCCGATCCTGGCCGGCTACGTCGCCAACCTGCGCGCCGCGCGAGAGGCCGACGGCGGCCAGCTCCTGGTGATCGACGCCGGCGACATGTTCCAGGGCACCCTGGGCTCGAACCTCGGCGAGGGCGCCGCGGTGGTCGCGGCCTACAATCAGATCGGCTACGACGCCGCCGCGATCGGCAACCACGAGTTCGACTTCGGCCCGGTCGGCCCGGCGGTGACCGCCGGCCCCGGCGAGGATCCGCGCGGCGCGCTGCGGGCCCGCGCGGTCGAGGCCAACTTTCCGTTCCTCATGGCCAACATCCTCGAGGTCGCGACCGGTAAGCGGCCGGTCTGGGACAACATCCTCGGCACGCTCCTCCTCGAGAAGGGCCCGGTCGTGGTCGGGGTGATCGGCGTGACCACCGAGGCCACGCCGTTCTCGACGATGCCGGCCAACTTCGTCGGCCTCGCCATGGTCAAGCCGGCGCTGGCGGTCACCGCCGAGGCCGCCGACCTGCGCCGCCGCGGCGCCCAGGTGATCGTGGTCGCCGCCCACGTCGGCTCGAAGTGCGCCGACCTCCATGATCCCTCGGACCTGACGTCGTGCGATCGCGAGGAGGAGCTGTTCAAGATGGTCGACCTCCTGCCGGCCGGGGCGGTCGATGTGATCGTCGCCGGCCACACCCACGCCGCGATGGCCCACCGCATCGGCGAGATCGCGGTGATCGAGTCCTACGCCAACGGTCGGGCCTTCGGCCGCGTCGATCTGCGCATCAACCCGGGCGGGGTGGTGACCGGCAAGGTGATCCACCCGCCGCGCGACCTGTGCCCCGACGCCGCCGATCCGCTGGTGCCGGCCAGCCAGTGCGTGGTCGGCGAGTACGAGGGCCGCCCGGTCCAGCCGTCGGCCGCGATCGCCGCGGTGATCGCACCGGCCCTCGACGTCGCGGCCAAGGTCGAGCGGCGGCTCCTGGGCGTCACGCTGTCGACGCCGATCACCCGCAGCTACGACGCCGAGTCGGCCGAGGGCAACCTGTTCGCCGATCTGATGCGGGCCGCGGTGCCGGGCGCCGATCTGGCGATGACCAACGGCGGCGGCCTGCGCGCCGATCTGCCGGCCGGGCCCCTGACCTACGGCGCCCTGTACCAGTCGACGCCGTTCGACAACCGCTTCGCCAAGGTCACGTTGACCGGGGCCCACGTCCGCCGCCTGATCAGCAACAACCTGCAGTCGGGCAGCGGCATCTTCTCGTGGTCGGGGCTGCGGGTCACCGCGACCTGCACCGGCGGCGCCCTCGAGGTGTTCCTCAAGGACGAGCGCGGCCAGCCGATCGCCGACGATCGGACCTTGACCCTCATCACCAGCGACTTCCTGGCCTCCGGGGGTGACGGCGCGATCGGTCGGCTCAAGCTGCCCGAGGGCGCCGTGGTCGTGACCGACACGATCATCCGCGACGCGATGGCCGCCCAGCTCACCGCCCGCGGCGGCACCGTGGCCGCCGTCGACGTCTTCGATCCCGATCGCCGCCGCCTGACCTACCCCGGGCCGCGCCCGGTGCGGTGCGGCGCCGCCACTAGCCCGCGCCCGTAGCCCGCCCCGAGAGCCTCGACCATGGCCCCGCCGCTGTCCGCCTGGCTCGCCGAGCTCGGCCCATCCGAGCCGCAGCCCCTCGACCGCCTGACCGCGTGCTTCCTGCGCTTCGTCCGCCGCCACGCCGGCGCGCTGCGCGAGGCTCGCTCGGCCGGCATCGATCGCTCGATCGCCGGCTGGCGCACGACCCTGGCCGACGCGATCGATGGCGTCGTGCGGCTGACGGTGTGCACCCTGGGGCAGCTCGGCGACCGCACCCCGCTCGAGATCCTGTGGGGACGGCTGCACGCCAGCCTGCCCGAGCGCCCCGACATCGCCGCGGTGCTGGTGGCCCGGGTGTGCGCCGACGCCCTCGACGACGCGATCGGCCACCGGTTCGTCGCGGCCTTCCGCGAGCGCCGGCAGTGGCGGGTCCCACCGGGCGAGCCGTTCCCGCTCGGCGCGCCAGCCCTGCGCGACCTCTTCGGTCGGCACCTGACCACTCACCCCGACGTCCGCGACCTGCCGATCGATCGCACCGCGCGACTGGCCCTGGCCCCCGACGCCGACGGCGTCGAGCTGTGGCTCGATCTCGACGGCGGGCTGGCGATGCCCGACGGCGGCGCCGCGATCGCGGTCTGCCTGCCGGTGGCCGCCCCGCTCACCGAGCTGACCTGGGATGTCGATCGCGCGCGTGGCCGGTTCTTCGGCGTGCGGCCGCGCGACCCGGCGCGGGCCGCGGCCGACGTCCACGCGCTCCTGGGCGAGGCGCTGTCGGCCGAGGCCGCGATCGTGGTCTTCCCCGAGCTGGCGGTCGATCAGGCGACCCTGGCCGAGGTCGCGGCCGAGATCGCGACCGCCCGCCACCGCCCGCTGGTCGTGGCCGGCACCTTCCACGGCGTCGTCGACGGCCAGCCGCGCAACCGCGCCACCGCGCTGTTCGGCGACGACCGCTTCACCGCCGACAAGTTCAACCCGTTCGTCCTCGGCGACATGGTCGAGGGCATCGCCAGCGCGCCGGCCCGCCTGGCGATGCGCGGCGCGATCGACGGCAGCGGTCGGTTCGCGTGGTCGGTCGCGGTCCTCATCTGCAAGGACTTCCTGTCGCCCGGCGCCCACGCGCTCCTATCCGCGGCCCGGCCGGCCCTGGTGATCGTCCCGGCGATGACCGAGCGCACCGCGGTCTTCGAGACCGACGCGGTCGGACTGACCGGCGCCACCCAGGGCACCTGCGTGATCGTCAACCAGGTCGATCCGCGCGGCGCCGAGCACGAGGACGCCGCGGTCGCGATCGTGTCGCGGCCGGTGCCGTGGGCTTTGACCGAGGTCGTGCGGCGCTCCGAGGTCACCCCGCCGGTGTGCTTGCTGCTGTCGCTGCGCCCGGATCCGCCGTGAGCCGGCCTGCGCCGCCCGCGACGGTGAGCCGGCCCACCACGATTTCACCGTTTCGCGCCCCAACAACCATTGCGCAACCGTTGCGGTGCCGTTAGCTTGGAGGAGAGGTGCCATGGAGTTCACCGAGCTGATCGCCTGGTTCGAGGCCGCGCCCACCGACGTGCAGCGGCTGCGCGCCCTGGGCAGCTCGCTCGGGCTCGAGCTGACCCGCCGCCGCCTCGACCACCTGGCGCGGACGATGGACGCGCTGGCCGACGCCGGCAAGCGCCCGCCGGTGGCCCGGGCGCGGGCCACCGCCACCGATGACGACGCGTTCTCCGCCGGCTACCTGACCGCGGTCGAGGATCTGGTCCGCTCCTACCAGGCCGAGTTAGGCGAGGAGGAGACCGAGCGCGAGATCCTGCACTACGCCAAGACCGAGCCCTACAAGAGCGCGCTCCTCGCGCTGGCCGAGGGCGCCGAGACCCCGACCGAGGTCGCCCAGACCATGGGCCGTCACAAGTCGAGCGCGAGCCGGGCCCTGGCGGCCCTGCGCGCGGCCGGCCTGGTCGCCGGCCTGGCGGCGCCCGACGGCAACGATCGCCTCCGGCCCCACGCCCTGACCCGGCGCGGCCGGCGCATCGTCGACGAGCTGCGCGCCGGCGGCGCCCGCCGCGCCGCCGACGGCTCGCGCTCGCGGTCGAGCTCGTCGGAGAAGGCCGCGCTCAAGAAACGGACGCCGGGCAAGGGCAACCGCGGGCCGGCCACCGCCGCCACGCGGCGCGCGCGATGACCGACGCGATCGATCCCGCCGAGACCGCGGTGCTGGCGCTGGTCTCGCGCGGCGAGCACGAGGCGGCGACCGCGGCAGTGCTGCGGCGCTGGGGCGGCGAGCTCTACGGGTTCCTGTTCGCGCTGGCGCGCAACCCGGCCGACGCCGACGACGCCTGGGCGGTCCTGGGCGCCAAGATCTGGCGCAGCCTGCCGCAGTTCGCTGGCCGCTCGTCGTTGCGCACCTGGCTCTACGTCCTGGCCCGGCGGTCGCTGGCGCGCGCGACCCGCCGCCGCCGCGACGATCTGATCCCGCTGTCCCAGGCCTCGGAGCTGGGCCGCCTGGCGGCCGAGATCCGCCAGACCTCGCTGCCGCACCTGGGACGGGTCCGCGATCGCCTGGCGGACCTGCGCGCCGAGCTACCGGCCGAGGACCAGGAGCTCTTGATCCTGCGGGTCGATCGCGAGCTGCCGTGGCGCGACGTCGCCGAGGTGATCGCCGACGACGGCGACGATCTGGACAAGGTCGCGACCACCGCCCGCAAGCGGTTCGAGCGGGTGAAGGCCCGGATCCGCGAGCTGGCGCTGGCCCGCGGCCTGGTCGAGCCCGAGTGATCGCGCAGCGCTCGCGGCCGGTCACGATCGCCGGCGACCGGGGCACGACCAGGCATGCCCCCACGCTCGTTCTTGCTCGCGCCCCTCGCCCTGTCCGCCGCCTGTGGTGAGGTCGTCGCGCCGTCCCCCGATCCGATCGATCCCGACGACCCCGGTCATGTGGTCTACGTCGACGGCGGTTCGCTCTACCGCGTCGCGGCCACCGCCGGCGCGACGCCGACCTCGCTGTCAGCGGCCCTGGCGCCGACCGGCGACCTCGGCCCGGAGCGCCGCCCGAACCTGTCGCCCGACGGCGCCTGGCTGGTGTTCGAGACCGCCGACCTCGGCTGCCCGACCTCGGCGTGCCTGGCGGTCGCGCCGATCGCCGACCCCGGCGCCGCCGCGCTCCTCGCGCCGGGGGGCGCGCCGATCGACTACGCCGACAACCGCGCCGCGATCGCCGACGGTGGCGCGACCGTGTACTTCGCGGCCACCGGCGCCGGCCACGACCGCGACGTGTTCCGCACCGATCGCACCGTCGATGGCTGGTCGACGCCGGTCGCGGTCACCGCGGCCTCGCCCCACCCGTGGAACGACACGCCGCGCCTGACGCTCGACGGCGCCGGCCTGGTCGTCGACTGCGGCCCTGAGGCCAACGCCGGCCCCGGCGGCAGCTTGTGCGCGGTCGAGCTCGCCGGCGGCGCGGTGACGATCGCGATCAGCCCCGACGACGCGCCGGCGTCGGTGACCAGCCGCGGGCCGCTCCACCACGGTAGCCCGACCGCCGACGGCCTGGTCTTCGAGGCCGACTGGGACGGGGTCGCGATCTGGCGCGCCAGCGCGGGCGGCCCGGTCCGCCTGACCCCGGCCGACGTCGACGACGATCACGCGCCGTGCGCCCTGGCCGATGGCCGCCTCGTCACCCTGCGCTACGTCGCCGGGGCGCCGCACCTCCAGGTCATGGCAGCCGACGGCAGCGGCGCGGTCGTCCTGGCGCGCCCGGCCCTGGGCGAAGACGACTTCGGCTGCGGCCGGTAGCGCGGCGCGCGGCGCGCCCGGCGCGGGCGATCAACCGCCGTCGTCGGCGCGCAGGCCGGAGTCGATGCGGTCGATCTCGAACCACAGATTGTAGGGCGTGCCGAGGATCATGTTGCGGCGCGGCGCCTCGCCCGGGCTGGGCGACCACCACACCCGCTGCTTGTTGTGGTTGCCGGCGGCGCGGTTGCTGCTGCGCTCGAGGGGCCACAGGTTGTGGGCCTCGTCCTCGCCGCCGAACTCGAGATCGAGGACGTGATCGATGTCGACGTCATAGCCGAGCGCCGAGAGATCGACGCGGTGACGCTCGGCCTCGGCGCGCCAGCGCGCCACGCCCGGTCGATCGCCGGAGGTGCCGGTCCGGAGCACCCGGGTGCCGACCGCGGGGAAGCTGTCGACGCCCATGCTCGGCCCGGCCTCCCAGCCCGCGCTGTGATGGTTGAAGGGCCACTTCGGGATGCGGCGCCGGCCGGTGGTGCTCATCGGCTCCCAGGTCAGGTAGTCGGGGTAGGCCGAGAACGGCTTGGCCCAGATCATCGGGATCGCGTCGGCCTGGGTCCGTCCGGTGCGGCTCTGGCGATCGAGGCCACCGCGCTGGCGCCGCAGCGGCATCCGCCCGGCGCTGGCCCGGAGCTGGGCCGAGAACTGATCGCGGGCGGTCCGCGCCGGGAACGACACCGCGCGCCGCAGCACGTGGAGCGGCGAGCCCTTCGACAGCGCCAGCTCGGTGCCGGCGTTGACCTCGGCGGTGATCGTGCCGAGCTCGAACGGCGGCAAGATCAGGTTGCCCTGGAGCGCGCCCTCGTCGACGTGGGGCACGCCCGGGCCCGACAGGATCGGCAGCAGCGTGGCGCCGATCTGCAGCCCAGCGTGACCCGCGAGGGTGAGCGCGAACCGCATCGCCGGCCGCAAGGTGAACTCGGTGCGCTGGAGCGTGCCATCGCGGAACACCAGCCGCAGCTCGCTGCCGGCCAGGCTAGCGGCGGCGGTCGCGCTCAAGGTCAAGTGGGTCTGGAGCCAGGCATGGGCGTTGGCCAGCCACGACAGCCCGGTGGCCGACAGGTTGAGCGCGACGTACGGGTTGTAGACTAGGCCGAGATCGGCGCGGACCTCGCCCTGATCGAGGCGGGCGCACAGGTGACGCTCGCCGGCGTACTGCTGCAGGAGCCCGGTGACCGCGCCGCCGGCGGCGGCCCCGGCGTCGCGTGCGCCGGAGATCGGATCGCGGCCGACCAGCGGCGCCAGCAAGCCGCCGAGGACGCCGCCGTGCGCCGCGGCGATCCCACCGGCGATCCGGCCCGCGGTCGACACCTGGGCGTCGCGCGTCCGCGCGCGCTCGACCTCGCTTGCGCTGATCGTCCCGACCACCGGCGACAGCGTGAAGGTCGGCTTGGTCAACGTCATCGGCGCGTCGGCGCCGAGCTCGGCCTGGAGCGTCAGGAACTCGCCGACCGGGAGCGGCTCGGTCAGGAGCCGACCGCGGCCGAGATCGAGCGAGCGCAGATCGTCGACGTCGAGCTGCATCTGCCGCTCGCTCGACGAGAACGTGATGCCGAGGGCGCCGGCCTCGGGCAGCTTGACCGGCGCGGCCTCGTCGCCGCTGACCGCGGCCGCGGTGGGCGCCGCGGCAGCGCTGGCGGCCGCGACCGGCGTCGCCCCAGGCCCGGTGTTGCGCTGGACGGCGGCGCGACCGAGCGGGCTGACCGTCGCCGGAAGCCCGAGCACCATCGCGTCGGCGGCGCGATCGGCCTCGACCTCGGCGGCGTCCCCAGGCGAGCTCGCCGCGGCCTTGGCCTGGCCGATCGGCGCGGCGCCGCGCTGCTGCGCGGTGTGCGCGACCTCGTGGGCCAGGAGATGCTGACCAAACGGATCGTCGGGCTGATACGCGCCGGCGGCGAAGTGGACGTCGTCGCCGACCGCAAACGCCTGCGCGTCGAGCGCGGCGGCGGCGGCGTGACTCGCGGGATCGTCGTGGACCTGGACCGCCCCGAGGTCGGTGCCGAGGGACGCCTCGAACTGCGTCCGCGCCGCGGCCGGCAACGGTTGACCGCGGCGGCGCCTGGGCTCCCCGAGGCGTTCGGTCAGAGAGCGCCGGCCCGCCGCGACGCCCCCGGCTCGTGGGTCCTGGGCGTCCGGGGAATCGAAGGGCCATCGGGCGTCGCGCATACGGCGGCGGTGCCCGGGCCGGCGCCCGATGTGACAGCGCTCCGGCGCCGCCAGGCCGCGCAGTAATACGGTGCGTGGCGCCGGTGGCTGCGAAGGACCTGATGCACTAGCAATTGCAGCCGTTTACCGCGTGTAGGTGACGAACCCCGTCACGCGCTGTCGACGCTTCATCAGGCCGTTCGCGAGCAAGCCCGCGAAAGTCCGATGGTCCAACCACTGGCATGCCGGGTGCTCTATGCCCAGACGTGCCCCCGCTTCACCAGCTTCCCCGTCACCTCCACCGGCGCCTCGGCCCGGCCGCCGGCGCCGCGATCGGCGGCCTGGCCGGCACCGCGATCGACGTCGTCGTCCTGGCGGCGCTACTCAACCGCGGCATCCCGGTCGCGCTGGCCGCCTTCGTCGGCGCGATCGCCGGCGCCGGGCTGTGCTTCGTCGCCAACAAGTACGTCGCGTTTCGCGATCGCAGCCGCGCCGACCTGCGCCAGGTCCTGGCCTTCGCCGGGGTCGCGCTCGGCAGCGCGATCTTGATGGCGGGCGCGATGCACCTGGCCTGCGACCGCGCCCACCTGCCGTACCTGACCGCGAAGGTCGTGTGTGCGGCCGTCATCTTCGTCTGCTGGAGCTACCCGGCCCAGCGCCGCCTGGTCTTCGCCTCGGCGTGAACCACCACCCCTCGTCTGCCTCGGCCTCTACCGCCGTTTCCCTCGGAGCCTCACCATGACCACCTCGACCTCGACCTCGACCTCGACCTCGGACCTCGACCTCTCGATCATCATCCCCGCCTACAACGAGGAGCTGCGGATCGCGCCGACCCTCGACGCCACCGCGGCGTTCCTGGCCGACTTCCCCGGCACCTGGGAGCTGGTCGTGGTCGACGACGGCTCGCGCGACGGCACGGTCGCGCTGTGCGAGCGGATCGCCGCCGAGCGCCTGCCGCAGCTCCGCGTGATCGCGTCGAAGCCGAACCGCGGCAAGGGCTCGGCGGTGCGGCTCGGCATGCTCGGCGCGCGCGGCCGGATCCGGGTGATGTGCGACGCCGACGGCTCGATGCCGGCGACCGAGCTGCCCAAGCTCCTGGCCGCGGTCGCCGACGGCTCCGACGTCGCGATCGGCTCGCGCTACGTCGCCGGCGCAAGCGCCCACACCCAGCCGCTGTACCGCCGGCTGTGGAGCCGGCTGTGCAACCAGGTGATCCAGCGGACCCTGGTGCCGGGCGTGCGCGACACCCAGTGCGGCTTCAAGGCCTTCACCGATCGCGCCGCGGTCGACCTGTTCTCGCGCGCGACGATCGACGGCTGGGCCTTCGACCTCGAGGTGCTGGCGATCGCCAAGCGGCGCGGCTACGAGGTTCGCGAGTGCGGCGTGCTCTGGACCGACGATCAGCGGTCGCGGGTGTCGCCGTGGAAGGACATGTGGAAGGTCATCCGCGAGGCGGTGATCATCAAGCGCAACCTGCGGCGCGGTCGCTACGGCCAGCTCTCGGCGGCGTGACCGCGCCGCCCGTCACCGGCCGCCGCCGCCCAGGGTCGGTTCACTCGGCGGCTGGCGACGGCGCGGCCTCAGCCGACGGCGCAGCCTCGGCCGGCGGCGCGAGCATCTCCTTGCGGTAGATGATGCGGCCGCAGCGCTCGCAGGTCTCGATGGTCTCGAGGCGGGCCAGCTTGTTGTCTTGCTGCGGCAGGATCTTCACGCGGCAACCCTGGCACACGCCGTTCTCGACCGGCGCCACCGCGGTGCCGCGGACGATCAGCGAGTCGTAGGTCTTGAGCCAGCCCTTCTCGAGCTTGGCCCGGACCTCGGCGCGACCGCCGGTGACCGCGGCGATCTTGGCGTCGAGCTCCTCGGCCAAGGTCTGGACCTGGGCCTCCTCGCTGGCCAGCCGCTCGCGCAGGCCGGCGATGGCGCCGTCGCGCTGCTCGATCGCCGCGCCCGAGGCCCCCAGGGTCTCGGTGAGCTGCTTGAGCTCGCTCTCGCGATCGGAGATCGCCTTGCGCTTGAACTCGACCTCGCGGGTGGCCGCGTGGAACTCCTTGCCGGTCCGGGTCCCGGACAGCTTGGACTTGGCGGTGCGCAACAGCTCCTGCTCGCGGCTGATCGTCGCCTGGTGGTCGCGCTTCATGGTCTCGACCTCGACCAGCTTGCGGCGCTCGACGTCGAGCATCGCCTCGAGCTTGGCCAGGTCGGCGCGCAGGGTCGCGGTGCGGCCGGGCAGCGCGGCGCGCGCGTTCTCGAATTCGCGGACCTTGTGATCGATGGTCTGCAGTTCGAGCAGGAGCAGGAGCTGGTCTTTCACGTCTACCTCGCGCGGCGGAAGCTAGGTTGTCATTCGGTCGTGGGCCCACCTGGGCTTGAACCAGGGACCCACCGGTTATGAGCCGGCCGCTCTGACCGCTGAGCTATGGGCCCGTGTGGCGGAAGTTACAGCAGCGCGGACGTTAGCCGCGACCGCCAGCGTCCGCAACCGCGGAGGTGGTACGTTCCCGGTGATGCGCTCCCTCGCCACCGCCGCCCGCCTCACCGTCGCCGCCCTGGCCGCCCTCACCCTCCTCGCCTCGTCGCGCTCCCAGTCGACGCCGAGCCAGCCCCAGCAGCCGCCGGGCGCCTGGAACGCGGCGCCGCCGCCGTCGACCGCGATGGCGCCCAGCGCAGCGGCCGGGCTCTGGCGGACCACCTTCGGCGCGGTGAAGATCGAGGAGGACGGAGCGAGCGGCGTCCACGGCGCGTGGCTGTACGAGCGCGAGGGGCGCGAGATCGTCGGCTACTTCGGCGGTGCGCTCGACGGCAACGTGCTGCGCTTCACCTGGCGCGAGCCGGCCCAGGCCCAGCCCGGCGAGCCGCAGCTCGGCGGCGAGGGCTGGCTGGTGTTCGAGGCCAACGCTGGCAAGTTCTCCGGCCGGTGGTGGACCCACAACCGAGATCGCCAGGGCGACTGGACCGGCGAGCGCGGCGCGCCTCTCGGGGCCGCGGCCCCGGCGCCGACGCCCGGCTTCGGCGACGCGACCTACGGCGGCGCGGCCTACGGCGCCGGACCGTTCTGACCCGCGCGCGGACGTAACCGCGGCGGTGGCGGCCGGCACTACCTGGCCATGCGCCGCGCCTGCCTCGCTGCCGTGGTCGTCACCGCCTGTGCCCATCCGCGCCCGCCGGTGACGCCGCCGCTGCGCCTCGATCGGGTGGTGCTGTTCGGCAACGGCCTGGGCCACTTCGAGCGACGGGGCGCGGTCGACGACGGTCGCCTGCGCTTGGTGCTGCGGCCCCACGAGGTCGACGACGTCATCAAGACCCTGACCGTGGTCGACCGCGACGGCGTCGCCCAGCAGGTGGCGGCGGTCCTGCCCAAGCCCGACGCCGGCGACGGCGAGCGGGTGGTGGTCGAGGTCGCGCTCAGCCGACCGGCCCGCGAGCTGGTGGTGTCCTACGCGGTCCCGACCGCGGCGTGGAAGACCACCTATCGGCTGGTGTTGCCGCGCCAGGCCGGCGCGCCGGTCGGCTTCCAGGCCTGGGCGATGATCGACAACCTATCCGAGGAGCCGTGGACCGACGTCCACCTGGCGCTCGCCACGGGCGCGCCGCTGTCGTTCGCGACCGACCTGCGGACGCCCCACTTCGTGCCGCGCCCCGACGCCACCGGCGCCCTGGTCGCGCCGACCACGACCGCGGTCGTGACCTCGACCGACAGCCGCGGCGGGGCCGGCGATCGCGATCGCGACGGCGTGCGCGATGACGTCGACCTGTGCCCGCAGGCCGCCGAGGACGCCGACGATCACGACGACGGTGATGGCTGTCCGGATCGCGACGACGACGGCGATCGCGTGCCCGACGTCGACGATCGGTGCCCGCGCGAAGCCGAGACCTACAACGGCATCGACGACGACGACGGCTGTCCGGATCGCGGACGCGTCATCCTGACCTCGTCCGCGGTCCAGATCCTCGATCAGCTCTACTTCCGCGCCGACGACGCGACCCTGGCGCCGACCAGCGGACCGCTGCTCGACGCCGTCGCCGCGACCCTGCGCGGCAACCCCGACCTGACTCGGGTCGAGGTCGCCGGTCACGCCGCCGCCGACGAGGGCGATCCATGGGCGCTGTCGGCCCGCCGGGCCGCCGCGGTGCGGACCGCGCTGCGCGACCGTGGGGTCGGCCAGGAGCTGACGATCGTGCCGTTCGGCGCCAGCCAGCCGCTGGGCGGCCCCCCGGCCCGCGATCGCCGGGTCGGCTTCGAGGTCCAGCGCGGCGCGCCGCGGTCGGGCGAACCGCTGGCCCCACCGAGCGGCCCGCCGCCGGCCCGCGGCCAGGCGATCGAGGTCGCCGGCACCGCGCGCTGGGCCCTGCGCGAACGGGTGAGTGTGCCGCGCGGCGCGTCGACCCTGGTCTCGGTCCTCGCCGAGGAGCTGACCGGCGACGCGGTGCTCCTGTACCGCCCCGAGCCGGGCGCGCCGGGCTCGCACCGCCATCCGTTTCGCGCCGCGCGCCTCGAGCTGCCGGCGGCCCTGACCCTCGAGCCCGGGCCGGTCGCGGTGTTCGCCGACGGCAGCTTCGCCGGCGAGGCGCTCCTGGCCCGCACCGCCGGCGGTCGGACGAGCTATCTGCCCTACGCGCTCGACGGCGGCACCACCGTCGAGGTCGCGGTCAGCGGCGCCGCTCGGCCGCAGCGGTTGGTGGCGATCGCCCGCGGCGTCGCGACCGTGACCGACGCGCGGGTCGTGACCACCCGCTACACCGTGACCGCCGGCGCGGGGGCCCCGGCCCGCATCTTCCTCGAGCACCCGCGGGCCCCCGGGCACGACCTCGGGCCGCTGCCGCCGGGCAGCGAGCCCGACACCGCGCGGGTGCTGGTCGCGCTGCCGCTGACCCCGGGCCAGACCTCGACGGTGGCGATCGAGGAGCGACGGCCGGTGACCCGCGAGCTCCGCCTCCTGGACGACGCCGGCGCCCTGGCCGCCTACCTCGACGGCGATCACCTGCCGGCGCCGGTCGTGGCCGCGGCGAGCGCGGTCGCCGACGCGCGCGCCGCCCTCGGTCAGGTCGAAGGCGCGCTGGCCGACGCCCAGGCCGCGCTGGCCGACGCCAGCGATCGCGCCGACGAGCTCGAGCGCTCGCTGGCCACGGTCGCCAAGCTGCCCGGGCCCGACGCCGCTGCGCTCCGAGCCCGTTTGCTGACCCACCTGACCGAGGCCACCGCCGCCCGCGATCGCGCGGCCCGAGCCATCGCCCGTCAGCGCGCCGCCGCGGTCGAGGCTCGGATCAAGCTCGAAGCGACGATCGCGGCCCTGGCCCTGACGCCGCTGGCACCGTAAGCGCGTTCGGTCTCCGCCTCCGCCTCCACCTCGGTCTCGGTCTCGGTCTCCGCCTCGGTCTCGGTCTCGGTCTCGGTCTCGGTCTCGGTCTCGGTCTCGGTCTCGGTCTCGGTCTCGGTCTCGGTCTCGGTCTCCGCCTCCGCCTCGGTCTCGTCTCGGTCTCGGTCTCGGTCTCCGCCTCGGTCTCGGTCTCGGTCTCGGTCTCCGCCTCCGCCTCCCCCTCCGCCGTGCTCTATCGCCGCCGCAGCGGATATCGAACGCACGGCTCGAGCGGCGCGCCGTCGACGTCCTTGCTGCACAGCTCGGCGTGGGTCGGATAGATCGTGAAGACCGCGTAGTGGTGAGCCCGGGCGTAGTGCTCGAGGCCGTCGGGCTCGGTGCATCGCGGTCGCCCGGGCACGCCGCAGCGCGCGCGGTACAGCGGCGCGCCGCCGCCGCCGGTCACCAGGTAGGCCAGCCCGTCCTGCTCGCCGCGCTGATAGATGTGATCGTGGCCGCTGACGATCAGCGTGACGCGATGGCGAACCAGGATCGGCACGTAGTCGCGAACCGCGTCGGCGTGACCGCCGTGGGTGCCGCGCGAGTACGGACCGTGGTGGGTGACGACGACGATCGCGCGGGCCGCCGACGCCGCCGACAGGTCGGCCTCGAGCCAGGTCCGCTGCCGCGGATCGCGGTAGGCGTTCGAGTCGAGCATGACGACGTGGACGTCGCCGAGCGCGAAGCTGTACCAGCCGGTGCCCGGCGGCCGATCGCGGGGGTTGGGCGGCAGCGCGAAGTGATCGGAGAACCGACGGCCGAGGGCGCCGGCCCGCCCGAGGTCGTGGTTGCCGAGCGCCGGGTAGAACGGGATCGCGGCGAGGAGCGGCGCCGTCACCGCGAAGAACTGCTGCCAGTCGGCCTCGTCGGTGCCGCGCAGCACCAGGTCGCCCGAGGCCAGGACCGCGTCGGGGGCCTCGGCCAGCAGGCGCTCGACGAGCTGCGCGTGGATCCGGTGGCCGCCGCGGACGTCGCCGTAGAGCCCGAGCCGGACCACCGCGCCGGGACCCGGTGCGGTGGCCAGCCGACCGACCGGTAGCGGGCGGCCATCGATCGCCACCCGGTAGGCGACCGCGCTCTCGCGCGGCAGGTCGGTCAGGACCAGGCGGTGATGGCGGGTCGGCGTTGGGCTGGTCACCTGACGATCGAGGGCGTCGCCCCAGGCCACGGTCGCCGCGGTCGGCACGTCGGTCTCGACCACCACGGTCGCGTGATCGGGGCCGACCGCCTGCAGCATGGGCCCGCGCACCACCCGGCCGCTGGCGCGACCAGCCAAGGTCAGCTCGATCGCGGGCGCCGCGCCGTGACCGGCCGGGCGAGCCTCGACGGCGAGGACGTTCGGGCCCGCGCGCAGGAGGCCCGGCGCGACCGGCACGTAGATCTGTTCCCACTCCGGGCCGTGGGGCCGACCGGCGATCGCCAGCGGATCGCCGTCGACCGCGAGCTCGCGGCGAGCCACCGGCACGCCGTTGAGCCAGATCGCCAGGCCATCGCGATACCGGACCCGCAGCTCGAGGACGCGGATCGCGCGATCGTCGGGCGCGGTCGGCGCGAGGGCGAACTGGGTCGTCGCCCACACCGCGGCGACGCGCGCACCGGCGGCCAGGGGCCAGCGGGTCGCGCAGCGATCACAGTCGGGACCACCCATCGGCGAGCGCCCGGCGAGACCGTCGACGACGGCCAGCGGCCAGCCCGGCGGCGGCGGCGCGCTGCCGAACACCCCGGGCGCGGGCGGGGCCCCGCGGGCGGCGGCCAGCTCGGCCAGGGCGCTGGCGCCGAGCTGGGCGGTCAAGGCCGGCGCCGTCGCCCAGCGGACCTGCCAGCTCGCGTCGGGCCCGACCAGCACGCGGCCGGTCAGGCCGTCGTCGGCGCGCGGCGGGTCGCCGGCGAGGTCATCGTCATCGTCATCGGGATCGGCGCCAGCCGCGGCGATGCCCAGCACGAGCGCAGCGACGCTGACGAGCGCCGCGACCATGCGCGGCGTCCAGCGAGCGGCGAGGCTAGCCATCGCCGCTCAATCTAGCAGCGCGCGTCGAGCGCGCTCACGCCTTCTTGGCGCGACGCTCGGCCGACTTGGCGAGGTCGAGGAGGCGCGGCAGCGGGAAACCGCCTAGCTTGGCCAGGTAGTCCTTGTCCTTGGCCTTGCCCAGGGCCTTGGCCAGGGCGTCGATGAGCTTGTCGCGGCTGCCGTAGGCCTTCTTGACCGCCTCGGAGACGTTCGCGAGGCGCAGGAGCTGGGCGTTGGACGCCTTGGCCAGGCGATCCTTGATCGAGCCCTCGTCGGCGCCGTCGTGGACGAGCGCGCCGGCCAGCTTGTCGACCAGCTTGTCCTTGCCGCCGTACAGGGCCTTCACCTTGGCCAGCGGCCCGGTCGCGGGCTTCGGCGCCTTCGCGGGCTTGGCGGCCTTGGCCACCTTGGCGGTCTTGGCGGTCTTGGCGGTGGTCTTGGTGGTGGTCTTCTGAGCCATGGTCGTGTTCCGTTTCTCGCGAGGCTACGGGCTCCCCGGCTGCGACGGTGACCCGTCGGGGGTCAGCGGAAGGCCGCCGTCGGCCAGGGGCGGGGCATCCTGACCGCCACCGCCTGCCCTGTCAATCGCCGTCAGCACGTCTTTCAGCTCGGCGTCGGTGAGCCGGACCCGGAAGTGGACCTCGGGTCCCTGGGCCGCGACCGCGATCTTGGCGACCGCAGGGCCTAGGCCGTAGAGCTGCGCCGCCATCGCGCCGACCGCCAGCTCGCGACGGGCGAACTCGGCGAGCTGGTTGGCGTCGGTGTCGCTCTCCATGGTGAAGGCGGCGTGGGCCACCAGGCCGGCCCGCGGATCGAGCTCGGCCAGGACCCCGCGGGGCGGCGCCGCGATCGCCCCACCGGTGGTGCGCACGAGCGACGCGCCCAGCTCGGGATCCATCTGCGCGACGAACCACAGGTCGGAGGTCTGATCGACCGCGGTCAGGAGTCGGGCCAACCCGCCGGTCGCGACCTTGGGCCCGTCGGCCAGCGCGGCCTCGACCCAGGTCTCGTCGGGGCCAACCACGACGGTGTCGGCCTGGCCGAAGCCGAAGTAGACGGTGTGGCGGCCCTCGACCAGCTTGTAGATGCTGCGCACCCCGGCTTGCTTGACCGACAGGTCACCGCCGCCGGCGCCGACGCCGGCCTGGAGGCACCGAGCCAGGGCCTCCTCGTCGAGCCGACCGGTCGCGACCAGGATCGCGCGCCGGGCCGGGCCGAGGCCACCGGGCGCCATGGCCAGGTGGACGTGCTCGATCTGGCGGGCCACGTCGACGCCGCAGTCGCCGGCCAGCCGCTCGAAGCGCCCGGTCAGGCCGGGATCGCTGACGAACATCTGGCGCAGCGCCCGCCCGACCAGGTCGGAATCGGCCAGGGCGCGGACGTCGAGGCCGACCACGACGGTGGCGTCCGACGGGATCGCGGCGAGCGCGGCCACCGCCGGGACCGCGGGCGGCGGGGGCGCGGCCTCTCGCTTCTTGCACGCCGCGCACAAGGCGACCGCCGCCAGCGCGGCCGCGCACGACCGCATCAGAACGCCAGGCTCTGCGCCTGCTCGGCCATCTTCTCGAGCTGGGCGGCGGTGAACTGGAAGGTCGCGCGCAGGTCGGGCCCCTTGGTCGAGATCTTCACCTTCTTGGCGTACTCGGCGTAGGGCGTGCCTTCGACCTGGGCCATCAGCATCGACGCCATGCCCGACATCTTGGTCGCCTCGGCGGCGTCGGGCAGCCGCACGGTCACGACGCCATCGACGCCGTCGACCGCCTTGACCGATCCGAACACCGCGACCAGCGACATGGGGATCTGGGACATGAACGACGCCTTGCCGTTGACCACGAACCACATGGTCGCCGTGGTGTCGGTGGCGTCGATGAGCGACGCGAAGATCTGCGAGCTCATCAGGCCGTCGCCGTCCTTGGCCGCCGCCAGCTTCGACAGCGCCGCCTTGTCGACCATCTTCTCGTTCACGATCTGCGCGAGCACGGTGTCACCGTCGAGGAACAGGAAGCGGCCGGGGGTGTCGTCGCCCGGCTCGATCAGCTCGAAGTAGTCGCCGTCGATCGCGAGCTGGATCGGCTTGCCCTCGGACTGGCGCTTGGCCTCGAACTTCTTCAGGCAGTCGAACACCGCCGCCTTGTCGAGGCCGCGGACCAGGATCGTCGCGTCGTTGCCGCTATTGCGCCCGGCCGCCAGGAGGCCGGTGACCTTGTCCATGGGATCCCAGCCGCACACCTGCTTGAACTCGGCGAGGTCCTTCGTGACCTGCTGCATCGCGCGGTCGCGGTACTTGGCCCACAGCGGGCTGGCGCTGGCCTGCTTCCAGTCGAGCGCCATCACGAACTCGGAGTCGGCCGGCATGATCGACAGCGCGCGCTTGAGGCCACCGGCCGGCGCCACCGCCGACGCCGCCGACAGGCCCTTGCCGGCCGCGCCGGCCGCGCCGTGCTTCTTGTCGCCGCCCTTGTCGCAGGCGCCAGCGGTCAGCACCGCGCACGCCGCGAGCGCGAGGGAGATCCGGGTCGAGAAGGTCGAGGTCGCCGCGTTCGTCATGATGATGCCTCCAGCGACGGGCGTTGTAACACGCCGGCCCGCCGCCGCAACGCGCGGCCTCGGTGTATACGTCCGCGATGCCGTGGAAGCGCCATCGCCTGCGCGACGCCGAGGTCTGGGCCGAGGTCGACGCCGCCGGCGCCTTGCTCACCGACGAGGCGGGCCGGGTCGCGGTCCTGTACAAGCGCGACCCCGCGGCCAAGGTCTACCGGGCGGCCGGCCGCAACCTGGGCGCGATCGCCGGCGCGGGGGTCGAGGACCTGGGCGCCGCGCCGCCCTCGACGGCCCCCGCCAGCGCACCTAGCGCCGCGGCCAAGCCCAGGGCCAAGGCCAGCGCCGACGCCCCGGCGAGGCCCCAAGGCAAGTCCGGCGGACCCGCCCGCTGGGGCGATCGCCTGCCGACCGACGCGGTCCACGTCTGGACCGACGGCGCGTGCACCGGCAACCCCGGCCCGGCCGGCCTCGGGGTCGTGGTGCTCGACGGAGCCGACCGCCGCGAACACAGCGAGTACCTCGGCCACGGCACCAACAACATCGCCGAGCTGACCGCGGTGCTGCGCGGCCTCGATCTCGTCCGCGATCGGGCCCGGCCGATCCTCATCTACACCGACTCGAGCTACGCCATCGGCGTCCTGTCCCAGGGCTGGAAGGCCAAGGCCAACACCGAGCTGGTGGCCGAGATCCGCGACGCCCTGGCCGGGTTTCCCGACGTCCGCTTCGTCAAGGTCCCGGGCCACGCCGGCGTCCCCGAGAACGAGCGGTGCGACGCCCTGGCCCGCGGCGCGATCACCCGGCGGCGCTGACGCACCTCGGGATCGGGATCGGGATCGGGTTCGGGTTCGGGAGCGGGATCGGGTTCGGGTTCGGGTTCGGGTTCGGGTTTGAGCCTGCCCCGATTTTCTGGACACCCGCCATCCGACCACCGTCAAGATGAGCGAGGCATCCATGAGCACTTCGTCTCCTTCCAAGCTGCCGCGTCGGCGGCGAACCTTCAAGCCAGAG
>JAGPCY010000031.1 GCA_018057825.1 Kofleriaceae bacterium | reverse complement strand
TCCCCGTCCCCGTCCCCGTCCCCGTCCCCGACCCCGTCCCCGACGACTAGCGAAGCGCGAAGCCGATCGCGAAGCCGACGGCGAGGACCACGACGGCGATCACGACCCACCAGGGCGGGCCGCCGCCGGCGGCGTCCCGGGCCTCGTCCGACGAGAGCTGCCGGGTCTCGGACGCGTATTCGAGCGGCGGCTCGTCGGCCATGGGGGAAGTCTGCCACGGCCGGCGGCTGACATCGGCTTTCCTGTCCCACGCCGGGCCCAAGCTTGCCGGCTTTGGGCTTGCATCGAGACCGAGGCCGCGGCTACGGTCCGCCGCCGTAAGTCACTCACAACTCTCCAACGACAAAGGGGTTTAGGATGCCCGAGCACACGATCCCCGAGTCTCTCGTCGAAGCAATCAAGGCGGGGCGCGCAGCCCTCGTCGTCGGCGCGGGAATCGGCGTACCTTCCTGGAAGCAGCTCCTCGAGCGGATGAACAAGGAGCTCGAGGCCCGCGGGCGCGACGGCGACGCCGCGGCCGCCAAGGATCTCGACAAGCTCCTGCACAAGGGCAACCTGGTGCGCGCGGTCGGGTTCCTGGCCCGGTCGCTGGGCGAAGAGGCCTGCGACGCCCTGGTCAAGGAGACCTGGCGCTCCCCCGAGGAGACGCCGGCGATGGCCAAGGTCATCGCCGAGCTGCCGTTCCGCCACATCTGGACCACCTTCCCCGGCGACGTGCTCGAGACCGCGCTGACCGAGCGGCCCGAGGGCTGGCCGGAGTCGCGCATCGTGACCTATCAGGAGATGGGGGGGCTGTCGCGGCGGCGGCGCTCGCTCATCAAGATGCTCGGCAACTTCGACACCTACGTGGTGACGCCGCGCTCGGTGCGCCGGGCCCTGGCCCGCGCCGTCGACCTGCGCGACTACGCCCGCGAGCTGTACGTCGAGGGCACGCTGGTGTTCGTCGGCTTCCGCTTCGGCGATCCCGACCTGTCGGCGCTGCTCGACCGGGTCTTCGGCATGTTCGAGCCGCCGCAGAACGCCCACTACTTCCTGGGCGCCGGCATGGGCCCGGTGACCGTCGACGAGCTGATGGCCGAGCACCACATCGAGGTGGTGAACCTGGCCGGCAAGGGCGGCGACGACACCGCCGAGAAGAGCGTGATCGAGTGGCTCGAGGCGCTGCGCGATGCCTGCGCCGCCGCCGGGGTCACCCTGGCCGAGACCCGGCCCGACGCCGACGACCTCGAGGGCTGGCTGGCCCGGCTCGGCGATGACGGCGAGGCTCGCGACGCCCTCGACGCGATCGAGCGCGCGGCCCGCGCGGCCGGCGACGGCGACCGCGTCGTCGAGGTCCTGCTCGGCCGCCTCGATCACGAGGACGAGCCGACCGCCAAGGCCAAGCTCCTGCGCGACGTCGCGGTGGCCTACGAGCAGCTCTCGGGCGATCTCAAGCACGCCTTCGAGGCCCTGACCGGCGCGATCCACCTCGACCCGGCCGACGACGCCCTGGTGGCCGAGGCCGAGCGCCTGGCCGCCGCCACCGGCGGCTGGGCCGACCTGGTGAGCGAGGCCACCGAGCTGACCACCGAGCTGACCGACGCGCCGCTGGCGTCGCGGTGGTGGACTCGCCTCGGCGTGTGGTACGGCCTGCGGCTCGACCGCGCCGACTACGCCCTGCCGTCCTTGCGCCGCGCCCTCGAGCTCGACGCCGGCAACCTCGAGGCCCATCACGCCCTGGCCGAGCACCTGCGCCGCCAGCAGAAGTGGGCCGAGCTGGCCGACGCCCTGCGGGGCGCGGTCGGCCACGAGACCGACGACGCCGCCAAGCTCGACCTGTACCTGCAGCTCGGCGATCTGAGCGAGAGCCAGCTCGCCCAGACCGCGCGCGCGGTCGAGGCCTACGAGGCGGCGGCGGCGCTCGGCGACGGCTCGACTCCCGGGCTCGACGACGCCCTGGCCGCCCTCGAGCGGCTGTACCGGCGCGACGAGAAGTGGGCGTCGTTGGCCAAGGTGCTCGAGCGCCGGGCCGAGGCCCTCGATCACATCGGCGAGGGCGGCCGCGCCACCGCGGTCCGTCGCGAGCTGGCCACCCTGCGCGCCGACAAGCTCGGCGACCTCGAGGGCGCGATCGCCCGCTACGAGGCCGCGCTCGAGAAGGACGGCGCCGACCGCGAGGCCCTGAAGGCCCTGGTCGATCTCTACGACAAGACCGGGCGGTCTGATGACTACCTGCGGACCCTCGAGCGCCTGGCCAAGGTCGCGCCCGAGGCCGAGCGCCTGGCCACGCTGCGCAAGGTCGCGGCCGAGCTCGAGGACAAGGACGGCGCCGAGGACCGCGCGATCGCGGCCTACCAGAGCATCCTCGACCTCGACGGCAACGCCGACGACGCCTACCGCGGGCTGGCCCGGGTGCTCCGCGCCAAGGCGCGCTGGTACGACCTGACCGCGCTGATCGCGCGCCACGTCGCCGCGGCCAAGAACCCGGTCCAGCGCGTCGAGCTGTATCTCGAGGCGGCCACCGTCTACGAGAAGGAGCTCGACGATCCGCACCGCGCGATCGAGGCCCACCTGAACGCCCTGGCGATCGACGACGGCTGCCGGCCGGCGCTGTCCGCCCTGCCGCGCCTGTACAAGCGCACCGAGGCCTGGGACAAGGCGGTCGGGATCCTGACCCGCCACGCCGAGCTCGAGGGCAACCGCGGCGCGGCGCTGTGGGCCGAGGCCGGCGGCCTGGCCCTGTCCGAACAAGGTGACGCCGAGGCCGCCGGGCGCTACCTCGACAAGGCCCTGGCCCTGGACGGCGAGCACCTGGGCGCCCTGCGTTCGATGGCGACCTTGTCCGAGGACAAGGGCGCGTGGCAGAGCGCCCTCGAGCACACCCTGCGGGCCGAGGCGGTGGCGCCGCAGCGGAGCGATCGCATCGAGCTTTTGGCCCGGGCCGCCGAGATCGCCGAGCAGCGCCTCGAGGATCCGGCGCGCGCGCTTGGCCTCCTCGAGCGCGTGCTCAAGCTCGATCCCGACCACGTCGCGGCTGGCGAGAAGGTCGCCGATCGCCTGGTGTCGGCCGAGCGCTGGGACGACGCCTTGCCGGTCCTCGAGATGCTGGCTCGCCGGTCCGAAGGCGGCGATCGCCTCGAGCGGGCCCGCCGCCAGACCCAGCTCGGCGCGGTCTACGAGCACCTGCACCGCACCGAGAAGGCGGCGCGCCACTACCGGCTCGCGGTCGAGGCCGACCCCGACAACCAGGGCGCGGCCCTGGGCCTGGCCGGGACCCTGCTCATCGAGGCCAAGGCCAGCGAGGGCCAGGCCACCGAGGGCGCCGAGGAGCGCTGGCGCGAGGTCGACAAGCGCTACCGCGAGATCCTGGCCCGGTTCCGCACCGGCCTGGCCGACGGTCAGGTCGCCGACATCTGGTACCGCCTGGGCATCACCGCCCGGGCCCTGGGCGACGACAAGAAGGCCGAGAACGCGCTGCGCCGGGCCCTCGAGAAGGAGCCGGCCCACGAGGCCACGCTCCAGGCCCTGGTCGAGCTCGGTGGCCAGCGCGGCGACTGGAAGATGGTGATCGAGGCCAAGCGGATCCAGGTCGAGCGCGCGACCGAGCCGGTCAAGGCCCGGTTGCTCGACGAGATCGGCGATCTGGCGCGCGGCAAGCTCAAGGACACCGGCGCCGCGATCGGCGCCTACCTCGAGGCCCAGCGCTCGGGCGCCACCGGCCCGGCGCTCCTGCACAAGCTGCTCGACGCCTACAGCGAGCAGAAGCAGTGGCGGCGCGCGGTCGAGATCCTCGATCAGCTCGCGGCCCTCGAGACCGCGCCGGCCCGCCGGGCCAAGGTCCACTACGCCGCCGCGGTCATCGCGCGCGACGAGCTGTCGGACATCGAGGTCGCGGTCGAGCGGATGAACCAGGCCCTCGACGACGCGCCGACCACGCCCAAGGCCTTCGAGGCGATCGACAAGATGCTGTCGGACAGCCGCGACTGGAAGGGCCTGGCCCGCGCGGTCCGCCGGCACCTGAAGCGGCTGGGCGACGACGCGCCGCCGGACAAGACCCTCGAGCTGTGGACCCGGCTGGGCGATCTGTACCTCGATCACCTCGGCAACCCCGAGCTGGCGATCGAGGCCTTCGAGATCGCGGCCCAGCTCGATCCCGACAACCACAACCGCCACGAGCAGCTCGCCGATCTCTACCTCGAGGCCGGCGAGGCCCGTCGCGGCGACGCGATCGCCGAGCTGCAGACGCTCCTCACCTTCGCCCCCGACCGGGTCGAGGTCTACAAGGCGCTGTCGAACCTGTACAAGGACGAGAACGAGCTCGACAAGGCGTGGTGTCTGGCCCAGGCCCTGGTCTTCCTCGGCGCCGCGTCGCCCGAGGAGCGCGCGCTGTACCAGAAGTACCGGCCGGCGCAGTTCATCCCGGCCACCCGCCGCCTGACCGAGGAGCTGTGGGGCAAGGCGGTGATCCACCCGGCCGAGGACCGCGCGGTCGGCGCGATCTTCGCGTCGACGATCGGCGCCCTGGCCGGCTCGACCGCGCAGCCGCCGTCGGCCTTCGGCCTCGACCCCAACGCCCGGGTCGATCTCGAGCGCGACAACCGGCTGCCGGCCCGGGTCGCCAAGTACGCCGCCGGCGTGCTCGGCCTCGACGCACCGCCGCTTCTGTGGTTCGACAACGGCGACGGCCTGCGGGTCGCCAACACCACCGACAAGGGCAAGCTGGCGCCGGCGCTCCTGTGCGGCAAGGGCGCGCGCACCGACGAGCGCGAGCTGGCCTTCGAGATCGGCAAGCACCTGGCCTACCTGCGGCCCGAGCGCTTCGTCACCTACGCCCTGGGCAGCGCGCCCAAGGTGGAGAGCGCGTTCGTCGCCGCCCTGGTGGCGGCCGGCAGCCCGCCGCCGGGCGACGTCCCCGAGGACGCCAAGAAGCTGGCGGCCACGGTGGCCAAGACCGTGCCGGCCCAGCTCCTCGAGCAGGTCGGCGTGCTGGGCGGACGCCTCGGGCCGCGCCTCGGCAACGGCCTGGTCGCGAGCTGGCGCAGCGCCACCGACCTGACCGCCAACCGGGTCGGCCTGATCCTGGCCAACGACCTCGAGACCGCGGCGCGCCTGGTCGCCACCGAGACCTCGACGACCTCGGCGCAGTCGGTCAAGGAGCGCCTGCGCGCGCTCCTGGCCTTCGCGGCCTCGGAGTCGTACTTCGCGATCCGTCGCCACCTCGGGCTGACCGTCCGGGCCGAGGCCTCGGCGTGAGGTCGATCGGGCCACGGCTCGGGGCCGGGTTCGCCCTGCTCGTCGTCGGCGCGCTGGCCTGCAGCGACGACAGCGGCCAGGTGTGTGGCAACGGCAAGCTCGAGCCGCCCGAGCAGTGCGACGACGGCAACCCCGACGAGTTCGACGCCTGCCGGTTGTGCGTGGCCTACGTGCCGCCGCGCAACGTCGTGAAGTGGGAGTTCAACGCCAACGCCGCCCCCGGCTTCACCAGCGACGGCTGCCTCGACGTCAACGCCGCCAACGTCCGGGTCGAGCTGACCGGCCCGAGCACCCAGAGCCGGGACGGCGGCTGCACGCTGCGCCAGGTGACCTTCGAGGAGCTCCCGGCCGGGCTGTACACGATCGCGGTCACGCCCCTCGACAGCGCCGGGGCGTCGCTGGTGACCGCGCCGGTGACGGCGATGGTCGAGGCCAACGTCACGCCGGGCACGGTGGTCGAGACCGTCGTGAACGTCGGGCCGAGCGCCTGGGCGCGGCCGATGACCGGGACCTTCTACTTCGTGCTGCGGTGGGCCGGCATGACCTGCACGATGGCGGCGCCGCCGGTGGCGCAGCAGAACGTGCGGTTGACGATCGGCGGCGTGCCGGTGACGGTGTCGACCTCGGCCACCACCGGCCACCCGTCGTATCGGCTCGACGGCACGGTCGACGTCACCTGCGTGGCCTCGACCTTGGGCCAGGCCGAGGCCGTCGACACCCTGCCGTTTGGACCGGCGCAGATGACGGTGGTCGGCAAGGATGGCACCGGGGCCGTCATGTTCCGCGGCACCTTCGACACCTTCGTCGGCGCGGGCCGGGCCAACCCGGTGCTCACGCTCGACGTGCCGTCGACGATCGACGCCGGCATCGACGCCCCGGTCGACGCGCCCACCGACGCGCCGGTGGACGCCGGCGTCGACGCGCCACTCGACGCGCCGCCCGACGCCTGACGCGACGCGCGCAGAGCCGGCGGCGGGCGAGGGAGGTTCACGGCCGTGCGACCCCGGCGCGGCTTGCGACCCGCGGTCGACGCGGGCATGGTCGCGCCATGGTCGCCCCCGCCCGCACCTCGTTCCCCAAGAGCGAGATCTCGGTCCTCTTGCTCGAGAACATCCACACCTCGGCCGACGAGCGGTTCGGCCCGGAGGGCTGGAAGATCGAGCGGGCCAGCGGCGCGCTGCGCGAGGCCGAGCTGATCGAGCGCATCCGCGACGTCCACGTCCTCGGCATCCGGTCCAAGACCCGGGTCACGCCGGCGGTCCTGGCCGAGGCCCGACGCCTCCTGGCGATCGGCGCGTTCTGCATCGGCACCAACCAGATCGCGACCAAGGACGCCGCCCGCGCCGGGGTGCCGGTCTTCAACGCGCCGTTCTCCAACACCCGCTCGGTGGCCGAGCTGGTGATGGCCGAGGTGGTGTTCTTGTCGCGCCAGCTCCCCGATCGGGTCCGCGAGGTCCACGGCGGGCGCTGGCGCAAGGTCTCGGCCGGCTGCCACGAGATCCGCGGCAAGACCCTGGGCATCATCGGCTACGGCCACATCGGCACCCAGGTCGGGGTCCTGGCCGAGGCCTTCGGCATGCGGGTCCTGTTCTACGACATCGCGTCCAAGCTCGCGGTCGGCAACGTCCGCCCGGTCGGTGAGCTCGACGAGCTCCTGGCCTCGTCGGACTTCGTGACGCTCCACGTCCCCGAGACGCCGCAGACCCAAGGCATGATCGGCGCCGCCGAGCTGGCGACGATGAAGCCCGGGGCCCACCTGATCAACGCCAGCCGCGGCACGGTGGTCGATCTCGAGGCCCTGGCCGACGCCCTGCGCCGCGGCCAGGTCGGCGGCGCGGCGATCGACGTCTTCCCCGAGGAGCCCGAGGGCGCGACCGACGACTTCCAGTCGCCGCTGTGCGGCCTGGGCAACGTCATCTTGACCCCGCACATCGGCGGCTCGACCGAGGAGGCCCAGGAGGCGATCGGCCGCGAGGTCGCGAGCGCGCTGACCAAGTTCGTCAACTCCGGCGCCACCACCGGCGCGGTCAACTTCCCGCCGGTCGAGCTGCCGCAGTCGCCGGGGGCCCACCGCATCTTGAACGTCCACAAGAACCAGCCCGGCGTCTTGCGCGACATCAACCACATCGTGAGCGATCGCGGCGCCAACATCCGCGCCCAGCAGCTCGCGACCGACGCCGACATCGGCTACCTGGTGATGGACCTCGATCAGGACGTGTCCGACGACGTCAAGCGCGACATCGCCGCGCTGGCCTCGAGCGTGAAGACCCGCATCCTGTACTGACGGCGCGCGGCGCGCCCACGCGGCTCAGCAGCCCAGGCGCGGCAGGAGCGCGCTCAGCTCGTCGGCGGTGGCCTGGCAGGTGGTCGCCAGCTCGGCGCGGGCCGCGGGGTCGTCGACCGCGGCGCTCGCGGCGACCAGCCGGGCCTGCTCACCCAGGCGCTGCTTGACGTCGACCGGGATCCGGTTGCATCGGGTCGCGCGGGCCACCGTCGCCAGGAGCGCCTCGCACTCGGCGATCCGCACGCCCCCGGTCGGCCGCGGCGTCGGCAAGCAGCCGGCGGTGGTGAGCGCGTCGCGCAGCGGCGCCGCGACCCGGGCGCAACGCGCGGCCTGCCGGCGCGGCGGCAGCGCCGGGACGTCGTCGGCCGGCACCGCCGGGCAGGTCGCGGCGATCGCGCGGAGCCCGAGAAGCTCGTCGCACGCCGCCGCCCCGCTCGAGGCCCGCCGCAGCCGCGCGGTGACCACGCAGCTCGCGCCCAGCCGCACGGTCAGGGTCGCGCGCCCGGCCCGCCCGAGCTGCCAGATCCCGTGGCGATCGGCGCGGTCGAAGCGCAGCTCGGTGGCGCCGGCGGCGACCAGCTCCTCGGCCGCCAGCCCGTCGGCCAGCGGCGCCAGCGCCAGGCGGTAGCCGGTGCCGTCGCGGACCAGCTCGAGGGTCGCGGCGCGGGCGACGTCGATCGCACAGCCGCGCCAGCTCACCGGCCCCGACCAGCGGCCGACCACCGCGGCCGGATCGGGCTCGGCCCAGGCCTGGGCGTCGGCCGTGCGCGGCGACAGCCCGAGGGCGACGAGGAGCGCGACCGCGAGAGAGGCGGAGGCGGAGGGGGAGACCGAGGCGGAGGCGGAGACCGAGGCGGAGGCCGAGGCCGAGGCGGAGGCGGAGACCGAGGCCGAGACCGAGACGGAGTCCGAGACCGAGTCCGAGTCCGAGACCGAGACCGAGACCGAGTCCGAGTCCGAGTCCGAGACCGAGACCGAGACCGAGTCCGAGGCCGAGTCCGAGGCCGAGACCGAGACCGAGGCGGAGGCCGAGGCGGAGGCGGAGACCGAGTCCGAGGCCGAGGCGGAGGCCATCGACGAAGTCTGCCACCGCCGCGCGATCAGCGCACGGCGGCTCGCCGATGCCGGCGCGCCCACTCCATCGCGGCGTAGATCATGCCGCCGCCGACCAGGGTGGCGGCGCCCAGGAGCGAGCCCCAGGGCCGGGCCTTGACCTGCATGTAGATCGACCAGCCGGCCAGCGCCAGGAACACCGCCGGGGTCAGCGGATAGAGCGTCGTGCGATAGGGCCGCGCGACGTCGGGGCGGCGCACCCGCAAGACGTAGACCGCGGCCACCGCCAGCGCCGAGCTGACGAACAGCGTGAACTGGATGTACTGGATGAGCTTGCCGAGATCGCCGACCAGGATGAAGGCGCTGGCGATCGCGCCCTGGGTCGCGACCGCGACCGCGGGCACGCCGCGCCGGGTCCGCCGGGCCAGGAGCTTGGGCAGCGCGCCGTCCTCGGCCATCGCGGCGTAGACCCGGGGCCCGGCCATGACCATCGCCGACACCGACGAGATCAACGCCAGGGACACCATCACGGCCATGGCCTTGCCGACCGACGGTTCGAAGAGCGCCGTGGCGGCGGCGGCGCCGACGTCGGCGATCGGCGCGCCCAGGGCCTCGGGCGACAGCGCGTAGAGGAACGCGACGTTGACCAGGAGGTAGAGCGCGATCACGACGATCGTGCCGAGGAACAGCGCCCGCGGCAGGGTCCGCTGCGGGTCGCGCAGCTCGCTGGCCAGGTAGGCGGCGGCGTTCCACCCGGCGTAGGCGAACCCGACCCAGAACAGCGACTCGGCGAAGGCGCCGGTCGGCAGGTTCTCGGCGATGCCGCCGGCCCGCGGCGCGAAGTGGTCCCAGTCGCCGGTCCCAAACGTCAGGCCGGCGACCGCGAAGCCGACGAGCAGCACGACCTTGGCGACGGTGAAGCCGGCCTGGATGCGGCCGCCCAGCACGGTGTCGAAGGCGTGCATGCCGGTCATCGCGACCACCAGGCCGATCGCGCACGCCTTCTGGGCCACGCCGGGATCGAGGCCGGGGAAGACGTTGTGCAGGTAGGTCGCGAAGCCGAGCGCGCTGGCCGCGATCGCCGCCGAGAACCCCGCGGTCAACGACACCCAGCCCGACATCGCGCCGACCGCCGGGTGGTAGGCCTCGCGCAGGTAGACGTACTCGCCGCCGGCCCGCGGCATCATGGCCCCGAGCTCGGCGTAACAGGCGGCGCCGGCCAGGGCCAGGACGCCGCCGACGACCCAGGCCACCAGCATCGTGCCGGCGTCGTGGAGCGCCATGGCCTGGAAGCCGGTGCTGGTGAAGATGCCGACGCCGATGATGTTGGCGACCACCAGGGCGGCCGCGGTCGGCAGGCCGAGCCCGCGCGCGGTCACGGGCGGCTACCGCAGGTGGCGGGCCAGAAACGCCAGCGCGTCACGCCAGCACTGGCGGGCCTGGGCTTGCCACACGAAGGCATGGAACGCGTGCACACCGCCGGGGTAATACCGCGCTTCACACGGCACACCGCGGGCGGCGAGCGCCTTTTCGAGGCGGCGGGTGTCGTCGAGGATCGGATCGGCGGTGCCGACCGGCGCGAACCACGGCGGCAGCGGGCGGGCCAGGGCCGCGCCGCCCTCGAGGACCACCAGCGGGTCGGCCAGATCGCGGTGCTCGCCGGTCGGTGCGTCACCTAGGTACGACGTCGAGACCCGGGCGACCATTCCCTGGATCCACCCGGGCAACGGCCGGCGCGCGCCGAACCGCTCGGGCCGCGACACCTCGAGGAGCGCGCAGAACGGCAGGGCCGCGCGCGGCACCACGCCGGCGTCGTAGACCGCGCGCGCGAAGGGCTCGGGCCGGGGCTGACAGGTGGCCAGGGTGAGCGCCGTGATCAGGTTGCCGCCGGCCGACTCGCCGGCGACCGCGATCCGCGTCGGATCGCCGCCCCAGGCCGGCAGCTTGGCCAGGGTCTCGAGCCAGGCCCGGCAGGTGTCCTCGATCGCCGCCGGGTAGCGGTGGGTCGGCGCCAGGCGGTAGGAGATGTTGACCACCAGGTAGCCGGCGCGGGCGAAGGCCAGGCCCATGAGCCAGTGGGTGTCCTTCGACAGCATGTGGAAGCCGCCGCCGTGGACGTAGAACACGACCGGCCACGGCCCGGGGCGGCGCGGCCGGTACAGGTCGAGGCGGTGGGCGGGATCGGGGCCGTAGGCCAGGTCGGTGTCGACGGTGACGCCGTGGCGCGACGGCCGGGCCTTGGGGTGGAGGCGGCCCAGGCGCGACAGGCCGTGGAACATCGCCTTGGTGACGGTGGCCGCGGCGCGCGACATCCCCCGAATGTACGTCAACCCGCGCCGCCGATCCCGCGCCCGCGCCGGGTGACGCGACGGCGCCCGTCGGGGTAAGCATCGCCCATGCCGCGCCACGACGATCTCCGCTCGGTGCTCATCATCGGCTCAGGCCCGATCGTCATCGGCCAGGCCTGCGAGTTCGACTACTCGGGGACCCAGGCGTGCAAGGCTCTGCGGGCCGAGGGGCTGCGGGTGATCCTGGTCAACTCCAACCCGGCCACGATCATGACCGACCCCGAGCTGGCCGACGCCACCTACGTCGAGCCGCTGACGGTCGCGGTGCTCGATCAGATCCTCGCGGTCGAGAAGCCCGACGCGATCTTGCCGACCCTGGGCGGCCAGACCGGCCTCAACCTGGCGCTCGACGCCCACAAGGCCGGGGTCCTGGCCAAGCACGGCACTCGGCTGATCGGCGCCTCGGTCCAGGCCATCGAGATGGCCGAGGATCGCGAGCTGTTCAAGCAGGCGATGACGCGGATCGGCCTGGCCTGCCCGCGCTCGACGGTGGTCGGCTCGGTCGAGGCGGCGCGCGCGGTGGTCGACGACATCGGCTTCCCGTGCATCCTGCGGCCGTCGTTCACCCTGGGCGGCTCGGGCGGCGGCATCGCCTACAACCTGCGCGAGCTCGACCGCATGGTGCAGTTCGCCCTCGACATGTCGCCGGTCCACCAGGTGCTCCTCGAGGAGAGCGTCCTGGGCTGGAAGGAGTACGAGCTCGAGGTGGTGCGCGACGCCAAGGACAACTGCGTCATCATCTGCTCGATCGAGAACCTCGATCCGATGGGGGTCCACACCGGCGACTCGATCACCGTGGCGCCGGCCTTGACCCTGACCGACAAGGAGTACCAGCGCATGCGCGACGCCTCGTTCGCGATCATGCGCGAGATCGGCGTCACCACCGGCGGGTCCAACGTCCAGTTCGCGGTCGACCCGGCGACCGGACGCCAGCTCATCATCGAGATGAACCCGCGGGTGTCGCGCAGCTCGGCGCTGGCGTCGAAGGCCACCGGCTTCCCGATCGCCAAGATCGCGGCCAAGCTGGCGATCGGCTACACCCTCGACGAGCTGACCAACGACATCACCCGGACCACGCCGGCGTCGTTCGAGCCGACGATCGACTACGTCGTCGTCAAGTGGCCGCGGTTCGCGTTCGAGAAGTTCCCGGCCGCGCGGACCACGCTCGGTCCGCAGATGAAGTCGGTCGGCGAGGCGATGGCGATCGGCCGGACCTTCCGCGAGGCGCTGGGCAAGGCCATCCGCTCGCTCGAGACCGGCCGCGCCGGCTTCGACGCGCCGCTCGGGCCGCTGGCCGATGATCTGCCGGGCCTCGAGCGGGCGATGGCGGTGCCGGGGCCCGAGCGCCTGTTCCAGCTCGGCCGCGGCTTTCAGCTCGGGCTGTCGATCGAGCGGGCCCACGAGCTGACGCGGATCGATCCGTGGTTCCTGCGCCAGATCCAGCAGATGGCCAAGGACGAGGTCGAGGCGGCGGCCGCTGGCGGGCTGGCCGCGGTGACGCCGGCGGCGCTGCGGCGCTACAAGCGCGGCGGGCTGTCGGATCGTCGGCTGGCGGCGCTGACCGGCGCCAGCGAGGGCGAGGTCCGGGCCGCCCGGCGCGCCGCCGGGGTGATGCCGGTGTGGAAGCGGGTCGACACCTGCGCCGCCGAGTTCGCCGCCCACACGCCGTACTTCTACTCGGCCTACGAGGACGAGTGCGAGGCCGAGCCGACCGATCGCCAGAAGGTGATCATCCTCGGCGGCGGACCCAACCGCATCGGCCAGGGCATCGAGTTCGACTACTGCTGCGTCCACGCGTCGATGGCGCTGGCCGAGCTCGGGCTCGAGTCGATCATGATCAACTGCAACCCCGAGACGGTGTCGACCGACTACGACACCTCGGATCGGCTGTACTTCGAGCCGCTGACCCTCGAGGACGTGCTGGCGATCTGCGAGCGCGAGCGGCCGTGGGGCGTGATCGTGCAGTTCGGCGGTCAGACCCCGCTCAAGCTGGCGGTGGCGCTGACCGCCGCCGGGGTGCCGATCCTCGGCACCAGCGCCGACGCGATCGATCGCGCCGAGGACCGCGAGCGCTTCGGCGCGGTCCTCGACCGCCTGGCCCTGCGGGCCCCGGCCTGGGGCATCGCCCACACCCTCGATCAGGCCCGGACCGAGGCCGCCCGCATCGGCTACCCGGTGATGATCCGCCCGAGCTACGTGCTGGGCGGCCGGGCGATGGAGCGGATCTACGACGCCGCCGCCCTCGAGGACTACTTCGTTCGCAATCGCCTGAGCGGCAACGACGGCTCGGCGGCCCAGATCTCGTTCCCGCTCCTGGTCGATCAGTTCCTCCACGACGCGGTCGAGCTCGACGTCGACGTGGTCGCTGACGCCACCGGCGCGGTCGTGGTCGGCGGCGTCATGGAGCACATCGAGGAGGCCGGCATCCACTCCGGCGACTCGGCGTGCGCGCTGCCGCCGTACTCGCTGCCGCCGCCGATCGTCGACGAGGTCAAGCGCCAGGCCCGGGCACTGGCGATCGAGCTGGGGGTGGTCGGCCTCATGAACGCGCAGTTCGCGGTCCACGCTGGGCTGGTCTACATCCTCGAGGTCAACCCCCGGGCCTCGCGCACGGTGCCGTTCGTGTCGAAGGCGATCGGCGTGCCGCTGGCCAAGGTCGCGGCCAAGGTCATGGCCGGGCGGACCCTGGCCGAGCTCGGGGTGGTCGAGACCGTGCCGCCCCACGTCTCGGTCAAGGAGTCGGTGTTCCCCTTCGTCAAGTTCGAGGAGGTCGACACGATCCTCGGGCCGGAGATGAAGTCGACCGGCGAGGTCATGGGGCTAGGCCCGAGCTTCGCCGAGGCCTACCTGAAGGCCCAGGAGGCGGCCGGGGTCCGGCTGCCGACCGGCGGCGTCGCCTTCCTGTCGGTCCGGGACTCGGACAAGGCGGCCGCGGCCGAGCTGGCCGCCGACCTGGTGGCCCTGGGCTTCGCGATCGTCGCCACCCACGGCACCGCCCGGTCCCTCGAGGCCGCCGGCCTGGCGGTCCGCGCGATCAACAAGGTCCTCGACGGCCGGCCCCACTGCGTCGACGCGATGGACAACCGCGAGATCGACTTCGTCGTCAACACCACCGAGGGCGCCCAGGCCATCCTCGATTCGCAGTCGTTGCGCCGCGGCGCGCTGCGCAACGGCATCGCCTACTTCACGACCATCCGGGGGGCCCGGGCGGCGCTCGAGGCGATCACGCTTGCCCGCGCCCAAGCCTTGCGGGTGTGCGCCCTCCAGGGGTACCAACGATCTCTCGCGGGCAGTCCGCCTGCGGCCCGGTGATGCCATGGCTGACAAGTTCCCGATGACCCCGGCCGGACAGGCCTGGATGCGCAAGCAGCTCAAGCGCCTGAAGGAGGTCGATCGCCCCAACAACGCGAAGGCGATCGAGATCGCCCGCGGCCACGGCGATCTGTCGGAGAACGCCGACTACTCCGCGGCCAAGGAGGAGCAGGGGATGATCGAGGCCAAGATCCGCGAGTACGACAGCAAGCTGGCCCTGGCCGAGGTCATCGACCCGACCAAGCTGTCGGGCGATCGCGTGCAGTTCGGCGCCACCGTCACGATCGAGGACACCGACACCGGCGAGACCGCGGTCTACACGATCGTCGGTGAGCACGAGGCCGACATCAAGAAGCGGCGCATCTCGCTGGTCGCGCCGGTGGCGCGCGGGCTGCTCGGCAAGCGGGTCGGCGACGAGGTGACGATCACGACCCCCAAGGGCAAGCGCGAGTTCACGATCGCCGCGGTCGAGTGGCTCGAGGTCGGCCCGCCCGACGAGGAGTGACTGGCGCGGGCGGCGGCGGCGGGGCACACTGGCCGAGGCCATGACCACGCGCGCGCTTGGGCTCGGGATCGCGGTGGCGGCGCTCGTGGCGTCGGTCGCCCCGGTTGGACCGGCGGCGGCGGGGGGGCGCGCCGGCCGCCTGGTCCGGGTCGAGCGCCCCGAGTCCGCCCGGGTCGAGGTCCCGGCCGGCCGCTTCATCATGGGCACGCCGCTCGAGGATCTCGAGGTCCTGCTCGACGAGTGCCGGCGGGTCGAGTCGCTGAGCAGCAACGGGCTCGACGTCTGCGCGGCCTGGTTCGCGGCCCTGGCCGAGCGCACCCCGCGCGACGTCTGGCTCGATCGGTTCGCGATCGATCGCTTCGAGGTCACGGTCGAGGCCTATCGCGCCTGCGTCCACGCCGGGGCCTGTCCGATCGCAGCGCTGCTCGAGGGCGATCCCCGCCACCTCGGGCCGGGCCAGCCGATGGTCAACGTCACCCGCGGCGAGGCCGCCGGGTTCTGCGCCTGGCGCGGCGGCCGCCTGCCGACCGAGGCCGAGTGGGAGAAGGCCGCCCGGGGCACCGACGGCCGGACCTGGCCGTGGGGGGATCGCGGCGGGCCTGGTCGGTTCAATCACGGCGAGCCGCGGGCGGCGGTGCTGGTCGAGCTCGAGGGCCTGATGGAGCCGGCTCAGCGCCCCGAGCGGCAGGTCGGCGATCCCGACGACCGCGACGGCTGGGCCACCGCGGCGCCGCCGGGGAGCCTGCGCGCGGGAGACGGCCCCTACGGCACCGCCGACCAGGCCGGCAACGTCGCGGAGTGGGTGCTCGACTCGTTCAGCCTGCGCGGCCTGCTGGGTCAGCCCGGGCGCAACCCGGTGCGCGACCCCGATCCGTCGGGCGACGCCGGCCACGTGCGCGGCGGCTCGTGGCGGGATCCGCCCTTCGCCGGTCGCGTCGATCTCCCGCACTACCTGTCGGCCATCATCCGGCCCGAGGCCCGGCTGCCCTACGTCGGCTTTCGCTGCGTCTACGGCGCGGTCGCGCCGACGCCGTGGGCGGCGGTGCCCGTCGATCGCCGGTAGGCTGCGCTCACGCGTCGGGCGTGGCGTCGACCGGCGGCGCGGCGTCGATCGCGGTGGCGTCGATCGCGCCGTCGAGCGGGGCGTCGGTGGCGGCGTCGGCGCCGACCGGGGTCGAACTCGACTGGCACACGCCGCGCTCCTGCACGACCACACACACCAGGCCGTCCTCGCAGTCAGCGGTGCTCTGGCAGCGCTGACCGACGCCTTGATCGCAGCCGGTGGTGGCGAGCGCGAGCGACAGGACGAGGACGAACGAGCGGATCATGGGGCGGGTTGATAGCACGATGGCACCGACCCGGTGTGACCACGGCCGCCGCTTCCGGGTTGCCTGTAGCCGCCGACGTGCGGGGCGCCACGGGGCGTCGCCGCGGCGCGATCTCACGGCCGATCAGCGCGCCGCCAGCCAGGCGGCCGCGAGCTGGACCCGGGTCGCGCTGGCGGGCGCCGCCTCGGCGATCGCCGCCGCGGTGACGGACAGGCTCGGGCCGCGGCCGGCGACCTCGATCGCGCGCTGGCGACCGGCGATCGCGATCGCCGGGTCGGGGTCGGAGGTCGCGGCGATCAAGGCGTCGCCGGCCGGCAGCACTCCGATCACCCGCAGGCGGACCGCGAGGTCGGTGTCGACGTGGCCGGCCAGCCGGGCGCGGCCGGCGTCGCCGCCGTGGTCGGCGAGGGCCGCGGCGGCGGCCAGCCGGACCGTGGCGCTGTCGTGGCCGAGGCGGGCGGCGGCGGCCTCGACGTCGCCCCCGCGGGCGGCGGCCTCGGCGGCGGCGGCGGCCACCAGCGGGCTCTTGTCGCGGCCGATCGGCGCCAGATCGGTGCGGGCTCGCCGCGGGTCGAGGCGCCCCATCGCGGCGACCACCGCGGCGCGCACCCGCTCGTCGCGATCGCGCAGGAGCGGCGCCACCAGCCACCAGGTCGCGCGGCTCTTGCCGCCGGCGGCGGCGGCGCTGGCGATCGCCCCGGCGCAGGCCGCGCGAACGCCGGCGTCCGCGTCCTTGAGGCCACGGCCGAGGGCCTTCCAGGCCGCGCCGTCGACCGGCGCCGCGGCGCCCAGGCCGCGACACGCCGCGGCGCGCACCCGGGGCTCGCTCGCGCTGACCAGGCGGCCGAGCTCTGGGATCGCGGTCGGCACCGGTCCCCCCGAGGTCGCGATCAGCGCGGCCCAGGTGCGGGCGCGATCGGCGGGCGCGGCGCCGGCCCTCCCCGTGTCGAACCAGGCCTTGACCTGGGCGGCGACGCGATCGCCCGCGCCCAGGGCGACCAGGGCGCCGGCGGTGGCCGCGGTCAGCTCGAGGTTGGCGCCGGCGTCGCGCTCGAGGATCGTGGTCAGGAGCGCGGTCGCGTCGGTGTCGCCGACCGCGGCGAGGGCGGTGATCGCCTCGCCGCGGAGCCCGACGTCCATGGCGCCGTCGGCGATCGCGCGCAGCTCGCGGGCCGCGGCCCGGATCTTGGCGGCGCCGGCGGCGGCGATCGCCAGGCGCTGGACCCCGGCGTCGGGGCTGGCCAGGCCTTCGCGGATGACCGCGGCCATGATGCGCTCGCCGAAGCCGACGGCGACCGGGTCGGTGGCGCGGTCGGTGGCGCGCGCCACGCGGCGCGCCGCCTCGGTCAGGTTGCCGTCGTCGAGGAAGCGCGGCACCGCGCGCTCGAGTCCCCACTCGATCCGGGTCAGCTTGGCGGTGGCGGCGCCGGCCTGGCGGCGATCGCGGGCGAAGCGCCAGGTGACGTAGACCAGGTCGTCGTCGGACAGGAACTCGCGCGCCGGGGCCGGGAACGGCGCGGCGTCGGCGGTGACCCCGACCGCGGCGTCGTCGAACTCGCGGTCGCCGCTCGGCGCCACCAGCTCGCTGGTGACGACCGCGCCGTGGACGTCGATCACCAGGTTGAGCGTGGCCTCGAGGGTCGGGCTGTTGAGCGGGTGGCTGGGCGGCAGGCGCAGGCGGCAGTCCTCGAGGAACTGGGTCCACCCCGGCTCGATGCGGGCGGCCAAGAGGTCGAGGTAGCCCGCGCCGTAGGCCGCGGGATCGGCGCCGGGAGCCGGCGGCAGCGGCGGCGGCGGCGTGAAGTCGCGCGGGAACGTGTCGGTGTCGGACGCGGTCACGCCGTCGGTCGTGGTCCGGGTCCGCGGGCGCGGGCAGGCCGCGACGGCCACGACGGCGACCAGGAGAGCAGCGCGGAACCAGCGAGACGAACCCACGGACCCCGACAATACCCAATCCCGCCTCCGCTCGCGGGCGCGCGCCGCGAAAATCCGTCTCGGGGAATCGCCGATCGGCGACGGGCGCGATCGGCGACGTGTCGGAGCGGCGCGCGCTCGGCGACGCGCCCGACCGTCCTACGCGCGACGCCGGCGCCGCGCGACGATCAGGCCGAGGCCGATGGCGCCCAGGCCGATGGCGGCGAACGGCGCGCCGCCGCCCGACGAGGTCTGGCAGCCGCAGCCGCCGCTGTCCGAGAAGTCGCACAGGCCGAAGCCATCGCCGCGGCTGACGTCGACGCAGGCGCCGTCGTCCGGGCAGCTGTCGCCGCCGAGATCGCAGACCTGGGTGCAGAAGCTCGTGCCCTCGGCGGTCTGGGCGCACTCGCCGCCGACGCACGCGACCTCAGGCGAGCACGGCTCGCCGTTGGCGACGAAGCACTCGCCCTCGAAGCAGGTCTGGCCGCCCGGGCAGCCGCCGCAGTCGAAGGTGACGTCGACGGTGACGGTGGCGGTGCCCTCATTGCCCGAGGGATCGCTGGCGGTGGCGGTGATCGTGTGGCTGCCCTCGGTCAGGCCGGTGACGTCGATCGTGTACTGGCCGTTCTCGGCCGAGCCGTCGGTGCCGACGATCGTGCCGTCGACCGCGAACTCGACCTGGACCACGCCGCTGGCGTCCGACGCGGTGGCGGCGATCGTGAAGTTGCGGCGCACGGTGCCGCCGGTGGGATCGACCAGGGCGACGGTCGGCGGGATGGTCTCGCTGATGCGCCGGCCGATGAACTGCACCAGGCGGACGTGGGAGTTGGTGTTACCGCTCGGCAGCGCCGGCTGGGTGTTGTTGCACGAGCACGGCCGGTTCTGACCCGGCGTGGTACCGCAGGTGGAGTTCTCCATGCGGAAGCTCTTGGGCCACGCCTGAGACACCGGGACGTAGGACATCTCGTCGGCCGCCAGGGTCTCGTGCTCGAGGGCCACCAGGTGGCCGATCTCGTGGGCGATGGTCGCGCACAGCTCGCGATCCTGGCCCGACACGCCGCGGTGGGTCTCGGAGAACGAGAACGCGATGCCGCGCTCGGTGACGCCGCAGAAGTTGTCGGCGGCGGCGATGCCGTAGAGGTCGTTCTGGCTGAAGCCCAGCTCGGTGCCGTTGCCGCCGACCACCGCCTCGATGAAGTTGCCGCTGGTCGGCTTGGTCTCGGTGATGAAGACGTCGTAGGGCGCGTAGGCGTCGCGCACGCACTGCGCGATGAAGGTCCAGTTGAAGCCGGCGCCGAGCGGCGGGATCGTGACGGTCGTCCGGCTGGCGTTCAGCACGTCGCTCGACACGTTGCCGGCCAGCGAGTCCGTGCTGCCGCGGACCTGGTAGGTCGCGCCGGTGCGGTTCAGGTAGATCGTGCGGGGCCCACCCGCGGCCGCCGGCACCGGCAGGCTCGGATCGACCTTCGACACCTGGTCGGTGCCGCAGCGGTGGCGCTCGCGAAAGGCTTGGGCGGCCGCCGGGCTGGCCAGGGCGCCCAGGGCGAGGACAGGCAGGACGAACCGCATCGAGACGAACGACATAGGCGACCCTCAGGTGGGGGAGGTGGGACGCCGGAGTCTAGCCAAACTCGATGCGGCGCTGGGGACGGATCGTCACGGCGGCCACCATCCGCCGCTGTCCGTCAGCGATGCCCGGGCGCCTCGCCGGGCGGAGGCGGCCGGGAGCGAACCAGCGCCGAAAACGACGAACCGCCGGGGTCACCGGCGGTCGGCTGGGGTGGTGCGCGGAGGGGGACTCGAACCCCCACGGAGTTACCCACTAGCACCTCAAGCTAGCGCGTCTACCAATTCCGCCATCCGCGCATGGATGGAAGAGCGAGGCGGGACACGGATACCGGTCGCGGCGCCGGGAGTCAAGCGCGCGGAGCAGGATCGACGGGGGAGGATCGGCGGGCCGGATCCGTGGGGCCGATCACGGCCCGGTGACCCGGCGGACCGTCCAGCCCTCGGCGGTCAACATGCCGAGGACGTTGTCGGGGCCGACCAGGTGGGCGGCGCCCACCGCGACGAAGCCGCCGCCGGCCTCGGCCACCTCGATGATCTTCGGCACCCAGGCCCGGTTGCGCTTGGTCATCGACGCGGTGATGAACTCGCTGAAGGTCGCGGGGTCGCGACCGGCGGCGATCCACATGGTCTTGTCGTCGAACAGCGCGGCCATCGCGCGGTCATCGCCGGCGACGTAGTCGGCGAGCATCTGCGCCGACTGGGTCTTGGCCCGGTCGCGGTTGCGCAGGAGCGCGCGGATGTCGGCGGCGGTCGCGAAGGGCTCGATCGCGGCGAGCTGGTCGGCCACGGTCTCGAGGTAGACCAGCCGCTTGCCGGCGGCCTTGGCGCGACCGTGGAGGGTCATGTCCATCGGCGGCGTCATCGGCAGATCCTTGGTCGCCAGGGTCGACAGCGCGGCGAACGGCTTCATGCCGTCCATGCCGTCGGCCAGGGCCGGGCCCAGGGCCTCGCGCAGGAGCTTCCAGTCCTCGGGGCCGAGCTCGGCGGACAGCTTGCCGCCGTCCTTGCGCATGAGGAGCATGATCATGCTCGGGTCGGTGAGGTCGGCCTCCATCGCGAAGGCCGGCTGGGCGTCGAGGGTCGCGAACACCCACGGCGGGAGCTGCTTGTCGGCGTCGACGCCGAGATGGATCGTGCCGAAGAGGAAGACCTTGGCGGTGCCCTTCTGCGCCTCGAAGAGGAATGGCTTGGCGATCGCGCCGGCCGGCGTGGGGGCCGGCGTCGGTGTCGCGGTGCCGGCGGCGGGCGCGGCGGGCGCGGCGGGCGCAGCAGGAGCGGTGGCGGTGCCGGCGGTCGGGGCCGCTGGCTTCTTGCCCGACTCCTTGCAGCCGGCCAGGGCGATCGCGAGGGTGGCGAGGAGCGACCAGGTGACGCGCATGCGCGCGTTGTAGCACGCAGCGCCGCGGCGATCGGCGCTCACATCGCCAGCGCCCAGCGCGCGCTCTTGCCGCGCACGCTGAACCGCCGGGTCAGGCCGATCGCGAACTGCTTCTGATCGAAGCCGCCGTCGACGATCGGCAAGGTCGTGGCCGGCAGATCGGTGGTGCCGCGATCGCGCCACGAGAAGCTCGCGTACAGATCCCAGTCGCGCACCGCCGCGAACACCTGGCCGATCGTGACCCCCAAGCGGCTGCGCGGATCGAGGGCGTCGGAGTGGACGATCGGCAGCTCGAGATCGAAGCCGAGCCACATCGCCCACTCGCCGTGCGGAGTGTGAAAGATGAGCTCGCTCGTGCCCGCCAGGCCGGCCTGCCACTCGGTCGGCGCCTCGCCCAGCCGCAGGCCGGTGGCGCTGGCGCCGCCGCCGTACTGGAAGGCGAGGAACTTCTCGATCCGCGAACGGTGGGTCACGCCGGTGCCGACGCTGGCCCAGAAGCCGTCGTCGCCCATGGTCGGCCCGCCGCTGGCCGCGGCGGTGATCGCGGTGCGGCGGCTGGTCGCGACCTTCAAGCCAAAGCCGCCGCCCTGGAAGAACAGATCGGTGCGGCTGTCGGGCTGCTTGGCGAGTAGATCGAGAGAGCCGGCCAGCTCGATGCGGCGGCCGAGAGTGGTGCGGCCGTGCAGGCGCAAGATCGCCAGGTCGGTGAACTTGATGCGCGGCCCGTCGGGGGAGGTGCCGGCGGTGATGAAGCGCAGCTCGCCGCCGATGTGGTAGCCGGGCGGGGCGACCAGCCAGTCCTTGGCGTAGCTGCGCGCGTCGGTGACGCCGCCGAGCGTGACCATGGCCCCGTGGGCGACCGGCGCCGGCTCGTCGCGCTCGGGCTTGACCACCGCCGGCTCATCGGCCTCGGTGGGCTCGGCCGGCGGCGCCGCGTCGACCGTCGGCGCGGGCTCGTCGAGGTCGGCGGGCGTCGGCAGGCCGTCGGGTGGTGGCATCGGCGCCGGCGTCGGCTGGGCGAGGGCCACGGTGGTGGTGGCGACCAGGGCGGCGAGCGTGCGGGCGGCTAGCATGGCGTGTCGTCTCCTACGCGCGATCGCGGCCAAGGATCTACCGCCGCGCGGTGTCCTGCCGATCGATCACGCCTGGGTCCAGGCCTCGCTGCGTCGCCACAGCTCGGCTGCCAGCTCGGCGTCGTCGGCCAGGCGACTCGGGCGGCGCTCGCGACGGTCGTCGTAGTACCGGCCGCTGACCCCGGCCAGCTCGGTCGCGGTGGCGCAATGGATCGACGTGAGCGCGCCGTCGGCGGTCGACTTCATGAACCGCGTGATGAGCCACGCGAGCGGCCGCGGCATGCGGCGACCCCAGATGTCCGACGCGATCACGCCGGGGTGGAGCGCGTAGGCCGACACCTCGGCCGGCGGCAGCCGACGGGCCAGCTCCTTGGTGAAGAGCACGTTGGCCAGCTTCGACACCGCGTACTCGGCCATGCCGGTGACCGACTTGGTCGGCTGGCGGAGCGCCTCCCAGTCGATGCCCTTGGCCTGGTAGTGCGAGCGGCTCGACACGTTGACGATGCGGGCGCCGCCGGTGGCGCGCAGCCGCGGCAGGAGCGCGGTGGTGAGCAAGAAGTGACCGAGGTGGTTGGTGCCGAAGGCCAGCTCGAAGCCGTCCTTGGTGACGCCCCGCGGCCCGGCCAGGCCGGCGTTGTTGATGAGGACGTGGAGCGGCCCGGTCGCGGCGGCCAGGCCGGCCGCGGCGGCGCGGACCGACGCCAGATCGCCCAGGTCGACCTCGACGAAGGCCACGGCGTGGCCGCTGGTCGCGGTCAGCTCGTCGAGGATGGCCTGGGTCTTGGCGCGGGACCGGCCCAGGAGCGTGAGCTGCGCGCCGCGGACGGCCAGGGCGCGGGCGGTCTCGGCGCCGATGCCGGTGTTGGCGCCGGTGATGACGATGTGGCGATCGGCGAGGTCGCGAGCGGTGGCCATGCCCGTCGAGGGTGGACGAGATCACGGCTGCGCACAACCGCGCCATCGTGGGATTCCTGGCGGTTGCACGATGGTCGCGACCGCGCCGGGGGGCGCCGCGTCTGTTCGATATGCACCTACCGCTTCGCCTCCCCCTGTGCGTCCTCCTGACCGCCGCCGCCTGCGGCGACGACCCGGTTCGGTTCTCGGAGCCCGTCGGGATCAACCTCAAGGCCAAGTCCGCCGACACCACCGGCGGCGTGGTGTCGGATGAGAAGGGCATCACGACCGAGAGCGGTAACCCCTACGGGACGTTCGTCGCCGACGCGCGGGCGGCGCTGGGCGGCGCCGACCCGGGGCGCATCGAACTCGAAGGCCTGACCTTGACCCTCGGCGCCGGCTCGACCGGGGTCGCCCGCTTGGGCGAGGTCTTCACCGGTCAGGTCGACGTCCAGTTCATCATGAACGACACCAACAACGTGGTGCCGGTCGGCGGCGGGATGATCGCCGCGACCGCCGACGGTGGTCCCCTCGACCTCGACGCGAGCTTCACGTCCGAGGCGGTGGCGAGCGCCGACTGGACCAAGCTCCTCGGCGGGAGCTTCAAGGTCGCGATCCGCGGTCCGGCCGGCGCCGACTTCGAGACCAAGGGCGCCGACGCCGACCTTCAGCTCACCTTGACGTTCGCGGCGTACGAGTAGGGGGGAACGAGGGAGAGGGAGACGGGGGCGGGAACGGGAACGGGAACGGGAACGGGGGGCGGGAACGGGGACGGGGTCGGGAACGGGAACGGCTCCGATCGGCCTCGGTCTCGGCCTCGGTCTCGGCCTCGGCCTCGGTCTCGGTCTCGGCCTCCGCTTCCGCCTCGGTCTCGGCCTCGGTCTCGGCCTCGGTCTCGGTCTCCGCCTCGGTCTCGGCCTCCGCTTCCGCCTCGGTCTCGGCCTCGGCCTCGGTCTCGGCCTCGGCCTCGGTCTCGGTCTCGGTCTCCGCCTCGGTCTCGGCCTCCGCTTCCGCCTCGGTCTCGGCCTCGGTCTCGTCTACGACCGCAGCTCGCGCTTCAAGATCTTACCGGTCGGCCCCTTGGGCAGCGCGTCGCGCAGCTCGACGATCCGCGGGTACTTGTACGCCGCCAGGCGCTCCTTGCAGTAGGCGATGAGCTCGTCGGCGGTGGCGGTGTGGCCGGGCTTGCACGCGACCACCGCCTTGACCTCCTCGCCCAGGCTGTCGTGGGCCACGCCGACCACCGCGACCTCGGCGATCGCCGGGTGGCCGTACAGGACCTCCTCGATCTCGCGCGGGTACACGTTGTAGCCGCCGCGGATGATCATGTCCTTCTTGCGATCGACGATGTAGTAGTAGCCGTCGGCGTCGCGGGTGCCGACGTCGCCCGAGCGGAACCAACCGTCGGTGATGGCCTCGGCGGTGGCGTCGGGGCGCCGGTAGTAGCCCTTCATGACGTTGTGGCCCTTGATGCAGATCTCGCCGGGCTTGTCGACCTCGGTGACGACCTGGCCTTCGCCGTCGACCAGGCGGAACTCGACGCCCCAGATCGGCCGGCCGATCGAGCCGGCCTTCTTGGCGCCGCGCGGATTGAACGACGCCACCGGCGAGGTCTCCGACAGGCCGTAGCCCTCGAGGATATCGGTGCCGAACTTCCCGTCGAAGGCGGCCATGACCTCGACCGGCATCGCGGCGCCGCCCGACAGGCATTGGCCCAGGGTGGCCAGCATCGCCGGGGTGACGTCGGGATGGTGGAGCAGCGCGAAGTACATCGTCGGCACGCCGGCGAAGACGTTGATGCGGTGCTTGGCGATGAGCTGCGCCGCGCCGACCGGCTCGAAGCGCGGCATGAGCACGAGCGTGCCGCCGGCGAGGAGCGTCGAGTTCTGCATCACGGTCTGGCCGAAGCTGTGAAACAACGGCAGGACCACCATCACCACCGCCTCGGACAAGGGCACCGGCATCGGCTGCCGGGTCAGCCACTGCGCGTTGAAGAACAGGTTGAAGTGCGACAGCTCGGCGCCCTTGGCCTTGCCGGTCGTGCCCGAGGTGTAGAGGATGACCGCGGTGTCGTCGGGGTTGGTCGGGTGGAGGTCGCCGATCGGCGGGCCGGCGACCAGCTCGACCAGGTTGTGGGCGCCGGTCGGGGCGGTGAGGTCGGCGCGGTCGGCCTTGGCGACGATCAGGTGGGCGCAGGCGTCGACCCGGGCGAAGCCGCCGTGGGCGGCGTCGTAGAAGCCCTCCCACGCGACCAGCGCGACCGCGTCGGAGTCGGCCAGGTGATAGGCGATCTCGTCGGCGGTGAGCAGGACGTTGAGCGGCACCACCGGGTTGCCGGCGTAGTGGCAGCCGAAGTAGGCGATCGTGAACTGGGGCACGTTGGGCAGGAGCAGCGCGACGTGCTGGCCGGGGTGGACGCCGAGGCGGCGCAGGCCGGCGGCGAAGCGCTGGGCCAGCTCGTCGAGGGCGCCGTAGCTGAGCGTGACCTCGCCGACGTGGATGGCGGGCTTGGCCGGGTGGGCCTTGGCGCTCTCGCGGAGCAGGGTGGCGAGGTTCAAGCTCATGCCGCGACTGTACGCCAGGACCTCGACACAGCGGCTTCGATGGGTCCGGGACGTCGGCTCGATCGCCGATCGCTCGGTGGCGACGCCAGCGGTCGCGGCCGGATCGCCCGGGCAGCGGTAGGATGCGCCCATGCGCCTCCCGCTCGTCGCCGTCGCCGCCCTCGCGCTCGCCGGCTGTCCCCGCCCGATCCCCAAGCCGCCCCTGACCTCGGTCGAGCTCACCCGCGAGGACCGCCTGGCGATCGCCACCCTCGAGGCCCAGCGCGACGCCGCGGTCGGCAAGCTGCGCGAGCTGGCCGACGATCGCCACGCCGGCAAGCGCGCGCTGGCGCTGCGGGCGTTGGGGCGGATCGGCAGCGCCGAGGCGATCGCGGCGCTGCGCGCGCGCCTGGTCGGTCAAGAGGGCGTGGTCGCGGCCGCCGCCCTCGGGGTCGCCGCGGCCACCGGCGCCCTCGAGCCGGACGAGGCCAAGGCGATCGTCGGCGAGCTGGCCGCCCTGACCCCGAGCGGACCGCGGCGCGCCATCGTCCTCGAGGCGATCGGGCGCCTGGGCACCGCCGCGGCGATGGCGCCGCTGTCGCGGGCGCTGGGCGCGGCTGAGCCCGAGGTGGTCGCGGCCGCGGCGATCGGCCTGGGTCGGCTGGGCCGGGCCAAGATCGCCCTCGACGACACCACCGAGCTGGCGCTGATCGGCCTGACCCGTCACGCCGAGGTCCGGGTGCGCTACGCCGCGACCTTCGCCCTGGCCCGGGCGATGACCGATCCGAGCGTGGTGCCGGCCGCCACCGATCCGGTGATCCGCGCGCTGCGCGATCGGCTGAAGGACTCGACGCCGCCGATCCGCGCGACCGCGATCGCCGGGCTGGCGGCGCGACGCGCGATCGCGGTGACCACGCCCGACCTGCTCGACGCCCTCGACGATCACGACTGGCGGATCGCGGTCGAGCTGGTGCGGGCGCTGGGCGGCCCGGCCGCGACCGACGCCACCCGCGCCGCGCTGGTGCCGTTCATCGCGCGGGTGATCCAGGAGTGGGGCAGCGCGCGGCTGCCGCCGGCCTACGCCCACGTCCTCCTCGAGGGCGTGCGCCACCTGAGCGAGCGGGTCGGCGAGCCCAAGGTCCGCGAGGTGCTGATCGCGACCGCGCGCGGGCTGGCCGATCAACCGCCGAGCGCCCGCCCGCCCGAGCGCCAGCTCGCCGCGGCCTGGGCCAACTGCCTGACCCTGGCGGCGCTGGCTCGGCCGACCTCGACCGTGCCGAGCGGCGATCCGCTGGCCGATCCGGCGGTGGCCTGGGCCCAGCTCGGCTCCTGTGGCGCCGGGATCCTGCCCGAGCACCTGGCGACCGCGGTTGGCCTCGACGCGCTGGTCGCCGGGGCGTCGGGGCCGCCGGTGCCGCGCCTGGTGCTCCTGGCCGGTCACGGCGATCCGCGGATCGCGGCGGCCGCCCTCGAGCGGGCGCCGGCGCTGGTGGCGGCGGCCTCGGCCAGCGAGCAGGCCAACCTGGCGGCGGCGCTGATCGCGGCCCTGGGCCGGGGCGAGGCCGCGGTGGCCGGCTCCGCGATCGCCGCCGCCGGTGCGATCTTCGAGGCCCACGGCAAGACCGGGCCGTGGGCGCCGCTGGCGGCCGCGGTGGTCGCGCGCCTCGACGGCCCGGTCGACGACGCCGAGCTGGTGGCGGCGATCCTCGAGGTCGTCGGCACCGCCAAGCTCGACGCGCTGCCGGCCTGTCAGCGCCTCGCGACCGCGACCGCGCCGGCCCTGCGCGCGGCGGCGCGGACCTGCATCACCGAGCTGACCGGCACCGATCCCGGGCGCCGCGCCGCGGCCTCGCCGCCGGCCCGGCCGCCGATCGATCCCGATCTGGCGCTGCGCGGCGCGCGCACCTGGCGGCTGACGACCAGTCAGGGCGAGGTGGCGATCGCGCTGTCACCGGAGGTCGCGCCGTGGCACGTCGCGACGATCATGACCTTGACCGCGCGCGGCTACTACGACGGCCTGTTGTTCCATCGCGTGGTCCCCAACTTCGTCGTCCAGGGCGGCGATCCCAGCGGCACCGGCTGGGGCGGGCCGGGCTTCGTCGTGCCGAGCGAGCCGGCGTCCTTGGCCGATGGCGAGCTGCACTTCGACACCGGCGCGATCGGCGTCGCCGACGCCGGCAAGGACACCGGCGGCTCGCAGTGGTTCGCGATGCACGGCCCGACGCCCCACCTGGCCGGCCGCTACACCTGGATCGGCCAGGTGGTCGAGGGCGGCGACGTGCTCGATCGCCTGCTGGTCGGCGATCGGGTGATCCGCGCGCGCCTCGAGTAGCTGGATCGCTAGAGCGAGCGCAGGAACGCCACCAGGTCGGCGCGCTGGGCCGGGGTGAGCGGCGTCATCTCGGCCATGCCGTGGACCGCGGCGCGCTCGGCGACCAGGGCCTCGAGGGTCGCCGCCGAGCCGTCGTGGTAGTAGGGCGCGCTGCGCGCCAGCCCGACGAGCGACGGGGTGTCGGCCTTGGCCAGATCGCCGCCGAAGGCGTGTTGCTCCTGGTCGGACAAGGTCGGCCCGCCGTGGCAGTTGGCGCAGCCGACCTCGTCGCTGGCGAACAGCGCCTGACCGCGCGCGACCGCGGCGCGATCGGCGACCGCGGCCCGGGGGCGCGGCAGGGCCTCGAGGTATGCGGCCAGGGCGGCGACGTCGTCGCTCGGCAGCCCGGCGCCGCCGAGCCGACGCATGGTCGAGGTCAGGCTGATCGTCAGGTCGGCGTCGCCGCCATCCCACTTGTACGGATGGGTCCCGGCGATGCGCCCGGCCAGGACCGGGGTCTGGAGCTCGTGACCTTCGATCCGCCAGGTCAGGCCGTCGGCGCCGCCCTCGGGGTGGCAGCTCGCGCAGGCCAGGCTGCCGGCCGACGACATCCGGTGGTCGTTGCCCTTGCGGAACAGATCGAAGCCGCGGTGGGCGGCGGGCGACAGGTTGGTCGGCGCCAGGGCCACCGCCCCGACGTCGACCTTGCCGCTGGGCTCGACACGCACGACGGTGCGCGACACCGCGCAGAACACCCAGGCGACGCCAGCGTCGTCGACCGCCACGCCCTCGGGGCCACAGCCGGTGCTGCCCAGCCCCACCGTCCGAGCCACCGCCACGGTTCGGCGGCTGACGTCCGACAGGATCATGAGGGTGTCCGAGCCGTAGCCGACGACCAGCGCGCGATCGCTGCCGGGATCCCAGGCCACCGCCTTGGGTTGGTGCAGCGCGATCCGGGCCGCCACTGTGCGCGGCGCGCGCGCGCCCGCGGCGATGAAGGTGAGGTGATGGCGGATCGGCGACTCGCTGCCGCCGCCGTAGCTGCCGCGGTTCTCGAAGTGGGTCGCTTGCAGCGGCTCCGACACCTGGTGAGCGACGAGGGCCAGGTCGCGCCCGACGAAGCGCGCCGCGAAGGCGTTCTTGGCCTGACCGCGGCCGAGGGTGTTGCCGTGGACGAGCGTCCCGAGGGTCAGGCCGGGGCTGGCGCCGATCCTGGTGCCACCGAGGGCGATCGTGCGGGTCGCGGTCGGTGCGGCCAGGTCGATGCGCTCGACGGCGCCGGTGGTGAGCGAGGTCACGAGCGCGGTCGCGCCGTCGGGGGCGATCGCGACGCCGCGCGGCTCGGGCGCCAGCGGGCGGCGCCAGCGCTCGCGGCCGGTCGCGGGATCGTAGGCGACCAGGGTCTGGGCCGCGACCGTCGTGACGAGGAGCAGTCCCCGGTCAGGGGTCAGCGCCAGGCCGTACGGCTCGGTCGGCGTCGGCCAGCGCGCCGCCACCGCGAGGCCGGCGCCGACGTCGATCGCGACGATCTCATCGCCGCCGCGGCTTGCGACGTAGGCGCGACCGGCGGCGGCGTCGTAGACGAGCTGGCTGGCGGTCGGGCCGATCGCCAGCCGGGCGATCGGCGCGCCAGCCCGGTCGGTGCGGACGAGGTCGCCGCTGTCGGGGTCGATCACCAGGGCGCCATCGGGCAGCGCGGCGATCGCGCTGCCGGCCAGGGGCGCCGCCGCGGACGCCGACAGCGCCGCGGTTCCCGCGGCCGCGAGGGCCGGGCCGTCGAGGACGAAGGCGGGCTGGGGGCGCTTGTGCGGCGGGTGCGGCAGGCGACGGGCCTGGACCTTCTCGGCGTGGGCCAGGAGCGTGGTCGCGACCAGGGTGCCGAGGGCCAGGGCGGTCGTCCGCGAGCGCATGAAGAGCGCAAACGCGCGGCGGCGATGGTCGATCTATCGAGCCGGACGCTGGGCGCTCAGCCGCTCAGCCGCCGGCCCAGGCGGACCATGGGCGCCTCGAGGAGGTGGTAGGCGGCGACCGCGGCGACCGCGGTCAGGGCCAAGAAGATCGGGACCTCGATGCCGTCGGTCACGGCCAGGGGCGAGAGGGAGGCCAGACCCTCGCCGGGCCGCCAGATCTCGAACACCAGATGCAAGGCCGGCACGTGCAAGAGGTAGATGCCGTAGGAGTACAGCGCGACCTTCTCCGAGGCGCGGTTCAGGCGGTGGAGCGGGCTGTCGTGGAACAGCGGGATCGCCAGGCCGATGATCAGAGCGTAGAGCCAGCCCATCCAGTAGATCAGCCGGTCGGAGATCGTGTGGGCACCGCAGTAGGCGGCGACCGCGGCCAGCACGAACAGCCACCACCACCGGCCCGAGATCCGCGGCGCGATGCGGTCGCGCAGGAGGTAACACAGCACGCCGGCCAGGAAGCACGGGACGTAGGCCGCGAGGTTCATGTGGCCGTGCTGGATCTTGTTGAGCATCCAGCCGCCGATGATCGCGGTGACCAGGGCGGCGCTGATCCAGCGCAGGCCGTGGACGTGCCGGGCCACCAGGTACAAGACCGGGAGCACGAGGTACATCTCGACCTCGTAGGGCAGGCTCCACAGCGGCGTCAGCAGGTTGTGCCCGGTCCACAGGTTCTGGACCAGGAGCAGGTTGGCCAGGATCGTCGAGCTGTCGTGGCGCGGCGCGTGGGAGTTCTTCCACGGCGCCTCGGGCCAGGCCAGGAGCACGACCAGGGCGATCACCGCCAGGGCCAGCGGATAGATGCGCAGCGCGCGCCGGACGTAGAACCGCCACGCCATCCCCCAGCCGCGGTGGCCGATCCGCTCGAGGGAGTACATGAGCACCAGGCTGGTGTGGACGAAGAACGCCAGCACCCCGGCGTGGCCGATGTGGATCGTCCACTCCGAGACCGCGTGGGGGATCTCCCAGCCGCGGTGGCGCAGGGTCGGGATCAGGTGGTCGACGACCACGGTGAGGACGGCGATCGCCCGCAGGATGTCCAGGTTGGGCGAGTTCTGCCGCGACGGCCCCCCAGCCGGTTGGGCAGGATTCACACCTTCATGGTCGCATGAGGTGGCGATCGGTCGCAGCGAACTTGGTCGTAAAATTCCTGAACGGCGGTGATCGGGCACCCGTCCGCGCCCGTCAGCTCGAGGCCGAGGTGTAGTTGCGGAGCGCCAGGCGCCAGATCGCGCGCGCGATGGCGGCCGCGACCGCGGCCCCGGCGACCGCGGCCAGGCCGGTGGTCAGGTCCAGCCGGCCCAAGAGCGCCTCGGCCGGCATCGTCGTCATCACCGCCAGCGGCAGGACGAACGTGAAGATCACGCGCCAGGTCCCGCGGAACACCGCCGCCGGCCAGCGCGCGGCGTCGAACACCGACGACAACAGGAACGCCAGGTTGTCGAGGCGCACCACCCAGAACGCGGCGGCGACGACGATCAGCCACAGCGCGTACATGAGCACCAGGCCGGCGCCCAGGAGCACCAGGCCGGCCGCGAGCTGCCCGAGGTCGGGGACGTGACCGAGCCGGACCAGGGCGTAGACCAGGAGCGCCAGGCCGCCGAGCACGTCGAGGGCGCGCCACGGCGCGAACCGCGCGGTCGACACCAGGAACTGGGCGTCGGCGGGACGCAGGAGCGTGTAGTCGAAGGCGCCGCTGCGGATCTGTTCGACCACCGCGCCCAGCGACGGGTTGATCGCGCCCTCGAGGATGCCGCGCAGGATGACGAAGTTGGCCATCACCACCAGCGCGGCCTCGAAGCTCCAGCCGGCGACCGAGGCGCGGTGATCGAAGAGGACCAGGAGCGGCACCAGGTTCCAGCCCAACCAGTAGAGCGACATCGCGCCCTGGACCAGGAAGTCGGCCCGGTACTGCATCGCGGTCGTGAGCGAGGTGCGAAGCTGGACCGCCAGGAGGCCGGCGTAGTAGGGCAGGCGGCGGCGCGGGCGCGCGGCCGCGGGCGACGCGGGCGACGCGGGCGTCGCAGTCGACGGGCTAGCCACCGAAGGCCTCGTAGCGGCGCACGCCGCGATGCCAGGCCACGGTCGCGACGAGCATGAGGCCCGCGGCCCACGCCCACTGCCGGCCGACCAGGACCCAGGCCGCGGCGCCGTCGGGGACTCGACCGATCGCGATCGCCACCGGATCGCCGAGCATGGCGCGAAACGGCAACCAGTCGGCCAGGGCCTGCACCCACCCGGGCAGGAGCGGCAGCGGGATCAGGTAGCCCGAGAAGATCGCGAACACGCCGAAGTACACCTCGATGATGCCCATCGGCTTGTCGAGGAAGAACGCCAGCGTGCCGAGCCCGACGAAGAGCGCGAAGGTCAGCGCCCAGGCCCCGAGCAGGGCCGCCACCAGCGCCGCGACGTGGACCGGGTCGGTGACCAGGACCGCGCGCGCGCTCGAGGCCACGAGGATGATCGCCACCGGCGCGACCGCCAGGGCGCGCAGCGGCACCGCGCCCAGGTGGGTGCCGAGGTAGCCGGCGAACGGATGGATCGGTCGCAAGAGGCGCCCCGACACGGTGCCGGTCCGGATCTCCTCGGCGATCTGCCAGGCCACCCAGTTCGAGGTCAGGTTGCGGACGATCAGCGCCGCCAGGTAGTAGGCGACGAAGTCGCGGCTGCCCCAGGCGCGAAACGGCGCCTCGTCGGCCACCGAGGTCCACAGTCCGAGCATGACCAGGGGCATCGTCGTCGTCAGGAGCCACACCACCATCTCGGCCCGGTAGGCCACCGCCTCGGTCAGGCCGATCCGACACAAGGTCGGCAGCGCCGCCAGCGCCCGCCTCACGGGGCTCGCTTCGTGTGGAACAGCTTGCGCATGACGTCCTCGAGGGGCGGGTCTTCGACCGCCAGGTCGGTGCCGGCGCGGTCGAGGACGTGGCCGACGACCTCGCGCAGGCGGGCCTCGGGCACCCGGATCGTGATCCGGCCGTGCTCGCTCTTCACCACCTCGCCGAGCCGGGCCACCTCGTCGGCCGGCAGGGCCGCGGTGAACGACACCAGCTTGTCGGGGATCATGGTCTTGACCAGGGCCCGCAGGTCGCCGTCGTGGATCAGGTGGCCGCCGTCGATCACGATCACCCGTGGGCACAGCGCGACCACGTCGTCCATGTAGTGCGAGGTCAGGAGCACGGTGGCGTCGTGGCGCTGGTTGTAGTCGCGGATGAAGTCGCGGATCGTCACCTGCATCGCGACGTCGAGGCCGATGGTCGGCTCGTCGAGGAACAGGGTGGTCGGCTGGTGCAGGAGCGCGGCCGCCAGCTCGCACTTCATGCGCTCGCCGAGGGAGAGCTGGCGGGTCGGCTTGTCGACCAGGCCGGCCAGCCCGAGCAGCTCGGTCAGCTCGCCCAGCGTCCGGGCCGCCGCCGCCGGATCGAGGCCGAAGACCGCGCGGTTGAGCGCGTAGGTCTCCGACGGCGGCAGATCCCACAGGAGCTGCTGCTTCTGCCCCATGACCAGGGTGATGCGCTCGAGGAAGGCCGGGTCGCGCTGGGCCGGCCGATGGCCCTCGACGGTGACCTGGCCGGCGCTGGGGTGGAGGAGCCCGGCCAGGACCTTCATCGTCGTGGTCTTGCCGGCGCCGTTGGGGCCGAGGAAGCCGACCCGCTCGCCGCGCTCGATCGTGAAGCTGATGTCGTCGACCGCCTTCACCGTGTCGTAGGTGCGGTGCCACAGCGAGCGCACGGCCGCGGCCAGGCCGGGCTTCCGGCGGTGGACCCGGAAGTGCTTGCGCAACCCGACGACCTCGATCACGGCTCGTCTCGACGTCCGCCGACGGTCTTGGCCAGCTCGCCGACGGTCTTGATCGGCAGGGCGTCGACCGACTCGCCCGATAGGATCGACTCGATCAGGTGGGCGCCGACCCGGGCGAGCTGGGTCAGGCCGCCGATGCGCGACGCGATCCCGGCCACCCGCGGGCCGCGCTCGGCGCCGCGGGCCGCGGTCAGAGCGTCGTCGGCGGCGGCGAACTGCTCGAGGGCGTCCTGGATCCACCGCAGCTCGCGCTCGCGCAGCACCCGCGACACCATCTTCCAGATCGAGGTCTCGGCCTCGAAGTAATCGCGGCGCTCGCCCGGCACCCAGGCCTTGCGGATCACGCCCCATTGCCCGAGCTCGGCCAGAAGCATCGACATCGCGCCGGCCGACAGGCTCAGGCGCTCGCCGAGATCGGCGGCCGACAGCGGCGCCTGCTCGAGGTACAGGACCGCCCACACCCGGCCCATGTTGCGCTTGAAGCCCCAGCGCTCGATCAGCGCGCCGACCGCGTCGGCGACGCGCAAGACGGCGGCTTCGGCGGTGGGATCGAGGTCGGGCATCGCGGTGCCAGCCTACGCTACTCGCGCGGCTTGAGCGGCGGCAGGTCCCGCGTCGGCAGGCGCGCCAGTCCGCCCTCGCCGGCGCGGGCCGCCGACTCCTCCTCGCGGCGGCGCGAGATGATCTCGACGATCTCGCGCTGGGTCAGGCCGCCCGACGGCCTGAGCGTCACGCCGGCCTCCTTGCCGGTCGACAGCTCGCGCGCGGTGATGTTCATGATCGACTCGACGTCGATGGTCAGGTTGAGCTCGACCCGGACCGAGCCGGCTGGCCCCGGCGGCAGGCCGTCGAGGGTGACCTGGCCGAGCCGACGGTTCTTGCGGACGTCGGCGTGCTCGCCCTGGTACAGCTCGATCGAGACGAACTTCTGATCGGCGCTGGTGGTGGCGAACAGCTTGCGGACCCGGACCGGCAGCATCGAGTTGCGCGCGATCAAGACCGAGAACCCGGTCTCGCCGACCTTGATGCCGATGTCGTGAGGCGTGACGTCGAGGAGCGCCGCGCCGTCGTCGTCGCCGCCGAGGATGCCGGCGTAGGCGGCGGCGCCGAGCGCGACCACCTCGTCGGGGTTGGCGCCCTTGGACGGCTTCTTGCCGAAGATGCGCTCGACCGTGGCCTGGACCGCCGGCCACCGGGTCATGCCGCCGACCAGGAGCACCTCCTCGAGATCGGCCGGGGTCAGGCGGGCGTCGACCAGGGCGCGGCGGCACGGCTCGTCGAGGCGGGCCAGCTCGATCGCGGTCCAGGCCTCGGCCTCGTCGCGGGTGATCCGACGCTCGAGGTTGAGCGGCTGGCCGTCCTGATCCTGGGCCAGGAACGGCAGGCGCAGCCAGGTCTCGCGCTCGACCGACAGCGCCTTCTTGGCGGTCTCGCAGGCCTCGCGCAGGCGGCCCAGGGCCACCGGGTTCTGCATCAGGTCGATCCGCGAGCGATCGAAGATCTCGTCGGCCATGCGCTCGACCATCCGGCGATCCCAGTCCTCGCCGCCCAGCGCGCTGTCGCCGCCGGTGGCCAGGACCTCGAAGATGCCGTGCTCGACCGACATGATCGAGATGTCGAAGGTGCCGCCGCCGAGGTCGAAGACCGCGATCAGCCGGCGGCGATCGCCGACCCGGTGGGCGCCGTAGGCCAGGGCCGCGGCGGTCGGCTCGTTGAGGATGCGGACCACGTCGAGGCCGGCGATCGTGCCGGCGTCGCGGGTGGCCTGGCGCTGGTGCTCGTCGAAGTACGCCGGCACGGTGACGATCGCGCGGGTCACCGGCTCGCCCAGGGAGGTCTCGGCGACCGCGCGCAGGCGACGCAAGACGTGGGACGCGATCTCCTGCGGCGACCGGCTGGCGGCGCCGATCCGGACCCAGGCGTCGCCGTTGGCGGCGGCGACGATGCGAAACGGCGCGGTCCGGGCCAGGGCGGCGACGTCGTCGGCGTTGACCTTGCGACCGACCAGGCGCTTGGCGCCGAACACGGTCTGGGCGGCGTTGGTCACGGCCTGGCGGCGGGCCGGGGTGCCGACGATCACGTCGCCGCCGCTGGCCGGCCAGGCCACGACCGACGGGATGGTCCGCTCGCCCTCGGGCGACGCCAGCACTCGGACCGCGCCGCGGTCGTCGATGACCGCCACGCACGAGTTGGTGGTGCCGAGGTCGATGCCGATGATCCGCGAGGCCATGGCTATTCCTTCTTGCCCATCAGGCGCGACAGGAGGCCGCGTCGCTCGCTGGTCGCCATGCGCCGCATATCGGCCAGCTCGCGCGCCGCGCGCTCGTTGGTGGGGTCGAGCTCGAGCACCGCCTCGAAGCGCTGGGCGGCCTCGAGGCGATCGCGCTGGGCCAGGGCGCGCAGGCCCTCGGCCAGCTCGATACCGGCGCGCGCGGTGCGATCGCCGGGGTGCTTGCGAGCGTAGATCTTGAACACCGCCAGGGCCTCGTCGTAGCGGCCGGCGTCGAGGAGCCCATCGGCCGCGCGGTAGTCGAGCTTGCCGTCCTCGGGCAGCGGCGGCGGCGCGACCTGCATCGGCCGGCGCTCGGTGTCCGGGCCGCGGCCGGCCACGGTCTCGGCGGCCGCCGACGGTCGCGGCGGCGGGACCGGCGGCGCGCTGGTGATGACCGGCGGCGGTGGCGAGCCGACCGCAGCGCGCGGCGGCGGCGGCGGGACCAGCCGGGGCTCGGGGGCGGCGGCGGCCGGCAGGGGCACCGCGGGCGCGACCGCCGGCCGCAGGGTCGGCACCTTGACCGCCGGGCGGGCGCCGATCGCGGCCAGGGCCTTGGCCCGGCCGGCCTCGCTGTCGAGGCGGCGGTAGGCGTCGCGGATGAGGATGAAGATCTCGGCGGCGACGCCGCGCAGCTCCTGCGACGGATAGCGCGCGAAGCGATCGGGGTGGTAGCGCTTGGTCAGCTCGGCGAACCCGGCGCGGATGTCGGCGTCGCCGGCCTCGTAGCCGACGCCCAGGACCTGGAACGGGTTCAGCTTGCGCAGCGACTCGAGCTCCGAGGTCAGCGCCGCCATCAGATCGCGCTCGGCGGCGCCGACGTCGGCGCCGTCGTCGACGCCGGCGTCACTGACGGTGGGGATCGGCGTGGTGCCGCCCTTGGCCGAGGCCAGCGCGGTCTCGATCAGCCACAGCGCGCTCTCGGGGATGGTCGCCAGCTTGATGTCGACGCCGGGGCCGCGGCCGCCCAGGCCACCCTCGGGGACGTGCTCGGCGATCACCCCGGTCAGCACCACCATCGAGTCGGTCGGCAGCGTCAGGTCGATGCGCACCGGCGTGCCGATCGGCGGCGGGTTGGCGGCCTTGAGGAAGACCGCGTGGCGCGACAGGTCGCGGCGATGGATGCTCGCGAGCTGCTGCCACGACGTGCACCGCAACTTGATGCTGAGTGGCGCCGAAGACACCGGTGCGCCAGTATAGAGCGGCTCGGCGAGCGGCAGCAACCGTCGTGCCCACATCGCCGCCACCGGGGGCCGCCTCCGCCGCCACCTCGGTCTCGGCCTCGGCCTCCGCCTCGGCCTCCGCCTCCGCCTCCGCCTCGGTCTCGGTCTCGGTCTCCGCCTCGGTCTCGGCCTCGGTCTCCGCCTCGGTCTCGGTCTCGGCCTCGGTCTCGGCCTCGGTCTCGGTCTCGGTCTCGGTCTCGGCCTCCGCCTCGGCCTTCGCCTCGGTCTCCGCCTCCTCTACCGCGTCCTCCGCTCGCGCTCGATCTCGGCCAAGAGCAGCCGATACTGCGACAGCACCCGCTCGTGGCGGTGCTTGATCCTCTGCAGGTAGCCGTGGTCGCGGGTCCGGGCCATCGCCGCCGTCGCCTCGTCGCGGACCCGGTGGACGAACAGCCGGGCGTCGTCGAAGGGCTTGAGCACGAAGCCGACCACCCCGAGGTCGGCGGCTCGCGCGGTCAAGGTCGGATCGCTGTAGCCGGTGATGAGAAAGGCCGCCAGGCCGGGCCGATCCCGGCGCATCCGCCGCACCACCTCGAGGCCGTCGATCCCGGGCAGGCCGATGTCGACCAGGACCAGATCGAGGGCGGCGCCGCGCTGGCTCATGCGCTCGGCGTTGGCCACCGCCTCCTCGGCGGTGACGAAGGCGAAGGTCGTGAGGCCGGCGTCCTCGAGGCTGTCGACCAGGAAGTCAGCGACGTCGCGATCGTCCTCGACCACCATCACCACCGGCGCGCGCTCGGCGTCGACGTCCGACGCCAGCTCGGCGCCGCGGCCGGCCTTGGCCGCGAGCTGCTTCTCGAGGTCGATCGACCGCCGCTCGGTGCGGACCAGATCCTTCAGCATGTCCTCGATCATGTGGCGCAGCTCGTCGACGGCGCGGCGCTGGGCGCTGGTGTCGGCGCGGCGCAGGCCGGCGTGGGCCAGGGCTTCGGCGGTGACCTCGAAGGTCTCGGCGCCCAGGTCGACGAAGTCGACCGCGCCGGCGCGCTGGCACGCGATCACCAGCGGCACCGACGGCCGTTGAGCGATCGCCACCGGGGCGGCGTCGGGCACCAAGGCCGCGACCTCGGCGATGCGGGCGGCGGCGTCGGCGATCGGCAGGGTGCCGCGGGCGGCGTCCTCGACGTCGACCAGGACCACCGCGCCGTCGTCGTCGATCAGCGCGCGGGCGGCCTCGCCAGCGTCGGCCACCATCGCGGTCTCGACCCCGGCCCGGACCAGACGCTCGACCAGGGTGCGCAGCGCGGCCGCGGCCCCGCCGCTCCAGCCGCGGGCGGCGACCACGATGACCGTCTCGGGGACCGGAGGCGCGCTCATGCCGACCGGTGACAGCGTAGCGCAACGCCGCCGCCGGGGTGCGGCGGCCGCCGCCGATCGCGATCCGGCGCCCGCGGGCCCGGCCGCGGTCGGTCGTGTAGGATGCCGGCGATGTCGACCGAGCCGCTGTTCCTCCGCGCCTGCCGCCGCCAGCCCGTCGAGCGCACCCCGTGCTGGATGATGCGCCAGGCCGGTCGCTACTTGCCGGCCTACCGCGCGGTCCGCGCCCGAGCGTCGTTCCTCGACCTGTGCCACACGCCGGCGCTGGCGTGCGAGGTGACGCTCCAGCCGATCGACGAGTTCGGCTTCGACGCCGCGATCCTGTTCTCCGACATCTTGATCAGCCTGCCGCCGATGGGGCTCGAGGTCGCGTTCCCCGACAAGGGGCCGGTGATCACCAATCCCGTGCGCGATCGCGCCGGCATCGACGCCCTGGTGGTGCCCGATCCGATCGCGACCATGCCGTTCGTCATGGACGCGGTCCGGCAGATCCGCGCCGGCCTGGCCAGCCGGGGCGTGCCGCTCATCGGCTTCGCCGGCGCGCCGTTCACGCTCCTCACCTACGCGGTCGAGGGCGGCGGGTCCAAGGAGTACGCCAAGACCAAGGGCCTCCTGTTCGGCGATCCGGCGGCGGCCCACGCGCTCCTCGGCAAGCTGGCCGACACCGTGGCCGCGTATTTGATCGCGCAGATCGAAGCCGGGGCCCAGGCGGTGCAGCTCTTCGATAGCTGGGCCGGGGTGCTGTCGCCGGCCGACTTCGACGAGTACGCCCTGCGCTGGGCCCGGGCGGTGATCGCCCGGGTCAAGGCGCACCCGGCGGCCGCCGCGGTGCCGGTGATCTACTTCGCCAACGGCTGCGCGCCCTACCTCGCGACCTACGCGTCGTCGGGCGCCGACGTCCTCGGCGTCGACTGGCGGGTCGACCTCGACGTGGTCCGCGCCGCGGTCGGCGACGGCGTGGCGCTCCAGGGCAACCTCGATCCGGGCGCGCTGTACGCGCCGCCCGACGAGATCCGGCGCCGGGTCGGGCGCGTGCTGGCGCAGGCCGGGCCGATCGGCCACATCTTCAACCTCGGCCACGGCGTCACGCCGGCCACCGATCCGGAGCACGTCCGCGCCATGGTGACGGCGGTGCGCGAGCTGTCGCAGCGGACGGCGACCGCGCTGTGATCGCGGCCGGGGGCCGGCGTGGCCTGGCGCTCGGGGTGATCGTGACGCTGGCGGTCGGGTGCCGCGGTCGGCGCACGCCGACGCCGGTCGCCGCGCGCGACGCCGGAGATGCCGGCGCGGTCGCGGTCGCCGACGGTGCGGTCGGCGAGGCCGTCGATGTGGACCGCGCGCCGGGCACCGACGGCGCGGTCGCGCTGGCCGAGGTCGAGCCCGGCTATCGCGTGATCGACACCGCTGGCGCCGCCGCGGTCACGGTCACGGTGCGCTGGCCCGCGGCACCGCCCGGCCTGCGCGGCGCGCCGGGGCGGACGCCGTGCGGCGGTCCGCGGCCGCCGCGGGTCCGGCTCGCCACCCTCCACGGCGTCGCCGACGCGGTGGTCGTCCTCGAGGTCGGCGCCGGCAAGCCGCCGCCGCCGGCGGGGCCGGTTCGGCTGACCGTGCGCGACTGCCTGGTGGCGCCGGCGGTGGCGCTGGCGCCCGGGCTGGGCGGCGCGATCGAGATCCAGTCCGCCGACGAGCGCGCGGCCACGGTGGTGGCGACTGACCTCGGGCCGGCCTGGTCCGCCGCCGCCGCGCCCGCGCCCGCGCCGCCGCCCCGGGCCCGCGCCCACCTGCCGGTCCTCGGCCACACTGTCGCGCTGGCCGCCGCCCCCGGCGCGCTCCGGGTCGCGATCGACGGCCAGCCGACCGACGGCGCGATCGCGATCGCGCCGCCGCATCCCTACGTCGCGATCACCGACGACGCCGGGGCCGCGCGGTTCGCCGCGGTGCCGCCCGGCACCTACCCGGTCGCGGTGTGGCTGCCGGCCCGCGCCGGCGACGGCGATCGCCGCGCGACTGGCCAGGTCGTGGTCGCGGCCGACGACGTCAGCCTCGAGGTCGAGCTCGAGTGAGTCACCTGGTCGTGCCGGCCGTGATCGAGGACACGCTCTTGGCGGCGGCGCGCCGCCACCTGCCGGCAGCGGTGCTGGGCGGGCCGGGCCTGACCGCGGCGGTGATCGATCGCTCGCGCCGCTACACCAGCGAGCGCGCGCGGCTCGCGACCCCCGCGCGGCCCGACGCCGATCTGGCGGCCCGGGCCCTGTTCTTCACGGTCGCCGACGCCGGCAAGCTGCCGGCGGTCCTGGCCGAGCTGACCGCGGCGCGCGCGCCGGCCGGCTTCCTGGACGGCCCGACCGTGCGGGTCCTCGATCTCGGCGCCGGCTGCGGGGCGATGACCCTGGGCCTCGTGACCGCCCTGGCCGCCCGCGGCTTCTCCGGGCGGCTCGAGGTCACGCTGGTCGATCGCGATCGCGGCGCGCTGGCGATCGCCAGCGACGCGATCGCCGCGGTCGCGGCCGCGCTCGGCGTCGCCTGCCGGTCGACGATCGAGGTCGGCGACGCCGCGGCGCCGCGGCCCGGCGGCTTCGATCTGGTGGTGGCCGGCACCGTGCTGAACGAGCTCGATGCGGCCGCGGCGGCGGCGGTCCTCGATGGCATGGTCGCGGCCCTGGCTCCGGCGGGGGTGGCGATCGCGATCGAGCCGGCGCTGCGCGCGACCAGCCGGGCCCTCCACGCGCTGCGCGATCGCGCGATCGCCGACGGCGCGGTGGCGGTCCTGGCGCCGTGCACCCGCCGCGCGGCGCCGTGCCCGGCCCTGGCCGACGAGCGCGACTGGTGCCACGACCATCGACCGCTGACGTTGCCGCCGCGCGCCCACACCCTGGCCACCGTGACCGGCCTGCGCGACGGCGACGCCAAGTGGTCGTTCCTGGCCCTGGCCCGCGCCGCCGCCGCGCCGCCGCCGCTCGACGGCTACCGGATCGTCGACGATCCTCGCGCCGGCAAGGGCAAGCACGAGCTCGTCGGGTGTGGCGCCGACGGCTGGGTCGCGATCCGGCTCTTGCGGCGCCACCGCACCGAGGCCAACCGCGCGATCGAGCGAGCGCGGCGCGGGGAACTCTACGCGATCGCGCGGCCGCCCGAGGGCGGCGCCCTCGACCTCGGCCCCGACGATCGGGTCAGCCCACGAGCATGACACGCGAGTCGCTGACCGCGGCGCCCATCACCGGAAGCCCGTCGAGGGCGGCCCGGGTCGCGACCACGCCGCGGACCGACGGATCGGGCGACCAGTAGGCGACGTCGATCAGCTCGCCGGCCCGGACCGCGGCGCCGGCGCATAGCGCGGTCGCGCAGTGCACCGCGACGACGAACCCGACCCGCGGATCGGCGGCGGCGCGGACGGCGAGGGCGTCGGCCACCGCGCGCGCGGTCGCGATCGCCTGGCCGCGGGCGGTCGGGTCGTCGCCGTCGAGGGCCCGGGCGGTCAGGAGCGAGTTGCCGCCGTGGACCACCGCCGGGAAGCCGGCCGCCGCCAGGACCGACTCGGCGATCGGCAAGAGGCCCTCGAGGTCGGCGATCAGCGCGTCGTCGGGGTCGAGCAGGGCCTCGTCGTCGACCCGGGTCTCGACCAGGATCGCCAGGCCGGGCCGCGGCGTCAGGGCCAGGGCGCCGTCGTCGTCGGCGGCCGCAGCGCGGAGCGCGTCGAGGAACTCGCGCGGCGTGGCGTAGCGGTGGGCCGGCTCGATCGCCATGGCCCGGGCGATGACCTCGTCGAGGGCGGCCGGCACCGGCGCGACCGCCGACAGCTTGGGGCGGCGGGCGTGGGCGTGGAGGTACTGCACGATGGTCGGCGACTCGTCCTCGAACGGCAGCCGGCCGGCCAGCAGGTGAAAGGCCATCACGCCGAGGCCGTAGACGTCGGTGCGGGCGGTGACCGCGCCGCCCGCGATCTGCTCGGGCGCCATCGTCACCGGCGTGCCGACGAGCTGGCGCGACGTGGTCAGGTCGGCAGCGTCGGGGGCGGCCAGCTTGGCGATGCCGAAGTCGATCAGCACGACGCGCTCGCTGCCGTCGGCGGCCCGGGCCAGGAACAGGTTCGACGCCTTGAGATCGCGATGGACGATGGCCTGGGCGTGGGCCGCCGCCAGCGCGGCGCAGGTCGGCTCGAGGATCGCCAGCACCCGGGGCAGGGGCAGGCGGCCGTGCTCGGCGAGCACCCGCGATAGATCGGTGCCGGTCAGGAACTCCATCGCCAGGTACGGCCGGCCGTCGTCGACCGTGCCCCACGACACCAGCTCGACGACGTTGGGGTGGCGGACCCGGACCATCACCTCGGCCTCGCGCAGGAAGCGCGCGACCGCGTTGGGCGTGCCCCCGAGCTCGCCGTGCAGGACCTTGACCGCGACCTTGCGGCCGTCGCTCGACCGGGTCGCCTGGTAGACCTGGCCGAAGCCGCCGTGGGCCAGGAGCCGATCGAGGACGAACTCGCCGATCCGGGTGCCGGCCGGCAACGCGCCGCCGCCGCCCGCCGAGCCAGCGAGCGTCGACGCGCCGGGCGGGTCGACCGCGACCATGGCGGCAGCGTAGCACGCGGCCCCGGGGCCGGCGGCCGGTCAATCGTCGGTCGCGGTGACGCCGTGGCGGCGCAAGAGCTCGCGCAGGTGATTGCGATCCATCCGCGCCGCGCGCGCGGCCCGCGACAGGTTGCCGTCATGGCGCCGGACCAGCTCGCGGACGTAGCCGCGCTCCCACGACGCCACCGCGCGCTCCTTGGCGACCCGGAACGACGCGCCGTCGTCGACCTCGACCGTCGGGCCGGGCGGCGGCGCCGGCGCGCTCGGCTCGGCGACCGCGATCGTGGTCGAGATCTCGGCCCAGATCGACGGATCGTCGAGGAGGACCGCGCGCTCGACCGCCGAGCGCAGCTCGCGCACGTTGCCCGGCCAGTCGCGGCGCAGCCAGTCGGTCAGGAGCTCGGCCGGCGGCGCGGCGTGGGGGTCGTTGGCGAACTGGGTCCAGAAGTGCGCCGCCAGGACGCCGATGTCGTCGCGGCGCTCGCGCAGCGGCGGCACCCGCAGGCGCACCGTGTTCAGGCGGTACAGCAGATCGGTGCGGAACCGCCCGCGGTTGACCTCGTGGCGGAGGTCGCGGTTGGTCGCGGCGATGATGCGGACGTCGAGGCGGATCGAGTCGTTGCCGCCGACCCGGCGGACGACGCGGTCCTCGAGGGCGCGCAGGAGCTTGGGTTGCATCTCGAGCGGCAGCTCGCCGATCTCGTCGAGGAACACCGTGCCGCCAGCGGCGGCCTCGAACACGCCGCGGCGCAGGCCGGCGGCGCCGGTGAACGCGCCCTTCTCGTGGCCGAACAGCTCGCTCTCGATGAGCGTCGGCGGGATCGCGCCGCAGTCGACGACCACGAACGGGCGATCGCGGCGGGCGCTGGCGTCGTGGATGACCTCGGCCAGGAGCGACTTGCCGGTGCCGGTCTCACCCTCGAGCAAGAGCGAGGTGTCGACCGCCGCCAGGCGCGGCAGGATCGCGAAGATCCGGCGCATCGCCGGGCTGCGGCCCAGGGCTCGACCCCAGCGCTCCTCGGCCGCGAGCGGCTCGCGGACCCGATCGTCGCCGACGTCGAAGCGCAGCTTGGTCTGGCCGAGCTCGATGATCGCGCCCGGCCGCACCAGGGCGCGCTCGACGCCGATGCCGCCGACGGTGGTGCCGTTGGTCGAGCCCAGGTCGGACAGCGTGAAGCCCTTGGGGCCGACCGCGAGCGCGCAGTGGTGGCGCGACACCGCCGGGTCGGTGAGCTGCAGGTCGTTGCCCGCGCTCGTGCCGATCGAGATCTCGCCGCCCTCGGCGACCACGGCTTTGCCTTGATCGACGCCGGCGATCACCGCGACCTGGATGCGGCGGTAGGACATCTCCCGACCTGCGCGATCGAGCAAGACGGTCCCATCGCCAGGAGTGAACGGCAGGGTCATCCCGCGGTACTATACAGATCGCGCCCCGGCGCGTCGCTGCTGTCTCCCGCCATCGGGTGATGGCTCCGGCCTGCAGGCGCGCGCCATCACCCCCCTCGCGGCGGGGCCCCCGGGCCCGGATCGAACCGGTACAGACCATGCACCTGACACCGTCGATGTCCCCCCGTCGCCCCCTCGCCTGGATCGCCGCCGCCGCGGCGGTCGCGCTGGCGCTCGCCGGGTGCGATGAGCCCGAGCTCGGGTCCGCCGATCGCGGCGGCTGGGATCACAACTCCGGCAACTACAACGGCAACGGCGGCTCCTTCGGCGGCACCGGGCTCACCGGCACCCCGCCGTGGGGGGCGACCGGACCAGGCACGTTCACCAACGCCACGTCCTTCGGCCTGGCCTACGACGCCACGGTCTCGGTGACCTGCGCGACCCCGACCGCCGGGGTGACCGCGGTCCGCTTCCTCAGCTCGTCGGGGACCCTGGCCGCCGCGATCGGTCCCGACGTCGAGGTCGAGCGGACCGGCGGCGCGCGGGCCCGGCTGGCCATGGGCGAGACGGTGGTCTTCCCCGGCCGCCTGCACGACGGGTACCTGGGCAGCGTCGCCGCGGTGTTTCGCGTCCGCCGCGTCGACACTCTGACCTTCCGCGAGGCCACCTGGTACGAGTGGCCGGTCTTCGCCCTCGAGAGCTGCGTCACCGGCGACGCGCCGGGCAGCTTCCGCCACCACGGCTTCGTGTCGTGGGGGCCGATGGTGCGGCTGCCCGAGTTCGTCGGCGAGGCCACCGAGTTCCGCACCGATCTGGTGACCCCGCTGACCACGATCCCGCGCGCCGAGTACGTCGGCAACCCCAACGTCCCGCCGGCGGTCGCGACCCAGACCGGCGCGCTGTGGTGGAAGTTCGCCTTCTACGCCTCGCTGCCGGTGGCGCTCCACGGCGAGGCGGCGCTGGATCTGCAGACCGCGAGCGGCGCGACGATCGCCAACGCCGCGTTCCTGTGGCGGGGCGCCCTGGCGCTGGGCAACGCGAGCTGGGTGACCCTGCCGAGCGATCCGCTGGGGCACCGCTTCCTCAGCTTCTTCACCAAGGACGGCACCGAGGTCTCGATGTTCGGGGTCGGTCGCGGTCTGGGCGCGATCCGGTTGCCGGCGGCGTGGGGTGGCGTCGACGTCGATCGCCTGGTGCTCACCGGCGAGGAGCGCGCGTCGACGGCGACGCTCGACAGCGTCCAGGCCGCGGTCACCGGCGCCGGCGTCACGATGGCCGCGATCGACACCCACCTCGGCTCGGGCACCTCGCGCTACCGCATCGGTCGCTACCTCGCCAGCTCGACCAACCCCCTGCGCTACCGGTTCTTCCGCCAGTGGCGCGACAACGTCGCGCGCATGCAGGTGTCCGGCGTCGGCGTGGGCGCGATCGCGTCGCCGTCGGCTCTCGAGAGCGGGCTGGGCTCGGGCACCGGCCCGATCGCCTGGGCGATCGCGTGTCAGTCCCCGGCCGCCGGCGAGGTCTTCGAGCAGCCCGACAACGTCCTCGAGATCCCCGACGGCGCGCCGGTCGAGCCGCCGACCTCGCCCGACGCTGGCGTCGATGGCACGCCGACCCCCGACGCTCGCCCCGACGCCCAGCCGAGCTTCGACGCGCCGCCGCCGCCCGACGCCGGGGTCGACGCGGCGCCGCCGCCCGACGGTCCGGGCCCGCCCGACGCCGGGGCCGATGCCGCGCCGCCGCCCGACGGTCCGAGCCCGCCCGACGCTGGGCTCGACGATGCCCCCGGCGAGGGCGGGACCGGCGATGGCGGGCCGCCGGGGATGGACGCGATGATGTGCTTCGCGCCGTGCGCCGACGCTGCGTGAGCCGGCCGGTGACGGACGCCGACCCGCGGTAGCATGCCCCCGTGAGGTGCCCGCGCTGCTTCCGCAAGCTGGCGGCCGGCGCGGCCTGTCCCGCCGACGGCAGCCCGCCGATCGAGGATGAGCGCGCGCCGGTCGAGCCGCCGCCGCCGCCCGAGGTGCCGGGCTGGCGGCTGCTCGCGCCGATCGCGGCCGGCGGTCAGGCCGCGGTGTGGCGCGGTGAACGCGCCGGGGTCGTCGCGGCGATCAAGGTCGCCCACGTCGGTGGTCCCGAGGTGGTCGCCGGGTTCGCTCGCGAGGCCGCGGCCCAGGACGCGGTCGGCGCGCCGACGGTCGCGGCGCTGTACGAGCGCGGCACCACCGGCGATGGTCGCCCCTACCTGGCCATGGAGCTGGTCGGCGGCGTCACCCTGGGCGACCACCTGGCCCATGCGCCCGGGCCGGCGCCCCTCGACGACGTGGTCGGATGGCTCGCGGGGCTGGCCGCGGCCCTGGCCGCCCTCGAGCGCGCTGGCTGGGTCCACGGCGACCTCAAGCCCGACAACGTCGTCCGGGAACCGGACGGACGGATCCGCCTGCTCGATCTCGGCATGGCGGTGTCGGTGCGCGGCCCGGACCCGGCGATCACCGCCGGCGGCACCGCGCTCTACATGGCGCCCGAGCAGCTCCGCGGCGAGCCGGTCACCGCCGCCACCGATCGCTACGCCTTCGGCGCGATCGGGTTCGAGCTGGCCACGACCCGGCCGCCCTTCGTCGGTGATCGCGCCGCGATCGAGCTCGGCCACCTGAGCTTCCGCGCGCCGCGCGCCGCGATGGTGCGGCCGGTGCCGGTTGGCCTCGACGAGCTCCTGGCGCGCTGCCTGGCCAAGGCCCCTGCCGCTCGTCCGGCAGATGCCGCCGCGCTCGCGGCCGCGCTGGGGGCGATCGACGGCGCGGCGCTGGTGTCGCGGGCGGCGCCGGTCGCGGTCGGCAACCGCTCGAGCGTGGCCCTGGTGGCGGTCGAGCGCGCCCCGAGCAACCTGAACCTCGAGGTCGAGGCGCGTCGACGTGGCGGCGTGGTCGCGCGCCAGGCTGGCGGCCGCACGCTCCTGGCGTTTTCCCCCGACGACTGTCCGGCGCCGGTGCCGGCGGCCCTCGCGACCGCGGCGGCGCTGGCCGCGGTCGACGCGCGGGTCGTGGTCCACGTCGCCCAGGTCGCGGTCCGGCGTGGCAAGGACGGTCGGGTCATGCTGTTCGGTCCGGCCCTCGAGCGCCCCGACTGGCTGCCGCCGCCGGCGCCGGGCGTGGTGGTGACCGCGGCCGCCGCCCGCGAGCTCGATCCGGGCGAGCTCGAGCCCATCGACGGTGCGTCGCGGCTGCGCGAGCGTCCGGTCGACGCCGCCCCCGAGCCGGTCGCGGCCGGCCCGATCTTCGGTCGCGATCCGATCGTGGCCTCGGCCCGAGGCAGCGCGGCCGCCGCCCTCGGCGATGGCCCGCCGGCGATCTGGGTCGCGGTCGGCGGGCCAGGCAGCGGCAAGAGCCGGCTGGCCGACGAGCTGGTCGCCGACCTGGGCCGCCGCCAACCCGAGGCCGCGGTGGTCCGCCTGGCGGGCGCGCGGACCCTGGGCGCCGGCGCGGCCACCGTGCTGGCGTCCCTCGGCGCCCAGCTCGCCGCGATCGCCGCCCCGCCGCCGACCGCCGCGCCGCTGCCGCTGACCGCCGCGGTCCGCGCCGCCGTCGAGGCGGTCCTGGCCGAGCGCCCGCTGGCGATCGTCGTCGACGACGCCCACTGGATCGACGAGGCGGTGCTGGCGGCCCTGGCGGTCGCGGCCCGGGCCTCGACCGGTCCGCTGTGGCTGGCGGCCACCGCGACCGACGCCCTGGTGGCCACCGCGCCGGCCTGGCTCGACGGCGCCCGGGTCACCGTCGAGACCCTGGGTCCCCTCGACGACGCCGACGCCCGTCTGGCGATGCGGCGGGCGCTGACCCCGGTCCGGCGCGTGCCGGAGACCCTGGTGGCGCGGTTGGCGGCGCGCTCGGGCGGCGTGCCCGGCGTGATCGCGGCCCTCGGGCGCGAGCTGCGGCGCTCGGGCGTGATCCGCCGCCACCCCGGCAGCGAGGTGTGGTTCGTCGCCGCCGACGAGCTCGACTTCTTGCCGCCGACCCCCGGCGTCATGTGGTTCGCGACCCGGATGTTGGCCGCGTTGCCACCGGGCGTGGCCGAGCTGACGCGCGCGATCGCGCTCTTCGGCGGCGAGTTCACGCCGGCCGAGGTCGACGCGATCACCGCCGCGTCCGAGGCCGGGGTCAACCTCGATCCGGTCATCGGCCTGACCGAGCTGGTGGCCCGCGGGGTGGTGGTCGAGGTCGGCGGCGCCTACCGCTTCCGCAGCGAGGCCGAGCAGGGCGCGATCGCCGACACCGTGCCGGCCGCGACCCAGCGCGCGCTCCACGGCGTGGCCCTGGCCCACGCCCAGCGTGAGGCCGATGCGATCGCGGCGCTGCCGCGGATCGCCTACCACGCCGCCCGCGCCGGGCACGGCGAGGTCGCGGCGGCCGCCGCCGAGGCCCTGGCCAAAGCGGCGCTCGCGCGCCATGCGCCCCTCGAGGCGGAGCGATGGTGGACCCTGGCGATCGAACAGCTCGGCGACGGCGATCCGCACGCTCGGCAACGTCTGCTGGGCGCCCGCGGCGCGACGCGACGGCTGCTCACGCACTACGAGAGCGCCCAGGTCGATCTACGCGCGGCGCGGGCCCTGGCCGAGGCCCATGGCGATCTGGCGGCCGCGATCGACCTCACGGTCGCCGACGGCGCGGTGTGTGACTTCACCGAGCGCCTGGGCGAGTCGGCGCGGTTGATCGAGGAAGCGGCGGCGCGGGCGCCGGCCGACTTGCCGGCGCCGGTCCGGGCTCACCTCGACAACTGGCTCGGCGTGGTCCGGGCCCGCCAGGAGCGCCTGCCCGAGGCCCGCGCGCTCCTCGAGGCCGCGATCGCCGCGGCCACGACCCACGGCGATCACACGACCGCGATCGGCTCGATGCTGATGCTCGGTGGCGTGTTGCGTCGGCTCGGCGCTCCCCACGACGGCCTCGCGGTCCTCGATCGCGCGATCGCGTTGTGCGACGCGGTCGGCGATCACTTCCACCTCACCTACGGCCTGTTCAACCGGGTCAACATCTGGCGCCAGCTCGAGCGCAACGACGCCGCGGCCGCCGACGCCGAGCGCGCGATCGCGATCGCCAACCGCATGGGCCTCGATCTGATCGAGCTGTGGGGTTGGTACGACCTGTCGCTCCTGCGCTTCTGGGGCGGCGACCTGGCGGGCGCCCTCGACGCCGCCTCGGCCTCCCACCGCATCGGCAGCGAACGCCTGCGCGCGGCCCCGCCGGTCGTGACCTCGGTGTGGCACGCGCTGCTGCTCGCGGCCGCCGGCGAGCGGGCCGCTGCCCGCCGCGAGCTCGACCACGTCCGCGCCGACGATCTCGGCGGCAATCCGTTCCTGGTCCTGACCCGCGATCTCGCCGAGCTGGCGTGCGGCGACGCCCTGGGCGCGGCCTGGGATGACGTCGTCGCCCAGAGCCAGCGCGCCACCGCCGATCCCGAGGACGCGTTCTTCGTCTGGTGGCTGCGGGCGCGGGTCGCACGCCGGCTCGGCGACGACGCCGAGGTCGCGGCCAGCGGCGCCCGCGCCGAGGCCGCGGCCCGCGCGCTGGGGCGCACCCCGGTGCCCCTGGTCTGGCCCGGCGAGGCCTGACGGCGGCCGTGGCGGCGCGCGATCGGCCGCGCTAGGCTCGCCGCGTGATCCGCTTCGTCCTCACGCTGTTCGTCGTCGGCGCGCTGGTCTTCTTCGGCGCCACCGTCAAGCTCGGCAAGCGGACCTTCTTCGGCCACGTCGCCGCGATCTGGGCCACCGACGAGGCCCGCGACATGCGCGACGGGGTCAGCGAGAAGGCCGGCCCGGTGGTCGAGAAGGTCAAGCGCGGCGTCGAGGCCGGGTATGAAGAGGCCACCAAGGACGATCCCAAGGCCGCGGTCGACGCCGGCCGCTGACCCTCGGTCTCGCTCTCCGCCTCGGTCTCGCTCTCCGCCTCGGTCTCGGCCTCGGTCTCGGCCTCGGCCTCGGTCTCCGTCTCCGTCTCCGCCTCGGTCTCGGCCTCCGTCTCCGCCCTCAGCCGATCGCCTCGATCGTCCAGCTGCGCGGGCCATCGGGGCGCTGGAGCTCGACCTCGTCGTCGCGCCGGCGGCCGAAAAGCGCCCGGCCGATCGGCGAGGCCGGGGTCACGACGGTGATGGCGTCGGCCAGCGCCAGCCCGCCGCCCCACGGCGCCAGGTAGTAGCGGTGGCGGGCGTCGTCGTCGTCGACCACGGTGACGATCGCGCCAGCGCTGGCGACCGCTCCGGCCGGGCCGACCGGCAGCGCGGCCACGCCGACCAACGCGGCCTCGAGCTCGGCGACCCGCGCCGCATAGCCGCGCGCCAGGTACGACTGCTCGAGCCCCCGGGTGTCCTTGTCGTTCTCGGCCCGCGACTCGCTATGGGTCGCGCCCTCGGCGGCGGCGGCGTGGGCGGCGCGCGCCGCGACCAGGGCCGCCTCGACGGCGGCGATGAGCTGACGCTTGCAGGCGGCGCGATCGGCCACGCCCGAACCTAGCGGGTGGCGATGCTAGAGTCGAGCCTTGACCGACGCGCCGCCGGCTGTCTCGCCCGACGCTGCCCTCGACCCCGCGCGCGAGCCGGGGCAGGCCGACTACCAGCGCGCCGTCGACGCCTACGTCGTCGGTGACTTCGATGGCGCCCTGACCGGCTTCGCCGCGGCCCTCGCGGCCCAGCCGACCCTGGCCGCGGCCGCCTACGGCGCCGCGATGATCTGGATGACGCTGGGCCAGGTCGACGCGGCCTGGGCCTCGATCGAACAGGCGATCGCGATCGCGCCCGACGAGCCGGCCTGGTGGTCGGCCCGCGCCCGGATCGCCCTCGGCCTCGGGGACGGCGCGCGGGCGCTGGCCGCGATCGACGACGCCGACGCGCGCGGCGGCGAGCCGATCGAGCTCCACGGCCTGCGCGGCACCGCCTTGGCCCAGCTCGGGCGACTGCCCGACGCGCGCGCCGCCTACGCCGAGGCGCGCGCGCTCGGCCCGGACCGCTACGAGACCCACTTCAACTGCGCGCTCGGCGCCGAGCTGGCCGGCGATCTCGACGGCGCGATCGCCGGCTACGGCGCGACCTTGGCCGTCGATCCGACGGTGCAGGCCGCGTGGGCCAACCTGACCCGGATCTTGACCGCGCTCGGTCGGCGCGCCGAGCTGGCCGAGGTCTACGCCCGCTGGCACGCCCAGGTGCCCGATGATCCCGCGGTCGCGCACCTCCTGGCCAGCGCCCGCGGCGACAATCCACCGGCCGCGCCGGCGGCCTACCTGACCCAGCTCTTCGATCACGCCGCGGCCGGCTACGACCATCTGATGGTGGCCCAGCTCGACTACCGCGCGCCGGCGCTGATCGGCGCCGCCCTCGACGGCGTCGGCGTGACCCGGGTCGGCGTCGCCCTCGATCTCGGCTGCGGCACCGGCCTGTGCGGCGCCGTCGTCGGCCCGCGCGCGGCGCGCCTGGTCGGCGTCGATCTCTCGGCGCAGATGACGGCGATCGCCGCCACCACCGGGCGCTACGACGCCCTCGAGGTCGGCGACGCCCTGGCCCACCTGGCGACCGCGGCGCCCTACGACCTCATCGTCGCCGCCGACGTGCTGGTCTACCTCGGCGATCTCGCGCCCGTGGCGGCGGCGGTGCGGCGCGCCCTGGCCCCCGGCGGTCACTGGGCCTTCACCGTCGAGGACGGCGGCGAGGCCGGCTACGCGCTGGGCCCGGTCGGCCGCTACGCGCACCATCGGGCCTACGTCGCCGAGGTGCTGGCCGCCGCCGGCCTGACCGCGATCGTCGACACCCCGGGGGTGCTGCGCCGCGAGGGTGACGCCGAGGTCGCCGGGCGGGTGTGGGTGGCGCGGGCCGGGTGAGCCGGCGCCCGGTCTGCTACACACCCGGGGTGCTACCGGATCTCCATCGCCACCTCGAGGGCTCGCACAGCGCCGCCGCGCTTGCCGACGTCGCCCAGGCCTTCGATCTGCGTCAGGCCCCGTTCTACGATCCGGCGGCTGGGCGCTTCGCCACCGCCGCCGAGCTGACCGCCGCGGTCACGGTGCGCGGCGCGTCCGACGATCCCACCGACTTCTACCAGTGCATCGTCGCCGCGCGCGCCGCCTACGTCAGCGTCGCCGCGATCGCGGCGCTGGCCGAGCGGGCGATGACCGAGGCGGTGGCCGACGCCGACGGCGTCGAGCTGCGGCTCTCGCTGTTCTCGATGGCCCGGACCCTGATCGAGCGCACCGGCCAACCGTGGCGAGCCCTGGCCCCGGTCCGCTTCGCCGTCGATCACGCCGAGCCGATCCTGGCCGCGGTGATCGCCGCGCGCGACCGCGTGGTGGCGGCCACCGGCCGGCCCATCCTCTTGCGGGTCGGGCTGTCGCGCACCTTCGAGAGCGCGCCGCACTACCAGGCGCTGGCCGACGTGATCCGCGCCCAGGCCGCGGCGCTGGTCGGCCTCGACGTCCTCGGCATCGTCGGTGGTCCCGATCGCGAGCCGCTGCCGCCGGCGATGCTGGCGATCATCGACGGCCTGCGACCCGACCTGCCCGACCTCACCATCCACGCCGGCGAGTTCGCCGGCGCCGACTCGGTGGCCCGGACCCTGGCGCTGGCCCCCCAGGCCATCGGCCACGGCGTCCACAGCCTCGACGATCCCGAGGTCCTCGCGGCCCTGGCGCGGGCCGAGGTGACCCTCGAGGTGTGCCCGACCTCGAACCGGTTGCTCATCCCCACCGCGGTCGCCGACCTCGAGCGCCGCCACCGCGCCGCGCCGCTGGTCGCGCTCCAGGCCGCCGGGGTGCGCTGCGTCCTCGGCAGCGACGATCCCGAGACCCTGGGCACGAGCTTCCGCGCCGAGGTCGCGGCGGCGCACGGGTTCGGCGTCGATCGCGCACGGCTGGCGGCCGACGCCGCGGCTCGCTGGGCGGCCCTGGCCCGGGCGTGAGGGCCGGCCGGGAGCGCTACACTGCGCCCATGCCGCCAACCGCCCTCGTGTCCGTGGCCGATCGCCGCGAGCAGGTCGTCGCGATCCTGTCCGAGCAGTACGGCGGTGATCGGCTGGAGCTCGACGAGCTCGAGCGCCGCCTGGCCCTCGCGCATCAGGCGACCACCGTCGCCACCCTCGACGCCCTGGTCGCCGATCTCGTGCCGGCTCCGACGACGACGACCGCCCTGGCCACGATCGGCGATCACCCGGCGCGGGGCCGCGTGATCGCGATGTTCGGCGGGGTCGACAAGGGCGGGACGTGGACCGTGCCGCGGCGGCTGACGGTGATCGCTGGCTTCGGCGGCGCCGAGCTCGACTTCCGCACCGCCACCTTCGCCCCGGGAGTCACGGAGCTCAAGGTCTACTGCATGTTCGGCGGGGTCGATCTGATCGTGCCGCCGGATCTGGCGGTCGAGTCCGACGCCATCGCGCTGTTCGGCGGCTTCGACGAGGCCCACCAGGCGCCCCCCAGCGACGATCCGGCGCGGCCGGTCCTGCGGATCACCGGCGTCGCGGCCTTCGGCGGCGTCGACGTCGAGAGTCGCTACCCGGGGGAGAGCCGGCGCGAGGCCAAGCGGCGCTCGAAGGACGCCGCCAAGGCCCTGCGCGGCGATCGCCCCGCGGAGCTGCCGTCGGCGACCGCCCGGATCAAGGGCGACGACTGACCCCGTCACTCGCTGGCGAACAGCCGAGCCTGACCGTGGGCGATCCGCGGCCGATGCTTGCCGCGCCGGGTCCGGCGGTGCTCCGGCCGCTCGCCGAGGATGCTCGGCACCGGCGTCAGCAGGAGCGGCGCCGCCGGCGCCTTGGCCTCGGCCGCGGGCGCCGCGGCGTCGGCGGGGGTGGACGCGACCGGCTCATCGCCGACGGCGATCACCGCGTCGAGGGCCGCGGTGGTCGGGGTCCCGACGGCGCGCGCCAGCCGATCGCCCAGCTCGTCGGCGGTGATCGGCCCGTCGACCACGACCTCGACCGCCGCGCCGCCGACCGGCGCGACCGCGATCCGCGCGCGCTGGCCGCCCCGGCCGAACAGCCGCACCGCGATCCGGTTGGCCAGCTCCTGGAGGGCCAGGCCGATCGTGCCCTCGACCGCCACCCGCTCGCGCCAGCTCGGCGCCGGCTGGTAGAGATCGATGCGCGCGCCGCCGTCGCCGCGGGCCAGCGCCTGCAGATCGCCGTCCCAGTCGCGGGCCACCGACGGCGGCGGCAGCGCGGCGAATGCGCCCAGGGTCGCGACGCCCAGGCTCTCGAGCATGTGCTGGACCTCGGGCGCCAGGTTGAGCAACGCCAGGGGCAGGGGCGCCAGGAACGCCGCCGAGCCGCCGCGCGGCACGCAGGTCACCGCGCCGTCGGCGTCGCCGCCTGGACCTCGGAGCGGTGGGGTGTTCGGCGCGGTGGCAGCGACCGTCGCCGTGAAGCGATCGTCGGCGATGCCGACCCGGACGTGGAGGTCGAACTCGCGACAGGCCTCGACCAGCTTGGCGCCGAAGGCCGCGCCGCGCCGGCCGGCCGGGACCTCGACGTACATCGCGTGGTGCAGCCCGGTGATCGGGCCGCCGAGATCGATGTGCGGCGACAGCGCCAGCAGGCGATCCGCGACCGCGCGCACCAGCTCGGCCTCGCGGGCCGGAGAGCGCACCTTCACGATCAGCTCAGGCGCGTGCGCGCGAGCCACCGACGCCGCCATCCCCGGCCGGACCCCGAGGGCCCAGGCCGCGCGCGAGCACGCGGTGACCACCGGCGCCGACGCGTGCAGCACCGCCACCGGCGCGTTGGCCAGACGGCGCTGCTCGGAGCCCGACTGGATGGCAGCTTGGAGCGGGAAGGATGGGATGTGGATGCTGGCGATGCGCACGGCAAACCTCTTACCGCACTGGTCTGATGTTCAGTGTATAGCACAGAACCGCGGCGCTGTCCGCAAGCACCCGATCACCGCGAATAAGTCTAGCGATTCAAGCCGCTTACAAAGCAGGCCAGGCGCGCTGCGATCACCCTCGATACACTCTCGTCGTGACCATGGACAGCGCGCGCATCAGCCCGACCGCCCACTACACCGGATATACGTGGCTCGCCAACGGCCTGTCGGACCCGGCCTTCGCGACCCCGTCGGGGCGGTTCCTCTACCGCGCCCTCGCGCCCGCCAACAAGCTCCTGCGCGCCGCCGGCCAGCCCAACCTCGACGGCCTGCTCCTCGCGCGGCACCACCTGATCGACGCTCAGCTCCGCGCCGCGATCGATCGCGGCGAGATCGGTCAGGTGGTCGAGGTCGCCTGTGGGTTGTCGCCGCGCGGCTGGCGCTTCGCCCGCGACTACGGCGATCGCATCACCTACGTCGAAGCCGACCTCCCGGGCATGGCCGCCAAGAAGCGCGCGACCCTGGCCCGGGTCGGCGGCACCGGCGCCCACCACCGGGTGGTCGAGATCGACGCCACCGCCGACGACGGCCCGGCCTCGCTGGCCGCCCTGGCCGCTGGCTTCGATCCCGCGCGCGGCACCGCCATCATCACCGAGGGGCTGCTCAACTACTTCGATCCGATCGCCGTGGTGCGGATGTGGCGGCGGTTCGCGACCCTGCTCGGGCGCTTCCCCCACGGCCTGTACCTGTCGGACCTGCACCTGGCCGACGCCGCCGGGCCGATCGAGCGGCTGTTCGCCGGCGCCCTCGGGGTGTTCGTGCGCGGCCGCATCCACTTCCATTTCGCGGACCCCGCGGCCGCCGAGCGCGAGCTGGCGATCGCCGGCTTCCGCACCGCGGCGTTGCTCGATCCCACCGCCCATGCGCTGCCCGACCTCGACCGCGCGAGTGCGCGCTTCGTCCGGATCGTCGCGGCGGCGACCTAGCGGAGACCGAGGCCGAGACCGAGGCGGAGACCGAGGCCGAGACCGAGGCGGAGACCGAGACCGAGACCGAGACCGAGGCGGAGACCGAGACCGAGACCGAGGCGGAGACCGAGACCGAGGCGGAGGCCGAGACCGAGGCCGAGACCGAGACCGACCCCGACCCCGACCCCGAGGAGGATCTCGTGGCCTATGGGGTCGCGACGGCGCTCGGCGCCGTCGGCGCCAGCCCGCCGACGAGAGGCCCGCCGGCGCCGCGGCGGCCGTTCTCGACCCGGGCGGCGTCGGCGAACCGGAACAGGTCGCTCTTGACGTCGTCGGCCAGCGGCTCGGCGCCGCGGACCGCGGCCTCGGCCGCCAGCCGCGCCAGCTTGTCGTCCTGGTGCCACAGGTTCGAGCGCCGGGTGCCGAGCACCGAGCGTCGCGTCGTGAACAGGAGGAGCCCGGTCTTCACGTCGAACATGCTGGCCTCGACGTAGCCGTAGGCCGCGTGATCCTGGCCGGGCACGAAGGCGGTGCCGACCAGGGTCGCGTAGAACCACGCCAGCTTGCCGACCGTGCTCTTGGTCGCGATCACCTCGCGGTACAAGATGACGTAGCGCAGGCGGTAGCGCGCCGCGACCTCGCGCAGGGCCTCCATGCCGAGCGCCCCCGACGGGATCGGCATGATCTCGGTGACCAGCGTGAAGGGCTCGCTGCCGCGCAGCTTGCGCACGAAGGGCGCGACCCCGGCCGGCACCCGCAGGTAGTCGGGGTTGGGACCGCGCCAGTCGGTCGCGGTCACGACCGGCACGACGCCGACCCGCGCCGGCAGGTCGAGCTCGATCGGCGCCGCCAGGATCTGCTGGAGCGCGTCCTCGGTCAGGGCGCCCTGCGGATCGCGGGCGAACAGCGAGCGCTCGAGGGGCGGGGGCGGCGGCGCGGCGGCGACCGGGGCCTCGGCCATGCGCGCGGTGGCGAAGTGGCCGGCGCGGGCGGCGCCACAGGCGGTGAGGGCGAGGCAGACCACGAGCAGGGCGGCGCGCGCGCCGCGAGACGGACCGGACATGGGAGGCTCCTTGGCAGGCGAGGACGACCGGGGAGGGGCCGTCGGGGGAACGTCGGCAGGTACGCCGCCGTAACGTCGGCGCGCGCTCGGGCTTACGTCGTCGCCGTCGGTCGCGACCGCGGCCGGATCGATCGGCCGCGCGATCGGATGACTTGGGCATGCGTGCGCCCTATGGTCCGCGCATGAAGCTCGCCACACTCCGCGACGGTTCCCGCGATGGCCGGCTCCTGGTCGTGCGCGGCGACGGCGCGGTCGCGACCGCGGCGCCCGCGCCCTGGACCACGATGCAGCGCGCCCTCGACGACTGGGACCAGGCCCGGCCGATGCTCGCGGCCACCGCCGCCGCCCTCGACGGCGGCGCCCTCGACGGCACGCCGGTCGATCCCAGCCGGCTCGCCGCGCCGCTGCCGCGGGCCTACGAGTGGGTCGACGGCTCGGCCTACCTGAACCACGTGATCCTGGTGCGCAAGGCCCGCAAGGCCGAGCCGCCGGCCACCCTGACCACCGATCCGCTGGTCTACCAAGGCGGCTCGGGCGACATGCTCGGGCCGCGCCAGTCGATCGTCCTGCCCGATCCGGCCTGGGGGCTCGACTACGAGTCGGAGGTCGTCGTGATCCTCGGCGACACCCCGCGCGGGGTGGCGGCCGCCGACGCCGCGCCCTACGTCCGCCTGGTCATGCTGGCCAACGACGTCACGCTGCGCAACCTCATCCCCGACGAGCTGGCCAAGGGCTTCGGCTTCTTCCAGAGCAAGCCCGCCACCGCGTTCTCGCCGTTCGCGGTCACCCCCGACGAGCTGGGCGACGCCTGGCGCGACGGCCGCCTCCACGCCCGGGTCCGCTCGACCTACAACGGCCAGGTCATCGGCGACTGCGACGCCGGCCCCGAGATGCACTTCTCGTTTCACGATCTGATCGCTCACCTGACCAAGACCCGGCGCTACACCGCCGGCACGATCCTCGGCTCCGGCACGGTGTCCAACGCCGAGCGCGCCCGCGGCATCTCGTGCCTGGCCGAGATCCGGATGATCGAGACCATCGAGACCGGCGCGCCCAAGACGCCGTTCATGAAGGTCGGCGATCGCATCCAGATCGAGGCGGTCTTGCCCGACGGCGGCAGCCCCTTCGGTCAGATCGACCAGGTGGTGATCGGCCCCGAGGTGGCGTCGTGACCTTGATCCTCCACAACTACTGGCGGTCGTCGGCCAGCTACCGGGTGCGGATCGCGCTCGGGCTAAAGGGCCTGGCCTACGACTATCAGGTCGTGAACATCGTCGCCGACGGCGGCCAGCAGCATCGGCCCGAGTACAAGGCGCGCAACCCCATGGCCCAGGTCCCGACCCTCGAGGTCCGCGACCCCGACGCCGCGCCGCTCTACCTGGCGCAGTCGCTGCCGATCATCGAGTACCTCGACGAGCGCTGGCCCGAACCGCCGCTTCTGCCGCGCGGCGCGGGGCCGGCGGCGATGGCGCTGCGAGCCCGGGTCCGCGCCCTGGCCGAGCTGGTCAACGCCGGCATCCAGCCGCTGCAGAACCTGTCGACGACCAACCGGGTCAAGGCGATGGGTGGCGACGATCGCGCCTGGGTCCAGGGCTTCATCGCCAGCGGCCTGGCGGCCTACCAGGACGCGGTCGCCGGCGGCGATCGGTTCTCGGTCGGCGACGCGCCGACCCTGGCCGACTGCTGCTTGATCCCGCAGCTCTACTCGGCGCGCCGGTTCGGCGTCTCCCTCGACGGCCTGCCGCGCCTGCGGGCGATCGAGGACGCCTGCGCGGACCACCCGGCCTTCGCCGCGGCCCACCCCGATCGGCAGCCCGACGCGGTGGCCTGATCGGCTCGTGCCGAGCGTCACCAACTTCGGCCGCAACCTGCGGTTCCGACCGCGGGTGATCGCGCGCCCCCGCGACCGCGCCGAGGTGATCGCGATCGTCCGCGGCGCCCGCACGCTGCGCGCGGTCGGCGCCGCTCACTCGTGGTCGCCGGCGATCGTCACCGACGACACCCTGGTGTCCCTCGAGCGCCTGCGCCGGCCGCTGGCCCTCGATCGCGAGCGCGGGCAGGTGACCGTCGAGGGCGGCATGCGCCTCCACGAGCTGAACGCGTACCTGGCGCGCCACGGCCTGGCGCTGACCAGCCTGGGCTCGATCGATGAGCAGGCGGTGGCCGGGATCATCGCCACTGGCACCCACGGCAGCGGCGCGCGCTTCCGCTGCATCAGCGCGCAGGTGGCGCGGCTCGAGCTGGTCGACGGCCGCGGCCAGGTCGTGACGCTGGCCCGCGGCGACGCCGACTTCGCCGGGGCGGTGGTCGGCCTGGGCGCGCTCGGCATCACCACCGCGGTCACCTTCGACGTCGTGCCGGCGTTCCAGCTCCACGACGTCACGACCCGGGCGAGCTGGGCCACGGCCCTGGCCGGCCTCGACGCCGCGCTGGCCGCCAGCGACCACTACAAGCTGTGGTGGCTGCCGCCGTCGGACGACGTGATCGTCTACGATCGCCGTCGCACCGATCGCGCGGTCGACGACTCGCGGCTGCGGCGGTTCGTCAAGGATCGGGTGGTGTCGGTGGCGATGTACCGGGCGCTGGTCGCGGCCGGGCGGGCCTCGGGGCGCCGCTGGATCCCCGGCATCAACCGCTTCCTCACCCGCGAGGCCGGGCGCGCCGTCGATCGGGTCGTGCCGAGCACGATCGGCTTCCTGACGCCGGTGCCGCCGGTGCACCGCGAGGGCGAGTGGGCCTTCGCCGCCGCCGACGCGCCCCGGCTCTTGCCGGCCTACCGCGAGCTGCTCCTCGGCGGCGGTCACACCTACAACTTCATCCAGGAGCTGCGGTGGAGCGCCGCCGACGACCTGTGGCTGTCGCCGGGCTACCAGCGCGACACGATCTGGCTGTCGCTCTACAACATCGATCCGGCGGGCTGGCCGGCCCAGCTCGAGCGCATGGACGACTTCGCGCGGGCGCACGGCGGCCGGCCGCACTGGGGCAAGGAGGCGCGCTTCGATCGCGCCTACCTGCGCCAGCAGTACGCGCGGCTCGACGACTTCGCGGCCCTGGCCGATCGCTACGACCCCGAGCGCAAGTTCCGCAACCCCTGGCTCGACGGGATCCTCGGCGGCTGACGACGGCGGCGGTGGCCCCGGCCCGGGCCGCCGTGCTACGCCCTGACGCCATGAGCAAGCTCGCCCCGCTCGGCATCACCCGCCTCGCCGGCCTGCACTACTACGTCCGCGATCTCGAGCGCAGCCGGCGGTTCTACGTCGACCGCCTCGACTTCGCCGAGACCTGGCGCTCGAGCCCCGACCTCGAGGCCCGCGGTCGGCAGCGCTCGGCGGCCTTCACCGCCGGCGACGTCGCGGTCGTGGTCAGCTCGCCGATCGCCGGCGCGGCCGGGCCGCCGTCGCGGGCGGCGCGGTTCCTCGCCAAGCACCCCGACGGCGTCGGCACCCTGGTGTTCGAGGTCGAGGACGTCGACCACGCCTTCCGCGAGCTCGAGGCCCGGGGCGGCACGCCGATCGACGAGATCACGACCTTCACCAGCGACGGCGGCACTCTGCGCCAGTTCTCGATCACGACGCCGTTCGGCGACACCACCTTCCGCTTCGTCGAGCGGCGGGGCTACGCGCCGCTGTACCCGGGCGCCGAGGCGGTGGCCGCCGGCCCGCACAACCGCTACGGCTTCGGCCACATCGATCACGTCACGTCGAACTTCCAGACGATGAAGCCGGCGCTCTTGTGGATGGAGCACGTGCTGGGCCTCGAGCAGCTCTGGCAGGTCGCGTTCCACACCAGCGACGTCGATCCCGGGCGCCAGACCGGCTCGGGGCTCAAGTCGATCGTCATGTGGGACCCGACGAGCCAGGTCAAGTTCGCCAACAACGAGCCGGCGCGGCCGTTCTTCAAGGCGTCGCAGATCAACATCTTCAACGAGGAGCTGCGCGGCGACGGCGTCCAGCACGCGGCGCTGACGATCGCCGACATCGTCGAAGGGGTCCGCGGCCTGCGCGGCAGCGGCGTGACCTTCATGCCGACCCCCGGCAGTTACTACGACATGCTGCCGGCGCGCCTCGAGCGCACTGGCATCGGCGCGATCGACGAGGACCACCAGGTCCTGCGCGACCTCGAGATCCTGGTCGACGGCGATCACCACCACGCCTACATGCTGCAGATCTTCCTGAAGGAGTCGGCCGGCCTGTACGGTGACCCGGCGGCCGGCCCGTTCTTCTACGAGATCATCCAGCGCAAGGGCGACCGCGGCTTCGGCGCCGGCAACTTCCGCGCGCTGTTCGAGAGCATCGAGCGCGAGCAGACCCGATCGTAGGCGCGAGGCGCGACCGGGGCGGCGGCGGCGTCGACGGCGGTCACGAGTACAGGCGATCGGGCCACAGCCGCGCCGCCAGGGCGCGCCGCGCCGCCTCGCGCCGCCAGGCCGGGCCGTCGGGATCGATGCGCACCGCGCGCGCGATCACGTCGTCGAGCGTCGCGGTCAGCGCGCCGGCGATGGCCGGATCTTCGATCACCAGGTTGACCTCGCGCTCCCAGTGGCTGGCGGTGACGTCGAGGTTGGCGGTGCCGACGCTGGCGACCGCGCCGTCGACCACCACGACCTTGGCGTGGACGTAGGGGCGGATCGGCCCGCCGGTCGCGGTGTGCGCCGGCGACGGCGGCGCGGTGACCTCCCACACCCGGACCCCGGCGGCCAGGAGCGCCTCGTAGCAGTGCTTGACCAGGTACTCGAACACCTCGCGGTGGCGCGGCCCGGGGAAGAACGTGCCGTCGCCGCGGCGGGCCAGGGCGCTGCCGGTGACGATGTCGACCACGACGCCGCGCTGGGCCGCGGCCACCAGGCGCAGCGCTAGGTCGGTGATGATCGGGAAGTCGTTCACGACGATGATGCGGCTCGTGGCGCCGGCGAACAGCGCGTCGTAGCTCGCCATCGCCAGCGCGTCGTCGACGCCGTCGTGCCACACCAGCCGCGCCGCGACCGCGCCGGCCGGCGCTGGCGGGTCGGGCTCGGTGACCAGCGCCGGACCGCCGTTGCGCAGCCAGTTGGCCGCGAACCGCCGCGCCAGCTCGCCGACCAGCGGGCCGCGGAGGCGGGCGTGGGCGTCGAGCCACGGGATGGCGTCGTGGGGCGTGGCGTCGTCGATCGCGACCTCGTCGAAGCCCAGGTAGTACTCGTCGGCGCCGTTGCGGCCGGTGACGTAGGCCACCTGATCGTCGATGATCGCGAGCTTGCGGTGGTCGCGCTGCTTGAGCCCGACCCGGTCGACGGCGCCCAGGGTCACCGGATCGCTGGCGACGATCTCGATCCCCGGCACGCCGGTGAGCTCGGCGACCACTGGGTTCTCGCGCCCGAGCAGCTCGTGGCCGGCGTAGAGGGCGTCGACCACGAGCCGGACCGCGACCCCGGCGGCGGCCCGCGCGCGCAGGCGCGCGACCAGCTCGGTGGCGAAGCGCCCGGCCTTGAGGATGTAGAACTGCAGGTGGATGCTGCGCGTCGCCGCCTCGAGGTCGGCGAACAGCGCGGCGCGGGCGACCCGGTTGTCGAGCTCGAGCTCGACGGCGTGGCCGCCGACCGCGCGGGTCCCGGTCATGAGATCGAGCCGGCGATGCAGCGCCGCCGGGCCGCGGGCGCGGTCGCGGGCGGCGACGAAGGCGGCCGCCGCCGCGGTCAGCTCGGCCAGCGGATCGCCGGCGGCCAGGCGGACCACGACCTCGGGCACGGTCAGCGCCGAGAGCCCCGCGGCCGCGGCGCCGTCGGTGGCGGTGGCCGCGGCCAGCGCGGCGACCAGGGGCACGCCGGCCGCGCGCAGGCGGCGCACCAGCAGGCGGGCGTTGACCGGGCCGAAGTCGAGGCCGAGGCTGGCGAAGTCCCGCGCGCGGGCCCCGACCGCCAGGATCGCCGCCGGCGGTAGACCGAGGGCGGCCAGGCGCTCGCGCCGCGCCGCGATCTGCTCGAGGTCTTGGACCTCGGCCCAGGCCAGCTCGACGCCGGCGGCGCCCAGGCCGCGGACCGCGGTCACCAGCGGCCCGGCCTCGCCGTCGAGGAGGCGGGCGTCGGCCACCACCAGCGGGCCGTCGCCCACGACCTGCAGCCACGAGACCGCGTGGGCGGCCGGGGCGCCGTCGGGGCCGCCGCGCAGGGTCGCGACCACCTGGTGCAGCCCGGGGGCGATGGGGGTGTACGTGCACACCGCGGCCGGCAGATCGCTCGTGCGACCGCGCCCGACGATCGCGCCGTCGATCGCGAACTCGACCTCGAGGCCGCCGGGGGTGCCCGGCTCGATCCGCGCGATGAGCTCGATCGGGTGGCCGACCGCCGCCACGCGATCGAGGCCGCGCTCGAACCCGGCGCCCAACATCAGCCGCTCGGCCAGCCAGCCGCTCAGGCCGCGCTCGACCCAGGCGGTCAACTCGGCGAGGGCGCCGTCGCCGTCGGCGGCCGCGGTGGCGTCGCGCCCCGGCCACACCTCGGCGATCAAGGCGAGGAGCCGATCGGTGAGCGCGCGCGCCTCGGCCACGCCGCAGCTTCGGACGCCGCCGTGGACCGCGCAAGCGCGCCGCGGGCGTCGAGGAAGATCGCCCGCGACAAAGTTTCCAGTTGCGCCCTCGAGCGGGGAGGACTACGGTCGATTCAAGACACGGACACGGGAAACGGAGCGACGAAGCGACGCCACCTTCACCGGAGGTACCTTGCGACGTAGCCATTCCGAAACCGGTAACGAGTCACGCACGCGCCAGGGCTCAGCTTCCTAGCGTGAAGCTAGCGGTCCCCTGACTTCGGTCGGGACCACGTCATGGGTCGTGTCCCACACACGCGGCGCTCGGAAGAGCCGAGCGACCGAGGCTGCCCTGGCCCAGAACACGCACGCACTCGATCGCAGGTAACTGGGAACGAAATTGCGAAGCGTCGATAGAGATGGCGGGCTGATCCCCCGCCTTCTCGCTTTTTCGGTCCCGGATCGATCCGCCGCCGGCGGTCGGAAGGCGACGCCCGGCGGTGGCGACCTCCGGTGGGGCGCGACCGGGCGTCGACGGGGACGTCGTGGTCACCGGACGGCGCGATCGAGGGGCACCTCTTGCCGACCTTCGGGGTGATGCTGGTTATCCATGAAGTACATCCGGGTCGGCCGCAGCGCGAAGAAGCCGTGGCTGCCGGGCTCGGCGCCGATCACCGCGGGATCGCGCTCGCCGTGCCACAGCGCGGCGGCGAACGGGTAGCGCGCGAGGTACGCGGCCGCGATCCGGGTGCGCGCGGCGACGTCGTCGATCGCGACGACCTCGCCCTCGAGCTGCACGCCCTTCATCGCCTCCCAGGTCGCGACGTCGTCGTTGATCGTGCCGGCGGCGCGGCCGGTCGCCTGCAGGTTCTGGCCGTGGCGCGTGGCGGCCACCGACGTGAAGCATAGGTCGGGACCGTCGACGACGTAGAGCACCGCGGCGGCCCACAGCCCGGCCGGGCCATCGGTGGCGAGGTTCAAGGTGGTGTGATCGGCCAGGTAGGCGGCGACGCGTTCGGTGACGGGGATGGTCATGGGGTCCTCCGGGGACACGACAGGTTCACAGCCAGCGCGCGGCCAGCAGGCCGACGCCCAGGCCGAGCGCCATCGCGACGAAGCTGCCGAGGGTCGCGGCCTGCGCCGGGATCTGCTCGGCCGGGGTCTCGGGGAAGCGGCGCAGCCGGGCGGCGGCGCGGATCGCCAGCGGCAGGCCGACGAGGCCGCCCAGGGTCGACCACGGCAGGCCGAGGAGCGGTAGGGCGACGACTGCGGCGTAGGCGGCGGCGACCAACCAGCTGAAGGCGCGCGCGGCGCGGCGACGGCCGAGTCGCACGACCAGCGTGCGCTTGCCGGCCGCGGCGTCGGCGCGAGCGTCGGGGAACTCGTTGACCCACAGGAACGCGCCGATCGCGAGGCCGAGGGGCACCGCGGGCGCGAGCACCAGGCGATCGACGGTGTGGCGCTGCACGAGGTACGTGCCGGCGGCGATCACCGGTCCGTAGGCCAGGGCGACCGCCAGCTCGCCGAGGCCGCGGTAGGCCAGGGCCAAGGGCGGCGCGTGGTAGAAGTACGCGAGGGCGACGCCGAGGAGGCCGAGCCACACGACCGCCGGCTCACGCTCGATCGCGATCGCCAGGCCGATCGCGGCGCCGATGGCGTACGCGACGAGCGCGACCCACGCGGTCTGGCGTCGGGTCAGCAGGCCGTCGACGATCACCCGCTTGCCTCCCGAGAACGGCGAGCGCTCGTCCTCGGCGACGCCGGTGTCGGCGCCCGAGTCCCAGTCGAAGATCTCGCCCGACGCGTTCTTGGCCGCCTCGATCGCGAAGATGCCGAGCACCGTGGCGGCCAGCCACCTCCAGGCGATCGGGCCGGCCAGGGCCGCCGCCGCCGCGCCGACGATCATCGACGCCACCGACGCCAGGGTGATCTTGGGATCGGCGATGCGCCAGATCCCGGCGGCGAGGGCGCCGTGCGGTGCGGAGGTCCGTGCGCTGATCATGGCGAGCTCCTGGCGGCCCCGGAGGTTGTCGGGCGCGCGGTGCGAGAGGCCGGCTCATCGCGCGCTCCGCGAATCGCTTGCGCGTCGACGCGCAACCACCGCGCCGGAGCGACGTCGAGCGGGCAGGTGGAGGCCTGGAAGGGCACGCTCGATCGAAGTGCAGCGGTCATGCCATGCGCATGCCGCGTGCATGGTCGATCGGCATGAGCCGCGGCCTTCACGTCGTCACCGGCAAGGGCGGGGTCGGCACGTCGACGATCGCGGCCGGGCTCGCGGTCGGCCTGGCCGGGCGGGGTCGGCGCGTCCTCGCGATCGAGCTCGGGGAGGCAGCGGGCCTGGCGCGGGCGGTGGGCACGCGGGCCATGGCGCCCGGCGCGATCGCGACCGTGCTCGCGGTGCCGGGCCTGTCGGTGGCGTACTTCGACGGGGCAGCCGCGCTCGCCGAGTATCTGACCCGACGGCTGCATCTCGGCCGTCTCGGCCGCGCGATCCTGGCGCATCCGCTGTACCTCGGCTTCGTCGCCGCCGCCCCCGGCCTGCGCGAGCTGGTCGCGGTCGGCAAGATCCGCGACGAGCTGGTGCTGCAGCGCCTGGGCGATGGCCCGCGGTGGGACGCCGTGGTGGTCGACGCCGGCGCCTCGGGCCACGCCCTCGAACATCTGCGGATGCCGGCCGCGGCCGCGACCACCTTCGCCGCGGGGCTCCTCCACCGCGAGGCCGCGGTCAACGCCGCGCTCCTCGCCGACTCTGCGATCACCGCGATCCACGTCGTCGCCACCGCCGAGGACATGCCGCTGGCCGAGGCCGCCGAGGTGATCGCGCGGCTGCGCGGCCTCGGCCTGCCGGTGGGCGCGCTGATCGTGAACCAGTGCCGGCCGGCGCCGCCGCCCGAGCTCGCCGGCGCCCTCGAGGCCCTCGACGGGCTGCGATCGCCGGCCGCCGCTGCGCTGGCCGCGGTCGGGCGTCGGGCCGACGGCTGGAGCGCGGTCGCCGAGCGCGCGATCGCCGCCACGGTCGCCGCCACCGGGTGCGCGCCGACGCGGCTGCCGCGGGTGTGGAGCGAGGCGCCCCTGGGCTTGGTCCGAGCCCTGGCCGCGCCGCTGGCGGAGGCGTGCGCATGATCGACGCCCTCGTCGAAGAGGCCCGGCTGATCGTCACGATCGGCACCGGCGGCGTCGGCAAGACCACGATCGCCGCCGCGCTGGGCCTGGCCGCGGCGCGCCGCGGGCGCCGGGTCGCGGTGCTCACGATCGATCCGGCGCGAGCCCTGGCGCGCGCCTTCGGGTTGTCGTCCCTGGGTCCGGTGGCCGCGCCGATCGCGCCCGCCGCGCTGGCCGCCGCTGGGCTCTCGCTGCCCGGCGCCCTCGACGCCGCGATGCTCGATCAGCGCCAGGCCTGGGACGACTTCGTGCGCCGCCACGCCCCGAGCCCGGCCTGGGCCGCGGCGCTCCTCGGCAATCCGCTGTACCGCGGGGTCGCCACGTCCTTCGCCGGCGCGACCTCGTACATGGCGATCGAGGAGATGTGCCGGCTGGTCGACGGCGGCGGTTACGACCTGATCGTCGTCGACACGCCGCCGGCCGCGCACGCCGCCGACTTCCTGCGGGCGCCGGATCGACTGACCTCGCTCCTCGAGCGCGGCGTGCTCGGGGCCCTGGCGCGGCCGGCCGGCGCCGCCGGCGCGCTGGCGCGGTTCGTGGCCCGCCGCCTCGAGGGCGCGGCTGGCGCGCGGTCCCTGGCCGACGCCGCGGCGCTGTTCGCCGCCCTCGAGGCGATCGCCGGGGTGATCGCCGGCCGAGCCGCGCGCGCCCGGGCCTTGTTCGCCGACCCGGCCACCGGCTTCGTCCTGGTCGTCGGGCCCCGGGCCGAGGCCCTGCGCGAGGCCGACGCGCTGATCGCGCGGACCCGCGCCGCCGGCGCCCGCCTGGCGGCGATCGTCCACAACCGCGTCGTCGTGCCGCCGGTCGCCGAGCCGGCCGCGGTCGCCGCCGCCCTCGCCGGGGTCGCGTCAGACGCCGCCCGGGCCTGGCTGTCGGCGGCCTGGGACGACGAGGTCGCCGCGGCCGCCGCCGCGGTCGCCGCCCGGGCTCGGTTCGCGCAGGCGGTGCCGTCCGCGGTGCCGATCGCCGTCGTCCCCGAGGCCGCGCACGATCTCCATAGCCTGGGCGATCTGGCGTCGGTCGGCGACGCCCTCATGGCCTGACCGCGGTTTCGGCCCGGCGTCCTGCCGCCGCGCCGCCGCCATGGCATCGTCTCCGCCATGCTCGATCGCATCGTCGCCGGCGAGGTCCCGGCCAAGCACCACCTGCAGCTCCGCGGCGACGACGGCGCGCTCCGGTTCGAGGAGTGCTTCACCCGCGATGGCTTCGACGGCCCCTTCACGATCCTCTACCACCGCGAGCGCCCGCACCTGCACGCGCCCGCGGTCGTGCCCCACGGCTGGACCGCGCCGACCGTCGACGATGGACGCGCCCTGGCCAAGCGCCACTACCGGGCCGGCGCGATCGGCGCCCGCGGCGGCGCCCCGGTCGACGCCTTCGTGCCGCTGCTCCACAACGCCGATCTGGTGTGCGGCGTCGCGTTCCCCGACGCGCCCGATCCGGTCTACGTCGCCAACGCCGACGGCGACACCCTGATCTACGTCCACGCCGGCGGTGGCACCGTGGTCTCGCCGCTGGGCGATCTCCCGTTCTCGGCTGGCGACTACGTGTGCGTGCCGCGCGCGATCCCGCATCGCCTGGTGCCGAGCGCGGCGCCGCAGTTCTGGTTCCAGCTCGAGGTCGACGATCTGCACCTGCTCACGCAGTGGCGCAACGCTGTCGGCCAGCTCCGCATGGACGCGCCGTACTGCCACCGCGACTTCCGCCGCCCGACCTTCGTCGGTCCCCGCGATGAGGGCCTGCGCCACCTGGTGGTCAAGCGCGGCGGCCGCTGGCACGGCTTCGAGGTCCCGACCTCGCCCCTCGACGTGGTCGGCTGGGACGGCACGGTCTATCCGTGGGCCTTCCCGATCCGCGCGTTCCAGCCGCGGGTGTCGTCGGTCCACCTGCCGCCGACCTGGCACGGCACGTTCGGGGCCCGCGGCGCGCTGGTGTGCTCCTTCGTGCCGCGCCTGGTCGACTTCCACCCCGAAGCGATCCCGTGCCCGTACCCGCACAGCTCGCCGTCGTGCGACGAGATCATCTTCTACTGCGACGGCAACTTCACCTCGCGCCGCGGCGTTGGGCCGGGCAGCGTCTCGCACCATCCGGCCGGGATCCCCCACGGTCCCCACCCCGGCAGCTACGAGCGTTCGATCGGCACCACCCGGACGGATGAGCTGGCGGTCATGCTCGACACCTTCCGGCCCCTGGCGGCCACCGCCGCGGCGCGCGCGGTCGAGGACGACGGCTACATGGCCTCGTTCCGCTGAGACGCCCCGCCAGCGCCGCTTCCTGACGCGCCGCGTGGCGCCTGGGGTGGACCCCCACCCCCGGTTGGGCAAGTCGAGTCGCCAGGGATGACGCGGCGTGCCGTGTGTCGGACCGACCACTTACGCCGCGGCGCCCGATGTAGGACAGTGGCGCCTTTCTTGCTCTTCCCCCGGCCATGCGCAGCCGTCTGCTCGTCGCGTCGCTCCTGACCGTCGCCGTCGCGTGTACCTCGGACGACCTGGCGTCTCGCCCCGAGCCCCCGGCCCTGACCGTGACCTCGCCGGCCCGCGGCACGATGCGCGAGGGGCTGACCACGGTGACCGTCACCGGCACGGTGGGGCCCAGCGCCAGCGGCGCATCGGTCGCTGCGGTGACCGTCAACGGCGTCGCCGCCGAGGTCGCCCCGACCGGCGAGTTCTCGGCCACCGTCGCCGTGCGCCCGGGCGCCAACCTGATCGAGACCAAGGCCACCTCGACCGACGGCGGCGTCGCCGACGACACCCGCGGCGTGGTCACCGGGAGCTTCCGCCCGGCCGGCGCCACCGTCGACAACGCCATGGCGATGGCGGTCTCGGCCGAGGCCTTCACCGTGCTCGGCAACACCGCGGCGCAGCTCGCGGCGACCACCGATCTGGGCGCCCTGGTCGCGCCGATGAACCCGGTCATCGCCAAGGGGCTGTCCGACGGCGAAGAGGACTGCCTGTTCGGCAAGGTCGACGTCCGGCCCGGCCTCGATCTCGACACCGCCAGCATGGCCCTGGTCCCCGGCGACGCCGGGCTCGCCGTCGACGTCACCCTGCGCCAGCTCCACATCCCGCTCTACGCCCGCTACGCCGCCGCGTGCGTCCGCGGCAGCTCGAACATCACGATCCGCGCGACCACCGCGCGCCTGCGCGGCACGATCGCGGTCGACGTCGCCGGCGGGCGCTTCCACGTCGAGCTGGTCGCGCCCCAGGTCACCTTCACCGGCTTCGACGTCGACGCCTCGGGCGTGCCGGGCGCGGTCATCTCGCTGCTCAACCTCGAGGACGAGATCGGCCGGGTCCTGGCCGATGCCGTCGAGAAGTTCATCGGCCCGATGGTCGAGGACACCGTGGCGGGGGTGAAGGTCGGCCCGCAGACGATCGCGGTCCTGGGCGAGTCGCTGACCGCCGAGTTCGCGGCCGCCGGCATCGGCTTCGACGCCGCCGGCGCCGAGATGCTCCTCGACACCAAGCTGACGGTGGCCGGCGGCAGCCACGGCTTCGTCTTCACCGACACCCAGGACCCGCCGGTCCGCGGCGCCCACGGCTTCCAGCTCGCGGTCGCCGATGATGCCGTCAACCAGGTGCTGTCGGGCTTCTGGTCGGCCGGGGGCCTGACGCGCACCATCCCCGAGCACCTGGGCAACTACGACGCGATGAGCCTCGAGCCGCTCCTGCCGCCGATCGTGGCGACCGGCGCCGACGGCGCGCTGCGCCTGACCATGCCCGACCTGATCCTGCACCTGACCTCGGCCGGCGACGAGCTGACCACGGTGGCGCTGACGGTCGACGCGCAGCTCCAGGTCCTGCCGCATCCGAGCGCGCCGAACTTCGTCACGCTGGCGCTGGGCACCCCGACGCTCCGCGCCGACGTGATGCACGACCTGACCGGCATTCCGCCGGCTGGCCTCGAGGCGCTCTTGCCGCGGCTGGCGCTGCAGATGACCGAGCAGTTCATGCCGCTGCTCCAGGCGGTGCCGCTGCCGGCGCTGCCGGGTGGCCTGCGGGTGAACGACCTGCGGGTCGGCGCGGACGCCGACTACCTGGTGATCCAGGGCGACCTGCAGTAGGGGCGGAGGCGGAGGCGGAGGCGGAGGCCGAGACCGAGACCGAGTCCGAGACCGAGACCGAGACCGAGGCGGAGGCCGAGGCGAGACCGAGGCGGAGGCGGAGACCGAGACGGAGGCCGAGACCGCGGCCCGGGCCCGGGGTCTTGCGCCGGGCGGCGGTTCTGATAAGAGTGCCGGTCCCCCATGTCGAACGCCGTGTCCCCTGGCAGCCCGGGCGCTGCCATCGTCGCCGAAGAAGAGCGCCTGCTCGGCCAGGTCCAAGCCCGGGCCGCGCTGGGTGACGAGGAGGACGGCGGCCCGCGGGCCACGACCGACGACGTCGACGCCGACCTGGTCAGCCTGCGCGATCAGATCTCCGAGGCCCGGGCCGAGGACCTGCCGCCGCTCATCGAGCAGATGACGCGACTGGCCGCGCTGCGCAGCCGGCTGGGCGGCTCGCGGACGCTGCCGATCGATCTGCAGTCGCCGTACTTCGCGCACATCCGGCTGCGCGAGCAGGGCAAGCGCCGCGACGTCATGATCGGCAAGCGCGGCTTCATCGATCGCACCTCGAACGTGCAGATCGTCGACTGGCGCAACGCCCCGGTCAGCCGCATCTACTACCGCTACGAAGAGGGTGACGACTACGAGGAGGAGTTCGCCGGCAAGTCGCTCGACGGCGTGGTCGAGGCCCGGCGCAACATCTCGATCCACAAAGGCGCGCTGCGCCGGATCGGCGCGCCCCAGGGCACCTTCATCAAGGACGCCCGCGGCGCCTGGCAGGAAGCGGTCGGCACTATGCAGCCGGTGCTCCACGGTGGCGTCGGCAAGGCCGCGCGTCCGGTGGTCGCGACCGGTGGCACCAAGGGCCGCCTGGGGGTCCACCACGGCCAGCAGATCCGCGCCGACAAGGCGCTGCCGGAGATCGCCGCGCTGATCGACAAGGATCAGTTCGAGCTGATCTCGCACCCTGAGAGCGGCATCGTCGTCATCCAGGGCGGCGCCGGCTCGGGCAAGACCACGGTCGCGCTGCACCGGGTCGCCTACCTCAACTTCGCGGACGGTCGGCGGTTCCGCCCGAACGCGATGTTGTTCGTGGTGCCGTCGGCGGCCCTGGTCCGCTACGTGAGCGGCGTGTTGCCGGCGCTGGGCGTCTCCGGCGTCCCGGTCACGACCTACACCTCGTGGGCCCGCACCACGCGCATGAAGGTGCTGCCCGACGCGCCGATCAAGTACAACGCCGATCCGCCCGAGCAGGTGTCGCGGGTGAAGAAGCACCCGCGGTTCCTGACCGTCCTGGCCGAGCTGGTCGCCGAGCAGACCGCGACCGTGACCGTCGAGCTGGCCGCCGTGCCCGGGGTCGGCGATCAGGTCCTGGGCGAGTGGACCCGCCTGGCCAAGCGCGCCCTGGTGCCGCGGCTGTGGGGGATGCTCACCTGGGTCCGCAAGGCCGAGCACCTCGATCCCGCGGTGCGCATCGCCTGCGAGGGCCTGCTCAAGCGCTGGCGCAAGCGCGCCGACGATGTGGTCACCGACTGGGCCGAGCTCCTGACCGACCCCGTGGCCCTGGCCCGGGGCTTCGCCGGCTGCGACGACGTCTCGGCCAAGGACCTCGAGCGCGTCGTGGCCTGGGTCAAGCGCCAGATCGCGGCCCCGGCCAAGCCGGTCGTCGACGACGACGGCGTCGCGGTGGTGGCGGCCGACGGCTCGACCCTGGGCGTCGACGACGACGATCCGGCCGGCCGGGTCGACGACGAGGATGACCCGCTGTGGCTGCGCCTGGTGCAGCTCAAGCGCGGCGGCCTGTTCACCCCCGACGGCGATCAGCTCCAGTACAGCCACGTCGCGATCGACGAGGCCCAGGACCGCTCGGCGATCGAGGTCAAGGTCCTGGTCGAGGCGGTCCACGCCCCCGAGGGCCGGGTCGATCACCGCTCGGTCACGATCGCCGGAGACACCGCTCAGCGGCTGGTGTTCGACAATAACTTCTCGGGCTGGGCCGACCTGCTCATGCAGACCGGTCAGCCGGCGATCGTCCGGCCGCTCAAGCTGTCGTACCGGTCGACCGCCGAGGTCATGCTCCTGGCCCGCGAGGTGCTGGGCCCGGAGCTGGCCCCCGACGAGGCCCTGGCGGCCCGCCCCGGCGAGCCGGTCGAGCTCCACGAGTTCTCGGACATCGGCGAGGCGGTCGCGTTTCTGTCCGACGCCCTGCGCAACCTGATGGCGCGCGAGCCGACCGCGAGCTGCTGCGTGATCGCCCGTCACCCCGAGCAGGCCGACGCCTACTTCTCGGGCCTGGCCCGGGCCGAGATCCCGGCCCTGCGCCGGGTCAAGCGCGACGAGTTCAGCTTCCAGCCTGGCATCGACGTCACCGACGTCACCCAGGTGAAGGGCCTCGAGTTCGACTACGTCGTCATGATCGAGGTCAACGCCCAGAGCTACCCGGCGGTCAACTGGGCCCGCCACCTGCTCCACATCGGCGTCACCCGCGCCGCGCACCAGCTCTGGCTGGTGTCGACCACCGAGCCGTCGCCGCTCATCCCGGCCGCGCTCCGCGACGGCGGCCGCATGACCGTCGGCTAGGACGAGGCGGAGACGGAGGCCGAGGCCGAGACCGAGACCGAGACCGAGGCCGAGACGGAGACCGAGGCCGAGACGGAGTCCGAAGGGATGGTGCGCGCAGAGAGCCGACGGGGGCCGGCCGCCCGAGAGCACCGAACGGTTTGAATGCCGTCGCGAGACGCGGACGTGTGAGGCAGATCCGGGCGCACGCCCGAAGCGCAGCGAGGAGTGTAGTCGACTACACGACGAGCGAGCATCGGACGTACGCCCGGAGGTGCCCACACGGCCGCGTCGCAGCAGGCATCTCAAACCGTTCGGTGCTCTATGGGAGACCGCGCGGTGGCGCCGAACTCGTGAGCTCCCACGCTAGGACGTCGGTAGTGGATCGATCCCTGGTCTCCGAGGGAGCGGCGACGTCGCGACGTCATAGGGAGCGAACGGAGAGGCGTCCACCGCGGCGGGTGACCGACGCGGGCAGGCCCACGTCGGCGGTCCCGTGAACCCACACCTCCGGAGTCATCACCGGATCCACGCCCAGGAAGACCGAGACCGAGGCGGAGACCGAGACGGAGTCCGAGACGGAGTCCGAGACCGAGACCGAGACCGAGGCCGAGACCGAGACCGAGGCGGAGGCCGAGGCGGAGGCCGAGGCGGAGGACGATCCGCGATCGCGTGCGATCGGGCATTGCGTGGGGGGGCAATAGGCCGTAACAGATCGCCCCATGGCCCGCGTCAAGGCGATGCTCGCGCAAGATCCTCTCCGCCGCTGGAACCGCTTGGAGGCGATGGAGACCTACGGCATCGCCCGCTGGGGCTGCGGCTACTTCGACATCAGCGACACCGGCAACCTGATCGTCACGCCGCGCGGCCCGGGCAACGGCACGATGGACATGCGCGAGCTGATCGACGAGCTGACCGGGCGCGGCATCCAGCTCCCGATCCTGCTCCGGTTCTCCGACATCCTGCGCGCCCGCATCGAGCTCATCTGCGGCGCGTTCAACGGCGCGATGAAGGAGTACGACTACAAGGGGCAGTACCGCGGCGTGTACCCGATCAAGGTCAACCAGAACCGCACCGTGGTCGAGGAGATCATCGAGTACGGCCGGCCGTTCCACTACGGCCTCGAGGCCGGCTCGAAGCCCGAGCTGCTCACCGTCATGGCGATCCACCAGGACGACGAGGCGCTCATCATCTGCAACGGCTACAAGGACGAGGAGTACATCGAGACCGCGCTCCTGGCGTCGAAGCTCGGCCGCACCGTCGTGCTGGTGGTCGAGAAGCCGTCGGAGCTCGATCAGATCCACCGCGTCGCCGAGCGGGTCGGCATCCGGCCGACCCTGGGCATGCGCGCCCGCCTGTCGTCGCGCGGCGCCGGCCGCTGGGAGCAGTCGGGCGGCGACTTCTCGAAGTTCGGCTTGTCGGCGGCCGAGATGGTCGAGGCGGTCGGCAAGCTGAAGAGCTGGGGCCAGGTCGAGACGCTCAAGCTCCTGCACTTCCACCTCGGCTCGCAGATCTCGGCGATCAAGAGCATCAAGAACGCGCTGCGCGAGGCCGGTCGCCTGTTCGTCGAGCTGTACAAGCTGGGCGCCAGCGGCCTGTCGTACTGCGACGTCGGCGGCGGCCTGGGCGTCGACTACGACGGCTCGCAGACCAACTTCGCGTCGTCGATGAACTACTCCGTGCAGGAGTACGCCAACGACATCGTCTATACGCTGAAGGAGATCTGCGACGCCGACAACGTGCCGCACCCGCACATCGTGTCGGAGTCGGGCCGCGCGGTGACCGCGCACCACTCGGTCCTGGTGGTCAACGTCCTCGGCGTCACCGAGTTCGACACCGACGTGCCCAAGGAGATCAAGCAGCCGACCGCGCCGCTGGTCAAGAACCTGTGGGAGACCTACCAGTCGGTGTCGCCCAAGACCCTGCTCGAGAGCTACCACGACGCCCTCGAGTACAAGGATCAGGTGCTGCAGCTCTTCAACCTGGGCCACCTGTCGCTCGAGCACCGGGTGCTGTGCGAGAACCTGTTCTGGGCGGTGTGCGACAAGGTCCTGCACCTGGTGCGCAGCCAGCCGCACATGCCCGAGGAGCTCGAGGGCCTCGAGAAGGCGCTGTCGGATACGTACTTCTGCAACTTCTCGATGTTCCAGTCGCTGCCCGACGCCTGGGCGGTCGATCAGCTCTTCCCGATCTGCCCGATCCATCGGCTCAACGAGGAGCCGACCCGGCGCGCCACCCTGGCCGACATCACCTGCGACTCCGACGGCAAGATCGACTCGTTCATCGATCTGCGCGACGTCAAGCACGTCCTCGAGCTGCACCCGAAGGAGGACGGCCAGGACTACTACCTGGGCATGTTCCTGGTCGGCGCCTATCAGGAGATCCTGGGCGACCTGCACAACCTGTTCGGCGACACCAACACCGTCCATGTCCAGCTCGGGCCCGACGGCGACTACGACGTCAAGGACGTGGTGGCCGGCGACACCGTCAGCGAGGTCCTGGGCTTCGTCGATTACTCGCCGAGCGATCTGCTGGGTCGGTTGCGCGCCAACGTCGAGGTCGCGCTGCGCAAGAAGCTCCTCACGATCGAGGAGTCGCGCAACCTGATCAACCGCTTCCGCCAGGGCATGATCGGCTACACCTACCTCGACAAGGAGTAGGTCGACCGAGCGGCGGCGGGGCGCGCGTCAGGGCGCGTCGGGCCGTCAGGGTGCGTCAGGGGCGCGGAAGCGACGGCTGTCGGCGACCAGGGCCTGGTAGGCCGCGAGTTGGCGGGCCCGCTCGTCGGTCGTCCAGCCGAGCCGGGCCGCCATCCGATCGGCGACCGCGGGCGCGACATCGAGGCCCTGGTCGCGCCCGACCAGGAGCAGCGGGGCGCGTCGGGCCAGGACGTCGTCGATCGTGCGGGCGCGATCGTGGCTGACCGCGAACTCGACCTCGGCCCAGACGTAGGGCAGGTCGGCGTTGATGCGCTCAGCCAAGGCCGGGGTCGCGGTGATCAGCTCCGCCAGGACCCGGGCCCGGCCGCCGTAGACCCCACACAGGTGGGCGGCGACCTCGCCGTCGAGGCCGGCGTCGGCGATCAGGGCCCGGCCGATCGCGGCGACCCCCTCGAGGTCGGGGCGATCGAGGCCGGCGCCGCCGGGCAGCGGTCGGTGCTTGGTCGCGGCGCGCTCGCGGCCGGCGGCCTCGAAGCCGTCGTCGTGATCGCGCAGCCAGCGGACCGCGGTCCGCACCGCCTGGGCGGCCATCCGCCGGTAGGTCGTCAGCTTGCCGCCGGCGATGATCACCAGGCCGTCGTCGCGCACGAAGATCTCATGCTCGCGCGACACGTCGGACTCGGCGCCGCCGTCCTCGGCGCGGATGAGCGGCCGCAGGCCGGCCCAGGTGGCGATGACGTCGGCCGGCGTCAGGTCGGCGCGGGGGAAGTAGCCGTTGGCGCTGGCGCACAGGTACTCGACGTCGGCGGCGTCGGCGTGGACGTCGTCGGCCGCGCCGGTGAAGTCGGTGTCGGTGGTGCCGAGCACGGTGCGCTCGCGCCACGGGATCGCGAACATCACGCGGCCGTCGACCGGCGAGATCATCGTGATCGCGCGGGCCAGGGGCAGGCGCTCGTGGGGGATGACGACGTGGACACCCTTGGTCCGCCGCAACAGCTCGCGGCCGACCGGGATCGCGAACCGTCGGGTGACCTCGTCGGTCCACGCGCCGGCGGCGACGATCACGGCGCGGCACGCCACCCGGTCGGTGGCGCCGGTCAGGACGTCCCGCGTGGTCACCGCGACCACCCGGCCGCGGTCGTCGCGCTCGAGACCGGTGACCTCGGTGTAGTTGCGGCAGTCGGCGCCCAGGGCGCTGGCGTCGAGGATGTTCTCGAGCACCAGGCGGGCGTCGTCGGTCGCGCAGTCGTAGTACTCGATCACGCCGCGCAGTCCGTCGGTGCGCAGGCACGGCTCGACCGCGCCCGCGGCCTTGGCGCCGCGGACGGTCTTGTGCATCCGCGGCGCGCGGAACAGCGCCAGGGAGTCGTAGATCCACAGGCCGAGGTTCATGACCTCGAGGCCGGGCTTGGTGTCCTTGTAGATCGGCACCAGGAACGGCAGCGGCCGCACCAGGTGCGGGGCGACCCGGGTCTGGACCCGGCGCTCGCTCACGCTCTCGAACACCAGGCCGATCTCGCCATGCTCGAGGTAGCGCAGCCCGCCGTGGATGAGCTTGGACGACTTCGACGACGTGCCCGAGCCGAAGTCGCCCTTCTCGAACAGCGCCACCGAGATGCCGCGCAGGGCCGCGTCGCGGGCGATGCCGGCGCCGGTGATGCCACCGCCGAGGATGACGAGATCGACTGCCGGCGTCATGACGCCAAGGATCGCGGATCTCGTCCGGTCGTCAAGCGCGACCCGGGTTCACGGCGCCGGCGGTGCCGCGAGGAGCGCGGCGTCGAAGGGCGCGGCCTCGCCGACCAGGGCCGCCTCGGTGGTCGCCAGGTAGGTCACGCCGGCGGCGTGGGCGGCGTCGGCCAGCGCGACCAGGGCGGCGACGTCGAGCTCGGCGGGGACGTCGGCCACGACCTCGAGGCCGCGGCCGCGGGCCAGGGGCCACAGCGTCGCCAGGTCGGGCGGGGCCGCGACCACGGGACCGACCGCGCCGTCGGCGGCCACCGCGGCCACCCGGCTGCGCGCCAGATCGAGGCGGAGCCGCGGGCCAGCGGCGCCGCGCCACGGCAGCGGATGGGGCGCGACCGCGCCGCGCCAGGTCGCCAGCGCTGGCGAGAGCGCGACCGCCAGGCGGAGGTCGTCGCCGCGGAGGCCGGCCAGCAGGTTTGACATCACCCCGAGCACGCGCTGGGCCGCCATCGCCCGCGGCGCGATCACCAGCGGGTCGTCGCTGCGCTCGTCGTCGGCCACCGGTGGCGGCGGCAGCGCGGCCAGCGCGGCCAGCGGGTCGGGGGCGTCAGCGCCCGGGTAGCCGGGGCCCGGCGCGTCGATGCGCAGGCCGGTGCGGTCGACGATCGCGACCGCGAGGCGCCCGACCATGACGTGACGATCGAAGACCGCGATCGCGCGCCACGGCAGGCGCGCCAGGGCGGCGCCCGGCGGCGCGATCAAGGCGGTCGCGGTGGCGGTCAGCGGCGGCAGCGGGATCGCCAGGGGCGCCGCGAGCTGCGCGCCGTGGCGGGCGGCGATCGCGGTCAGGGCGAACAGCGGCGCCGACGCGAACCGCTGGTGCGCGTCGGCCAGGGTCCACGGGGCCTGGCAGCGCTCGGCCAGCGCGCGCCACGGCCGGCTGGTCGGCGTGCCGGGGACCGCGTCGATCACGCCGGCGCGCCAGGCCGCGAGCGCCGAGCGCGGGCAGGCCGGCTGGCAGGCGGTGGTCGCCGCGATCACCGCGTTGGCGTCGAGGTCGCCGTCGGCGGCCGCGACCAGCGGCGCGAAGCTCGAGCCACACGCCGGGCAGCCGCGCAGGAGGATGCCGGCTCGGGCCGCCGGCGCCGCGGTCGCCGCCTCGGCCAGCGCCGCGCCGCAGGCCAGGTTGGCGTCGGACGTGGCCGACCCCGTCGGGCTCGCCCCGGGGGTCGGGAAGGCGCGGCCATCGCCGCAGCCGACCGCGGCGGCGGTCAGCGCCAGCGCCAGCGCGGTCGCGCCGCAGGACAGGGCCTTAACCGCGCTCGACGTCGAGGCCATACTTCTTCACCAGCCGGTGGATGTAGTTGCGATCGATCCCGGCCTCGTGGGCGGCGCGCGAGATGTTGCCGCGGTGGCGAGCCAGGAGGTGGACCAGGTAGTCGCGCTCGAAGCCCTCGACCAGGGCGGCCTTGGCTTCCTTGAACGGCAGCTCGAGGATGCCGGCGTGCGCGGGCGCGGCGGCGGCCGGCGCCGCGACCGGCTCGGGACCGCGCGGCTCGCGATCGACCGCGAGCATGCCGAGCGACAGCGCGCGCTCGATCACGTTGCGCAGCTCGCGGACGTTGCCCGGCCAGTCGTGGCGGGCCAGCTCGGCCAGGAGCGCCGGCGACAGCTCCCACGCCGAGCGGCCGAAGGACTCGGCGAAGTGGCGGGCCAGCTTCGGCAGGTCGGTCGGTCGGGCCCGGAGCGGCGGCACCTCGCACCGCACCACCGCCAGCCGGTAGTACAGGTCCTCGCGGAAGCCGCCGGCCCGGACCATCGCGCGCAGGTCGCGGTGGGTCGCGGCCAGGACCCGGATGTCGACCGCGATCGGCCGGGTCTCGCCGACCCGGCGGACCTCGCGCTTCTCGAGGGCCCGCAGGAGCTGCGGCTGCAGGTCGTGCGGCAGCTCGCCGATCTCGTCGAGGAACAGCGTGCCGCCGGTGGCCGCCTCGATCAGGCCGCGCTTGTCGCTGACCGCGCCGGTGTAGCTGCCCTTGGCGTGGCCGAACAGCTCCGAGGCGATCAGCTCGCGCGGGATCGACGCGCAGTCGACGACCACGAACGGCCCGGCGGCGCGGTGCGAGGCCTCGTGCAGGGCCAGCGCGATCGCCTCCTTGCCGGTGCCGGTCTCGCCCTCGAGCAAGACCGTGGCGTCGGTCGGCGCGACCCGGGACAGCAGCGCGAACAGCTTGCGCATCGGCGGCGCGTCGCCGATCACGCCGCCGAAGCGATCGCCGTGGTGATCGCCCAAGGTCGCCGGCGCGTCGGCGGCGTCGATCGTGACCTCGGTGTGCTTGCCCAGCCGCAGCCGGGCCGGGCCGGTGAGGGTGATGGCGCCGATGCGCGCGCCCTCGTGGCGGGTGCCGTTGGTCGAGTCGAGGTCCTTGACCAGGAGGCCGTCGCGCCGGACCTGGAGCTCGAGGTGGTAGCGCGACACCGTGGCGTCGGTCAGGACGAGGTCGTTGTCGCTGTGGGTGCCGACCATGGTCGTGCCGGCGTCGAGCACCCGGGCCTGGCCGGCGTCGGGGCCGCCGACCACCGCGAACCGGTAGCGGCGCTCCATGAGCTGGCCGCCAGCGTCGGTGTAGACGGCGGTGTGGGCGGTGGTCATCGCGGGATCCGGCGCGCGCGCCGCCTCGCCAATACCATGAAGCCGACGAGCCCGGCCAGGCCGGCGCGATCGCCGCCGGTGGCGCAGCCGCCGCTGCCGCCGCCCGCGCTGGGCCCATCGACGCTACCGTCGCCGAGGCGGGCGTCGGCGCTGGTCGCGTCGACGCTGGCGTCGAGTCCGGCGTCGACCCCGGCGTCCGGTCCGGCCCCGACCCGGACCATGGCGATCGAGTTGAAGGTCATCGCCGGGCCGGACTCCATCTGCTTGCACTGGTGGACCGGCTGGTAGCCGGCCTTGACCGCGTCGACGCACACGTAGCGGATCGGCACGTCGGTGAAGGTGTAGCTGGCGTCGACGTCGGCGGTCGTGATCGCGCGGCCGTCGTCGAGGGTGACCCGGACCCCGCCCAGCGACGGCCCAGTCACGATGTTGCCCTCGCGCACCACGCCGAAGAGCGTCCGGGTCGGGCTGGGCCCAACCGCGATCGTCAGGTGGTTGGCGACCGCGCGCTCGCTGCCGTCGGACGGCTGGTTGACGACCCCGCCCTGGTTGGCGACGAACAGGGTCGACGCGCTGCCGCCGTCGAGCAGCATGGCGTCGCGCACTCCGCGGCCGAGCAAGAGCGCGCCGACCTCGGCCGCGGTCATGCCGATCGCGCCGGCCTGCCAGCCATCGACCACCGCGATCGTCATGGTCCGGCGATCCTCCGACAGGCCGATCGCGGTGCGCGGCCCGCGCTGGCACGCCACCACCGCCGGATCGGCGCAGTCGAAGCTGGCCGGGACCTGGCCGGCCCGCACCACCAGCGGCCGGCCGCCCAGCGCGCCGGTCACGAACGGCGGCAGATCGGCCGGGGCCACCACCGACTCCGGCACGATGATCAGGGCGTCGGTGCCGGCCGCGGTCTTGCCGAAGCGCAGGACCGCCTGGCGCTGATCGTCGCGGCTCGAGGCCCACGGCCCGGCGAGGCCAACCGCGAGGCCGGCCGGGACGAACCCGGGCAGGGCGAACAGATCGCCGTTGATCGCGAGCTGGGCGCCGTGGGCGGCGGCGGCGGCGCTGGTGGTGCGGCCGCGGTCGACCTCGTCGGTGACCCGCAGGGTCAGGGCCGCGGCCGACAGATCGAGGACGATCAGGTACGCGCGCTGGTTGGCGGCGGCGTCGGTCCAGCGGATCAAGGTCACGCCGGGGTACGGCGTCGAGCGGGTCTCGACCGGCGCCGCGCGCGCCACCGCCGCGGCGGCGACGAGGATCGCGAGGACGGCAGCGCGCATCGCCGCGATACTACCGCATGGCGCCGCGCCGGCTCACGGGACCGTGACGGTCTTGCCCGCCACCACCTTGACCTCGACCTCGACCTCGGCGCCGGCGCCGTCGACCACCCGGAGCGTCCGCTTGCCCTCCTCGAGGGCGACCCGGGTCAGGCGGCGCCCGCCGATCACGAGCTGGGAGCCGGGGCGGGCCTCGACGGTGCCGAACCGCACCTCGACCACGACGGTGTCGTCGCCGACCGCCACCGTGCGGCGGACCACGCCCGGCGGGCGCGTCGCCTCGACCTCGACCTGGTAGCGCCCGGCGGGCACCGGGCAGTCGAAGGGCAGGGGGCGGGCGGCGCAGGCCGGCACCCCGCGGACGGTGACGCGCCCGTCGACGTTGGCGCTGGCGGTGATCGCCGCGCCCGGGACCAGGGTGGCGTCGACCGCGACCCCGCGGGCGCCGGCCTGCGCGGTCACCGGGATCGAGGCCGGGGCGTGCTTGGGCAGGCGCAGCGACACCACGTGGGGCCGGCCGGCCTCGACCAGGAGCTCCTTGGTCGGCGTGGTCAGCCCGACCTGGCGCTGGCCGTCGACGTAGATCTCGGCCCCCGGCGGCCGCGAGGTCACCGCCAGCGACGCGAAGCTCGGGTCCATCGTCATCGCCAGGGCGATCTGCGCGGCGCCGCCGGCGGCCGGGACCCGGATGGTCCGCTCGACCGCGGCGTAGCCGGTCCGGCGCACGGTCAAGGTCACGTCGCTCGACGGGGTCAGCCGGGTCAGGGTGGTCGGCGTGACCCCGACCTCCTGGCCGGCGATGGTCACGATCGCGCCGCGCGGATCGGAGTCGATCTCGACCGCCGCGGTGCGCGCCACCAGCCGCAGATCGAGGTTGGTCGGCGGCCCGGCGGCCGGCTGGAACACGGTCTCGGTCGGGCTGTAGCCGTCGAGCCGCGCCGCCACCCGGTAGGCGCGCCCGACCTCGAGGCCGGTCACCAGCAGCGTGCCGTCGGTGGCCACCCCGCGGGCGTGGCCGTCGAGCTCGATGGTCGCGCCGGCCGGCTCGACCGCGATCCGGACCGAGGTGGTGGACGGGCGCGACAGCCGCGGCACCGCGACCATCGCGATCAGCGCGAGCAGGAGCGCGATCGCGGCCGACAGCCCGATCACCACGCCGCGCGGCGCCCGCGGCGGCTGGGCGCGGCGCTCGACTGGGTGGCTCGCGCCCTGCGGCAAGAGCCGCGACGGGCCGGCGGCCAGCCGTCCGGCGGCGTCGATCTTCTCGACGAAGTAGCCGAACTGGGTCAGCTCGATCTTGGGCGCCTCGAGGTCGTGGGTGACGACGCACTCGGTGGCGACCCCGGGCAGGACGTTGACGACGAACCGCGACGAGCTCGAGGCGATGAAGTACAGGCCGAGCCCGGCGCCGCCGGTCTTGCGATCGATCTGCTGCTCGGAGTGCAGGCACTTGTACAGGTAGCGCAGGATGGTCGCGCGCTCGAGGCGGCCGAAGCTGTCGCGCACCGACAGCGCGAACATCCCGCCGGTGCAGGCGTACTGCACGACCACCTTCTGCTCCATGCGCAGCCCGATCCGGCTCTTGGTCGGGATCTCGGCGAACACCGGCTGGCCCTGCTCATCGACCGGCGCGTCGTAGAGCGCGTTCATGAGCATCTCGTCGAGGCAGCGCTCGATGTTGTCGCGGTACTTGCGCCGCACCCCCATCAGCTCGGCGAACTCGAGGAGCTGGGCGATGCACAGCGACTTCTCCTGGTAGTCGCCGACCAGGGTCGAGTAGATCCGGGTGCCCCACGGCACGATCTTCTCGAGGCCGAAGATGTCGCCCGACAGGAGCCGGGTCGCGGTCGCCGCCAGCTCGCCGGGATCGAGGTCGGGCTGGACCATGACCGCCGCGATCCGCTCCGACAGCTTCATCGCGTCGACCGACAGCGCCAGGGCGTGGGTCGGCAAGATCGCGATGAGGTACGCGTCGGGCCGCAGCCGGAGCGCCAGCTCCTCGAGGCTGCTGGCCAGCGCGCCGTCGAGGTGGACCACCACCAGGGCGGCCTGGAGGTCGCCGGTGCCGAGGGCCGCCAGATCGGCGTGCAGCTCGACCACGCCACCGGCGGCGCGCAGCGCGGTGGCGATGACCTTGCCGAAGCCCTTGTCGACCGAGAGCGCGATCACGCGCCGAGCCAGCATCGCCCTCGATCGTACAGGACCCGGCCCCGCCGCGACCAACTTCTGGCCGGCGATCCTCGGCCCACCCCTCGGTCTCGGTGCTAGGGGAACAGCGGGGCGTAGGCCGCCGGGTTGTCGACGTCGGGGTCGGGCAGGGTCCCGAAGGTCGCGAACGGCACCGGGCTCGCGGTCGCCGTGGTCTGGTTCTGGATCTGATCGATCACGAACGTCGTGAAGGTGTTGGCGTCGGGCGGGGCGTCGATCCCGGCGTCGATCGCCATCGGCGCGTCGGGCGGCCGGCCGTCCTCACCGGCGGGGGTGCCGTCGTCGCCGCAGGCCGCAGCCAGGCCGACCAGGGCCAGCGCGGCGGCGCGCAGGGCGGCCTTCACGGCGCCCCCGGTCGCGGGGTGTTGAGGTAGGGGAAGGTGACCGCGAACGAGGTCGGCGCCAGGAACGCGCCGTCGACGAACGGCAGCGCGCCGGCCGGCGAGTCCCCGGTCGGCGCCAGGTAGCCCATGGCCACCCGCAGCGCCAGATCGGTCACGTCGTCGCCCGGGCGCCGGCCGTTGGGGAAGCCGGCCGGATCGCAGCCGGTGTTGGTCAGGTCGACCACCGCGCCGGTGGCGGTGCGATCGACGCACAGCGCGGCGCCCAGCGAGTTCTGCGCCGCGGCCGCGGTCGCCGGCACGCCGGTGTTCAAGCGCAACATCTCCGACGGCGTCGCGGTGTCGTTGACGCCCGGGATGCCGGTCAAGAACGCGGTCACCAGATCGGTGCGCGGGAAGTTGTTGGGGGCGACCACGCCGACCCCGCCGAACAGGATCTCCAGGACCTCGGGCAAGGTCGGGTGGGTGACGTAATCGATGAACTGGCCGTCGCCCGACGGCTCGCTGCCGTTGAACTTGTCCTTGTCGGGCAGGCCGATCACGACCTCGTTGACCAGCGGCATGCCGAGGCGCGAGACCTGGGTCCAGGCGCCGCCCTCGCGGGTCGGGTTGGCGAAGCCGGCGGCCGGGTTCAAGACCCGGGCCTGGCGCAGGCTGGCGGTGGTCCAGGCGCCGATCTTGGTGTCGGCGGCGTCGTTCAGACAGCTCGCCGGCACCTCGATCGCCAGGGTCGTGACGCTGGCCCCGGCGATCGTGTTGGCGTTCTGATCCTGGGCGCCGATCGGGTTGGCCTGGGGCGTGGCGGCGTCGAGATCGAGGTTCACCAGATCGAAGATCTGGCCGAGGTTGACGGCGAAGCCCTCGGCGCGCTGGCCGACGAAGACCCGCGGCGAGGTTCCGGCCGGCGGCGTGCAGCCCGGGATCGTGACGTCGTAGATGTGGGCGTTGGCGTAGGCCGCGTAGTTGGCGATCGACTTGGTGCCGATGTTGTCGAGCGGCTTGGCGAAGGTGGTCGCGCCGCCGGTCGCGTTGGCGATCGGGGTCGCGGTGCCGGTCCGGCGATCGCCGCGCACCAGCGTGACCGTGTAGCTCTCGAGGACGTTCTGGGCCGTGCGATCGGCCGCGGTTACCGCGCCGATGTTGGTGAACGGCACCGCGACCATGCGCTGGTTCGCCGACGGGCCGACCGGCAGGCGCAGCCCGGCGCCCCCGCTGGCCAGCGCCAGCGAGAAGTCGAACTGGAAGGTCAGGTCCTCGACCGCGTCGCCGTTGTTGTCGACGTGGATCTCGTAGAGCGCGTCGGGATCGAGGGTGAAGTAGTTGGGGCCGCCGTAGGCCGCCTGCAGCGGCAGGTAGTTGGCGATGAGCGTCACGTAGCCGGCGCGGCCGGCCTCGTAGCTCGAGAACATGTAGAAGTCGGTGGCGTCGACCTTCGGGTTCTCGGTGATGAACGGCGCCTCGCGATGGCTCGAGGCGTAGATCGGGGCGGGCAGAGTCGCTGCGGCGATGAGCAGCGCTCCACCCACGAGCTTCGGGTGCATGGGTCCTCCTGTCGGTTGATGAATCGGCGCCGAGATCGGCGCGGAAGCCAGCGGGCGGCGCCCGCGGTCACAGCGTCGCGAAGACGCGCTCGACCGCGGCCTGGGTCCCGGTCAGGCCGGGATCGTGCGCGGTGGTGGTCAAGGTGGTCGCGCCGCGGACGACGATCCGGCGGGACAGACCGACGTCGGGGAACCGGCGCTCGACGTGGGCGCGCCCGGCGGCGGCGGCGGCGGGATCGGGGTACTCGCACACCGCCACCGCCAGGCCATCGGCGGTGCGGCCGCCGGCGCAGTAGGCCGCGGCCGCGGTCAGCCCGAGGTACTGGCGGGTGTCGACGATCTCGACCCCGGCGGCGGCGGCCGCGGTCACCAGCGCCTCGAGGCGCGGGGTGCCGGTCGGACGGTTGGCGGCCTCGAAGGCCAGACGCCCGGCCAGGGAGCGCAGCTCGGCGCCGCCCGCGCCGGCGGCGGCCGGGGTCGCGGCGGTGGGCGCGGGCAGGGCGGGCGCGGCGGCGGCGGTCGGCCCGGTCGTCGGGCGGTCCCGGCAGGCGGCGAGGGTGGCGACGGCGGCGAGGCTCAGGATCGCGGCGAGCGGCGAGGGCAGGTGCATGACGACTCCGTTCACAGCGCGCGGGTGATCGCCCACAGCGTGGCGATCGCGACCATCGCGATCGACCCGAGGAGGACCACGGCGCGGTACGCGCGGGTGGCGCGGGCCAGGTAGGCCAGCGGGAGGACGGCGACGACGATCGCGAGCTGACCGAGCTCGACGCCGAGGTTGAAGCCGATGAGCGCCGGGGCCAGGGCGGCTGGTGGCAGGCCCAGCTCGGCGAGCACGCCGGAGAAGCCGAACCCGTGGAGGAGCCCGAGGGCGAAGGCCGCGGCCCAGCGACCGTCGATCACCGGCCACAGGTTGTTGAGCGCGGCCAGCGCGACCGAGACCGCGATCGCCGGTTCGATCAGCCGCGGTGGCACGGTCAGCCAGCCCGCGGTGGCGACCGCCAGCGTGATCGAGTGCGCGACCGTGAAGGCGGTGACGACCGCGAGGACATCGCGGGCCACCGCGCCCGGCGTGGCCGCCGGCACGAAGCCGCGCCCGCGCCGCACCCACACCGCCGGCAAGAGCAGGGCGAGGAGGAACAACACGTGGTCGAGGCCGATCCAGATGTGCCAGACCCCGGTGGCCACGAAGTCGCGGACCCGCGGGGCGGTGTCGCCGCGCACGGTGACCGGGGCGCCGCGGGCGATCGCCGCGGTGGTGCCGCCGGCGGTGGTCAGCCGGATCAGCGCGCGGTGGCGCGCGTCGACCTCGACCAGCGCGCGATAGTCGATCGTGAGCGGCTCGGCCGGGCCGGGGCAGGTCGCGACCAGGGCGATCGCGATCGCTGGGCCGTCGTCGCGATCGACGACGCCTTCGGGCGCGAACTGGAGCGGGCACGGCCCGGCGGCCACGGTCAGCACCACGCGGGGCGCCAGGTACGCGGTCAGCGCCGGCGCCGCCGCCTCGACCTCGCGCCAGCGCACGGCGCCGTCACCGTCGTCGAGGACGACCGCGCGGGCCAGCTCGCCGGCGGTGAGCTCGAGGCGGCCAGTGACGGTGGCGCCGTCGACGGTGAGCGACAGGTAGCCGGTGCTCTCGCGGTGGGCGGCGGCCGGGGCCGCGGTCACGGCGCAGATCGCGAGCGCCAGGGCGGCGCATAGCCCGGCCTTCACGGCGCACCGCCCAGGGCCGCGCGATCGCCAGCGCTGACCGCGTCGTCGACGCCGACGGCGTCGAGCCAGGCCAGCACCGGGGCGGCGGCCGCGCGGTCGCCAGCGGCCCGCGCCGCGGCCAGGACCAACCGGGCGTCGGCCAGCTCGCGCTGCTGGGCCCAGTTGGCGACCGCGTCGGCCAGCGCGCCGCGGGGGTCACCGACGATCGCCAAACGGAAGCGCGCTCGCTCGCGCAGGTGCAGCTCGTCGGCGGGGTCGACCCGGTCGGCGAAGCGCGCGGTCAACGCGGCGCGATCGGCGGCGGTCGCGGCCGAGCCCGGGGCGCTTTGGTGCAAGGCGATCGCGCGCCGCACCACCAGGTGCTCGGCGCTGGCCTCGGCCAGGAGCACGACCACCTCGGCCGGGCGGCCAGCGTCGAGCAAGAGGTCGGCGAGCGCGCCCTGGGCGTACAGGTCGGCGGCGTCGGCGGCCACCGCCTGGCGCAAGGCCAGCTCGGCGGCGCGGTCGTCGCCGAGCTGCCGCTCGAGCTCGGCCAGCGCGGTCAGCGCCCAGGCCCGGGCCGGGTGATCGCCGGCCGAGGCCAGCGCGGCGCGCAGCCGTTGCCGGCCGGCTGGACCGCCGCCGCGGGTGGCCGCCAGCGGCGCGGCGCACGCGGCGCCCCACAGCGCGCCGACCTCCTGCTCGACCGCGGCGCAGTCGGCGGCGGCGGTCGCGCGATCGCCGGTGACCAGGGCGACCACGGCCCGGGTCAGCCGGGCCTGCGCGTCGTCGGGGGCGGCGGCGATCAGCCGGTCGAGGTCGGCGCGCGCGGCCGGGAAGTCGTGGAGGGCTTGGGCCACGGTGGCGCGCAGGAGGCCCAGGGGCGCGGGCGGCTCGGCGACCGCGGCCCACGCCGCCAGGGTGGCGCGGGCCCGGCCCAGCGGCCGCGGATCGCCGGTCGCGCGGGCCGCTGCCAGATCGGCGCGCACCAACGCGGCGGCGGCGGCGACGTCGCCGGCGGCGGCCGCCGCGCGCGCGCCGCGATCGCGGGCGTCGACGGTCGCGATGACCTCGTCGGGCGGTGGCCGGCGGACCGCCGGCGCGCCGTCGGTCGGCCCGGGGGCGCCGGTGACCGCGGCCACCACCACGCCGACCAGCGCCACTGCGCCACACGACAGGACCCAGGACTTGGCGCCACGGAGCCGCGGCAGGGGAACCAGCACGTCCCCGATACGAGGCGCGGGGCGAACCGGATCGGTCCGCCGGCGCCGCCGCGGTCACTCCTGGTACATCGCCTCGATCTCGGTCGCGAAGTTGTAGGACACGACCTTGCGTTTGATCTTGAGCGTCGGGGTCAGCTCGCCGGTCTCGATCGCGAACGGCCGCTCGAGGATCGTGAACTTCTTGATCTGCTCGACGCGGGCCAGCTTGTCGTTGACCACCGCAAGGTGCGCCTCGAGGGCGGCCCGCAGCTCGGCCCGGCGGTCGCGCGGGCCGTCGGCCGGGCCCAGGGCCGCGGCCACCGCGGCGTCGTCGACCACGATCAGCGCCGACAGGAACTTGCGGCGGTCGCCGATCACCACCGCCTCGGCCACCAGCGGCGACTCCTTGATCGCGGCCTCGATGTTCTTGGGCGCGATGTTCTTGCCGCCGGCGGTGATGAGGATCTCCTTCTTGCGCCCGGTGATCGACAGGAAGCCGTCCTCGTCGAAGGACCCGAGGTCGCCGGAGCGCAGCCACTCGCCGTCCATGGTCTCGCGGGTCGCCTCGGGCTCCTTGTAGTAGCCGAGGAAGACGTTGGGGCCGCGCACCAGGATCTCGCCGTCGTCGGCCAGCCGAACCTCGACCCCGGGCAGCGGCTTGCCGACGGTTCCGAACTTGGTCTTGCCCGGCAGGTTGAACGAGGTCGGTCCGCAGTCCTCGGACTGGCCGTAGATCTCGTAGAGCGGCAGATCGATCGACGCGAAGAACTCGATGACATCCTTGGCCAGCGGCGCGGCGCCGGTGACGCACAGCCGGGCCCGGCCCAGGCCCAGGGCCGGCTTGAGCTTCGACAGCACCAGTCGATCGGCCAGCCGATACTGCAGGGCCAGGAGGCCACCGGGCTCCTTGCCGCGGTTGCGCAGGGCCTGGACGCGACGACAGACGTCCTGGGTCCACCGCACCAGGCGGGCCTTGGCGCCGGTGGCGGCGGCCAGCTTGGCGGTCACGCCGGCGTGGAACTTCTCCCAGATCCGCGGCACCCCGAAGACCACCGTCGGCTGGACCTTCCTTCAGGTTGTCGGGGACCTTGTCGATCGACTCGGCGAAGTAGATCGTCGCGCCCGAGGTCGCCGGCACGAGGATCGTCGACATCTGCTCGGCGATGTGCGACAGCGGCAGGTACGACAGCGCGCAGTCGTCGCTGGCCGCGCCGCCTTGATCGAGGAGCGCGCGCGCGGTCCAGGCCAGGTTGGCGTGGGACAGCATCACCCCCTTGGGCGGCCCGGTCGTGCCCGAGGTGTAGATCAGGGTCGCCAGCGCGGCCTGCTCGAGGCGGTCGATCCGGCCGTCGAGCTCGCCGTCGGTGACCGCGGCGGCCTTGTCGAGGAAGGCCGACCACGACAGGACCAGCGGATCATCGATCGGCGGGCAGTCGCGCATGGCGACCACCCAGCGCAGCCGGGGCAGGCGGTCGCGCTGCGCGGCCAGCTTGTCCCACTGCCCGCGATCCTCGATCAGGATCGCGTGGGCCTCGGAGTGATCGACGATGTACTGGACCTCCTCGGCGGAGCAGGTGGTGTAGATGCCGGCGGCCGCGCCGCCGGCCATCATCGCCGCGAGATCGAAGATCACCCACTCGGGGCGGTTGAACCCGAGGATGGCGACCTTGCCGCCGGCCGGGAACCCGAGCGCGATCAGCGCCCGGGCCGCGGTGCGGACCTCGACGACGTAGTCGCGCCAGGTGGTCGGGCGCCAGACGCCACCTTGTTTGGTGAAGTAGGCGGGCGCGGCCGGGCGTGCGACGCCCTGCGCCAAGAAGCGATGGATGATCGTGTCGCGTGCGGGCACGTCGGACTCCAAGTGGTTCCCCCGAGCGACACTGTAGCCGCGGCCGGTGAATCCGGCCAGCGGCCGGCTCACTTCGCGGCACCATCGGCGACCGCACCATCGGCGACCGCACCATCGGCGACCGCACCATCGGCGACCGCACCATCGGCGACCGCACCATCGGCGACCGCATCATCGGCGGCCGCGCGCTCGTCCCACCCGCCCCTCGACCGCTACTTGCCGCGCTTGCGCTTCTTGCCGCCGCTGGCCTTGCCGGCCGCCGCGGTCCCGTCGCCGGAGCCCGGGAAGTACGTGGTCGCGCGGCGCGCGCCCTTGGTCGTGACCGCGCCGGCCGCGATGAGCTTCTTGAGCGGCAGCGTCAGGTCCGAGGTCTTGGTGCCGAGCACCTTGTTGATGTGCTCGATCCGCTGACCCGGGTTGGCCTTGATGTGAGCCAGCACCTGATCCTGCATCTGCGCGATCTCGGCCTTGGGGCGCTTCTCGCCCTTGGCCCGCTTGGCGCTGGCGCTCGCGGCGCTGGCCGGGCGCGGGGCGCGGGCGGGACGAGCCGCCGGCGCCGCCGCGATGGGGGCGGGCGCTGGGGCTGGGGAGCCGCCGTCGGTGCCGAGGGCGCGGTTGAGGGTGTCGAGCGCCGCCGTCCGGGCCAGCCGAGTGATCTCGGCGACGAAGGTGGCGACGAGTTCGTTGATGCGAGTTTCCATATCAGCCATGTCGGAGCACCAGAGTTAGATTGCCCCGATGGTTGACACGGAATCGGTGAGACGCCTAGTCAGATCGTCAGAAAAGATCCCCTGACAGCCGGAGTCAGGGGGCGGTCCACACCTCGGCCAGCTCGCGCAGCACCGCATAGACGACCGGGCCGTCGTGGTTCGTGGCCAGGAACTGGTCGGCGTGGCTGAGGATGTCCTGCAGCCGCGAGAAGTAGAAGCCACCGAAGCGCGGCGACGGGTGGAAGCCCATCATGAAGCTGCGCGGCGCCGGCAGCGGCGCGCCGTCCCAGTTGGCGCCGAAGATGGCGATCATCTCGGCCGCGGTCACGTAGTCCACCATGATGGCGTTGTCGGGAACCTCGAGAATCCCGATCTGGGGGGCGGCCGGCGACTGGGCATCGTCGATATTCGGATAGTACGGCTGGCTGGTGTCTCCGATCATCGACCAGTTGGCCATATTCCACGTATAGAGTTCGCTGCCGCCATTGGCGTTCCACTCCTCCATCCGCATCCAGTTGTTGGCGCTGGTGTCGGCGACGAACCCGTTGGCGTGCAGGGCCCGGAGGGTCTCGACCGAGGCGGTCCACCCGCCGGCGCGGAAGGTCACCGGCTTGCCCAGGCCGCGGGCGGCGAACACCGCGTCGGCCGCCTCGAGGAGGACGCCGAAGTCAGCCTCGCCGTAGGCCGCGACCTTGACCGTGTACCCGGTGGGATCGCCCTCGGGGTAGACCGTCGACTGATCGGTGATGCACGGCAGGCCCGAGGTGGCGACGAAGTGGCACCACGGATGGATGTGGAGCCCGATCTCGTCGTCGTGCTGATCGCGGCGCGTGGTCAGCCAGGTCGCCAGCTCGGCCTTGCGGGTCTCGGTCAGCTCCGGGTCGGTGAAGGTGTAGGGACCGACGAAGTGCGTGTAGCGCAGGCCGGGGTGATCGGTGCGCAGGCGATCGTGGATGTCGAGGGAGTTCTGGCCCGGCTCGGCGAAGTCCCAGTCGGTCGACATCACGAAGTACAGCGGATGCGAGCGGTGGAGCTCGCGGCGGGCGAACCCGGTGGTCGCGCCGTCGGCGGCCAGGAGCACGTCGTAGCTGCCGACCGGCAGGTCGCCGATCGCGAAGCTGCCGGTGAAACGGTGACCGTCCTCGGCGGTGAGGCGGACGCCCGGCCGACCGGCGACCCAGACGTCGACGGCGTCGACGCCGGCCGGGGCCACGACCTCGATCACCATCGTGTCCTGGGCGGCGGTGGCGGCGTCGCCGACCAAGTACCAGCCGGGGCCGTCGACGGTGTAGCGGGCGTCGTCGGCGGTGGGCGCGGTCGGCGGCTCGACCCGGGGCGGGCCCAGCGGATCGGCGCAGCCCGCCGCCAGCGCGACGGCCAGGAAGATCGTGAGGGCGCGGACGCGAGGCGACATGGGCGGCGCTATATCATGAGGCGGTGAGGTCTCGATTGCTTTCGCTCGTGGTCGCCGGCGCGCTGGCCGTCGCTGGTTGCGCAGCCCAGCGCGCGGTCGGCCCGCTCGAGGTCGGCCTGGGCCAGACCTCGACTGAGGTCGCCCGGACCTTGCGCCGCTACGACTTCTGCGCGAACGGCGAGCCCGACGTCGGACGGCAGGTCTTCCCGCAGTGCGGGCGGCCCGGCGCGGTCTTCGGGGACGCCTGGGTCGTGGCCCACTACGCCGGTGGTCGGACCGTGCGGGTCCAGCGGTTCGAGCGCTGGGCCGATCGCGATCGCGCGACCGCGCGCTGGGGGCAGCTCGTGGACCGCCGCACCGCCCTGGGCCCGCCGTCCGAGGCCGCGCGCGAGCGGGTGTTCGCCCGCCAGGGGCTGCCCGACCGCATCCGCTCGTGGCGCGCCTTCGAGCACGGCGACACGTTGATCGCGATCTATCTGTTCGACGTCACCGCGTCGACCGAGCCGGCGATCCTCGAGGAGATCCTGCCCCTCGACGGCCCGTGAGCCGCCGCGCTCACGGGGCGAAGTGGAAGCGCAGCCAGCGGAAGGCCCGGTCGCGCCAGGCCAGCTCGTCGTGGCTGGCGCCGACCGCGTGCCAGTAGCACAGCGCGTCCGGGCCGCGGGTACACGCCGGGGCGTCAGCGCGGGTCCAGCCCAGCCCGACGAGCTGATCGCGCACCGCCTGGTTGTCGGCGTAGCCGTCGCCGCCCGAGGCCGCGGTGCCGCCGTGGTCGAGGTAGATCGCCATCGGCACCTTGCCGACCGCCGGCAGCCGATCGCGGATCGCGGTGCCGGTGTCCTGGCCGGGCCAGAACGCGCCGGAGATCGAGGCCACGCCGCGGTAGACGGTCGGGTGCTCCAGGGCCAGTCGCATGGAGATGAGCCCGCCCAGCGACGACCCGGCCACCACCCGGCGCGCCGGATCGATGCGCCACAGCGCCTCCGCGGTCGGCTGGACCGTCGCGAGCTGGAAGGCCATGAAGGTCTCCTGGGCCCCGCCGACCGTCGTCGACCATCCGTACTCGGCGTTGCGGGCCGCGCCGCCGTGGCCCGCCGCCACCGCGATCACCGGCGCCACCCGGCCGGCGGCTAGCTCGGCGTCGAGGGCGACGTTGACCTCCCAGCCGGTGTGGCCGAAGCAGCAGTCGTGGTCGTCCCAGACGTTCTGGCCGTCGTGAAGGTAGACCACCGGGTAGCGCGTCGCGGCCTGGGCCGGGGCGTGATAGCCCGGCGGCAGGTAGGCGGTGAGTTCGCGGCAGTTGCCGAGGGCGGTCGAGCACAGCGGCTCGGCCCGGGCCACCAGATGGCCGCGACCGGAGTCGGGGGTGTTGAGCACCGAGTTGCGGCCCTCGGGGTTGCCGGCGAAGTCATCGAACGCGAAGCCGCGGTTCCACGGGTCGAGGGTCCAGGTGCCGTCGGCCACGATCTTGTACTGCCAGTGGCCGGTGGCCACCGCAGCGGTCGCGGTGTGGAGCGATCCGGCGCACAGCGCGGTGGTGGTCGTGGCGGTGGTCGACCAGGCGTTCCACGCGCCGGCGATCGCGACCGCACGATCGGCCGCGAAGAGCGCGGTGCCGTCGTGCCACAGCGGCAGCTCGCCGCGCCGCGCGGTCAAGGCCGCGGTCAGCGCCGTCACGTCGGCCGGCGCGCAGCCGGCGCGCGCCCGGGCGTGCAGCGCGAGCACGCAGGCTGTCCCGGTGGCGTCGGTCGGGCAGCCGGCGGCGCCGTCGGGCGACGGGGCGGCATCGCCGCCGTCCGGGCTGGGGCCGTCGAGGGGCGCGGCGTCGGTCGGCGCGCCGTCGGGACCCGCCCCATCGACTCGGCCGGCGTCGCCGGGGGCGGCGTCGGTCGGCGGATCGTCCATCCGCGCGTTGGCGCACCCGGCCGCAGCGGCGGCGACGGCGGCGACGACGAAGGTTGCGATTGGCAACGTCACGGCAGCGGAACCTCGCGATCCGGGGTCCGGTCGACGGCCCCCGCCGGACCGGCAGCAAGCCGCGGGCCAGCCGGTCACGGTCGCACGATGGCGTAGCCGTAGAGGTCGCGGTAGGCGCCGCGGCGTTTGACGTGCCCGCGCCGCACGCCCTCGAAGGCCATGCCGATCGCCTCCAGCACCGCCGCCGAGCGCAGGTTGCCGTCGAGGTGCTGGGCGAAGACCCGATGCACCCCCAGGACGTCGAAGCCGAAGCCGACCGCCGCCGCCGCCGCCTCGCGGGCGTAGCCGTGGCCCCAGGACCGCCGCCCCAGCCAGTAGCCGAGCTCGGCCCGATCGTGGCGCGGCGCCCAGCGCAGCCAGACCGCGCCCACCACCCGGCCGCCGCGGCGCCGCGTCACCGCCCAGGTCGGGCTGCCGCCGATCGCCCAGTCGTCGATCGCCGACCGCACCCAGTCGTCGGCGGCCTCGGCGGTCATCGGATGCGCGAGGTGCAGCAGGAACTCGGCGACCGCGGCGTCGCCGGCCAGGGCCATCACCGCCGCGCGGTCGGTCGGCACGAAGGCGCGCAGCCGGAGCCGCGGGGTGGTGAGCTCGGGCTGGACCGACGGCAGGCGGGTGATCACGAGGGTGGGCGCGCGCCGGCCAGGGCCTGCCGGCTGACGCAACCGGTCAGCGTCCCGCAGTCGCTGCCGCCGTTGGTGCGGGCGCGGTAGGTGACCTCGCCGCTCAGGTTGTCGCCGGCCAGGGTCGCGTCGAGGAACGCGTCGATCGTGTAGGCGCACGAGCCCTGGCTCATGCTGCGGGTGCCCTCGATCGCCAGGTCGAGGCTAGCGCCGTCGACATCGCCGGTGAAGACGTGGCCGCCGACCAGGGCGTCGAGCGCGATCGCCGCCAGGCCTTGGACGTCGGCCGCCGCCGACGCGCCGTTCTGGCTGATGACCACCGTGGTCGTGCCGTTGATCGGTCCGGGCGTCCAGTTGGCGATCGCGCAGCCGTTGTCGCCGTTGGTCAGGACCAGCGTATAGGAGCCGGCGACATCCGCCGGGTCACTGCCGCAGGCCGCCGCGAGGGCCAGGACGGGGAGCCAGGGTCGAACCATGGGCCGAGTGTAGCCCCGGACGGGCGGTGGGTCGGGCTATGCTGCCGGAAACGTGCCCCTGACGTCGCGTCGTGCCTACACTGTCGGCCTCGGCGCGCTCGCCCTGGCCGGGGCGATCGCGGCCGCGGCGATGCGCGCACCCGACCTCGCGACCACCTGGCACCTCGACGGCCTCACCGTGGTCGCGGTGCCCGACGACACCGCCGACGGCGTCGTGGCCGAGGCCTGGCTCGGCGGCGGCGTCGACGACGACCATCGTCCCCTGGCGCATCTGGCGGAGCACGTCGCCCTGGCCCAGGCCGGCGGCGCCCTCGACGGTCGGGTCACCCCCGAGGCCACCATCGTGCGGGCGGCGGCGCCGGGCCTGGCCGAGACGTTGGTCCCGCTGTGGCGGGCGATGACCGCGGTCGAGGCTCACCCCGCGGTGGTCGCGGCCGAGCTGGCGGCGCTGGCGGCCGAGCCCGGCGGCGAGCGTCCGGGCGTCGGTCGGTCGGGCGGCCCGGCGGCGGTCGCCGCGCACTGGCGCGAGGCCTGGCGGGCCCACCGCGCGACGCTGGTCGTGCGGGGGCGTTTCGTCGCCGCCTCGGTCCCAGGCTTCCTCGGGCGCTGGCCTGGCACGCGTCGGGCGCGGCCGCGGCGGTGGCTGCGCTCGCCGGCCGGGCGGGCCCTGGCGCCTGGGCCCTTGCCGACGGCGGCTGGAGCCCCGGTCGTCGCGGTGGCCGCCGCCGCCACCGGGCGCGCCGCCCTGCTGTCGGGGACGCTCTTGATCGAGCCGGGGCGCCTGGCCTGGCCGGCGCCCGGCGACCGCGACGCCTGGCGCGAGGCCCGGAGGTCGGCCGATCGCCTGCCCATCGTGGGCGCTCGCGGCCCCCTGGGCGTCCTGGCCGCGGCGCTCCACCTGACCGGCGATCCGACGTGGCCGGCACGGTACCGTCGGGCGGTCGCGGCGGTGACGCCGGCGGCGGCCCTGGCGGCGGCGCGCGCGATCGCGGCCGCGGCGCCGCCGCGATCGCGACGCCAGGCCCGACCCGCGCTCGCCCCGGTCCGCGCCGTCGGGCGGGTGCGCCTCGAGCATCGGCCCGGCGCCACGGTGCACCTCCGCTGGCTGTGGCCGACCCCGCCGGCCGTCGAGGACCTCGCCGCCCGCGGTGCGACCGCGCTGGCCGCCGCCAGCCTGGCCCGATGTCTCGACGGCAGCGCCCTCGACGCCCTCGGCGGCCGCGCCGAGGTGGTGGTCGAGCGCGACCGCGTCGGCGTCCGCGCCGAGCTGCCGGCCGACGGCTGGCGCGACGCCGTCGGCGTCATCATCGGCTGCCTGGCGGCGCCCGACGAGAGCCTGGTCGGCCACGCCCGCGATCGCGAGCGCCTGGCCGCGCTGGCCCGCGACCTCGCCGGGAGCGCCCAGCGCCAGGCCCTCGCGCTCTTCGTCGCGACCCGGTACGGCGACGACCCGCTGGCGGCGGCGGTCGCCGCCGCGCCGCCGCCCGGTCTGTCGGCGCGCACCGTCGCCGCGTGGTGGCGCGATCATCATCGCCTGGCCGACGCGGCGGTCGCGGCGATCGGCCCGATCGAGCTGGCCGACCTGACCGCGGCGCTGGCGAGCGGCCCGCCGACCGCCGCGGGCCCGTCCGCGCCGGCCGCCGTCGCCCGGCCGCCCCTCGCGCCCGCCGGGGCGCGCGAGGTCTTCGTCGACGGAGCTCCGGGGCAGGCGGCGCTCGCCGTCGGGGTCGACGGCCTGCCCGCTGGCGACCCCGATCGCGCGGCCCTCGAGGTCCTGGCCGCCTACCTGGCCGAGCCGGCCGGCCCGCTCGCGGCGGCGCGGGCCGGCGCGATCGCGACCCGGATCGCCGTCGCCGACACTCTCGACCGCGGCTACCTCGCGGTGGTCTTCGACCAGCCGGCCGATCGCGCGGCCACCGTTTGGGCGGCGCGCGCCGCCTTGGCCCGCCTCGCCGCTGCGCCCCCGGACGCCGCCACCGTGGCCGCGGTGCGCGACCGCCTGCTGGTCGATGGCGCCGAGCTGCGGCGCCGCCTCGACGCCCTGGCCATCGCCGGCCTGACCGGTCGGCCGCCGAGCCCTGGGCTCGCCGCGGTCGACGCCGCCGCGGTGGCGCGGCTCGCCGCCCGGCTGTTCGGCGCCGGCGATCTCACCGTCGCCACCGTCCGACCGCGCGACGAGTCTCCCGCGGTCGCCCGCCATCGCGACCATCGCGGGCGCCGCCGTCGGAGGGCGCGGTGAGGCGCGGGGTCGGCTGGGCCGGACGCGGCGATCTCGCCGCCAGCTTGGCCGCGATCGGCCCGCTGGCCCTGGCTTACGGCGTGGCGGTCGCGTTGACCGGCCAGCACAGCGCGATCGATCTGCCGACCCGGGCGCTGTGGGCGGCCTGCGACGGGCAGCGCGCGATCTACCTCGCGGCCTACGCCGGCCTGGGCCTGGCCTATCTGGCGTGGCTCGCCCGGAGCGGCCGCCGCCGCGCCGTGTCTCTCTCCGTCCTCGCGCCGCTGGTCGGCGAGGCCGCGCTCTACGCGCTCACCCTGGTCGCGGTCGCCGCGCTCCTGGCGTCGGGCGTCGGCCTGGGCGGCACCGCGGTGGTCGCGGCCCTGGGCGCCGGCGTCCACGAAGAGCTCGGCTTCCGCCTGCTCGGCGTCGGCGGAGGGGCCGCGCTGGCGATCCACCTGGGGCTCGGCCGGCGCGCCGCGGTGGTCGCCGCGGTGGTCTCGTCGAGCCTCGCCTTCGCCGCCGCTCACCACCTGGCGGGGGAGCCGTGGGAGCTGGCGACGTTTTCGTTCCGCGTCCTCGCCGGGGTCGGCTTCGCGGCGGTGTTCTGGCAGCGCTCGCTGGCCCACGCGGTCTACGCCCACGTCCTCTACGACCTGTGGGTCGGGCTGGTCGCGCGATGAGCCCGTCGCTGGCGGTGGCGATCGCGATCGCCGGAGGTCTCGGCTCGCTGGCCCGCTACGCGGTCGCGCTGGCGATCGGCGGTGGCCCGGGGCGCTTCCCGTGGGCCACGCTGGCGGTCAACGTCGTCGGCGCCGCCGCCCTCGGGCTGGTCGTGGCGCTGGCGGCGGCCCGGCCCGACGCCGCGCGCTGGCGGGCCGTGGTCGGGGTCGGCTTCCTCGGCGGCTTCACGACCTTCTCGACCTTCGCCCTCGAGACCGTCGCGCTCCTCGAGCGCCGCGCCGTCGGCCTGGCGGTGGGCTACGTCGCCGCCACGCTGATCGCGGGGCTCGCGGCCTGCGCCCTCGCCTGGCACCTGGCGCGCTGACCCGCCCGCTCGAACGACCCGCCCGCCACGACGCTCGGAGCGTCAGCTCCCGAGCTTCATCGACGTGACGTACATGTCGAGCTTGCAGGTCTTCAGGTTGGTGCTGCCACCCTCGCCCTTGACGATCGTCACCAGCTCCGGGCCCAGCCCGTCGAAGGTGATGCGATACAGCTCTTCCTTGCGCGAGGCGTCGAGCAACACCAGCGCGCCGGTGGCCTCGTAGCCGGTGCTGTCGGACTTGAGCGACTGGGTGGCCGCGACCGCCTCGCGGTACCACTTGATCGCGGACTCGGCGCCGTGGAGCGGCAGGTGGATCGACAGCTTCGGCATCTGCACCGTGGTCGGCAGGTAGGCCGGCAGTTGCCGCGGGCCCTGGGGCCCGGGCTTGGTGCCGACCTTCACCGTCATCGCCTCGATCTTGGTCACCTTCGAGCAGTCGATCTTGTCGCCGCCGCGCTCGATCTCCAGGTAGAACGCGTTGGGCTGCCAGAGCTTCTGCTCGGCGAACGACGTCGTCTGGATCTTGCCACCCGAGGCGACGTCGAAGTCAGCCGTCTCCGGCTGCAGCTTCAGCTTGATGTACGCGGCGTCCTTCGCGGTCGGATCGAACGTGGGGAACCCGATCTCGGTGATCAGCGCCCGCGTGAACTGGTGGGTGAAGCGCGCGCCATAGTTGGCATCGACGTAGTCGATCTGACCGGAGAACCGCTCGTGCTTCTTGCTGTTGATGCAGGTGCTGACCTTCTCGAGCACCCAGCTATTGCGGCACATGCCGATGTCGAGCGTCAGCGGCTCGACCGAGCGCGTCCCCGCGTGCTTCTGTGGGAAGTTCGCGACGCCGGCCTTCTCCTCGACGGCGTCGGTCTTGACCAGGCCGCCCTCGACGTTCTTCACGAAGGCCGTGATGTCCTGACCGTCGATCTGCACCGCGAAGCGGGAGGTGGCGTACGAGCGCTGCTTGACGTTGTACGTATTCGAGGGCATGCGCGGCTCCTGGTAGGTCGGGCAAACGACCTGACCGTAGCGTAATACGAACGGTGCCCCAGGATCCTCCCCCGAGGTCCACCGACCTCGCCTGGACCTCCGGCTGGGAGCCCTGGGCCCCAGGGGACCTGGGGGCGCCGATCTCACCGGCAAGCAAAATCAGCCGGTTGGCCCAGAAGCGCGGCATCGCGCGAGCCTCGGCACGCGGGTTGTAGGAGAATACGGCCATGCGTGTCGATCCCGCACGAGCCGTCCGCCGGCTCGTCCTCGCCCTGGCCGGCGTGGCCGCCCTGGCCGGCGGCGCCGCCGCCGAGCGCGTCCAGACCACCGACACGACCAAGGTGTACCGCGAGATCGGCGAGCAATCGGCGGTCGTGACCAAGGTCGCCGAGGGCACGACCCTGACCGTGCTGAAGCGCGACGGCCGCTGGCTCAAGGTCCGGGTCAACGGCCGCACTGGCTGGATCACCCGCTCCACGGTGACCTCCCTCGACGGCGACGACGACGTGCCGCGCAACACCCGCCGCCGGCCCTTCGTCGATGGCCGGTCGCAGCGCCGGGGCTGGGGTTCGAGCGCCCCGGACGACCGGGTCGGCGCCGACGCGGTCGATGTGGGAGACGATGATGACGGCGGCGATGGCGGGGGTGATGACGACGAGCCCGAGGTCCGGCCGCGCAAGCCGACCAAGCCGGCCAAGCCGGCCAAGCCTCGCCGCACCGCCGACGACGAAGGCGACGACGAAGGCGACGACGACGAGGGCGACGACGACGAGGGCGGCGACGACGATGAGGTCGAGCCCGAGGCCCCCGATATGGTCGTCGTGATCGCCTCCAAGGTCAGCCTGTATCCGCGGGCGTCGCGCAAGGCCAAGGCCACCCGGACCCTCCGGCGCGGCGCCAAGCTGACCGTGCTCGAGCGCGGCGACACCTGGACCCGGGTCGAGTTCGGCGATGACGCCGGCTACGTCTCGACCGAGGCGGTCGAGGACTTCGTGGTCGAGGATCGCGGCGCGGCGCGGCGGCCGCGGGTCATCGCGACCAAGGCCCGGGTCGGCTTCGCGTCCCTCGGCGGCCGCTTCAACAGCAACGGCCCCGAGACCGCGACCAACCCGCCGGCCAACTACGCCGTCGATCCCACCGCGCTCAGCGTCAACCTGGGCGTCGAGGTGGTCTACGCCTACCAGCGCGACTACTACCTGGGCGGCGGCGTCGAGTACCTCGGCTGCTGGTCGACCCCGGGCATCCGGTTCGCCGACGAGGACATCGGCTTCAAGACCCACGACGTCGACCTGCGCGTGGTCGGCGGCTACGACCTCCACGATCGCCGCGGCACCGTGGTGTGGGGGCGCCTCGGCTACCACGTCGGCATCACCTCGATCGCCAACCTGATGAACGCGGCCAGCATCCCGTCGGAGACCTTCCGCGGTCCGTCGCTCGGGGTCGGGGTGACCATGCCCCAGGTGACGCCGAAGATCGGAGCTCGGGCGTCGCTCGATCTGATCTATCCCGGCACCCGCAGCCAGACCGAGAACAACGAGGACGGCGATCTCGAGGGCGCGATGGGCGCGACCCTGGCGCTGGCCGGCGCCTACGCGTGGCGCGGCGCGTGGAACCTCGAGGCCGGCTATCGCTTCGGCTACCGCAAGACGAGCTGGTCGGGCGAGTCCAACCGGATCACCGGGGTCACCGAGGCCACGCGCACCGATCTGAACCATGTGCTCACCCTCGGCCTGGGCCGCGAGTTTTAGGCGGGCGGGGGAGGCGGAGGCCGAGAACGAGGCCGAGGCGGAGGCCGAGACCGAGTCCGAGACCGAGGCCGAGACCGAGGCCGAGACCGAGACCGAGTCCGAGACCGAGGCGGAGGCCGAGACCGAGGCCGAGGCCGAGACCGAGACCGAGGCCGGAACCGGAACCGGAACCCGAACCCGATCCCGAGTCCGAGGCGGAGGCCGAGTCCGAGTCCGAGTCCGAGGCCGAGACCGAGTCCGAGTCCGAGGCCGAGGAGACCGCTACTGCCGCGGGACCGGCAGGCTGTCGAGGTCGAGCTGGGCGAGGGCCAGCCGGATGAGCTGGCTCTTGTTGGCCTTGGTCCAGCCCCGGCGCTTCAGCTCGGCCACCTTGGCGTCGAGCTCCTCGATGTCGCGGGTGTACATCGAGATGCAGATCACCTTGTAGTGGGTCGGGCGCGGCGCGGCGGCGGCGTCGCCTCGGCGCTTGCGCGGCGCGGCCTCGCCGGGCGCGGCCCGACCGTAGAAGTCCTCGCGCAGGATCGCCTCGGCGTCGGCCAGGGGATCGTGGGCGAGCAGCTTGTCTTCCTTCATGGCGACCTCACGCGGCGACCGTGGCGTCGCCGGTCGTCTGGTGGTGCGTCGCCGTCGAGGCCAGGAGCCAGTCGACGACGCGGTTGTAGTCGGCCGCGCCGTGCGACTGCGGCGCGTACTCGAAGATGCTCTTGCGGTGGCTGGGGGCCTCGGCGAGCTTGGTGTTCATGCGGATCGGGTCGAGGCACTTCTGCTTGAAGTGGCCCTGCAGGGTCTCGTAGACCTCGCGGGCCAGGCGGGTCCGGCCGTCGTAGAAGGTCGGCAGCACCGCCGACACCCGGACCGCGTGGCCGAGGTGGCGCTCGACGTCCTTGATGGTCCGCAGCACCTGCTTGACGCCGACCAGCGCCAGGTAGTCGCAGGTCACCGGGATCACGACCTCATCGGCGTACGACAGCGCGTTCTGGTTGAGCAGGTTGAGCGACGGGCCGCAGTCGATGATCACGTAGTCGTAGCGCCGCGACACCTGCATCAGGTTCAGGCGCTTGGTCATGATGCGCGACCGCTGCGCGGGGTCTTGGCGGGCCAGCCAGATCTCGGCGGCGGCCAAGGTCGAGTCGCTGGTGATCACGTCGAGGTGGTTGCGCACCGGGACCGAGACCTCGGTCGGGTCGGCGCCTTCGACCAGCACGTGGTAGAGCGACTTCTCGCCGGCGACGCCGAGCGACACCCCGACGTTGCCCTGGGCGTCGGTGTCGACCAGGAGGACCTTGTGGCCGCGCTCGGCGACGCCGGCCGCCAGGTTGACCGAGGTCGTGGTCTTGCCGGTGCCGCCCTTCTGGTTCAAGACCGCGACCCGGCGCGCGCGCTTGGCTCGGAACGCCTCGTCACCGAGGCCGTCCTTCCTGCAATCGAGCGAGCAGTAGTACCCGCGCTGGCCGTCCCCCGTGACGGCGACCTGGTAGACGTAGGCGGGGCGGAACGACTGTCCGCAGACGCTGCAGAGCTTCTCCATGCCCTTATGGAAGCGACCGCTCGCGCTCCGGGGCAACTTTTCGGCTGCCGGACCGGCCGCGACAGCGCCGCCCGGCTGTGCTGTGATGGAGCGGTGAGCGAGCCGCTGCCGCGCTGCGTGGTCCCGGCCGAGTCGGTGGGCCAGCTCGCCGCCGACCTGCGGGCCCGGCTGGCGCCTGGGCCGGGCGCGGTGGTGCTGGTCTTCGTCTCCAGTCGGCTCGATCCCGAGGAGGTGGCCCCGGCGCTGGCCGCCGCGCTGGCCCCGGCCCGGGTGGTCGGCTGCACCACGGAGCGCGAGCTGGCCGGGGCCACCCTCGAGGGCACCGCGGTCGCCCTGGTGCTGGCGCCGCCGGCGGTCCGGGTCGGCCTCGGGCTGGCCACCGGCCTCACCGCCGGGCCGCTGTCGGCCGGGCGCGCCGCGACCGCCGCTGCCGCCGCCGAACTCGGCCTCGCCCTCGAGGAGCTCGACCGCGAGCGCCACGTCGGCTTCGCCCTGGTCGACGGCCGCGCGACCGCTGCCGAGGGCTTCTGCCTGGGCACCGCCGCGGCGGCGCCGCGCATCGGCATGGTCGGCGGGTCGTCGTCGGAGACCCGCCTGACCCCGGGCCGCTCGGCGATCTTCGTCGACGGTCGCGCGTGGCGCGACGCCGGCCTGGTCGTGCTCCTCGCCACCGAGCGCCGGTTCGATGTCGTCATGTGCGAGCACATGACGCCGACCCAGGAGCGGGTGGTCGTGACCGGCGCGGATCCGGCGCGTCGGCTCATCACCGAGCTCGATGGCTTCCCGGCCGCGCCGCGCTACCTGGCGCGGATCCGCGCGCTCGGCGCGGTCGGCCCGCTCGATCACCAGCTCGTCGCCGAGTACCCGTTCGCGGTCTACATCGACGGCCGGCCCTACGTCCGGTCGATCCGCGACGTCGACGGCGACCACCTGAGCGTGGCGGCCGCGGTCGACGCCGGCGCGGTCTTGCGGATCATGCGACCGACCGATCTGGTGGCCCGCACCACCGCCGCCCTCGACGAGCTGCGGGCCCGGGTCGGGCCTCTCGACGTCGTCCTCACCTGCTCGTGCACCGCGCGCAACGTCGAGGCCGAGCGCAAGCGCCTGCGCGGCGCCCTCGATCGCGCCTACGCCAGCGCGCCGCTTTTCGGCTTCGATAGCTTCGGCGAGCAGTTCGGGGCGCTCTTGGTCAACCACACCTTGGTCGCCCTCGCGATCGGGTGCGAGGTCCGGTCGTGAGCCCGCAGCGCCGCGGCCGCGGCCCCGATCCGGCCGGCGTCGAGCTCTTGGCCGCCGAGCTGCGGGCCGCGCGCAAGACGATCGACGTCCTGATCGCGCGGGCCGAGCGGCGGGCGGTCGAGCCGACCCAGGCCGAGCTGTTCGAGGTCGCGGCGCGCATGGAGCAGCAGATCGAGCGCCGGACCCGCGAGCTCGAGGAGAAGCGCGCCGAGCTCGAGGCGGTGACCGGCAACCTCGATCAGATCGTCCGGCAGCGGACCCGGGCCCTCGCCGAGTCCGAGGCCCAGCTCCTGCGCAAGAACGCCGAGCTCGAACGCCAGAGCCAGCTGAAGGCTGAGTTCATCTCGATCGTCGCCCACGAGCTGCGCACCCCGCTGGTCGCGATCGTCGGCTACCTGGATCTCTTGGTCGAGGGCAAGTTCGGCGCCCTCGACGAGGCCCAGGCGCGGCCGATGGCGTCGCTCAAGCGCAACGCCCACCGCTTGAAGCGCCTGGTCGACGAGATGCTCGACTTCTCGCGCATCGAGGCCGGGCGGGCCCGGCTGGCTCGGGCCGCGGTCCGCCTCGACGAGATCGCCGCCGAGGCGGTCACCGAGCTGCGGCCCTTGGCCGACAACAAGCGCCACGTCATCACCACCCAGCTCACCCGCCTGCGGCCGATCTCGGCCGACCCCGACAAGATCCACCAGGTGGTGGTGAACCTGATCTCCAACGCGATCCGCTACACCCCCGAGGGCGGCGCCATCACCGTCGCGGTCGACGACGCGCCGGCCGCGGTGTTCGCCGGCGACTGGGCCCGGCTGCGGGTCCGCGACAACGGCATCGGCATCCCGGCCGCCCATCGCCATCGCATCTTCGAGCCGTTCACCGACGTCGCGCCGGCCAAGCACCACACCTCGGCCGGCCCCGACTCGGCCGGCCTGGGCCTGTACATCGCCCGCGGCCTGGTCGAGCTGCACGGCGGGCTCATCACCGTCGACTCCGAGGAGAGCCGCTACACCGAGTTCACCGTGCTCTTGCCCCGGGCGCTGTAACCGGGGCGGAGGCCGGGCGCGCGGCGTGATCGTACGTCCGATCGCGGCCAGGTGGGAAGCGCGGGCGACCGGTCATCGCCGCGTCGTCGCGCCGCTGACGAACCGCGGCCCGCGGGGCTTCCCGCTCGCGCCGACGGCGTTACACTGAGACCAGACAACGGCTCGGAGGCCAAATGCAATTCTCGGTCGTGTTCCGGCACATGGAGCCCTCGGACGCCCTCAAGGCCTACGCGCGTGAGCGCATGGATCGGGTCCGTAAGTACATGCCGGACCCCATCGCCTGTCACGTCGCGTTTTCGACGGAGCGCCACAACCATCGGGTCGACGTCAGCTTCCAGCTCCACAACGGCCTGACCGTCGCCGGTCACGAGACGACGGAGAACATGTACTCGTCGATCGATCTGGTGATCGCCAAGATCGAACGCCAGGTCCGCAAGTACAAGGGCAAGGTCGAAGAGCAACGCACCCGCCCGCACCACGTCGAGCCGCTGCCGTGGTCGCACACGATCGTCGAGGAGGCCTTCGGCGGCGAGCCCGAGGTCAAGCCCGAGCCCGAGCCGGCCTACTCGGTCGAGAAGACCGAGTCGTTCCACGCCGAGCCGATGACGGTGTCGGACGCGATCGCCCAGCTCAACCTGGCCCACGCCACCGTGTTGGTCTTCCGCTCGACCGACGCCGACGGCCGGATCGCGGTGGTCTACCGCCGCGACGACGGCAAGTACGGGCTGATCGAGACCCCGGGGTGAGATCGCGCGGCCGGCCGGCGCCGCGGACCCGCGCGGCTCGGCGTCCCGTGGTACGGTGGCGCAACGAGCCATGAAGATCGTTGACCTGATCGCGCGCGACATGATCGTCCCGGCGCTCGCGGGCACCGACAAGCGCGCCATCCTCGAGGAGCTCGCCGCCCACGTCGCCCGGCACCAGCCGCGCATCGATCGGGCGGCCCTGACCCGGGTGCTGGTCGATCGCGAGGCCCTGGCCTCGACCGCGATCGGCGAGGGCGTGGCGATCCCGCACGGCAAGCTGCCGGCGGTCACCGAGATCGTGGCGTGCCTGGGCCGGGTCCAGGCGGGCGTCGACTTCGACGCCATGGACAAGCAGCCGACCTACCTGTTCTTCGTGCTGGTCGCGCCCGAGTCCTCGACCGGGGCCCACCTGAAGGCCCTGGCCCGGATCAGCCGCGTCTTCAAGGACAGCCAGTTCCGTCGCCGCCTGCTCGACGCCGTCGACGCCGACGCGATGTACGCGGTGATCACCGAGGAAGACGCCAAGTACTGATGGCGCCGCCGCCGGTCACGATCGGCGACCTCTTGGGCGCCGAGCTCGGCCTCGAGGCCACGGTGGTGGCGGGGGCGGACGGCCTGGGCCGGGCGTTCAGCGCGCCGCGGATCCAGAAGCCGGGCCTGGCCCTGACGGGCTGGGACGACGAGCTCCACGACGGCCGGCTGCTGATCCTCGGCGGGACCGAGATCGCCTACCTCGGCGACGCCGACGGCTCGGCCCGGGCGCTGGCGATCGCGACCCTGTTTCGCGCCGCCCCGGCGGCGGTCGTGGTGACCCGCGGCCTGCCGCCGCCGGCCGAGCTGATCGCTGCCGGCGACGCCGCCCACGTCCCGGTGGTGGCCTCGACCCTCATCACGTCGGACTTCATCGTCCGGGTCACCACCTGGCTGACCGATCGGATGGCGCCCGAGGCCTCGATCCACGGCGTCCTCCTCGACATCCTCGGCATCGGCGTGCTCTTGCTCGGGCCCAGCGGCATCGGCAAGAGCGAGACCGCCCTCGACCTGGTGGTGCGCGGCCACCGCCTGGTGGCCGACGACATCGTGATCATCCGCAAGAAGGCCGGGTTCGTCTTCGGCTCGGGCTCCGCGATCATCCGCCACCACATGGAGATCCGCGGCCTGGGCATCATCAACGTGAAGGACCTGTTCGGCGTGGCCGCGGTGCGCGAGACCAAGAAGGTCGAGCTGGTGATCGAGCTGGTCGAGTGGGATGCGTCCGAGGAGTACGACCGCCTCGGGCTCGACGACCGTCGCTACACCATGCTCGAGGTCGCGGTGCCGATGTTGCGGCTGCCGGTCCGGCCCGGGCGCAACATCGCCACGATCATCGAGGTCGCGGCCCGAAACCAGCTCCTCAAGGCCGCCGGTCATCACTCGGCGCGCGAGTTCCAGGTCCGCCTCAACCGGGCGATCGCCGAGGCCCGGCCCCAGGCTGGCTTCGACGTCGACGTGATCGAGTAGCCGATGCAGATCGTCGTTGTCACCGGACTGTCGGGCGCGGGCAAGTCGACCGCCCTGCGCGCCCTCGAGGATGTCGAGTTCTACTGCATCGACAACCTGCCGCTGCCGTTCGTCACCGAGCTGGTCGAGACCCTGGCCCGCGACGGCCAGACCGACAAGCTGGCGGTCGCGATCGACTCGCGGCAGCGCCGCTACCTGCACGGCTGGTCGGCTGAGCTGGCCCGGCTGCGCGGCGCCGGCCACCGCCTCGAGGTCATGTTCCTCGACGCCACCGATGACGTCTTGATCCGCCGGTTCTCCGAGACCCGGCGTCGCCACCCGCTGTCGGGCGACGAGATCACCGAGGGCGTGCGCCGCGATCGCGAGCTCATCACTGAGCTGCGCGTGGGCGCGGCGGTGGTCGACACCTCGAACCTCAACACCCACCAGCTGAAGGCCATCATCCAGGATCGCTACGGCGGCACCGGTCGGCTGGCGGTGACCCTGGTGTCGTTCGGCTGGAAGCACGGGGTCCCGGTCGAGTTCAACCTGGTGTTCGACGTGCGGTTCCTGCCCAACCCGTACTTCGAGCCCAGCCTGACCCACCGCGACGGCCGCGATCCCGAGGTCGCGCGCTTCGTCTGCGCCTCGGCCGGCGGCCGCGAGCTGATCGATCGGGTCGAGAGCTTGCTGCGGTTCTCGCTGCCGCAGTTCCTCGCCGAAGGCAAGCTGTACGTGACGGTGGCGGTGGGCTGCACCGGCGGCCGACATCGGTCGGTCGCGATCGTCGAGGAGCTGCGCCGGCGGCTCGGCGACGAGTGGGACATCCTGGTCCGGCATCGCGACGTCGATCGAGGGGAGTGACCCATGCCCGCGCCACCTGATACCAACCTCGCCGACGCCAACGTGGTCGAGCGTACGCTCGTGATCGTCAACGAGCTCGGGCTGCACGCCCGGGCCGCCACCAAGTTCGTCCAGGTGGCGGGCAAGTTCCCATGCGAGGTCACCGTCGAGAAGGACGGCCATGAGGTCAACGGCAAGAGCATCATGGGCGTGCTCATGCTGGTGGCCTCGAAGGGCTCGACGATCGTCGTCCGCGGCAAGGGCGCCCAGGCGGCCGACGCGGTCGCCGCGCTCGCCAAGCTGGTCGAGGACCGGTTCGGCGAGGAGCGCTAGCGCATGCACGAGCGCGATCGCGATCGCGAGTCGTCGGGGGAGCGGCCGGTCGGCGAGCTGCGCAAGGCCGGGGTGGCGGTGTCGGCCGGCATCGCGATCGGGCGGGCCTTCCTGGTCGGCCGCGACCTGATCAAGGAGCCGCGCTACCACGTCGAGGCCGATGACGTCGACGCCGAGGTGGCCCGCCTGCGCAAGGCGATCGCGTCGTCCGATCGCCAGCTCGAGAAGATCAAGAGCAAGCTGGCCGAGGAGGAGGCGTCGAGCGACTTCCACATCATCACCGCCCACCAGCTCATGCTCCACGACGAGCACCTGGTCGACGCCACGATCGGCTACATCAAGGACGAGCTGATCAACGCCGAGTGGGCGCTGCACAAGGCGGTCGGCGACATCCGCGGCGTGTTCGACGCCATCGACGACGACTACTTCCGCGAGCGCCGCAGCGACATCGACTTCGTCGGTGAGCGGGTCCTGCGCAACCTCCTGGGCAAGGACACCGGCCCGCTCAAGCCGCCGCCCGACGCGATCGTCGTCGCCTACGACCTGTCGCCGGCCGACACCGCCCAGCTCCACAAGCACGCGGTGGCCGGCCTCATCACCGACGCCGGCGGCAAGACCTCGCACACCGCGATCATCGCCCGCGCCCACGAGCTGCCGGCGGTGGTTGGCCTCGAGGACATCACCGAGGTCGTGCTCGATGACGACCTGCTGATCGTCGACGGCGCCGCCGGCGTGGTGATCGTCAACCCGACCCCGGCCACGGTCGGGCAGTACCGCGATCAGCAGCGCAAGCAGGTGGCGCTCGAGGAGCAGCTCCTGGGCAACCGCGACCTGCCAGCGGTCACCCGCGACGGCGTGGCGGTTCAGCTCTACGCCAACATCGACGGCCCCGACGAGATCGACGGCGCCCTCGAGCACGGCGCGGTCGGCATCGGCCTGTACCGGACCGAGTACCTGTTCATGGTCGGCGAGCAGATCCCCGACGAGGAGACCCACTACCGGACCGCGGTCGAGGTGCTCGAGCGGATGGCCGGGCGGCCGGTGACGATGCGCACCTTCGACCTGGGGGCCGACAAGCTGGCCAAGTTCCTCGAGGAGGCCGCCCTCGACGAGGTCAACCCGGCCCTCGGGTTGCGCTCGATCCGACTGTGCCTGGCCGATCTCGGCCTGGCGCTGTTCCGCGCTCAGCTCCGCGGCCTCCTGCGGGCCAGCGCCCACGGGCCGCTGCGGATCATGTTCCCGATGATCTCGGGGGTCGGCGAGCTGCGGTCGGCGATGGCGGTCCTCGACGACGTCAAAGCCGAGCTGCGGGCCGAGGGCCTGCCCTTCGACGAGGGCCTCAAGGTCGGCATCATGATCGAGATGCCGGCGTCGGCGATGATCGCCGACCTGCTGGCCAAGGAGTGCGCGTTCTTCTCGATCGGCACCAACGACCTCATCCAGTACACGATGGCGGTCGACCGGGTGAACGAGCTGGTGTCGTACCTGTACGAGCCGCTGCACCCGGCGCTCCTCCGACTCCTGCGCGACACCGCCGCCGCGGCCCGCGGCGCTGGGATCCCGGTCAGCATCTGCGGCGAGATGGCGGCCGACGCCTTGGTCGCCCCGGTGCTCCTCGGCCTGGGCCTGACCGAGCTGTCGATGAGCGCGGTCGCGATCCCCGAGGTCAAGGGCGTGGTCCGCGCCACCACCATGGCCGACCTGGCCGACCTCATCGACGAGCTGCTCAGCCTACCGACCGCCCTCGAGATCCGGGCCGCCGTCACCTCGTTCACCGCGCGCCTGGGCGTCCAGCTCGGCGGTCCGCGCTAGCCCTCGGCCTCGGTCTCGGTCTCGGTCTCGGCCTCGGTCTCGGTCTCGGCCTCGGCCTCGGTCTCCGCCTCGGCCTCGGTCTCGGTCTCGGTCTCCGCCTCGGCCTCGGTCTCCGCCTCCGCCTCGGTCTCCGCCTCGGCCTAGCTCACGACGCGTCGGCCGGATCCTGATAGCGCCGGCACACCGCGCCCGGACCGTCGGCGATCGTCAGGCACTCGCTGCCGGCCGGGCAGGTCTGCCCGGTGTCGCAGGCGATCTCGCAGCTCGAGAACTCCGGCCCGGACGCGCCGGCGATGCCGTAGTAGCGCGCGCACAGCGTGCCGTCGGGGCAGGCGCCGTCGGCGCCACACGCGGTGCCGAGGGCGTTCAGGTCGACCACGATCGCGGCCGGGGCCGGGTCGGGGGCTGGGCCGCTCGGCGGTGGGGTGGTCGGGGGCGGGGACTGACCGCCGCACGCGGCGAGGGCCACGGCGACGACGATCGCGGCGAACTTCATGGCGCGACTCTACTACAATGCCGACGATGTCCCGGCTGGCCTTGGCCCTCGCTGCGGTCGCGGTCACCGCCGCGCCGGCCACCGCGGGCGATCCCGATCGGGTGTGGAAGACCCTCGAGAGCGAGCACTTCGCGATCAGCTACGCCGGGGAGCTAGACGAGGTCGCGCGGCGGGTCGCGGTGGTGGCCGAGCGCTCGCACCAGGTCCTCGCGCCGGTCTTCGGCCACTGGCCGCGCGGCAAGACGCACATCGTGATCGTCGACGACAACGACGGCGCCAACGGCTTCGCCCAGGTGCTGCCGCGCAACCAGGTCACGCTCTACGCCAGCGCGCCGACGCCGTCGTCGGTGCTGGCCGATCACGACGACTGGCTCTACCTCCTGTTCGCCCACGAGTACACCCACATCCTCCACCTCGACTCGATCGGCGGCCTGGCCAAGCTGTACAACGGGATCTTCGGCAAGACCTGGGCGCCGAACCAGGTCATGCCGCGGTGGATCATCGAGGGCCTGGCGACCTACCAGGAGAGCAAGCGCTCGGCCGGCGGCCGCACCCGGTCGGCCTTGTTCGATGCGTTCCTGCGGGTGCCGGTCCTGACCGACGACGATCAGCGCCTCGACGAGTTCTCCGGCTCGCCGCTCAAGTTCCCTCGCGGCAACGCCGCCTACCTCTACGGCGCTCACTTCCTCAAGTTCGTCTTCGATCGCTACGGCGACGACACCGCGCGCCGCATGTCGTGGGCCTCGGGCTCGGCCACGGTGCCCTTCGGGGTCAACCGTCAGCTCCAGGCCGCGGCCGGTCAGACCTTCGATGGGCTGTACCCGGCCTGGCGGCGCCACCTGCGCGATCGCGCGTCGCTCCAGCTCGAGGCCCACGAGCGCCGTCGGCCCCGGGTCGGGCGGCGGCTGTCGGTGGTCGGCGAGTACGTCCGCAACCCGCGCTACACCCCCGACGGCCGCGAGCTGTACTTCACCGAGAACGACGGCGCCAGCCGCGACGCGATCCGCGCCATCCCGGTCGGCGGCGATCGCCGGTCGGCGCGCGACGTCGTGGCCCTCGATCGCCTCGGCACCTTCGATCTCGAGCCCGACGGCGCGATCGTCTTCGAGCAGACTCAGTTCTACCGCGACGCCTACGCGTTCCAGGATCTGATGCGGTTCGATCCCCGCGATCGCCGGACCACCCAGCTCACCTTCGAGGAGCGCGCCCGGGATCCAGCGGTGTCGCCCGACGGCGACTGGATCGCGTACTCGAAGAACGGGCGCGCCACCTCGGAGCTGTGGGTCATGGACCGGCGCTCGCCGTCCGTGCGCCGCCGGCTGTGGGGCGGGCCGGGGCGCTTCGACCAGGCCTTCCTGCCGGCCTGGTCCCCCGACGGCACCCGCCTGGCCTGGGTGGCGTGGCGGTCGGGCGGCTATCGCGACATCTTGGTCATCGACGTCGCCACCGGCGCGGTCACCGCGGTCACCGACGACCGCGCCCTCGAGGACAACCCGCGGTGGACCCCGGACGGTCGCCACCTCCTGTTCACCAGCGACCGCACCGGCATCGCCAACGTCTACGCCCACGACCTGGCCGACGGCCGGCTGTGGCAGGTGACCAACAGCGCCGGCAACGTCTTCGAGCTGGCGGTGTCGCCCGACGGTCGGCGCCTGGCCTACGTCGACTTCGTCGGCACCGGCGGCGATCTGTTCGAGCTCGACCTCGACCCGGCGCAGTGGACCCTGGCCCGGCCCTACGTCGACGATCGGCCCGACTCAACCACGATCCCCGACGACCCGATCGACCTCGGGCCGGCGCGGCCGTACCGCGCCCTCGAGAGCCTGGCGCCCCAGGCCTGGATCGGCCAGCTCACCCTGGGCAGCTTCGGCCAGGCCGCGACGATCTCGACCAACGGCAGCGACGTCGCCGGCCTGCACGGCTACAGCCTGGCGACCACCGTCGAGCTCGAGCGCGGCGACGTCAACCTGGGCGCGGCCTACGGCTACGGTGGATGGCGGCCGTCGGTGCGCGCCGCGGTCGGCCGGACCCTGGCCCGCCGCAACTCGCTGCGCCTCGACGGCACCACCCGGCCGTGGGACGAAGAGATCCTGTCGGGGTCGGTTGGCCTCGGCGTCCCGCTGCGGCGCGCCGACGCCGGCGCGATCGCGCTCGGCTTCGACTACGCGATCGACTGGGTGCGGCGGGCGCGGATCCCGTCGACCACCGCCGATCCGACCCAGCCCTTGCCCGGCGTGCCGCGCTCCGACTTCGTCAACGCCGGCCTCGGCGTCCGGCTGTCCTACGGCACGGTCCGCGGTCAGCTCTACGGCCTGGGCCCGACCTCGGGGGCCGATGTGTCGATCGGCCTGCGCGTCGATCACCCGAACCTGGGCGCCAGCCAGCGGGCCTTGACCGTGAGCTGGTCGGGGCGGCACCACTGGAAGCTGCCGTGGGGCGACACGCCGGTCCTCGCGACCCGGTTGAACGGCGCGACCCGGGTCGCCGACCTGTCGCGCGGTGGCAGCTTCGGCCTGGGCGGCCTGCCGATCCAGGATCCGATCGCCGCGATCATCGACTCGACCCGGGTCGGCTCGACTGGCTACCTGCGCGGCTATCCAGTGCGCGCGGTGGCCGGCAACACCTTCACGCTGGTCAACGTCGAGTACCGCCACCAGCTCGCGACGATCGAGCGCGGCGCGTCGACCTTGCCGGCCTACGTCCGTCGCCTGCACGCCGCCGGCCTCGCCGACCTCGGGGTGGCCTACGACGGCGAGCCGACCTTCGACGCGGTCAAGCCGTCGCTGGGCGCGGCGCTGCGCCTCGACGCTGTGGTCGGCTACTACGTGCCGGCGACGATCGAGGTCGGGGCGGCCCGCGGCCTGGTCGATCCCGGCCAGACCGACACCTGGGTGCTGGTCACCACCAGCCTGTGAGCGGCGACTACGCCGCGCCGACCCGGCATGCCCACAGCGCCCGGCGCAGCGCCCCGACATCGAGATCTTCGCCGATCAACACCAGCTCGGTGCGCCGCGGGCCTGGCCACGGGTGGCCGCGGGTCAAGGTCAGGGCGGCGCCGGCCCGCTCGACGAAGCCGGCCGCGGCGTCGTCGGCCAGGTGGACGAAGCCCTTGGCGCGGACCAGGCGCTCGCCCAGGTCGGCCAGGACCGCCAGCACCGCCTCGCCGACCATCGGGGCGTCGTCGACGAACACCGAGGCGGTGAGCTGACCGTGGCGGTGCGGCGCGATCGGGCCGCGCGGCTCGGTCGCGGTCCGGGCCTCGAGGACCCAGTGGGTCATCGCGAGGGCGCCGTCGTCATCGCTCGGGAAGGCCGCGACCTCGGCCCGCGGCGCCAACGCGTGCAGGCGGGCCCGCACCGCCATGTGCTGAGCGACGTCGGCCCGATCGAGCTTGCGCAGGAGCAGGCGATCGGCGGCGCGGACCTGAGCCCGGGCCTCGTCGTGGCGATCGAGCTGCGCGGCGCCGGCCTCGGCGTCGACCACCGTCACGACGCCAGCCACCGCGATCCGCTCGCGGACCGCCGGCGCCACCCGGTCGAGGCCGGCCAGGATCGCGTCGGGCTCGGCGATCCCGGTGGTCTCGAGGACCACCTGATCCGGCCGCGAACGCGCGACCACCTCGCCGATGCCGTCCCACAGATCGCTCTTGAGATCGACCTTGCAGCACACGCAGCCGCCGGCCAGCTCGAGGACGTCGCTGCCCCGGGCGACGATCAGGCGGGTGTCGATCGCGATCCGTCCCAGCTCGTTGACCAGGACCGCGATCCGCCGGCCATGGGGCGCGGCCAACATCCGGTTCAGGGTGGTGGTCTTGCCCGCGCCGAGGAAGCCGGTGAGGATCGTGAAGCGGACGGCGTCGGTCATCGGCGCGGCGCGAGCAGGCGCTCGACGTTTCTCACCAGGGTCTCGCGGACGAACGGCTTCATCACCAGCTCGTCGGCGCCCTCGCTGGCCTCGCCCAGGCTGACGTCGGCGGCGCTCATCATCACGATCGGCAGGGCCCGGGTGTGGGGCGACGCGCGCAGCCGGCGGATCACCTCGGCGCCCTCGACCTGCGGCAGGTTGGCGTCGACGATCAACAGCTCGGGCGGCGTGGTCGCGCACAGCTCGAGGGCGGCGGCGCCGTCGCGCGCCACCACGACCTGATGGCCGCGCGCCTCGAGCGTGCGCACCACCATCCGCACGATGTCGGGCTCGTCGTCGACGACCAGGATGCGGGCCATCGCTACTCGTCGATCAAGGCCTGCAAGCAGGTCTGCGTCACCGGCGCGTCCCAGTCGCGCTTGTTGATGAGGTACATGCGGATCCGGCCCTGCTTGTCGATCACGAAGGACTCGGGCACCGCCTTGATGCCCCAGCTCGCGGCGATCGACCCGATGTTGGCGTCGTCGTCGGGCGGCGGATCGAGGAAGACCTGGAACGGGGCGCCCTTGGGCAGGGCCTTCTTGATGTCGTCCCACGACCGATCCGAGGCCAGGGTGATCACGGCGAAGCCGGGGCCGGTGAGCTCCTCGGTGGCGGCGGCCAGCGACGGCTTCTCGGCCTTGCAGACGTTGCACCACGAGGCCCAGAAGTTCACCAGCACGACCTTGCCGCGGTAGTCCGACAGCTTGACCGTGCGGCCGTCGTGGCTCTGGACCGTGAAGTCGGGCGCCGGCCGCGGGATCTGGCCCAGGCTCGGGTTATCGGCCGACGACTCGAGGCTGGCGCACGCGGCCGCGACCTCGCGGGCGGCGGCGCGCGGGGTCATCCACACGATCCCGGCGGCCAGGCCGCCGACCACGACCAGGACGCTGGCCGTGGCGACCACCTTGCGGAGATCGACGAGGTGCGACGGGGGCGAGTCCGACATGGGCGTACTGTAGCAGACCAGCCCGGCTCGCCAGCCGCGTCCGGCCGCGAGCCTGCTACACTGCTCGGTGATGGATCGCTCGGCGACCGCGGCGGTGGCCGCGCCGGTGGAGGCGGGTGGGCCGCCGGCCCTCCTGCCGCGCAGTGGCATCGGCGTGTCCGGCTGCGAGCTGGTGATCGCGCCGCCCGGCAATCCGGCGATCCGCCTCGACGCTCGGCTGCTCGATCGGGTCGAGCTGATCGGCCGATCGCCGACGAGCGCGGCCCTGACCGCGGGCGCGGCGGCGGTCGGCGCGACCCTGGGCGTGTTGGCGATCGTGCCAGGTGGCCTGATCGTCGCCGCCGGCCTGGGCTACTTCGCGTTCGAGCGGGGGGCGGAGGCCCGGCGCCGGGCTCGCAACCGCGATCTCTTGCTGGCCTTGGGCGACCTCGAGGTGGCGCTCCACGTCGCCGATGGCCCCGAGGCCGCCAAGCGGATCGCCGATCAGCTCGCGCCCTACACCCGCTCGGCGCCGATCGCGCGCCCCGAGGTCTACGAGGACGCCAAGCGCCGGCTGTCGGCCGGCCTGGCCGGCGACGCCAGCCGGGCCGCGCGCAAGGAGGCCAGCCGCGCGCTGGCGGTCGGCACCGACGTGGTCGCGGTCAACGGCGCGTACCTGCAGATCGGCCAGATCGGGTTCCGGATCGACGAGGTCCGCGACTACGCGCTGCGCGGCGCCAACCTCGCGTTGCCCGGCGGTCGCTACGTGCAGGCCGCGATGGGCCTCCTGGTGGTGGCGGCCGAGGAGCGTAGCCGCGCTGGTGAGGATCTCGAGGCGCTGGCCAAGCGGATCGCCGAGTACGAGGCGTGGACCGGGCGCTCGGCTGGGCGGTGACGGCGAGCGCTGAGACCGAGACCGAGGCCGAGGCGGAGGCCGAGACCGAGACCGAGACCGAGGCCGAGGGCTAGTCGAGGGGCGCGGCGGCCCGGACCCGTCGCCCGAGGCGATCGAACACGGCGGCGTCGACCACGGCCCGCTCGGCGGCGCGCGGTCCGTGGCTGGCCAGCCCGATCAGGCGCGGCCGGGCCGGGCTCTCGCGGTAGGTCGGGTCGAGGGCCAGCCAGCGCTGGCCGGTCCAGGCCACCACCCAGCGGTGGCGGATCAGGGTGTCGCCGTCGAGGCGGAGCCCGGTGACGATCCGGGTCGTGAGGCCCAGGTCGTCGGCCGCCGCGACCAGGGCCAGGGCGTGGGTCGTGCAGTCGCCGCGGGTCGCGGTCCGCGCCGCGCCCAGGCTCGGCGCGGTCGCGCCCAGATCGTCGGCGATCCGATCGGCCACCATCGCGGTCAGGTCGGCCAGGTCGGCGCTGCGATCGGGGCCGGGGGCGCCTGGTGGCAACCCGCCGGGCGCGGCGGCGTCGAGGTCGACCCGCCAGCCGCCGGTCGGCAGCGGCGTGACGCGCTGGCCGGGCAGGGCCGGCACCGCCCCGAGGGCGTCGGGGAACTCGAGGCTGGCCGCGGCGCCGCCGTCGACGATGAGGGCGTTGCCGTCGACCACCTCGATCGGCGCGAACCGCGGCGGTGGCGCGTCGGGGCGACGGCGCTCGGCGGTCACGCCGTCGCCGCTGGCGACCCGGTCGAGCACGCCGTCGGCGGCGTAGCGCAGCCGAGCGCTGACCGCGCCGCCGTCGAGCTCGAGGGTGGCGCGCCAGTCCTCGCCGTCGGCGACGATCGCCAGCGGCGCGACCGCGAAGCCCCAGCCGGCCAGGAGCACCGGTCCGGCGAAGCCGTCGGGCCCGGGCGGCCGGGCGATGACCTCCTCGAAGGGCCGGGCCGGTGGCACGATCACGGGCGCCTCGCCGTCCTGGTGGACCTCCCAGCCGGCGGCGGTGGCCACCGCCAGGCCGCGATGGCGCTCGCCGGCGCTGCCGCGCTCGAGGCGGACCGCGGTCGCCGCGCCGTCGACCCGGGCGATCTCGAGGTACAGCTCGTCGGTGACCACGGCCTCGCCGCGGCGCACGGTCACGCGCTCGGTCCGCACGAGCAGGCTCGGGCTGTCGCGCTGGGCCGCCTCGCCGATGAGCGCTCCGTCCCACCGCAGATCGTAGATCGCGGTCGCGGCCCCGACCGGGCCGGGCTCAGGCCAGTCGAGGGCGGTGGTCGTCGGTGCGGCCGGGCAGCCGGCGACCACGACCGCGAGGAGCGCGAGGAGCGCGAGCCGGCGGGACATTCGAAAAATGATCGTAGGACCATCTCGCGGCGGCGCGCAAACCGAACCCGAGACCGAGGCGGAGACCGAGGCCGAGACCGAGACCGAGACCGAGACCGAGACCGAGGCGGAGACCGAGACCGAGGCCGAGACCGAGACCGAGGCCGAGACCGAGGCCGAGACCGAGACCGAGACCGAGGCCGAGACCGAGACCGAGACCGAGACCGAGACCGAGGCCGAGACCGAGACCGAAACCGAGACCGAAACCGAAGCCGGAACCCGAACCGGAACCGGCAACCGACACCGAACACTACACCGACACCCACCACGACGCCGACCCCTACTCACAACACGT
>JAGPCY010000030.1 GCA_018057825.1 Kofleriaceae bacterium | reverse complement strand
GCTCCAGCGTGTTCGACTTCGAGGGCGACGGGAAGGCGGAGGTGATCTACGCCGACGAGTGCTTCCTCTGGGTCTTCGACGGGCAGACGGGCGCCGTGCGCTTCTCGGCCCCGCACTCCTCGTTCACCGCCACCGAGGCCTCGCTCGTGGCCGACATCGACGGCGACGGCCACGCCGAGATCCTCATGGTGTCGAACCGCGCGGACCCCTCGAACGCAGGGTGGAAGTGCATGGACGCGAACGGCAACCCCTCGGTCGTGAACGGCGTCACGTGGACCCCGAGCCCGGCCGCGGACCCGAACGCAAGCGCGAACCCGAAGCCGAACCCGAGCCCGAGCCCGAGGCCGAGACCGAGACCGAGACCGAACCCGAGACCGAGACCGAACCCGACCCCGACCCCGAGGTGGTCGACGCTAGCGGAAGGTCGCGATCACCGCCTGGAACGGCTGGGTGACCGAGACGATGCAGGTGCCCGTGCCCGTGCAGCTACCGCCGGTCCAGCCGGAGAACACGCTGCCCGGCGCGGGCAGCGCGGTCAAGATCACCCCGGTCCCACACGGGTAGGTCTCCCGGCAGTCGGGGCCGCAGTTGATGCCGGCCGGGCTCGAGACGACCGAGCCCCGGCCCGGGCCCTGGAGCTCGACGCCGAGCACGCAGCCGGTGGTGGTGGTGGACTCGAAGGTCGCGGTGACGACGCCGGCCCCGGGCAGCGAGCACGACGCGCCGGTGCAGTCGCCCGACCAGCCGACGAAGCGCCAGCCCGCCGACGGGATCGCGGTCAGGGTCACGACCGTGCCCGGTGGGAAGCTGGCCTCGCAGGTCGGCTGGCAACGGATGCCCGCCGGCGCCGACACCACCAGGCCCTGTCCGACCACCGCGACCCGCAGCGCGGTCGGCGTCGGGGCGTCGACCGCGGCGTCGATCGGGCGCGGCGCGTCGATGCGCTCGGGGGCGTCGAGGGCCTCGGGGGCGTCGATCGGCGGGCGGGCGTCGGTGAAGTCGTCGATGATGTCCGGCGCGTCGATGGCCGGCACGTAGGGGCGATCGCCTCCGCTACAAGCGGCCACGGAGACGGCAAGCGCGAGCAATAGGCGAATTCGCATTCGCCGATTCTAGATCGGCGCGGTCGCGCTCCGCTACAACGCCGTTCGGCCGGCCAGGGCGCGCCCGATCGTCGCCTGGTCGGTGTACTCGAGGTCGCCGCCGACCGGCATACCGGTCGCGATCCGCGTCACCCGCACCCCCAGCGGCTTGATCAGCCGCGCCAGGTACATCGCCGTGGCCTCGCCCTCGACGGTCGGCGCGGTCGCGACGATGACCTCGGCCACCGGCGGCCCGTCCTCGGGGGCCAGGCGTCGCACCAGCTCGGCGATGCGCAGGTCGTCGGGGCCGATGCCCTCGAGGGGGGCGAGCACGCCGTGCAGGACGTGGTACCGGCCGCGAAAGTGGCCGCCGCGCTCGATCGCCATCATATCGGACGGCTGCGCGACCACGCAGATCGCCTCGCGCTCGCGCCGCGGGTCGGCGCAGATCCGGCACGGGTCGGCGGCGGTCAGGGTCATGCACGTCGAGCACAGGCCGATCTGATCGGTGGCGTCGACCAGGGCCTGGGCCAGCTCGCGGGTCTGGGCCTTGGGGGCGCGGACCAGGTGCATCGCCAGGCGGGTCGCCGACTTCTCGCCGATGCCGGGCAGGCGGGCCAGCTCGCGGACCAGGCGCTGGATCGGATCGGCGGCCATCGCCGCGCCAGGATAGCCACGGGGCGAGAGGTTGGCGAGAGATCGGATCGCACGGCGCGCGGCCTAGGGTGGTCGCGATGAAGCGTTCGATCTATCTCGGCGGCCTGGCCGCGCTCGTCCTCGCCTCGGCGTGCAGCAAGATCCCCGGCCTCGGCAAGCTGGGCGGTGGAGGTGGAGGCGGCGGCGGTACCGCGCCGGTGCCGGCGCTGACCGCGACCCCCAGCGTCGACGACGACGCGCCCTTCGAGCTGCGCAACCTGGCGTCGCGCGCCCGGACCCTCGAGGCCTACGCCGAGACCCAGAGCGACGACCAGATGCGCAAGCAGATCCCCGAGGTCGAGGACGCCTTGGCCGCGGCGCGCGCCAAGTTCCCCGATCGCGACTACCGCCCCTACGAGAAGCTCCTGGTCGACGCCGAGGCCGCGATCGTGGCGATCGAGCGCAACCGCCAGGCCAGCATGGACGCCAACGAGCGCATGGAGGCGATCCGCGTCGAACTCCAGGCACAGATCCGGAGCGTGAACCCCGACCTCACGCTCAGCGTCGAAGGGGCGCGCTCGTACCGGGCGACCCTGATCGCGGTGCGTGAGCGGTGCGAGCGCGAGAAGCTGCCCGAGCTCAGCAAGGCCATCGCCGAGCTGTGCAAGAGCGCCGCCGGCCCGTATCTGTTCGTCGAGCCAGCGGCCGACGCCGGCCTGGCCGACGTCGATGGGGACCTGAAGGTCATGGAGAGCGCCAAGGTGCCGCAGGCGGCCAAGGGCGAGATCTGGTTCGACAACCGCGAGACCGCGTTCCTCGACGTCGAGGCCTGGGTCGGGCCCCGCCTCGACGCCCTCGATGCCCTGGCCGCCGACACGGGCATCCCGGTCGACACCGCGTCGCGGCGGGCCCGGGCGACGCAGCTCGCGACCGCGTTCGCCGACGCGCTGGTCGCCGCCGCCAAGAAGGACGCGATGCCCAAGGGGCTCATCACCTCGCCGACCATCACCGAGACCGCGGTCAACTGGATCGACGACGACGGCAAGGTGATCCGCGCCGGCGTCGAGAAGGCCTCGGTGCGCTCGGTCAAGAACGACTTCGGCGTCGTCACGGGCAAGTCGGGCAATGGCTGGGCCGTGTACCAGCCGCCCGACAAGCCGTATTGCTACCTGCGCGGCTTCGAGGCCTACGCCGAGGCCGACGGCCGCCGCTGGCAGCTCAGCTCGAGGGGCTCGGTCGACATGCTGCGGGTGACCCGCTGCAAGTGACCGCGCGGCGCTCGCTCATCGGATGTCGTCGAGGTCGAGGGCCCAGCGGCGCGGGACCTCGGCGGCCGCCGCGGCGGCGTCGATCGTGAGCGCGCCGACGTCCCAGGCCCGGATCCGGCCGTCCCAGCCCGCCGACCACAGCCGGCCGCGGTCGTCGAAGGTCACCGACGACACCCGCTGGACGTGACCGCGCAACGTGGCGCGCAGCGCGTGGCTCGACAGCGCCCACAGCCGGATCGCGCCGTCGGTGCAGGCCGCGGCGAGCCAGCGCCCATCGGGGCTGACCGCGAGGTCGAGGACGCCGGCGCCGTCGATCGGCAGCGCGACCGCGCGATCGGTCCCGGGCGCGAGCACGACCTGGCCGGCCAGGCCGACCGCGAGGTCTCCGTCGGGCAGCGACGCCAGCGCGGTCGCGCCGGGGCTGCGGTCGAGCGCGGTCCAGCGCTCGCCGTCGATGCGGGCGATCACGCCGTCGGAGGCCAGGGCCAGGAGGCGATCATCCCGCGCGACCACGTCGATGACCTCGGGGCCGATCGCGGTGCTCGCGGTCTGATCGCGCCAGCGGTGCCGGCCGCCGCCGTAGTGGAAGGAGGTGACGGTGTCGTCGGCGGCGATCGCGAAGCGCACCGCGCCGATGTCGATCGTCGGCGTCGGTCGGTGAGCGCCGGTCGCCAGGTCGATGCGCCGGACCGGATCGGGGCCGGCGCTGGCCACGATCAACTCGCGGCCATCGGCGGTGAAGCCGACCTGCTTGACGCCGAGGTTGCCGTACAGCGCCAGGGTCGTGACCGCGCCGGTGGTGGCGTCGCGTAGCTCGACCCGGCCGTCGGGCAGACCGGCTGCGATCCAGCGGCCACCGGGGCTGACCGCGACGCTCGAGACCCCGGCCGCCGCGGTCCAGCCCAGCTCGCCGGTGGTCGCGTCGAGGTCCCAGCGCCAGACCCCGCGGCCGATCGCCAGGAGCTGATCGCCGTAGTGCCGGACGCGGCGGTTGCCGGTGGCCGGCAGGCGCAGGCGCGCGCCGCTGCCGTCGCCGCTCCACACCTGCACGCCGCCGCGATCGCCGCGCACCAGCAGGCGGTCGCCGGCCCACACGAGCTGGCCGATGCGCTCGAAGCGCGCGCGCTCGCGCCGGCCCAGCGCGAAGGGCACGACGGTGGCCCACTGGATCCAGCCGCGGCTGGTGCCGATCGCGAACCGGCCGTCGGCGTGCAGCGCGATCGCGGTCGGCGCGTCGGGCTCGGGGCTCGGGAGCTGTCCGAGGTAGCGCCACGGCTGTCCGACGGTGGCGGTCCACAGCGAGCCGTCGCGACAGGCCGCGACCCGGCGCGCGCCGGCCAGCGCGATGACCTCGAGGTCTTGCGTGAGGTCGGGACCACAGATCATGCCGTCCTCGAGGACGATCTGGTGCTCGAGGTCGGTCACGGTGTAGTGGCGGTTGCCGTGGATCGCGACCTGCGGGGCGGTGGGATCGAGGACGAGGCGGCTGCGGCGCCCGCCCTGACCGACGGTGTAGCGGTCGGCGCCGGTGGCGCGATCGAGGGCGTAGACGCCCTCGCCGAACCGGGTCACCAGCACCGTCCCGTTCGGCCCGAACACCGCGTCGTGAGGGACGCCGGGGACGCGCCAGCGGACGCGGTTGCCGGCCAGCGACCACAACACCAGGTCGCCGCCGTCGACGCACAGCGCGTCGACGGGATCGGCGTCGAGGACCGTCACGCAGCCGGGCAGGCGGTAGTGGACGGCGGCGCGCGGCGCGACCACCGCCCGGGTCGCGGCCAGGACGCCGCGGGCGTCGGGCGACTCGACCGCGACCAGGGCCTGGGCGGCCAGCGCTTCGGCCTCGGGGATGGCGTGATCCTCGAGGGCGCGGACCGCGCGGGCGGCCAGGGCGTGGCCGAGGGAGGTGCGGGCGTCGGTCAGGGCGGCGCGGGCGGCCTGCTCCGCCGACACTGCGCGATCGCGGGCCCGCTCGACGCGCTGCCAGGCCCCGACCGCGACCGCGCCGCCGACCGCGAGGGCCGCCGCCAGGGTGGCCAGGGGCCAGCGCCAGGCCCATAGCGCGCGGCGGGCCAGCTCGAGCGGCGAGTAGGTGTAGGCGGCGACCGGGCGGCCGTCGAGGTAGCGGCGCAGATCGTCGGCCAGGGCGCCGGCGTCGAGGTAGCGCGCCGACGGCTCGGTCGCGGTGGCCCGGGTGAGGATCGCGGTGAGCTCGCTGGCCAGCGGCGCCGGGCCGGCGACCTCGCGCAGCATCGTACCGAGCGCCCACACGTCGCTCGTGGGCTCGCCGCCGGCGCTCCGCCCGGCGCGGCGCTCGGGGCTCATGTAGCCCGGCGTGCCGGCGCCGCGCTCGACGATGTCCTCGCCGCGGCGCACCGCGAGGCCCCAGTCGACCACCTGGACCTCGCCGAAGTCGCCCAGCATGACGTTGGCCGGGGTGAGGTCGCGGTGGATCACGCCGCGCTCGTGGGCGTAGCCGATCGCCTCGCACACCGCGAGGAGCTGGCGCACCAGGGTACGGCGCGCGAGGGCGCCCGGGTCGGCCGCCAGGTGTTGCGCCAGCGAGCGGCCGCGCACGGCGCGCATCGTGTAGAACGGGCGGCCGTCGTCATCGAGGCCGGCGTCGTAGACCGCGACGATGCCGGGGTGGTCGAGGCCGGCGGTGATCTGGGCCTCGCGGCCGAGGCGCGCGGCGGCCTCGGGGTCGCTGCGATCGAGCGGGGCGCGCTTGTAGGCGAGCTCGCGCTCGAGGCGACGATCGTGGACCAGCGCGACCTCGCCCATGCCGCCGGCGCCGAGCTGATCGAGCTCGACGTAGCGCTCGCCGGCCGGGGTCGCGAACGGGTGGGGCGCGGTCGGCCCAGCGGCGGGTCCGGGCTCGCTCCAGCCGGCCGCGGAGACGCCGAGGCGCGGGCCGGACGGCGGCCGCGGCTCAGGTCCGGTCTTCGACGTCGTCGCCATCGTGGAGCACCAGCGACACCTGGCCGCTGCGATCGCAGTGGAGGAGATCGCGGCGGATGCCGGCCTCGGTCAGCCGGGTCCGGACCCGGTTGAGCGCGACGTCCCAGCGGTGCCGCAGATCGGGATCGTGAGGATCGTCGGGCCACAGATCGCGGGCCAGCACCTGCCACGACAGCGGCCCGGCGCACGCCACCAGCTCGCTGATGATGCGCGCGCCCAGGCCGCCGAGGATGACCGGCTCGCGGCGCGGGCGGTGCAGCTCGACGGTGTCGTAGCGCGCGACCAAGCGCAGCGGATCGACCGCGCCGGCGCCGCCCTCGGTGACCGCGGGCGCGACCTCGGCCAGCGGCAAGGCCACGATCTCGAACCGCGCGCTGCCGAGGCTGACCACGTCGCCGGCCACGATGGTCCGCGGCCGGTGGCCGGCCACCCGCACGCGCCAGGTCGCGCCGCTGGCCCAGACGTGGGCGGCGGCCTCGTCGACGAACCGGCCGATCAGCCGCGGCGGGTCGACGGCGAAGGAGCCCGAGGCCGGCAGCGGGCGCGGGCCGCGGCCGGGGACGATCACGCCGAGCACCTCGGCCGGGGTGTCGACCTCGAGGACCGTCATCACGACCGCGGTGGCCAGCTCGATGCGCTGACCGGCGCGCAGCCGGACCTCGGCGCGAGGCCGGCCGTCGACCGCGACCAGGCGGCGCAAGGCCAAGAGGTGGAGCGCCGCCCGCCGCAGGCTGACGATCGCGTGGGCCTCGGAGACCCGGGGATCGTCGACGACCAGGGCGGCGTTGGGCAGGCGGCCGATCAGATCGCCGACCCCGAGCACGTGGCGGTCGCCATCGAGCTCGACCACCACGCGCGCCGGGCGCGGGGGGCGCGCGGCCGGCATCGTCGCGATCAGAACATCCCGGGCATGCCGGGGATGTTCATCCCGCCCATGGCCTTGCCCATGTGGGCCTTGGTGGCCTCGCGCATGCGGGCGTTGGCCGCGTTGATCGCCGACATCACCAGATCCTCGAGCATGCCGACGTCGTCGGGATCGACGGCGTCCTTCTCGATCTTGATCTTGACGATGTCGAACGCGCCGTTGACGGTCGCGGTCACCATGCCGCCGCCGGACTGGCCGTCGGCGGTCATCGCCAGGACCTCCTCCTGGGCCTTGGCGACCTTGGCTTGCATCTGCTGGGCCTGGCGCATCAGCGCCTGCATGTCGGGCATCTTGTTAGACATCGGTCTTGATCTCCTTGATCTGGGCGCCGAAAGTCTCGAGCACCAGACGGGTCATGGGGTGATCGCGGGCCTCGCGCTCGCGGCGCTGGCGCTCCTCGTGGGCCTTGGCCTTGGCTTCGTCGACGGTCGACCGGGTCGTGGTGGTCGCGCTCTCGGCCGCCGACAGGAGGCGCACCGTGACCGCTACCGGTCGGCCGACCAGCTCGGACACCGCCACGCGCACGGCCTCGACCTGCTCGGGCTCGCGCGCCATCTCGCCCATCGCGTAGTCGGCGCCGAAGCCGAGCTCGACCGCGTCGTCGGTGAAGCGCAGGACCCGGGCGTGCTGGTAGTGGCCGAGGGTCGCGAACCGGCGCTTCTGCTCGAGGGCGTCGAGGACCCGGTTCCAGCGCGCGCCGGGGTCGCCGGCGGCGCGATCCTCGACGACGATGGCGGCGGGGGCCGGCGGCGCGGGCGGCGCGCTGGGCGCGGCGCGCTCGGGCGGGGTCGGTGGACGGGCCGGGACAGCGGCGCGCTCGACGGGACGCTCAGCGGCGCGCTCGACGGGACGCTCGACGGCGCGCTCGGGGGGCCGCTCAGCGGGACGCTCCGTCGGCCGTGGACTGGGCGGCGGTGGCTCCGCGGCCTCGGCGCGCTGGCCGCGGGCCGGCACGGTCGGCGCGGCCGGGGCTCGCGGTGGGGCCGGGCGCGCCTGACTTCCGCCGCCGCCACCGCCGCCGCCGCTCAGACGGCGCTCGAGGTCGCCCAGGCGCTCGAACAGATCGCCCAGGGGCAAGAGCGGCTCGGTGGTCGCGACGTCGATCAACGCCAGGTCGAGCACCAGGCGCGGCTGCAGGGTCTTGCCCAGATCGTCGCAGGCCCGGAGCATCCGGTCGAACATCTGCGTGACCCGGCCCCGATCGAGGCCGGCCGCCTCGGTCGCGAGGGCCGCGCGCTCGTCGTCGGAGGCGTCGATCAGGCCGGTGGCCTTGGGCGCGGCCTGCAGCACCGCCAGGTCGCGCAGGTAGCGCACGATCGCGCGGGCGAGCTGGACCTCATCGACGCCGCGCTCGACCGCGCGCTCGACCGCGGTCAGGGCCGCGCCGGCGTCGCCGTCGGACAGCGCGGTGACGATCGAGCGGGTCAGCGCGCGATCGGCGACCCCGAGGACGTCGGCGACGTCGGTCTCGCGGATCGAGGTCGTGCCGACGAACGAGATCACCTGATCGGAGAGCGACAGGGCGTCGCGAGCCGAGCCGCCCGACTCGCGGACGATCAGCGCCAGCGCCGCCGGGTCGGCGGTCAGGCCCTCGGCCGCGAACACCCGGGTCAGGTGGGTGTGGAGGCGCGGCGCCGGCACCAGCTTGAAGTCGTAGCGCTGGCAGCGCGACAGGATCGTCACCGGCACCTTGTGCGGCTCGGTGGTCGCCAGCACGAAGGTCACGTGGGGTGGCGGCTCCTCGAGGGTCTTGAGCAGCGCGTTGAACGCCTCGGTCGTGAGCATGTGGACTTCGTCGATGACGTAGACCTTCTTGCGCAGGACCGCCGGCTGGTAGCGGACCGCCTCGGTCAGCTCGCGGATCGCGTCGATGCCGCGGTTCGACGCGCCGTCCATCTCGTAGTAGTCGACCGCGTTGCCGGCGGCGATGCTCTGACACGCGCCGCACTTGCCACACGGCTCGGCCGACACGCCCACCTCGCAGTTGAGCGCCTTGCCCAGGATGCGCGCAAGCGTGGTCTTGCCGACGCCGCGCGGCCCACAGAACAGGAACGCGTGGTGGACCCGCCCCGACGCGAAGGCGTTGGCCAGCGTGCGCGTGACGTGCTCCTGGCCGACCACCTCCGAGAAGGTCGTCGGGCGATACTTGCGGGCCAGGACCAGGTACGCCATGGACCGGCGGACTATAGCCCCTCCGCACCGTCTAGGGTCCCGACGATCGCCAGGTCTTTGCCGCCGAGCGCTGCCGCCGCCGCCGCGCGCGGCTCACCCGGTCGCGAACAGCGCGAAGGGGTCGTCGGCGTCGCTGGCCGGGGCCGCGGCGGGGACCGGCGACGCCGCGGGCGTCATCGGCGCGCCGTAGAGCGCCCGCGAGGCTCGCTCCAGGCGCGCGGCCAGGGCCGGGCGATCGATCGCGGCCGCGGCGGCGGCGAGGGTCCGCGCGACGTCGACCGGCTCGCCGATCGGCAGGTAGCCGTCCCACACCCGGGCGATCGCCAGCGCCACCTCGTCGCGCTCGTCGGGGCTGGCCGCCCTGAGCGCCGGGCCCAGGGCTGGCGCGCAGTCGCAGAACACCTTGGCGTCGTGGCCCGACAACCGCAGGTAGGCCAGGAACTCGGGCAGCGATAGGTCGCCGGCCTGGGACACCAGCGGGCGCTTGAGCGCGTGTAGATCGTCGGGGCTACGCCGCGCGATCGCCAGGTCGAAGGCGCGCGCGGTGGCCAGGGGCGCTGGGGTCGCGAGCTGGAACGCGCAGATCTCGAGCGCGCGGCCGCGGTGCTCGGGGTGCCACCAGCGACCGCCGTGCGCCATCGCCCACGCGCCGACGGCGTCGAAGTTGACGGTGAGCGAGGCCGAGCCGTGGAGCGCGACCTCGGGCGGCGCCGGCTGCACCACGTCGGCGCGCCGGGCGTCGCCCTTGTCGGCGGCGAGCAAGAGCCACGGACCGCGGCACAGCGCGCGCAACCGCTCGAGGCCGGCCAGGGCCGGGCCGGGGAACGTGAACCATCCGCGCGCGTCGCGGTAGCTGGCCAGGGCGGCGTCGAGCGCGGGCCCGCCGTAGTAGCCCTCGGCGTCGCAGCGGCGCGGACGGAAGGTCAGCTCGCAGGTCGTCAGCGCGCCGTCGGCCCGGGTGGCGACGGTGGTGGCGACCTGGCCCTCATAGAGCGCGCCGTCGGCGGCGGCGAAGGCGTCGGTCGGGACGCCGTCGAGCACGTAGTTGGCGATCACCGCCATCGCGTCGACCGGCGCGTCGACCGCGATCGTCTGGCCGCGGTGGCGCAAGTGGAGCGCGCGATCCGCGGTGAGGTCGAAGCGCGCGACGTCGAGCTGACCGGCGGCGAACAGCGGCGCCAGCCACGGGTGCTGTTGCCACCACGCGACCGTGGCCTCGGCGAGATCGGTGAGGACGTAGATCGGCTCCCAGCCGCGGCGGCGGGCGTCGCCCATCGCGGCCAGCGCGCGCGCGATGCGAAACCCCAGGCGTCCGGTGCCGGCGCCGAGCTCGATCACGTACAGCGGGCGCGGTGGGCCGCCGCCGCGGGCGTAGGCGACGTCGTCGGCGAAGCCGGCCAGGACCTCGGCATAGGCCTGGGCCAGGGCCGGCGTGGTGGTGACGTAGTGGGGCACCGGGCCGCGGCTCCACGCCGCCGGCCCCTGGGCCGCGAAGTACGCGCGCTGGTGGTGCCATAGCGGGCTGTCCGAAAACCGGACGAACGGAGCCTCGGAGGTCGAGGGGGCACGACGCGCCGCGGGCGCGACCGGGGGGGCCTTACTTGTCGGCATCGTCTTCCTCGTCGTCGTCGCGGGGCTCGGCCTTGGGCTTGGCCTTGGGCTCGGTGGCGGCCGCCGCGGGCTTGGCGGCGGACGCCGCCGCGGGCTTGGCCGCGGGCTTGGCCTTGGCCTCGGCGAACTGCGTCTCGGCCTGCTCCCGCTGCGCATGGACGTAGTCCACCTCCGTGAGCGCGCCCTTGCCGGCGGCAACTCCCGACCAGCCATCGTGCTGGCCGGCCAGGAGCGCGAGCACGCGCTGCATCGCGTTGACGTTGTCGCCGACCACGTCAGCGGCGGCGTCGCCGACGAAGGCCCGGAACGCGGCCGGGCTGTACAGCGAGTCGGGCGTGGCCCAGTTGACGACCCGCGACTCGTGGTAACCGAGGGCGGCGATCTCGGCCTTCTGGCCGAACACCAGGAAGCACGCCGCGCACAACATGCAACACGGGTAGCTCACCGCCAGGTCGCCGCGCTGCTCGCGGCTGTCGGGGTGGCGGTTCTCGTAGTCGAGCAGGTTCAGCTCGGCGTGGACCGAGTCCGCCGACGGCGGCACCATGCGGTAGCTCTTGGCCTCGGGATCGCCGTCGAGCTCGGCCCGGGTCACCGAGACGTCCTTCTTCGCGGCGCCGCGACCGCGGCTGGCCGCGACCTGGCCCGAGACCTCGTCGCCGCGCAGGTAGTCGGCGACGTTGTCGTAGGCGGCGGTGCCCTTCTTCTGCGGCATCTTGTTGGCCGACATGAGGAGCTTGCCGTCGACTCGCGGCCGACAGGCGAAGCAGGTCGCGCTGGGTTGGAGCTGCACCAGCTTGTTGAGCTCGGCGCTGTGGCCCTCGGACGCCGCGTTGACGCCATCCTTGGGGTCCCCGAGGGCGCCGCGCACCAGGCCCTTGATGTGGGACTTGATGCCCGGGATGAGCCCGGCGAGCCGCCCTTCGTTCACGGGGCCGCGCTTCCATTGCCAGCGGATCGCCTTGCCAGCCTTGTCGAGCTGCGCGACCTCCTCACGGCGCATGAGGCGATCGAGGGTGTCGTCGAGGTCGTCGCTGTCGGTGTCGGAGGCGGTCCGGATCCCGGCCTCGTCGTCGTCGGCGGCGGCCTCGTCGTCCTCGTCCTCGGCGGCGGCCGGGGCCTTCGGCTTGGCCTTCGCGGGCTTGACCTTCTTGGCCTTCGCGGCCTTGGCCTTCTTGGCCTTCGCGGGCTCGGCCTCGGGCGCGCGGTGCTTGGACTCGGACGCGAGGAGAGCGTCGTCGTCGTCGAGGGCGCCGCGCTTGCTCCGCGTCATCTCGGCCGCCTCGTCCTCTTCGGCCTGAAGCTGCCGTGCGAGCTCGGCGTCGGCCTCGAGCTTGGCGAGCTTTTTCGGCGCGTCGCCCTGGTCACCGCGGGGCACGAGCTGGGCACGTCCTCGTCCCCGTCCTCGTCCTCGTCCTCGCGCGGACCCACGGCCACGCCCGCGGCCGCGTCCCCGGCCACGCCCGCGGCTCGGCAGCACCGGGCGCTCCTCGGCGTCTTCGTCCTCGGCGAGCTCGGCTTCGTCGTCGTCCTCGCGGTCGGCGCTCGGGTCGAAGGCCGCGGCCAGCTCGTCGTCCTCTGGAGGCTCGGCCGCCGGTGCGCCCTTGTGCTTCGGCGCCATGCTCTTGCGCTTCGGTCGCTCCTTCTTCTCGATCCGCGCGCTCAGCTCCGCGACCAGGGTCGCGTGGCGCTTGGGATCGCTCAGGCGGTAGCGTCCGGCGCCGATCAGGGCCAAGAGCGCGCGGGCGTCGGCCATCGGCATGGTGGCGGTGTCGTAGCCGGCGTCGAGGCGCTCCAAGAGCGGGCCGTCCGCCGACGAGCTCGACGTCGACGTATCGCGTTCGCCGCTGGCGACGGCGAGGAGCTGCACGGCGGGCCCGGCCGCCCCGGCGTAGCGATCGAGCAGCTCGACCGCGGACTCGCCGCGAACCACGCGGTCGGCGACCTGATCGGCGTGGCGCTCGTGTTCGTCATCGGCCGCGCCCAGGCCCTGCACCACCGCGCCGACCCGCCGCTGCTGGATCACGTGGGCCGCCTCGTGGGCGACGGTGTGGAGCGTCGGCAGCTCGGTGAAGCCGATGTGCTCGCCGGTGGCGAAGGCCAGCGCGCCGAGCGCGTGTCCCGCCGCCGCCGCCTCCGGTCCGCTGTGGGCCCGCACCCCGGACAGGTCGTGGGCCCCGAAGCTCCGCTGGAGCTGATCGAGGTAGGGCAGAGGGGCCCCGCCGCCGCGCACCGTCTGCTCGACCAGCGCCCCGGCGTCGTCCACGCGCTCCCCCGCTCCAACCGCCAGGCGCTGGACCGGTCGGGTCAACCCCATCGTCAACGTCCTCTTGCCCGCCGCGCGGCCGGGGTCCACGACCCCTTCCCGCACCTCGCCGCCCGCAAACTCGCTCAGAAATGTTCGCATCCTCCGACCATGGCGTCCCCGCACCCCCACCGTCGATGTCACCTCGATATCGCCGCGCGCGTTGCTGTGGCCGCTCTCGCCGCCGCCCTCCCTCGCCGCCGCCCTCCCTCTCGCCGCCGCCCTCCCTCTCGCCGCCGCCCTCCCTCTCGCCGCCGCCTCTCGCCGCCGCCTCTCGCCGCCGTCTCCCGCCCGCCGAAAAAGGCTCGAGGGCGACTCGCGTGAGTCGCCCTCGAAGAAAAGTGGCCCCAGGCACCCACTCGTTCCGCTACCGTTGCTTCCTTCCGGACCTGGCGGGGTTCACAGACTTCGTGTCACCCGGGACCATAAACGGGTGTAGCTCGATCGTCGCAACGTCTCACGGGACGGACCTTCGCGGAGAGGGAGGGATTCGAACCCTCGGTACCTTTCGATACACACGATTTCCAATCGTGCACCTTCGGCCGCTCGGTCACCTCTCCAGGATCATCGCAGCCCCTCCTGGGCCACCCACCCGCCTCGCGCACCAGGATCTCGGAAACTCTGGTTCACGTCCCGGGGTTCCGGATACCCGCCCGGTAGATACGTCCGTGCTCGCGCACCAGGTTCTCGGAAACTCTGGTTCACGCTTGGGGTTCCGGAAACCCGTCCGGTAGATGCGTCTACGCTCGCGCGCCACGCACCGGGTCACAGAAAAAACGCGTTCCGGATACCCGCCCGGTAGATACGTCCACGCTTGCGCGCCACGCACCGGGTTCTTAGAGGCAACACGCGGAGGGGGGGAGATTCGAACTCCCGAGGCTTTCGCCTACCTGATTTCGAATCAGGCACCTTCGACCACTCGGACACCCCTCCAAGGGAAATCACTTCTCGCCGCGGGCTCGCAGCGCCTCGAAGAAGCGCTTGAGCTCGGCGGCGCAGACCTCGGCGTTGACCCCGCCCGTGACCTCCAACCGGTGGTTGAGGCGAGGGTCATCGCAGATCGTGTACAGCGACGCGACCGCGCCAGCCTTGGGGTTGGCGCAGCCGTAGACGAGACGACGCACGCGCGCGTTGACCAGCGCGCCGGCACACATCGGGCACGGCTCCTGGGTGACGACGAGGGTGGCCTCGACGCGCCAGTGGCCGAGCCGCGCCGCGGCATCACGCAGCGCCACGACCTCGGCATGGGCAGTCGGGTCGCCAGACACCTCGCGACGGTTGTGCCCACGGCCGATGACCGTGTAGCCGCCGTCGGCAGGCGCCGCGATGACCGCGCCGACCGGGACATCGCCTGCGGCGCCGGCCACCCGCGCTTCCGCGAGGGCCAGCTCCATCAGATCGAGATCGGTGACAGCGTCGATGTTCACAGCGGATCCGAGAGGGGTCGAACCTCTAACCCCCGGTTCCGTAGACCGGTGCTCTATCCATTGAGCTACGGATCCAAACTGAAAAGCTAAAGCTCGAGTAGCGAACCTCGAGACTAGGACAGGGACGAAAACCTGGCGGGCCGGGCCCGCCGGATGGCCGGCTGCGGAGAGAGAGGGATTCGAACCCTCGGTACAGGGAATCCCCCATACGCCGGTTTAGCAAACCGGTGCCTTCAGCCACTCGGCCATCTCTCCAACGGCCGCGCGGACGCGGCCGGTGAGAAGAAAGAACGACGATCGAGCTATTCGGTTGTCAGCCTGGCGGAGGAGGAGGGATTCGAACCCCCGGAGCTTGCGCTCGGCGGTTTTCAAGACCGCTGCCTTCGACCGCTCGGCCACTCCTCCATGAGGGCCTAGAGGTGACGCGCAGTATATGGAGGGCCTTGGGGATGTAAAGGACCAAGCGCGGCGTTTTTCGGGTCCCGTGTTCGGTCGAAACCCGGCCGGCCCGCCACCTATATATACGAGCAGCGCCGGGGCGTTCCGAGAACGCGGGGGCGTGCTCGTCTCGGTCGCTGGTCGCGTTCGGCAGAGGCTTCCGCCGGTTGCCCGTCACTGGGCCGCCGGGCGTCGTAAATGGCTGAAATCGCATGCGGGTGTCCGACGGCCCGAGATCCTGCGAATCCTTTCCCCGCCGTCGCGGCTCTCACCCCCCATGAGCGACTGGCTGGGCCTCCTCCTCATCGTCGGCGTCTGGACCGTGGTCCAGGTCTGGCTCTTGCCCCGGTTCGGGGTCCCCACGTGAGCGGTCCCAACGCCGCGCCGGTCGGCGCGCCAGGACCACGAAGCGGGGAAGGACGGTGAGCCGCCGAGCCGGGGGTGCTAGTCGCGGGGGATGAGGGTGGGGGGGGGCGGGCCGAGACCGAGACCGAGACCGAGACTGAGTCCGAGGCCGAGACCGAGGCGGAGTCCGAGGCCGAGGCGGAGGCCGAGACGGAGGCCGAGTCCGAGACCGAGGCCGAGACCGAGTCCGAGTCCGAGGCCGAGGCCGAGACCGAGACCGAGACCGAGGACCTCTCTACGCCGAGCGGCGGGCTGGTGCGGCGAGCTGGCGACGGACCTCGTCCATGTCGACGGCCCGGACCTCGCGGATCAGCGCGTCGAGAGCGGGCCCCGATAGCGCTCCGGCCTTCGAGCCCAGCACGACCCCATCGCGGACCACCATCAAGGTCGGGATCGCCGAGATCTGGAACTCGCGGGCCAAGGCGGGCTCGGCCTCGGTGTCGACCTTGGCGAAGGTCACGTCGGGGTGACGGCCCGAGGCGGCCTCGAACACCGGGGCGAAGGCTCGGCACGGGCCGCACCACGAGGCCCAGAAGTCGATGAGGACGATGCCCTTGGTCGCGGTCGTCGCGAAGGTCTTGGTGGTCAGGTTGACGGTGGCCATGGCGAGCTCCTTTACGAGTAGGAGCTCGGCCGCCGGCAAAGGATTCGCGGGATCGATCGCGCGACCGCGGTCAGCGACCGGCGAGCGCGCGGACCGCCGCGCGGACCGCGGCCTGAACGTCGGGCGGCACGGGCGCCGGCGTCGCCCGGCACAACGCCAGGGTCTGGCGCAGCGCCGCACAGGTGCCGCGGCAGCGCGGGCAGGCCTCGAGGTGGCGTTCCATCGCCGCGCAGTCGAGGGCCGCGACCTCCCCCTCGGCTCGACGCGACCACAGCTCGGCGATGTCGGGGCAGCCGTCGGCGGCCGGCGCCGGCGGCTCGAGGACCGCCGCCAGGGCGTCGCGCAGCGCGACCCGCCCGCGGTGCAGCCGGCTCTTGACCGCCATCACCGACAGCCCGAGCGTCGCCGCCACCTCGGCCGCCGACAGGCCCTCGACGTCGCGCAGGAGCACGACCTCGCGCTGGTTGTCCTCGAGGCCGGCCAGGGCCTTCTCGAGGGCGCGGCCGAGCTCGCGGCTGGCGGCGGTCGCCGCCGGATCGCGGCCGGGATCGACCAGGTCGAGGGCGTCGTCGAGGTCGACGGTGCCGCCCGGCGGCGGCCCCCCGGCGCGACGGCGGCGTTGCTTGTGGCAGTGGCTGCGCGCGATCGCGAACAGCCAGCTCGACAGGCTGGCGTCGCCGCGGAAGCTCGCGAGCTGGCCGGCCATCGTCGCCAGGGTCTCCTGGGTCACGTCGCGGGCCGCCTCGGGATCGCCACACAGCCGTCGCCCGAAGCGGTACACCCGATCCTGGTAGCGCGCGATCAGCGCGTCGAGGGCGTCGCCGCCGCCGGCGACGGCCGCGGCGATCAGCGCCGGCTCGTCGGTGGGTGTGGTCACGGCGCGGCGATGCGCTCGGCGCCGCCCAGGTACGGTCGCAGCGCCGGCGGGATCACGACCGAGCCGTCGGCCTGCTGGTACTGCTCGAGGATGGCGACGATCGTGCGGCCGATCGCGACCCCCGAGCCGTTGAGCGTGTGGACCGGGCGCGCCTTGTCGCCGACGGCTGGCCGGTAGCGGATCTTCGCGCGCCGGGCCTGGAAGGACTCGAAGTTCGAGCACGACGAGATCTCGCGGTAGGCGCCCTGGCCGGGCAGCCACACCTCGAGGTCGTAGGTCTTGGCCGCGCCGAAGCCGAGGTCGCCGGTGCACAGCGTGACCACCCGGTAGTGTAGCCCCAGGCCGCGCAGCACCGCCTCGGCCTGATCGCGCAAGGACTCGAGCTCGGCGTAGCTGTCCTCGGGGCTGGTGAACTTCACCAGCTCGACCTTGTCGAACTGGTGCTGGCGGATGAGGCCGCGGGTGTCCTTGCCGTAGGCGCCGGCCTCGGCGCGGAAGCACGGCGCGTAGGCGCAGAACCGGAGCGGCAGCGTGCCCGGCTCGAAGATCGTGTCGGCGTAGAGGTTGGTGACCTGGACCTCGGCGGTCGGCGACAGGAACAGGTCGTGGTCGCGATCGCTGGCCTGATCGTCCTCGACCAGCGCGCCCTTGATCGCGAACAGGTCCGCCTCGAACTTGGGGAGCTGGCCGGTGCCGCGCAAGGCCGCGCGCCGCACCATCGCCGGCGGCCACACCTCGGTGAAGCCGGCCGCGGTGTGCAGGTCGATCATGTAGTTCATGAGCGCGCGGGTCAGGCGGGCGCCCCAGCCGCGCAGCACCGTGAAGCGCGCGCCGCTGATCTTGCCGCCGGCCTCGAAGTCGAAGATGCCGAGGGCGACGCCCAGGTCGTGGTGCTCCTTGGGCGCGAAGTCCAGGACCGGGCGCTCGCCCCAGGTGCGCTCGACGCGGTTGTCGTGCTCGCCGGCGCCGTCGGGGACCGAGGCGTGGGGCGCGTTGGGGATGCCGAGCAGCTCGGCCTCGCACCGGGCCTCGAGCTCGGTGAACCGGGCCTCGCGGGCCTTCAGGTCCTGGGACAGCGCCTTCAGGCGATCGCGCGCCTCGGCGAACTCGGGGGATTTCTTGTCGAGCTTGGCCATGCGATCATTGGCGGCATTCCGCTCGGCCCGCAGCCCATCGAGTTCGGCCTGGACCGACCGCCGCTCGCGGTCGAGGTCGCGCCAGGGCGCGATCAGGTGAGCGGCGTTGGGGCGGCGGGCGACGTCGTCGATGCGGGCGGGGTCGATCATGGCGAGCTCTCCGGCCGACAATCCTTAGGGATCGAGGGCACTTCGGTTGCGAACCTACGCCGGCTTAACGACCGGCGCAAGCCGCGGGTCCAAGCGGCATGGACCTGGCCTGGCCCACCGCGTGGACCCGCACCGAGGAGGTCGTGACCGACTCGCTGCCGATCGACCTCGACGCCGCCCTGGTCGGTCGCGCGCAGCGCGGCGATCGCGCGGCCTTCGAGCAGCTCGTGCGGCGCCACCAGCGCGGCATGTGGCACCTGGCGCGCCGCTACCTGCGCTCCGAGGCCGACGCCAGCGACGCCACCCAGCAGGCCTTCGTCCGCGCCTACCGCGCCCTCGACGGCTTCCGCGGCGAGGCCAGCGTGCGGAGCTGGCTGTATCGGATCACGATCAACGTCGCGCTCAACCTGGTGCGCGGTCGCCAGCGCGAGCAGCCGAGCGAGCTGCCCGAGGACGCCCTCACGGTCGGTGCGGTCGGCAGCGCCGGCCTCGAGCGCGGCGAAGAGTCGGCGGCGATGCGAGCCGCGGTCGCGCGCTTGCCCCCCAAGCAGAGGCTGGTGCTCGAGCTGCGGGTCTACGACGAGCTGTCGTTCCGCGAGGTGGCGGCGCTCGCCGACTGCACCGAGAACGCCGCCAAGGTAAACTTCCATCTCGCGGTCAAACGCCTGCGGGCGTTGCTCGCCGACGGATCGTCGCCATGACCCCCACCGCCTTCGAGGAGCTGCTCGCGCGCTACGCCGAGGACCCGACCCGCCTGACCCCGGCCGAGCGAGCCGCGGTCGAGGCCGCGGTGGCCGCCGACGAGCCCGACCCCGCCACCGTGGCGCTGGTGCGCGCGAGCGCGCCCGCGGTCGCGCCGCCCGACTGGAACGCCCTGGCGGCGTCGATCGCCGCCGCCACCACCCGGGCGCCGCGCCGACGCTGGCCCCTGGCGGTCGGTGGGCTGGCGCTGGCGGTGGCCGCGGCGGCCGCCGTCGTCGTGGTCCGCACCCCCGGCGTGCCGCTGGCCTGGACTGCGGTCGCGCCGACGGACGAGCGGACCGACGAGCCCGTGCCGGCGGTCGACGTCGCGGTCGACGGCGATAGCGCGGTCGACGGCGACCGTGCGCCGTCGGAGTTCGCGCCCGACGGGGAGTTCGACCCGGCTGGGATGGCCGATCTGGCCGGGATGGGCGCCATCGACGACGAGCTGATCGACGCGGTGCTGGCCGCCGATGACGAGCGCCTCGACGACGATCTGCCGGCGGTGGGCGCGACGTGGACCGGTTGGGTCGACGCGTTCTCCGACGATGAGCTCGACCGCGCCCTGGCGTGGCTCGACAGCGAGGAGGCTGGCTGATGCGCATCTTGGTGGCCTGGGGCACGACCCTGATCCTGGCCCTCGGGCTGGCGGCGCCGGTCGAGGCCCAGCCCCGGCGGCGACCGCCGCCCGGCGCCGGCGTCGACGATCCCGCGGCGAACCGGGGCAACAAGCGAGATCGGGTCAAGCAGCGCATCCGGGTGATGCGGGCGATGGTCCTGACCGACCAGCTCGGCCTCGACGAGGCGACCGCCGGCAAGCTGTTCCCGATCTTGAACCGCTACGACGACGCCCTGGCCAAGCTCTTGGCCGACCGAGCGGCGCTGCGCGACAAGCTCGCCGCCGCGCGCAAGGGCGGCAAGCCCGGCGAGATCAACGCCGCCCTCGACCAGCTCGTCGCCAACCAGCGGACTCGGTGGCAGACCGAGGAGCAACGCTTCGCCGATCTGCGGGTGGTCTTGACCCCGGAGCAGGCGGCGGAGCTGCTCGACCTGTTGCCGGAGGTCGATCGCGAGATCCTCCGCGGCCTGCGCGGGGCGGGAGCCGGGCGACCGGGCCGGCGCGCGCCACCACCGCTGCCCGATCGAGACCCGTTCGGCGACCGGAACTAGCTGGATCGCGCGCGCGGTCGCCGCCGGGTGGGAGTACAATCGACGGGAATGATGGAAGTGGCCTGCGCCGTGTGTGGCGCCGCCTATCGCTTCGCCCCGGCCGACTTGCCGCCAGCCGGGACGACGGTGACCTGCGCGAAATGCAAGGCGCGCATCGTGATCCCGGCCCGGGCCGCGGGCGCGACCGGCGACGTGATCGACCTGGCCGATCTGCCGGCGCCGCGCCGCGGCACGGCGCCACCGAGCAGTCCGGTCGAGACGGTCGATCTGCCGGCGCCCAAGGGGCCGCGCCCGTCGCCGATCGTCGATCTGCCGGCGCCCAAGGCGGCGGCGCGCACGCCGGCCGCGCCGCGCGCACCGGAGCCCTTCACCCTCGACGGCGTCGAGCTGGTCCCGGCCGCGACCGCGGCACCCGGGTCGACCTTCGGACCGCACACCAACCTGCCGGCGCCCAAGGCCCCGGCGGCGCCGATCGTGGATCTGCCGGCGCCCAAGGGCCCGGCGGCGCCGATCGTCGATCTGCCCGCGCCCAAGAGCCGGCCGGCGGATCTGTTCGCCGACCTACCTGCGCCCAAGGGCCCGCCGGCGCCGATCGTGGATCTGCCGGCGCCCAAAGGCCCGCCGGCGCCGATCGTGGATCTGCCCGCGCCCAAAGGCCCGCCGGCGCCGATCGTGGATCTGCCCGCGCCCAAGGGTCCGCCGGCGCTCCCCGACCTGCCGACGCCGAAGCGGGCGGGTGGCGACGCGGCGCCGCGGCCGCCGGCGATCCCGATCCCCAAGCCGCCGGCGCCGCCGGTGGCCGCGCGGCCGGTCGTGCCGCCGGTCGTGCCGCCGCTGGCGTCCCCGACGGCGGCGGCCAAGACCACGGTCGCGGGCATGCCGTCGCCGCGGGCCCCCGGGCCGGGCATCGATCTGCCGGCGCCCAAGGGGTTCTTCGACGATCTCCCCGCGCCGGTGACGACGCCCAGCGGCGCCGGAGCCGACCTGCCTGCGCCCAAGGGGTTCTTCGACGATCTACCGGGTCCAGCGATGTCGAACTCGAAGACCCTCGACCTGCCTGCGCCCAAGGGGTTCTTCGACGATCTGCCGGGCCCGGCGATGTCGAACTCGAAGACCCTCGACCTGCCCGCGCCCAAGGGGTTCTTCGACGATCTGCCCGGCCCAGCTCACCCCAGCGGCGCGTCGACCGAGCTGGCGCCCAAGGGCTTCTTCGACGACCTGCCCGCGCCGGGGAGCCCGGCCTCGCCCAGCCTGCCAGCGCCGGTGACGCCGCGGGCCAGCACCGCCGAGGCGCTGTCGCTGTTCGACGACCTGGGCCCGCCCGTCGGTGTCCCGGAGCGCGCCGATCGCTTCGCCGCCAGCGCGCCGGCGCCCGGCGCCCTCGACGCGATCGATCTGCCGATGACCCCCGGGATGAGCGGGCTCCTCGAGCTCGAGTCGAACACCGCGTCGGCGCGGTCCGCCGTGACCTCGCCGCCGATGTCGGCGCGCGCGCCCGCCAGCGACGCCGCGCCTCCGCTCGAGCTCGGCGACGCCGATCCGCTCGGCCTCGAGCTGCCTACCGCGACCGCCGCGGTGGCGGCCCGCGGCGGGGTCTCGTTCAAGACTGGACCGGCTGGCGGCGGCGTTGGCGGCGGCGCTCCGTCGTCGACGTCGGCCGCAGCTCCCGAGCTCGATCTCGCGCTCGACCGCCGCCGCGAGAAGGCCGAGGCCAACAAGACCAAGCCGGCCCGGTCCAAGCCGGCCGACGACGCCAAGCCCAAGCTATCGCCGCGCGCGACGCGGCTGGCGCTGGCCGCCGCGCTGGGGCTCGCCGCCGTCGGCGCCGGTGGCTTCGTGATGTACCGGCGGTGGGACGCACAACAGACCCGCGCCGCGACGATCGAGCGCAACCTGGCGGCGGCCCGCAAGGCGATCGCCGGCAACGAGCGCGGGCACTGGCGGCGCGCGGTCCGGGCGGCTGGCGACGTCCTGGCCCTCGACAAGCGCCACCGCGAGGCGCTGGCGATCTCGGCGCAGGCGACGCTGGCGGCGTACTTCGAGGAGGGCACCGAGGGGCCGCAGCGCACCGCCGCCGCCAAGCGCTTCCTCGACGCGGTGCCGCCCGGCGGCGAGCGCCTGCCGGCGTTGACCAAGGCCGAGGCGCTGCGCGATCTCCTCGAAGGCGACACCGTCGGCGCGATCAAGAACCTGACGCCGCTGGCCGCCGATCCGGACGCCCAGCTCTACCGCGGCTGGGCCCACGCCGCCGCCGGGCAGTGGGCCGAGGCCATCACCGCCTTCACCGCGGCCCAGGCCGCGCGTCCGGCCGCCGCTCACTACGGCCTGGCCCAGGCCCAGGCCGCGACCGGCGCGCTGGCCGAGGCCCACGCCAACTACCTGAAGGTGATCGAGCTCGATCCCGAGCACGTCGGGGCCCAGGTCGGCGAGGCCATGACCGCCCCCGGTGTCGACGGCGCCAAGCGCGAGGCCTCGCTCCTGGCGATCCTCCAGCGCCAGGACATCGCCAAGGCCGATCCGCGCGCGGTGATCCTGGCCTGGACCGCCGCCGGCGACGAGGCGCGCCGCGCCGGCCGCCGCGACGCCGCGCGCGATCGCTACCGCAAGGCCCTGGCGCTCAGCGCCAACGACGCCGCGGTCCTGGTGTCGCTGGCGGCCACCGAGCTGGCCGATGGCAAGCTCGACGCGGCCCACGACGCGGTCACCGCCGCGCTGGCCCAGGCCCCGACCGACATCGACGGCAACCTCACCGCCGCCGAGATCGAGGTCTCGCGCCGCCAGCTCGCCGAGGCCGCGACCCGACTGTCGGCCCTGCGCGAGCGCCAGCCTCCGATCGCCGCCGCGACCCAGCGGGCGCGGCTCGAGATGATCGATGGCCGTCGCCTCGAGGCCGAGCAGAACCTGGCGGCGGCGCTGGCGGCCTACGAGCGCGCGGCGGCGGCGGTCGCGGGCGATATCGGCCCGGTGATCGCGGCCGCGACCTTGCTCGGGCGTCAGGCCGAGGCGGCCGAGGCCGCCAAGGAGCCGGACCGCGCCGCCGCGCTGCGAGCCCAGGCCGACGCCAAGCTGGCGCAGATCGCGACCGCCGCCGAGGGCGACGCCGCGATCGCGATCGCGCTGGGCACCGCGTACCAGAGCGCCGGCAGCCCGATCCAGGCCGAGCGCTGGCTGCGCGGCGCCCTCGACAAGCGGCCGACCGACGTCGATGCCCACTACCAGCTCGCCGAGGCCCTGCGGCGCCAAGGCAAGCAGGACGAGGCGGTCGCGACCCTGGTGAAGGCCTTCGAGCTCGATCCGACGCGGGTCGATCTCGGGGTCGAGCTGGCCCGCGGCTTCGAGGCCGCGGGCCGCGACGCCGACGCTGGCGAGCTGTACAAGCGGCTCCTGGGCGCGGCCGAGGTCTCGGTCGAGACCAAGGTCCGGGCCGGGCGGTTCTTCGCCCGCACCGGCGACATCGCCGCCGCGCGCAAGCTGGGCGACGAGCTCCTGGCGGTCACGCCCGACGACCCCACCGGCTTGTTCCTCAAGGCCGAGGGCCTCCTGGTCGATCGCCGACCCAGCGAGGCCCGTCGGATCCTGCAAGAGGTGGTCGCCCGCGGCGCCGATGCGCAGTTCCTCGATGCCCTGGGCCGAGCGTGCGAGGCCTTCGCCGCGCCCGGCAACGACACCGCGGTCCGCGACGAGGCCCTGCGCGCCTACGAGCAGGTGGTGAAGCTCGACGACAAGATCGTCAACGCCTGGGTCGGCATCGGCCGGATCCGGCTGGCGCGCGGCGAGTACGAGAGGTCGCTGACCGCCTACGAGGAGGCGCTGCGCCTCGCGCCCGACAACCCCGACGTGCCCTACGGCATGGGCAAGGCCTACGTCGAGCTCGAGGATCGCCGCAACGCGATCGTGTGGCTGTCGCGGGCGGTCGCGGCCCGGCCGATCGCCGGCGCGTACTGGGAGCTCGGCAAGCTCTACTACGAGAGCGACAAGGCCGGCCTGGCCGCGGCCGCCCTCGACAAGGCCACCAAGCTCGCCACCCAGTCCGAGCGCGACGACGGCGTGGTCGTGCCGTGGCTCACCGACGCGCTGTGGCTGCTCGGCACCGTCCAGCAGGTCGTGCGCAACGACGCCGCCACCGTGGCGGCCTGGCAGGACTACCTCGATCGCAAGCCGCAGAACCAGGCCCAGGTCGAGGAGGTCCGGCGCTTCCTGCGCGCGCGCGGTCGGTAGTACGCTGGCGTCGTGGCCACCCTCCGCGATCGCCTGTCCGACGCCCGCTTCGCGCTCGACGTGCTGCGCCAGACCGGGCTGGCCCGGGCGTTTCGCCCGACCGCGCTGCCCGGCTTCGTGGCCGCGGCGCGCCGGACCCGCCCCGGCCCCCACCTGGCGACCATGCTGCACGCCCGCATGCACCCCGACAAGGAGTGCGCGATCGACGGCGAGCGGCGCTTCACCTGGCGCAGCTTCGACGCCGCGGTCAATCAGCTCGCCCACGCGGTCGCGGCCCGCGGCGGCGCCGCGGCGCCGGTGGCGTGCATGCTCGGCAACGGCGTCGACTACCTGATCGCGCAGCAAGCGCTGGCGCGGATCGGCGCGATGGTGGTGCAGATCGGCTACCGCTCGAAGGCCGCCGAGGTCGCGTACATGCTCGGCAACGCCGAGCCGACGGTGGCCATCGTCGGCGCTGGGCACCAGGACGTGTTCGCCGAGGCGATGGCGCAGGCCGGCGCGCGCTGCCAGGTGATCGTCGCCGGCGGCGACGGTCCACCGCTCCTCGGCGACGCCTGGGCCGCGGCCCTGGCCGACCAGCCGGCCGAGGCCCCGCCGGTGGCGCGGGCCGGCGACGGTGGCGGCGTGATCGTCTACACCTCGGGCACGACCGGCAAACCCAAGGGCGCGACCCGGAGCTGGAAGCAGACCGGCTTCGACGCGGTCGCCGACATGGTGGCGCGGGTCGGCATGCGCACCGACGACCGCCACCTGGTGGTGTGTCCGCTCTACCACTCGGCGGCGCCGGCCTTCGTCGCGATCACGATGTCGCTCGGCGCGACGACCGTGCTCATGAACCACTTCGAGCCCGAGGCGTGCCTGGCGCTGATCGAGCGCGAGCGCATCACCTCGACCTTGATGGTGCCGACGATGCTGGTGCGGTTGACCGCGCTGCCGGCCGCGGTGCGGCGGCGCTACGACACCTCGTCGCTGCGCTGGGTGATGAGCGGCGCGGCGCCGCTGGCGACCGAGACCGCGCGGCAGTTCGAGGCCCAGTTCGGTCCGGTCTTGTGGAACTTCTACGGCTCGACCGAGACCGGGCTGGTGACCCTGGCCGGCCCCGGCGAGCACACCGCGCGGCCGGGCACGGTCGGCCGGGCCATGCGCGGCAACGCGATCCGCCTGCTCGACGACGCCGGCCACGAGGTCGGCCCCGGCGCGGTCGGCGAGGTCTACGTCCGCAACTCGATGTTGATCGGCGGCTACCACAAGAACCGCGAGGCCACGGAGCGCTCGACCCGCGACGGCTTCTTCTCGGTCGGCGATCTGGCCCGGTGCGACGCCGACGGCTACTACTACCTCGAGTCGCGCAAGCACGACATGGTGATCTCCGGCGGGGTCAACATCTACCCGCGGGAGATCGAGGATCACCTGCACACCCACCCCGCGATCCTCGACGTCGCGGTGGTCGGCGTGCCCGATCCCGAGTGGGGCGAGTCGCTGCGCGCCTACGTCGTGCTCCGGCCCGGCCATCAGCTCGACGCCGGCGCGGTGATCGACTACTGCCGGCGCGACCTGGCCGACTACAAGAAGCCGCGCCAGGTGGTCTTCCTCGACGAGCTCCCGCGCAACCCGACCGGCAAGGTCCTCAAGCGCGAGCTGCGCGATCGCGCGTCGTGACCGCGCGCGCGCCGCTCCGGTTCGTCGTCGGCACCGCCGGGCACATCGATCACGGCAAGACCGCGCTGGTCCGAGCCCTGACCGGGATCGACACCGATCGGCTGGCGGTCGAGAAGGCCCGCGGCATCACCACCGAGCTCGGCTTCGCGCACCTGACCCTGCCGGGCGGCGGTCAGGTCGCGGTGGTCGACGTCCCCGGCCACGAGCGCTTCATCCGCGCGATGGTGGCCGGCGCCACCGGCCTCGATCTGGTCGTCCTGGTGATCGCCGCCGACGAGGGCGTGATGCCGCAGACCCGCGAGCACCTCGACGTGTGCCAGCTCCTCGGGGTCCGGCGCGGCGTAGTGGCGGTGACCAAGGCCGACCTGGTCGACCCCGAGTGGCTGGCGCTCCTCGACGAAGAGCTGGCCGGCTTCCTGGCCGGGACCTTCCTGGCCGACGCGCCGCGCCTGCCGGTGTCGGCGCGCACCGGGGCTGGGCTGCCGACGCTGGTCGCGGCGATCGAGGGCGGCCTGGCGGCGCTGCCGCCGCGCCCGGCCAACGGGCTCCTGCGGGTGCCGATCGATCGGGTGTTCACCTTGCGCGGCTTCGGCACCGTCGTGACTGGCACGATCGTGAGCGGTCAGCTCGCGGTCGGCGACGAGCTGACGATCTATCCGCGCGGGCTGGCGTCGCGGGTCCGAGGGCTGCAAGTCCACGGCGCGGCGGTCGAGCGCGCCGAGGCCGGTCAGCGCGTCGCGATCAACCTCCACGCGGTCGCCACCGACGAGCTGGCCCGGGGCGACGTGGTCGGCCACGCCGGCGCGCTGGCGCCCAGCCACCTGCTCGACGTGCGGCTGCGGCAGATCGCGGCGGCGCCGGGGCCGCTATCCGGGCGGGTCAAGGTCCTGGTCCATCACGGCGCGACCCAGGTCAGCGCGACCTTGGTGGTGGCCGGCCCGCCGATCGCGCCGGGCGCCGAGGGCGTGGCTCAGCTCCGCGTCGATCGCGCGACGCCGCTGGCGGCGCTGCCTGGCGATCGCTTCCTGGTCCGCGGCTTCGCTGCGCTGGCCAACCACGGCTCGACGATCGCCGGCGGCGAGATCGTGCGGGTCCACGCGCCCAAGCTCGGCACCAGCGCCGCCCGCGCCGCCGAGCACGCCGCGGTGGTGGCGCGCTTCGCCCAGGCCCGCCTGGCCGAGCGCGTCGCCCTCGAGCTGCGCGCCGCCGGGCCGGCGGCGCCGACGGTGGCGGCCCTCGGCCAGCGGATCGGGCTGCCGGCCGCCGAGCTGGCCGCGCCGCTGGCCGAGCTGGCGGCGCGCGGCGAGCTGGTCCGGGTCGGCGACGAGCTGCTCGACGGTGAGACCGTGGCCAACCTCGAGCGGATGATCGCCGCGCGCCTGGCGGCGGCGCCCGACGGCGCGGTGCCGCGCGAGGAGCTGCGCTCGCGGCTGCCGGCGGCGCTGCCGGCTCGGTTGTTCGACGCGATCGTCGGCGAGCTGGCGCGGCGCGGCGCGGTGATCGCCACCGGCGACGTGGTCCGCCGCGCCGCCGTCGATCGACCGCGGTTGGCGCCCGGCGACGCCGCGCTCCTGGCGCGGTTCCGCGCCTGGGGCCTCGAGGCGCCGCGCCCCAAGGATCTGGCCGCCACCGATCGCACCACCGAGGCGGCGCAGAAGCCGATCCTCGATCGCCTGGTCGCGGCCAAGCTCCTGGTCAAGATCAAGCCCGACTACTACGCCGACGCCGAGGCGGTCGCGGCCTTGAAGGCCAAACTCCTGGCCTACCTCGCCGAGCACAAGGAGTTGGCGCCGACGACGTGGAAGGAGCTGTGCGGCACGACCCGCAAGTACTCCATCCCGCTGGCCGAGTACTTCGACGCCGAGAAGGTGACGCTCCGGGTCGGCGACCTGCGGCGCAAGCGATAGCGCCGCCTCGGCGGTCATGCGTTAACGTCGGGCATGGTCCGCACGGTCGCGCCCGCCCTCGCTCTCGCCCTCGCCGCGCTCGCCTGCAAGTCGTCCAAGCCGGCTGCGCCGCCGCCGCCGCTGGTGCTGGCCGACGCCGCGGTCGCGGTCGCGGTCGGGACCGACAGCGCGGCCGCCGGCGATCCGGCGCCCGACGATCCGGCGCCGACCGACGCCGTCGACGAGGCGACCTTGCGCGCCGGCAAGCGGACCGGGCTCGGCGCCGCCGACGAGCGCCCCGAGGTCGCGGTCGAGGAGTTCGCCCAGGCCCTCTTGACCGGTGCCCAGCCGTGGGCTCGGGTCGTCGATCCTGCGGTCGGCGTGGTCGAGCTGCGCACCCTCGACGGCGACGGCCAGGTCGTGGCGGCGACGATGGGCCGGCGGTGTGGCGCCGAGGCCGACGCCGCGCTGGCCCGCCTGGCCAAGGCCGCGTCCGCCGCGCTGGCTCGCACGGTCCAGGGCTACCGCTTGACCTGCGACAACAGCGGGCTCGGCGACGCCGCGCCGGTGGCGCTGTGTTCGATCGACGCCGACGACGAGCAGAACGGGCAGGGCTTCGATCTCGTGCTGGTGCCCGACGCCGTCCGCGGTCTGCGCCTGGTCGGGATCACGCTCCTCGACGCGACGCCGCCGCCGGCCGAGGTGGCCGACGCCTACGACGCCGAGTTGGGCGCGGCGACCCGCTGTCCGTAGCCGCGGCGCTACCGGCGCAGCTCGGCGCACGACGGCGCGTCGCCGCCCTGGCAGCCGAGGGTGAACAGCGCCTGGGCCCGGGCCTTGTCGACGCTGGCGCCGACGCCGCGGAAGTACAAGATGGCGGCGTTGCGGCACGCCACCGCGCTGCCGCGTTCGCAGCCGCGCTCGAACAGCGCCAGGGCGGTCGCCGGCTGCTTGGGCAGGCCGCGGCCGTCGGCGTACATCCGTCCGAGATCGGCGCACACGCCGCCGACGCCGAGGTCGCAGGCCCGCTGGTACAGCGCCAGGTTGTCGGCCACCGAGCCGCCGCGCACCCGCGCGAGGTTGGCGCAGCCGGCGCCGTCGCCGAGCTCGCAGGCCCGCGCATACAGCGCGCCGGCCGCCTCTACGTCCTTCGCCACGCCCTGGCCGCGCTCGGCCGCGACCCCGCGGCGGTTGCACCCGGCGCCATCCTCGTGGAGACAGGCCCGATCGAAGAACCCCAGCGCCTTCACCGGATCGGCGGGGCCGGGGGTGGTCCGCAGGTGGCGCTCGCCGAGGGCGACGCAGGCCGGCGCATCGCGGCCGTCGCAGGCCTTGGTCAGGAGCGCGACGATCCGGGCCGGGTCACCGCCCTCGGCGTCGAGGCGGATCGCGGCGTTGCGACAGGCGACGAGCACCTCGCGTTCGCAGGCCGCCAGGAACAACTCGCGGGCCCGCGGCAGATCGACCGCGACCCCAGCCCCGACGACGAGGGCCTGGCCGAGATCGTTGCACGCGTCGGCCTGGCCACCGCCGCACGCGCGCGCGAACATCCCGGCCGCGCCGGTGAGATCGCGCGGGACCCCGACGCCGTCGCGCCGGGCCACGCCGAGGGCGTGGCAGCTCGCCAGGTCGCCGAGGTCGCAGCCCGTCGCGAACCGGCGCGTCGCCGCCACCGGGTTGGCCTCGCCGCCCAGGCCGCGGAGCTCGAGCTCGCCGAGGTGCCGGCAGGCCGGTCCATGGCGACCGTCGCAGCCCGTCGTCAAGCGGGCCCGCGCGGTGGTCCAGTCGAGGCGCTGCGCGGCGGCGTCCCCGGCGCGTTCGCAGGCGGCGGCGTCCCCGGCGGCGCACGCGACGTCGGGAGCCACCGGGGCGTCGATTGGCGCGGGCGCGCCCGGCGCGGTGGTCGCCGGGGCGTCGTCCCAGGCGCGCCACGCCAGGGCGGCACCGACGGCGGCGGCCGCGAGGCCGAGGGCGAGCCAGACGCGGGAGGAGCGAGCCATCGCGCGCACGGTAGCAGCGGCGCGGCCGCGCGTCAGCCCGCGAGCTGGCGCTGACACAACGTCCAAAGCCGCTCCTGCGCGGCGACGTCGTCGCGCCACGCGCACGGCAGCGGCGCGCGGTCCTTGTACAGGCCGGCGCTGGTCGTGACCTCGGGGCTGGCCGCCAGCCACACCAGCGTGTCGGCGCCGCGGCGCGGGCTGCGCTGGGTCAAGAACGCCAGCCGGTTGAGCACGCCCCACAGGCCGCGCTGGCGGTGGGCGATGTTGGTGCGCACGCCGCCGGGATGCGCGACGTTGATCATCGGCCCACGGTCGGCGAACCGCCGGGCCCAGGCCCAGGCCAACATGCGGTTGGCCTGCTTGCTCTGCCGGTAGGCCTTGATGCCGTTCCACGGCCGCCGCTCCCAGCGCAGATCGTCGACGTCGAGATCGCCGGCCATCGTCGACGCGACGTAGACGATGCGGCCGCCGGTCGCCGCGAGTTGCGGGTGCAGGCGCGTGGTCAGCGCCTCGTAGGCCAGGACGTTGGTGACCCAGCTCTCCTCGAGCCCGTCGTCGTCGAGCACCCGCGCGCCGGGGTAGCAGCCGGCGTTGTTGATCAGCAGATCGAGGCGCGGCCGGGCGGCCAGGCGCTCGGCCAAGGCCGCGACCTCGGCGCGCCGCCCGAGGTCCGCGTGCTCGGGATGTAGGCGCGCGCGCGGCGCCCCGGCCGCGACCAGGGCGTCGATCGCCGCCGCCGCCTTGGCCGGCGTGCGGCCGACCGCGATCACGTCGGCGCCCAGGGCGGCCAGCGCGCCGGCCGTCACCTGCCCGATCCCTGCGGTGGCACCGGTGACGATCGCCACCCGGCCCGACAGGTCGACCGCGATCGGCTCGAGGGGACGCGACATCACCCGGTTGTACCGCGGGCGCGACGGCGCGCGGTACACTCGACGCGGATGGCCGACCCGCTGGCGCCGACGGTACCCGAGCGCGGGCGCGCGGCCGAGGAGCCCCGGGCCACCGCCGACGAGACCGCGGCGCCGCCGGCGCCCGAGGGCAGCGTCGTGCCCGGCGCGCTCGCCCAGGCGCCGATCGCCGATCCGCTCGAGCGCGCGCTGGCCAAGGCCAAGGCGGCCGCCGCGCTGTTCGGCGACGTGGTTGCGGTCAAGGTCGGACGGTATCGCCTGATCGAGCGGGCCGGCGCCGGCGGCATGGGCGTGGTGTGGTCGGCGTGGGATCCCGAGCTCAACCGCGGCGTCGCGCTCAAGCTGGCGTCGGCCGGCGACGCCGCCGCCCGCGCCTTCGCCCGCGACGAGGGCCGGGCCCTGGCCAAGCTCTCGCACCCGAACGTCGTGCCGATCTACGACGTCTTCGAGGCCCCCGAGGGCGTGTTCCTGGTGATGGAGCTGGTCGCCGGCCAGACCTTGCGCGCCTACGCCACCGGCGCGTCGGTGGCCGAGCTGGTCCGGGCCTACCGGCAGTGCGGCGAGGGGCTGGCCGCGGCCCATCGCGCCGGCCTCATCCACCGCGACTTCAAGCCCGACAACGCGATCCTCGGCGCCGACGGGCGGGTCCGGGTCCTCGACTTCGGGCTGGCCCACGCGGTCGACGCCGACGAGCGCCCGCTGGTCGCCGGCACCCCGCGCTACATGGCTCCCGAGCAGCAGCGCGGCGATCCCCTCACCGCCGCGGTCGATCAGTACGCGCTGTGCGTCGCGCTGCGCGAGGCCCTGTCCAGCCGCGGCGCGGTGCCGTCGTGGCTCGAGCCGATCGTGAACCGCGGCGCCGCCGCCGAGCCCGGCGCGCGCTTCGCGACGATGGATGAGCTGGTCGCGGCGTTGGCCCTCGATCCGCGGGCGCGCTGGCGGCGGCGGCTCGCGATCGGCGCCGCGGTGGGCGCGGTCGGCGCGGTCGCGGTGGCCTTCACCCTCGGGCGCCGGGGCGCCAGCGAGCCGCCGTGTCGGTCGAGCGCCGCGCTGATCGCGACGGCCTGGGGCGGCGCGGCGCGCACCGCGGCCAACACCCACCTGGCCGCGCTGTCCTCGCCCTACGCCGCCGAGTCGGTGCCGCGGGTGATCGCCGCCCTCGATCGCTACGCCGCCGATTGGTCGACGCTCCACCGCGACTCGTGTCTGGCCCACGTCCGCGGCGAGGTCTCGACGCCGGCCTACGATCGCCGGACCGCGTGCCTGGCTCGACGCAAGGCGGCCCTGGCCACCATCGGCGCGGTCGCCGGCGCGGTCACCGCCGACGGCCTGCCCGGCCTGGTCAACGCGGTCAGCGGCCTGCCCGAGCTCGGCGCGTGCGCCGACGACGCCACGCTGTTGTCGCCGGTCGCGCCACCGCCGCCGACCCAGGCCGCCGAGGCCGCGGCGATCGCCGAGCTGATCGCCGCCGTCGACGTCCGCCGCGAGGCCGGCGAGGTCGAGGCCGCGACCCGCGACGCCGAGCTCGCGCTCAGCCGCGCCGAGGCCCTCGGCTACCCACCGCTCAGCGCGCGGGCCCTGGTGGCGCGCGGTCGGATCGCGCTCACCCTGCGCACCGGCGATCGCGGCGCCGCCGACTTCAACGCGGCGGCCCGCCTGGCGGTGGCGGTCGGCGACGACGCCCTGGCCATCGAGGCCTACGCCCGCGCCGCCTACGCCCTGGCCACCACCGGCTCGGTGGCGCAGGCGACCGGGGGCTTGCCGCTGGTCGAGGCCCTCGCTGGGCGCGAAGGCCCGCGCGCGACCTTCGCCGGCGCGCTCCTCCAGCACAACGTCGGCGTCGTCGACCTGGTCCAGGGCGATCGCGCCGCCGCTCGCACTCGCTTCGAGGCCGCGCGCCAGGCCAGCGTCGGGCTCGCCGGCAGCGCGCGGATCGAGATGATGGTCGCGCTGCAGAGCCTGTTGCTGGTCGTCGACGACGATGCCCAGCGGGCCGCGCTGGGCGAGGCCCTGGTCGCCGAGCGGACCCGCGCGCTCGGTCCCAACCACCCGCTCACCCTCGAGGCCGCCTACCTGCGGGCCGGGGTGTTGCCAGCCCTGGCGGCCAGCCGCGACGCCATGCGCGCTGCGTGCGAGGCCCTCGCCCGCTACCACCCCAGCCATCGCCAGCTCATCCGCGAGTGTTCCCTCGAGGTCGCCTGGCGCTCCTCGGTGATGGGCGACCGTGCGGTCGCGCGGGCCGCCGCCGCGCAGGTCGTCGCCCTCGCCGACGATGGCGTCAAGCCCGACAAGCGCCTGCGCGCCGAGGCCTACCTCCTGCTCGACCGCGATCCCGCCGCCGCGCTCGCGCAGCTCGCCGCCGCGGTCACGCCCCCCGCCGACGCGCCGTGGTTCGCGCAGCTCGCCGCGGTCGACGATCGCCTGGTCGTGGCCCAGGCCGAGCTGGCGCGCGGCCGAGTCGCCGCCGCCCGCGCCGCCCTCGACGACGCCCGGGTTCGGGCCACCGCCATCGTCGCCGCCGCTCCGGTCCTGGTCGGCCACCGCCTCGAGGCGATCGCCGCCCTCACGCCGCCGCCCTGAGCCTCGTCACGGGTCGACGGCGGCCGCGCTGTGGGTCGCGAGGTACGCGGTGGTCGACGGCACGTAGCTCGAGCACGGCTCGAGGGTCCGCCCGACCGCGGCGCACGCCGTCGCGATCTGCGAATCCATGTCGTCCGGGGTCTTGTTCAAGCGGTGGGTGCCGAGGCACAGCGCGCCTTCCTCGTTCCACAGCGCCTCGGGCGTCGCGTAGTAGGTCGGGCTCTCCCAGCCCCACTTGCTCTCCCACTTGAGCGGGGTGCCCGAGACCGTGAAGGCGTCGCCGGTCCCACACACGTCGGAGGTGTACATCTTGAGCATCGCCTGGCGCTGTTGCCAGGTCGTGACGGTGGGCCCGCGGGTCGCGTGGGTGTGGCGGTTCATCGCCAGCTTCGCCAGCACGTTGCCGGCGCACGCGATGTTGAACCACGGCCCGGCCTCGCGCGGGTTGCTCGCGATGACCTCGAGCGTGTCCCGGCGGTAGCGATCACCGGTGTAGAAGATCGCCTCCATGTTGCTGGTCCACAGCGGATCGCCGTCCTTGCCCTGGGGCGGGTTCTTGCACACCGGCTGCCGCGCCGTGCCGGTGGCCTCCTCGTACCAGCGCAGGTCGAAGGCGTCGACCGACTGACCGAGTTGCTTCTCCTGCCATAGAGGCTGAAGGAAGTGCGCCAAGAAGAGGATCTCGAAGGTCCGGCCGTGGCCCTGGACCGTCATGGTCGAGCCGACGAGGTTGGCGCCAGACAGCGTGAACGGGATCCCCATCCAGTACCGGCGAGCGACCAGCGACGCGTTGGTGACGTCGACCTCGTAGTCGAGGCCGTTCTTCTTGAACGACGTGATCCGCAGGCCCTCGAGGTTGGCTTGCTGGCGCGTCTCGTCGAGCTCGTGGAACTCGAAGGGCCCGAGCCAGGCCGAGTTGGAGCTACAGCCCAGGACGTCGCAGTCGAAGCCGCCGCCGTTCTTGACCGCGGCGACCTCGGTCCCGAGGTCCGGCGACTCCACGCACGCGGCCAGCGCCAGAGCGCCCGTGATTGCCAGGATGTTTCGCTTCATGCCTAGGTAGAGACGGTCGCGCGCCATTGTGACGGCGAATGTATAGGGCCTCACCCGAAAGGGGTGAACTGATTTGTAAGTGGCCGAGATGGCAGGTCCATCGGCACGAGCACGAAGCCGAGGAAGGCCCTACCCCGCGACCGACACCTGGCGGGCCCAGGTGTCGAAGCCCTCGTCCGACTCGACGCCCGGCCGCGGCGCGGTCTCCAGGCGGGCCAGGGCCTCGCGCAACGCCGCCCGCGCCCGGCTCAGGCGCGCTCGGATGTTCTGGTTGATCGTGCCGAACACGTCGGCCAGGGCGTCGGCGTCGAGCCCCTCCCAGTAGTGCAGCTCGAGCAGGGTCTGCTGATCGACCGACAGGGTGCGCAGCGCCGCGCACAGGCGGCGGTGCTCCTCGTTCTTGGCAAGCTTGCCGCCGGCCGAGGTCGCGAGGTCGGCGATCGAGGACAGCTCGGGGTCGAAGGTGCGCTCGCGCTTGAGCGTGCGCAGGTGGCGGTACAGCTCGTTGCGGGCGATCACGAACAGGTAGGTGCGGAAGCTCGACCGACCCTGGAACTGATCGCGGGCCTTGATGAGCGCCAGGAACGTGGCCTGGACCATCTCGTCGGGCTCGCCGCACTTGTTCGAGAAGAAGCGGAACAGCGGATCGAAGTAGCGCGCGAACAGATCGCGGCCCGCGGCCTGATCGCCGGCCCGCCAGCGCTCGAGCAGCTCGCCATCCGCGGACATCGCCTCCAGCGTATCACCCGCGGCCGGCGAGCGCGCGGTCACGGTGCAGGGGCGGTCGCCAGGATGTCGGCCAGGAGCGCATCGCCGGCCGGGGTCGCCGGGATCACCGCGGGCTGCAGCCGTCGGGTCACCTCGATCCAGTCGGGCGCCTCGGCGAACAGCGCCGTGAAGATCGGCCGCGCGGTCGCCAGGTCGCCGGCGGTCGCCAGGGACACCGCTTGCCAGAACCGGACCTCGACCAGGGTCGGGGCGGCGGCGGCGGCGGCGCCGTAGTGATCGCGCGCGCCCGGGAGATCGCCGCGCTCGACCGCGACGTCGCCGGCGTTCATGTGATCGTAGACCCGCTGCAGGGCCAGGAGTCGGGTCAGCTCGGCGATCGGATCGGCCGCGTCGTCGACTCGCAGATCGACCCGCTTGTCGTGGGCCGGCTCGTCCGACGCCGTGCCGCGCACCACCAGGAGCGCCGCCGACTGGCAGCCGCGGACGTCGCCGCCGGCGGCCTGGGCCGCGGTCAGCGTCGCCAGCAGGCGCGCGGCGAGATCGCCGGTCGCGCCCTCGTAGGCCGCGGCCATCGCCGGCACCACGCGATCGTTGGCCATCATGTTGGCCTGCACCGAGTAACCGGCCCCGGTGTGGTGGCCGGCGAAGGCGATGTTGGCGGCGCCGGTGTGGGCGGCGACCAGGCCGCGGGCGTCGACCATCGCGACCTGGCGGACGTCGCGCTTGCCGTCCTCGGCGAGCAAGGCCGCCAGCGCCGCCGGCGCGGCCTCGCCGACGCGCATGCGCTCGAGGCCCTTGCGGCCGTAGGCCGGCTCGGCGAAGGACTGGGTCGCCACCGCGCCGACGCCGGGCGCGGCCCACGCCACCGTCGCTCCGACCGCGAACCAGTGCGACTGCACCGCGACGCCGAGGTCGCCGGTGGCGGGATCGCGCGCGACGATCGAGTAGGTGTGCGTCGGGCGGCGCGGCTCGACCGGGGCGCCGCGCGCCGGGGCGAGCTGGCCGGGCATGACGCCGCAGCTCGACCGGGCGGTGGGCGGTGTCGTCGTCGTCGTCGGCGTCACCGCTGGCGTCGTCGGTGGACTCGCAGCGGGCCACGACGTGGGCTCGCCACACGCCGCCAGGGTCAGGGCCACGATCACGAGCGGAGGCGAGGCGCGCATCGCGCGAGCGTACCGGAGCGAGCGTGATCGCGGCGACATCGTCTGGCACCGCGGTCGGGCCGGGCGGAGCGTGCGGCTTGATCGGCCCGCGTATCGGTGCGTATCGTACGGCCATGCGAAAGCTCTGGTGGTTCGCCTTGGTGTCCTCTGCCGCCGCGTGCGGGGAGGTCAAGTCGACGGTCGATGCGCCGGCGGCGATCGACGCGCCGATCGACGTCGCGGTGGCGATCGATGGGCCCGAGGTCGACGCCGCGGTCGACGCCGCGATCGACGCGCCCATCGACGCCCCCATCGACGCGGCGCAGGTGTGTACGCCCAACGCCGTCACCTGCGCCGGCTCGACCTTGTCGACGTGCAACGCGACCGGCACCGCCGCGACCACCACCACCTGCGCCTTCGGGTGCTTCAACGCCAACCGCTGCGCCGATCTAGCGCCGTCGAACAACCTGGCGGCGCGGCTCGATCTCGCGACCAACGCCCAGCCCCTGACCCTGACCGGCACGGCGATCATCGACACCAGCGCCGGCACGGTGACCAACGGCGGCGGCGCCGGCATCGCCGTCACCTCGACGACCCTGCCCGGGACCCCGGTCGAGATCTTCGCGATCTCGGTCAAGTCGCTGTCGGCGGCCAACATCACCGTCCGCGGCACCCGGGCCCTCGCCATCCTGTCGGACGGCGACGTCACGATCACCGGCACCGTCAGTCTGAGCGCTGACGGCCCGACCGCCGGTCCTGGCTCGATCACCGGCGGCACCTCGGCGTGCCTCGGCGGCAACGGCACCGACGGCGGCAGCGACATCTCCGGCGACGGTGGCGGCGGCTTCGGCTCGGCCGGCGGCACCGGCGGCGCGGCCGGCGCCACCCCGGGCGGACGGGCCGGCGCGGTCGACGGCTCCGCCACCCTGGTGCCGTTGCGCGGCGGCTGCCGCGGCGGCCAGATCCGCAACATGGCGGGCGGCGGCGGCGGCGCGATCCAGATCTCGGCCCGTGGCCGCATCACCGTCGGCGCCGGCGCGTTCATCGCCGCCAACGGCGGCGGCGGCTCGGGCGGCCTGCCCAGCGGCATCTTCTGCCTGGCCGGCACGCCGTGCTGGGTCGGCGCCGGCGGCGGCTCGGGCGGCGGCATCCTCCTCGAGGCGGCCGCGCTCACCGTCGCCCCGACCGGCGGCCTGGTCGCCAACGGCGGCTCGGGCCACATGGGCACGACGCCGCCCAGCCAGGCCTCCAACGGCCTGCCGAGCGAGAGCGCGTCGCCGCCCTTCGTCGCGCCCAGCTGCCCCAACTGCGGCGCCGGCGGCGGCGGCGCCTCGGTCCTGCGCGCGGCCGGCAACGGTGGCGGGGTGGCCATGGGCGAGGGCGCGGGCGGCGGTGGTGGCTTCGGCCGCATCCGCATCAACCTCGCGGCTGGCTCGTCCTTCGATCCCGCCCCGCCGATCGTCAGCCCGACGCCGACCATCGCCGCGGTCGCGACCCGCTGAGCTACCGCCGATCGGCGACGAAGCCGGTCGTGAACTTCACGCTCGCCGCGGTCACCAGGGCCTCGAGTTCACCGTCGAGGTTCGGGTCGCCGGCCCACAGGCAGCCGCCGGCGTAGCCGATCGTCACCAGCCCGCCGTCCATCGCGGTCGCGGTCCAGTCGCCGTCGTCGGCGGACCCGGTGGTGACCAGGGTCGCGTCGGCCACCGACCAGGCCAGGGCGGCGCAGTTCCAGCCGTTCGACGCGACGCCGGCGCCGAGATACAGCCGGAAGCTGTCGCCGTCCTCGCCGATCACGCCGAAGGTCTCGCGCGACTCGGTGACCACCTCGCCGGTGCACACGTCGTCGCAGTTCGGGTTCGCGGTGCCGGCGCCACAGGTGCCGGGCGCCGGCGCGACCCGCGCGCCGGTGCAGCGCTGGGTCGGCAAGGTCACGTACATCCGGTGCTCGAACTCGACGTCGCGCTGCTCGGCTTGGACCGCGCTCGGCCAGGCCTCGCTCGGGCACAGCACCTCGGGCCGCCGACAATCGAGCTCAAAGCGCAGCGGCCGACCCTCGTGGGTCACCTCGATCACGCCGCCCGCCGGCCCCAGCTCGCGGGTGTAGACCGCGCCGCCGATCGTCAGCTCGACCCCGAGGGTGTCGTCGTAGGTGACGTCCCACCAGCCGGTGACGTCGGGGGCCGGCGACCGCGAGTTGGCCGCGCAGCCGTCGCCGCGGGCGCCGCCGAGCAGGGGGAGCGACAGGAGCAGGAGCGAGGGCAGGAGGTTGGTGCGCATGGCCCGACCTCTCGCAAGCCGCGGGCCGTCGCCGATCGCCAACCGCCGGTCACCGGCTGTGACCGCGGGTTCACGGCCGCGTCGAGGGTCGCGACGGCACCGCCGGATCTCGCCACGGGCGCGTGGCGGCCCTCCCCGAGGTCGTCGTCCTCGAACCCGTCGCCCTCGATCACGGGGCCCGCCGCGGTCAGGTCGCGGCGAACTCGCGGACCACCGCGTCGAGCACCTCGGTGCCCCAGTGCAGCCCGGCGATCGGGATGCGCTCGTTGTGGCCGTGGAACATGTCGGCGAACTTGATGCCCGAGGCCTTCTCGATCTTGACCGGCGAGAACCCGTACCAGCGGGCGCCGAGCTGGGTGAAGTACTTGGCGTCGGTGAAGCCGGGGATCATGTACGGCACCACGGTGGCGTCGGGCTCGCGCGCCACCACCTGGCGGGCGATCACGTCGTAGAGCGGCGAGGCGATCGGCTCGGTCACGGTCGGCGGCGCGGCCTTCATGACCTCGAGTTCGACGTCGGGGCCGAGCACCGCGCGCAGCTCGCGCAGGAAATCCTCGGTCGATTGCCCGGGCAACGTGCGGCCGTCGATCTCGACCTCGGCGACCCCGGGGATCACGTTGGTCTTGCCGCCGGCGCGGATCACGGTCGGCGACGCGGTGTTGGCCAGGAGCGCGCCCAGGCTGCGCGCGACCCCGGCGTCGGGGCGCAGGCGCAGCACCCGGGCCAGGACCTCGGGCTGGGTCAAGAGCTTGAGCAGCGGCCGCGCCACCGCCGGCTGGCGGGCGGCGACCGCCTCGAGGAACTGCCGCAGGTACGCGGTCGGGTGGACCGGGAAGCGAGCCTTGCCCAAGGCGGCCACCGCCTCGGCCATCCGCACCACCGCGCTGTCGGGCCGCGGCATCGAGCCGTGGCCGGGTTCGCCGCGCCAGCGCGCGCGCACCCAGCACAGCCCCTTCTCGGCGACCTGGACCGGATAGAACGTCGCGTCGCCGAGGTGCAGCGAGAACCCGCCCGACTCGCCGATCGCGTACTCGGCGCGGACCAGCTCGGGGTGCTGCTCGACCAGGAACCGCGAGCCCAGATCGCAGCCGGCCTCCTCGTCGGCGACCCCGGCGAAGATCACGTCGCGCGCCAGCCGCGGCTTGTCGACCGCGAGCCGGCGCAGGATCGCCACGCTCATCGCCGCCATGTTCTTCATGTCGATCGCGCCACGACCCCACAGGCAGTCCTCGGCGATCGCGCCCGAGAACGGCGGGTGGCGCCACTGGGTCGGGTCGGCCTCGACGACGTCGAGGTGCGCGGCCAGGAGCAGCGGCGCGGCGGCGCCGGTGCCGCGGTAGCGGGTCACCAGGTTGGCGCGGCCGGGCGCGCTCTCGAGGATCGTGACGTCGTAGCCGACCTCGCGCAGCTTACCGGCCAGGTAGTCGACCGCCGGGCGCTCGTTGCCCGGCGGGTTGGTGGTGTCGATGCGCAAGAGGTGGGCGCACATCTCCTCGGCGTCGGCGGTCAGCGGCGGCAACGACATCGCTGCCACCATAGCAGCGGCGCGGCCGGCGCGGTCACGCCCAGGGCTGCGTCAGCTCGTCGACGAGGAAGTCCCACAGCGCGACGATCCGCGGCACCCGGCGATGGGCGGCGGCGCCGACCAGCCACAGCTCGCCGGCCGGCAGCGCGGCCTTGGCCCGCGCCAGCGACCGGCCCAGGCGCACCGGCACCAGGCCGGCGCGCGGCAGGTACGGCGCTGGGACCAGCGTGACCCCGACCCCGCTGGCCGCGGCGCCGAGCTGGGCCGAGAACGAGCTGGTGCGCAGGACCGGCCCCACCGCGACGTGGGTCGCCAGCCAGCGGGCCTCGGGGATCTGCGCCAGGTCATGACCCCAGCCGATCCAGCGCGCCGCCGCCAGGTCGGTCAGCGTGCCGAGGGTCGCCGCGTAGGCCGGGCTGGCCGCCGGCAGCGAGCGCGTCGCCACCAGGCGCTGCGCCACCAGCTCGCCGCTCGCCGGTCGCGCCACCCGCAGCGCCAGGTCGGCCTCGCCGCGGGTCAGGTCGGCGTAGCCCACCGAGGCGTCGAGCTCGACCGCCACCCGCGGATGGCGGGCGTAGAACCGCGGCAGCGCCGGCGCGACGAAGGTCTCGATCACCCCCGGCGGACCGGTCAGGCGCACGACGCCGGTCGCCTCGGCCTCGACCGCCGCCAGGGCCACCCCGAGCTCGCCCAGGGCCCGCGCCATCGCCTCGGCCGCCGGCACCAGCCGCGCGCCGGCCGCGGTCAAGGTCATCCCGGTCGCCCCGCGCTCGAACAGCGGCACGCCGAGCTCGGCCTCGAGGCGCTCGATGCGCCGGCTCACCGTCGACACGTCGGCCCCCAGCCGCGGCGCGGCCGCCGCCAGCCGGCCGGTCGCCGCCACCGCCAGGAACCCGCGGACCAGATCCCAGTCGAGTCGCTCGACCCGGGCCCGCGCCGCGCGGGCCGGATCGGCCTTGCGATCTTGCAAGCCCATCTTGCCATCATGTCCGTTTCGCAACGCGTCGCCAAGCCCCATCGTGGCGCCATGACCTCGCCGTCCTCGCCCTCGTCGCCGTCGTCCTCGTCGCAGCTCCACGTCGTCCTGGGCGCTGGCCAGATCGGGCCCCTGGTCGCCGCTCGCCTCCACGCCCTCGGCCACCGCGTCCGGCTGGTCCGCCGCGGCCGCTTCGGCGCCGAGCTACCCGCCGGCGTCGAGCCGGTCAACGCCGATGTCCTCGACCCCGACGGCCTGGCCCGGGCCACCGCCGGCGCCGACGCGCTCTACCACTGCGTCAACCCGCCCTACACCGCGTGGGCCAAGGACCTCCTGCCCATGACCCGGGCCATCGTCGGCGCCGCCGAGCGCGCCGGCGCTCACCTCGTCGTCCTCGACAACCTGTACATGTACGGCCGCGCCCCGGGCGGCGTGATGCGCGAGGACACCGCGGTCGCGCCGTGCTCGCGCAAGGGCGCGCTGCGCGCCGAGGCCGCGGAGCTGATGCTGGCCGCGCGCACCCGCGGGGTCGCCGTCACGATCGGCCGCGCCAGCGACTTCATCGGTCCCGGCGCGGTCCTGGCCGCGGTGTTCGGCGAGCGCTTCTGGCCTCGCGCGCTGGCCGGCAAGACGGTCGAGGTCCTGGGCGACCCCTCGACGCCCCACGCGTACAGCTACACCCTCGACGTCGCCGACGGCCTGGTCACCCTCGGCACCGATCCGCGGGCGCGCGATCAGCTCTGGCACCTGCCCACCAACCCGGCCGTGCCCACCGCCGCCCTCATCGCCGAGGTCGCCCGCGTGCTCGGCCATCCGCTGTCGATCCGCCGGGTCCCGCGCTGGCTCCTGCGCTCGCTCGGCGTGGTCTGGCCCCTGGCGCGCGAGGTCGCCGAGATGACCTACCAGTGGGACGATCGCTTCGAGGTCGACGACCACCGCTTCCGCACCACCTTCGGCCGCGCCGCCACCCCGTGGCCCGAGGCCCTGGCCGCCACGATCGCGTGGGCCCGAAGCGCTGGCTAACGTGACTGGCGCCGTTGTGGGCAGACCAAGGCGCTGCAGCCCCGTAGAGCTGGGGCGCGGCTGTGCTTCGCTAGACCAAGATGAAGGCGCCGATGAGTCGAGCCAGCTCGACGACGTTCGTTTGGCCGGCGAACTCAAAGCGCACCGCGCCGAGGCTCGGGAGGTGCAACTCCAGTTCTGCGTCATGGTCGAAGGTGCCAGCAGTCTCCACGGAGAACGCCGCGACCTTGGCGTAGGGCAGCGACGTGAAATCTCGCTTCTTCCCTGTCAATCCTTGCACGTTGACCGCAATCACGCGCCGGTCCGTGAATACCACTCCGTCCCGCCCGGCTTTGAATGCTCCGACGACGCGCTCGTCGGGAAGCAGCAGTTGCCTGACGACGTCTGCGTACTCATCGCTTTGTCTGAGCTTGAAGAGAACACCGTTCTTAAAATCAATCATCTTCTCCCCCTTGCGGCATGGTATGTGAAGTGCCGCTTGGAGTCGCCCGTGCTTCGCAACGTCTTGCGACTGCGACGGCGCGTTCGCCGAAGGAGCTGATGATGGTCAGGACGTTCGCGCTAGCCCTGTCGTCGATCGCGCTGGTCGCGTCGACCGCGGCCCTCGCTGCGCCGGTACCCGCGACGGCCGCGCGCGCCGGGCTGTTCCCACAGGTCGCCCAGATCGCGCCGCCGCCGGTCGCCGCCGAGCCCACGGCCGACGAGGTCATGGCTGGCGTCCAGCGGTTCTATGCGGAGGTCGGTCAAGTCACGGCCAAGTTCCGCCAGGAGGTCGTGAACGCCACCTTTGGTCGCAACGACACCTCGGATGGCGTCGTGTACCTGAAGAAGCCGGGGAGCATGCGCTGGCAGTACTTCGCCAAGAAGCGCCGCGGCAAGGTCACGCGCGCCAAGGACTTCATCTCCAACGGCCGCGAACTGTATCTGGTCGACTACGAGAACCGGCAGATCGTCAAGAAGGACCTGAAGAAGAACCTGTTGCCGACCGCCGTGACCTTCCTCCACGGCACGGGCGAACTCGGCGCCGAGTTCACGCCGGCGCTCGAGCAGAAGAGTGCCTACGGGGGCAAGGGCGACCTGGTCTTGCGTCTCCTCCCCAAGGTCCCGTCGGCTCAGTACAAGACCCTGCACCTGGTCGTCGATCCGTCCAACTACCGCGTGAAGGAGTCGATCCTCGTCGATGCTGCCGGCAACCGGAACCACTTCCGGTTCTACGAGCCCGACGTCGTGGCGCCGATCCCCGACTCGCGTTTCCAGGTCGACCCGAAGCACTCGGCGCTCCGGTCGTTTCGCCTGATCGACGGGGATGACGCGAGCGCCGCACCGCGGTCGCAGCCCAGCCCGTAGCAACCGCGACGGTCGCGGCCGGGCCGTCTTCCCGATCGTGCCCGGGCGAGGTTGGCCGCGCCGCCCCCCCGTGGCCCGAGGCCCTGGCCGCCACGATCGCGTGGGCCCGCACGACGCGGTAGCGATCGCGGACGCGGGTGCGGTACGACCCCGCGGCATGACTGGCCGCGAGCTCGACGTTCGTGGACGTACGTTGGTCTTGACCGACAAGCCTGACCTCGAGCGTGACGCGGTGGCGTCGGCGTGGGCCGAGGCCGGCGGTGAGGTGCTGCGCCTCGGGCGGTTCTGGGACCCGCCGTCGCTCGACGCCGCGACCGTGGCGGTCTACGGCGCGGATACCTACTGTCAGGTGCTCGCGCTCAAGCTCGGGCTCACGTTGGTGTCGCCCGCTGACGATCTGTTGCTGCGGCTCGATCGGCGGCTCCTCGGGCGTGCGGTTCGCGCGCTCACGCTGGCCGAGGCCGATACCGTGACCTACCCGGCGTTCGTGAAGACGCTGGTGCCGAAGCTCATCCGCTCGCAGGTGTACGCGTCGGTCGGCGACCTCGGCGCCGGTGCGCACGGGCTGCCCGGCGATACGTCGCTCCTGATCTCGGAGGTCGTGGCGCTCGAGGCCGAGGTGCGGTGCTGGATCCTGGACGGCGAGGTCGTGACCCTCGCCTGCTACGAGGGCGTGGCCAGCGCTGCCGACCTGGCCGCGGCGCGCGCGCTGGCGACGGAGGCCGCGAAGGCCTCGGTGGTGCCCTCGCCGTGCGTGCTCGATGTCGGACGCCTCGCAGACCGCCGATCGATCGTGATCGAGGCCAACGCCGCGTGGGGCGCCGGCCTCAACGGCTGCGAGGCGACCGCCGCCGCCCGCTGTGTGGCGAGCGCGACCCGCGGACCGACCCGGCGGTGACCCACCCGGCGAGCGAGCCGTGGCGTTGTGCCGCGGTGCTACGATCCCGTGCATGAACTCGTGGCGCGCCTGGTCTGTGCTGGCCGTGATGATCGCGACCACCGCACCGCCGGCGTGGGCGCAACCGGCGCCCGCCGCCCTGCCGGTGTGGCCGGGTCACGTCGAGGGTGGGGCGGTCGCGGTCGACGCCCAGGACGTCGATGGTGACCTCTTGCGCTCGGCGCTGGCGCCAGCGAGCACGAGCTATGTGACGACGCCGACGGGCGCGGTCGTTACGGGCCGGGTGCGGGTGAAGACGCGCGCGGCGGCCCTGACGGCCCTCGTCGCGCACGCGCCGGCGCTGGCGGTGACGCCGCGACCGATGCGCGGCGTCGGGCGCAACGTCGACCTCGACTTCACCGCGGCGCCGAGCCACGATCTGTATCGGGTGCTGGCCGACGTGATGCGCGTGAACGTCGTGGTCACCGCGCCGTCGACCGCGCTGGACGTGCACGTCCAGCGGCGGCCGGCCGGTGGCGTGCTGGCCGAGGTCGCCCGCGCCAGCGGCGCAGCGATCGATCGCCCGGCCCGCAACCTGTTCGTGGTGCGCGCGGCGAGCGCGTCGCCGATGACCGCGCTGCCGACCGGCGGCGCCAAGCTGCGCCTCGACGCCCGCAAGATCCTGGCCGGACACCTGGTCGAGCTCATCCGGGTGCTCGACGGCCCACCTGCGCCGGCGGAGCTGCTGCGCGACGCCGCGATCATGTGCGGTGCCGGTCAGCCCCTCGAGCTCCGGCTGCGCCAGCTCCCTACCACGACCGCGCTTGCCCTCGTCGCGCGGGTCGGCGGGATCAACCTGCGCGCCCCGCGCTGTGCGCTGCCCCCGCTGCCCGGTGAGCCCACCGCCGATCTGATGCTGACCGCGACGGCGTCCCGGGGCCGCACCCGGGTGGCCGCGGTCGAGGTCTCCGGCCGCGCGTACTACCTGGCGGACGGCGGTGCGTGGACGGTCGGCGACGCCTGGATCGAGCACCGCGGCGCCCAAGAGACGCGACAGTGGCGGCTATACCCGAGCGCGAGGGTGGGGCCGCCGCCGGTGCGTTCGGCCAGGTCGCCCCGGCTGGCCGCGACCATCATCGACGGCAGGACCCGCCTCGCGATCGTCGAGGACGCCGCCGGCTTTCGGGTCTGGCGCGCCGACCGTCCGGTCGTCACCGACGATGGCGCCGTCTTCACGATCGCGATCGTGCCCGGCGAGGTCCAGGTCCGCGACGGTCCGACGCTGCGCCTGGCGCCGCGGACGCCCTGACGTCGCCGGTCGAGGGCGGTGCGCCCCGCCGATCGCCAGCGGTCGGTCAACTCCGCGGCGCGCCGGCGAAACCCGGCGTGGTGTCGGGGGCTTGTCGCCGACCGCGGGGCCGCGCTCCGCGGTCGCCGAACCGGCGCGCTGCGCGCGTTCGCGTCGACGGCGCGGTGCTACCAGATCAGCATGAACGAACCCGCGCGCGCGCCGAGCATCCCCGCCGAAGCCCTCTGGGTCCCTGACCGCGGCGAGTTCCGCTTGTCGCGCCTGGTCGACGGTCTGCCCGACGGCGAGGTGCGATGGTTTCGCGCCGACGGTTCGCTGGCCGGCGTCAGCACCTACGTCGCGGGCAAGGGCGAAGGGCCCTACGAGCGGTTTCACGAGAACGGCGAGTGGTCGCAGCGCGGACAGATGCGCAACGGCCACCGCGATGGCCTATGCCGGTGGCGGCGCACCGACGGTCGCACCACCGAGAACACGCTGCCAGCCGGCATCCCCGACCACGTGCGCGAGGCCACCGTGCTCTACCAGGACGGCCTGCCAGGGCCGTCGCGGTACTACGACGGCGACGGCGTCGAGGTGCGCCAGAACGGGCGACCGCTGCCGCCGCGGCCCGCGACCGTCGATGATCGCGCCGGGTACAGCGGCGACGACGAGGTATGGTTCTTCGGCCTGGGCGCGCAGGACCCGACGACTCGCCACGGCACCTGGCGGTGGTGGTTCCCGGACGGTATCGAGCAGCAGGTCCAGGAGTACCGCCGCGGTAGCTGCATCGCCCGCCTGGAGAACCACCGGGATGGATCTCCCCGGCTGCGCTCGTACAAGGACGCGCGCGGGTGGGATCTCGTGCAGCGCTGCTTCGATGAGAATGGCCGCGAGGTCCTGCCCTTCGGCGGCGCCGAGATCCCGCCGCGCCCCGACGGCGTGCCGGCGGACGCCGTCTTTGACTCGTCGGGCAACCGCTGGGTCGCCGGGTTCGATCCGAGCGTCTTGCCGCCCATGGGAGAGATCGAGCTGTACGAGCTCGACGGCCCCCTCGATCAGACGCTCCGGTTCGCCGACGGCCAGCTCCGGCTGCGCCGGCTGTACAACCGCGAGGGCCGCCTGCTGTCCGAGAACGTCCACGATGAGCGCGGGCGGGAGACCTGCGAAGAGGCGTACTGGGGCGGCGACGGCAGCTTTCGCCACCGGGTCGAGCGGACCTTCGCGGGCGACGACCTGGTCGCGATCGACCTCCGGGTCGGCGACCGCGTGCTGCGCGGGCGCCTGGCCGAGGACGGCCTCGCGGTCGAGTGCCTCGACGCTGGCACGGTCACTGCGCGCGGCACGATCGCCGGCAAGCGCGCCACCGGGACCTGGGAGTTCCTCGACGGCTCGCGCACTCACCGGGTCGACCTGACCGGGCGCAAGCTCCGCGCCGAGCTCGAGCCCGACTTCGAGCCCTCGCGGCTCCTGGGCGTCGCGCTCCTCGACGACGGCGCGTTTCCGGACGTCGCTGCCTTCGCCGGGCTCGCCGAGCCCGACTGGGCGGACGTCCCGAGCTGCTACGGCGAGGACACCGCGAACTTCCCGAAGTATCTGCGCGCCCTCGTGTCAGAGGTCCCCGCGGTGCGCCTGGCTGCGCTCCACCGCATCGCCGCCGAGACCTTGCATCAGGGCACGATCTACGTCGCCACCGCCGTGACGCTGCGGTTCATGCTGCGGCTCCTCGACCACCCGAACGCCGACGTGCTCGCGCTCCTGCAGTACGCGGAGTCGGTCACCGGACAGGCCGCGCAGTTCCGGGAGGAGGCGCAGGGGTGGGACGACGACAGCGACGATCGGCGCGCCGTGCTCGGCACGTTGCAGGCGCTCGAGGACGAGTTCCCGCGGGTCGCGGCGCAGCTCGACGCGACCAGCCGCGCGCGGGTCGCGGTCGCGCTGGCGCTGGCGGCGCGGGCCGGACAGGCCGGTGAGGCCCTCCTCGAGCGTGCCGCTCGGCGCGACGACTCGATCACCGCGGCGACCGCGGTCCATGGGCTCCTCGATCGCCAGGGCGAGGCCCTCACGCCCGAGCAGGCGTCGCCGTGGCTCGCGCATCCCGACCCGATCGTCCGCGTGTGCGCCGCGATCGCCACCGCGCGTCACCTGCAGGCGCGCGCGCCCGCGGCCACCAGCGCGGTCCTGTGCGCGGCGCTCGATCAGGTCGACGAGCTGTCGCCGCGGTTCAGCGAGCTGCCCTTCGTGAAGGGCACGCTCTTGTCATACCTGGCCCTGGCGCTCGGCCACGTCCGCGACGACGCGGCGATGGGGCGGGCCGTCGACCTGGCGGCGCGGTTCAACCACGTCGACCTGTTCACCCTCGATCTGGTGTCGTTCGGCGCGCTGCGCCTGTGCTTCGGCGATGGCACGCCGCCCTTCGCGCCCGGGTTCATCGAGGTGCTCGCCGCGATCGCCGGTTGCGGTCGGCTCGAGGGCTTCTCCAACTTCTCGGAGAGCGCGGCGCACTTCGGGTTGCCGACCCGGGGGTCCGAGTACCGTGCGCTGGTCGAGACGCTGCGCGCCGCGCCAGACCCGACCGCGCACATGGCCGAGCTCCTGCGGCAAGCGAAGGAGGACAGCGAGGCCGAGGAGGACGAGGACGAGGAGGACGAGGCCGAGGAGGACGGCGACGATGACGACGAGGACGAGTCCGACGACGACGATGACGAGTCCGATGACGACGACGACGACGACGACGATGACGACGATGACGACGACGACGACGACGACTAGCGCGCTCGAAAGCGATCAAGCCCGGTCGCGCCCGCGCGATCGCGCCCGATCACCTCAGGCGTAGAAGGCCTTGACCTGCTTCACCGCGCCCTTGCCCCGCGGCACGAACACCACCGGCGTCAACGCGCCGGCCGGCACCAGGCGCACCTGCGAGAGCGGCCCGAGCGACCAGACCTTGAACTTCTTGAGCGTCGCGATCTCGAAGGCCTGATCGGCGTAGGCGTCACCCAGCAGCGCGGTGAGCTCGGCCTCGAGCGCCGCGACCGACAGGTCGCTGCGCCGGACCAAGGCCTCCACCAGGTCGACCAGGGAGCCGCCGTCGCCGGGCCGGCGGGTCACGACGGTGGTCTTGATCGCTCCGACTTGGACGTCCTGGGCCGGGATCATGAACAGGAACCTCCGCGTGCAGACCGCGGCCCCGCGCTGCGTCGACAGCTTGAGGCCCTTGCCTCGCGTCAGCTCGGCCTTGGGGAAGAACAGCACGTTGGTTCCGAGCGCGACGGCGTCTGACATCGCCTGGAAACCTCGCATGCGCTGCGGCTCCCGACAAGGGCGGCCAAGTCCGACCCCTTCGGGCGTCCTCGACGGGAACGACCCCGCGATGCTCGGCCTCGGTCTCGGCCTCGGTCTCGGCCTCCGCCTCGGTCTCGGCCTCGGTCTCGGCCTCCGCCTCGGTCTCGGCCTCCGCCTCCGCCTCGGCCTCCGTCTCGGTCTCGGCCTCGGTCTCGGTCTCGGTCTCGGCCTCGGTCTCGGTCTCGGCCTCCGTCTCCGCCTCCGCCTCCGCCTTCAGAAACAGGTGACGTCCTCGGACTTCGGCCAGTAGTACAGGAACACGTTGCAGTGCTCGCTGGTCTCAACCGTCGGGCCGAAGGTGTAGCAGCAGTCGTTGGCCTGCAGCGGATCGCGCTCGTCGACCGCCGCGCAGCCCTCGTCGGGCGGATACCACTCGTACTCGCAGCTCCAGTAGATGCCGCCGCCCGAGGGCAGGGTCACCGCCAGGCCGGTCGCCATCTCGGGCTCGGCCCAGGCCTCGCTCAGGTAGAAGCGGGCCTCGTCGGGTGGCCGGGTGGTCGACACCCCGTCCCAGGAGAAGATCGAGAACGCCCGGCCGCGCGAGTGGAAGTGGCCGTTGGCTGCGGCGACCGTGTGGACGCCGTCGGGCAGCCCACACGCGCCGCTGTAGGTCGGCCGCGGGTTCGAGCGACAGATCCGGATGTTCTGCTGGGTGGCGAACAGGGTGCCGAGCTCCTGGGTGTCGCCGTCGACCGAGCGGTGCAGGTTGACCCCGGCGCGGCCGCGGTACGGCGTCTCCTGGGTGGTCGCGTTCACGTAGTGGACCTGCAGCATCAACATCTCGCCCGGCGCGAACCGGGTGGCGACGTCGGCGGGCAAGGCCCACTCGAAGACCGGTCGCTCGAAGCTCGACTGCTGGTTGTTGGCGACCAGGGGCCAGTCGGCCCAGTTCGACGAGCGCCAGCACTCGCCGCCCTTGATCACGGTGCCGGTCACGCCGCCCAGCTCGAGCGGCGCGCCGTCGGCGGGGTCGAGGTCGACGACGGTCTTCACGCGGAACAGGTTCAGGTGGTGACTGCCGGGGTTCAGGGCCAGGGCGAAGCGATCGACGCGGAGCTCGCCGGTCGCCTGCTCGGGCACGCGGAAGAAGTAGCAGTCCTGGATCTCCTCTCCGGACGCGACCTCGAACTCCGGGGTCCGCACCCACACGCCTTCGGACGGCGTCAGCGGATCGAGGAACCACGGCTCGAAGCCAGGATCATCGCTGCACGCAGCGAGCGTGAACGCGAGGGCGAGGGCGAGACGACGGCGCACGGATCGAGTCTAGCTGCGGCGAGGCCGGAGGATGGCGCCTGGTCACCGCGCTGCGGCCGACCGCACATCGCGCGATGAAAATCTGAGGCGAGGAGCGGTGGGAGGCGAGGCGGAGACCGAGGCGGAGACCGAGGCCGAGACCGAACCCGAGGCCGAGACCGAGTCCGAGGCCGAGACCGAACCCGAGTCCGAGGCGGAGGCCGAGACCGAGACCGAGGCAGAGTCCGAGTCCGAGGTCGAACGCTAGACCGTCGCGAAGGCCGCGGTCGGGATCTCGAGCGGAGTCTTGTCTTCCTTGCCGATCATCGCGGCCTTCTGCGGCACGGTGGTCACGACGTTGGCCGCGAAGTACAGCGCCGCGTACTTCTTGCCGGCGTAGAACGCGCGGTCGGCGTGGTCGGCCGGCAGCGCCTCGGCGGCCTTGTCGGCGATCACCGCGGCGTCGAGGAGGAGCCAGCCGATCGCGGTCTCGCTCATCATCTCGAGGAAGCGGTTGGCGGCCAGCGGCACCATCTCCATCTTGCCGCCGCCGAACCAGCCGAGGAACCGCATCGCCGTGCCCATCACCGCCTCGGCGGCGGTGGCCAGGGCGGCGGCGGCGTCCTTGTACACCGGGTGGTCCTTCAGGCTCGCGGCGCAGCCCTGGACGTCCTTCAAGAACGCCTGCAGGTTGGCGCCGCCGCGCTGGCCGAGCTTGCGGCCGACCAGGTCGAGGGCCTGGATGTGGTTGGTGCCCTCGTAGATCGAGAAGATCTTGGCGTCGCGCGCGTACTGCTCGATCGGGTGATCCTTCAGGTAGCCGGCGCCGCCCAGGGTCTGGATCGCGGTGGCGCAGATCTGGAACGCCTGGTCCGAGCCGTAGGCCTTGACCAGCGGCACCAGCAGATCGACCTGGCCCTGGTGGTAGGCGTCCTCGGCGGGATCGCCGACCGCGGCGTTGGCCTTGTCGAGGTGGAGCGACAGCTTCACGACCAGCGCGCGGATGCCCTCGACCCGGGCCTTCATGTCGAGGAGCATGCGGCGGACGTCGGGGTGCTCGACGATCGCGACCCGCGGCGCGGCGGCGTCCTTCCACTGCTTGATCGACGGGCCCTGCTTGCGCTCCTTGGCGTACTCCAGCGCGTTCAGGTACGCGCTCGACGCCACCGCCAGGCCCTGCACGCCGACGCCGATGCGGGCGTAGTTCATGAGGTGGAACATCTGGGACATGCCCTTCTGCTCCTCGGTGCCGACCAGCTCGCCGATGCAGCTATCGTCATCGCCGAAGTTGAGCACCGCCGTCGACGACGCCTTGATGCCCATCTTGTGCTCGATCGACGCGACCTTGACGTCGTTCGAGGTGCCGTCGGCGCGATCGCGCGGCACGATGAACAAGGACAGGCCCTTGGTGCCGGCCGGGGCGTCCTCGGTCTTGGCCAGGACCAGGTGCAGGATGTTCTGGGCCAGGTCGTGGTCGCCGCCGGAGATGAAGATCTTGGTGCCGCGGAGCTTGTACTTGCCGCCGCCCATCGGCTCGGCCTTGGTCAGCGCGCTGCCGACGTCGGAGCCGGCGTGGGGCTCGGTCAGGCACATCGTGCCGGCGTAGGTGCCGTCGTGGAGCTTGGTGCAGTAGGCCGCGATCTGCTCCTTGGTGCCGAAGTGCTGGATGACGTCGGCCACGCCCTGGGTCAGCGCCGGGTACATGTTGAACGCCGTGTTGGCGCCGCACATGATCTCCTCGGCCATCGCGTGCAGCGTGAACGGCCCGGCCTGGCCGCCGAACTCCTCGGGGATCGACAGGCGGCGCCAGCCGACGTCGTAGAGCGACTTCCACGCCGCCTTGAAGCCGTCGGGGGTCTTGACCTTGCCGCCCTCGAGGCGACAGCCGGTGGCGTCGCCGACCGCGTTGAGCGGGCCGAGCTTCTCCTTCGACCAGGTGTAGATCTCGTCGAGGACGGTCTCGACCTCCTCGCGGCCCCAGTTGTCGTACGGCTTCTTGCCGAGGATGTCTTGCAGCTTGAACTGCTCGAACAGGACGAAGCGGACGTCGCGGAGGTCGGCCTTGTAGCGGTTGATCGGCTGGGACATCGGTCTCTCCTGGCGCGAAGGCGGCTCGGGTAGGCGACCCGAGGGCGGTCGGGGCGACGGTGAATGAACCGTCATTCAGTTATGGCCGACGCGCTGCGTCGCGTCAAGGCCGCCCCGGTGCGGCGATTCGTCCGCCGCGCCGTGGTACCGACGGTCATGTCGATCGCCCCCGAGGTCACCGCCGCCGAGCTCGACGACGACGGCGCTGGCGTCGCGGTGGTCGACGGCGTCACCGTCCACGTCGCCGGGCTGGCCCCGGGCGAGCGCGCCACCGTCCGCACCACCCACGCCAGCCCGCACCGCGCCGAGCGCTGGGCCACCGTCGTCGAGCGTCGGGGTCCGCCGTCACCCGACCGGGTCGCGCCGGCCTGTCCGGCATTCGGACGGTGCGGCGGATGCCCGTGGCAGCACTTGGCGTACCCGGCGCAGCTCGGCTGGAAGCGCCGTCGGGTCGTCGCCGCGGTCGGCGAGCTGGCCGAGGTCGCGGAGGTCGTGCGGTCGCCGGCCGAGCTCGGCTATCGCCACAAGGGCAAGTACGTCGCCGGCCGCACCGTCGGCCACCTCGCGCTGGGCGCCTGGGCCCCGCGCAGCCACGACTTCGTCGACACCGCCGGCTGCCGCGCCGTCACCCCGACGATCGATCGCGTGCGCGGCGCGATCGTCGCCGCCGCCGCCGATCACCGCCTGGCCCCAGCCGACGAGCGCCGCGGCACCGGCGACCTGCGCTACGCGATCGTCCGCCAGGGCGACGGCGGCCAGGTCCTGGTCGGCCTGGTCGTGCGCTCGGCGGCCGACGCCGGGCGGGTCGCCGCCGCCGCCGCCGCGATCGCCGCCGCCCCCGCGGTCGCCGGGGTGGTGCGCCTCGACAACGATCGCACCGACGGCGCGCTCCTCGACGGCGCCGCCCGGCCCCTGGTCGGCGCGGCGTCGTTGTCGCTGACCCTCGCCGGGGTCGCGGTCGACCTGGGCGCCACCGAGTTCGCCCAGATCAACCCGGCCCAGGCCGAGGCCATGTACCGCCACGTCGCCGCCCTGGCCGAGGTCGGCCCCGGCGACCGCGCGGCCGACGTCTACGCCGGGCTCGGCGGCATCGCCTTCGCGCTGGCCGCCAGCGGCGCCGAGGTCCTCGCGATCGAGCGCGACCCCGCCGCGGTCGCCGCGCTCACCGCCGCCGCCCACCGGGCCGGGCGGAGCGACGTCACCGCTCTCGTCGGGGACGCCGAGCGCCTGGCCGACCACCCCGACGTCGCCGCGGTGGTCATCGATCCGCCGCGCAAGGGCGCGAGCCCGGCCCTCCTCGCCGCGATCTCAGCGTCGCGCGCGCGCACGCTCATCTACGTGAGCTGTGGCCCCGACGCCCTCGGCCGCGATCTGCGCGCCCTGGTCGCCGCCGGCTGGCGCCTCGATCAGGTCACGCCCTTCGATCTCATGCCGGGCACGGCCCAGGTCGAGACCGTGGTCCGGCTGCGGCGCTGACCGTCACCGCCCGGTGATCGTCACCGCCCGGTGGTGTTGCAGCGATCGAGCAGGACCTGGGCCCAGGCCGGCTCGGTCATGGACCGCTCGGTCGGATCGCAGCCGCCGCTCACGGTGCGCATCGTCACGTCGAGGCGCGAGCCCAGCTCGAAGCGCAGCGCGACCTGGGCGCCGCTGGCGGAGTCGAACACCGCCGGCGGCTCGGCGCGGCCATCGGGGTGGACCACCTGCACCCGGACCTCGTGGCGGCACGCGCTGATGCTCGAGGTGGTCGCGATCACCTGCTGCGCCTGGGTCGAGATCACGGTCGCGCGGTCGACCTTGAACGCGCCGGTGAAGCACAGGACCGCGTCGTTGTAGTCGGCGTCGCCGCCGGCGCCCTGATCCTCGAAGTTCACCCCGACCCGCACCACCGGCGTGCCGGCGATCTCGAGGGGGCTCGTCACCCGCGGCGGCGGCGTCGACGGGCGCACGACCGGCGGTGGCACGACCCCGGGGGCGCCGACGCCTTGCCCCTGGACCCGGCCGGTCGCGACCAGGCGCGCGGTGCAGGCGGTCGCGAGGGTCGCGGCGGCGAGGGCGACGATGGGCAGCAGGCGCATGGAGGTGAGACGCCGTCCGGCGGCGCGGATTCAGGCTACAGCTCCGAGGACGACGTAGCGCGCTGCGTCAGTGAAGGCGTGGTGGGCCGGCTCACCGAACCGACTCCGGCTACCTCAGCGGTACCCGTGGCCCCGACGATCCTTCTTGCCCTGACAGGACAACCTCTGCGATTTGGCCTTAGTACGAGGTCGGATGTCAGCGACTGACATCCGACTAACAGAAACCAACGAGGTGCTGACATGCGCTTGTTCAAGATTTCTCTGATGGCGGCCGCGGCCACGGCGGCCTGCAACGGCCAGGGGTCGGTCCAGCTCTCGAGCAACGAGCAAGAGCTCGCGATCATCCCGCGCGGCTCGACCTGCGCTGAGCTTGGCCTGGGCGGTCAGCAGGTGACCATCCCGTACCCGGCCGGCGGCACCTACGACCTGGGGGGCGGCAACTCCCTCGATCTGACGTACTACGACGACACCAACACGATCTTCTACTTCAACAACTCGACGGTCCGGATCACCGGCGTCCTGGCCTCGATCGGCGATCGGACCCTCATGTGGGACATGCCGGGCGGCGCCGACGCCTGGCCCAGCCTCCACGGTCCGGTCGACTTCTCGAACGGCGAGATCTACTCGCCCGAGGAGGTCGCGTTCTGCTTCGACTACGAGCTCTACGTCCAGCCGAGCCCGTACACCCACCACGCTCAGCGCGCGTCGTGGACCCTGACCAAGAGCGGCCGCACCGACGAGCTCAAGCTGGCCGAGGGCCAGGTCGAGCTGCTCGAGTACGCGATCACCGTCCGCCCCGGCGATCCGGTCGCCGCCGGGCAGTTCGTCGAGGGCCCGGTCTTCGTCTACAACCTGAGCCCCCACGCGGTCACCGTCGACGCCGTCACCACGATGGTCGGCGACATCGCCGCCACCGTGACGTGCCCGACCGCGCCGCCCTTCGGCCTGGCCGCCAACGGCATGGTCGAGTGTGCGTTCATGGCCGACGTCCCCGACACCTCGGACCGCAACGTGGTCGGCGGCGCCTCGGTGTCCCACGGCCTCAAGGTGTCGACCGTCGAGGTCACCGCGAGCTTCACCGCCCACAACGTCTCGACCACGACGTTCGATCGCTGCGTCGACGTCACCGACGACGCGGTGCCCTACGTCGATCACTACCTCGGCACGGTGTGCGTCGAGGACGGCGAGCAGACCTTCGAGTTCTCCTACGAGGCCGGCCCGTTCGAGTGCGGCGCCTTCGCCGTGACCAACACCGCCCGCTACGTCGGCCTCGACACCGGCGCCACCGCCGACGCCGCCTGGACGGTCAACGGCGAGGTCGTGTGCGACCCGGGCTGCACGCTCACCGCGAACTACTGGAAGCGCCACAGCCACTTCGGCCCGCGCCGCTACAACCCGATCTGGAACGACATCGGCGAGCTCGGCGAGGACACCACGTTCTTCCGCAGCGGCGGTTCGTACATCCAGGCGATGTGGCGCCTGGCCCTGGGCAACCCGTACTGGACCCTGGCGCGCGCGTACATCGCCGCCCGCTTGAACCAGCTCTCGGGCGCGCAGTTCAGCCCGGGCACGGTGACCGCGTTCAACCGCGCCACCACCTTGTTCGAGACCTACGCGCCCAACCAGGTCTCGACGATGGCGATCCGCCGCCAGTTCGCCAGCGCGGCGGCGCTCCTGCGGGACTTCAACATGGGCCGCGTCGGTCCGGGCCGCTGCACCTGCCGCCCCGACCTGCCGTCGGAGGACTGAGTCCGGTTCGCACTCCGCCGCGGCGGCGAAGCCCCGCCGCTACCGGAGCGATACCCGACCGGACCGCGACCGCGCGGCGGCACCGTGGGACCAATCACCGCGTGCCTCCCTGTCCGGCCCCTCTCCAGGTCGCGGTCATCGACGATGACCTGGCGGTCCGCCGGGCCCTCGGTCGGGCCCTGACCGCGTGTGGCGCCGAGGTGCGCGACTTCGCCAGCGCCGAGGAGGCGCTCGCCGAGCTGCGCCCGGGCGAGGTCGATCTCATCGTGACCGACCTCGATCTGCCGGGCCTCGATGGCGCCGGCCTGATCGCCGCCGCCCGGGCCGAGGGCCACCGCTGTCCGGCGGTCGTGGTGAGCGGCGAGCTCGCCGAGCACCATCCCGAGCGGCTGGCCGCGGTCGACGCCTTCGCCGTCCTCAGCAAGCCGTTCACCCTCGATTCGGTGCGCGAGCTGGTGTCGGCCTGTCGGCGCGGCGCGCCGGCGCAGGACTGATCGCGCAGCGCGCGCGACTCGCGCAACCGCGGCCGACGGCGCGCGAGTCGCGCAACCCGCCTTGCGCGATCTGGACGTCGAGGCGGCGGCGGGCGCGTCGCGCGGCCGTCCGCGCGGATCGGCGGCGGTACGCGAGTTGCTCACCGCGTGGGGATGCGACCACGTCCCCTGCGCTCGTCCCTCGCCACCAGCCTCGGCGCCGCCCTCACCCTGGCGGCGTGCGCCGACCCATCGCCGCTTGACACCCGCGCCGGCCTGCTCGCCGGCGAGCCCGCGATCGATCCCGACGTCATCCCCGGCGAGTTCATCATCGAGCTCGCGCCCGGCCATCGTCTGGACGCCGCGACCACGCTCGGCGGCGTCGAGGTCGAGCCGGTCATGCCGGTCAGCTCCCGCGAGTGGCTGGTCCGGACCACCGCGGTCGACCGCGCGTCGACCGACGGCGACGCCACCGCCGCCGCCCTGGCCAGCGACACGGCGGTCATCGCCGCCGCGCCCAACCGCCACGCCGCGTACTCGCTGGTCCCCGCCGACCCGCTGTACCCGCTGCAGCGATGGAACTACGAGACCGCGCTGCGCCTGCCCCAGGCCTGGGACCGCACCACCGGCTCGGCGTCGGCGCGGATCGCGATCCTCGACACCGGCCGCACCAACCACGGCGATCTGGCGTGGGCCGCCGGCTACGACGCCTTCGACAACGACAACGACCCGACCTCGCAGGCGGTGTACAACCACGGCGTCCACGTCGCCGGCATCGTCGGCGCCCGGGCCAACGGCAGCGGCGGCGTCGGGGTGTGCTGGAACTGCACCCTGGTGCCGGTCAAGATCTCGGGCACCGGCAACCCGACCTTCGCGGCGATCGCCGCCGGCATCAACTGGGCGTCGGGCGAGTCCACCGGCGTGCGCCGCGCCGACGTCATCAGCCTCAGCCTCAACTCGTCGGTGCTGTGCACCAGCGCCAGCGTGGCCGCGGTCGCCAATGCGATCGCCAACGCCCACGCCCGCGGCCTGGTCGTGGTGTCGTCGGCTGGCAACGCCGCCGACACCCGCGCGTACTTCCCGGCCGACTGCCCCAACGTCATCGCGGTCGCGGCCTCGGGCCCGACCGGCACGCTGGCGAGCTTCAGCAACCGCGGCGCCGGCATCGACGTCGTCGCCCCGGGTGGCGACCTGCCGTTCTACGGCAGCGACGAGCCGGTCGGCTCGTGCGACCGCGTCGATCCCTTCGATCCGTTCGACGGCGTGAACGGAGTGATGTCGACCTGGTCGACCAGCAACGTCCAGCACTGCCACCGGTACCTGAGCGGGACCTCGATGGCGTCGCCGCACGTCAGCGGCGTGATCGGCCTGATGCTGTCGCGCAACCCGAGCCTGACCCCGGCCCAGATCGCCCAGTACCTGGTCGCGACCGCGCGGCCGGCCGGGGTGTCGTGTCCGGTTCCCGGACAGTGTGGCGCGGGCATGGTCGACGCCTTCGCCGCGGTCGAGGCGGCGGTCAACGGCCTGCAGCAGGCGACGATCACGCCGACCACGGTGAGCTTCGGCGACGTCGCGGTCGGCGCCACGGCCAACAGCGGCTTCACGGTGCGCAACACCGGCTCGGGGACGTTGACCTTCGCCGTGACCCGACCGCTCGCGCCCTTCGTCGCGACCTGCACCGCGGGCTGCACCTGCACCGCGACGAGCTGTAGCGGTTCGCTCGGCGCCAACCAGCAAGCGTCGATCGCGGTCAGCTTCACGCCCACCATCCCCGGGACGGCCAGCACCAGCCTCGGGTTCACGTCCAACGCGACCAACCTGCCGACCGCCGTCGTGTCCCTGATCGGCACCGGGACGGCGCCGCGGCTCACCGTCGTCGATCCCGCCGACGGTCAGCTCCGCCTGTGGGAGTCCAACCTCCACCGCGCCAAGGTCGTCATCCGCAACGACGGCAACGCCGCGCTGATCATCCACGACTGGTCCATCACCTACCTCGACGGTCAGTCCGGCTTCCTGGCCATCTCGGGGCCCAAGTCGATCCCGCGCGCCACGGTGGCGCCGGGCCAGCTCTTCTCGGTCGAGGCGATCTGTCAGCCGAGCTGGCGCACCGGCACCTATCGCGCCGACCTGCGCTACACGACCAACCTCGGATCGAACCACATCGCCACGGTGACGTGCTCGATGGGGCCGTATCCTATCCGCGGCTGAGCTGCAGGCGCCGCTGCCGGCACCGCGCGCCGGTCACCGGCCGCGGACCATCAACACGCGGACCGCGACCAGGGCCCCGACCGTCGCGGCCAGCCCGACGTAGAGGCCGCGCATGGCGGCGTGGCCGGTGTCGCTGCCGGCGAGGATGCCGTGGGCGAGGGCGCCGATCAGGATCGCGAAGGACCCGTAGTGCAGGCGGCGCCACCACCGCGTCCCGATCCGCGCGCGCAGGTCGAAGCTCGCGTGGATCACGACCGCCAGGTACGCGGCGATGATGCCGGTCGCCACCGCCCACGGCCGGTAGCTCGACACGCCCGGCACGACGACGTCGAGGGCGTCGTAGCGGACGAAGGGATCGGCCATCAAGAGCACGACGTGGCCCGCGGTCAGGGCCAGCGCGGTGGCCGACAGCGTGCGGTGCAGCTCGAGGCTCCGGGCTCGCGGCAGCCAGGCGTCGAGGACGCCGGTCGACAGCACCAGGCCGAGGGCGACGTCGAGGGTCAGGGCGACCAGCGCCGTGACCCCGGCCGCCCGGGTCGCGACCCACATCCACGGGCCGTCGGGGCGCGGCGGCGCGGTCGTGAGGCCGAGGCGCGCCGCGATCGCGCCCACGAGCAAGACCAGCGCGAGCCCGACCACCAGGCCCCAGGCGATCGATCTACGCATCGGTCGCGACCTCCAGCGGGCCGAGGCGCGTGACCGCGCCGCGGTGATCGACCAGCACCGCCCCGATGGTCGGCATCGTCGCCAGGAGGGCGGCGCCGTCGCGGGCGCCGGCGACGAACACCGCCTTGGCCAGCACCTCGGCGCGCTCGGCGCTGTCGGCGACGATTGTCACCTGGGCCAGGTCGGAGGCGGCGGGAGCGCCGGTCGCCGGGTCGATCAAGTGATGGACCCAAGTGTCGCCGCGGCGCCAGCGTCGACGGTTGGCGGCGCTGGTGGCGACCGCGCGATCGCGCACGACCAGCGCGAGCAAGACCCGCGCTGGATCGGCGGGATCCTCGACCTCGACCTCCCAGCCGGTGCCGTCGGGGCCGGCGCCGCGCAGGACCACGTCGCCGCCGGCGTCGAGGGCGGCGATCGCCGGCAGCGCGCGGGCCGCCAGGTCGGCGGTCGCGCCCTTGATCATCCCGCCGAGATCGAGCTGCACCCCGGGCGGCCGGGTCACGACCCCGCGGGCGCGATCGATCGCGATCTCGGCGAAGCGGGTCGGCGCCACCGGGTGGGCGGCGGTCGCGCGGTCGAGGGCCCCGGGCGCGAAGGCGCGATCGTACCCAGCGGCGAGGACCGCGGCGCCCACCGTCGGATCGAAGCGACCGCCGGTCAGCTCGACGTAGGCGCGGGCGCGCACCAGCGCGGCCAGGAGGTCGGGCGACACCGCGCGCGGCGCGGTCGCGCGGTTGAGCGACGTCAGCTCGCTGTCGTCGCGGAACCGGCTGAAGCGCGCCTCCGCAGCGGCGAACTGCGCGGCGACCGCGGCGCCGGCCGCGGCCTCGGCCTCGACCGACAGGGTCGGCGTGTGCACGGCGATCGTCGTGCCCATCGCGGCCACGGCGAACATCACGAGCTCCGGGTCCGCACGCGCACGCGGCGCGCGGGTCGGCGCGGGCTCGGTGCGGCCGCCAGGACCGGGCCGTCGCCGGGGTGGGTCGCGGTCACCACCCAGCCGGGCGGCAGCGCGACCCGCGGTCGCTGCGCGGCCGGGACGTCATGCCACCACACCGCCGGTGGGATCGGTCCAGTCGACGCGGTGGTCGGCGTGGACGTCGCGGTCACCGGCGCGGGTTCGGTGGCGGCGACCGGGGCCGCGGTCGGCTCCGGGGCCAGGCCCCACCACGCGATCAGATACGTGGTCGCGAGGCCGGTGATGGTCCACAGCCGCAGGGCGCGGCCGTCGACGTCCCACCGCGGCCCGCGCCGCGTCGGCGTCGGCTCAGTCGTCGTCATCGTCGTGCTCCTCGCGGTGGCGACGACCGTGGTGCTCGTCATCGTCGTCATCGTCGTCATCGTCGTCGTCGTCGTCGCCGCGGCCGCGCCAGTCGGTCGCGACCAGGTCGTCGGGCGACGGCGGCAGCGCGGGCTCGGTCGCGGGGGCGGTCGCGGGCTGCACGGGCACCAGCAAGATCGGCTGTGGCGCGGGCAGGGGGCCCGCGGGTGAGTCGGGGGTCGACACGGCCTCGGCCGGGGCCGCCGCGGGGGGCGTCACCCAGGTCGGGACCTCGGCCGGCGCCGGCTCGGCGGCGGCGGATTCGGCCCGTCGGCCGAACCGTCCCGTCAGCGCTCCGACGGTCACGGCGATCGCCAGGGTGAGGCTCGCGACCGCGACGATCTGCGCGGTCCGGCCAGGGGTAGGGGGCATCTCTTTGGGGGCCATCGCGATTCCTTCCGGTTGTGCGCCCACTCATGCTCTCGACCCTCGCGCCGGTCCATCCCACGGATGTGAAGCCAAACGATGACGTGCGCTTACGCCCGCGGTTCAGACATCTGTTGGCCCTCCGTCTCAACCTCAACCTCGGCCTCGGCCTCAGTCTCGGTCTCGGTCTCGGTCTCGGTCTCGGCCTCGGTCTCGGTCTCGGTCACGGTCTCGGTCTCGGCCTCGGTCTCGGTCTCGGTCTCGGTCTCGGTCTCGGTCTCGGCCTCCGCCTCGGTCTCGGTCTCGGCCTCCGCCTCGGTCTCGGTCTCGGCCTCCGCCTCGGTCTCGGTCTCGGTCTCGGTCTCGGTCTCGGCCTCGGCCTCGGTCTCGGTCTCGGTCTCCGTCTCGGTCTCGGCCTCGGTCTCGGTCTCCGCCCTCGGCCTCCCTACCGCACGATCGACCCGACCACCTCGGCGAACCGCGCGGGGTGCTCCACGAACGGCCAGTGGCCCGCCGGCCCGACCTCGCGGACGTCTACGCCAGCCGCCGCCAGCAGCTCGCGCGAGCGCGCGCACGCGCCGCCGGGATGCCCGGCCACATACACCATCCGCGTCCGCACCGCGGCCCGCCGGCGCGCGAGGTCCTCGGCGGTGGCGGCCTCGACCAGATCGACGGAGTACCGCCAGAGCTGGGCCGCCGACGCGGTGCGCATGCGCGCGCCGTAGCCGCGGACGATCGGATCGGCGTGCGCCTCCAGGCGGTCGCACACCGCGGCGTGGCCGTCGTTCGCGAAGGCCTCCGCCTCGTAGGCCGCGATCTGACTCGAGTACGTGCAGTCGCCCAGCGACACGTTGCCGTCGACGTCGATCACCGCGCGCAGGTTGGACGGGTCTCGCTCGGCCAGGGCCAGGGCGATGACGCCGCCGAGCGAGTGGCCGATCACCGCCGCCGGCCTGATCGCCGACAGCAGCTCGGCCAGGTGACCAGCGGTCTCGGCGATCGACGGTGGCTGCGTCCACGGCGCAGCGCCGCGGGCCAGGACGGCGCGGGCGCCGCCGTGGCCGGGCAGATCGAGCAGCAGGTGTCGGTGCTGCGGCAGGTGGGCGATCGCCGGCGCGAAGGTCGCGGCGTGCTCGCCGAGCCCGTGGAGCCACAGGAGCGTCGGCCCCGGTCCATCGACGGTGGTGATCGACCAGCCGGCGGTGATCGCGGTCGTCCAGGTCGCAGGCGTCGTCATCGCGCCGACGATAGCCGACCTCGGCCCGGCCCTCACCGCCGCTGGCCGTGGTCCCAGGTCGTGACCTCGCGCGGCGAGCCGTCGGGGGCGAAGCGGGTCCACACCCCGTCCCGCGCGCCGTCGCCGTCGACCTCGCCCTGCTCGCGCGGCGCACCGTCGGGGAAGTAGCGCACCACCGGGCCGGGTCGGCCGGGCGCAGGCTCCTCGCTGCGCAGCGTGCCGTCGGCGTCCCAGCTCCGCCGGCGGCCGTCGCGGCCATGCTCCCAGGCCCGCGCGCCGCTGGCGTGGTGCGCGACCGCATAGGTGAGCGCGCCGTCGCCGCCGACGCACGCGAGCGCGCGCGCGTCGCCCTCGGCCTCGACCTCGTCGGGGCCACAGGCCAGCGTCGGGACCTCGATCGCGACCGGGGCGCCGATCGGATCGTGGCAGACCGCCGCCACGCCCGGGTGCTCGCGGGTCGCGACATACAGCGTCGGGCCATCGACCGCGAGGTCGACGAGGTCGCCGGACGCGATCGCGATCGGCTCCGCGACGCCGTCCCGCACCATCAAGATCAGGTTGCCGGCGGTCAGGTAGACCCGACCCGCGACGCTCTGCAGGTTGCCGAGCGGCACCGGCAGATCGACCGGCGCGTAGGGGACCAGCCGACCGCCGGCGACCGCGAACACGCCGGCGTCGGTCGCGACCAGGAGCTGGCCGTCGTGACGCACCATCGAACGCACCGCCGGGGTGCGGCGCGCCAAGGTCTCGGTCGCCGCGCCGTCGAGCGGGACGCGGACCAGGCGGTCCCCGGCCGCGACGTAGGCGGCCCGCTCATCGACCGTCAGCGCGGCGACCTCGCCGTCGAACAACCGGCGATGATCGCCGTTGGGGTAGATCCGGTGCACGCCGTCGACCGCGCCGACCACGATCAGGTCACCGACCGCCGCGAGCGCGACCGGCTCGCCGACCGTGGCCAAGACCGTCGGCGCCGCGCCGGCCGCGACCCGCCACACCGCGCCGTCGCCGGCCGCCCACACCACGCCGCGCGGCGTCGACACCACCGCGCGCGGGTCGACCTCGTCGGGCCCCGCCGGATCGAGCCCGCGGGGCGCGCCGCTCCACGGCGCCAGCGCCAGGCCGCGCTCCCGGCCGAGCCACAGGAGTCCGTCGACGGACGGCGCCAGATCGACCACCTCGTCCTCGACGGTGAGCCAGCGCGCCTCGCAGGTCCGCGGCGCCGGCGCCGGTGCCGCGAGCTGGGCGGGGCCGCCGCAGCCGGCCAGGACGAGACACGCGAGCCCGGGCCTGATCATGGGCCACACCCTATCTCGACCCGCGCTGCCGCCAAGGCGCCGTTGCCGCCGATCACTGGATCGATCACCGCTCTCGATCACTGGATCGATCGCCGCCCTTGATCACCGCCCGAGAAACGCACAGCGCTTGATCCCGGCCTTGGCCAGGACCGGGTCGATCATCGCCGGGCGCTCGCTCGGCGCCGCCCGCATCAGCTCGCTCAAGAGTCGCGCCGCCTCGGCGGTCTTGATCTTGTCGGCGATGGTCCGCAGGGCCTCGAGGTTGCGCATCTCGGGCGGCAGATCGTCGCGCCCCTCGCCGGCGGCGCAGATCATCTTCAGGTCGGCGGTGAACGGATCGTCCTTCGCGCCGCCGCACGCGGCGATGGCGACCGCGACGGCGAGGGCGAGCCACGTGTGGCGCATCGCGCGACTATCGACGCCCTAGCGCCGCGGTGCAACCCATCACGCCGGCGGCGGGCGCACCAGGACCACGCGGGTGTAGGCCAGCGCGAAGCCGAGGGCCATGACGTTGGCCTGGGACTGGCTCCCCGGGGAGGTCGTGACCACCGCCAGGTCGGCGCCGCCGGCGCGCGCCTCGGCCAGGCGGTGCAGGAGCAGCGCGCGCTGAACGCCGCGTCGGCGGTAGGCCGGGGCGGTCGAGGCACCGCACAGGTAGAGCGCGCCTTCGTGTCCGAAGGCGCTGGCGGTCCCGGCGAGGGCGCCGTCGAGCCGCGCGAGGTATCGGGTCACCTCGGCCGCGCTGAGATCGCGGAACACCGGCTCGAGGGCGGCCGCGGTCACCGCCACCTCGGCCGGGTTCGCGCCGTCGGGGTTCGCGAAGCCGTCGATCGCGCAGGTCAGCCATTCGTCGTCGGTGGCGGACGACACGTCCTCGATCGCCACGCCGGGCGGCGGCGACGGCAGCGGGGCCGCCAGGTCGCGGACCAAGACGTGCTCGACGCCCTCGAGCTGGTAGCCGCGGGAGGTCAGGGCCCGCCCGACCTCGACCCGCGCCAAGGACGCCAGCTCGATCCGGACCGGCTCGCCGACCGCCCACCACCGCGCCTCGACCGCGTCCAGACCGTCGAGGGCCCCGGCGTCGCCCAGCCCGATCCCGATCACCTTGTTGGTCGGCAGGCCCGCGCGGGTCAGGACCGCGACCCCGCCGTCGAGATCGTCGACCGCCACCGCCGCGCCGCCGCGGGCCACGCCGCGCGCGACCGCCCGGGCCAGCGCCCCTTCACCCGCTTCGATCCTTCGGGCCCGCGTCAGATCGGTGAACATCGGCGCAGCCTACTACCGCCCGCGAGTCCCGGGGGCGGCGGGGCGATCCGCGAAGAACTCCGAGCCGCGCGGCCCGCGGTCGTGGGATCTCGCGGGGTAGGCGACCGTGACGGGGGTCAAGACCGGGGGCGACCGGGTTTGATCCCTCGCCGGGCGGGTGTTACAACTGCTTCATTCCACTAGCAGATTGGCCGCGCCGTCCCGCGGCCACGTGGACCGGTTCGCCGGTGCGGAGTCCCATGCGTCAACACCAGCCCAAGACCCGCGGCCTCGACCGCACGACCGTGACTCTCATGGCCCTCGCCCTCGCCGCGGGCGCGGTCTCGGCGACGGCCCAGCCGGGCTCGACCCCGACGACGGGCACGCCGACGACGGGCACGCCGACCACCGGTACCCCGACGACGGGCACGCCGACGACCGGCACCCCGACGACCGGTACCCCGACGACCGGTACCCCGACGACGGGCACCCCGCCGACGGGCGCGCCGACCGACCCCGCCGATCCCACCGACCCGACCCAGACCGCGACCGCCGACACCGTCGATCCCGAGTCGATGCCGGTCAACCTCCGCCTGCGTCGCCTCGAGCAGCGGGTCCAGGCCCTGAAGGAGCGCGCCTGGCGCGCCAAGGCCCGCACCTCGCAGCTCAAGGAGGCGGTGCTCGGCGGCGGCGTCGGCGCCCAGGCCACGCTGGTCCACGAGAACAAGATGGGCAGCTCGTACCGGCTGGTGCGGCTGGTCTACGCCCTCGACGGCACCCAGATCTTCGCCCGCGCCGAGGACACCCACCCGAACCTCTACAAGAACAAGTCGTTCGACATCCTGACCGGCCCGATCTCGCCGGGCAGCCACTCGATCAGCGTGCTCGCGGTCTACCGCGGCCACGGCTACGGCGTGTTCAAGTACCTCAACAAGTACACGTTCACCGTCCGCGCCAGCCACACCTTCACCGCCGCCGAGGGCAAGGCCACCCGGATCGAGGCCTCGGGCTTCGAGAAGGGCGGCCGCACCACGCCGCTCGAGAAGCGGCCGGCGATCGACTTCAAGGTGACCGCCGGGACCGGGGAGAAGTAGCCATGGCCGCGCCCTCGCGCGCCGCGCTCGCGGCGGTGCTCCTCGGGTTCGCCGCCGCCGGCGCCCGGGCCGACGTCCTCGACGACATCGCCAAGAAGCTGGTGGGCGTCGAGGGCGAGGCTCGCGAGCTCGGCTCGGGCATCAAGGCCCCGACCGGGCAGCCCAAGAAGGACGACGTCATGGCGCGTCGCCTGATCGACGCCCAGGTCGCCTTCGGCACCGGCAACTACGACAACGCCGCGCTCATCCTCTACGACTACGTCGCCCAGGGCGCGGCCGGCGGCGCCGCCCGCGGTCGCGACTACGACACCGCGCTCTACTACCTCGCCGAGTCGCTGTTCCAGAAGAACGATCGGGTCGCGGCCCGCTCGTTCTTCACCCAGCTCGTCAAGGACGCGCCCGGCTCGAAGTACTACCAGCAGGGCCTCGAGCGCCTGCTCGAGCTGTCGCTGCTCCTCGGGGACACCGAGGGCGTCGACGGCTGGCTCGCCGATCTCGACCGCGTGCCGACCGACAAGCGCCGGCCGTCGGTGCCCTACGTCCGCGGCAAGTACGCCTTCGCCCAGGGCCAGTTCGACGAGGCCGAGGCCTGGTTCAAGCAGGTGCCGGCCGACTCCGAGTACGGCGTCCAGGCCGCCTACTACCTGGGCACGACCTACGTCGCCAAGCAGGAGCTGGGCAAGGCCAGCCAGACCATGGCGGCGCTCCTCGACCGCGAGCCCAAGACCGACGACGAGGCCCGGGTCAAGGAGCTGGCCCAGATGGCCCTGGGCCGGTTGTTCTACGAGCGCGATCAGCCGACCAAGGCGATCGACAGCTACCTCCTGGTCGATCGCAAGAGCGACCTGTTCCCCGACGCGCTCTACGAGGTCGCGTGGGTCTACGTCAAGTCGCAGCAGTACGACAAGGCGCTGCGCGCCCTCGAACTCCTGGCCTTGGCCGATCCGACCTCGCAGCGCCTGCCGACGGTCCGCATCCTCGAGGGCAACCTCCGCGTGCGCAAGGCCCAGGCCATCCACGACAAGGTCGTCGCCGGCCTCGACACCGGCAGCGCCAGCGGCACCGAGGAGTACGCCAAGGCGATCAAGCTCTTCACCGAGACGCGCGGGCTCTACGTCGAGCCCCACGACGAGCTCGGCAAGATCATCGCCGCCAACGACGATCCGCAGGCGTTCCTGGCTCAGATCACCGGCCGCGCGTCGGAGACCTTCCAGGTCAACTCGACCATGCCGGAGATCGCCGCGGCGTGGATCCGCGACGAGCCCAACGTCAACCGGGTCATGGCGGTCGAGACCGATCTCGGCTCGATCCAGGGTGAGATCAACGAGGCCGAGCGCACGATCCAGCGCCTCGACGCGGTCCTGGCCTCGGCCAACCGGGTCAACATCTTCCCGTCGCTGGCCACCAAGCGGTCGCGCTCGACCGAGCTCCTCGAGGACCTCCTCGCCATGCGCGAGCGCCTGGCCGACGAGGAGCGCGGGCTGGCCGAGCGCTCGAACTCCGGCGCCCAGCTCGCCGCGGTCGATCCGTTGACCACCCGGCGACGGGCGCTGTCGGCGCAGTGGAAGGCCCTGCCCAACACCCAGGTCGCCTACGGCCAGCGGGTCGAGAAGGCCCAGGGCGAGTTCGACACCGTCGATCGCGACGCCGCCGAGGCGATGGTGCTGATCGACACCACCCAGGCGACCGTGGTCGCCCTCGACAAGTTCGTGAAGGAGTCGCCCGAGCCGCGCGATCCCGCGGCCAAGGCGGCCTGGGCCCAGCAGCGCCTCGACGCCATCAAGATCATCGGCGAGCTGTCCCTCGAGCTGCAGCAGATGCACCAGGAGCTCGACGCGATCCGCCGCGAGGTCGTGCTCGGCCGCGACGAGGCTGGCTCGAGCGACGCGGTGTCGTTGCGCGAGCGCCAGCTCCGCGATCAGCTCCGGACCGCCCTGGCCGACGAGCACCGCGCCCTGACCCGCCTGACCCTGGGCGACGCCCGCCGCGGCGCCAAGCTGGGCGAGCTGGTCGGTCGGGCCGACGCCGCGATGACCCAGCTCGATCGGGTCAACACCACGATCGATCAGATCGTCGAGGGCGCGCTCACCGAGGTCCGCGACGCCATGACCTACGAGAAGGCCGAGCTGGCGGCCTACCGCCGCGAGTTCCTGCTCTACGAGGCCGAGTCGCGGTCCCTGGGCGGCACCGTCCTCGGCAACGCCTTCCGCGACGTCAAGGCCAAGTTCTACGACGTCCTGGTCCGGTCCGACGTCGGCGTGGTCGACGTCGGCTGGTCGCAGAAGGAAGAGTCCGACGACGACCTCAGCCGGCTCAACCTCGAGAAGTCGCGCGAGCTCAAGCAGATGAAGGACGAGTTCGCGGATCTCATCCGCGAGGCCCAGGACGAGGACGCGCCGGCGCCGCCAGCGACCGAGCCCGCGCCCAGTGACCTGCCGGTCCCCGAGCCGACCCCGCCCGATCCGTCCGCGCCGACCGGAGGCACGCCGTGACCTCGACCCTCACCCTGCGCCTGGCCGCGGTCCTCGCCGGCGTGGCCGTCGCCGCCGCGCCGCTGGCCGCCCAGCCTGGCGCGCAGCCGCCGTTCAACCAGCCGCCGTCGGGGCCGGGCCTGGGCCTGCCGTCGGGCGGCGTCGCGACCCCGCTGACCGACGTCGAGCTGGCGATGCTCAAGGAGGTCGAGGCCGAGTGGCAGCGCTACACCGGCGCCGCCGGCGAGCATCACCGCCGCCTGCGCGATCAGCTCCTCAGGTCCTTCAAGGACAAGACCGACGATCTCGAGGCCAAGTTCGCGGCCGCGATCGCCGACGCCACCGCGACCAAGGCCGAGCGGCACCGCTCGATCATCGAGCAGCTCGAGAAGTTCATCGCCGAGCACCCCGACCATCCGCAGTTCACGCCGGACGCGATGTTCCGGCTGGCCGATCTGTACCTCGACGTCGCCGATGAGGCCCTCGACCTGGCCGACCCGTCGGCCGAGCCGATCGCCGACTACAGCAAGTCGCTGGCGCTGTGGGAGCAGATCGTCCAGCGGTTCCCGGCCTACCGGCAGATGCCTTCGGTGCTCTACCTCCTGGCCTACTACGGCAAGACCAAGGACGAGCGCCGGTCGATGGTGCTGTTCTTGGCCCTGACCTGCGCCAACCGCTTCAAGTGGGACGACGTCCCGTCGGCGGTGCCGACCAAGGAGGAGGCGCTGGCCCGGATCGATCGCAAGGAGCAGATCGATCCCTACGCCGACTGCCAGCCGTGGCAGGGCGCCGACGTCGAGCTGGTCCGCCACGCCTGGGTCCGCGGCCTGGCCGACTACCACTTCACCGTCCCCGGCGAGCTCGACGAGGCCATCGGCTCGTACAACAAGGTCGTCGTCGGCGGCAAGGACTCGCCGCTCTACGCCGAGGCCCTCTACAAGCTGGCGTGGTCGTACTACAAGCGCGACTTCCTGATCGAGTCGATCAAGCGGTTCGACGAGTCGGTCAAGCTCTACGACGACAGCGTCGCCAAGGGCGTCCTGCCCAGCCTCGAGCTGCGCGAGGAGTCGCTGCAGTACATCGCGATCGGCTTCACCGATCCGTGGGAGGGCGAGACCGATCCCGATCCGGTCAAGGCCTTCGATCGGGCGCGCGAGTTCTACAAGGGCCGCGAGAACGAGCCCCACGTCCGCGACGTGTGGGAGGCCATGGGCGCGGCCTTCATGGAGCTCCAGGCCTACGACCAGGCGGTCGACAGCTTCCGCATCGCCTTGGGCCCGCCGTGGGAGCTGAACCCGCGCAACCCGGTGGTCCACCAGCAGATCGTCGACGCCTTCGAGGCCAAGGGCGACAAGCTGGCGGCCGACGAGGCCGCCGCCCAGCTCGCGATCCGCTACGCCCCCGGCACGCCGTGGTACCAGGCCAACGAAAAAGACCGCGAGGCGATGGAGAACCAGCGCCGGATCGCGGAGCGCGCGCTCTACGCCTCGGCTCGCAACACCCACCTGGCGGCGACCAACCTGCGCAAGGAGTACGAGGCCGGCGGCAAGACCGAGCCGGCGCTCAAGGAGGAGTACCTCGCGCTCTACGCCTCGGCGGTGAAGCTCTACCAGACCTTCGTCAAGCAGTACCCCGAGAGCGATTACGCCTACGAGTTCACGTACTACCAGGGCGAGGCGCTGTTCTTCAGCGAGCGCTACATGGAGGCGGTCGAGCAGTACAAGTGGGTCCGCGATCACCGCGACCTGTCGGAGGCCTACTTCCTCGACGCCGCCAAGAGCATCCTCGCCAGCTACGAGGCCGAGGTCGCCAAGCAGGTCGCGGCCGGCCAGCTCCCGGCCCTGCGGGTGCCGACCGCCGACGAGCTGAAGTCGATGCCGCAGCCGCTGACGCCGATGCCGATCCCCGACCTGTACCTGCAGATGCAGGCGCAGTGGGACGACTACCAGAACGTGGTCAACGATCCGCAGACCGCGCCGCAGCAGGGCATCAACGCCGCCCTGGTCAGCCTGGCCTACCTCCACATCGACGACGCCATCACCCGCATGGACAAGGTCATGACCAAGTTCTGCGGCGTGCCCGAGGCGATCGCCGCCAAGGACGGCCTCCTGGCCCTCTACGAGGCCACCGGCAAGCTCGACAAGTTCACCGAGGTCAACGAGCGCTTCATCAACCAGAAGTGCGGCGACGCCAAGGCCATCGCCGCGGCCCAGAGCCAGAACCGCTCGGTCGAGTTCATGAAGGCCGGCCAGCTCTACGGCGAGGGCCGGTTCCTCGAGGCCGCCGAGTCGTTCTACCGGTTCTACAAGATCGCCCCGGCCGGCGACGGCGACGGCCCGACCGCGCTCTACAACTCGGCCGCGGCCTACCTCCAGGCCAACCGCCCCAAGACCGCGATCGCGCTGTTCAAGGAGTTCACCGCCAGCAAGGACAAGGCCTTCCGCGAGAGCCCGTTCTACCTCGAGGCCATGCGCCTGACCGCGGCCAGCCACCAGAGCGTGCTCGACTACGACAACGCGATCGCGACCAACCTCGAGCTGTACGCCCTGGCCAAGGACGCCAAGAAGCGCGGCATCAAGCCGCCGCCGCCGTTGCCCGGCGAGCCGGCCCGCACGACCGATCAGATCGCCCTCGAGGCCCTGTACAACGCCGCCTTCCTGGCGCAGTTGAACCGCGACTTCAAGCGCGCGGTCGACCTGTTCGGCAAGTACGACCGCGAGGAGCCCGACCGGTCCAAGCGCGGCGACGCGGCGTGGGAGGTCGTGATGATCTACAAGTCGTCGGGCGACATCCAGAACCTGATCGCCGCCGCCAATCGCTGGCGCCAGGGCTTCGGCGCCGACCCCGGCAACGAGGACAAGTTCGTCCAGTCGTACTACGACACCGCCGCGCTGTGGCGGCGCAAGGGCAAGACCAAGGACGCCGAGGCCGCCGGCAAGCAGGCGATCGACGCCTGGAAGCTGCGCGGCAGCATCCCGTCGGGCAAGGGCGCGACCCTGGCCGGCGAGTGGCAGCTCTACTTCGCCGAGAAGCACCTGACGACGGTGTTCCAGCCCTACAAGATCACCGAGGTCGCCAAGACCGTCGAGCGGTCCAAGGCGATCAAGGCGGCGCTCGAGAAGGTCACCCTCGAGGCCCAGGACAAGTACGAGCTGCTCAGGCCCTACGCGGTGGCCGAGTACACGATGGCCAAGGAGGTCCGCATCGGCGAGACCCTGGCCCAGTTCGCCGAGAAGCTCGCCCAGTCGCCGACCCCGAAGTACATCATCGACCTCGACCGCCAGAACCCCGACGCCGGGGCGGTGGCGTCCTACGAGGAGGGCCTGGCCAAGAACCTGGCCAAGTACATCGAGCAGGCCAAGAGCCACTGGGTCGAGGTGGTGACCAAGGCCAAGGCGGCCCGGGTGTCCAACAAGTGGACCCAGCTCGCGCTGGAGAACCTGAACCGCGAGTTCCCCGATGAGTTCCCGGTGCTTCACCAGGAGCTGTTCACCGGCACGGAGGCGCCATGAACTCCTCAGCCCAGCGACGCGTATTTTGTCCGGTCGGCGCGCTCGTAGATCCTCCGGCCTCGTCGCGCGTGGATAGCGTCGTGCGTCCGCGCTCGCGCTTCGGCCGGCTCGGCGCGATCGCCCTGGCGGTCGCGGTGGCCCTGGCCGCGTGTGGTGGCGGCAGCAAGAAGAAGACCACCCCGACGCCCGGCGCCGGCTCGGGCGCGGGCTCCGACGCCCAGGGCATGAACGACACCGGCGACCCGACCGGCGACGGCGTGCCGACCGGCGGCGGCTCCGGCAGCGGCGATGGCGGCGGTGCGGGCGGCAGTGGCAGTGGCAGTGGCAGTGGCGATGGCGGCGGCCTGGCCGGCGGTGGGTCCGGCAGCGGCGATGGCGGCGGTGCGGGTGGCAGCGGCGCCGAGCCGGCGCCTCCGCCGATCGTCCCGCCCAACCTGGACATCAGCCCCGAGCAGGCCCGGTCCGAGATCGAGCGCCACCTGAGCGCGGCCAAGGCCATGCTGGCCAAGCCCGACCCCGACGGCGCGATCCTCGAGGCCAAGGCGGTCCTGGCGATCGACGGCACCAGCGTCGACGCCCAGATCGTGATCGCCCACGGCTACTACCTGAAGCGCCTGAACGACACCGCCGAGGTCATCCTCGACACGCTGTTCACCAAGCGGCGGTCGGCGGTCGAGCGCAACGCCTACTTGTTCTACGTCTACGGCCTGGTCTACGACCGCAATAACGATCTGGTCCGGGCCGCGGCGGCCTACGCCAAGGCGGTCGAGCTCGACGGCAACTTCGCGAGCGCGCTGACCAACCACGGCGTCCACCAGCTCCGCAACAAGCAGTACGCGGCGGCGGTCTCGACCTTCGAGCGCCTGACCTCGTCCCTGGGGCGGGCCGACGCCGCGACCTGGTCGTCGCTGGGCTCGGCCTACCGCGGCCAGGCCGCCGACTACGATCCGGGCAGCCCGAACCGCAACGCGCTCCTGCAGCAGGCCGAGACCGCGTACAAGCGGGCCCTGGCCGCCAACCGCAGCTACGGCCCGGCCTACTACAACCTCGGCCTCCTCTACCTCGACGCCGACCCGTTCCCCGACGGCGGCGGCGCGCTTGACGCGCTGGTCCGCCTCAACCGGGCCAAGACCTACTTCGACGAGTACAAGAACATGCCGGGGGTCGACCTGGCGCTCTACGACGAGCGGATGAAGGACGTCACCAAGCTGATCAAGCGCGAAGAGAAGCGCCGCAAGCGCTCTGGAGGGTCCTGATGCGAGCCGCCCGTCACCTCACCATCGGTCTCCTCTGTGCGCTGGCGGTCGCCGCGGTCGCGCCGCTCGCCGCCGCCGACCCGGTCGCGTTCCACGTCGTCGTCAAGGACGGCCAGCGCCGGATCGTGATCGACACGCCGGTCGAGGTCACCGGCCGTCCGCCGGCGCCGTCGGTGGCGATCCTCCACCCGCCGCTCACCATCGACTACCACTGGCCGACCGACGTCGACTCGTTCATCCCGCACATCGTCGCCAGCGTCGCGGCTCGGGTCTTCGACCGGCCGGCGCGCCAGGGGGCCCAGTGAAGGGCCCGGCGAAGGCGGCGGCGCTCGCGGTGGCGGCCCTGGCCCTGACGGCGGGCGCGGGCGCGGCCCGGGCCGAGGGCTGCGACGAGGAGGGCGGCGAGAAGAAGAGCGACGGCAAGAACTTCCACATCGAGTACCGCAACGGCCAGAAGGTCCACGTCATCGACACCGTGATCGCGGTGTGCGGCAAGGTCCCGCGGCCGAGCGTGGTCTACGTGCTCCAAGCCAAGAACATCAACTACGCGTGGGAGACGCTCAAGCAGGACTTCCTGCCGCTCATCCTCGCGTCCGTGAGCAAGGCGCCCTTCTGATGGCAACCGCACGCAAGCCCCCGCCCGCCGGCGCCGCTGGACCGCGCCACCGCATCCTCCGCATCGGCGTCTTGCTCGGCGGCAAGATCGTCGAGGAGCGCCTGATCCGCGGCCACGCCGACGTCTCGATCGGCCAGTCGGGCAAGAACACGTTCTCGATCCCCCTCGAAGGCCTGCCGCGCGAGTGGACCCTGTTCAAGAGCCACGAGGGCAACTACACGCTGGTGTTCACCGGCCAGATGGACGGCCGGCTGTCGGACGGCGACAAGGTCCAGACCCTCGACGCCGCCCGCGGCGCCGGCGCGCGCCGGGTCGGCGATCACTTCGAGCTGCCGCTGTCGGAGCACGCCCGCGGCAAGATCTCGGTCGGCGATCTGACGCTCTTGTTCCAGTTCGTGACCGAGCCGCCGCTCCAGCCGCGGCCGCTCCTGCCGCACTCGGTGCGCGGCACCCTGGCCGATCGGATCGAGCCGCGCCTGGCGATCACCGTGGCGGCGTCGATCGCCGTGCACTTCGGGTTGATGCTGGCCGCGCTGCAGTGGGATCCCGCCGGTGATGGTGGCTTCGCGGCCCAGGCCGCCGAGCAGACCTTCGGCGAGGACACGATGTCGGTGAACTTCGAGGAGACGCCGAAGATCGAGGTCGCCCAGCCCGACAAGGGCGAGGAGGCCGGCAAGCCCGAGGACGACAAGACCGCCGAGAAGCCCGACAAGAAGCCGTCGACCCCCGACAAGAAGCCGGCCGGTGGTGGCGACAGCAAGCCCGCCGACGGCGGCGGACGGGCCGCGGGCGACGCGGTCGCGCTGCAGGAGCAGTCGGCCAAGTACGCCGACGCGCTGTTCGCCGACGACGAGTCGGGCAGCGGCCTGTCGGGCGCGATGGAGAGCCGCAAGGCCGGCAGCGATCTCGGCAACCAGCTCACCGAGGTCGCCAAGAGCGGCGCCACCACCGCGGTCGGCGGGGGCACCAGCGGCCGCGGCACCCGCGGCAACGGCGACCCGCGCGTCGGCACCGGCACCGGCCCCGGCGTCACCGGCCCGGGGGGCCCGGTCAGCGCCACCGGCCCCGACGGCAAGACCGGCGAGAAGGTCCCGACCGGCCGCATCACCGCGACCGACAAGAAGACCTTCGACGACTCGACGCTGACCCTCGACGCGGTCCTGCGCAAGATCCTGAACGCGTACATGAGCGGCCTCAAGCGCTGCCACAAGGAGCTCTTGAAGAGCGACCCGACCGCCAAGGGCAAGGTCAAGCTGTCGTTCACGGTCAACGAGAGCGGCCGCACCGTCAGCGGCAAGGCCTCGGGCTTCGCTGACAGCCTCGACTCGTGCATCGAGGGTCAGATGGGCAACTGGCGGTTCGACATCCCCAAGGACTCCGACGGCGAGCCGACCGACGCCTCGTTCGAGATCTCGCTGCAGCTCGTGCCTGAGTAGATCTCTGCACCCGGTGCGTGGGGCGCGAGGGCGGTGGTTCGAGCGGAGGGGTATCCGGAACCCCGGGGCGTGAACCAAGCGGCCCTGAGGTGGCGGGCGCCGGGGCGGTCGTTTGAGCGGAGGGGTTTCCGGAACCCCGTGGCGTGAACCAAGCGGCCCTGAGGTGGCGGGCGCCGGTTCGAGCGTCTTGAGTAGCTGACTCGGACTCGGGTTCGGACTCGGACTCGGGTTCGGGTTCGGACTTGGACTCGGACTCGGACTCGGACTCGGACTCGGACTCGGACTCGGACTCGGGTTCGGGTTCGGGTTCAGGGTCGGGGTCGGGTTCGGGTTCGGGTTCGGGCTCGGGTTCGGGTTCGGGTTCGGGTTCGGGTTCGGGTTCGGACTCGGACTTGGGTTCGGGTTCGGGTTCGGGCTCGGTGCGAGGGGCGCGGGGGGACTGCGCCCGGTGGTCGCGGGGGGGGTTGCGCGGGTGGCGGTGGGTCGCCACGATGCCGGTATGGTTCGCTTCGACGCCGCGACTGGCGAGTGCCGGGTGTTCACCTTCAAGGACGGGGCGCTGTCGGCGATCGCCCACGACCTCGAGCTGACGGTCGGGCGCTTCACGATCGAGGTCGGGGACGACCTGGCGATCGCGGCGCGGTTTCAGCTCGACAGCGTGCGGGTCGCCCACGCGGTCAAGGACGGTCGGCCGAGCGGCGCGTTGTCCGACGGCGACAAGCGGAAGATCGAGAAGACGATGGCCGAGGAGGTGCTCGAGCTCCGGCGCTTCCCGGAGGCCAGCTTCGCGGGGCGGGCGACCGCGGCGGGCGCCGGCTTTGTGCTCACCGGCGAGCTGACGCTCCACGGCAAGACCCGGCCGCTCACCGTCACCACTCGCGCCGTCGACGGGCGCCAGGTCGCCGAGCTCGCGCTCCACCAGCCCGACTACGGCATCAAGCCGTACTCGGCCATGCTCGGCACGCTGAAGATCCGCCCCGAGCTCAAGCTCCGCGTCAGCGTCCCCTGGCCGGCGGCGTAGCCCCTGCGTGCGCGCGGTCACACGGGCGCGCGATCGCCGCGCAACTCCGCCGTCGCGTGCGTCCCGTCGACAGGAGGACGCAATGAACCAGCTCGCTTCACGAGTCACGCCCGTGCTCACGCTCGCTCTATCCCTCGGCGCCGCCGCGTGCGCCGAGCCCGCCCCCGACCCGGACGACCGCGACCAAACGGTCGAATTGGCGGGCTACCAGCTCGTCGTTGCGACGGCGACGACCACACCGCGCGACGCGCAGGTCCAGGTCGCTTGCCCCAAGGGTACCGTCATCCTGGGCGGCGGGTTCGCGACCCTCGACGACACCGGGGCCTACCTCGAGGGCACCGCGACCGCGATGGTGCCGTCGTTCGATGGCCGCACCTGGCTCGTGAACGGGCGCAACCTCGCGGGCGTGGGCTCGTGGCAGCTCCGAGCCCGCGCGGTGTGCGCCGCCGCGCCCAAGGGCTACCAGGTCCTCACCGGCATCACCAGCGTCGACAGCGTCCCGACCAAGCAGCTCGCGCTGGCCTGCCCGGCCGGCCAGGTCGCCACCGGCGCGGGGTTCGCGACCGTCGACAGCACCGGCGTGTGGGTCGCGGGCGAGGCCACGTACTTCTCGCCGTCGTGGGACGGTCACGCCTGGTTGATGAACGCGCAGCCCTTTCGCATCGCGCAGCCGTGGGCGCTGCGCGGGTGGCTGGTGTGCGTCGCCGACGGCGCCGTAGCCGGCTATCAGGTCCACACCACCGAGTCCGCGCTGGTCGCGGGAGCGGATGAGCAGGTCATCGGCGCGTGTCCGGGCCAGGCGATGATCGGGGCGGGCTGGGGTGTGCTCGACGACACCTACGCCATCCTCACCGGCCGGGCCACGGCCCACGAGGTCGACTACCGTGGCAGGAGCTGGCTGACCAACGCCCAGAACCACAGCAGCTTCGCGCCGCGCTGGCGACTGCAGCAGCGCGCGCTGTGCGCGAACTGACCTCGGCCGGCCGCGAGCATCAGCGACGAGATGCTGCGATTCGAGGCGGAGGCGGAGGCCGAGACCGAGGCGGAGACCGAGGCGGAGGCCGAGACCGAGACCGAGACCGAGACCGAGACCGAGACCGAGGCCGAGACCGAGACCGAGACCGAGACCGAGACCGAGACCGAGACCGAGACCGAGACCGAGACCGAGACCGAGACCGAGACGAGACCGAGACCGAGGCGGAGGATCGGCTCTAGAACCCGACAGGTTCGCTATGGCGAGGGACTCGCTTCGTGGGTACGGTGCGGGCAATGTCGACCCACACTGCTCGCCTCGCGTGGTCGCGCTCGACCGCGACCATGGACCCCAAGACCTACTCGCGCGATCACCAGTGGTCGTTCGATAGCGGCGTCACGGTGCACGCCTCGGCCGCGGCGGGCCCGGCGATCCCGGCTGGCACGGTGGGGCCCGACACCGTCGATCCCGAGGAGAGCGTGGTCGCGGCGCTGGCGGCCTGCCACATGCTGTTCTTCCTGGCGCTGGCGGCCAAGCGCGGCCTGACGATCGATCGCTACGAGGACGCGCCCCGCGGCGTGCTCGAGGCCAAGGACGGCGCGACCTGGTTGACCACGATCACCCTGGCGCCGACGGTGACCTGGGCCGGCGACGCCCCCGACGCCGAGGTGGTCGCGACCCTGCACCGCGAGGCCCACAAGCGCTGCTACATCGCCAACAGCCTGAAGAGCCACATCGCGATCGAGGGCGTCGACCTGGGCGCGCACTGAGTCCGACGCGGCGGTGGGGCGTGCGGCATTCTTGCGCACCCGCGGCGGTTGCCGTCGGCCGACGGCTTCGCCACATTGCCGGCGATGCCTCGCGAGCTCGAGCCCGACGCCTCGGTGCGCTGGTTGATCCGGCTGCGCTGGGTGCTGCTCGCCGGCCAGGCCGCGGCCCTGGTGATCGCGCCGGCGCTGGGCGCCACCGGGACCTGGCTCGCCTTCGGCCTCGCGGTGGTGGCCGGCGTGGCGTCGAACCTGTGGCTGGCCGCGCCCGGGCCTGAGCCGTCGCGTCGCCTCGGTCCGGTGCTCGCGATCGACGTCGTGCTCTTGACCGTGCTGCTGGCGTCGTCGGGCGGGCCGCTCAACCCCTTCACGATCCTCTATCTGGTCTTCATCGTGCTGTCGGTGGTGGTGCTGAGCGCGCGGTGGACGACGGCGATCACCACGCTGGCGCTGGCTGGCTACGCCGCGCTGTTCGCGATGCCGGCGCCGCCGGCGCCGACCACCGGCCACCACCACGGCCACGACGCCGGCATGGGCGCCCACCTGTCCGGCATGTGGGTCGCGTTCGCGCTGGGCGCGCTCCTGACCGCGTTCTTCGTGCGCCGCATGGTCGACGCCCTGGCCCGGCAGCGCGCCCAGATCGCCGAGCTGCGCGAGACCGCGGCTCGCAACGCCCGCCTGGCCTCGCTGACCGCCTTGGCGGCTGGCGCCGCCCACGAGCTGGGCAGCCCGCTCACGACGATCGCGGTCGCGGCCCACGACGCTCACCTGGCGGCCCGCCGGACCGCCCCGGCCCTGGCCGACGATCTGGCGCTCATCCTCGACGAGGTCGGCCGGTGCCAGGCGGTCCTCGATCGCATGTCGGCTCGGGCCAGCCAGGCCGGCGAAGACGACGTCGTGGTCGACGGCCCGGCGCTGACCGCGCGCCTGACCGAGCAGCTCGGGCCGTCGCGCGCCGCCGCGGTGGCCTTCGCGACCGACGATCCGGCCTTCGCGGTGCGCTCGCCGATCGATCACCTCGCGCAGTCGGTCGCCGCGCTCATCCACAACGCCCTCGACGCCAGCCCGGCCGGCGCGCCGGTCGAGGTCCACCTGAGGACCCGCGCCACGCGGGCCGAGGTCGAGGTCGTCGATCGCGGCCCCGGTCTTGAGCCCGACGTCGTGGCGCGGGTCGGCGAGCCGTTCTTCACCACCAAGCAGCCCGGGCGCGGGATGGGCCTGGGCGTGTTCCTGGCCCGGGCGTTCTTCGAGAGCCACGGCGGTTCGTTGATCGTGACCTCGACGCCAGGGACCGGGACCCGGGCCCTGGCCACCCTGCCGGTCGCCGAGGTGGCGGCGTGACCGGGTCGACGTTCCTCGTGGTCGACGACGACGATCGCCTGCGCGAGCGCCTGGGCCGGGCCCTGGTCGAGCGCGGCCACGTCGTCCATCTCGCCGCCGATCACGCTCAGGCCCTCGACCTCGCGCGCACGGTGACCTTCGATCGCGCGGTGATCGATCTGCGCATGCCGGGGCCGGCCGGCCTCGCGGTGGTCCGCGACCTGCTCGCGCTCCAGCCCGCGGTTGCGGTGGTGGTCCTGACCGGCTACGGCAGCATCGCGACCGCCGTCGAGGCCATGCGCCTGGGCGTGCGCGACTACCTGACCAAGCCGTGCCACGCCGACCAGCTCCTGGCTGCCTTCGACGAGCCCGAGCCGACCCCGGAGCGCGAGCTCGGCTACGAGGTGCCGTCCCTGGCCCGGGTCGAGTTCGAGCACATCGAGCGGGTCCTGCGCGAGTGCAACGGCAACGTGTCGAAGGCGGCTCGGGTCCTCGGCATGCACCGCCGCACGTTGCAGTACAAGCTGGCGAAGTTCCCGGTATCGCGCTGACGGTTCGGCCTCGGCCTCGGCCTCGGCCTCGGTCTCGGTCTCGGTCTCGGTCTCGGCCTCGGTCTCGGCCTCGGTCTCGGTCTCGGCCTCGGTCTCGGTCTCGGTCTCGGTCTCGGCCTGCGCGTGCCGGTGCGCAAGAACACCGCAGTGCCGATCGCCGGCGTCGTGACAAGTCCTCTCCGTGATCCTCCCCGCGCCGCGATCTGGTCTCCTGGTCACGCTGTTGGCCCTGGCCCTGATCGGCCTCGGGGCCTGTCACCGCCGCAGCCTCGACGACGAGGCCAAGGCCCTCGATCAGCGCCTGATGTCGCCGTGCTGCTGGAAGCAGACCATCGCCGACCACGACTCGCCGACCGCCCACGAGCTGCGCGGCGAGATCCGTCGCCGCCTCCAGACCGGCGAGGCCCCCGACGCGATCGAGGCCAGCTTCATCGAGCGCTACGGACCGCGGATCCGCGCGCTGGGCGAGGGCGGCGGCGATCCGCGCGGCTCGATCGGGCTGGCGACCGGGATCGCGACCCTGGCCGGCCTCGGCCTGGTCGCCGTGATCACCGCGCGCCTGGTCCGACGCGGCCGCGCTGCCGCCACGACCACCGCGCCCACCACGGCCGCCGCCGATGATGCCCGGGCCGCCGATCGCCTCGACGACGAGCTCGCCGCCACCGAGTAGGCGCGGCCTTGCGGTGTTTGTTCGCACCCCGCTGCCTCGGCCTGGGCGAGGTCGCGCGGTGCGGTAGACCTCGGCCATGAAGCTCGCCCCGCTCCTCCTCACGATCACCGCCGCCGCGGCCGCCGCGGCGATCACGACCGTGTTCGTGGTTGGCGTCCAGCGTCGCGCGCGGCCCGAGCTGCCACCGAACCTGACCCCGCCGCGGCCGCTGCCGGCCGGCGGCGACTTCACGCTGTCCGCCGCCGACGGCCGGTTCTCTCTCGCCGATCACCGCGGCCAGGTCGTGGTCCTGGCCTTCGGCTACACCTCGTGCCCCGACATCTGCCCGACCTCCCTCGCGACCCTGGGCGCCGCCCTCAAGGCCACGCCGCCCGAGGTCGCCGAGCAGGTGGTGCCGGTGTTCGTGTCGGTCGATCCCGACCGCGACACCGTCGAGCGCCTGGCCGGCTACGTCCGCTACTTTCACCCGCGGCTACGCGGGATCACCGGCACCGCCGCCGAGGTCGCGGCGGTCGCCGAGCGCTACGAGGTCCACTACGCTCGGGTCTACGAGGCCGACGGTCGCTACTCCGTCGATCACAGCGCCGAGTTCCACGTCCTCGATCGCGCCGGGCGCCCGTCGGCCCGCCTGGCGCACGACGTCGCGCCCGAGGTCCTGGCCTCGGCGATCCGCGCCGCCGCCGCCTCGGGACCCGTCGCCCCGACCACCCCGGCCCCCGCGCCGACCGCCCCGGTCGCCGCCGCCCCGACCACCCCGGTCGCCGCCGCCGCGACGGCGGTCATGGTCCACGACGCCTACGTCCGCGCGGTGGCGCCGGGCGCGACGGTGTCGGCTGCGTTCATGATGCTGCACAACCCGACCGCCGCGGCGCGCGCCTTGGTCGCCGCCGCCAGCCCCGCCGCCACCACCGTCGAGCTGCACACCCACCAGAACGACGGCGGCGTCATGCGCATGCGCCAGGTCGAGCGCATCGACGTCCCCGCCGGCGGCCAGACCACGCTCGCCCCCGGCGGCTACCACGTCATGTTGATCGGCCTGACCGGCCCCCTGACCGAGGGCGCCACCGTCCCGCTCACCTTGACCTTCGACGACGGCGCCCGCCTCACCGTCGACGCCCCGGTCCGCGCCGTCGCCCCCGCCGGCGGCGGCCACGCCCACCACGCGCCCTGAGCGCGCGCGTCACCGCCGCGACGTGGCCGCGCGTGCCCGCCGGCGGCGTCGGCCGAGGAGCAGCGCCGCCAAGCCCGCCGCCGCCAGGTCGGTCGTCCGGGCGTCGCCGGTGCTGCAGCAGCCACCTTCGTCGTCGCCCGGCCCGCCGCCGCCGTCGCCGTCGAGGACCCCGTCGAGGTCGCGGTCGAGGCCGATCCGCGCACCCGAGCCGGGCGGCACCGCGGTGTAGGTCACCTCCTGGCCTGGGGTCATCGCCAGGGCGCGCAGCGCGGCGTCGGTCAGTTCGCCGCTGTCGTCGTCGGGCACGAAGGCGCCGGCGGCGTTCATCAGGTAGCCGCGGGTGCGGTCGCCGACGCGGACCTTGGCCACCAGCTCGCACTCGGTGGTGGCGCCGTCGAGGAGCTTGGACACGAAGGGCGCCCGGGCGCGCGCGATCAGGAGATCGATGCGCGGCCCGACCGCGGCGGCGTTGTCGGCGGTGAGCGTGACCTGCTGGCCGACCACCGGCGCCAGGTCGTTGTCGAACTCGAGCACGAAGGCCTCGACATCGCGCCGCTGCGGATCGCCGCCGTTGAAGCCGGCCTGGGACGACGGGGAGAACACCGTGGCGTGGAAGAACCGGAACAGGGTGTCGGTGGAGCCGTCGTGGAGGAACCCGAAGCCGCGGATCTGCGGGCCCTGGTGCGAGGTGTCGCCGCGCTCGAAGAACGAGGCCTGGATCATGCCGAACATGCCGACCTTGGTGTAGGCGTTGCGCAGGTGCGGCACCTTCAGGATCTGCGGCTCGTTCTCGAAGCTCTGCTTGGTCCCGGTGCCGAAGAAGCCCTGGGCCGGATCGAGCTCGTGGCAGCCGTTGCAGGTGAAGCCGAAGCCTGGCACGCCGTCGGACAGCCGGTCGCCGGTGTAGAAGTCGCGGCCGCGCTGGGCCGCGGCGGACAGGCTGTTGTCGAGGGGCCGCACTGGGTTGGGAGGCAGGGTCAGGGCCAGCGCGAAGTCGGTGAAGGTCTCCATGTCGGCATCGGAGATCGGCTCGGCGCGGCCGACCAGACCCTCGAACGCCACGACGAAGTTGCGGAACGACAGTCGCGTGTCGTTGGGGTGATCGCCGTAGAACCCGGTCGAGCGATCGCCGCGCCAGTGCATCGCGCCGCTGTTGACCATGCCGCGCAGGGTCTGGGTCGTCATCGGACCCTTCATCGGGTGGAAGTCGGCGGCCCGCCCGGTGCCGTTGATCGGCGGCGAGAACCCGCCGGCGGCCAGGCCGAGCAGGATGTCGATCGGGCTCGACGACACGTCATCGTCGGGGTTGCCCAGGTCCCAGGCCAGATGATCGAGGTCGCCGAAGACGTGGCAGCTCGCGCACGAGGCCTCGCCGTTGGCCGAGGTGGTGCGGGCGTCGTAGAGGAAGCGGCGGCCGGCGATCACCTGGGCCGGCTCGGGGGTCGCCATGGCGACGTGGGCGGTCTCGGCGCGGGTCGCCAGATCGACCACCGACACGGCGTTGTCGAACCGGGTGAGCACGTACAGCCGATCGCGAGCGTCGTCGAGCGCGAGGCCGGCCGGGCCGCCGCCGGTGACCTCGAGGTAGTTGGCGCTGGCGGTGGTCGGGTCGAAGGTACCGGCGGCCAGCGCGGCGGTCGGGATCACGCCGACCCGGCTCGAGCCGAAGGCGGCGACGTAGAGCGTCGCGCCGTCGGGCGACACCACCAGATCGACCGGGATGGCCAGGCTGTGCTGAGCGGTGCCGGCCGGCGCGGTCGCCGTGCCGTAGGGGATGTGGCGGTTCAAGTGGCGCGAGGTGGTAGTGGTCGGGGTGATCACCGTGATCCGGGCCTCGGCCAGGTGGCCGCGCACCGAGTTGCCGGCGAAGGTGCCGGGGCCCTCGAAGCGCACCTCGTTCCGCGCGTCCTGGTTCGAGACGTAGAGCGTGCCGTCGACCGGGTTGACCGCCAGGTTGAACAGCGTGGTGCCGACCCCGGTCACGCTGCGGGTGGTCGTCAAGGTGGCGGCGTCGAGGGCGAAGACGTCCTGATCGGGCAGGTCGAAGCGGACCGCTCCCGACCAGTCCCGGTCGAGCTCGTCGAGCCAGGCGTCGCGGGTCGCGTCGTACTTGACGATCAACCCGACGTGAGGCGCCGGCACGCCGGCGTAGTTGGTGGCCGGGCCCGGGCTGCCGCCGGGCATCGTGGCGCCGTCGCGCGTGCAAGGCGCCGCCGCGTCGAAGCCGACGCACACCGCGCCGGCGGTGATCGTGGTGGTCTGATTGCCGGAGTGCAGGATCCCGACGTAGACCGTCGCGCCATCGGGGCTGACCGCCAGGCCGCGCGGCGTGTCGCCGAACAAGGTCACGATCCGCGTCGGGGTGCCGCCGACCGCATTGCCCAGGGCCGCGGTGTCGAACACCCAGACGTCGGCCCGACCGACCCCGGGGGTCGTGAGCTGGGGATCGCCCGAGCCCGGCACCGTGGCGAGCGACGGATCGGTGCGGTGCTGCCCGCGATGCGCGGTGGTGATGAACGCGCGGCCGCGGCCCGGTCCTGCGAAGACCAGATCCCGCGGCTCGTCGCCGACCAAGAGCGTGCGCACCACTCGCCGGGTTGGGACGTCGACGATGCTGACGCTGTCCGAGAGGTGGTTCACCACCCAGACCTCGTCGTTGCTACGCGCGACCACCGTCACCGGCTCGAGGCCGACCTGGACCTCGGCCTCGAGGGTCAGGCCGGCGTCGGTGACCGCGAAGATCGCGAGGCGCCCATCCGGGGCGTTGACCGCGAAGAGGTGACTGCCGTCCGGCGACAGCGCCAGGGGGCGGACCAGCCCGCCCTCGAAGGTGATCTGCGGCGGTGGGGCGGCGGAGGCGGGGGCGACGGCCACGGCCATGCCGAGGGCCCAGCCCAGGATCGCGAAGGGTGCGCGCACGGGGAACTCCTGCGTCGCAAACCGCTGCGACGAAGGGCGATGGTAGGCCCGGGCCTTCGCCCTCGAGGTGCGAAAGATTGCCGCACATCCCCACCCAGCCGGAGCGCCTCACTCGAGGCGGCGGCGCGCTGGAGCACCGACGGTTTGAAGGCCGTCGCAGCTAGCCGCTCGAGCCGTCCGGTGCTCTAGAAGCAGCAGCTATCGCGGTAGCCGCAGCGCGCGCAGCGGTAGTGCGCGTGCTCGGGCAGCATCGCGACCGCGCAGGTCGGACAGAGGATCGACAGGTCGGCCTTGCACATCGGCGGCACGGTGCCGCGGGCGCGCACGCTGGCGATGGTCGACGGGGCGGGGACACGCGCGGGCTGCGATCGGTCCATGGCCGACGGTACCGCCGGCCCCTGACACCGGCGTCGGCGGTCGTGTTAGCAACGCCCCATGCGCACCCTACGGACGTTCCTCCTGATCGCGGTGCTGGCCGCGTGCGGCGGCGGCGGCACGGCCACGCCGACGAGCCCAACTCCCCCGACCCCCGTCGAGCCCGGGCCGACCGCGCCGCCGCCCGCGGTCCCGTCGGGCCCGACCGCCGAGGAGTCCATGACCTGGGTCCTCGAGACGATCGCCTCGGGCAAGGTCACCGAGGCCGACATCACCGCGCGGTTCTCGCCTGGCTTCCTCAAGGAGGTGCCGGCGGCCCAGGTGGTCACGATCTTCGGCGCGCTCAACCAGCAGCTCCCGCCGGTCAAGATCCTCAAGCGCGACACGCCGTCGCCCGAGCAGCTCGAGTACCTCCTCGACACCGCGTCGGGTGGGGTCCGGGTCGGCCTCGAGATGACGAAGACCTCGCCGCGGCAGATCGCCGGCCTCTTGTTCAAGCCGGCCTCGGCCGAGGCGCCGCCCAAGACCTACGGCGACGCGGTCGCGATGCTCGACAAGGCCGGGGCCAGAAACCAGCTCTTCATCGCCGAGGTCGACGGCGGGAAGTGCGTCCCCAAGCAGAACGTCAACCCGACCACGTCGCTGGCGATCGGCTCGACCTTCAAGCTCTGGGTGTTGCTCGCGGTCCACGACAAGCTGGCCGCCAGCAAGGGCAAGCTGACCTGGGACACGACGCTGCCGATCCGCGACGAGGCCAAGAGCCTGCCGTCGGGGACGATGCAGAACGATCCGGCCGGCACCACCCACACCCTGCGCGAGTTCGCGACCCAGATGATCTCGGTGTCCGACAACACCGCGACCGATCACCTGATCGACTTCGTCGGCGACGCTGGGGTCGAGGCCGCGCTCAAGGCCGCCAAGCACGGCACGCCCGCGGTCAACATCCCGTTCCTGCGGACCCGCGAGCTGTTCGGGCTCAAGCTGGCGGCGACCGCCGACGAGCTGGCCGCCTACCGCAAGAGCAACGCCAAGGCCAAGCGCGCGTTCCTGGCCGAGGTCCGCAAGCGGCCGATCGACCTCGAGACCGCGGTCAAGGACTGGGGCAAGACCCCGCGGGCCCTCGACCTCGAGTGGTTCGCCGACGCGCGCGACCTGTGCAACGTCATGGCGACCCTGGGCGCGCGCGGCAAGCTCGACCCCGAGACCGACCTCTTGAAGATCCTCGGCAAGAACCCCGGCGTCGAGATCGATCGCGCGCAGTGGCGCTACGTCGGCTTCAAGGGCGGGTCGGAGCCCGGGGTCATGAACCTCACCTGGCTGGCCCAGCGCGCCGACGGTCGGTGGTTCGTGATCGTGATCGCCGTCAACGACGACGGCAAGGCGGTCGACGAGGGCCTGATCGTCAACGCCGCCACCGGCACGCTCAAGATCCTCGGCGGCGAGACCGGCAAGTAGCGTCGACGCGGTCGCCGCGGCATGCTCGGGTCATGCGAACCCTCGCCGCTGTCGTCGCCGCCGCTGCCCTCGCGATCGCCTCGGCGCCGCCGGCGGTCGCCTGCCTGTGGGACTACGACACCCTCAAGGAAGAGACCCTGAGCGATCGCGACACCGCGGCGGTCTTGCGCGGTGAACACGGTCACCACGGCCCCGGGTTCTACCCGGCCAAGCTCGCCTACACCCGGCCGCTCGTCGACACTGGAGCCGCACCCAAGGAGCGCTACGACGATCTGGCGGTCGCCCTGGCTCGCACCGGGGCTCACGACGATGCCCTCGCGGTCCTGGCCGCCAAGGACCAGCGCTTCCCCGGCGAGTACACCACCCACGCCAACCGCGGCACGTTCCTGGCCATGAAGGGCGACGTCGCCGGTGCGCTGGTGGAGCTGCGCCGCGCCCTGACGATCAACCCCGATGCCCACTTCGGCCGCGAGGAGTTCCAGGTCAAGCTCCTCGAGTACAAGCTGCGCGTCGCCAAGGATCCGACGCTGCGCGAGCGCGAGACCTTCCTCGGTCACGATCTCAAGCGGCTCATCGTCCAGACCAAGCACAAGGACGACCGCGACCTCGATCGCGCGGTCACCGCGATGGTTGGCCTCGTTCGCTTCGGCGGCGCCGACCGCGATCCCGATCTGTGGTTCGGGTTGGCGTGGACGCTCATGCAGCGGGGCGACAACCAGCTCGCGCTCATGGCCCTGCGCCGCGCCGAGCTGGCCGGCCACCCGCGGGCCAAGGCCGACGGCGTCGATCGCAGCAAGGCCATCCGCGCCCTCGAGCGCTACCACGACGACGACGAGCGCTGGCGGCGCGCGTCGTCGACGATCGATCGCGCGCTGGCCAAGGGCGCCGCGGTCGAGGCCCGGCGCCACGCGGCTGAGGCCAAGCTCCTCGCGCGCAAGCGCTGGCGCGCGGCGTTTGGGTACTGAGGGCGAGTCGCGGGGGAGAGTGAGGCCGAGGCGGAGACCGAGACCGAGACCGAGACCGAACCCGAGACCGAGGCGGAGACCGAGGCCGAGACCGAGGCGGAGACCGAGGCCGAGACCGAGACCGAGACCGAGACCGAGGCCGAGGCGGAGATCGAGGCCGAGGGCGAGGGCGTTGAGGCTAGCGGTTGGGCACTGGGGCGGTCAGGGCGGCCTCGAGGGCGGCGTCCTTGCCCGCGAAGTGATCGGCGGCGCGCCACGGCACGGCGATGGTCGGGACCAGCTCGCGGCCCGGGTGGCGAGCGTGGGCGTGGTACTTGGTCGAGTAGGAGATCTGGGTCGCGGTCGCCGGGAGCTGGAACGACTTGGTCTCGCCGTAGTGGGTCGGGGCGCCGCCGGCGATCTCGCCGACCAAGGTGGCGCCGAGGTCTTCGAGTGCGAGCGCGTTCAAGACCGCCGACGAGAAGGTAGTGCGACCGATCAACACGAAGGTCCGCCGCGCCAGGGCCGGGTCGGCGGTTAGCCAGGCCAGGAGGGGCTTGGCGATGTCGCTGTTGCCGCCGCTGTTGTTGCGCAGGTCGATGATCAAGCGCTCGACCGGCTTCGCGGCCGCCACCGCCTGGACCTCGGCGATCCGCTCGGCGAAGGACGGTTGGCCGTCGGCGCAGCGGTTGTACTGAAAGAACAGCGCCCGGGCGTCGGCGAGATACTCGAACCAGTAGAGCTGGCCAGGGTTGCGCTCGGCCAGCGGGGTCGCGGCCGGATCCCGGCGCGGCGGCTTCGGCTGGCCCAGGCCCTGCGACAGCACCAGGGGGCGCTCGCCGTCGGCGGTGGCGACCGTCACGGTCAGCGAGCGATCGGGGTTGGCGAGGCCGAGGCCAACCGCGACCACCGACTGCACGAAGGCTAGGTTGATGAGCGCGCGACCGCGCATCGCGTTGTCCCGGGGCAGGAGCTCGACCAGCCGAGGCAGGACCTCGTCGACCGGCCGACCGCCGATCGCGGTGATGCGTTGGCCCACCGCCCAGGCGTCGCGATCGAAGCTCGCGGTCACGAACAGCCCCTCCTCGAACCACGCCACCTGGAGCGGATAGATCGGGCGCACCGGTGGTCGCATCCCGGTGTGACCATCGCCGACGTCGGCGATCAGGCGTAGCACCTCGACCAGCATCGCGTCCTCGGTCATCGTCGGCACGCGCTCGATCAGGTCGGTCAGCCGGGCGCGAAACGCCGGCTCCGGGAGCTGGAAGAACAGGTTCTTGTGCCGACGCGGCAGCTCCTCGCCGAGGACCTGCAGATCCGAGCGCCAGGCCGCGAGCTTGGGATCGAGGGTGGTCGCGACCGCGGCGTCGGCCGGCGCCGCCCCCGACGGCCAGCCGCGCTTGGCCTTGCGGCAGCCGGTAGCGGCCAGCGCCATCGACAGGGCGACTACGACGAGGGTTCGCACCGCGCGACGATAGCGCGATACCCTCGCGGGATGTTCCGCTGGTCCGCCGCCGTGCTGCTCCTCACCGCCGTCGCCTGCGACGACGGCGTCCGCCACCTCGACGTCCCGGCCGAGTGCAACCCGCTGCAAGGCGGCGCCTGCCTCGCGCCGTGGCCGGCCTCGGTCTATCAGCAGGCGTCGGCGGCGTCGCCGACCGGCGTCGTCTTGGCCTTCCCGGCCGGCGCCGTACCGGCCAACGGCGACGGCCTGGCCTTCGATCCAGCGCGACTGAACGGCAAGCGCGGCTACTCGCCGGCCACCCAGATCGTCGCGCACTTCGGGGTCGCCCTCGACGGTAGCAACCTGGCCGGCGTCTCGACCATCGCCGCCAGCGTCACGCCCGCCAGCCCGACCGTGATCCTCGACACCACCACCGGCGAGCGGGTCGCGCACCTGGCCGAGGTCGACGCCAACGCCCTGGCCGACGCGCCCTCGCGCCAGGCCTTGTACCTGCGACCGGCCACCCGCCTGGCCGGCGGCCGGCGCTACCTGGTCGCGATCACCTCGGCGCTGCGCGCCGCCGACGGCTCGGCCCTGGCCCGCCCGCCGGGGTTCGCCGCCCTTGTCGACGGCGCCACCACCGATCACGCCGGCCTCGAGGCGCTGCGGCCGAGCTACGACGACGTCCTCGCCCGGTTGACCGCGGCCGGGGTCGCCACCGACGACCTGCTCCTGGCCTGGGAGTTCACCACCGCGCCCGACGACGATCTCCGCCGCGATCTGCTGGCGGCCCGCGACGCCGCCGCGGCCTTCCAGGGCGCCGGCGGCGCCAACCTCGCGCTCCACGATCTGATGGTCGAGGCCGCCCCCTACCCGGGCATCGCCAAGCGCGTGACGTTCTACTTCGACGCCCCCAACGTGCGCGACGACGCGGGCCTCTTGCGCGACGGCGCCGGCGCGCCGATGGTGGTCGGGACGTCCTTGGCCCGCGCGGTGGCCCTGGTGCCGAGCTGCGCGACCGCCGCCGACCCGGCGCCGATCACGATCTTCGGCCACGGCTTCTTCGGCGGCATCGAGGAGACCGGCGGCGGCTACCTGGCCAGCTTCGCCACCCGTCACTGCCGCATCATCCTCGGCGCCGACTGGCGCGGCATGTCGACCGCCGACGTCGCCCGCTCGCTCCTGACCATGGGCAACGTCGATCTGGCCTTCGGGTTCGGCGAGCGGATCGTCCAGGGCATGATCGACGTCGAGGCCCTGGTCGCGCTGGCCAAGACCAAGATCGCGACCCAGGTCCTGACCGACGGCAGCGGCGCCTCGGTCGCCGATCTGGGCACCTCGCCCGAGGCCGAGCTGACCTTCTACGGCATCTCCCAGGGCCACATCCTCGGCAGCACGCTGTTCGCGATCGATCCGACGATGAAGCGGGCGGCGCTCCACGTCGGCGGCGCCAACTGGAGCTTGCTGTTCGAGCGCTCGACCAACTGGGCGCGCCTCGGGCTTCCGTTCAAGGGCAGCTACCCCGATCCACTGACCCAGGCGCTCTTGCAGCAGATCCTGCAGATGGGCCTCGACGTGATCGATCCCATCCACTGGGCGCCGCTGGCCGCCGCGCCCACGAGCGACAAGCAGTTCTTGCTCCACACCTCCCTGGGCGACGCCCAGGTCACCAACCTGGCGTCGTTCCTCCAGGCCCGGACGATGGGCCTGGGCCTGGTCGGCGCGGTCGCGGCGCCGCCCTACGGGTTGACCGCGGCGCCGGCCTCGGCGCGCTCGGGCCTGGTGATCGTCGACGAGCACCCGACCCCGCTGCCGCCGACCTCGAACCTCTTGAACAGCGCCGACAATAGCGCCCATGGCAACCCGCGGCGCCGGGCCAACCTGATGGATCAGATCGACGACTTCCTGCGCGACGGCACCCTGGTCGACGCCTGCGGCGGCGCGCCGTGCGACTGCGCGGCCGGCGCCTGTGGCGCGCTGGTGCAGTGATCGTCAGCGCGGCGGTTGCGCGACGGGCCGGTCGTCGTCGTCGGTAGGCGCAACGCTTGCGGACGGCGGGTGGATTCCGGTGGACCTGGGGTTGGCGGCCGGCTTGCAGTAGCGTGGGGGCATGAGCGTCTCGACGCACCCGGCTGCCTCGTACATGACCACCGCGCTGGCCACCATCCGGCCGGACGCGCCCACCGCCGAGGCCGCCGCCGTCCTCGCCCAGCGTCGGGTGTCGGCGCTGCCGGTCATCGACGATCGCGGCTCGATCGTCGGCGTGCTGTCGCGGTCCGATCTGGTCCACGATCAGCGGCGGCCAGCGGCGGCGCGCGCGGCCTCGGTCGGCGCGCTCATGACCCAGGGCCCGATCGTCGCCGAGCCGACCGCGTCCCTGGGCGCGATCGCCAAGCAGATGATCGAGCACCGCATCCACCGGGTGTTCCTGGTCGAGGGCGGCGCGCTGCGCGGCGTGGTCTCGACCACCGATCTGACCCGGGCCCTGGCCAAGGCCCGGGTCGACGGCGATCTCGGCTCGATCATGAGCGCGCCGGTCGCCACGATCGACGTCGGCCAGAGCCTGGCCCTGGCCATGGAGTGGCTCGATCGCGGCGGCATCACCGGCTTGATCGTCACCGAGCACGACTGGCCGATCGGGATGTTCACGCAGGAGGAGGCGCTGGCGGCCCGCGACCTCGAGCCGACCACGCCGGTCGGCGAGCTGCTCGATCCGTCGCTCGTGTGTCTGCCCATCACCACCTCGATCCACCGGGCCGCGGCCCAGGCCGGCGAGCTGGGCGTGCGCCGGATCGTGGTCAGCAAGAACCGCGACTTCGTCGGGCTAGTGTCGGGGCTGGACTTCGCGGGCGTCGTGGCCGGCGTCGATCTCTAACCAGATTGTCACCCACCCGGGCCGGGGCACGGCATAACCTCCGGCCGATGCGTCCGCTCGTCCTCCCCGCGCTCCTGGTCGCCGCCTGCGGCGGCTCGCCCAGCTCCTCGGGTTCGCCCGACGCCCCCGGTCCGATCGACGCCCCGCGCCCCGTCGACGCCGGCCCCGACGCGCCGCCGCCGACCGTGCGGTTCGCCGTCCTCGGCGACACCGGCGAGGGCAACACCGCGCAGTACGACGTCGGCCGCGCGATCAAGACCATCTGCGACCGCGCCGGCGGCTGCGACTTCGCGTTGCTCCTGGGCGACAACATCTACGACGACGGCGTCACCAGCACGACCGACTCGCAGTGGCAGACCAAGTTCGAGATGCCCTACGCGCCGTTGACCATGCCGATCTACGCGGTGCTCGGCAATCACGACTACGGCGGTCAGGTGCTCCTCATCGACGCGCCCGGCGTCGGCAACGAGTGGGCCAAGGGGCCGATCGAGGTCATGTACACCGACGTCTCCGACAAGTGGGAGATGCCGGCGACCCACTACACGATCAAGCACGGCAACGTCGGCATCATCGCCCTCGATACCAACTCGATCCTCTGGGACAACACGATGTTCGGGGACCAGCGCGCCTGGTACCCGACCGCGCTCATGGAGCTCGAGGGCGTCGACTGGAAGATCGCCGCCGGTCACCACCCGTATCGCTCGAACGGCCAGCACGGTAACGCCGGCAACTACGACGCCCCCGAGCTGCTCGGCATCCCGGTACCCAACCCGCTGCCGATCGTGGGCGGTGGCGACCTCAAGGACTTCTTCGACGACGTGGTGTGCGGCACCGTCGACCTGGTGGTGTCGGGCCACGACCACAACCGGCAGTGGCTCGACGAGCCGACGGCGCTGTGTGGCGCCGAGCTGATCATCAGCGGCGCCGGCGCCAAGAACACCGGGTTCCAGGACCGCGGCAACGCCTTCCACTACCAGGACGATCAGAAGCCTGGCTTTTTGCTGGTCGAGGTCACCGGCAAGCGCCTGACCGGCCGGTTCTACGACCGCACCGGCGCCCTCGACTTCGAGCGCACGATCACCAAGCCGTAGCGCGAGGCGGGGAGGCGGGGAGTCCGAGTCCGAGGCCGAGACGAGGCCGAGACCGAGGCGGAGGCCGAGACCGAGGCCGAGTCCGAGTCCGAGACGAGTCCGAGACGGAGACCGAGCCGGCTAGGCCCGGCGGCGACGCCGCAGCCCGAGGACCGCGGCTACGCCCAGGGCGCCCAGGGCCGAGGTTGGGCTCGACGAGGTGCCGCAGCAGCCGCCGGCGTCGCCGTCGGCGCTGGGGGTCGGGACGCAGACGTTGTCGACGCAGGTCTCGCCCTCGCCACACGCCGGCTCGCACACCTGATCCGCGCCGACCACGGTCACGGTCGCGGTCGCGGTCGCCTGGTTGGCGGCGTCGAAGGCGGTCGCGGTGATCGTGTGGCTGCCGGTGGCAAGGTCGGCCGGGGCGGAGAACTCGTAGGGCGGCACGTTGTCGGTGCCGACCGCGGTGCCGTCGATCGCGACCTCGACCCGCTGCACGCCCTGGTCATCGGTCGCGGTCACCGCGATCGCGAAGCCCGGCGTCACCGACGCCCCCGAGGTCGGCGCGGTGATCGCCACCGTCGGCGGGGTGGTGTCGGGGCCGGTCGCCGGCGGTGCGCCGACGCCGACCGCGGCCCACGCGGTGCCGACCGAGATCACGTCGGAGGCGCCGTACAGATCGCCGGCCGCCTCCTCGGTGGCCGCGCGGGCGGCGGCGAAGTTGCTGTTCTGGGTCAGGTAGCCCTGGGTCAGCGCGCGCTGGAAGATCGCCCCGGCCTTCTCGATGCCGATCGCCGGCACGGTGAAGGTGGTGCGGTTGCGCGGGTGCCGGCCGCCCTGGGACAGGAGGTAGAAGGCCAGGTTGGCGATGCCGGAGTTCAGGTGGACGCCGCCGTTGTCCTGGGTGCCGGTGTAGCGGTCGGCGTAGAAGTCGCGCGAGCCGCCGAGCTCGGCCGGGTAGAGCGTGCGATCGCGGGTCGGGTCGGCCATGTAGCGCATGGCGTCGCCGGCGGTGGTCGGCGTGAAGACGTCCTCGCCGACCAGCCAGGTGTCGCCCGACACCGCGCGATCCTTCCACGCCTCGCACACCGCGGCCATGATGTCGCTCATGGCCTCGTTGATCGCGCCCGACTCGTTGCGGTAGGCCAGCGCCGCGGTCTCCGAGGTGACCGCGTGGGTCAGCTCGTGGGCGGTGACGTCGAAGGACCGGGCCAGCGCGGTCATGAGCCGGCCGTCGCCGTCGCCGTAGACCATCATGCCCGGGCCGAAGGCCGCGACCCACGCGGCGTTGTTGGCCGTGGTCTGGCCGGTCGGGGTGCGGAAGGTGGCGTGGACCACCGAGGTCAACTTGGCCCCGGCGTTGTCGTAGCTGTCGCGCTGGTAGAGCTGCTGGTAGCAGTCGTAGGTGCTGCCGGTGTTGTCGTAGGCGGCCAGGCCGACCGCGTCGGTCGGCGGCTGGCCCTCGCGGCCGAGCACCGGCCCCGGCGTCGCCGAGTACGGCGGCGACCGGCCCTGCGCGTCGAAGATCTCGCGGTTCTTGATCGGGAAGATCTGGGGGTGGCGATCGATCACGTCGCCGCGGTGGGCGTCGACGAACACTCGATCGGCGACCGCGATCCCGTCCTGGCCCAGGAGCTCGAGCTCCCACGCCAGGTGGAGGCCGCGGGCCTCGGTGAGCAGGTACACCAGATCGGCGTTGTGCAGGTCGACCTGGCCGTCGGCGGTGGCGGCGATCGCGGTGGCGATCGCGGCGTCGCGCTCGATCGTCGGCACCGGATCGACATCGACGCCGTCCTTGGCGTCGCTGGTCACCGAGCGGATCACGCCGTCGGCGGCGACGTGGACGACGAGCTGACCGCCGACCACCCGCAGGCCGTGCTTGTGCTGCTGATAGCGGACGTGGGTCATGCCCTGGGGGTCGCGCTCGGCCTTGACCAGGACCAGATCCTCGGCGCGCAGGCGGAAGGCCGCGGCGATCGCCGGCAGGGCCGGCTCGAGGGCGATCACCGGATCGGGCGTGCCCGGGGTCAGGCGGCCGAGGTCGCCGCGCAGGAACGTCGGCAGGCCGTCGCTGCCGGTGATGACGCGATCGATGCGCGGCAGGCCGCTGCCGTTTTGCGCCGGGGCGGCGGCGCGGGCCTGGGCCGCGGGCGCCTCATCCTCGACGGTGGCGCACCCGCCGAGGGCGAGGAGCGCGGTGACGCTGGTGCCAAAAGCCAGGATGCCGGTCGTGGTGCGCATGGTCCTCCGCGAGCGCCCCGGGGCCGCTCTGCCGCGCATCATTCGCGATCGTCGGGCGCGGGCGAACCGCACGGCGGTAACAGCGCCTCGCTTCGCCTGCGGACGGCGGGCGTCAGGTGGTCGCGCGGCCCGGACCTACATCGGCGCCTGCCCCACAACGCCACGCCCGAGGCCGCGATCGCGCCGGTTCGTCACAGGGGCTGGGCCGCGCCGCCCTGGCTCGGGCCCGGGCGATGGCCGACGCGCTCGACGATGAGGTCCTGCGGTCGCGATGCGCCGCCGCCACCCGCGAGCACGACGCGGGGGCGGGGCGACGAAAATAGTGGCGGAGATCGGTCGAGCTAAGGCCAGGGCTCTACCACTGAGCTACCCCGAGCGAGCTCGGGGGGAGGATTCGAACCTCCGACCACCGGGTCCAAGATAGAAGGAAGCGCGACCATAGCCGCCGGCTTCGAGCCTAGCGTGGACCGCGGTGGTCACGCCAGGTACTCGGAGAGGATCTGCTCGTGATCGCGCGGCGTGATGCCGGCGTCGATCGAGAACACGGTGTCGGCCTCGGCGGCGGTGTCGACCCGGGTGCCGCGGGCGTCGGCGTGGAGTCCCCACAGCCGATGCAGGGTGGCGCGGCGCAACGAGGTCATCGCTTGCACGAGCTGTCCCAGCGACGAGCGGTTGCTCTCGATGGTCGCCGCCACCGGCGGTGGCTGGCGGTGGGCGACGTCGGTCCAGATCACCTCGCGGGTCGCCAGATCGAAGATCGCCGGCACGCACATCCGTTGATCAGCCGCCAGGTCGACCCGATCGACCACGGTGGCTGGCTCGAAGATCTCGCCGGAGCCCGGGTCGCGCCGCATCATCCAGCCGACGAAGCACTCGGGCAGGTTGCAGAACGGCTGCGGCGTGAAGGCGAACGCGGTCGCAACCACGTAGCGCGCGCCGAAGGCCAGGACCGAGGCCAGGTCGAGGTCGATGAACTCGCACGCGCCGTCGGGGGCCGAGGTGATGTCGCCGCTGTGAACGCCGCGGAACCGGCCGCCGCGCAGGTTGGTCCACGACACGTGATCGCGGTACGCGAAATCGTCGCCGTACAGCGCCGCGGTGAGGTCGATGTCGACGCGGCCGGTCGCCTTGCCCGCCACCACGCCCTCCTTCCACCACAGGAAGAAGCGCAAGGTGTCGCCGGGCGGCAGCGGGAGCCGCGAGCCGCGCACCAGGGTGCGCAGGGCCTTCGCCGCCGAGCGCTGGGAGAACGGCACCAGGTACGAGGTCAGGCGCGGATCGAGGAACACCTTGCCGAGCGACGGCCGGCGCGCGAACCGGGTGCGCAGCGCGTCCTCGCACGCGGTCACCACCGCCGCGAGGGTCGCGGCCGGCAGAGGCGGGAGGCGGTTGACGATCGCCTGCACCTTGGCGGCGTTTCCTTTGGGGAAGATCGGGCGCACCGCCGCCGGCGCGCCGCGGTGCTCGAAGTGGGTGAGCACCTGCAGGAGCACCGGGGTGGCGACCTCGGGCGCGACCGCGGTGAAGGCGGTGAGGATCGCCGGGTGGTCCGCGGGGTCGGCCACACGCAGCAGGTGATCGAGGCGACGAGCGAGCTCGCCGGGGCGGGTCCGCAGCGTGGCGATCGCGGCGTCGACGTCGGGGGCGCGCAGCGCGCGCTCGACCCGGCGGTTGAAGGTCGCGGGGCGCACGTCGCCGCGCAGTCGGGCGAAGGCCGCCGCCGCCCGCGGGAAGCGCGCGGCCTCCTCGCCGGGGTGGAGGCGCTCGGCCAGGCGCAGCCACGGGCCGCGATGCCGCCACAGGTCCTCGTCGGGGGCGGCCACGCGATCGAGCAGCGCCAGGAGGACGCGGCGCTCGGCGCGCCCGACGCTCGAGAACCGGGTCGGTGCCGCCAGGCTGACGTCGCCGCCCGACCGCGCCACCGCCAGCCGCAGGACGTCGGTCGCGGTCCGCAGGTAGCGCATGAGGAGCACGTCGGCGGCGACTGGGTCGTCGAGGAGGATGCTGGCGGTGAAGGCCAGGTTCTCCTTGTGCGGGATCTCGGCCGGCAGGAGCGCGGCGGCCTCGGCGCGGTAGTGGCCCAGGAGCGCGCGCAGGTCGTCGCGGTCGCTGGCCGAGATCGAGGTCGCCGCGCCGATCAGCCCACGCGCGATCGCGCGCAGCTCGTCCTCGTCGCCGAGGTCGATCACCTCGAGCTCGACCGCCTCGACCAGCGCCGGGCGCTCGTCGACTGGATAGACCGGCAGGATGCGTTGCCCGACCCAGTCGCCCAGGTAGTGGAGGAGCGCGTTGACGTACAGCTCGGCGTCCTCGGCCTCCATCACCTGCCGCGGGAAGTTCGGGTACATCGGCCGCCACTCGACGTCGGCGCCCTTGTGCTTGCGCAAGGTCGACACGAGCTGGCCGTAGACCGCGGCGAGGTCGCCCTCCGACAGCGTGCGCAGCCGCGCCACCAGCCGCGGCGAGGCCGTGAACCCCAGCCGCTCGAGGTTCTTGAGCGCCGCGGCGACGTAACCGACCGGCAGCGCGGCGGTGCCGGCGGCGACCACCAGCGTGCGTCGGCGCCGGAGTAGCAGCGGGTTCAGCGGATGGCCGGGGTGGGCGGACACGGGTGCGAGCATACGCCGGCGGCGGGCCAGCGCGCCGACGATGCAGGTACACTGCCGCGATGCGCACCTCGCTCGCCGCCGCCGTCGCGCTCGCCGCGATGACCACCTCCGCTCGCGCCGACGAGATCGACGACGCCCTCGAGCGGGTCGGCGATGCGCTCGGTCACGCCGTCGACCGCACGCGACGCGACGTCGTCCTCGGTCCCCACGCCGGCGCCGTGGTCGGCGCCACCGTCGACGAGGGCGAGCTGGTGCACGGCGTGTCGTTTGGCCTGGCCCTGTACATGTTCGATTCGCCGAGCCTGGCCGACGTGGTGAAGGCGAGGGTCAAGGCGCGCTTGAAGGCGGTCGTCCGCGACGCGATCACCAAGGGCGAGCCGCCGCCCGATCTGGCGGCGCTGGCCCAGCAGATCGCCGCCGAGGTGATCGCCGAGCTGCGCGGCCGCGGCGTGTCGAAGGGGCTCCTCGACCGGCCGCGGTTCGGCGTCGGGGTCGAGGGCGTGGTCGGCACCAGCGACGGCGGTGGGTTTCAGCTTCGGCTGCTCGCCAGCAAGGGCGTGGGCAAGCTCAGCCTGGGCCTCATGGTCGGCGCCACCTTCGCGGGCGGGGAGGTCGAGGCCCTCGGCGGCGTCGAGGCCAGCCTGCGCCTGACCCCGGTCGGCTCGCGTCGGACGCCGGTGGTCGAACCGTTCGTGCGCGTCGACGCCGCCTTGCAGTCCGAGCTGCCGTTCACCGTGGCCGGTGGCCTGCGCCTGGTCGCCGATGTGTTCTGAGCGCGCAGATCGCGCGCAGATCGCCGGCCGCTGTGGCGCGTTAGACCCCCCATGATGCGCCTGGCTTGGATCGTCGGCACCCTGATCGCCGCCACCGCGGTGGCCGGGGCCCGGCCGCCGCCCCCGCCCGAGGATCCGCCGACGCCGACCCGGCCCGGCCTCGAGTGGTCGACCTGGGTGCGGATGAGCTACGGCGTCGCGCCCTACACGACCGGCGCGGCCCGCCTGGTGATCGGTTCGCCGCCGTCGACCGCCGACCGCCAGACCGGGTGGGAGGGCGCCCTGGGCGCCGACCTGACCCTGCCCATCGGCCACGGCGGCGACGTCCGGTTCGGCCCGTTCCTCGAGGCCTCGTCCACCGGCGCCGCGGTGATCGGCGGCGAGCTGGTGATCGCGGCCTTGCCGAAGAAGCTCGACATGTTCTGGTACGCGGGGGAGGGCGTGCTGATCGCGCGCGCGGGCACCGACGGCACGCTGGTCACCGGCGCGCTGTCCTACGGCTACCGGGCGCCGTGGGATCTGCTGCGGCCTCGGCACCGCGAGGTCCGCTATCAGATCGGTCTGCGCGCGGTCGCGACCTACACCCGGTCGATCGACGACCCGCGCGACTGGACCAGCACCGTCGGGCTCGAGGTCGAGCCGGTCGGCGCCTTGCGCTACCTGCTCGGCATCCGCGGCTGGTACTGAGCGGCGCGTCGCCGTCGCGTCACGGGATCTCGACGATCCCTGCGGCGGCGAAGGTGACGTGCTCCCACTGCACGACGTTGGTCGAGGCGGCGGCCAGCGGGAACGGCTGCGCCGACAGGGTCGTGCCGTCCCAGTACACCCGGAACAGCCCGGTGGTGCCGGCTGGCACCGACTCCTGGGCCAGGAGGATGTCGCCGTGGACCGTGGTCCAGGCCTCGTCGGGGACGCCGAGGAGGCGGCTGGTGCCGTAGCTCACGCCGAAATAGTTCTCGTCGGGCATGATCACGTCGATGTCCTCGACCGCGACGCCTAGGTTGTAGGTCGTGAACGCGCCGGTCGCGTCGAAGGCGTAGAGCAGGCCCTGGCCCTCGGCGCCGGCGATGATCTTGCCGGCCAGGGGGCCGAAGCGGGCCGGGTAGGGCGGCACGGTGATCATGCCCTCGAGGTGGGTGCCGACCGAAGCCAGGAGCGTCGGCGTGCCGGCCGAGGTGATGCGCCAGACCTGGCCGGCGGTGGTGACCGCGATCAGCTCGCCGCCCCACACCCCGGTGCGATCGATGTACAGCGAGCCGCGCATGAGGCCGTTGTTGTCGCCAGGCAGGTCGACCCAAGGGTCGATCACGGTGGCGCCGTTGTCGGTGATGCGAACGATACGTCCGTCCTGACCGTTGCCGACGAACAGGTCGCCGGTCACGAAGCCGCCGATCGACCCCGAACGCACCGTCGCGATCTTCACCTCGTCGGTCATGTTGGCGTAGTTCGAGAACTGCACGTGGGTGCCGTCGAGCTCGACGCGCTCGAAGTTCGACGGCACGCCGCCGGTGGCGTAGTTGACCGACATGACCACCGAGTCGGAGGGCTCGTGGTAGTCGATGCCGATCGGGCTGTTGAACGTGGTCGAGATCGGCGTGAAGGTCAGGGCCGGCGGCGTCACGTCGTTGCGCGGGTCGAGCCAGTCGCCCACGCCGTCGCCGTCGCGATCGCCGGTGCCCTCGGCGCCATCGGCCCAGCCGTCGGCGTCGGCGTCGGTGTCGTGGAAGTCGGGCTGGCCGTCGCCGTCGGTGTCGGTCGGCGTGCCGCCGGTCCCGACCTCGGTGGAGTCGAGGAGGCCGTCGCCGTCGTCGTCGACGTCCTGGAAGTCCGGACGACCGTCGCCGTCGAAGTCGTCGGTGCCGTCGAGGCCGTCGGCCCGGCCGTTGTTGTCGCTGTCGGTGTCGCGGAAGTCGGGCGTGCCGTCGAGGTCGCTGTCGACCGGCGGGGTCGCGGGGTTGGCGTCGCCGGCCTCGCGGTAGTCGGGGATGCCGTCGCCGTCGCTGTCGCTGTCGCCGGCGTCGGGCGTGCCGTCGCCGTCGGTGTCGACCCCGGCGCCCTCCTGGACGTCGGTGATCGTGTCGCCGTCGGTGTCGGCGTTGGGGTCGGGCTGGTCGGGCGGCCCGTCGCTGTCGCTGCAGGTCACGAGGAGAGCCGCGGCGGCGGCCAAGAGCGAGGCGCGAAGCGAGGCCATGGGGGACTCCAAGGGGCGAGGGTGGTCGCCGATCGCCGAGTGTATCGAGGATCCGGCGGCCCCGGGAAGTGTGAACCGCCGGTCTCGGTCCCGCCGGCACGCCGGTTGCTCTTCCGGCGGAGGTGCCTGCCATGATGCGAATGATGTCGACCTTCCGGACACTGACCGTGGCGATCCTCGCCACCGCCGTCGCCTGTGGTGGCGGCGATGACCCCGCCGACCCTGACGCGACCCCGTCGGACGGTGGCCTCGACGCCGCCGCCGCGTGCCAGCCGGTCGCCGGCGCGCCGGCCGAGCGGGTCACGACCACCGGCGGCGTCCTGCGCGGCGTCCAGCTCGGCGGTACCTGGGCCTACCGCGGCGTCCCCTACGCCGAGCCGCCGGTCGGCGAGCTGCGCCTACGCGCGCCGGTGCCGGCGACCTGCGCGGCCACCGAGCGCGCCGCCACCGCCTTCGGCCCGCGCTGCTCGCAGCTCGACGCCGACGGCAACTTCGTCGGCCAGGAGGACTGCCTCTATCTGAACGTCTGGGCGCCGACCGCGGCGGCCGCGCCGCGACCGGTGATGGTGTGGATCCACGGCGGGGGCAACGCCGCCGGCAGCGCCAGCGAGCCGCTGTACGACGGTCAGGTCCTCGCCGAGACCGGCGACGTCGTGGTCGTGACCTTGAACTACCGGCTGGCCCAGCTCGGCTACCTGGCCGATGCCTCGCTCGCGGTCGACGGCTCGGTCGGCAACTACGGCACGCGCGATCAGGTGCTGGCCCTCACCTGGGTCCGGGACAACATCGCGGCCTTCGGCGGCGATCCAGCCAACGTCACGATCTTCGGTGAGTCGGCCGGCGGGCGGAACACCTGCACGCTCCTGGCGGTGCCGGCCGCCGCCGGGCTGTTCCACCGCGCGATCGTGCAGAGCGGCGCGTGCAAGTTCCTCGACACGCGCGCCGACGCCCAGGCCACCGCCGACGAGGTCGCTACCGCCCTGGGCTGCGGCAGCGATCGCGCCGCGTGCTTCCGCGCCGCCACCGCCGAGGCCATCACCCGGGCCTACGCGCACGAGGTTGGCACCCTGTCGGAGTCGTTCTACGGCACGACGATCGACGGCGTCGTGCTCACCGAGCAGCCCGAGGCCGCGATCCGCGCCGGCCGTCACCACGCGGTGCCGTTCATGATCGGCGCCAACGCCGACGAGACCAACGCCCAGGTCCCGGCCAACCTCACGGCCACGCAGTACGAGACCTTGGTGCGCGGCCAGTTCGGACCGTTCGCGGACCGGGTCTTGGCCCAGTACTCGCTGTCGGCCTATCCGTCGCCGCGCGCGGCGTACTCCCGGTTGTCGACCGATTCGCGCTTCGTATGTCCGTCGCGCGAGATCGCGGTTGGGGTCGACGCCGGCCAGACCGCCCCGGTCTACCGCTACTTCATGACCTACCGGGCCACGCCCTTCGGCGCGATCCACGGCATCGACATCCCGTTCGTGTTTGGCACCTTCGGCGCGATCGCGACCGCCAGCGGTCAGCCCTATCAGCCGACCGCGGCCGATCTAGCGCTGGCCGACGTCATGCGCGGCGCCTGGACTCGGTTCGCGCGCACCGGGGATCCCGGCGGCACCCCGGCCTGGCCGGTCTACGGCGCCGGCGACCCGGTCATGATCTTCGAGAACCCTGCGGTGGTCGGCGCCGCCCCGCGCGCCGCCGATTGCGACTTCTGGCGCCCGGTGTACCTGGCGCGGTGAGCCGCCGCGCGGTCCGGTCTAGCCGACCGGATCGGGCCGGCGCTCGAGGAGGATCACGTGCTCGCGCTTGGGCCGCTCGGCGAAGGCCCGGCGCTCGACCGCGCCCAGCATCGGCCGCTCCTGGGCGGCCCACGCCACCGCGGCCAGGCGATCGTCGAGGGCGCCGCGCAGCTCGTCGTCGGCGTAGATCGCGCGGGTGCCGGCCAGCGAGTCTCCGACCACGAAGGCCGCCCATGCGCCCGGCACCAGGACCTCGGCCAGGGAGCCCATCCACGTCACCTGATCGGCGCGCCACTGCCGCATCGCCTCGACGCTGTTGGCCGAGAACTGCCGACGCGCGCCCAGCTCCTTTTCGGTGAACGCGCGGTGGCGCAGCCCGAGGAAGTCGAAGCGCAGGCGGTGCTGATCGGCGTAGTCGTAGGTGCCGGGGTAGGGCGGCGAGGTCACGACCGCGCCGACCGGCGGCAGCTCGAGGCGACCGAGGGCGCGGGCGTCGGCCTCATGGACCACGGTCGGGGCCACCCGGCCGACCGCCAGATCGTCGAGACCGGCGGCGATCATCGCCACCCGCTCGCCGAACCAGCGGGCAGCGGCGCCGCGCGGGACGTTGCGCTCGACCCAGGTCGGATCGGTGTCGCTCTTGCGCGACGACACCTTGTAGAGGACCGCCGACAGCGCGATCGTCAGCACCTCGGCCAGCTCGACGTCGTCGACGCGGACCTCCTCGATCGCGGCGGCCAGGGCCTCGAGCTCACGCCGGACGTGGGGCGCGAACCAGCGCGCCAGCCGGCGCTGCCGCGCGTTGGGATCGAAGCCGACCGGGGCCCGGAGCGGCGCCGCGCTGTGGCCCGACTTGCGGGCGTCGCGCCCCATCGCCAGCACGTCGCCGGCCAGGCGCATGCCGAGCTCGCGCATCGCGCGGCGGCGCGACACCGGCGCGGTCCAGGTCTTGACCCAGGCCAGCCGGACCGCCAGCGGGTTGAGATCGACGCCGATCGCCGGGGCGTTGACCGCGCGGGCCTCGACCAGCGTCGTGCCCGAGCCGCAGAACGGATCGAGGAAGACCGTGCGATCGGGCATGTTGTCGACCACCAGCTCGACCAGGGCGCGGGCGGTCGCCGGGTGCAGCCGGGCCGGGTAGGTGTGGATCGGGTGGGTCAGGCTGTCGGCGACGACGTCGTCGTGGGCCGCCGCGGTCAGAGCGTCACCCAGCCGTGCGGCGAGCTCGCGATCGCCGCCGGTGGAGATCGCGCCCGGCGCCCGCGGCATCGACAGGCCGCGGCGCGGACCACCCGGCGCGCGCAGCCCCGGCGCGCGATCCGGCTTCGGCGGCCGCGGCCGCGACGGGCGCGGCCCCGACGGGCGTGGCCCCGATCCACGAGGCTCGCGGCGCGGCGGACGAGGACGACCTGGCATGGCGCGCACCCTACCACCCGGGCCGTCGGCGCGCCTACGGGTCGACGACCAGCACCCCGAAGCCGGTCGGGGCGTGGAAGTTGGGCTTGGCGGTGCGCGCGGGGAAGGCCATCAGGTACTGCCGCGGCGCCTTGCCCTCCATGCGATCGAGGCCGAGCGGCAGGCGCGCGCCGGGGCGCAGCGCTGCCACCAGCTCGGGCGCGGCGATCGTGAACTCGATCGTCGCGGTGCCGGCGGCGGCGTCGCGCGCGGTGCCGATCGTGAGGGCGCCGGACCACGCGGTGTCCTGCTTGACCGCGCCCGGGCGGCCGCTGCGATCGACCGCGATGTCGAACCAGTGGCCGAAGGGGCCGACCTCGATCTCGAAGTAGCGGCGCGGCACCGCCGGGTCGGGCGCGATGAACAGCTCGACGCAGTCCTCCTGATACAGCCCGTCGCGCTCGACGTCGATCGGGCGGCTCTGATCGGTGTTCCCCTTGGTTCCCTCGACCTGCCACAAGACGTGGAGGCCACGCGCCGACCACAGCAGGCGGACCGTCGAGCGGTGCGGCGTGACGTCGCCCTTCCAGTTGGTCGCGAAGGCCAGCGCCGGCGCGCGATCCCAGATCGGCTCGATCGCGCCGTCCATGATCGGGGCGTCGGCGTCGTCGACCCGCGCGGCGTGGACCTCGCGGACCTCGGCCGCGGCGACATCGTCGACGACGAACCCGGCCATAGCGTAGAGCCGACCCGGCCGCCGGCGGGCCAGGAGGTCGGCGCCATCGCCGACCACCTTCGGCGCGGTCAGGTCGACCTCGAACCGCGCCGCGGCCTCGGTCAGGAGCGGCGAGGTGCGGTGGCCGCCCAGCTCAGCGGCCAGGCCATCGTGATCCCACAGGCCCAGGAACTCAGCGCCGACCCGATCGACCAGCACCGGGTTGGTGCCGCCGAGCGCGACCAGCTCGGCCGACGGCAACAGCACCTGGAAGCCGTCGCCGCCGATCGCCGGCGCGCCGTCGACCAGGATGGCGTGGGGCGTCTCGACCTCGAACAGGTCGACCATACGCTGGGCGAACTTCTCGAGGGCGGCGACGTAGGTCGCGCGCGCCCGCGGATCGCCCTTCTTGATCAACTCGAGGGCGGCCCCGACCTCCTTGTGGGTGCGCCACTTCTGGCGGTACGCCGGGGCGGCGTCGCTGTACATCGCCACGCCCTGCAGCGACTTCACCGCGATCGAGAACACCGCGAACCGGTGGGCCTTGAGCTTGGGCAGCGACAGGAACAACCCGTGATCGAGGTGCTCGGCGACGATCTTGGGGATGAGCAAGGTCGGGATCCGCGTCCGCTCCATCCCGGTCAGCCCCAGGGGCTTGCCCGGCTGGGTGCCCTCGACGTCGTAGACGCCGTCATCGTCGAGGGCGACCAGGGTCACGCCCTCGTCGGCGCACATCGTCCGGTAACCGGACACGTCGACCAGGCGGTCCCAGTCGGTCGGCTTGCCACCGAACCCGTCGGCCACGGTGATCGCGGTGTGGCCGCGGGCCTTGAGGCAGTGGATCACGCCGCGGACGAACTCGGGATCGGTGATGCGGCCGGCGACGCCGTTGTCGCCGCCGTTGGTCTTGGGGTTCTTGAACCAGTCGAAGCCGCCGAGGTTGGGCTTGAGCAAGACCGGCGTGGCCGGCGGTCGTCGCGGCACCACCGCCTCGCAGATCCGCTGGCCCAGCTCGCGCGCCGAGGTCCCGCGCAGGAGCGTCACCGGCGAGCGATCGGCCTTGACCCGGGCGCGGTTGGCGGCGCGCAGCGCCGCGCCGTCGACGGTGTCGCCGACCACCACCGGCGGGCCCGGTTGCCAGGCCGGCGACGCGCCGGTCGTGGTGTCGACCGCCGGGACCGAGGCCACCGCGGCGTCAGCCGGCGCGGCGTCGGCGGCGCGGGCGTCGGCGGCGGCCACCGCGGCGTCGCCGGGGCGAGCGCTCGGTCGCGGTGTCGGCTCGCTCGACCGGCCACAGGCGGCGATCCACACGGACACCACGGCGAAGGCGGCGGACCGGAGCATCGCCGCAGCTTCCGCTCCTCGCCGGACCGACGCAAGCGGTCGGCGAGGCCGGTGTCGCACTGGAACCCGGTGGAACCCAGGTGGAACCCGGGTGGAACCGAGGTGGAACCCGGGGCGCTCGCCCGCTCGACGACGGTCCGCGAGGTTGCCCACCGATCATGAGGTCGCGGCGTCGGCACGCGTCGTGCTCTAGAGCTTCGCACCTGAGCGGACCGCGGACGCGGACCCCAGGCGCGGTCGGGTGGGCGCGACGAGTGTCGCGCGCGCCGACGGCCGCGATGCGTTCTTTGGAGGAACCGTATGCCGACTCCCGGACAGGAGATCTCGAGCCTCGACTTCGCCGCCATGATCGGTGGCCCCCTGGTCGCGATGGTGAACGCCCAGAAGCAGGCGGCGCTGACCACGGTCAACTTCATCAACGAGGTCGGCTTCCAGGCTGACCCCAGCGACCCCAACGCGCGCAAGCCGATCTACGTGTCGTTCGCGTACCAGAAGGAGGTCGCGCCCTACGTCGCGCCGGGCCGGATCGCCACGATCGTCGTGACGACCCCGATGGCCGCCGGCAGCAACATCGGCGGCAGCTCGACCTTCAACGGCACCGTCGATCTGACGCTGTCGGCGCCGACCGGCACGCCGGCGGTGACCGCTACCGCCTCGGCGACCGTCGTGAACGGCGTGATCACCGCGGTCGCGGTCACCAACCCGGGCGCCGGCTACACCGCGGCGCCGACCTACTCGTGGGTGCCGAGCGGCGGCTCGCCGGTGACCATCACCGGACTGACCACGACCATCACGTCGGCGCAGCCGGCGCAGTACGAGAACATGGTCTTGCAGGTGCCGATGCTCGCGATCGTGCCGATCCCCAACTTCCAGATCGAGCGCGGCGAGATCGACTTCAACTGCAAGATCAACAACCTCGAGTACATGGACACCGCGACGAGCTTCAAGATCGGCGGTGACCTGAGCTTCCAGGCCGGCGGCAAGCGCGCCTCGGTCAAGCTCAACGTCTCGGCGTCGTACCAGAAGTCGAGCAACTCGGGCGCGAAGACCGAGCGCACGTACTCGATGGCGGTGAAGGTGGTGGCGACCCAGGCCGAGATCCCGGCCGGGCTCGATCGCATCCTCGGCATCCTCGAGGACGCCACCCGGTCGGCGCCGAAGACCGCGTCGACCCCGGTCTAGCCCATCGACGGGCCGCGGCGGCCTCGCGCCGTCGCGGCCCCCCTCCCGCTCCCTGGAGTCTTCATGCCCACGCTCACCGAGACCTTGTCCGCCCTCCTCGCCCAGGCCACGCGCGCGCGCGTCGAGGCCGATCGCGAGACCGCGCGGATCGCGCTCCTGTATCAGCAAGACGAGCTCCTGCGCACGATGCCGGTGCCGCGCTTCCGACTGCCCACTCTGACCGTCGAGCTGCCAGCCGCGGTCACCGGCGTGGCGCCGCCGCCGCCGACCTACGTCGAAGTCCTGCCCCGCGACGTGTTCGATCGCTGGCGCGATCAGGTGTTCGAGCGCTGGGTCACCGAGCTCAACGCCTCTGGCTTCGAGCTCATCGACCGCGAGGGCCTGGCCGCGCCCCTGGCCCGCGAGGCCGAGCGGTGGTCGGCCATCCGCGTAGCGCCGACCTACGCCACCGTGCGCGACGCCGTCGTGGCGGTGCTGGCGGCCTGGCCGGGTAGCCCCGACGCCACTCGGCCGGTCATCCTCGACGATCGCCTGCCGCCCCTGCGCACCGCGCTCACCGACGCCGCGCTCGCCGTCACGCGACCCTTGCTCACCCTCGAGCCGGTGCCGCCGCCGCCCAACCCGCCGCCGGCCGATGTGGTGGTCGAGCTCGGCACCGCGGCGTTGCGCGAGCTCGGCGCCGGCGCGCCGCTCACCATGCTGCGCCTGCAGATCGCCGAGGAGGGCGTCGAGGTCACCCACGTCGAGCAGGGCGGCGCGATCACCCGTCGCCTGACCCCGGAGTGAGCCATGCTGCACGTCCCTCACCTCGAGATGATCGACGAGCTGGCCCGGCAGGCGCCGGCGCTGGCGACCCGCGTCGAGCAGGGCGATCCCACGGCGGCCGCCGCGATCCGCGCCTGGCTGACCGCGGCCGAGGAGCTGTTCGGCAAGCTCCGGCGCGGCGGCGCCGCCCGCTTCGCCGCGCTGCGCCTGGCGCTGACCGCCGAGCCCGACGACGAGCGCCGCGGTGGCCGTCGTCGCGCTGAGCTCGGCCGCGCGCGCGCCGCGTTGACCCAGGGGATCGAGCTGGTCGAGGCGCTGGTCGCCGCCGATCGCGAGCGCCTGCGCGTCGCCGAGGAGGTCGCGCTGGCGGTGGTGGTCGAGGCCCTCGGTCACGGCGTGGTTCCGCCGGCCGGCGCCACCAGCCACGAGGCGGTGCTGCGCGGCTTCTGGGCCGCCGCGTCGTCGCACCCCGAGGTCTCGGGCCTGGCGCGCCAGCTCCTGGCCCGCACCGGCCCGGCCGACGCCCTGGCCTTGATCGACCGCGCCCTGGCCCGACGTTGAGCGCGGCGGGGTGAGCGCCGCCGCCGCCTCGTCGAAGATGTGGACCACGCCTCACCCTCTCGGGGTGGGGCCACGGCGGCGGGTAGATCCACCGCCCGCGGCCCGTACACTGTGCCATGAGGCGGCACCACGACGAGTCCACCCCCACCTCCGGCGCGACCGAGTCGAGCGCCGCGAGCGCGGGGAAGCGCACCCGCAGCGAGACCATCCAGCGCCGCGCCGCTGGCGCCCCTGGCGCCGCCGATCCCGCCGCGCCGTCCGCGTCGCCGACCACCGGCGCCCTCGATCCGGTGGTGCAGGCCAAGATGGAGGACGCCTTCGACTTCGACTTCAGCGCGGTCCGCGTTCACGAGGGCGGCGCCGCGCCGGCGATGGGCGCGCTCGCGTACACCCAGGGCACCGACGTCCACTTCGCGCCGGGGCAGTATGCGCCGCACTCGCCCGGCGGGCAGGAGCTCATCGGCCACGAGCTCGCCCACGTCGTGCAGCAGAGCGAAGGTCGCGTCGCCGCGACCACGCAGTACAAGGGCGCCGGGTTGAACGACGACGCCGGCCTCGAGGCCGAGGCCGATCGCTGGGGCGCCCAGGCGGCGCGCGGTGAATCGATCGGTCGCACCGGCGGCGGCACCGCGGCCGGCGCGAGCGGCGCGATCCAGCGGTTCCGCGACTTCTCGATCGCCGGCGCCGAGGACACCAAGAAGAACGTGCACTGGGCCAACGGCACGCCGCTGCGGGTCGCTGAGGACGGCACCGCGGCCATCGCCCAGGCCCACATCGCCGGCTCGCAGGAGATGTACGTCCTCGAGAGCCGCTTGTCGGGGATCAACGCCGGCCTGACCGCGGCCAAGGCGCCGCTCATCTTGGCCAAGACCGCCGGCACGGTGACCGGCGCGACGCCCGGCGACCTCGAGCAGGCGGCGGCCACGTTGACCCGGGTCAAGCCGGTCGATCCGGTCGACGGCAAGACCGACAAGACCATCCCTGACGACTGCGGCAACGCCGCCCGGACCGTGACCGGGGCCTTCGCCGAGGGCAAGACCCTGCGGGCCGAGTACGTGGCCAAGGATGGCAGCACCGCCAACGCCACGTCGACCGACCCCGAGCTGATGAAGTACGAGATCATGGTCAACCACTTCGGCGACAAGATGCCGAACGTGAAGACCGTGATGGCCGATGTCACCGCGGCGATCGCCAAGTTCGACGGCCTGTCCACGGAGCTCGGGCCCTACATCGGCCAGATCAACACCGCGATCGAGGCTGTCAACAAGGCGATCGCGGCCTTCGATGCGGTCGACGCCGAGTACGCGCCGCTCAAGGCCGCCCACGACAAGAAGGTCGCGGCCGCCGGCGGCGACGCGACGACGATCAAGGCCCTCGAGGACGAGTACGCCAAGGCCAAGGCCGCGATCGACGCGCGGCTCGACCTCGCTCGCCAGGCCTACCTCGACGCCGACGCCAAGTGGCAGGCCCTGGGCAAGACCGACATCAACGGCAAGACCTTGCAGGACGTGCTGAACGCCTACCTGGGCGCGCGCAAGGTTCGCGACGAGCTGGTCGCGGAGATCATGGGGCCGTACCTGGCGATGGTGCCCAAGGACCAGGAGGCCTTCGACGCCAAGGTCGGCATCAACCGCCATGCCAACCCCGACGTCGGCGAGGCCTACACGATCTCGTCAGGCGGCGACGCCAAGCCCAACGGGCGATCGGTGTGGAACTTCCACTGGGGCGGCGTCATCTTCAAGAGCACGACCGGGTCGGACAACATCACCATGGAGAACTACGCCGGCAGCGGCACCGACGAGTGGTGGTTGCAGATGTACGGTGTCCCGACCAAGGGCGCCGACCGCACCGGCCAGACCTTCCACGAGCAGCACCGTGATACCCACGGCCAGCACGGCCAGACTCCGACCACACTGGCCACCGAGAAGACGTGAGCTTCGCCAACCGACTCCTCCACCCGGGTGCCCGCGCGGGCGCCGCCGTGGCCGCGCTCGCGGCCTGGGGATGTAGCACCATGGATCAGCCCTCGACGCCTCCGCCCACCACGCCGACCCCGACCGCCACGCCGCCGGCCAGCCCCGGCCTGGCGGTGGTCCACGCCGTCGACGTGTTCGCCAAGTCGGGCTCGCTGGTCGAGGTGTTCGGCACCTATCGCGTCGTCGCCGCCGACAAGCTCGAGCGCGCCGACGCCGCCGATCGCGCGGCCGCCAGTGGCCACGCCGCCATCGAGCTCGGCGACGGCACCCGGATCCACCTGCAGCCGCCGTGGCACCCCGACGCCGTCCGCGGCGACGCCGAGCGGACCAAGTTCGCCGATCAGGCCGTGGTCGTGAAGGGCCTCCTGTTCGACGAGTGCCCGCCGCCCGGCGACGGCCGGGCCTACGCCAAGGTCGCGTGCCTGCACAGCGAGCTGGCGATCATGGCGCGCTCGACCTACGACCGGCTCCACGGGCCGCGCTGATCGGCGCGACCGCGGCGTCGCTCACCTCACGGGCGGTCGTAGGTGACCTGAACGCCGAGGATGCGATGGTTCGTGAACGCCGTGCCATTGGCCCGCAGCGAGACATTGTACATCTCGAACGAGTTGATGGTCGCGGTCAGACCCGACAGCGTCAGGGTCTGCACCGTCCCGTTGGCCAGCGAGGTCTGGGTCGCGCCGACCTGCACTGACCCCGAGAAGAACGAGGTGCTAACCACGCTCTTGTGGAGGTACATCGTGATGGTGTTGCCGGCGCCGCTGGTGTCCTGGATGCGCGCCGCGATCGACTTGATGCGATCGCCTACCTTGAGCGTCACCGGGAAGACCACCTCTTGCCCCGGCACCGGTCCGTACCAGTGCTGCGCCTGGCCCGCGACCGAACGTCCGTAGCGCCAGCCGGTGGCGCTGGTCGCCGGTTGGCCCGACAAGCCACCATCGATGTTGACCGGCACCCCGGCCGAGGCCGGTAGCTGCAGCGTCTTGTCACCGTGCTTGTAGTCGCCGGTGCCGGACACGGTGACATGCGCGTTGGCGGTGGCGGTCAGGCCGCCGGTCGTGGCCAACCCGGTCACGCCCAGCGTGCCGGCCACGGTGGCAGTGCCGCCGACGGTCAGGTTGGCGCCGACGCTCGCCGGTCCTTGCAGCGCCGCGACTTGCCCGGTGGGGACGGTCAGCCCGGAGCTGAACGTGGCGGCCCCGGTCACACCGAGGGTTCCTCCCACCGTCGTGGCGCCCTGCAGCGTCGCGGTCTGCCCGACCGGCACCGTGATGCCACCGCTGGCGGTCACCCGTCCCGTCACGCCCAAGGCCCCGCCGACGGTGGCTGCGCCGGTCGCAGACAGCGAGCCACTCACCGTCGCGCTGGTGGCGGTCAAGGCGCCCGCAGAGATCCCCGGCGTCGTGATGGTTCCGCCATTGACCGTCAGCCCACCAGCGACGATCGAACCGGCGGTGACCGTGGCCGGATCGTCGAGGTACTGCAACCACTGGTACAGCCGGTTGAGGAGCCAGTTGGTGTGCGCCGCCGACGCCGGGGTGCCCGGGACGAACCCGGTGTCCTTTTCGGGCTCGGTTGGTTCGGTGATGACCGCGAGGCCGGTGGCCCAGCGAGGAAGGGTGGTCGGTTTATTGACAGGCATGAGGCACTCCTGGGACAGAACAGCCCTAGCTCCAGTCCGCGTCGTTCCAGCCGGGTGAACCACTCCAGCGCAGAGGAGTGGCTGGCTCGGGATCCGTCCCGGGCACCACCGTCTCGAGCGGGCCGGTGTGATCGAAGCGCAGTCCGCTGTGGCCCTCGCCGCTACCTGTGACTCGCTTGCGCGCCACCCAAAGATGGCTGCCGCCGTCGCTCGAGCGCGCGAACCGCGCCAACCGGATCACGTGCGTGCCTTCGCGCGGCACTTCTTCCTCGCGGATGCGGTAGGGCGCGCCGGCCAGCGACGACGGCCGCAAGATCTTGCCGGCCGGCAGCGCGGACACCAGTGGCGCTCCCGGTGCGCCGTCGGGCGCGAGCAGGGACGCCATCTCGAGGGCGACCTGGCCGCTGGTCGCGGGAGGGAGCGCCACCACTTGAAACGGGATCCAGTGGGCCGGGACATGGCCCTGGAGCTGGTAGCGCAGCGGCGCTACGCCGGTCGTGATCGGCGGCGGTGGCGTGGCTCCGACGCGGTCGCGTCCGGGCAGTCCCCGGCCCAGATGACCCTCGGTGGTGCGCTCGATGCCCCACGCCAGGTTGGCGGTCTCGTCGCGAACGAAGCGCACCTCCTCGAGGACCCGCCCGTCGTGCGCCACTCCGGCGACGCTATTGGGCACCAGATGCCCCGCGGACATCCCGCTCACGCGAAACAGCGAGAAGCGCTTTCCGGGAATCGTTGAGTCGGCCTCGTCGGCTGGGGGCACTGTCGTGGGCATCCCGAAGACGTCGACCACGGTCAGCTCGCTTCGGCACAGGGTTCCGACCGGTTGCTCGAACGGCACCAGGTACCAGTCGTTGCCATGCACCAACATGAAGTCCACCAGCAACATGCTGGTGAGGTCGCGGCGATCCAGCCGCAGCGCCCCGAAGTCGACCCGGCGGTCCTCGAAGTCCCAGAACCGTTCGTTGGGCTGGCCGCGGAACTTCACCGGCCCAGGGATCACGGAGCGAGTTATCTCGGTGCGCACCGGCGCCGGCAGCCCCGGAGGTGGCGCGTCGGTGACCCGATCGAAGCCATACCACGGCAGGTCACCCCGCCCGTCGGGGAACGCCTCGAGCACGGCGGCGCCGACGCTGCCCGCGGCAGCTCCCGGCTCGCCGATCACGGTGCGCAGCCCTTGCTGCAGTCGCTCTGGGAGCCAGGTCGCCGCATCGCTCGCGCCGATCGGCGCGCCGGGGTGGCTGCTGTCGATGTACGCCCGGAAGGCCTCCAACGCCAGCCCACACTGCGCCCACCGCGTCGGCGGCACGGTCGGGGGCACGCCGGCCGGGGGCGCTGGCGGCGAGGTCGGTTCGATGGCGGCGGCATACACCGCCAGGCCATCGATCATTCGACCTTGCCAGAGGCGCCGCAGGCGCGCCGCCCTCGGATCGTCGGGGGCGTCGGCCGGGGCCTCGCCGATCGGGAACGCGTCGAGCCAGTGGCTGCGCAGGTCGGCGACGTCGTAGGTCAGCAGGGTCGTGTCGAGCAGGGTCCCGAGCTCGGCCGAGCGTGACACGTCGTCGGTCGACATCGGCTCGGCCAGTGCGGCGCGCTCCAGCGGGGTGTTGGCGGCGATCGGCACTGCTGAGCCCGTGCCGGCCTGCCACCCGACCATCGGCGCCACCGCGGCGGCGACGCGAACGTAGGCCGGGGAACCCGCGTCCTCGCCGGTCAGCTCGCCCAGTTGCCACTGGCGGGCGAGGAACCAGGCCGGGTCGCGGACCCGAGCGGCCAGCGCTCCCGCCAGATCGCTGGAACGCGCGCGAGGTTCGAGTCGATTCCAGTACGTGATGGATGGCATATGGATCACTCCGGCGGTGCGATCACGGACTCGGCCATGACGACTTGGCTGAGCGGCGAGCGCACCGTGTCGGGCGCGACGTTGGCTGCCAGGTAGATGCACGGCACGAGCAGCGAGTAGGGATGCAGCAGGTCCGAGTCGACCGCGCGCATACGCGCCACGTCGAAGGCCTGTCCGATGCAGTCCTCCACCACCGCCGCCGACCAGGTCGGGACGTCTGGGCTTGGGGGCGCGACTGCCAGCAGCACGCACTGGGGCGCCTCGGCGCCCGGCGAGGGGTGGTGGACCGCGAACGCGGTCAGCTGGGACGCGGCCGGGATGACCTCGCTCCAGGCGTCGAGCAACAAGCCCGACCAGCTCCCGCTCGTATCGTGGCCGGCCGGCCGGTGCACCGCGATCGACACGGTGCCGGCGCGCGGCACCTGCGACGGGTCCGTGGGGTCGAACGAGCTACCGATCCAACGTGCGTTCGGCACGAACGGGAGCTGCGCGATCTCGAACCTGAGGCCGCTCCCCGAGAGCTCGGCGCCAGTCATGGCGTCACTGGCCAGGTGCGCCAACCGCAGCCGGTCCAGCGGATCGCGCACGCGTGCCATTCGCTCCAGCCAGTGTCGCGTCGTCAGCGAGTTGCCGGGCGGCTCGAACAGCGCGGTGTCGACGTCGGCGCGGTTGGCCGGTACGAACGGCACCAGGACCGGCACCTCGGGCCCCACGACGGCGCGCAGCTGGTCGACGCTGATCGACGTAGCGCCGGCTGCGTCCGCGCGCCGTGCGAGCTCGACCTGTACCGTCGCCGCTTGCGACAGTAGCGCCGTCCGCGCGGCATCATCTGTGCCGGCCAGATCCATCGGTACTGCAGCCCGCACCCCGAGGCCCGCGGCCATCCACAGCGCGGTGCGCAGGTCGTTGACGCTGGTCGACGAAGGCGGCGTCGCCGATGCGGCGACGCTCGCGGCGACCAGCGCGGTGCGCGCCTGGGCCAGGTGAGCCAGCACCGCGGCGACCCGTCCGTTCATCTCGGCGACGTCCATGCTGACCGGTGCGCCGGCGGTGTGGGGCGGCGCCAGGTCGTCGCTCGCCAGCGGGCGCGCGCCCTGGACCAGCTCGCCCAGGAGCCGCGCGGTCTCGAGTGCCTCGTCGACGCTGAACACGGTGAGCGGCCAGCCTGACCCTGAGCCGGTGGGCCGGGTCAGGTCGACGGTGATCGGCTCGACGAGTCCGCCGAGGGTGGTGCGCACGTGGGCCTCGACCCGCGCGGCCAGCTCACTGGCCACGTCGGTCCGCTGGGCCAACAGTACAAAGTCCAGGGCGCTGAGCTCGAGCTGGGCCAGGTCCACCATGGTTTCTGTCGAGCCGTGCAGCGCGCGACAGCGGATGGCGGCCGGGCTTCCCAGGCGAGCGCCGAGCCAGGCGTCGAGTCGCGGCTCGGCGAGGCGGCGGACGCCGACCGCGGGCCACACCGCGACCGGCGGCGGCGCGCCCAGCACCACCGCGATTCGGTGCGTGAAGGCCGTGCCCGCGTTCGACGGAGCGACGATGCCGGGGACCGGTAGGCCGCCGGTGCCGGCGCCGCTGGCCAGGGTGGCGGCGGCGCGATCGGTGTTGCCCTGCATCACCTGAAAGACCGACTCGGCAGTCAGCAGATCGGCGGCCGCGTCGACGTCGTCCTCCAGCAGGTCCAGGCACGCCTGCACGGCCGGACGGTCGACCACCTCCACCGACGGGACCACCGCTACGTTGTCCCACGGCGTTGCCGTCAGCCCGCGCAGCGCGTCACGCAGCGCCAGACCGTTGACCACGTTGCGGGCCGCGATCTGCTCGGAGGCGTCCTCGGCAGGCGTGTTCGGCATTCGTCCCAGCGGATACAGCCGGCGAAACGGCGCCAGGTAGCGATCGAGCTGGCGATCGTGGAGCGCTCGCTCGAACCAGTACCCGAGCACCGCACCGGCCGGCTGGCCGTGGCGCACCCCATCCAGAAGGGATAGCGCGCGCCGCACTCGTCGCGACGACAGGTCGATCGCGACGTCGGGGTTGTGGGCGTAGGTCAGGTAGCCATTGCGCAGGATCGCTGCGGTGGCCGCGTGGGCGGAGCTCGGCGCGTGCACGAACCCTCCGACCGCTCCGACGCTCGGCGCCTGACGCACGCGCAGGTTCTCGACGAAGGCATAGGCGCCGATGAACACGCCGGTCGGCCGGGTGGCGCGACGCCCCGCCAGCCGCCGGGTCGCCAGGGAGGTGTTCCAGGCGTCCAGACGGTGCGAACAGGTGTCCAGCGTCTCGGTCAACAGGCGTTCCAGCTCCGCGGTGGGCGCGCCCACCAGCGCTTGCAGCGCTTCGACGTGGGCCCGGATCGGCTGGCGGCCGTTGTCCCGCTCCGGATCGCCGGGCAAGTCGAGGAGCCACTGGCCGAGCTGGGTACCATCGGTGACGGGCAGCACCTGCGCGAACCGCTGCGTTGGGGTCAGGCGCGGCGGCAGGTTGGGGGCCGGGGGCGGGATGTGCACGAGCTCGATCTCGCGACGATCGGAGGCGTCTGCGAAGGAGCGGCCGGCCGTGATCGCGAGCTCGACCGCGACCCGGTGGTACTCGACCAGCGCGCCCTGTCGCAGCAGGTGAAAGAGCAGCGGCCGCGACACCGGCGACGGGTCCAGGTCCGCGGTGGTCCTCGCGGTCAACAGGTCGGTGATGTAGTCGTCGGCCAACGGATCGACCTCCGACAGCGGCCCCGGCGTCACCAGCGGCAACTGGATGCGTGGCGCCTGGTCGCTGAAGGTCATCTGGCCCACCCGCGGCGCGCCCTTCCCGTCGATCCCGAGCGTCGTCATGAGCGAGCTGGTCAGCGCTGCCCGCTCGCCGAAGCTGGCGTCGGGCACCGAGGCGCTCACCAGCGCCAACAGCGCGCGCACGTAGGCCGGGCCGATCACCTCGCGCAGCCGGACCTCGCGCGTGCTGGCGTCGAGATGTAGCGCGCCCAGCAGATCGGCGTCGGGATCGCCGGTGCGGCCGACCCGGGCGACGTCGACGGTCCGCGCCAGCACGAGGGGTTGCCAGCTGGTCAGCCGCTGCACCAGCGCGCTCTCGAATGAATCGACCGAACCCCACAGCGGGGTCACTGGCATGACTCCGTACGGCACCCGCCCGACCCGGAACGCAGGAAGCGGCCCGCGCCCGCGGACGAAGTCGGCGAAGTGCGCGCGCGCGTCCGCGATCGTCGCCGCGCTGACCAGCGGCGTCATCATCTGCTCGAGGAAGTAGCCCATCGTGCACGGCCACAGGGCCTGGTTCATCGCGCGCGCGCGCCGCTGCTCCTGGCCACCGGCACCCTCGACGTGGGCGAACACGGTGGCCGGGAGGCCCAGCGCGGCGGCCAGGGCCATGCCGTCACTGCCTTCGGTCACCAGCGACGTCCCGCGCTCGATCGCGAAGCTGCGCTCGGCGTCCTCGGACGGCGGGTACCCGGCGGTGCCCTCCCCCGAGTTGTTGGTTGGCGTACCTTGCGGCACCAGGGCCAGGCCGCGGGTGCCCCGGTGACTGGCGAACAGCCCCTCGAGCCGTTCGGCGCTCGCGGCCGCGGTCAGCGTGGTCTTCACCCCGTACACCGTCAGGCGATCGAACCCCTGGGCCAGATCGCCGCTGGTGATCGGCACCCGCATTCCCATACCGGCTGCGATCGCGGCCTCGAAGTCGACCGTCCAGCGCAGCGCCTCCTCGACGCGGAGGCCGTCGTGCTCGACGATCTCGGGCGCGTCGTCAGCCAGGTCGCTCCGAAATGCCAGCGCCAGGGGCTCGACGATCGGGCCGCCCACGAAGCGCAGCACCTCGGCGCCGCTGCGGTGCCCGACCACGATCCAGGCGTCGGGCAGCACGCGAGCGAGCGCGGTCTCGGGTGACGGCGCGGGCGGCGGAGCGGCCCAGGTCGGGACGCCGGCCGGGCGGGTCGCGAGGTTGTCGGGCGGGTCGAGCTCGATCAACGCTGCCGCGACGTGAGACGGATAGCGCGCCACCAGCCGGCGCCAGGCGTCGAGCTCGTCGGCGAAGGCCCAGCCGTCGCGCCAGAACGTTCGCGCAGCCGCGGCCGCGTCGCTGGTCAGCAGGTGCCCGAGTTCCGCGACGATCTCGTCGGGGTAGACCCGCACGAGGAGCTCGGGCGCGATGTCGCTCACGAAGCGGGTCTCGATGCGCACCGGAAGGAGCGCGATCGGGTAGGCCGCGTCGAGGTTAGTGATGTTCTCGGAGAGGTCAGCCATGGTTCACGGCAGCAGCAAGGACCCGTGCATCGCCACGCGCACCGGTCGCTGGAAGGTGATGAAGGCGTGGTCGGCGCCCCTCGCGATCGGGGCTGGACCGCTGACGTGCCAGCCCGCGCCGCCGTGGGCGAGCACCCCGGTGGTGGTCGGCTTGGCCGCGTCGAGATCGATGTAGTGGAGCGCGGACAGCTCGCTCTCGTTCGCGACCAGGTGCCGCCACGCCAGGTCGTCCCAGCTCGTCGGGTCGGTCGCGGTGAACGTCGCGTCGAGGCCGAACCGCGGCTCGGCTGGCTGTTCCTCGAACACGAAGAACCACCCGGCGTCGGTCGGTCCGCCCCGCACCTCGGGCTCGGTCAGCTCGAAACCGAAGAACGCCACGTCCGGGTCGAGGCGACCGCTGAACACCGGCCGACGCTGCGCACCGGCCACCGCGGGATCGACCAGCTCGGGGTCGGCCACGGATCCTTGCGCGCGCTGCGCATACACCAGCGTGCCCGGGTACCGTCGCAGCACCTCGCCGCGCACCAGGAGCACCAGGTGCGGCTGCCCGCCGGGCAGCGGCGGGCGCGGGCTGTGCGTGCCCAGGAGCGAGCTAGCGCTCCACTCGTGGATCCTGCGGATGTCCTCGAACCCGGCCGGCACCGGGGTCGGGGCCAGCCCGGCCGGATCCCAGAACTGGCGGAAGTAGCTGCCGCGCTGATCGGTCGGGTACTCGTTCCACAAGAGCTCGCGCGCCATCTCGTGATTGAGCCCCACCATGTACGCCTCGATGAACGCCGGGTTGGTCACCGCGAGGCCAACGCTGTTGGCCTCGATGGCCTCCAGGCCGGGCAAGATCCACTCGGGCGAACGCTCGGCCAGCGGCTTGTACATCGGCTGCGGGAACTCCGGGTGCGCCATCACCGGCTCGATCGGATCCGGCGGGTTCCACACGAACCCGGGACGACCGACCATGCGGTCGCGCAACGCCGCTGGAATGGTCGACGCCGGATCGAAGGCCTTCGTGACGGCGAGCTGGATCGCAGGCAGATCGAGCTGGTGCAGGACCTCGCCCGGCAGCGGCGGCTTCGCGGGATCGGTGCGGGCGACGGCCAGGTCGCGCGCGGCCTGGCGAAACCGCGCCATCGACGGGCTGTCGTCGGGCCCCTGGCCGGCGTCCTTGACCGGAGGCGAGTAGTACGCCGAATCGCCGACGGTCTGCTGCGGCTGCGGGGGCGGCGTGGTGTCGAGCAGCGTCTTCGACGCCACCCCGGTCAACACGCTGGGCCAGCCGTCTCGCTGACTCGCCCAGCTCCAGGTCGGCAGGCTCGACGACGTCGCCGGTTCGGCGACCATCACCTGATCGTAGGTGCCCGCGTTGATCCGTGTGATCAACGGCTCGGCCACCACGCTCTGGCGCCCTTGTCGCCGCCCCAGCGGCCCCAGAGGTCGCGTCAGCCGCCGGAACGCGCCGCTCACCACGGCCTGGCGGACCTGGCTGTTCTGGACCAGCGCGCCCGCGGTCTTGGTCGGGACACGCACGCGCCCGAGCGCCGGTCCGGTGAACATCAACAGGCTATCGACGCTCGCGGATTGCACGCGCCGCAGGTGCAGGCGCTCAGACAGGACCCGCGCTAGCTGGGCCTTTCGTAGCTGCTCGTTGGCCTCGCGGATCCCGGCGAGCTGGTCCCACGCCGAGCTCATCAGCAGGTCTTGGAGAGCCTGGATCACCTCGGTGCCGAGGCCGGCGCCGATCCGGGCCCGCGGATCCTGGTTGAGGTCGCGGAACCACGGCGGCGGCGCGCCGGCCTGCAAGCGCCAGCGGCGCGCGTGCCACGTGCCGTACAGCGGAGGCCCCAGCACCGGCGTCCCACCGCTGTGCCGCACCACGTCGGGGTAGTCGAGCAGCGCCGACAAAAGCTGCACGAAGATGGCGCGCTGGCCGGCGTCCCCGGCCCAGGCCCAGGGGTCGGCGGCGGGCGCGCGCAGCGCCCCACCGATGGCGACCGGACGGGTCGCCGCCGGCGGCAACGTGCCGGGCTGGGTCACGTCGATGGGCCGTGTCCCGACGCTGGCCGGCAGCGGGCGCGCCTGGAGCTGCCGCACCAGCATCTCGAAGTCTCCGCCCCGCCCGGTCCCGAACCGCCACCGGTAGTAGACTGGCAGCGTCACCGTCGGGCGCGTCCCCGTCGCGGGCTCCGACCAGGCCGGCGCCAGCTCGCCGAGCTGCGGCACCAGATCCTCGCGCAGCCCGGCGCGGCGGCCGACCTCGAAGGTCGGCACCAGCATGATCCAGTAGGTCTTGCGGGGGTCGAGGCGACGCGGACACAGGAGTCGCGCCACCGCGCGTTCGGGCGCCGCGGCGATCGCCTCCGGAGACGACAGATCGTCGTCTCCGCTCACCTGGACGTGGGCCCAGGCCCACGACTGGTCTAGCCGAGGCAGTGGCACGCTAGCCCCGATCTCGACGGTCCCGTTGGGGCGCCCAGTCCCGGGCGGCGTGTACTGGAAGTCCTCGCCCTCGGCGAGCGCGATCAGACAGAACCACGGCCGTACCCGACCCACGGCGGGGTCGGCCGCGCGCGGCGTGTACCGCCACGGCAGATCCACCTGATCGAACTCGATCAGCGGAAAGTAGTTGGGCTCGGCGTCGCGGGTCTCGGCCGGCGGATAGGTCCGGACCACCGCGCGCGGATCCAGCGACACCACGTCACCGGGACCCAGGAGCCCGAGGGTCACCTCGGCGCGGTGACTGCCACCGTTGAACTGGATCTCCACCGGCACCTCGACCCGCGCTCCACCCGCTTGCCCTTCGAGCGTGGCGATGTGACTAGCGGCGCCTCGGCGCACCCACGAGATGAACCGGTATGCGGCCTGCGGATCGCTCACGGCATCAGCTCCTGCACTTCATGGCGCGGCACGACCTGCAGGGCGCCGCGGCTCTCGGGGTGGCTGGCCAGGTACGCTTTCAAGGCCAGCTCGGCGTTCGTGCGGCCGGCCGGCGGCGCCAGATCGAGGCGCGGG
>JAGPCY010000029.1 GCA_018057825.1 Kofleriaceae bacterium | reverse complement strand
GAGGCCGAGACCGAGGCCGAACCCGAACCCGAACCCGAACCCGAACCCGAACCCGAACCCGAACCCGACCCCGACCCCGAGCCCGAACCCCGCCCCCCGCCCCCCTCTCCCCTTTCAATCGCCCCTCGCCACCTCAGGGCGGATTGGTTCACGCCCCGGGGTTCCGGATACCCGTCCGTGTAGACCACCGCCCCCGCGCCCCACGCACCGGGTTCTCAAAAAAAAACGCGGGCCCACCGAAGTGGACCCGCGTAGCGTGCTTCTCACGAGCCCGGAGGCAGCTCGCTTGCTCTTGCAGACGGAGGAGACGGCCCGCTACGGCCGGTCCTCCTCAGAGCGACGTTCGGTACTCGGCATGTCGTGCTTTCCTCCCCTGGCATATGGCCAGAGCCCGGCGGACGGCCCGCAGGCATGCGGCTCCCGTGGCCGGGCCTTCGTGATGGGCGCTTCGGCCCGTTACGAAGCCCACCCAGCTCGCTCGCCTCATGGCGAAGGCCGGTGTTCTCGGCGACATGGTCGCAAAGAGATCCTAGGGCAACTCGAGGGATCGCGCCAGCAGGAATTTTTCGCCGAGCCTCAAAGGCCACACGCCAGGGCCTGACACTGCAGCGACAACCCGTCGATGCCGCAGCCCGAACGCGCGGTCAGGCCGATCACCGCGGTGCCGGCCGGGCAGTCGATGACCTGGATCTCACTCGACGACGTGCCGGTGCCCGGGACCGGCACGGTCGCGATCGAGGTGCCGACCGAGCCATCGGCCGCCAGGGTCGCGCACCGCAGCCCGACGTCGTTGAACAAGACCTCGTCGGGGCGATGGATCGACAGGCCGACCCACACCGAGCCGCTCGGACACGCCGTCTCGTCGCTGCGCGTGGTCGCGAAGTACGCCGAGCAGTTGGCGGTGTCGCCGCCGAGCACGCTCTGGGGTTCGCCGCGAACGACCTCGGGCGCCCCGGCGGTCAGCGTGATCGCGCCACACCGGATGGTCAGGCCGTCGATCAGCCGCTCGCCGCCGTGGTTCGCGATCGGGTTATCGGTGAGATCGAAGGCCGCCGCGACCGCCCACTGCCCGGCGGGGCAGACCAGCGGGGCCCGGGGCCCGCCGCCCGTCGATGAGGCGAGCTGCGACGAGGTCGCGATCGGCCCGGTCGGCGCGATCGTGCACGTCGGGCCGGCGTCAGGGCCACCGTCGACCGGCGCCGCGGGCCCATCCCCGGCGCCGCCGCCATCGCCATCGCCAGCGGCGCCGCGCGGGTCGAACCCGCAGCCGACCGCAGCGAGTCCGACGAGAGCCCAGCGGTACATCGGGGCAATACTACCGATCCGCCCGGGCGCCGGCCACCACGGCGAGACCTACCAGCGGGCGCCCACGGTGACATCGATCGTCACCGGGGGCCGAAGCGTGAGGTCCGGGTCGTCGTCGAGGCCGTAGCCGACGTGCCCGGCGAGGGTGCCCCAGCCCCACGCGCCGCGCAGCCCGGCGCCGACGAAGCTGCGGGTGTGCTGGCGGTCGTCCTCGCAGGCGATACACGACGCGCCGTCGTTCACCTCGAAGACCGCGGTCACGTCGGGCACGACCATCGCGCCGATCGTGGCGACGGCGCGCGCGCTGAACTCCCGCTCGATGCCGTTCACGCCGTGGACCGCGGCGGCCATGGTGCCGGCCAGCCACCATCGCCCCGACTGCCAGCGGACCTCGAGCGCCAGGCGGCCGGTGCCGACCTTGACCGGGTACATGCTGGCGTCGGGCCGCAGCAGGTGCGCGACCGCCACCGAGGTGCTGGCCTTGCCGCCGCCGGCGGTGCGCGGGATCGTCACCGACGGGACCAACGCGACGCGCACCCCGGGCAGGTCGAGGGCGAGCCGCTGGCGCAGCCCGAGCGTGACCGGGCCAGCGAACCAGTCGGCCTCGCCATCGATGCCCCCGGTGTCGCCGCGGTACAGGAGGCTCACCTGAGCGAACCCGGCCAGGCCGTCGACGATGCGCTGTTGTCCTGCGAGATCGGCCATCGCGAAGTCGGTCCAGCGCGGCTCGGCGCACGACTCGCAGCGAAACGCGGTCGCGGTCAGGGTGAGTTCGACGTGGTTGGCGGCGTCGACATCGCCGGTCCAGAACCCGCGCCCGTCGTCGGCGCGCGCGCTCCCCACGGTCGCGACCAACCCCACCACCAGCGCCGCCGCCCTCACCACACCACCCCGTAGCCGAGCGCGATCACGCCGGACCCGCCATCGTCGAAGGTGTAGCCGTAGCGGACCTGTAGCTCGGTGGCGACGCGACCGACGCGACCGGTCTCGGCCGCGACCTCGGCGGCGGCCACGAGCCCCGTCGAGATCCCCGAGCCGCCATCGCCCTCGTGAAACGAGATCCACTGTCCGCCGACGTTGGCCCGCGCCGACCAGCGCTCGCGTCGCACCCCGAGCCCCAGCGTGAGCGCGAGGGCGCGACCGTCGTAGGCGCTCTGGTACCACCACGCCTGGGCGCGCAGCTCGACGCCCGACGGCTGGCGGCTCGACACCGCCGCCTCGACCCCGGGCGCGTAGAGCGCCGCGCAGTAGCTGCAGTCGGCCGGCGCGTCGAAGTTCGCGAAGCCGATCCGCACGGTCTTCTCGATCGGACGCGGCTCGGCGGCGACTGGCGTTGGCGCGCCGAGCGGGCCGACGGCCCCGAGCAGCGCGACCGCGATCACCCGAGAGGTCGTCACCGCTGGAACGTACCTCACCCGGTCGGCGCGGCGCGCGGCGCCCCGCACCGGACCGCCTACCAGGTGGCGCCGATCACGAAGTCGACCGCCACCGGCGTGTGCAGCGTGAGGCGCTCGTCGTCGTCGAGCTGGTAGCCGACGTGACCGGCCAGGGTGACGTGGCGCCAGGCGCCGCGCAGGCCGGCGCCGACGAAGGGACGGCGGAGCGTGCCGACGTCGCGGCACCGGCCACATTCGTTGACATCGCGGATCAAGGTCACGGCGCCCTCGACCACCGCGGCGACCTCATCGGACAGCGCCACCCCCACCGCGCCGATCGCCCGCGCCGTGAGCGCGTAGTCGAGCCCCTCGGGGGTCTCGATCGCGCCGGCGAGCGAACCGGCGAGCCACCAGCGCCCCGGGCGCCAGCGCGCCTCGAGCGCGACCCGCAGCGTGCCGAGCACCGACGGATAGAAGGTCTCGTCGGGCCGCAGCAACCGCGCCGCCTCGGGGCTATTGCGCGGGATCGTGACCGACGGCGCCACCGCCCAGGTCAGCGCGGGGGTCGGCGACCGCAGGCGCTGGCGCAGGCCGAGCGTCGCCGGACCGGCGAACCACTCGACGTCGCTCGAGTAGCCGATCGGCACCTCCACAGCCCCCTGGCGCACGACGCTGAGCTGCCCGAAGACCGTCAGCCCGTCGGCGAGCTGGTGCTGGCCGGCCAGATCGGCTAGCGCGAGGGAGATCCACGAGGTCGACGTGCAGCCGTCGCACCGATACTCGTTGGTGGTCAGGGTCAGCTCCAGGTGGTCTGCGTCGTCGACGCTGCCGAGCCAGAACCCGCGGTCCGCGCCGTCGGCGTGGGCGACGCCGGTCGCCGCCAGCACGCCCAGGACGATCGCCTTCACCACGCCACCCCGTAGCTCGCAGCGAGCAACGCCGCGCCGCCGTCCGCGAACGCCCAACCGGCACGGACGGCGAGCTCGGTCGCGAACCGCCCCGCGCGCCCGGTCTGGACCGCGCCCTCGCCGGCCAAGAGCAAGCTCTCCGAGTCGCCGTCGCCGCCGTCAGCGTTGTGGAGCCAGGACCACTGTCCGCTCAGGGTCACTCGCGCCGACCACGGCCGCGATCGGGTGCCGAGACCGAAGCCCAGCGCAGCGAGGCGTCCCTCGAGCGAGCTCTGGTACCACCAGGCCTGGGCGCGCAGCTCGAGGTCGGCGGACATCGGGTACGCGAGGGCCGCCTCGAGCCCGGGCGAGGACATCGCCGCGCAGTAGCCACAATCGGCCGGCGCGTCGAAGTGGGCGAAGCCGATCCGCACGGTCGTCTCGATCGGGCGGGGCTCGGCCACGAGCGTCGCAGGCGCCCCGCACAGCGCGAGGGACGCGAGCAGGATCGCGGAGCCGCTTCTCATGTCGCGTCGAAGGTAGCGCGGTTCCGGCGTCCACGACGCGGTCCGGTCGCGGTAGCATGTCGCGTGGGCGACCTCGCGCGCGTGTGGTTCACCTGGCCCGATCGCGGGCTGTCGTATCGCTGCGCCGGCTGCGGCGCGTGCTGCAAGGGGCTAGGCATCGGCCTCGACGTCACCGGCGGCCAGCTCGACGCGCTGGTCGCGCGACGGCCGGCGATCGCCGGCTACGTGCGCCGCCGCGGCGCCGCGCTCACGGTGTGGAACCCGCGCGATCGGTGCTGGTTTCTCACCGATGACGGCTGGTGTCGGATCGAGGCCGAAGACGGCCGCGCGGCCAAGCCGGCGTCGTGCCGGTTGTTCCCGTACAACCGCGTGTTCCGCCTCGGTAGCTACACCGTCGTCGACTACAACAGCGTCGTGTGCCCCCTCGCGGTCGGCGGCGACGGCGCGTCTCACGCCGAGGTGTGGGACGAGATCGAGGCCGTGGCCGACCCGGCGATCGTCGGCACGCCGCTGCCGGCGAGCGACGCCGAGCGCGAGGGCCGCGAGCTGGTGACGCGCGAGCGCCCGATCACCGCGGCGTGCTTCGCGGCGGCGGCCTCCGCCGACCTCGCGGCCGGCTGGGTGGCCCAGGCCGGGGGCGCCGATCATGGCGACGCGTTGGCCACGGTCGACGGCGCCAGCCGGGCGATCCTCGGGGTCCCGTGGCGAGCCCCGACGGGCGCGACCCTGGCGGCGGCGCTGTGGTTGACGCCGTCGTTGCGCTTCAACGAGCTGTACGGCCCGCGCGCGGGCGATCGCGCCGCCACGGTCGCCGCGCTGCCGACGATGTGGCTGGCCTGGCTCGGCCACGTCGCGGACGGCGTCGCGCTGGCTGGCCGCGACCTCGGCCTGCAGGAGCTGACCACGCTGTGGTCGGAGCAGGCGCCGCTGACCGGCCTCGCCGCGCGCTGGGCCGCGGTGCCGACGCTCAAGCCCGGGCCGATCGAGCTGCCCGGCGTCGACCCCGGCGGCCTGGTCCGCCGCCTCGGCCAGGCCTTCGTCGACAACCGCCGCGCGCGGCGGCCGCTAGGCGAGCTGGTCGCGACGGTCACCGCCGGGGCCTCGGTGGTCGATCGGGTCGCGGCGCTCAAGGCCGCGGACGGCGTCATCCGCGCGGCGCTGGCCCGCTGAGCGTTCGCCCGACGCGCTCAGCCGTAGCGGTACGGCAAGAGCGGCCCGCGGCGGTGCAGGCCGTTGTGGACCTCGGAGTTGAACGCCTGGTACTCGACCGGCCACGGCACCGCGCGCTGCCCGTTGGCGTCGTGGAAGATCGTCAGCGCCATCGGCCGCACGCCGCGGTACGAGCTGTCGACCGGCAGATCGCGGTTGTCGTAGCCGCCGGCGGTGAACAGGTTGAGCAGCAGCCGATCGCCGAGATCGAAGACCACGTCGAAGCCGCGGTCGATCTTCTCGTGGCCGCGGATCATCGTCCGCAGCCCGGCCTTCTCCATGAAGGCCTGGAACTGGGCGCGGCCGAACCCGAAGCGCGCGCTGGCGCGCTGCAGCTCGAGGGGGACGTGATCGACCTGCTCGGGGTCGCTCCACATCATCTGGAACCGCAGCTCGGGGTGGTTGAGGCTGGCGAGATCGCGCCAGTGCTCGGCCAGGGTGTCGTCGCGCGGCACGCCGCCGTGGACCAGGAGCGTGCGATCGAGCAAGACCGCGGTCGGCATGTGCTCGAACAGCACCCGGTAGGCCTCGAGCATCTCGCGCGGGACGTGGGGCGACAGCGAGGCCAGGGCCTCGGCCGGATGGACGCCGCTCCACACCCGCCCGCCCGACGAGTGGAAGTACTCGTGGTTGCCGCGCAGGACGAAGACGTTGTCGGGCATCGCCACCAGGAGCTGCAGCACCGCGCGCAGGACGCCGTCGAAGCTGAACCGCCCGCGATCGATGTAGTCGCCGAGGAAGACCAGCTTGACGTCGCCGTGGCGGGTCGGGTCCCACTGCCGCGCCCACACCCGGTTGACGAAGTTGGTCTGGAGCAGGACCGCCTTCAGGCAGCCGTAGCAGCCGTGGAGATCGCCGACCACGATCACCTCGACCGGCTCGGTCGGACGGATCACGTGGACATGGCGGTCGAGGAACTGGGCGCCGGTCGGGACCCGGGCGATGTCGGTCACGCCGTCGAGGAGCCCGTCGCCGACCGCGCGCAGCCGCTGCCATACGCCCATAGCCGAGACCGCGAGCTGGTAGTCGAGGGCGACCTGGGCCTGGAGCTCGACCGGGTGAGGCGAGAAGGTCTGCTCGAGGGGATCGAGCAGCGGATGGGCGGCCGCCAGGAGCGGCAGCCGCTGCATCGCCCCCAGCGCGATCGGCCGCTCGGCCGCGGTCAGCGACGGCGCGCGCGCGGTCAGGGTCTGAGCGGTGGGATCGCGGACCGCGGCGGCGAAGTAACCCAGGAGCTCCTCGTAGAGCGCCTGCTCGGGCGGGCTGACCAGGCCGTCGGCGTGCATCAGGGCCCGGACCAGCTCGAGCGCGGTGGTCTGCTCGGCGGCCGGCAGCCCGCGGAACAGGGCCACGGCGCGGGACTTGAGGCGCGCCGGAATGTGGGCGGGATCCGACGGCAGGGTGGTCTCGTCGGCGAGCTGGGCCACGCCGCCCTGGAGCCGGGCGTACTGCTCATTGAGGTGGCTCTGCCAGGCGGCGCGCAGCCGGGCCCGCTCGTCGGCGCCGCCGGCCCCCGAGGCCTCGATGACGATCAAGAGCGAGTCGAGGTAGCGCTCGATGAACGCGTGCTCGCGCTGGTGGAAGACCCCGTCGACGTACCCGACCGTCAACAACAGCTCGAGGAGCGCCACGGTGTGGCCGAAGCCGCCGGGACCTCCCGACCGGGTCGCGACCGGTTGCGCCTGCGTATCCGACACCTGACTCGGCAGTGTCGCCATCGCGGCGGTCCCCCGCAAGCGCGAGGCGCCCTCATCAACGCGCCGGGTCGCGGAGGCCGCGCCATACCGGGACGACGGTGGCCGGGTACGGCTGGTAGTCGCTGGGCCGGGCCGGCAGGGTCCGCCCGTCGAGGCGCCGCCACGCCGCCTGGGCCCGGGTGGCCGCGCACCGCGGCGCGCCCTCGGGGGTGCTGCACAGGCTGGTCTCGACGTAGAACAGCCGGCCGGTCGTCGGCAGCGGCGGCGGCGGGGCGTCGCCCTGGACCAGGAGCGAGCGCGGGTGGGCGGCCAGGCAGCGCGACAGCGGCAGGCGCAGGACGCGGTCGCCGGCGCGCTCGACGTAGAGCACGCGATCGTCGGCGGTCAGCTCGCCGCGCCAGGACAGGGCCCAGCGTTGCTCGAGAGCGTCGGTGGTCGGCGCGATCACGCCGCGGACCGCGACCGCGTGGACGCCGGCGAGCAGCACCACCGCCAGGGCCAGGAGCGGCGCGATCGGGGCCGGACCGCGCGGCCGACCGAGGGCGACCGCGACGCCGACCAGCGCGATCGGCGCGTACAGCCGCAGGTGCGCCTGCCACTGCAGCGCCATGTCGGGCTGCGGGGCGGCCAGCCCCTGGGCCACCGCCAGCGCGCCGCCGCAGAGGATCGCCGCCACGGCGCCGCGCCGCGGCCCGGCCACGAGCGCGGCGAGCGCGGCGACCAAGAGCAAGAGCGCGATCGGCCCGACGGCGATCAGCGCCCCGAGGGCGCCGCCGCGATACTCGCGCACCAGGCGCGAGCCGAGGACCTCGGCGATGGCCGGGCCGGCGGCGACGGCGACGGTCGCGAGATAGCCGGCCGCCACCGTCGCGGTCCGCCGACCGCGGGCCCGCCAGCTCCCCGACGGCGCGAGCGCCACCAGCGGCACCAGCGCGACCGGCGCCCAGGCCATGGCGTGGATGCGCGCGGCCTGGGCCGCGAGCAGGCCCGCGGCCACGATCGCCAGCGCGCGGGTCGCGCGATCGCCGACGGCGCCGAGGAGCGCGGCCACCACCGCCAGCCCGATCAGCGCAGCGATCGCGCCGGCGTAGTGCTCGCTGCCGGCCAGGCGCAGGGCCACGGGATCGATGGCGACCGCCAGCGCCAGCGCGCCCGGGACCCAGCGTCCACCGCCGGCCACGCGGGCGGCGAGGAAGGTCGCGGCCGGCGCGAGGGCGGCCAGGGCCGCCATCGCGAAGAACACCCCGGCCTCGGGCGCGGCACCGGCGGCGCGCGCGGCCCATCCGAACAGCTCGGCGTAGCCGGGGCCGTAGGTCGACGGCTCGCACAGCGCGAAGTCGATCCAGATCGGCCCCTGGCCGTTGGGGTGCGCGAAGGCGGGCGCCGCGTAGAGCGCGCGCGCCGCGGCGACCACCGGCACCGACGCCCCCAGCCCCCAGCCGGCGCGCCCGACCGCGGCGCAGAGCCGTCGTCGACCGCGCCACCCTGCGACGACGAGGAGCATGAGGCCGAGGAGCCCGCGCACCGGCCAGCGCGCCGGCGCGCCGGCCGAGGCCGCCGCCGGTCGCTCGACGCCGACCTCGAACGGCGGAGGGCTCGCCCGCGCGCACGCCGCGGTCGCGGCCACGGCGTCGCGCCAGGCCGACGGGGTCGCGCCCCAGTCGTCGACCTCGACCACCGGCGACAGCCCGACGGTGCCAGCGGTCAGGAACCCGCGGCCGTCGGCGCGCAGCTCGACGTCGAGGGCCGGCGCGCCGTCGGGCGTGAACCGTACGACCGCGACCGCGCCGGCGCAGGTCGTGGGCGTCGCGTCGAGGCGACAGCCGCGGAGCCAGGCCGCGGTCGCCGGGCACGGCGCCGCCTCCGCGGCCGTCGCGCCGAGGCCGAGCCCGAGGCTCGAGACGAGGACCGACGCGACCACCGCGCCGACCGCCGACGCGCGCGCGGTCACGGACCCGGTTGCGGCAGGCGCGCCATCGCCGCGATCGTACACCGCGGCCGTGGCACGATGCGGCATGCGCACCGCTCTCACCGTGCTGTTGTTCGTCGGCCTGCTCGCCGGCTCCGCCTCCGCCAAGCTGCGAACCAAGACCGTCGAGTACCGCGACGGCGATCAGATCTTCGAGGGCTACCTGGCCTGGGACGACGCGTTCAAGGGCAAGCGGCCGGCGGTGCTCGTGGTCCACGCCTGGATGGGCCAGGACGACAACGCCCGCGGCCGCGCCGACATGCTGGCCAAGCTCGGCTACATCGCGTTCGCGGCCGACATCTACGGCAAGGGCGTGCGGCCCAAGGATCGCGCCGAGGCTGGCAAGCTGGCCGGGACCTACAAGGGCGATCGCAAGCTCCTGCGCGCCCGGGTCGCCGCCGGGTTCGCCGCGATGCTGGCCCAGCCCCGCGTCGATCCGACCAAGACCGCGGCCATCGGGTATTGCTTCGGTGGCACCACGGTCCTCGAGCTAGCGCGCAGCGGCGCCACCGTCGGCGGTGTGGTCAGCTTCCACGGCGGGCTCGACGCGCCGACCCCGGCCGACGGCGCCGCGATCAAGGCCAAGGTCCTGGCGCTCCACGGCGCGGTCGATCCCTTCGTCGCGCCGACCGACCTCGCGGCCTTCACCAAGCAGATGACCGACGGCAAGGTCGACTGGCAGCTCGTCAGCTACGGCGGCGCGGTGCACTGCTTCACCCACAAGGACGCCGGCGCCGATCCGACCTCCGGCTGCGCCTACGACGCCGCCGCCGACGCCCGCTCGTGGGCGGCGATGCGGGCGTTCTTCGCCGAGCTGTTCGGCAAGCGCTAGCGCACCGATGTCCCTCCCGATCGGTCAACCGGCGCCGGCGGCGCTCGCCGCGGCGGTCGTCACCCGCGCCGACGGGACGCCCCTGACGCTCGGCGCGGCCTGGGCCGAGCGCGACCTGGTGCTGGTGTTCGTGCGCCACTTCGCGTGCGCCGGCTGCAGCCAGCACGTCGCGGCGCTGCGGCCGCGCCTCGACGAGGTCGCCGCCCTCGGCGCCGCGGTGGTGATCGTCGGCTCGGGCAACCCGACCCAGCTCGCCGCCTTCACCACCCGCGAACGCCTGGCCCACCCGGCGGTCACCTGCGCCACCGATCCGACGCTGGCCGCCTACCGGGCCGCCGGGCTCTCGCGCTCGGCCTGGGGCACCCTCGGGCCGATCGCCCTCGGTCAGCTCGTCGCGGCGCTGGCTCGCGGCCACGTCAACGGTCGCCCCCAGGGCGATCTGTACCAGCAGGGCGGCACGCTGGTGCTCGCGCGCGGCGGCGTGGTCCTCGCCTATCACCGCGCCGCGCACCTCGGCGAACACCTGCCGGTCGTCGACGTGGTCGACGTGCTCCTGGCCGCGCGCGCCGCCGAGGTCGGGCGATGACCTGGCTCATGCACGTCGCCAACGGCCTGTACCTGGCGTCGTACGCGGTCCGCGACATCCTGTGGCTGCGCGTGATCACCTGCATCGCCAACCTGGCGCTGCTCGCGATGTTCGCGCTGGCGCCAGCGCCGCCGACCGACGCGATCGCCTGGCAGGCGGTGTTCTTGCTCATCAACCTGACCCGCCTGGTCCAGCTCGTCCACGAGCGCCGACCGGTCCGCCTCGACGCCGACGGGCTGCGCTTGGCCCGGCTGTTCCCCAGCCTGCGGCCACGCGAGGTCGCGCGCCTGCAGGAGGCCGCCGAGGTGATCGGCCACGCCGCCGGAACCCGGGTGATCGCCGAGGGCCAACCCCTGGCTCACCTGGCGGTGATCCTCGACGGCGCGGCCCGGGTCGAGGTGGCGGGCGCGACGGTGGCGGAGGTCGGCCGCGGCGCGTTCCTGGGCGAGCTGTCGTACCTGTGTGGCCGGCCGCCGCGGGCCGACGTGATCGCGGTCGACGAGCTCCGTCTGGCCCGGTGGCCGAGCGCGGCGCTGCGAGCCTTGGCCGCCGCCAACCCCGAGGTCCACGCCGCCCTGCAGGGCGGGCTGGGCACCGATCTGGCCGAGAAGCTGCGCGCCACCGGCCCGGCGCCGACGCCCGGTCCCGACCGCCGCTGACCTCGCCTACAGGCGGAAGGTCGCGCCGATCGACGCGGCGCGCTCGCCGACCGCGGCGACGTCGATCGCCACCGCGGCGGCGCCGATCGCGATCGTCGCGCCGACCCCGAGCTGGAACTTCGAGGTATCGGTGCCGGTCAGATCTTCGCCGTCGAGCTCCCACAGGACCGGCCCGCCGAAGCCGCGGGCCAGGAGGTACGGGCTGACCGGGCCGAGCGGCCGACCGACGGTGGCGCCCAGCCGCAGATCGGTCGCCCACAGCGGCACCGTCGGCGCGCCCGCCATCGCCTCGGTGGTCGTGACCCGCGACGCGGCCAGGGCCGCCGAGCCGGTGATGACCCAGCCGGACCGCACCCACTGACGGGCGACGCCGAAGGCCGCGACCACCCCCGGCCCGACGTCGTGGCGCCGACCCTCGTGGGTCAGCTCGCCGCCGAGCACCGCGCCGACCGAGCCGCGCAGCGCCCAGCCCGACGGGCGGAGCTGGCCGACGGTCGCGGTGACCGCGTACTGCTGCGCGTCGATGTCGCGATCGAACGCCAAGGTGGTGTCGGTCGCGGCGCCCGCGGCGCCGACGAACCACTGCGGCGCGGTCGCCTGGGTGCCCTCACAGCCCGTCGGACCGACGGGCGCGCCGATGCCTCAAGCCTCGGCCGGACGCGGCGCGAGCGCGATTGCGGCCAGGATCGAGGTCAGGGCGACGACGGTGCGCATGGTCGCAGCGTGGCCGAACTCGGCCAGGTCGGCAACCGCTGCTACCCTCGCCCATGCTCCGCGTCTCCGCGCTCGCCCTCGCCGCCGCGCTCACCGCGTGCGCCGGCCCCGGCCCCACCGCGCTGGCCCCCACGCCCGCCGCCACCGCGCCGTCGCTACCGCCGCTGACCCTGCCGCTCCAGGACGGCACGCCGTGGACGTCGACCGCGCCGCGCACCGAGCTCTTGGTCGTCGACGTGTGGGCCAGCTACTGCAAGCCGTGCGCGAAGGCCTTCCCGCACTTGACCGCGATCGACGCTCGCGCCGACGTCGCGGTGGTCGGGATCTCGGTCGACGAGGACGACGCCGCGGTGGCGGCGTTTCTGGCCGCGGTCCCGGCCGGCTTCGCGATCGCCCGCGATCGCGACCTCACCGTGCAGGACCCGCCGCTGGCCGTGACCTCGTTGCCGACGGTGCTGGTGGTCGATCGCGCCGGCCGGATCCGCTGGCGCAAGGCCGAGACCACCGAGGCCGACTACCGCGCCCTGCCCGCGCTCCTCGACGCCCTGGCCGCCGAGCCGGCGCGCTGACCACGCCGTCGCCGACCACCGCGGTCACAGGTCGTCGCGCCGCGGCGCCGCCGGCGCGCGCACCCCGACCTCGAGCGAGCTCCACTCGGTGGCCTTCCACAGCCCCTTGTCGTTCCGCGCCAGCGCCACCGGGCGCGGGGTGTCGGCGCCCGACGAATACACGAACAGCTTGGCGCGATCTCCGGCCAGGCTGTCTCGCTGCTGCTTGACCCGGACCGTCAGCGCACCGGCCGGCAGGGCGTAGCCATCGTCGGGCCGGGTACCGACGACGTACGACCGCGCGATGTGGTCCTTGCCCGCGCCCAGCCGATCGCGGAGGTTCTGCACGATCATCCGCCGTGGGCGCCGGCCCTTGTAGCCGGCGGGATCATCCTCGAGGAGGTCCATCGCGATCGCCACGGTGACGTAGGGCAGCCCGACCGCCGGGTCGCGGGCGTAACAGGCCAGGGCGATCGCGAAGGCGGCGGCGCCACCCTCGGGGGTCACCGCGACTCGATCGCGCATCGCCAGGTAGTCCTCGAGGGTGGCCGGCATCGGCCCGATGGTGACGACGTGCTCGACCGCGCTCGACATGCCCCGACGATAGCGCCGCGCGGCGCGCGCGCGCCACCGGCCACGAGCGCGCACCGTGACCACCGATCGCCGCGCGCGATCGCCACAAGCGGCGCCGCCGCCGATCGACAACCGCCCTCGGCCGCGCGTACGCTCGGCGCGACGTGCCGATCGGGGCCTTCATCGTCCGCCGCCTGGGCCTGGGGCTCCTGTCGATGCTCGGGGTGTCGATCCTGGTGTTCCTGTTCCTGCACCTCATCCCCGGCGATCCGGTCGATCACCTGGCCGGCGGCGAGGCCACCCCCGAGCAGCGCGCCAAGATCGAGCGCTGCATGGGCCTCGACGGCTCGCTGCCGGCGCAGTTCGGCCGCTTCATGGGCCACGTCGTCGACGGCACCCTCGGCCACCAGTGCCCCGACCCCGAGGGCCGGCCGACGGTGGCGGCGATGATCGCCGACGTCTACCCGTACACCGTGGCCCTGGCCTTGACCGGCCTGGGCTTCGCGATCGTCTTGGCCCTGCCGCTCGGCATCGCCGCCGCGCTCCGCCGCGGCACCTGGTTCGACACCCTGGCGTCGATCGGCGCGCTGTCGGGGATCGCGATCCCCAACATGCTCCTCGGGCCGGTCCTGCTCCTGTGGTTCTTCGTCGACCTGGGCTGGCTGCCCGGCCCGGGCGAGACCGGGGCGGCGGCGCTGGTCTTGCCGGCCTTCGCGGTCGCGGTCCACCTGATGGCGATGCTGGCGCGCATGACCCGGTCGTCGATGGTCGAGGTCCTGGGCGAGGACTACCTGCGGACCGCGCGGGCCAAGGGCCTGGCGGAGCGCGTCGTCGTCTGGAAGCACGCGCTGCGCAACGCGATCATGCCAGTGGTGACGGTGGCCGGCCTGCAGTTCGGCAGCGTCTTGTCGGGCTCGATCATCATCGAGGCGGTGTTCGCGCGGCCCGGCCTGGGCTACCTGCTCCTGGCCGCGATCCGCGAGCGCAACTACCCGGTGGTGCAGGGCTGCGTGCTGGTCATCGCCGCGTCGTACGTGCTGGTCAACATCGCGGTCGACGTCGCCTACGGCGTGATCGACCCCCGGGTGCGTCGGGCATGATGACCTGGCAGCCCGGGCGGTGGTCACCGTCGGTGTGGATCGGCGCGACCATGCTCGTGGTCTTCGTCGTGCTCGGCGTGTTCGGGCCGTTGATCGCGCCCTACCCGGTCGGCGATCTCGCCCTCGACCTCGACCACATGTTCGCGCCGCGCTCGGCCGCGCACTGGCTCGGCACCGACAAGAGCGGCATCGACACCCTGTCGCAGCTCTTGTGGGGGGCGCGCAAGGCCCTGGTCCTGTCGGTGACCGTGGTGTCGATCAGCGCCGTGATCGGCGTGACGATCGGCATGATCGCCGGCTACGCCCGCGGCGTGGTCGACGAGGTGATCATGCGGGTGGTCGACGTCTTCCTGGCGTTCCCGGGCCTCCTCCTCAACATCGCGATCGTCGCCGCGGTAGCCAAGCCCGGCCTGCCGGTCTTCATCGCCGCGCTGTGCGCCAACGGCTGGGTCGGCTACGCCCGGGTCGCGCGCGGTCAGGTCTTGTCGCTGCGCGAGCGCGACTACGTGCTGGCGGCCCGGGCCCTGGGCGCGTCGACGCCGCGCATCCTGGCCCGCCACATCGCGCCCAACCTGGTGGCGCCGCTCCTGGTCCAGATGTCGCTGTCGTTCGGCGCGGTGATCGCCGCCGAGGCGTCCTTGTCGTTCCTCGGCCTCGGCCCCCAGGTCGATCACACCTGGGGCGCGATGCTCGAGCAAGGCACGTCGTTTCTGTGGAAGCCCGGCTTCCGCCACTACGCGCTGGCCGCGGCCGGCGCGATCGCCTGGGTGATCCTGGCCGCCAACCTGCTCGGCGACGGCCTGCGCGATCGCCTCGACCCGCGCCAGCGAGGTCGCGGCTGATGCTGCGGGTCCGGTTGGCGCGCCTGGCCGAGCTGCCAGCCGACGCGCTGGCGGCCTTCGCGGTCGACGGCCTGACCTGGCCGGTCCTGGCCGGGGTCTTCGCCGGCGAGGTCATCGCCACCGCCGGGGTCTGTCCCCACGACGACGTCGGCCTGGCCGACGGCGATCTCGACGGCTGTCGCCTGACCTGCCCCGGCCACGGCTACCAGTTCGACATCCGCACCGGCGCCTGCCGCCACGATCGCTCGTTGACCTTGCGCCGCTACCGCGCCGAGGTGGTCGACGGCGAGGTCTGGCTCGAGCTGGCGTGACCGACGGGCCCAGCCGACTAGCTCGGCCGCGAGATCGGCTGAGTTGTTCTTTCGCGGGCCCTCACCAGCAGCGCCAGCGCTGGGTCAGCTTGTCGAAGGCCTTGACCTGATCGCGCTGCTTGCCGCCGGGGAAGGTGGTCTTCCAGACGTGCCAGGCCGCCGCGTCCTCGTTGACCTGGTAGAAGACCGCGGCCTTGACCCGCTGGGTCGGCGTCAGCTCGCGACAGTCCTTGCCGAGGACGATCAGGTGGTCGACCTTCATCAGGTAGGTCAGGCGCGCGCCCTTGGCGCCCAGCTTGGTCCACTTCGCGCGCAGCGCGGCCTCGGCGGCCTTGGCGTCGGCCGCGACCTGGGCCTTGGCGGTGCCGCCGCGATCGCGTAGCTCGACGCACAGCGCGCGCTGCTCGGGCAGGGTCATCGGTCGGTCGAGGTTCTCGGCGGGCAGGAACGCCCGACCGGCCGGCAGCCCCGCGGCCAGCGCCGCGTCGATCGCCTGCAGGCAGGCCTCGGCCTGGGGCAGGTACACCCGCAGCAGATCGCGATCGGCCGAGGCCAGGGGCGCGTAGGTGGTAGCGATCGTCAGCGCCGGCGCGATCTGCTCGCGCACCGCGCGCAGCCGATGCCAGACCGCGAGGTCATTGCACAGCGCCCCGGCCCGGCCGAAGGTGGTCGCGCGATCCGGCAGCGCGGTCGAGGCCGTGATCCCGGCGGCGGCGCCGGCCTTCACCGCGGCGCGGCAGTCGGCGACCTCGGGCAGCGCGTCGAGCTCCCCGCGCTGGTGCACGCGCTCGAGCTGGCGATCGATGAGGGCGAGGCGCTCGAGGGCGTCGCGGGCGGGATCGGCGTGGGCCGGCGCGACGGCGAGGGCGGACGAGACGATGGCGGACAAGACGATGGCGGACAGGGCGACGACGCGAGACATGAGCGGCTCCTGGTCAGGTTTGCCCCGATATCGGCCCGCGCGCGCCCGGGTTGCGTGGCGGCCGAAAGATCTGCCGCCGCCGTGCGCCAGCGGTCGGCTTTCCGCTCGCCGGCGAACCTGCCAAGCTGTCGGGCGTGCGGCTGGCTCCCTGGATCGCGGCGGCGACGGTCGCGGCCTGCGCCGCGCCGCAAGGACCACCGCCACCGCCCGGCCCGATCGAGGAGGTCCGGCCGACCCCGCCGGCCGCGCCGTCGCCACCGGACGTGCTGCCGTCGACGGTCGTGCCGCGCGCCTACCGGCTCGAGCTGACGATCGATCCGGCGGCGACCAGCTACGCCGGGGTGGTCGAGCTCGACCTCGACCTGGCGACCCCGCAAGGCGCGCTGTGGTGGCACGCGGCGCGGTCGGTGACGATCGACGAGGTGACCGTGCGCCGCGGCGTCGCCGCGATCGCGGTCGCCGCGCAGCTCCCCGCGGCCGGCGGCGGCGACGTGGTCGGGGTCGCGCTGGCCGCGCCCCTGGCGGCCGGCCCGGCGACCGTGCGCCTGGCCTTCCGCGCCGCCCTCGGCGACGGCGTCGGCGTCTTCCGCGACCCGGCGGCCGGCCGACTGGTCGCGACCCACTTCGAGCCCGAGCACGCGCGGGCCGGCTTCCCGTGCCTCGACGAGCCGCGCTGGCGCGCGCCGATCGCGCTGACCCTGCGCACCCCCGACGGCGATGGCGCCTACGCCAACACGCCCGAGGTCGGCCGGGTCCGCGAGGGCGACTGGGTCGTGCGCCGGTTCGCGCCGACCCCGCCGCTGCCGACCTATCTGGTGGCGTTCGCGGTCGGTGCGCTGGTCGAGGTCGCGGTCCCGGGCGCCCCGGTGCCGACCCGGATCCTGGCGCCGCCGGGGACCGCGCACGTCGACCTCGTGCGCGCCGACCTCGCCGAGCTGATGGTGGCGTCGAGCCGCTTCGTCGAGCGCGCGTGGCCATGGCCCAAGCTCGACGTCGTGGTGGTGCCCAGCCTGCCGGTGGCGATGGAGAACCCTGGCCTGGTCACGATCGCGGGCGCGTGGCTCGAGGGCGCCGGCACCGCCGACGGGCGCGCGCACCTCGAGCAGGTCGTGGCCCACGAGCTGGCCCACGCCTGGTTCGGCGCCTGGGTCACGCCGCGCACCTGGAGCGAGCTATGGTTGAACGAGGGCCTCGCCACCTGGATGGCCGACCGCGTGACCCGGCGCCGAGCCCGCGGGCACCGCGCCGACGCCGATCGGATCGTCGCGCGCCGAGCGGCCCTGGCCGCCGACGACGCCCCCGGAGCCCGCCCGCTGCGACCGCGCGAGGTGGCGCAGCCGCGCGCCCTGTTCGACGCCGTGACCTACCACAAGGGCGCGGCGGTCATGCACGCCCTCGAAGCCTGGCTCGGCGACGCCACGTTGGCCGCCGGCCTCACCCGCTACCTCGACGCCGCGCCGTGGTCGACCGCGACCACCGACGACCTGGCCGCCGCCCTGACCGCGGTCGCGGGCGATCGTCCGGTCGCCGACGTCGTCGACGAGCTGACCCGCCGCGCCGGGGTCCCGGCGATCGCGGTGACCCGGATCTGCGCGCCGGACGCCGCCAGCCTGCGCGTCCTGCCGCTGGGCGCCAACCGCCTGACCCCGGTGTGCCTGCGCTGGGGCGGCGCCGACGGCGGACGCGCGTGTGTGGTGGTCGACGGCGCGACCACGATCGCCGTCGGAGCGCGCTGCCCACCCTGGCACCTGGTCGAGCCCGACGGCTACGCGCGCTGGCGCGTGGCCCCGGCCGCCTGGGCGAGCCTCGCGACCGCGCCGCTGCCGCCGAGCGCGCGCCTGGCCAGCCTCGACGCCGCGCTCGATGCCCTGGCCGACGGCGCCGGCGACCTCGACGGCACCCTGGCCCTCGCCGGCGCCGCGCTGACCCACGGCGACGCCCCGACCGCCGCCGCCGCGGCGACGGCGATGCGCCTCCTGGTCGACGCAGCCGGCCCGCGCCTGCGGCCGCGGGTCGAGGCCGCGGTCGCCGGGCTCGCCGCGCGCGCGGTGGCCGACCTGGGTGCCGCCCGCCCCGACGACGAGCCCGGCCGGGCCGTGGCCCGCGCCCACGCCGTGGCCCTCGCCGGAACCTACGGCCGCGACCGCAAGGCGCTGCGCGCCGCCACCCGCACCGTCGCAGCCTGGCGGCGTGGCGCCCGCGTCGCCCCGCTCACCCTCGGCCCGGCCCTGGCCATCGTCGGGGCTCGCGGCACCGCGCACGCCCGCGCCCAGCTCCGCGCCCGCGCCGCCCTGCCCACCGCCGCACCCGAGCTCGTGCCCTGGCTCGGCCTGGCGCTGGCCGCCACCCCCGAGGCCCTGGCCGCCGCCACCGCCGCGGACCTGCCGCCCGCGGTGCGCCACGCCGTCGGCGCGGTCCTCGCCGCCGACCCGATCCGGGCCGCGGCGCTCTTCGCCTCCCTCGATCCCGGCGAGGCCGAGGACCTGCGCCAGCTCACCAGCGCTCCGTGCGCCGCGCCGCCGGCCTCGGCGACCGGCCGCGCCCCATCGTCGCCCGTCGTCGCCGCCGCCGTCGCGCGCTGCCAGGCCCTGGTGGCCCAGCTCGCCGGCCCGTGAGCCAACCCGCACCCCGACCCGGCCGCCGGCGTCGTCGGACTACTTGTAGTCCGGCTCGATCAGCTTGACCTGGTTGATGCTGGCGCCGGAGAAGCCCTTCTCGAGGGTGCCGCGATCGCCGAGCACCACGACGACCTCACCGTTGGGGTCGAGCTCGCGGGCCAGGAGGTCGCGGACCTGGGCCGGCGACACCGCGGCGATCTGCTTCACGAGCTGCTTGTAGTAGTCGGGCTTGAGGCCGAACCGGGCGATCGTCCCGAGCCGCTGAGCCAGCTCGCCGGTCACCGTCGACTGGCCGAGCAGATCCTCGATCAGCGACCGCCGCGCCCGCACGAAGTCGATGTCGAAGGTGTCGCCCTTGCGCAGCATCTCGACGCCGTTGCGCATCGCCGCCAGGGCCTCACCCAGGCGCGGCCCGTCGACCGAGCCGCCCATCTGGTAGGCGCTCGGCCCGAGCTGGGTCGAGCGACCGGCGTAGGTGCCGTAGGTCGCGCCGAGCTTGAACCGGATGTCGCCCATGCGGATGTTGAGCATCTCGGTCAGGACTCGCCGCGCCGCCTCGTTGCCGTCGATGCCGGCCGGGGCCGGGTAGCCGATCGTCACCGTGGCCTGGGGATTGTCCTGGCCGATCACGCCGATGAACTCCGGCCCGGTGCGGGTCCGCGGGGTGCCGGGGATGACCGGATCGACGTGGCCCTTGCCCCAGCCCGCGAAGTTGTCGCCGATGATCGACTTGGCCCGCGCCGGGTCGAACTTGCCGACCACGATGAGCGTCGCGTTCCCGGCCGAGTAGTGCTTGTCGCGGAAGCTGGTCAGCCGGTCCTTGCCCAGGCCGTCGAGGGCGTCGGGGGTGAGGACGGCGTTCTTGGTGTACGGGTGATCGGCGCCGTAGAGCGCGGTCAGGAGCTGGCGCTGGTACTCGTTCTGCGCCTGGAAGTCCTTGCGCGTGAACTGCTCCTTGTACGACTTGCGCCAGTTCTCGATGCCCTCCTGGTTGTACACGCCGGCCTTGATCATGCGCTCCATGCTCTTCAGCATCACGCCCAGGTAGATGTCGAGGCCGCCGGTGACGAAGAAGGTCTGGTCGTTGCCGCTGAAGCCGCGGACGCCGATGCCGGTCCGCGTCATCGCGTCCATGTCGGGCGGCGCCCGCAAGAACGACGCCGCCAGGTCCGCCATGGCGGGCACCGTGGCGTGGGCGTCACCGACGTTGAACATCAGGATCGCGGACACCAGCGGCATCGGCGACTCGATCGGCAAGAGCACGACCTTCATGCCGTTGCCGAGCTGGTAGCGCACGACCTGGTCGAACACCGGCATGTCGGCCGCGACCTTGAGCGGGACCTTGGCCTCGCGCGGGTCGACCTCGGGGATCTCGCGCTTGTTGCCGTGGCTCTTGGTCTGGAAGGTGACCTTGGCGCGCTTGTCGCCGTGGATGCCCTCCTTGTTGTTCTTGAAGACGATGACCTTCGCCTTGTCCCAGTCGAGGTTCTTCTTGACCGAGCGCTCGATCAGGCCGCCGTCGAACTTCTTGATCCGCTCGAGCTCGTTGATCAGGTACAGGTCCTGGGACGCGAACTCGGTCTGGGTGTCGAACTGCACCGCTTCGCCCATGGCGTTGGTGCGGGCGGTCAGGCTCTCGAGCTGCTCGAGGAAGCCGGCGGTGGTGCGGGCCTTGAAGTCCTCGGTCTGTTCCCAGTTGGCGTCGTCGAAGTTGCGGTGGGCCTTGGCCGCCGCCCGCTTCACGAAGGCCAGCGCCTCGTCCACCTTGCCCATGCCCTTCAGCTCGACCAGCACCACGAAGGCCGGGGCCTCTTGGCCGCCGAGCACCGATCCGTCGACGCTGTAGGCGAAGTCGTACTCAGCGGCCTGGAAGGCGGTCTCGCCGAAGACCCGGTTGATGCCCCACTGCACGGCGCGCCCCTCGTCGGTGTTCGCGGCCGGCAGCGGCCAGGCCACCGCCAGCACCGGCCGCTCGATGTCGAGGTCGTACTGCGCCTTGCCCGCCTTGACCGCGGTCACCGGCGCGACCTCGGCCCGCGGCCCGCCCTTGCGCGCCTCCTGGCTGCCGAACCACTTCTGGATCGACTGCGCGGTCTGGTCGACGTCCACGCCACCGGCGACGATCACCGTCGCCCGATCCGGCGTGTAGTACTTGTCCATGAAGTCGCAGACGTCCTTCAACTGGATGTTGGTCAGGTTGGCGTCGTCGCCGCCGATCATCCGGGCGTAGGGGTGGTCCTTGGGATAGACCTCGGCGAGGACGAGATCCGGGATGCGGCCCTCGGGGGTACCGCCGCGCTGCCGGATCTCGTTGCGCACCACCTCGCGCTCGCGCAGGAACTCGTCCTCGGAGATCGTCTGGCAGCGGAAGTACATCCGCATCGACTCGATCTTCAGCAGGTCGTCGAGGCGCTCGGCGCGCCCCTGCAGCATGTAGTGGGTGGTGTCCCAGTTGGTGTAGGCGTTGAAGAAGTTGGTGAGCTGCCCGATCGAGTGCATGAGCGGCTGGGTGTCGGGCCCATCCGGCTTCTGCTGGAACATCATGTGTTCGACCAGGTGGGCCAGGCCGGCCTTGCCCGGCGGATCCTCGCGCGACCCGACCTCGTAGCGGACATCGACCTGGACCAGCGACGTGGTCTTGTCGGGCATGATCACGAACCGCAGGCCGTTGGACGTGATCACGCCGCGCTTCTCCCCATAGACGAAGCTGGTCTTGGGGACCTCGGGGTTGCAGGCGGTCGACGCGGCGGCGGCCAGGACCACCGCGGACAGGACTCGGGCGAGCTGCATGGCGGGGATCTTCATGGAACCCCAGCCGATTGCAAGGCCACCGATGCTGGCTCGGTTGAGGCGCCGAGGCATCGCCGCTGCCCCGCGACGTCCCGGGTCGTCGCACCCATGTCGACCTCGGGTTCGGGATCGGGTTCGGGATCGGCCTCGGCCTCGGACTCGGGTTCGGGATCGGGTTCGGGATCGGCCTCGGCCTCGGTCTCGGCCTCGGTCTCGGCCTCGGTCTCGGTCTCGGTCTCGGTCTCGGCCTCGGTCTCGGTCTCGGTCTCGGTCTCCGCCCCGTCCTCCGCCTCCATCTACCGCGTGCTCCACGCTCGCCAGTGCCGCGCCGTCGCCGGCGGGACCTGCGTCAGCACCCAGTCCCAGGTCGCCTCCGGCACCAGCACCAACCCCGACGGATCCCGCGGGTGCGTCCCGATCGGCGACACCAGCCCGGGCTGGTCGTGGGCGGCGCGCAGCGCACGATCGAGCGGCGAGCCAAGGCCGATGCGGTTGCCCGCGAGGAGGCGCCAGCGACGCGCCGGCGGCACGGGCTCGGGGCGCAGGCGGACCGGCAGGCGCGCGTACCAGACCACCATGAAGCCGAGGTGACGCTCCGAGGTGATGACCACCGCGTCGGGCGGCAGCCGGCCCGGCAGCGCGGCGATCGCAGCGACCATCGCCGGGTGGGCGACGACGATGCCCTCGCGCGGCTGCGGCTCGACCGCGAGCACGCGCGCCACGAGGGCCGGCGCGATGACCGCGAGTTGCCAGCGCCCCGCCAGCGCGCCCAGGCCCCGACCGATCACCGCCGCCGCGACCACCGCCGCCGGCGCGAAGACCGCGACCCGCAGGCGGAAGCCCAGGCCGTCGGGATCGGCGACCGCCAGCCACGGGATCGCGGTCACCAGCACGACCGCCGCCGCTGCCAGACCGACCGCGCGATCCGCGGCGCGCCCGGGGGCCGCCAGGCGCGTCGTCCAGCGGCCAGCGACCGTCAGCGCCACCAGCGCCAGAACCAGGCCCGCGGCGATCAGCGCTTGCTCGCCGAGCGCCAGCACGAAGTCGGGGCGCCCGCGGTGCGGCACGTGCAGCGCCGGCAGCCCCCAGCGGGCGAGGCCGTCGACGGAGTCAGCGACGGCCGCCAGATCGCGGCTGGCGACGAAGCGCGCCGGCGCCAGCGCGCCCAGGATCACCGCCGCCACCGCCGCCACCGCCATCGCCAGCGCCAGCCAGCGCGCGGCGCGGGCCCCGCCCAGGCGCGCGCGGAGCTCGACCACCACCGCCGGGGCGACCAGCGCGACCGTGAGCACCGCGGCCATCTTGTGGGTCAAGACCGCGACCACCGCCGCCAGCCCGACCGCCAACAGCCGCCCCGGCCGCGGCGCCTCGAGCGCGCGCAGCGCCAGCCACACCGCGGTCAGCGCCACCGTCAGACCCAGGCCGTTCTTCACGAACTCGAGGGACAGGTAGAACGAGCCACCGCTGGTCACCGCGACCACCGCCGCCGCCAGGCCACCGAGCGCGCCCCCCAGCCGCCGCCCGACGAGGAAGGCCGGCAGCGCGACCAGCGCACCGCCGACCGCGGCCACCAGCTTGGCGGCGATGATCGGCTCGCTCATCCATCCCACGATCGCCATCAACCAGAACGTCACCGGCGACGCCGGGTACGCCAGCTCGCCGCGCTCGAGGAGCGCGCGGACCTGGATCGGATAGAAGTAGCCGTCGATGCCCACCGGGTGCGGGGTCGCGGTCAGGACCGCCCAGCGATGGTAGGCCGACCACGCGAAGAGCGCGGCCAGCGCCAGCCAGGGCGCCGCCGCCCAGATCCGATCGCGCGCAGTGGTCACGGCCGGAGCCTACCGAGTCGCGGCGGTGCTACAAGACCGCCGTGCCGTCTGCTGTCGTGCTCCTGTCCGGTGGCCTCGACTCGACGACCGCGCTGGCCATGGCGCGGGCCGAGGGTCGCACCTGCTACGCCCTGACCGTGCGCTACGGCCAGCTCCACGCCTGCGAGCTGGCGGCCGCGGCCCGCGCGGCGACGGCCCTCTGACCCAACGCGGGCGCTACGCCGCCAAGTTTCCCCGCGCCAGGTGGGTTCACACAGCGGTTACCGAGACGACGGGTCCGGCCGGGCGTCCTGCCGAAGCGGGTTCAGGCGACAGATGAGATTGCAGAATCCGATCGCGCACTTCCTGAGGCACCCGCTACGTCAGATCGAGAGATCGATCACGATCGACTGCCAGCCCGACGCGTCGTGATACCAAGCGCCGACACCAGCCTGCACACGCTGCAACCCACTCTCGCTGTCCCAGTAGTCGATACCAGCCTGTACGAGCGCGGGGCCAGAAATACGCACCAGCGCTCGGAGTACGCAGTGGGTCGTCCCCGGAGGTAGTGCCATCGCCCTTGCCGTGCCCCAACCCCAGACACGTGACGCATCATCGCTGGGAGCGAAGGCTACCACGTCTGCGAACGGGTTCCATGGCGCAACGACCTGGGACGGCGGATCGTACCAAGGAACGCGCACCCAAGTATTCGCCCAATCGATTCCCGTCCTCATTCCTGTTGCCCCAGCCAGCAGCACCTCGCCCGAGCCTGTGACCGCGAACAACTCAACCGAGTCGATGTCCACCGTGCTTGAGCCAGGCAGACGCGCATCGTGGATGGCTTGCATCCAACCGCCCGCGGACGTCCATCCCGATGGGGGCAAGACCATGTTGTTGTGCGGAAAGCGAAGCGTCGTTGGCACGTCAGGTGGGATGGGATCCCACGATGCGTCGCTTGTCCCGGCGGTGTCGGCCGTCGCGTCGGGCAGAGACGCTGCATCGAGTGGCGGCGCATCCACAGTGGTGCCGTCGACCGTACTTCCGTCGAACGTGGCCGCGTCGCGCTCCGTCGCATCAGGCTCGGGCGCATCGGTCGCTGCATCCACAGTGGCGCCATCGACCGTACTTCCATCGAACGTGGCCGCGTCACGCTCCGTCGCATCAGGCTTGGGCGCATCGGTCGCTGCATCCACCTCGACGCCGTCGGTCGCTGCGTCCGTCTCGCCGGCATCGACGAAGGCCACCCGAGTGAATTCGCACCCGGCGAAGACCGCAAGCAACGGCAAGATGACGGCGCCGCGCATGTCAGAACTCCAGGCTCATTGACGCGCCTGCGACGGTCCGCCCAAGGACTGGCTGCGCGACAACGCTTCTGACCGTGCCACGGTGCGCCGTCAGCCACAGGTAGACCGATGTGACACCAAGAGCGACCCCAGCGGCAGCGACCGCAAAGGCGGCACGGCGCTCGCGATTTGCGGCGTCGTATGCCCGCTCACTTCCGCCGGTCCGGATGTACTCGTCGTACGAGTTCCTCGCTAGCAACTCCAACGCAATGGCGCCGCCGAACGAGATGGTCGCCGCCACGCCCACACCGACGGCCAAGCGGCGTCGGGCCGAGCCGACTTCACGCTTCGAGGATGTCATGCTGACCACCGGTGGAGACGTAGCCGACGCAGCCTCCAGACCTGCATCGTCGGCTTCAGGCAAAGGAGCAACGCGCGCATCCTCCACCACAGGCGATGCAGGTCCAACGGTTGATGTCGTGTTGGGAGCGAGGTCAGGACAGCCGTCACCGTCCTCGAAGTCGTTCGGCACCTCAGGTTCGACGGGGCACCGGTCGTTCTCGTCTGGCACGCCGTCGCTGTCGTGGTCCGGCGGAGAAGTGGTCGGCGGAATCAGCGGTGCTCGTCGATTTCGCTTGCACAAGGCCACTCGGTCCGGGCCGGTGCCGGCGTGGAAACCTCTAGGGCACGCGCAGCGACCCGCGTCGCGGTTCGCCTTTCCAGGCGCGCAGCGATACCCAGAAGGACGGTCGCCGGTGGCCGAGCCATGGGCCGTCATCACGGCAAGAGCCACGGCAAGGGCTTGCCCCCTAGCGGACACAGCGGAATCCGATCTGCTCGCCGGCTACAACATCCGGACGGACATCAGGGGCCATTATCGTCTCTTTGTAAAGAGGATCAGCAGGGAGCGGACGACGATCGCGCGGCTCTCGCACTAACGCGAGGCCGTCTTTGACCGTGCCTGTCCACTCAGAAAACCGGCCAACATCGCCGCCACTCCCTGGCGCAATGAGAACTGCCCACTCTTCGCTCGTAGGAAGCCGCGCCTGCAGCGACGCACAGTATCGCTTCGCCTGGGAGAACGCCACCCACGTGACAGGGGCATTGGGCAGCCCGCGCACTTCAGCCAAGGGAAGCATTGCCTTCGCGCCATCAGCGGACAGCCTTTGGCGGAAGTTCTCGTACTCCTCCTTAGACACGAGCGCTAGCTGCGCGTCGATCTCAGCGCCAGGGATGGCCACGAAGCGGTTGACCGGCTCCGGTCCCGCCTTGGACGCATCGGTCGCGTCCACTGAGGCGCCCACCGCCGCATCGGGCAAGGTCTGCTCCGAACGACGAGTCACACGCGTCGTGACGACAACGACCACTGCGACCATACCCGCAGCCGCGACAACGGCAAGGAGCCGCACCGCAAACCGCCGCCGGCTGGAGGTTGCCCAGCCCCGTGAGGCATCCGTCGGAGCGACGCGATTGGACCGAAAGCGACGAGGCGACGAAGTGACGAGGTCAGCCAGCTCGTCGCAAGCGTCCACGCGGGCGTCCGTACACGCTTCGATGTTGGCGATTGCCTCGCGCGCGTCCTCGTATCGGTGATCGAGGTCTCTTTCCAGGAGTGTCATCACGACCCGCTCCAGGTCGGCTGGTACGTCTTGCTTCACGGCCGAGGGCCTCTCGATCCCCCGGCGGCAGAGTTCGGCACGCTGTTCGCTCGTGCAGCCTGTGAGCATCTCCCACAGGACCAGTCCGACTGCGTACAGGTCTGCGCGACGGTCCAGCCTCGCCCCACTCAATTGCTCCGGAGCCATGTAGGCCAGCTTTCCTTTCACATAGCCTGGCTCCGTTCCGCCCTCAATGCGGGCAGTAACGCCCATCTCCTTCGCAATTCCCCAGTCGCCGACCTTGACCATTCCATCACGTGACAAGAACACGTTTTGTGGACTAACGTCACGATGCACGATCTCGAGTGAGCGACCATTCTCGCTCTTCAAGTCGTGGGCGGCGCCCAAGCCACGAAGGATCGACGCGACCACGTATATCGAGACTGAGAACGAAGGGCGGGGCACCTTTGCTAGCAGCTCCGAAAGGTTGCAGCCGTCGACGTACTCCATGACCATGAAGGGTCTTTGGTCCGCGTCGATATCCAGGTCAACCGTCTGGATGACGTTGGGATGCGTGATCCTTGCAACAAGTCTTGCCTCACTCAGAAGCCCCTCGAGCATTTCCTTTGAACTTCCCGGAAGTGGTCGTTTCACAGCGACGACGCGCGTGAAACCATGGGCGCCGACGGCCTGTGCTTCGAAGGCCTCTGCCATGCCTCCTTTCCCAAGTTCTCGAGTCAATCGGTACCGACCGACGAGACCGTGCGGCCCTCCTTGTGAGGGGTCAAGCGTGGTCCGCTGTTGACTCGGCGGCGCGAACGCCGGAGATGTTTTGTCAGCTGGGCCGGCCATACCAGATAGTAGGTTCTCACGATCCCCAACCGCGGCGGCGCCAAAAGCCGAGGATCTCTCCCTCACCCCGTGAGGGTGTCTTGCATCAACACGGACTGGGCCAAGCGCGCATCAATCACAGCGGCTTGACGCGGCTCGCGAGAGGATCATTCACCCCGTGCGGGTTTCTTTGGGGGCGGCATGAGATCGCCAGCGCCAGCCAGCGCGCGGCGCGGGCCCCGCCCAGGCGCGCCCGGAGCTCGACGACCACCGCCGGGGCGACCAGCGCGACCGTGAGCACCGCGGCCATCTTGTGGGTCAAGACCGCGACCACCGCCGCCAGCCCGACCGCCACCAGCCGCCCCGGCCGCGGCGCCTCGAGCGCGCGCAGCGCCAGCCACACCGCGGTCAGCGCCACCGTCAGACCCAGGCCGTTCTTCACGAACTCCAGGGACAGGTAGAACGAGCCACCGCTGGTCACCGCGACCACCGCCGCCGCCAGGCCACCGAGCGCGCCCCCCAGCCGCCGCCCGACGAGGAAGGCCGGCAGCGCGACCAGCGCACCGCCGACCGCGGCCACCAGCTTGGCGGCGATGATCGGCTCGCTCATCCATCCCACGATCGCCATCAACCAGAACGTCACCGGCGACGCCGGGTACGCCAGCTCGCCGCGCTCGAGGAGCGCGCGGACCTGGATCGGATAGAAGTAGCCGTCGATGCCCACCGGGTGCGGGGTCGCGGTCAGGACCGCCCAGCGATGGTAGGCCGACCACGCGAAGAGCGCGGCCAGCGCCAGCCAGGGCGCCGCCGCCCAGATCCGATCGCGCGCAGTGGTCACGGCCGGAGCCTACCGAGTCGCGGCGGTGCTACAAGACCGCCGTGCCGTCTGCTGTCGTGCTCCTGTCCGGTGGCCTCGACTCGACGACCGCGCTGGCCATGGCGCGGGCCGAGGGTCGCACCTGCTACGCCCTGACCGTGCGCTACGGCCAGCTCCACGCCTGCGAGCTGGCGGCCGCGGCCCGGGCCGCGACCGCCCTGGGCGCCGCCGAGCATCGCGTCCTCACCCTCGATCTGGCGCCGCTCGCGCGGTCGGCCTTGACCAGCCCCGAGCTGGCCGTGCCCAAGGACCGCTCGCTGGCCGAGATCTCAGCGCCCGGCGACGTGCCGGTGACCTACGTCCCGGCCCGCAACACCATCCTCCTGTCCTTGGCGCTGGCCTGGGCCGAGACCCTGGGCGCCGAGGAGCTGTGGGTCGGGGTCAACGTCCTCGACGCCAGCGGCTACCCCGACTGCCGGCCGGCCTTCATCGACGCCTTCGCCGCCCTGGCCCAGGTCGCGACCCAGCACGGCGGCTTCCGGCTGCGCGCGCCGCTCATCGAGATGACCAAGGCCGAGATCATCCGCGCCGGGATGGCCCTGGGCGTCGACTACGGCCTCACGCACTCCTGCTACGACCCGATCGGCGATCGAGCCTGCGGGCGGTGCGACGCCTGCCAGCTCCGGCGCAAGGGCTTCGCCGAAGCCGGGGTCGCCGATCCCACTCGCTACGCCACCGCTTGACCGGACCGCCGCGGCGGGGGACGCTCGCGGCCTCGATGAAGCTCGGCACGTTGCTCTTGCGCAACGCGGCGATCTCGCTGTCGCAGCTCGAGAGCGGCCTGCGGACGCAGGTGCTCTACGGCGGACGGCTGGGCACGAACCTCGTCGAGCTCGGCTTCCTCGACATCGACACGCTCGGCGATCAGCTCGGCGAGCTATACCAGATCCCGGTCGCGACCCGGGCGCTCCTCGACGGCGTCCGCCCCGACGTGCTGGCCAAGGTCAGCCCCCGCACCGCGGCCTCCCTGGGCGCGATCCCGCTCGGCCACCTGCCGCCCTTCGTCGACGCCCTGGCGGTGGCGATGATCGATCCGCGCGACGATCACGCGGTCGATCAGCTCGCCGATCAGACCGGCATGGCGATCACGCCGTACATCGTGTCGGAGCTGCGCGCGCTCTACTACCTCGAGAAGCTCTACGGCCTACCGCGCCAGGCGCGGTTCGTCCGCCCCGGGACCCGGCGCACCGTCGGCGGCGCCGATCGTCGCCGGACCCAGCCGCCGGGCGGGCTGGTGGCCCCGCCCCCGGTGCGCCTCGAGCCGCGCCGCCGCGCCGGTCACGGCAGCGCTCCTCCACCGGCCAGCGCGCCGCCCAAGCTCGGCTTCGCCATGGCCTGCGAGCGCATCGATCACGCCCGCCACCGCGACGAGATCGCCGCCACGCTCCTCGACTACGCCGACGGTCGGTTCCCGGCGCTGGTGGTGTTCCTGGTCCGCGACGGCAACGCCCTGGGCTGGCGGGCCTTCACCGCCGCGCCCCTGGCCCAGCCGATCAGCGGCCTGGCCCTGCCGATCGGCGGGACCTCGTCGCTGCAATGCGCCAACGACGACCTGCGGCCGTTCCGCGGTCGGCCGCCGGCCGCCGCCCACCCGACCGAGACCGCGCTCTGGCAGTTCCTCGGTGTAGGGCCGGCGTCCGAGGTCGCGGTCGCCCCGGTCGCCGTCCGCCAGCGCGCCGTCAACCTGATCTACGCCCACCCGCAAAACGATCGCTTCGAGGGCGCGGTGATCGACGAGCTGTGCGAGCTGGCGGTGCGCGCTTCGGAGGCCTACCAGCGGTTGATCCGCCAGGCCAAGGGCTGAGCCAGACCCCGACGCGTCGCCGCGCGTACAATCGGGGCATGACGCCCGCGCGCGCCCTCGCCCTCGCTCTCGCCTTCGCCCCCGCGGCCCTCGTGGTCGGTTGTCAGGCCGGCGGCGACACCCGGGGCGGCGAACGCCAGGCCTGCCGGACCGACGGCACCTGCGCCGATGGGCTGCTCTGTCTGTCGGACCGCTGCGTGCGGCCGCCGCCGGCCGACTGCGCCGCGGTCGCTGCGCACCTCGCCGGGTTCCGGCTCGGCAACTACGCCACGCCCGAGGAGCGGGCGCCGGTGGTCGCCGAGTACCAGGCCGCCTGCGACCGCCACCACGTCGACCAGGAGCAGGGCCGCTGCCTCCTGGCCGCGCGGGACCGCTGGGCCGCCGCCGCGTGCGCCCCCAAGCTCTTCCCCGACCTCGATCTCTCGTCGACCTCGTGCGCCCGGGTGGTCGAGCACATGAACAAGCTGCTCGATGAGAAGATGGCCGGCGGTCCACCCGAGCTGGCCGAGATGCGGGCCAAGATCACCGCGGTGCTGCGGGGGTCGTGCGAGGAGGACCGCTGGCCGCCGGCGCTGCGCGCCTGCATGCTCGAGGCCGCGACCGCCGACAAGCTCGAGGCCTGCGAGGCGGTCATGCCCGAGGGCCTCGAGCAGAAGCTGAACCAGCGCATGCAGACGCTGCGCTGAGCAGCGCCGCCGGTCAGCGACCGCTGAACTGGGTCAGGCAGGTCAGCGCGTCGCGATCGTAGTAGTTCGACTGGTCGCAGTAGGCGATGAACTCGTCGGCGCGGGCGCCCAGGGGCGCGGCCGCCGCCAGGCAGGTGAGCGCGTCCTTGTCGTAGTACATCGCGCGATCGCAGGTGGCGATCGCCGAGCTCGGCAGCGCGGTCGGCGCCACCGTCGCGACGCAGGAGAGGACGTCCCGGTCGTAGTACATCGCGTGGTCGCAGGCGGCGATCGCGGCCCGCGGATCGCTCCACGCCGTCGCCGCCGTCGCCACGCAGGTGATCACGTCCTTGTCGTAGTACATCGCGTGATCGCAGGCGGCGATCGTCGGGGCGATCGAGATCCGCGCGCCGGCCGCGGCCTGCAGGCACGCGAGGACGTCCTTGTCGTAGTAGATCGCGGCGTCGCACGCGGCGATCGTGGCGGTCGGCTCCGGCAGGTACAGCGCGGCCTGGACGCAGCTCGAGCGATCGTTGCGATCGTAGACCGCGGCGTCGCAGGCCGCCGACACCATCCGCAGGTGGTCGAGGTTTGGGCCGCCCCAGCCCGGGGTGGGAGCGGGCTGGGTCGGGTATGGCCGCGGCGGGCGCGGGCCGTTGCCCCAGCGGCGGCGGCCGCGGTCGGCGAAGGCGGTCGCGGCGGTGGCGAGGAGGAGGAGGAGGGCGAGGAGGGCGGTGCGGCGGGGCATGTCGGTCCGACGCGGTGCGGCCGAGGGTATTCATGGGGTAGCGCCCGAACCCGGAGACCGAGGCGAAGGCCGAGACCGAGACCGAGACCGAGGCCGAGACCGAGACCGAGACCGAGGCGGAGGCCGAGACCGAGACCGAGACCGAGGCCGAGGCCGGGACCGAGGCCGCGTCCGACCGGCATTGGCGCTACGCTTGGACCATGGCCACTCTCCGCGTCGACGTCTGGTCCGACGTCGCCTGTCCCTGGTGCTACGTCGGCAAGCGCCGCTTCGAGCGCGCCCTCATCGGGTTCGCCCACGCCGAGGAGGTCGAGGTGGTGTGGCGCGCCTTCGAGCTCGATCCGCGCGCGCCGGCGCGCCACGACGACGGCACCACGTACGCCGGTCGCCTGGCGGCCAAGTACCGCCGGACCGAGGCCCAGGCCCAGGACATGCTGGCGTCGATGACCGCGACCGCCGCCACCGAGGGCATCGCGATGCGCTTCGATCGGATCGTCGGCGGCAACACCTTCGACGCCCACCGCGCCCTGGCCCTGGCCGCCCCGACCGGTCACCAGGGCGCCCTCAAGGAGCGCCTGCTGCGGGCGCACTTCTGCGACGGCCGCGCCTTGGGCGACGTCGCGACCGTGCTCGAGCTGGCGGTCGAGGTCGGGATGGATGGCGAGGCCCTGGCCGCCCGCCTGGCCGCCGGCGACGGCGCCGATCAGGTCCGCGCCGATCAGCGCCTGGCCCGCGAGCTCGGGATCACCGGCGTGCCGTTCTTCGTGATCGGCGGGCGGATCGGGGTGTCGGGGGCCCAGCCCGCGGACGTCCTGGTCCAGGCCCTGGCCCAGGGCTGGGACCACACCGCCGGGGCCGCGGCCGCGGGTCCGAGCTGCGATGCCGACGGTTGCGCCTGAGAGCACCGAACGGTTTGAGATGCCTGCTGCAACGCGGCCGTTCGGGCTAGCGCGCCGCGCGCTCAGTGTCCGCCGAGGATCCCCAAGAGCAGCCCCGCCACGATCACGCCGCCGACCCCGAGGGCGAGCTTGCCGCGGTCGCACTCGGCGATGCACAACCCGCCGACCCCGAGGACGAACGCGCTGGTCACGATCCCGGTGGCGATGCGCCCGGTGTGGCGCTCGCGTTTGTGGGCCACCACGACCTCGCGGTCGAGGACCCGGGTGGCCAGACACGGATCGGCCGCGCCGTCGGGGACCACCCGGTCGCACCCGGCCACCAGCTCGCCGACCGTGACCCGGCGCTCGAGGTGACCCGGGCCGTCAGGGACCGCCACGTCGACCTCGGTGTCGGCGTCGACCCGCACCGGCGCCGCCTCTCCCGGCACCTTCACCGCCGCGGTCCCGGCGATCGTCAGGGCGCGGGCGTGAGGCACGAGCGCACGCGGGGACACCGCCAGCGGCCGCGCCGTGCACCCGACGAGGCACAGCAACGCGGACAGGACCAGCGCGCGCACGGGCATGGCGGGATCCTGCCACGCAGCGGCCGCCGAAAGCGCCGAAGGCGCCCGGACGGGGCGCCTTCGGAGGCTGTCAGTCGAAGGGAGCGTGGTCAGCAGACCACCCGCGCGCTCACGACGACGGGGTCAGCGTGCGCGACGTCGACGGGGTCAGGCCGGCCTGGTTGAACAGCACCACGAAGGCGCTGGTGCCGGCCAGGTTCTCGACGCCGACGGTCGCGCCCGAGCGGGTCGCGCCGGTCGCGGCGTGCTGCGGACCGTAGATGAAGTCGATCACGCCGTTGGTGTGGAGCACCGCCTGGAACTGCACGCGCTCGCCGCCACCCTCGAGGACGTAGAGGTTGCCGTCCCACTGCACGGTGAAGGTGTCCGCGGTCGACGCGGTGCACACCGTGCTGTTGACCAGGTCGTCGTGGTACGGCGAGATCAGGCCGTTGGGCGCCGCCGAGTCCGGGTAGTTGGTGTTCGTGAAGAACGACGAGGTCACGGTGGTGTTGAAGGTGAGGAAGCCGTTGCTCGAGATCTTGATCGGGCCCGGCGTCGCGGTCCCGAAGAACGGGAACGTCGCGAAGGCGGCCGGCAGGTTGATCGACGCCGACAGGGTGTCGTCCTGACCGGTCATGACGGTGGTGCCGCCCGCGCAGATGTCGGTGTAAGCCAGGGCGCCGGTGGTCGAGGTGTACGGCGGGCCCAGCGCGGTCAGGGTCAGGTCGAAGGTGCTGGTGCTGCCGGCGGAGCCGAAGGCGCCGACCGTGAAGGCGACGAAGTTGGCCGGCGGCGCACCGAAGGCGGTGGTCTGGGTCTCGTTGCCGCCGTTGCCACCCGCGTCGGCGCTGGCCGACACGCTCTCATCGGCGTTGCGACGACGGATCACCGGGTCGATGTTGTCAGCCGGATCGACCAGCGCGGTCACAGAGGCGCCGGCCGGGCCGGTCACCAGATAGCGCGTCACATTCTGGGCCGTGGTGCTGCTCGAGCCGAACGCCAGGGTCTCGCCGGTGCGCACGAGCGGCGTACCGACGGTGGCGGTCAACGCGACGTGCGGGCGGGTGCGGATGTTGAGGTCGTAGGTCGGGCCGGTGCCGACGGTGGTCGCGGTCGAGGTCACGCGGATGATGAAGTCGCGGGTCTCGCCGACCATGATGCGGCCGAACGGCGCGGTGCCGGCAGCGGTCTGGTCGTTCGAGAACACCGCCGGGTACGCGGTCGAGCCGACCACGCCCTCGCCGGCCGGGTCGAAGGCCGCGATGCGGACGTTGCCGGTGCCCCAGTTGGTGGCCACCGCGCCGAACTCGACCCAGGTCGGGTTGGTCAGGTCGAGGGTGTGGAACGCCGTGTTCGAGGCCGGCAGGGCCTGGGCGGTGAGCGGCGTGCCGTAGACCACCGGGGTCGGGGTGATCGGGGTCAGCGTCGAGGTGATCATGATCGACTCACCCACGGTCGCGCTGGCCGCCGGGTTCTGGACCACGAAGTAGTAGCGGCCGGCGCTGAGGAAGCGGGTGAACTGGTTGTTGATCGCGGTCGAGCCCGAGCCACCCGCGGCGTCGATCAGCGCGAACACCTGGAACGAGGTGCCGGTGAGGATGTTCTCGCGGAAGATGAACATGTCGACCGCGGTCGAGCTGGTCAGGTTCCACTGCCACAGCGCGCCCGCCGTGGGCACGTCGAAGTAGAGGTACGTGAACTTGCCCGGGTCGGTGGTGCTGTCGGTGCCGGCGCGGTTCCCGGTCACGGTCACGGTCGAGCCGTCGGCCGGCAGCGCGGTGGCGCCGATGTCGAGCGAGGAGAAGGTGTACGGCGTCGGGTTCGGCGAGAAGTTGAACTGGTTGTCGACCACGATGGTCAGGACGTCGCCGGCGTTGAGGCCGCCGTCGGTGTACTGCGGCGGGGTGGTCGTGGTGCCCGAGGTCGCCGGCGCCGCCGAGGCCAGGAGCGTGTTGCCGCTCATGACCACGAAGGCCGGGGTCATCGACTCCGAGCCCGAGGTCTGGACGGTGCGGAAGATGTCGCCGGTCGCGTCGGCGGTGTAGGTCAGCACCCGGAGGTCGCCGACGTCGGTGCCGGCCTGGGTCGGGGTGGTGATCGCGGTGGCGGCCGGCAGGGCGATCCGCTCGATGGTCGTGAAGTAGCAGGTGGTGTCGCTACCGGCGACCTCGTCGACCAGGATGGCGCGCGAGTCGTCCATGACGAGGACGTAGGTGCCGGCGGTCGGCAGGAAGACCTGGCGGCGCGAGGTGTCGCCGGTCAGGTTGATGCCGGCGCGGAAGTAGTTCGGCAGGGCGGCGATGCCGGCGTCCTGCACGATGAAGCCGGCCGCGAGGCCGCCGACGCCGTCGGCGGTGATCTCGAGGGCGGTCGGCCCGGTCGCCTGCATGACCCAGACGTCCTCGTCGCGCTGGCCGCTGCGCGGCGTGATGCAGCCGTGGATCGACGTCATCGAGCCGACCGCGGGGATCGTGATCATGCCGGCGCCGGTCCCGTCGTTGGGCTCGGCGGCCTCATCGACGTCGGCGGTCAGCGTCTCGTCCTCGGGGACGCACTCGCCGTTGACGAAGACCGTGCCGTCGGCGCACGCCGAGGGGTCGACGACGCACTGGCCGGTCGCGGTGTCGAAGCGGGTGCCCTGCTCGCAGATCACCGAGCCGTCCGGCACGCACTCGCCGTTCCGCTCGACGGTGCCGGTGCCGCACTCGATCTCGGGCGCGGTGGGGACGCACACCTCGCCCTCGAGGCGGGTGCCTTCGCCACAGGTCGTGTTGCTGCGATCGTCGCCGCAGCCGACGGCCGCCAAGCCGACGACCAGCGCTAGCTTGTATAGGGTGTTCCGGTTGGCTCTAAACATGGCCGTGGGTATCCACCGCACACACCCCCCACGTCAACCGCTGGTTTCGCCCACCCGTCCGATTCCGCACGCCGATCCCGGCGCGACGCGGTGCGGCAGGCCGGCCATCGGGGCTGTGCCGACCTGCCGATGGGGCGACGCTCGCTCGCCCGATCGGCGGACCTTGTCGAGGTCGTCGAGATCGCGCTACGGTCGCGCGATGGGTGCAGTGCTCGAGGGTTCCGTGGTGGCGGCGTGCGGCGTGTTCTTCCTCCTTCTCGGCTCCGGGTTGATTCCCCTCCGCCCGAGCCAGGGCTTCGATCCCGCAGCCTGGCGGGGCCGCCACGGTCGCAAGCTCCAGCTCACCGGCGTCGTCGCTCTGGTGCTCGGCGTCGCGCTGATGCTGCAGTCACGCTAGGCCCACACGAGGGCTGTCCGCGCCAGCGTCCGCCGAAACCGACGCCTCGGGGAAACGCGTCGCGACGTGCGATGAGCGTGATCCCGGTCGCAGGGCAGCACGTGGGGCTTGCGGTCGGACCGGGACCTGGAGTAGAGTCGTCGAATCTGGGCAGGGGCGGCTTTCCCCGACGGCCCGGCGACGCGGCCCCGAGAGGTGGCAGGGAGAGCACGATGATCTGTAGAAAGCGTGGTTCGCAGGGTGGTTCACAGCGTGGTTCGCAGCGCGAGTCAACGCGCGGCTCACAGCGTGCTTCGCAGCGCGAGTCATCGCGTGGGTCGAGGGTCCTGGGCGCCGTGGCGGTGCTCGCGGCCTGCGCGAGCTTGACCTGTAGCGGCGACGACGGGACCGGCGGCGACCGGGTGCTGCGCGGCGTGGTCTACACGACCGAGCCCGTCGTGGGCGCCCGGGTGACGGTGCGCAGCCTCTTCAATGACTTCACGTACTGCACAGATGTTCAGACGGCCGACGACGGCAGCTTCGTCTGCCCGATCCTCGCTGGCGATGACGGCAACTGGTACGTCGTCGCCGAGGGCGGGGCCGGGCTGCCGGCCGGGACGACCTTGCGCGGCGGTGTGCTCGACGTCGTGCCGCTCGAGGAGCGCACGATCACGGTGAGCCCGGTGTCGGACCTCGCGGTGGCCCTGGCCGACGCGCGGGTCGCGGCCGGCAAGGACCCCGATCGGATCGCCGCGTATCACACGGCGGTCGCGCTGTTCGACGCCCACTGGGACACCGATCCCTTCGACGCTGACGTGTTGGACCTGAGCGCGCCGTCGAGCCTCGACGACGGCGCGAAGTTGACGTTGGCGATCCACGGCCTGGCCCAGCTCGCGGCCCAGGCCGCCGTCGAGCAAGGGGTCGCCGCCGGGTCGCTCACCCAGCTTCAGCTCCTCGCGCTCCTGCGCCAGGACGTGGCGGCGCCGGGCGAGGTCTTCGACGGCGAGGGCGGCGCGCTGCGCCTGGGCACCTGCGCCGACGGGCTGTTTCTGTGCGAGGTCGGCGCCGACTCGCTGCGCGGGTATCTCGGTGGCGCGATCTTGGCCTTCGCGCGGACGCCGGCCAATGGCACCGGCCTGGGGCGCGACGATCTCTTGACCTGGCTCGAGCGGCTGCGCACCAACGCCGAGCCACAGCTCTTCGGCGCCGCCGCGGTGGGGCCCTTCGATCCGCTGGCGCCGACGGTGAGCTGGGCCGCGCCGAGCGAGGGCACGACCTTCACGGCCGGCGAGTCGATCGCGATCGACGTGTCCGCCGCCGACGCCAACGGCGTGGCGAGCGTGACCGTCGAGGTGGTCGGCGCGACCGCGACGGTGACCGACACCGATCCGAGCCCCGAGCGGTTCGTGGCGATGGTGCCGGTGGCCGGGCTCCCCGAAGGTCCGCTGACGTTGACCGCGACCGCCCGCGATCTCGACGACAACACCGCGTCGGCGAGCCGCGGCGTGGTGATCGATCAGGTGAGCGGCGGCACGATCTCGGGCACCGTGACCAAGGGCCGCGTCGCCGGCGCGACGGTGACCGCGTACCGCTATGGCAACGGCGCGCGCGGCGCGGCGGTCGGCACCGGAACCACCGACGCCATGGGCAACCTGACCAACCTGCTGGTCGCCGACGGCACCGCGGGGCCGATCCTCCTCGAGGCCACCGGCGGCAGCTACGCCGAGGACTCGCAGCCGGCGACCAGCGTGACCCTCGACGTCGCCGATCGCCTGCGCACCGTGATCCCGGCCTACACCGACGGCGCCTCGCTGTCGGCGGTGCAGCTCACGCCGCTCACCGAGCTCGCGGTCGCGTACCTCGAGTACCTGACCAGCACGAGCACCGGCGGCGCCGACCTGGCCGCGCGCTGGGCCACCGCCCACGGCGCGATCGAGGCCCACTTCGGCGTCAGTAACGTCCGCGACGTCACGCCGTCGACGCCGGCGCAGGTCGACACCCTTGCCGCCAACGATCGCTACGGCCTCGTCCTCCTGGGCATCTCGCGCGCCGCGTGGCGCGCGTCGGCGGCCGGCGGTGGCGACGCCGGCGCCTTCGGCTCGGCGGTCAACGCCTACGCGGTGACCCGGGCCTGGGCGCGGGATCTCGGCGACGGCTGCTGGGACGGGCGCGCCGGGACGACGACGCTCACCTACGGCGGCGTCACGCCGCTCACCGCCGAGGCCGCGCGCCTGCACCTGGCCCAGGCCATCGTCGACTACCTCGGCGACGGCGCCCGCAACCAGACCACCTTCACCACCGCGGCCGACGTCCTGCCGCTCCTCGACACCGTGGCGCTGGCCGCGACCTCGGCGCCCGGCGCGTGCGCCGGCGGTGCCTTGTTCGCGACGCCGGGGCGGCCCTTCGATCGCGAGCCGCCGGTCATCACCTTCGGCGCGTTCCCGGCGACCGACCCGTTCGTGCGCGGCACCTTCGACGTCACCGCCACCGCCACCGACAACCTCGACACCGAGCCGTCGCTGACCTTCACCACCGGCCAGACCGACATCGACATCGATCGGTCCGAGGTGCGCGCGACGATCGCGACCGCCGCGCTGCCCGACGGCGCCCTCACGATCGGCCTGGCGTCGCAGGACGACTCGGGCAACGCCGCCACCGCGACGCGCACCGTGACGGTCGACAACACCGCGCCGGTCGTGACCATCACCGCCCCGGCCCTGGCCGGCGGCGTGTACCGGACCCTCAACGTCGCGTGGACCACCGTCGAGCCCAACGTCGCCGCGACCACCGCGGCGGTCGACGGCGTCGCGATCGTCAACGGCGGCGGCGTCTCGGCCGAGGGGCCGCACACGCTGACCGTCACCGTCGACGACCTCGCCGGCAACCGCACCACCGTGACGCGGACCTTCACGATCGACACCGCCGCGCCGACCATCAGCCTCACCGCGCCCGCCGACGGCGCCCACATCCGCGGCCCGGTGACGATCACCTTCGCGGCCACCGACCCCAACCCCGGCGCCACCGCCACCGCGACCCTCGACGGCGCGGCCATCACCTCGCCCCACACGCTGAACGTCGAGGGGCCCCACACCCTGGTCGTGAACGCCACCGACGCCGCCGGCAATGCCGCCGCCGCGGTGACGCGCACCTTCACGATCGACAACACCGCGCCGACCCTGACGGTCACCGCCCCGGCCAGCGGCAGCTTCGTCCGCGGCCCGGTGACGCCGACCTTCTCCGCCACCGACAACTTTCCGCCGGCCACCGTGAGCGCCACCCTCGACGGCAATCCCTTCCTGTCGGGCACGCCGATCAACACCGAGGGCAGCCACACCCTGGTCGTGAACGCGGTCGACCAGGCCGGCAACGCCGCGCCGGCCGTGACGCGGACCTTCGTCCTCGACAACACCGCGCCGGTCATCTCCGTCACCGCCCCGGCGGCCGGCGCCTTCCTGCGCGGCCCGGTGACGCTCATGTTCGCGGCCACCGACGCCAACCCCGGCGCCACCGCCACCGCGACCCTCGACGGCTCGCCCATCACCTCGCCCCACACGCTGAACACCGAGGGCTCCCACACCCTGGTCGTGAACGCCACCGACGCCGCCGGCAATCCCGCCGCCGCCGTGACCCGCACCTTCACGATCGACAACACCGCGCCGACCCTGACCGTCACCGCCCCGGCCAGCGGCAGCTTCGTCCGCGGCCCGGTGACGCCGACCTTCTCGGCCACCGACAACTTTCCGCCGGCCACCGTGAGCGCCACCCTCGACGGCAATCCCTTCTTGTCGGGCACGCCGATCAACACCGAGGGCAGCCACACCCTGGTCGTGAACGCGGTCGACCGGGCCGGCAACGCCGCGCCGGCCGTGACGCGGACCTTCATCCTCGACAACACCGCGCCCGTCATCTCCGTCACCGCCCCGGCGGCCGGCGCCTTCCTGCGCGGCCCGGTGACGCTCACCTTCGCGGCCACCGACCCCAACCCCGGCGCCACCGCCACCGCGACCCTCGACGGCGCGGTCATCACGTCGCCCCATACGCTGAACATCGAGGGGCCCCACACCCTGGTCGTGAACGCCACCGACGCCGCCGGAAATCCCGCCGCCGCCGTGACCCGCACCTTCACGATCGACAACACCGCGCCGACCCTGACGGTCACGGCGCCGGCCAGCGGCAGCTTCGTCCGCGGCCCGGTGACGCCGACCTTCTCGGCCACCGACAATTTCCCGCCGGCCACCGTGAGCGCCACCCTCGACGGCAATCCCTTCCTGTCGGGCACGCCGATCAACACCGAGGGCAGCCACACCCTGGTCGTGAACGCGGTCGACCGGGCCGGCAACGCCGCGCCGGCCGTGACGCGGACCTTCATCCTCGACAACACCGCGCCGGTCATCTCCGTCACCGCCCCGGCGGCCGGCGCCTTCCTGCGCGGTCCGGTGACGATCACCTTCGCGGCCACCGACGCCAACCCCGGCGCCACCGCCACCGCGACCCTCGACGACGCGCCCATCACCTCGCCCCATACGCTGAACATCGAGGGGCCCCACACCCTGGTCGTGAACGCCACCGACGCCGCCGGCAATCCCGCCGCCGCCGTGACGCGCACCTTCACGATCGACAACACCGCGCCGACCCTGACGGTCGCGAGTCCCGCCGACGGTGGCGCGGTCCAGGGGCCTGTGACGCTCACGTTCAACGCCTCCGACCTGAACCCGGGCGCGACGATCTCCGCGACGCTCAACGGCGCCCCGATCACGTCGCCGTGGACCATCGTCGCGGGCGGCGCGTATACCCTCGTGGTGAATGCGACGGACGCCGCCGGCAATGCCGCGTCGACGGTGACCCGGGCCTTCTTGGTCGACAACGCGGCCCCGACCTGGGAGCCGCTGGTCGCGACGCCGAACGGTGCCTACGTCCGCGGGACGCTGACGATCACCGCGACCGCCTCGGATGACCTCGCGTCCGCGGGGTCGCTGGACGCGAACATCGCGGTGCTCGCGACGCGCGACGGTGTGCCGGTCATCCCTTCCCTCACCTATCCGCCGATCGCAGGTGGGCGACGTCAGGTGGTCGCGACGTTCGACACCGCGGCGGCTGGCGACGGTGTGCTGAACGTGCAGTTCGGCGTCGTCGATCGAGCGGGCAACGCCGCGGCGCCGCTCACCACGAGCGTCACCCTGGACAACACCGCGCCGAGCCTGATCGAGGTGACGGGCATCGACACCTCGACCGGTCATCGCGATTGGTTCGAGGCTGACGAGCTGCCGCCCGTGCGCTGGGTGACGACGACCACGCCGACGCTGCTCGGCACCTTCGTCGAAGCGAACCCGGGGGCCGTCGTCGCGCTGTACGTCGGCGCCGGGTCGGTGCCGGGGACCGTCACGTCGGCGACGGCCTGGCGGGGTCGGGTGCCCACCGGCAGCATCCCGAGCGGCGGGGTCGACGTGCGCATCGCGGTCACCGACGCCGCTGGCAACGTCGCGTTCGTGGATCGTCGGGTTCGCTACGACGGCATCGCGCCGGAGATCCAGCGCCTGGGGACGTCGATCCAGGACGAGCTGAACGAGAGCGTCGACGTCAGTCCGTCGCAACCGAGCGCGCCCCCGGCGCACACCCACAACGGGCCGGCGATCGCGCTCAACGCCTCGGGGGGCTGCGTTACTATCTCGAAGTACGCGTACCTGACGGCGGTGACGCCGCCCGCTGGCAGCCAGAACGTCGACAACTCGATCCGCTGGCGGTTCTGGGCGGACGATGGCTCGGGCGCCGGCTTCGATCCGACGGCGGGGCTGCCGGCGTCGCAAAGCGCGCTCACGTACACCGTGACGGTCCCTGGTGGCGCGGTCCGCGGTCCCTTCACGGTCGACACCATCGCCGCGGCGAGCGACGATCGCGTCCTCACCGGGGAGTCCGCGCTCCATCGCGACGGTCCCAAGGCGATCCCCGAACTCGGCATGCCTGGGCAGGTCGCGTCCGGCATGTTCACGTACACGTTCTACGCTCGGGATCGTCTCGGTCAGACGTCGATGCTCGGGGCCTGCTGGAACCACAACCCGCTGGGGCCGCCGCTGCGCTTGACCCGCGCGGCCGCGCAGGCCAGCGACCCGCGCTGGGCGCTCGCCTCGACCTTGTGCTCGATCACCGGCGGCGCGGCGTGCGACGCTTCGCTCATGAACGGGGTCGGCAACGCTGCGATGCTCGACCTCGAGGTCGCCAACACCAGCGGCGACCCGGCCTATGTCACCTTCGCGCCTGTGGCCCCGGCCGCGGCCCCGTGGACCGCGACGTGGCGGCAATACTGGACGCTCCTCTCATCGACGCCGAGCAGTCTCTTGTGCGACCCCGGGAGCGCGCTCATGCCGCCTGAGTGCGCCCAGGTGCCGACACCGATCATCACGACCGGAAGCGGGACGCTGGCCGCGCCGGCGATGACGACCCAGGCCTGGCGCGTCGACGTCAATCCCTTCGTGGCGCAGACGACCTGCAGCGGCTGCGGCCCCGAGCAGTACCTCATCCCCGCAGGGCAACGCTGGGTCGTCACCTCGTCGCTGCGCAGCCATCCGGGGCTCGTCCCGCCGGGCACGCTCGCGCCACGGGTGGTCTTCGGTGGCCGCGCCGGGAACTACACGACGACCTCGACCTCGACCTACTGCGCGGCGCAGACGGCACCCGATGGCGATGGGGTGTACTTCTGCAACGCAGTCGGCACGTACCGCCCCTTCAAGTACCTGCGCGCGACCACGCTCGGTCTGGCGGGGGGCAACACGATTCAGCTTGGCTGGGCCTCGCGCGCTGCGAGTTCGCTGACCCCGGGAACGGCAACCGCTGCGATGCCACCTCAACTGTCGCGCCAGGTGACCTCCTTCACTTGGGCTTCAACGGAGTAGAGAACATGAGAACTATTGCAGCCGCGATCGGTGGCGCCATCATGGCCACGACCCTCATCCTTGCGTGCAGCGACGACTCGCCGGGCGATGCCGATGCAGCCGTCTGTGATTGCCCTGCAGCGGAGCCACCGATTACCCAAAGCCGCATCATGCGGGTCGATGGACCAAGTCAGAACATCGATAACGGGGGCGGTGTAGCGCTGGCCGGCTGCCCGGCGAACGCGATCGTCTTGACGGGCGGCTGCTACGTCACAAACGACGGGACCGGAACAGGGGCCTTGCTCTCGGACGCCGGACCGATCGAGATTGGGGCGACAGTGCCGGCCAATGGATGGCGCTGCGTCTACTCCCGCAACAACACCGGCTCGACGGTGACGGTGCACGCCCAGGTGACCTGCCTGCTGCCCGCCCCATAGCCCGGCATCCGGCCCGGCATCCGGCCGCCTATATATAGGTGCAGCCGCCGGCCGAGGCCGGCGCAAAGGTCCTGTGGATCCGGGAGGATGCGTCCCGGATCTGGACGTTCCGAAGCAAGATCGATGGGTTAGGCAGGCACAGCAAGAATTCGTTCGCGACGACGCAACCGCGCGTGGCTCGTCCCGATACCTGCGGACGTGAGCCCCCGTCGGCCGTCTGCCCGATCCGATCACCGCGCCGGTTGGCGAAGCAGGAGGTCCCATGTCGAACAGCGATCGCGATCCCACGTCTCTCGACGGCCCCACCCCCGACCCGCGCCAGCGCACAGGCCGGTGGACCGGCCTCGACTGCGGAGCGGGCATCGGCTGTGGAGCGGCCCTTCGCGACCCGTGCGCGGCGGTGACCGAGCGGTGAGCGGCGGCGACGGGCCCGCGGCCCCGCGCGCTCGCAGCGTGAGGTCCCGATCGGGATCGAGCCGGACGAACTGGACGCGTTTGCAACGACCCCTTCGAGGGAGGTGATTCGTGGCGATCTTTGGATTGGCGTCATTCTTTGCGCAGCAGATCAGGACGGCGGAGGCCGAGGCCGATCGCGTGTACGAGGCCGTGATCGGCATCGTGGTCGACATCAAGGACCCCGAGAAGCAGTGTCGGGTGAAGGTGCGGTTTCCGACCCTCGGTCCGGACTCGACCTGGTGGTGTCCGGTCGTGGCGCTGGGCGCCGGCGCGGACCGCGGCTGGTTCACGCTGCCCGAGGTCGACGACGAGGTGGTCGTGGGCTTCGAACACGGCGACCTGGCGCGGCCGGTGGTCCTGGGCGCGATCTGGAACGGCAAGGACCGCGCCCCCGACGCCAACGCCGACGGGGACAACCCGCGGCGCGTGATTCGCTCGAAGCGCGGCCACACCGTGACCCTCGACGACAAGGACGGCGCGATCCGCCTGGCGGACGGTGAGGGGATCGCCACGGTGACGATCGCAGCGAGCGCCGGCGTCACCCTCGAGGCCGCCCAGGGCGACGTCGCGATCCAGTGCAAGGACGACCTTCAGATCCTGGCCGGCGAGATCGCGATCACGGCGCGCGGCGCGTGCGAGCTGATCGGCAAGAGCGCCGGCGTCGACGCGACCGGCACCGCGGGGGTCAAGGTAAACGGCAACCTGGTGGCGCTCAAGGGCTCCACGATCGACCTCAACCCGGGCGGCGTCGCGACCGCGGCCAAGGCCACCGGCACGGTGAGCGAGGTCCCTGGCGCCGACCCAGGTAGCAACCGGCCCGCCCAGGTCAGCCCCGGTGGCGCTGGCGACAGCGCGACCGGCGACGCGCCTGGAGGCAGCGCGGCCACCACCAGCGCGACCGGGGGCGCGCCCTCGACCGCGCCAGGGCCGGCGGCCGCAGAGGCGGCGGCGGACGACGACCTCGAGCCGATCCCGGCGCTGCTCTCGGCGACCTGGTCGACCACCACGGCGCGCCCCGGCGAGACCGTGAAGCTCCTGGCCATGTGCCTGGACCTGTCCGGCCAACCCGCGACCTTCACGATTCGCTCGGCGATCGACGACAGCCCAGCCGGGACGACCCGCGGCACCTGCGGTGAGGCCATGGTCGAGGCGACCTGGACCACGCCCACCGACGGCGGCGCCGGGACGTACACCTTCACCGTCGAGGCCGGCGGTCAGGCGGCCGAGGCGGGGCTCTTGACGCTGGTCAAGCCCTTCGCCGCGACCTTGATCCTCGACGAGGTGCCGGCCTTCGGGGTCGAGGTCGAGCTCGAGACGGTCGAGACCGGCGACCGGGTCCGCGCGATCGCCGACAGCGACGGCAAGGTCACGATCCCGGAGGCCGCCATCGGCACCTGGCGCCTTCACCTGACGAGCGCGGAGGGCGCGTGATGCCGACGATCAAGACCACGACCAAGGACTTCCAGGCCGGCCTGGCGGTCGACGACCGCGAGCCGACGATCGAGTGGTCGTCGACTGGACACCTCCACGTCCGGCTGCTCGACGAGCTCGGTCAGGTGCCCCTGGCCGATCGCGCGCTCTCGGTCTTCCTGCCGACCGAGGGCCCGCTCGAGCTGCGCACCGACGCCGATGGGGTGGTGTTTCACCCCGACGTGCCGTTCCAGGACTACGACCTGTCGATCGATGGCCAAGTCGTTTGCGCGCCGGCGGTCGCCGACCGCGGGACCCGCCACGAGCGCCACGTCCCCGGCCAGCGCGTCGGGTTCGTGAACCTGCTGATCGTCGACGACGGGTTCACCGGCGTCGGCGGCGAACGCTTCACGTTGTCGGGTCCGGCCACCGTCGAGCTGACCACCGCGGAGGGTGGGCTCGCCACCCATCCCACGCCGCTGCCGGCGGGCGCGTACCAGCTCGAGGGCGCCGCCGGGCGCGCCGCGGTGACGCTCGGCGCCCGCGCCGACGGCTTCACCATCGTGCAACTCCAACCGCTCGAGGCGTCATGAAGGTCCACGCGCGACTCCACCCTGGCCGCATCACCGACCTCGCCCAGCCGGTCGAGGTCCACCTCCACCAGCCGCGCCAAGCCAGCGACGTGACGATCAAGCTGTGGGAGCTCGACGCGTTCCTCGGCGCCGACGGTCAACCCCGCCGCGAGGGCAGCCCGGACGACCTGCTCGCCACCTTCGTCGGCGCGATCGAGCCGGCGCCACCCGGACGCCGCGGCCCCGACTGGCGGCGCTTCCTGGTCCGGTCGGTCGAGCTCGCGCCGGCGCCTCCGGACGCGCTGCGGTGGAAGCTCCGCTTCCCGGGCAGCGACGTGGTCTACGACCTGCCGCTGGTGTCGGAGGCCGCCGAGGTCGAGGGCACCGACTACGAGCTGGGCCTGTCGATCGAGATCGGCGGCGCCGAGCGCTTCCGCACCAAGGCCCCTACCCTGCTCACGCCGGCGAGCGTCCTCCCGCGCCTCCGCGAGTTCGTGATCGTCGGCTACGACGACGACGGCGCGCCGATCCTCGACGGCGCGATCGAGGTGGAGCCGCGGGCCGCGCGGGTGGTCATCGGTCGGCCGCCGGCCGACTTCGACGACGACCGCGACGATCCGGCGGTCCTCGACGCGGTCCTCGAGCGTCCCCAGGTGTTCGAGGTCACGGCCGGGGCCCTGCGTCGCCCGACCGCCGGTGGCGCACCGGATCCGTCCGGCGTGGTCCTCGCCGCCGGCCGCCGGCTGCGCGCCTTCGTCGGCCCGCCCGACGCGAAGCCGATCGCGGCGATGGCGCTGCCGGTCGGCGACGACGGAGCGATCACCGTCTACCGCGTCGACACCAACCACCGACGGACGTTCTACGCCGGCGGCGGCGCCCCGCCGACCAGCCGCCGCGCCGGCGAGCGCGACCTCCCCCAGGCCCCAGCGCTCCTGACCGGCCGCACCACCGCGCCGCGCCGGGCGCTGTTCGGCCGCCGCTCGTGATCCCGCCACAGGAAGGTAGCCATGTCCCTCCGCTTCGCGCCGCTCAATGACGCCGTGGTCGCCGACCACGAGGCCCGCCTCCAGCGCATCGCCGCGACGATCTTCTACGACGATGGGCTGACCCAGCTCGAGCTCGATCCGACGATCGGCCGGGTCCACCTGGGGATGTACCTCGACTCCCGTCGCTTCCCGCCCGCGCTCCGCAAGCACAAGCCCCACGCCCAGGCCACGCAGACCCTGGCGATGAAGTTCCTCCTCGCGGTCGACGGCCGTCCGCTCACCATCACCGCGGCCCCGTCGCGCCACGACGCCGGCGATCTGGACTACCTGGTCGAGGCGTGGGCGCCGAGCGACGACGCGCTCCTCGTGCCGCTCCTGCACTTGAGTCAGCTCACCGACTTCTCGGAGGACAACGCCGCCGAGCTGGCCGCCAGCGGGCTGCCGCGACGTTGGGTCGAGGCCTTCGCTGGCATGACCACCGAGACCCGGCGCGTGTGGAAGCGCCCCGTCGACGCGATCCGCGATATGCCGCCCGGGCTCGACGGGCTCAAGCCCGCCCGCTACGCGCGCATGCTGGCGAGCTATGGCACGTACCGCTGGCTCGACGGCGCGTACTTCCCGAAGTGGCAGCCGGGCAAGGAGCTCAAGGGGCCGACGCCGGCGACCTTCACCGACCAGTTCCTCGCCGCGACGACCGACGAGGTGCTGCTGGCCCAGGGCACCGACTACCTCTTGGTCGCCAGCGCGACCAGCTACCAGCTCTTCGCGATCGACGCGGTGTCGGGGGGCTGGCGGGCGCGCGAGGTGCTGGGCGGCTACGGCACCGCCCACGGGGATCTCGACCTGCGCGAGCCGCGGACGGTGGTCTTGTTCCACGCGATCGACGGCCGCCCGAAGCAAAAGGAGCGCGTCCACCAGGTCTACGTCCCGGCCAAGCCCCGCGGGGGCTACCGGCTCTTGCTCGACCCGCGCGGCATGGTCGAGGACATCGCGACGCCCAACGGCGCCAGCCTGCTCAACCTGAACGACTCGTTCGACTGGTTCGTGCAGATGACCACGCTGTACTTCCCCGACCCGTTCGCGGTGGTCGACCTGTCGTCGTGGACCGGCCTGGTCGAGTCCGCCAGCTACCAGATGCTCAAGCGCGAGCTCGACGCCACGGTCCGCTACGTCATGGACGGTGGACCTGCGCTGGGGGACTTCGCCGCCGAGCTGACCGCGGCCCGGCGGGCGCGGGTCGAGGAGCTCCTGGCCCGGCCGGGCGTGCTGGTCTTCACCCAGGGGATGCCGGTCGGGGCGTCGTCGCGCATCGTCGGCGCCGACGAGCGCTGGGTGTACTTCCGCGACCTCGTCGACGGCTCGGTGTTCGCGCTGCACCTCCTGGACTTCGTCCGCGACTGGCGGCTCGCGGTGATCTCCGATGACGTCTACCAGAGCACGCGCGGCGTCATGCCGCTGGTGGGGCTGTTGTTCGCGGCGGCGGCGATCGCCCTGGCCGCGCCCGTCGTGCTGCCCGCGGCCGAGGTGTGGGCGGTGCGGACCGTGGTGCGCGAGCTGACCGTCCGCGAGATGACGACGATGGCGGCGAAGCGCGTGGCCAAGTTCCTGGCGCCCGCCCTCGCGGCCGAGCTGACCGTGCTGGTGCTCGATCTGTTCGAGCGCGCCGGCGGCGCCAGCGACGCCAGCCGGCGGTGGAAGGCCTTCGCCGAGGGCTTCTTTCATGGCTACCTGGTCCACACGCTGCGCGACGAGTTCTTCCGCAAGTTCACGATCGACAAGCTGCCGGGCCCGAAGGAGTACCGGGCGGCGATGATGGTCAAGCGCGCCTACCAGCTCGTCGACAAGGTCCACGGCGTGGTCACCACGCTCGAGACCGAGCTCGACGACCGGGCGGTGCGGCGCGGGCTGCGCCTGTTCGAGGAGGCCATGACCCGGTCGGTCAAGGGCTCGCTCTTGCTCCTGTCGCTCCTCTACTACCTGAGCGGCGAGGACCTCGGCGTCATGCTCGATGCCTACGCCGGCAAGAAGGACGCGGCGCCACCCGAGGACGCGATCTGGCACTACGAGTCGGCGCAGCAGATCTCGAAGATGGCGCGGACGCTCCTCGACACGGTGAAGGGCGCGACCAACGGACTGCACGGTTTGGTCGACGCGCTCGAGGGCACCAAGCCCTATGCGGTCGGCGCCGCCGTGCTCTTCACCTCGGACGCCGGCATCCTGGTGGGCGAGGTCGCCAAGGCCATGGGACGGGCCACGGTGCGGCAGTGGGACAAGCGGCCGGAGGCGATGAAGAAGGTCGAGGCCAAGGTCAAGGCCGCGATCACCCACCCGACCGTGCTCAAGGTCCTGGCCGGCGTCGTGGTGGCCAGCGGCGTGGTCGATCACCTGTTCAACGACGGCAAGGGGCGCGGCGCGGCGGTGGCGCCGCTGGCCGAGGTCTACGACGTCGCGCTCAAGCCCCTCCTCGACGAGCTGACCACGCAGTGGCCCGGCTCGACCCCGACCCGGGCCAAGATCCACGGCGAGCTGACCGGCGGCCTGCTGGGCGCGTTCATGTTCAACCGGTTCCTGTTCGGCAACGACGACGAGGTCGCCGCCGCGAAGAAGGCCGATCACCCGCACCTGGGTCAGCGGTGGATCACGTTCGTGAACCAACCGTGGGGCGGCGCCTACGCCAAGAAGAAGCTGAAGGTCGGCTTCATCGGCCCGCTCTTGATGATGATCCTCAAGCGCTACGTCTCGTTGTTCGAGCAGGTCCGGCGCCACGGTCACTTCCAGGATCGCGAGCACACCCTCGAGACCATGGGCCGGCTGTTGTCGGTCGGGGAGGACGCCGCGCTGTCCGAGGCGCGCCTCGAGCGCCTGGCCAAGTTCCGCACCCGCGAGGAGACGGTGTCGTTCAGCCTCGCCGAGCTGGTGAAGATCCTGTTCCGGCTGCGCACCACGATCGGCAAGGACCTGCGCGACTACCTGGCCGAGCGCCAGACCGCCGAGGGGCTGTCGGTCATGGACTTCCTGCCCGTCGAGGTCGAGCGGCTCGCCACCGCCGCCGAGACCTTGGGCCTGCCGGAGCTGGTCGAGACCTACGCGCGGGAGCTATACGTCGTGGTGTCCATGCACTTCGTGATGGCCCTAAACGAGCTGGAGGCTGCGCTGGATGCGCTGTTTGAGCCGTTTACGGACCTGCGCAAAGGATGGATGGAGCTACTGCACGAGCTGGGTTTCGACGTCGGCGATCTCGACGCCGTGATCAAGGAGTTCGACCAGGCGCAGAAGGATCGCTTGTCCGCCTTCGATGCGGCCGGTGGGTTGTGAACCGCAGCGAGCGGCTCCTGGTGGCCGTGCTCGTCGCCGCGGCGTGCGGCACGAAGCGCCGCGCGGGGGAGCAGCGACCGGCGGCGGGCGATGGGCCAGGACAGGTCGGGGCGGCGGGATGCACGGCCGACCCGGCGCCGTGTCCGGGGAGCTGCAACGCGCAGGGGTACTGCGAGCAGGATCTCGGGTCGGGCGCGGAGATTCGGTTGCCCGCGACGCGCTACGTGGTCAAGTATCGCGGGCGACACGGTAGCTCAGGTGAGTACTCGATCTACGAGTTTCCAAGCGCCTTCTGGATCGACAAACGAGAGATGACGAACGCTGTCGCTGGACGATGCGAGGCCTGTGACCTGCGCAGGCCCATAGATGAGATGCCGGCGCAGCTCACGCGCGACGAAGCGATGGCCGTGTGTATGGCTGCTGGAAAGCGGCTTCCCACCAATGCCGAGTGGGAGGCTGCGGCCCGCGGTCCAACAACCTGTACGGACCCCGCCATCCTTCGCTTGAGCGACCCGGCATGCAACACACGTCCGTACCCATGGATCGTCGATCACATGGGCGACGCGTTCGACGGGTTTCTGGCAACACTCTGCGACAACGTCCATATCGCGGACTGCGGCTCACCGACGGGGCCGCGGGCGGTGGAGGATCGGCCGAAGGGAGCGAGCCCGGTGGGCGCGCAGGAGATGATCGGCAACGTGTCGGAGTGGATCTCGGACATGGAGGGCGACGAGGGGCTCGTGAAGGGCGGCGACTGGACGACGCCGGGTGATGAAGGCAACTACTCGTACATCGGGATCGGCGCCCGGGCCCGCGAGAAGGTCGACCGTCGCTTCGGCGTCCGCTGCGTGCGCGGCCCGGTCATGGACGTGAAGCCCCGGCTCAAGGCCGGCCCCTGGGGCCCGGCGCAATGACGGTGGAGGGGGCCCTCCATGGGTGCGTCGTGGCCCTGGCGCTCGTGGCGTGCGGCACGAAGCGCGGCGCGGGGGAGCAGCGACCGGCGGCGGGCGATGGGCCAGGACAGGTCGGGGCGGCGGGATGCACGGCCGCCCCCGAGCCGTGTCCGGGGAGCTGCAACGCGCAGGGCTACTGCGAGCAAGATCTCGGGTCGGGCGCGGAGATTCGGCTGCCGGCGACGCGCTACGTGGTCGACTATCGGGGGCGGATGGGGAACATGACGGAGTACTCGCTCTATGAGTTTCCGACGGCCTTCTGGGTCGACAAACGGGAACTGACGAACAGGCTGGCGCGGCAGTGCGCGACCTGCGGTGCGGGCGTGTCAGCCCTCCCAGCGGACGAACTGCCAGCGCAGGTGACGCGGGGCGAAGCGATGGCGCTGTGCGCTGCCGCGGGCAAGCGACTCCCGACGAACGCCGAGTGGGAAGCGGCTGCACGTGGGCCGAGTCCTTGTACTGATCCCGCCGCACTGCGTACGCGCGACCCCTACTGCAACACCCGGGTGAACGTGTGGAACACCGGCTCGCCGGACGACTACGCCGATACCTTCTGCGAGCACGCGCTGATCGCAGACTGCGGCTCACCGACCGGGCCGCGGGCGGTGGAGGATCGGCCGAAGGGCGCGAGCCCGGTGGGCGCGCAGGAGATGATCGGCAACGTGTCGGAGTGGATCGCGGACATGGAGGGCGACGAGGGGATGGTCAAGGGCGGCGACTGGACGACGCCCGGCGACGAGGGGATGTACTCCTACGTCTCGATCGGCGCCCGGGCCCGCGAGAAGGTCGACCGTCGCTTCGGCGTCCGCTGCGTGCGCGGCCCGGTCATGGACGTGAAGCCCCGGCTCAAGGCCGGCCCCTGGGGCCCGGCGCAGTGACGTGGACCTCGCGGGCGCGACGGGGCTTGGCCGTCAGCGCCGGCGTCGCTGCGCCACCGCGGGGTCGCGATACCGTGGCGCCCCATCGAAGCTAGCTGTTGGCGCCAGCCGATGGTCGGCAGGGTGCCCCACCGCTCCGGCTTCATGCGTCCCGGATGAGGGCGCGCTGCGGGAGGTCTCCCAGCGCCGCGCTTGGCCCCGGGGGTCGAGGCCCCAGTGGCAACCGGTCGCACCGTCGAGAACGCGCGGCTTTTTCGCGCGATCGAGCCCTGCCGCCGCAAGGCCTGCGCAGTTTGCGCGACCGCTCCTCGCGCGACGTAACCGCCGACAACCCGTGGCGATGGTCGCCGCTCCGGGGTGGCGCGAGGCTCTCCCGCGGCGCGGATCGAGCCTTGCTATGGGGTCAGGCCAGGAGGCTCTATGCCAACGAGAACACTACGCTTGCTCGGAGTTCTGGCCCTGGGACTGGTCGCGTGCAAGGGCGGCGCGGGGGGGAACGCGAACGCCGCCGGCGGCGACAAGAAGGCGTCCGCCCCGCCCGCCGACGTGACCAGCGCTCCGACCGGCGCGCCCATCGTCGCCGAGCTCACCGCCCCACCCTTCGTGCCGGCGCCGATCATGCGCGACAAGCCGGCGAAGGTCGTCGTGAAGCTCGAGGTCAAGGAGCTCGAGCTGCCGATCTCCGACGGCGTCCGCTACACCTTCTGGACCTTTGGCGGGACGGTGCCCGGCAGCTTCATCCGGGTCCGGCAGGGCGACGTGGTGGAATTCCACTTGCAGAACCACCCGTCGAGCAAGATGCCGCACAACATCGACCTCCACGCGGTGACCGGCCCCGGCGGCGGCGCGGCCAGCTCGTTCACGGCCCCCGGCCACGAGTCGCAGTTCTCGTTCCGCGCGCTCAACCCCGGCCTCTACGTCTACCACTGCGCGACGGCGCCGGTGCCGATGCACGTCGCCAACGGCATGTACGGCCTCATCCTGGTCGAGCCGCCGGGCGGACTGCCCAAGGTCGACCGCGAGTACTACGTGATGCAGGGCGACTTCTACACGGTCGGCAAGTACCGCGAGAAGGGCCTCCAGCCCTTCGACATGCAGAAGGGCATCGACGAGCACCCGACCTACATCGTGTTCAACGGCTCGGAGGGCGCGCTGGTCGGCGACAAGGCCCTGACCGCCAAGGTCGGCGAGAAGGTCCGCATCTACTTCGGCGTCGGCGGCCCCAACATCGCGTCGAACTTCCACGTCATCGGCGAGATCTTCGACCACGTCTACTTCGAGGGCGGAACCAACGCGCAAGAGCAGGTGCAGACCACGATGGTGCCGGCCGGCGGCTCGACGATCGTCGACTTCACCGTCAACGTCCCGGGCACGTACATCCTGGTCGACCACGCGCTGTTTCGCGCCTTCAACAAGGGCGCGGTCGGCATGCTGAAGGTCGAGGGCGCCGAGGACAAGGTCGTCTATTCGGGCAAGGAGGTCGACTCGGTCTACCTGTCCGACAAGGCCGACCCGGGCGCCGGCGCCGCCGTCGCGACCGCCAGCGCCGCGGCCGAGGCCGGCAAGCTGACCGTCGAGCAGCAGGTCGCCGCCGGCAAGGCGCTCTACGCCGGCACCTGCTCGGCCTGTCACCAGGCCGACGGCAAGGGCCTGCCGCCCAACTTCCCGCCGCTGGCCGCGTCCGACTACGTCGCTGCGACGCCAACTCCGATCTTGGTCGGTCACGTCCTGAACGGCCTGACCGGGCCCGTGAAGGTCAATGGCGTCGACTACAACGGCGTGATGCCGCCGATGTCGCACATGACCGACGACGACATCGCCAACATCCTGACCTTCGTGTTCAACACGATGGACAACAAGAAGGGCGCGGTGTCGCGCGAGGACGTCGCCAAGGTCCGCGCCACCACGCCGCGACCGCCGGGAGCCGGTCACTGATGCGCCGACCGGGACGCGCCGCCCTCGCGCTGGTCGCCGCCCTGGCGACCGCCGCCACCGCCGCGCCGCGGGTGACCGTGGGACCTGGCCAGTACCGGCCGGTGTTCCCGACCTCCCCCGGCGAGCAGGTGGTCGAGGTGCGGGCGTTCCTCCTCGACGTCACTCCGGTGACCAACCGCGAGTTCCTCGCCTTCGTCCGCGCGAACCCGGCGTGGCGTCGCGGCGCGGTCAAGGCCATCCGCGCCGACCGCGACTACCTCGGCCACTGGGCGGACGCGTTGACCCTGGGGCCACGCGCCCCGGCCGACAGCCCGGTCGTGCGCGTGAGCTGGTTCGCGGCCAAGGCCTACTGCGCGTGGCGCGGCGGTCGCCTGCCGACCGAGCGCGAGTGGGAGCTGGCGGCCGCGGCCAGCGCCGAGCGCACCGACGCCTCGGACCAGGCCGGCTGGCAAGACGAGATCCTGGCCTGGTACGCGCAGCAGACTCCCGACGTCCTGCCCGCGGTCGGCCGCGGCACCGCCAACGCCTGGGGCGTGCACGATCTGCATGGGCTCGTGTGGGAGTGGGTCTACGACTTCGGCGCGGCCCTGGTCGCGTCCGACGATCGCGAGCGCGGCGACGCCGCCCGCGACAAGTACTGCGGCGCCGGCGCGGCCCTGGCCCGCGATCCCTCGCAGTACGCCACGTTCATGCGGCTGGCGATGCGCAGCGCGCTCCAGGCTCGCTACACGACGGCCAACCTCGGCTTCCGCTGCGCGGCCGACGTGCCGCGGAGGACCCCATGAAGCTCCTCATCCCCCTCGCGGCGACGGCGGCGCTCCTCGGCTGCGACCGGCGCGATCGCACGCCCGCCCCCACCGCCGCGCCGACGCCTGCGCCGGCCGCACCCGCCCCCGCGCCCGCGCCCACCCCCGCGCCCTCCGCCCCCGCGATGGCCGGCGACTGGGCCTCGCCGCTCGGCGACGCGTCGCTCTACGACCTCGAGGTCACGGTCCGCGCCGCCGACGGCCGCGACCTGCCGCTGGCGTCCCTGGCCGGCGGGCCGGTGATCGTGACGATGTTCTACGCCACCTGCCCGGCCGCGTGCCCGCGGCTGATCGACGATCTGAAGGGCATCGAGCGCGCCCTCACCCCGGCGCAGCGCGCGGCGATCCGCTTCGTCCTCGTCAGCTTCGATCCGGCCCGCGACACCCCGGCCACGCTGACCGCCCTGGCCGGCGAGCGCGCCCTCGGGCCGCAGTGGGTCCTGGCCTCGGCGACCGACGACGTCGCCCGCGAGCTGGCCGCCGCCCTCGGCATCAAGTACCGCGTGCTCGACGACGGCGAGTTCTTCCACACCTCGGTGATCACCGCCCTCGACGCCACCGGCCGACCGCTGGCCCGCATCGAGGGGTTGGGCCGCGAGGCCGACACCCTGCTCGCTGCGCTGCGATGAAGGAGCCCCCGATGACGTTCGACGACTCGCCCCGGTCCCCCCCGCGCCCGACCTCTCCCGCGACCGCGCCGTCGTCGAGGTCGCCGACCGCGACCGGCTCGGCGTGTGAGCGCACCGTCGCGCTCCTCCGCACCAGCCACTTTCTTCGCGCGGTGCCGACCGCGCTCCTCGAGCGCCTGGCGACCCGCGCCAACGTGCGCGAGCTGGCCGCCGGCGACGCGCTGTGGCGCGAGGGCGACCCCGCGGTGGCCTTCCACCTGATCGTCACCGGCCTGGTGACGATCCGGCGCAGCCTGGCCTCGGGCGCCGAGGTGATCGTCGCGATCTTCGGCCCGCGCGAGAACGTCGGCGACACCGCCGCCCTCGAGGGCACGCGCTACCCGGCCGAGGCCATCGTGTCGTCGACCACCGCGACCATCATCAAGCTCGACGCCACCCATGTCCTGGCGCTGTCGGCCCAAAGCGCCGAGCTGTCCCTGGCGCTCCAGCGCGCGCTGTGTCGGCACTCGGCGGCGCTGCGCACCAAGGTCGAGATCCTCGCCGCCGGCTCGGTGCGGGCGCGGCTCGCCAACCTGTTTCTCCACCTCGCCACCCGGTTCGGCGACGATCTCCCCGACGGCACCGTCGTCATCCCGATCGCCCTGCCCCGCGCCACCCTGGCCAGCCTGGTGTCGGCCCGGGTCGAGACCGTGATCCGCGCCCTCGGGCCGTGGGAGAAGTCCGGCCTGGTCAAGACCCGCGCCGGCGCGTTCCACCTCGGCGACCTGGGCGAGCTCGAGGCCAGCGCCGCCGGCGGCTGACCGCGACCGCGACCGTAACCGGCAGGCGCCCGCCCTCACGGGAATCGCTGGATCACGCGGGTCAGATCGACGGAGCGAAGCAGCCCAGCCGCGCCGACAAAGGCTGGTTCGCCCGCGCGCTGGAACTCATCGCGGCTGAGCAGCTCGGCCGGGCGGCACGTGATCAGGATGATCTGCACGTGCTGGGCCGCGCTGCGTAGGACCGCGTTGAACCATGCCACCCGCGCTGGATCGCTCTGGCTCAGATGATCGTCGAGGACGATCGCGCTGCGCAGTTGCTCCGCGATGCAGAGGCGGAGCAGCGTCGCGAGCTGGTCCTGCGTGCCGGCCGACAGCGCGCGAAGCTCACGCACCTCGCCCGCCACCCGGAGCCCCGTCGCGTCGAGGTGCGCGCCGAGCTCGAGGTTGCCGTACCGGCCGGAGGTCAGCTCCCCAAAGCGTCTGCTGACCGGACCGGCGAGCGCGCGTCCGAGGTGCGCGCCTTCCGACGACTCGCTGGCGCGCAAGGTCTCGAGCAGCAGCTTCCACGCGTCGTACTCGAGCTCGACCTGACGCGCGCGCTCCCGCGCCTGCTGTAGAGCCTGTTCGACCTCGCGCAGCTGCTCACGCACGATCGCGCCGCCGACATGCTCGAGCGCACCGCGCGCCTTGGCCAGGTCGTCGTTGGCTTCGCTGAGGTGGCCGGTCAGTCGCGCGACCTGCTGCTCGTGGTGCGCCACGCCGTCCACGTCCGTCGAGCGAGCGAGCGTCGGCAGCGCGGCGAGCTGCCCGCGCAGCTCCGTCGCAGCCTGGCGGGCGGCATCGACGTTGGTCTGCGCCAGCTCGAGCTGTGCCTGCTTCAAGGCGAGCTCGACCTCATGGCTCCGATCCCCGGCGACCTTGAGCGCGTCCTGCCGCCTGGCGCGGAGGTCGCGGGCCTTGGCGAACGCCTCCTCCGCCGTCTTGACCGCGCCCCGCGCCGCTTGGATCGCCGCAGCTCGCGCCGCCTGGGAGTCGGTCAGCTGTCGCTCTGCTTGCGCGCAGACCGCGCGCGCGGCGTCCAGCGCCCCCGTGGCCTCGCGCACCGCGAGCTGCCACCGGGCGAGCGGCAGCAAGGGAGACGAGGACGCGAGCTGCGCTGCCCACTCCTCCGCGAACGCAAGCTCCCGCGCCCGTGCACGCGTGCCTTCGAGCTTGCTCGCCGCCGCGGCGGCCGCCTCGCGCGCTTGCTGCCACGCCTCAGCCTGGTCGTCGTAGCGTGTGGCGCACGCCTCGGCGCTCTTGGTCGCATCACGCAAGGCGGCGTCTGCCGCGCGCTGATCGTCGTCGCCGCCCGCGCCGAGCGTCGCTTCCTGGCGATCGAGGTCCAAGAGCGCCGCGTCGCTCTCGGTCAGCGCACGGTCGCACGCGTCGACCACGGTCGCCCAGTCCTCGCCCAGGTCCGCGTCGCGGCGCACCGCCTCGGCCTCGAGCCGCGCAGCCTCCGTGCGCAGACGCTCCAGCTCGGCCTGCCCCTGCTGGGCGAGCGCACGAGCCTGCTCCAGCGCCCCGACCGCTGCGTCGCGGCTCGCGCCACTCCGGTCACGTTGCTGCTTCAGCGACGCCTGCCACCGGTCGCCCAGGCGTGAGAGTTCGTCGCCGAGCTTCTCCAGATCGGCGCCCGACAGCTCCGCGGCGAGCTCATCGCGACGAGCCTCCGCCGCGCGGAGGTCCCCCGATGCGGGCCGACGCGATGCGCGCTCGTCCTGTGCGCTGGCTTCGCGTTCGAGCCGGTCGGCCTCGCGCTCGCGTTCGTCAGCCTCCCGGCGGCGCGCGTCGAGCTCGTCCACCCCGGCCACGCCGTGGGCCGCGAGCACGGGCTCGGCCTCCTGACGCCACCGCTCACGCAGCGCCGTGGCGGCTCGCCGGGCGTCCTCCTCGCCGGCGGTGACCTCCAGCTCCGCGAGGTCCCCAAGCTCGAGCCGGAGCACCTGCTTGGCGACGACCACCACGGCGGCGCAGCCCGCGGGTGTCGCGAGCGCTTCGCCATCGGCCTCCCACGTGACCGGCAGCGGCTGCTTGCGACGCAGCGTGACGGTCAGCCCACCCCCAAGGCGCGCCTCCGCCGTCCGGCGCTCCACATGTAGCTCGCGGAGCCCGGCGATCTCGGCGGCCGTCGGCAACCCCGGCGCGACGGATCCTCGGAGCGTGGCTGCGGTCTCCCGCAAATCCGCCGCCTTTGCGCGCGCGTCCGCGACCGCAGCCTCCTCCTTCGCGAGCTGCGCCGCCGTCGCCCTGGCCTCGCGATAGGCCGCGACCAGCTCCAGCTGCCGCCAGCGCTCCACGCCGCGCTCCGCGATGGCGAGCGCGGCGGAGGCCGCCACCGCGCGCTCCGCGGCACGGTCGGCCTCACCCTTCTGAGCCTCGACCGCCTTGACCGCATCCGAGGCTCGGCGAGCCGCGTCACGCGCTTCGATCGCGGCCTTGCGCCGCGCCTCTGCGTCCGCCCGCGCCGCCCGCCGCTGCAACCGCTGGTTCGCGACCTCCTTCTGCGCGAGCGCGCGCGCCTGCACCTTCGCGGCGCTGTGCGCCTCTCGCACGCGGTCCTTCGCCCGTTCAAGTGCCTGCTGCGAGGCTGCGCGCTCGTCCCTGGCGGTCGCGACCGCGCGTTCCAGCTCTCCCGCTCGATGTTCCAGGCGAAGCGCGGCGGCCGCATCGTCCTTGACCTCGGCCGCGATCTTCTCGGCCCGCTTCAAGGCGGCCGTCGCCTCGGCCAGCGCCCGCTCCGCTGCCTCGACGCGTCGCATCGCGCCGTCGCGCGCCGCTGTGACCTCGGTCATGCGACGCTCGTGCTCGACGTCGGCATGGGTGAGGACGTCGAGCGCGCCTCGCGCAGCGTCCAACGCGCGCTCGGCCTCCGTGGCCTCCCCGTCGGCCTCTCGGACGGCCGCCTCGCCGGCGCTCGCCGCAGCGCGCACCTGCGCGCCTTCCGCCACCAGGCGGTCGATCCGTTCCTGCAGCTCGCGGGCGCCGCCGATCGTCGCCTCGTGATCCTTCAGCTGCGCCTCGAGCTGCGCCCGACGCTCGCGGACGACGAGGTCCGCGCGCGCTGCGCGAAGCGCCTCGTTGGCCTCCTCGAGATCGGTATTGATCCGATCGCGTTCGCTCGCGAGGCCCCGAATCTTGGCGTCCGCGGCCTCAGTCTCGCGGACGCGCCGCGTGAGATCGTCCTGCTTGGCCTGCAGGTCATTCTGCTCGTTGACGATGGCCAGGAACGGCGAGTCGGCGGTCCGCTTCTTGCGGCCCTTCGGCGTGAACGCGGTGTCAACCCTCGCTTGCGTATCATCGAGGATCCGCTTGAACAGCGGGTCCTGGGCCAGGGCACCGAGCGCCTCGACCATGCGCAGTCGGCCCGCTTCGTCGGGGTCGTTCTCTAGCGACGTGTCGAACAGCACCTTGCGGACGCTGTCTTGCTCGGCGAGCAGCACCTGCGTCAGGAAGCTCTCGGGGAGGCCGCGCGGCCCCTGGCCACCCGGCTTCTGGACGCCCCACCGGAACATCGCGCGCAGCCGGTCGTCGACCTCGCGTCCGGTCGCCTCGGTCGTGAAGGTTCGCCGATCGCGCGAACTCTCGAGGCGCGAGCGCCCTGCGCTGCCACCGCCGAAGGTCTTGGTCACGCGCCACAACCGCTCGTCGTCATCGGCGATCGTCAACGCGACGCGCGGCTCACCATCGCCGCACCAGGACACGAAGCGCTCGTGCACCACCGAGTTGTGCTGCAACAGCAACACCGCGCGGATCGCCCAGGCGAGGCTCGACTTGCCGAGGTCGTTCGGCCCGTAGAGCACGTTCAGCCCGGGCCCCAGCTCGAGCTCGGCCTTCTCGATGCACTGAAACCGCTCGACCTCGAGGTGGACCAGCCTCATGAGGCACCTCCCGCGCGGACCAGCCGGAACAGATGGAACAGCGCCTCGCGCGCGACCTCGGCCTGATCGCCGCGCTCGAGCTCCTGGAGCTGCGCCACCGTGGCGCGCACGACCTCGGGCAGGTCGGCGAAGTTCACCTCGATGCCGCGCGTGTCGAGGGTCATCCGCTCACGCATCACCTGGAGGATCCCGGCCCGGCCGTGGGCCGCGGCGGTCCCTTTCAGCTCGGTCAAGATCGCCTCGGCCTCGGCCATCTCGGGGGCTGTCAGGCGCAGGTCGAGCACCAGCCGCAGCACCGTGCGGGCCAGGTGCGGCTCGCTCGCCAGGGCGCGCAGCTCCGCCAGCGAGCGGACCATGCGCTCGGACCACGTCCAGTACGCGACGCGCTCCGGGCGAAACGTCACCCGCCGCGACTGGCTCACGAACACCGCCACCACGTTGCCGGCCCCTGGCTCGCCGAACGTCGTCGCCTCCGGTGCGCCCGGGTAGACCACAGGTGGACGCGCGCCCGGCGGGACGTCGCGAAAGCTGTGCGTGTCGCCGATCGCCAGGTAGTCGAACCCGCGCAGGAGGGCCGCGTCCTTCGCGATCGGAAAGTTGGTCTGGCAGTCGACGGCATCGAAGGTGCTTCCGTGCACCAGGCCGATCCGGATTCGCTCGTCGCCAGGGGCCCGCGGTGGCAGCGCCAGCGCGGGGTCGCGCTGGCCCGCCCGCGACCGACACGGGCATGCGTACAAGACCGCCCCCTCCTTGAGCTCGTGCTCGAAGTCATCGCGATCCACGACGTGCACCCAGGGTGGCAGGGCCCGGCGAAACGAATGGCCGGGGTAGTAGACCGAGCCAGGTTGCAGAGGATCGTGATTGCCCGGGAGCAAGAACACCGGCCGCGGCCGCATCGCCGTCAGCTTCTTGGCCACCGGCTCCCACCACTCGCGCTCGAGGTCGGGTTCCTCGAAGAGGTCGCCGGCGCACAGCAGGGCATCGGCGCTTTCGTGGTCCGCCTTCAGCAGGATCTGGTCGAGCACATCGAGCCGTGCGCGGCTCAGCTTGGTGCGGTCGGCCTCATCGAAGCTCGGGAAGCGGCGCCCGAGGTGCCAGTCGGCGGTGTGAAGCAGCCTTAGTGCCACGTCGTCTCCCTCCGGCCTGCTCATGTGATCTCGAGCTCCGCGTCGAGCAGCGGCTCGATCTCTGGCCTTGCGTAGCGCCGCTCTTCGGCGTGGCGGCGCCAACGCTGGTAGTTCTCGTCATCGCCCGCGCGCAGCCGCGCCAGGTCCGCGTCGAGGCGCTCGAGTTCGGTCTGGGCCGCGACCAGCGTGCGCTCGATGCGATCACGCTGCTCGGCGCCCATCGCAGCCTCGCGAGCAGCCTGCGCCGTGCCAAGCCGTGCCAGCACCTGCGTGCGCTGCCGCTCTAGCAGCAACACGCGGTCGTTGACGAAGCGCTCGATCTGCTCGAGCGTCCGCTCGAAACGCGGCTGCTCGTGGGCACCGGCCGCGCCGGTGTCATGAAAGAGGAGCTCGTCCACCGCGTCCGCTATGGCCGCGTCCGTTGGCATCGCCCGGTCGGGCCGGGGCGGGACGTCACGCATCGGCTCATCCAGCAGGCAGAGCGCCAGCGCTGCCGGCAACGGGGCCTCGTCCCCCTCGAGCAGCACCACCGCCAGGAGGCGCTCGGAGATCTCGAAGCCACGCGTGGCCACGCGGACCAGTCGCAGCCGCCCGTGCCGTCCCTGCAGCGCGCGCCCCTCCTCGCTCTGGGCCGTGACGCTCACGGAGAACCGCCGCCCGAGCGCGCTCGCCCGGGTCGCCGCCAGCGCCGCGACGACGAGCGGATGCCCGAGGTGCAACGGCGCCAACAGCGTCCCCGGGCTCGGGTCACCGATCAGGCAGGCGGTGCCATCGCGGAGCACCGGCGGGAGCGCGGGCGCGCCGTCGACCACGAGCTCGACCTGGTCAGGCCGGCGCGCCACTCGGTGGGGGATCCCCGCCATCTCGAGATAGCCGATGACCACCCGTTCGATCTGTTGGTCGAACTCTTTGAGCTCCCGCGGGAGGTCCTCCTGGATCTGCCGGAAGGTGCGCTTGACGCTGCTGTCGAAGCGACGCTGGATCGCCTCGGCGGTGCGGCGTTGCGCCGCCTCAAACTCGCGCACCTTGCTCTCGATCGCCGCGCGCAGCCCGCGCACCTCCTGCTCGACCTCTTCGAGCGTGCGCGACCGCTCGTAGATGCGCCGCAGCTGGGCCTCGAAGTCGACGCCCACGGCGCTGGCCAACGACTCCGGTGCGCTGGCGCCGCTGCCGTCGAGCACCTCGTCGGTCGCGCCCAGGACGGTGCCGAACAGGTCAAGCTTCTGGCTCAGGATGTCGTAGGTGAGGCGCTGCGCCTCGTTGTCTTTTGCCAAGAAGTTGATGACGGTGACGTCGCGCTTCTGGGCGTAGCGGTGGCAGCGCCCGATGCGCTGCTCGATGCGCTGCGGGTTCCACGGCAGGTCGTAGCTGACGACCGTGTCGCAGAACTGCAGGTTCAGGCCCTTGGCGCCGGCCTCGGTCGAGATCAGCACGCGCGAGCGGGTCTGGAACTCGTGTACCAGCGCCAGCCGGACGGCGACGTCGGGGCTCGGCCGGCTCGCGGCCGGCAGCTTGCGCCCGACCTCTTCCTGCCACCGCTCGAGCGCACGCTTTGCCGCGGGGGAGTTGTTGGTCCCGCGGAAGAACGTGATCTCCCCCTCGGTGACCAGGTGGCTCTCGCGCAGGAGTCGGCCGAGGTACTCCTGCGTCGTCAGGGACTCCGTGAAGATGACCAGCTTGCCGCTGCTCTTGCCGGCGTCGGCCTGCTCGAAGACCAGCTTGACCGCGTCGAGCAACGCCCGGGCCTTGTTGTCGGTCGGCAGCGCCCGCGCCCGCGCCACGAAGCCCTCGACGCGAGCAAGCTCGGCCGCGATCGCAGGCGCATCTGCGGCCGTCACCGGCGCGGCGACCGCGTCGGCCGACTCGTCATCGTCCTCGAGATCGCCGAGCGTCGCCGCGCGGTCCCGCTCGTCGTCCTGCCGACCCTCGAGCAGGCTCCGCAAGCGTTCGGCCACGCGCTCGAGGCTAGCCGACAGGGCCGCCAACGACGACGCCATCCGACGGTGAAAGCCGATCAACAAGAGCGTCCGCTGGCTCCCGCGGAACGCAAACAAGCTCGGCTCCAGCAGGTACTTCGTGACGTCGTTGTAGAGCGCTCCCTCCTCCGTGCTCATCTCGTAGTCGAACAGCTTCGCGCGCCGCTTCATGAACGGGACCTGCATGAACTCCTGCGCCTGCCGACGCAGCGTCCGTTGCAGGACCGTCTCCAGGCGACGCTGGAGCTCGTGCTCCTGTCCGGCAGCGAGGACGCGTTGGTCGGCGGGGCAGAACAACTCGCGGAACGTCGGCAGGTCTCCGAGCAGCGTCCCCGTCGGGTCGACGAAGTGGACCAGGCCCCACAGCTCGAGGAGCGAGTTCTGCAGCGGCGTCGCGGTGAGCAGCAACACCGGCGTCGCCGCCCGCTTGAGCGCCTGCGAGAGCCGGGCCGCCATCTTCGCGTACGGCGAGTCGTCCCGTTTCGACCCGCCTCGATCGAAGCGCTTGTAGATGCTCGCGAAGACCTCGTGCGCCTCATCCACCACGCACAGGTCGAACCGCTCCCCCGCCTCGAGCAGCTGCGCCCCCGCCTCGCTCCCGACGTGGTCGCGCGTCGCCAGGAACACCCCCTCGCCCTCGAACGCGAGCGCGTCCCCTCGCTCGACCTCGCGCGCGTCGATGGCGAAGAGCGTGTACAGCTCCTGCCGCCACTGCCCCAAGAGCGCCTTCGGCGTGACCACCAAGATCCGTCGCGCGCCCTCCGCCCGTAGCTGTGCGATCACCAGGCCCGCCTCGATGGTCTTGCCCAGGCCGACCTCATCCGCCAGGATGCAGCCACCGTCCGGCAGCCTCGCGAGCGCGAAGATGACCGCGTCGATCTGATGCGGGTTGGGATCGATCCGCGCCGCCCGTTGCGACGCCGCGTACCGGCGATGCTCGTCCGCGCGACGACGCCGGACCAGGTCCTCGGCGAGGTAGAGACGCTGGATCGGGTGCAAGGCGGTCATGGGTCTGCGTCCTCCGCCAGCGCCTGCCGATCCGGCCCCGCCGCGGCGATCAGCGCGGCGTGGATCGGCAGCAGGATCTCGACGTCGAGGGCGGCGTAGGCGAGCTGCGCGGGTGACAGCGGACGCTGGGTCCAGTCGGACTTCTGCGCGGTCTTGTCGAGGCGCAGGCCGAGCTCGCGGCGACAGACGGCGGCCAGGCTGTGGCCGTCGGGCTGGCGACCGCGAACCTGACGCGACAGCGCGAGGGTGTCGACGTAGTTGCGGATCGGCAGGTTCAAGCGGCCGAGGACCTCGAGCTCGAAGGCGGCGTTGTGGATGACCTTGGCGACGGTCGGCGACTCGAGGACCGCGGCCAGGGGCGCCAGGTCGTCGAGGGCGCGGGCGTCGATGACGGCGCTCCACTCGGGCACGCCGAGCTGCACCAGGCACAGCTCGTGATCGCCCAGCGTGGTCTCGACGTCGAGGGCGACCACGGTCCGCGCCGCCAGCTCGTCGCACAGCGCGCGCAGCCCGGCGGCGTCGTCGACGTAGCGGATCGGGTGGGTCGGCTGGGCCAGCGGCGCGGTCGCGACCTCGGCCGCCGGCAGCGCGGCCACCAGCCGCGGCAACGACGCCGCCAGGGCCTCGGCGGGCGCGGCCTCCGACGGCACCAGCGTCCCGAGGAACGCGCGGGTGCCGGCGAGGTCGAGGAGCGTGCCGGCCACCAGCTCAAGCTGACAGCGCGGCGGCAGCGCGGGCTGGAACTTGCTCAGCCGGTACGGCGGGAGCTGGTCGATCACCCGCAACCAGAACCCGAGGTCGTTCCACAGCGCCGGGTCGGCCAGCCGGGCCACGGCCTCGCGCACCGCGCCCTCGGTCACGCCCTCGCCCTCGAACCGCAGCCGGAAGCTGTCGGCGACGATCTTCCACCCGGTCGCCACCGTCAGCGCGTGCTTGAGCGTCTGATTGATCGCGCCGCCGGCGAAGGTCCACCAGCGCCAGCCCTTGGCGTCGCTCTGGAGCGACGCGCCGGTCGGCCCGAGCAGCCCGGCGAAGGCCTCGCGGTGCTCGGCCACCGCCGCCGCCACCGGCTCGGTGAGGTAGCCGTAGCTGCGATCCTCGAGGAGCACGCGCTTGATGCGCTGACACAGCGCGAAGCCGAGGAGGGTCGGCGCGAAGCCGCCCCACAGCGGCTTCTTGCCGCGCGGCGCGCTGACCGCGGTGATGATCCGCTGCTTGTGATCGATCGCCTGCACCAGCCAGGCGCGGCCGCCGAGCAAGAAGCTGGTCATGTCCTCGACCAGGCTGTCGACGAAGTTCTGATCGAGCGAGCCGATGTCGGCGCCGCTTGGGGTCCGCACCCGGTAGAGCTGCGGGCTCGAGAACACCGCGTACAGCTCGAAGAAGTGCTTCTTGCCGAACGCGCGCTCGGCGGCCTCGCCCATCGCGAGCTGGCCGCCGGCCTCGAACAGGTAGTCGGTCGCGACCATGTGATCGACCACCGCGTCGAACTCGGCGCGGCTGATGCCGGCCAGGTCGGGCACCCGCGACAGCTTGCGCCAGGCCTCGGCGCGCGGCACGCCGCCGGCCTCGAGGGTGAAGGCCAGGAGCTGATGCACGAACACCGGCCAGCACCGCGTCTGCGCCGGGATCGACTCGACCCAGCCGTCGCGGGCCAGCTCGACCAGGGCGATCGCTTGCACGACCTCGGCCGCGGTCTCGCAGAAGAACGTCGTGTTGGCCACCGCGCCCGGGCGCCGACCGGTGCGGCCCATCCGCTGCAGGAACGACGACACGGTCTTGGGCGCCTCGGCCTGGAACACCAGGTCGAGATCGCCGACGTCGATGCCAAGCTCGAGCGTCGACGTACACACGATCGCCGCGCTGCCGCCGCCGTGGAACTTGTCTTCGGCGAGCTTGCGCTCGGCCAAGGACACCGAGCTGTGATGCACGAACACGTCGGTGCCGCGGTCGCGCATGCGCTCGGCGATCGCCTCGGTCAGCGCCCGGCTCTCGCAAAAGAACAGGCTCTTCTTGCCGGCCGCCAGCCCAGCCGCCTGGCTCGCCAGCAAGAACGGATCGGGCTCGAGGACCACCGCGATCGCGCGTGGCCTGGGCTCCTTGGGCGGATCGATCACCACGCCGGCGCGCCGCGAGGTGCCGCCCAGCCACGACACGATCGCCTGCGGGTTGCCGACCGTGGCCGACAGCCCGACCCGCAGCACGTCGTGGCGGCTGTGCTCGGCGATGCGCTCGAGGACGCTCATCAGATGGGCGCCGCGATCGGTGCCGGCCAGGGCGTGGACCTCGTCGACCACCACGATCCGCAGGTCGGCGAACAGCCGCGCGGTCGACACGCTGCGCGACGCCAGCATGACCTCGAGGGACTCGGGGGTGGTCATGAGCAGCTCGGCCGGGTCGGCGACGAAGGCCTTGCGGGCGGCGGCGTTGACGTCGCCGTGCCACAGGAACCGGCGCAGGCCCACCATCTCGGCGTAGGTGCCCAGCCGGTCGGCTTGGTTATTGAGCAAGGCCTTGATCGGCGCCAGGTAGATCGCGCCCACGCCGTCGACCGGCTGCGAGACCAGGAGCGACAGCGCCGGGAACATCGCGGCCTCGGTCTTGCCGCCCGCGGTCGGGGCCAGGACCACCGCGTTGTGACCGTCGAGGATCGCGGCCCCGGCCAGGTCCTGCACCGGGCGCAGCGAGGTCCAGCCCAGCCGCGCGGCGATCGCCTCTTGCAGCCGCGGCGCGAACCGCCCGAAGACCGAGGCGCTCACCAGACCTGGACCTCGGGCACCGGGCCGTCGTCGTCGTCGGTGCCCGCCGGGGCCGGGGTCGCGGCCGAGGCCGCCGCGGTCGCCGCCCGGCGCCCGTCGCGCGCGGCCTGCTCCTCGGGGCTGAGCGCCACCAGCGGCCCGGCGGTGAAGCCGTAGGCCTTCTCGGGGTCGTAGTCCTCCTCGAGGTCGACCAGGTCCATGACGTCGACGAGCTGGCGCAGGAACTGCCGCGGCACCACGCCGACGTCGCCGCCGAAGCCCTCGGTGACCTTGGCCACCAGGCGATCGATGAAGGCGTCGGACACCCGGCTCATGACCCGCTCGCGGTTCGGCATCGGGTACAGGTCGCGCAGCCGCCGCGCGACGCTCTGTAGGCGCGGCGCATCGAAGGGCCGCAGCTCGAGCTGCGGCTGGCGCAGGTTGGTGAACCCGCCCTGGGTCCGGAAGCCGATGCGATCGTGGAGCGGCGCCAGCCCGGCCACGCCGCGCCGGGTGTCGAAGAACTCCGGCGTCCCGGTGAACAGCCACAAGAGGCCCGGGTACTCGCCGGCGGCGTCGCAGATCTGGCGGATGCCGTTTAGCGACTTGTGCCGGCTGTCGGCCATGACCATGCGCAGGATCGTCTCGGCCTCGTCGATCACGATCAGCATGCCCGCGTAGCCGGCGGCCTTGGAGATCTCGAGGATCCCGCGCAGGTAGGCCAGCGCGTCGGTGCTGCCCAGGTCGCCCTTGATCCCGGCGCGCTTCTTGACCCCGGCGGCGACGTTGCCGCTGCCCGACAGCCACGAGATCAGGGCCGCGGCGTCGGCCAGCTCGCCCGCCTGCTTGAGATCGAAGATGGTCTGGACCACGCGCACGAAGTCGGCCGGCGCCTTGCCGCCGGTCAAGGTCGCCAGCTCCTCCTGGAGCTTGCCCCGGACCCGGGCGTCGAAGCCCTCCGCGTCGGGGTCGGCGCCGAGCGCGACCAGCCCGTCCTCGATGCGGCCGATCCAGCGGTCGAGGATGTCGCCCAGCGCGCCGCGGGGACAGGTCGCGGTGGCCAGCTCGGTCACGACCTTGCGGTAGACCTCGTCGAAGCGGTGGAACCGCAGGTCGTTGTCGGACACTACGACGAAGCTCGTGACGAACCCGCGGGCCTGGGCGTCGGCGATCGCCAGCCGCGCCATGAAGGTCTTGCCGCAGCCGTAGCCACCGCGCAGGAACCGCACGCCGCCGCTGCCGTCCTTGACCAGGTCGAGCTGGCGGGCCAGCTCGTCGCGGGGCTTCTCGACGCCGACCGCCAGCGCGTCGAGGCCCCGCTCGGGCACGTAGCCGCCGCGGAGCTGATTGAAGATGTGCTTGGCGTCGTTCTGGGTCAGCATCAGGAGCTCTCCGGTTCACCGCGCACGTAACACTTGATCCCGCTGGCCACCTCGACGCGGATCGCGAACGGCGCGCGCCGTCGGTACTGATCGAGGTCGCGGCTGAACGTGCGGAACTGCCGCGGCCCGCCCAGGAGCTGCGTCGCCTCGGCCTCGTTGATCGAGCCGTGCTCGACGAGGTGGCGGAACACCGCGCGCACCCCCTCGGGCACGTCGGCCAGCCAGTCGGCCACCGCCGGGCCAGCCGGCACCGGCGCGGCGGGGGCGACGACCGTCGGCGCCTGCGCCGGGCGCGCGCGCAAGACGATCTGGAACCGCTCGGCGGTCACCACCGGCGCCACGTCGAGGGCGCGGGTCGCCGGGCGCAGCCGCACCGCGGCCCGGGTCTCGACGTCGCCGGTCAGGCGGAAGAACACCTGGAACTCCTGATCGACCGTCGCGATCACGCCGGCGCCGGTGCGGCGGGCGTGGTGCACGTCGCACAGCTCGACCGACACCGCCTCGTCGTCGGCGCTCTCGAGCGCGAGCTCGACCTCGGCCTGCACGCCGTAGACCAGGTTGGCCTGCTTGGCGGTCTGGACCTTGGCGATCAGGCAGTGCATGCCGGCGACCGCCAGCCCGGCCCGGGCCGCGATCTCGTAGCTGGCCTTGTCGCCGCCGGCGGCGTAGCGGTGGCGCACCGTCACCACCGGGATCACCCGCTCCTGCAGGCTCGGGCCGCCGTGGACGAAGTCCTTGGCGCGGGCGCCGCGGTCGAAGGGATCGATCCCGGCCGGGAACGCCGCCCAGAACGTCGCGCCGTCGTAGCCCAGGTCGCTGGCGCCGACGCACACCTCGCCGGCTTGATCGCGGCGGTGCGCGAGGAAGACGTGGCGGCGCTGCGGGTCGGTCAACTTGCCGTGGGACACCGCGACCCGGGTGACGACGTCGTGCAACGCGAACCCGTGATCGGCGGTGAACACGAACCGCTTGACCCCGGCCTCGTAGAGCACCCGCCAGGCCGCGCGCAGCTTCTGGAGCTCGCGCTCGAACACCGCCAGGCCCACGCCCTTCTCGCCGGCCTTGTCGATGCCCTCGGCGTGCACGACCACCGCCCGGGCCCGGGTCAGCGCCTTGCGCAGGCTGGCGGCGTCGCGCTCGCACACCTCCTCGAGGGACAGCTTGGGGCAGGCCTCGCCGCCCAGGCGATCGTGGATCGCGCGCCGGCGAGTCTCGGGGCCATCGACCCGCAGGTTGCCCACGCGGAAGCCGAGGATCTTGCCGTCCTTGTAGTCGACGGTGAGCTTGCCGTCGCGCGCCACCGGGGCCAGCGCGTTCATGCCGACCTCGGTGATCGTCGGCAGCTCGGCCAGGCGCGCGGTCAGCTCGACGTCGGCGGTCCGGGTGTCGCGCAGGCTGTCGGCGAGCTCTTGCCCCATCTCGAAGCGCAGCGCGTCGACCATGACGTAGGCGGTCAGGCCCTCGTCGACCCGCGGCACCACCAGGTCCTCGAACAGCGTGCGCTGCTGCAGCGACGCCGGCGGCAAGAAGCCCTCGCGCTGCCCGAGCGCGCTCCACGCCAGAGCGACCTCGTCGGCCCATCGGCGATACACGCCGCGGAGCTGGTCCAGGCACCGGCGCAAGGTCGCGGCCTCGGGGATGTCGAGGTGCGGCAGCTCCTCGCGGGCCTGCTCGAGCTTCCGGTGGGCGCGATCGACCTGATAGCCGCCGTCGGTGTAGCGCGCGACGGCCTCGGCCAGGGTCGTGCAGCCAGCCAGGAGCCCGTCGCGATCGACGACGCTAGAGCCCAGGCGCGCCGCCAGCTCGATGAGGTGCCACGCGATCCGCCGCCGCGGATCGTAGGTGGTCCAGAAGCTCTTGCCCGAGGTGCGGGCGGTGGCCAGCGCCAGCGCGCGCTGGTTGTCGGCGATCATGAGCGCGTCGAGCGCCGCGGCCAGGACCTTCGCGTCCTCGAACTCGAAGGTGTCGATCTTGCCGAGATCGTCCGCGGTCGCAGTCGCGACCTCGAGGGGCACCAGGTCCTCGACGCTGGCGGCGATGCTCGCGTACTGCCGGTCGTGGCGCCGCCGCAGGTGCACCGCCAGCTTCTGGCACGCCGCCACCGCGGCCTTGGGCAGGTGCTGGGCGATCGCGAGCCACGGGTCGGCCGGGGCGCGCCGCAGATCGTGGACGAACTCGACGCACAGCGCCCACCCGGCCAGGGCCGTCGCGGCGTCGCTCGCGAGCTCGGCGGGCGAGCTGGCGCGGCGCGCGCTGCCTTCGGCCTCGACCAAGATCTGTCGACGCGCGTCCTCGGTCAGGCCCAGCAAGACCTCGGCCCGGCGCCACACCGCGGCCACCGCCTCGGGCCGCTCGAGCTCCCGCGCCACCGGGCCGCGCGACACCAGATCGTCGTACAGCGCCTCGGCGGTGTGCAGGCTGAGGTCGGGCCCACCGCTGCCCGCGCCCGCGGCCGCGCCCGCCACCTGCCGCGCCAGCCAGCGATCGGCGTCGTCGAGGGTGAACCCGGGCGTCGCGAGGAACTCATCGATCGCCGCCGGCGTCGCCAGCCCGTGGGCGGCGTCGCGCACCAGCGTGTCGAGGGCGTGGCGATGCCGCCGGCCGGCCCGGTACACCTCGAAGAGCGGGGTCTCGGCGATGCTGTCCTCGTTGTGGCCGGGGACGTGGATCAGGAGCGGCGTCATCGCCACGCCGTCCTGGACATCCTCGAGGGCCAGCATCAGCTCGAGGTAGCTGCCGCGGAACCGGCGCACCGGCAGGGCGGTCGGGTCGGCCGCCGAGCGCGCGGCCAGCGCGTCGGCGAAGGCGGTGTAGCTGCCCTCCTTGTCGAGCCACACCACGATGCCGCGCTGCCGCGCCAGCTCGCGCAGCTCGGCGTACAAGCTGGCCGACACCGGGCCGAGGTCACTCACTGGGCACCGCCGGGTCGATCGGCGCCGCCAGCCCGAGCGCTCGCTCGGCGGCGATGCGCTCGCGGGTGAGCTCGGCCTCGAGCTCGGCCTCGGTGGGCAGATACATCTGGTAGGTCGCCGCGACCAGCTGCTGGTTGTCCTCGGGCAGCGTGATCTTCACCATCGCCGCGTTCTGCTCCGAGCACAGGACGATGCCGATGGTCTTGTGCTCGTGCTCGGCCCGCTGCGTGCGGTCGAAGTAGTTCACGTACATCTGCATCTGGCCCAGGTCCTGGTGGGTGAGCTTGCCGAGCTTGAGATCGACCAGCACGAAGCAGCGCAACAGGCGGTTGTAGAACACCAGGTCGACGTAGAAGTGATCGCCATCGACGGTCAGCCGCTTCTGGCGCCCGACGAAGCAGAAGCCCTTGCCCAGCTCGAGCATGAACGCCTCGAGCCGGTCGATGATCGCCTGCTCGATGTCGCGCTCGCGCAGCGAGGGGTGCTCCGGGAGATCGAGGAACTCGAGGACGAACGGCTCCTTGAGGACGTCGGCCGGCGTCGCGACCTCCTGGCCGTGCCGCGCCAGGGCGAGCACTTCCTCGGGCGCCCGGTTGCGCGCCAGCCGGTCGAAGTAGAGCGCGCCGATCTGTCGCTCGAGCTGCCGGGTCGACCAGCACTCCCGGGCGGCCTCGATCTCGTAGAACGCCCGGGCCTCGGGGCGCTGCACCCGCAAGAGGACGAGGTAGTGGGTCCAGCCGAGCGACGATGGGAACAGCGCACGGGGAGATTCGACAGGCAGGGCCGGCTGAACTCGGGCGCCAGATTCGGCAAGCAGTGCTTGCCGAATCTCTGGAAGCGCCGAACCGTTTGGAAACATGAGATAAAACGCACGAATACTGCGGAGCGTTCGCAGCCCGAAGCCTTTGCCGAACGTCGCTCGAAGGCGCGCCGAAAGCCGCTCGAGGACCTCCTCGCCGTAGCCGGCCCGGGCCGACCCGGCCTGCTCGACCTCCACGATCTCCCGACCGATGTGCCAGTAGGCGTGGACCATCGCGGTGTTGACGGTGCGCGCGACCTGGCCGCGGGCTTGCTCGAGGATCTGGGCGATGCGCCCGTAGAGCTGGTCGGCGGTCAGATCGAGGGGCGCGGCGGGGGTGGTCATGGCGCGGCCTCGTCGTCGGCGGCGTCGGGGTCCGGGGCGGCGTCGAGCTCGAGGGAGCCCTGGGCCTCGGGCTCGTCGTCGTCGGGGGCGCCGCTGGCCTTGGCGAGCTTGCGCTGGCGGCGCTGGTGCTCCTTGGCGACCAGCTCCTCGACGGTGTCGGGGTGGGCGGCCTCGAAGGCGGCGCGGGCGGCGTCGCTCGCGGCCTTGTCGTTTTCGTCGAGGGTGAAGTCGGGGCGGAGCTCGTCCTGCAAGCGCAGCTCCCACTGGTAGGCCTTGGCCGGGTGGTACCTCCAGAAACAGCCGTGGGCGACGGCGAGGCTGGGGTCGTCCTGGCACTTGCCGTCGACGCGGGTGGGGAAGTAGCGCGCGGCCAGGTGGGCCCAGTCGTAGTCCTTCTTGCCGTCGGCGTTGGCCAGCTCCTTCCACCACTTCTTGGGATCCTTCCACTGCGGCTCGAGGAGCGGCCACAGCGCGGCGCTGTTGATCATGACGCCGTCGTCCAGAACGGGGACGTAGCGAGCGTCGACCTCGCGCGGCTTGGTCTTGCTGTCGGGGGGCGGCGGGCCGCGATCGGCGCACTGCTCGACGGCGGCGATGAACCCGTTTAGCTCCTCGAGCCACTTGCCGACCTCGCCGAACCGCTTCTCGGCCGCCTTGGCCGCCTTCTTGTCGGCGCCGTCGCGCGCGGCCCGCAGATCGGTCACCTCGCCCTCGAGGGTGCGCTTGGCCGGGTACAGGTGCTCGGCGAGCAGGTCATTGAGCGTGCTGGCGGTCCAGCGATGGATCGAGACGTAGGCGACAAAGGCTTTCTTGGCGGAGGACAGCGGGAAGTAGATCGGCCGGTTCTCGTAGAGCTTGCGATGGACGTCGGGGAAGAACTTGTCCTGCAGGTAGTTCTTGAGGGTCCGCTTGTCGTCGATGGCCGGGCCGTGGGTGGCCCAGGCCGCGAGGATCGGCGCGGCGGCGGGGTGCGCCAGGGAGTCGGCGGTATCGGTGGCGTCGGACAGAAACAGGATGCCGTGGGGCAGCGCGGTGGCCGGCGCCTCGGTGAGGATGCCCTCGCCGTTGGCGCCGAAACGCCCGAGGGCGACGCCGATCGCGAAGGAGAGATGATCGGTCGGCGGCTCGGGATCGTAGACCGGCTCGTAGGGCGGCAGCGGCGCGCCGTCGGGGCGATCGACGGCGAGCTGGGCCCACTCTTGGGCGTGGCGCCAGGGTGAGGGACCGGGGCGGCGGAACTCGACCGAGGGTTCTCGGTGGGCCTCATGTTCGCCGAATGCGAGCGAGATCCCATGGACCACGCCCGCCGCATCGACTTGAGGCACCAACGGCATCCGCTCTACATCACCGACCGTGAACGTTATTGCCGGACTCAAGTCGCAGATCGTGCTACGCGCGTGGGTGCTGTTCATAGCCGCAAGAATCGGCGCCAGGTCCGCATGAATCACAGATCTTCCCACAGCGTCGAAGACACTCTTGAATCTGTGCAAGCGGGCACTGAAGGCGTTGCCCATCGGCGTGAACGCGATCCCGCCCAGCATCTGAACCATCGGATTCCGAAGCACTGCACCAGCCGAAGTCTCCAGCTCCAAGGCACCATCGCGCCAGTGCACGACCAGCTCAAGCGGGGCTAGCCAGGCCACCCCGGCCGCGCCACTAATCAACGGCCGCCAGGTGGAATGAAGGTATTCATACAGCCCGCCTTCGACGCCGCTAACACCACCAAACGAAACCTCCCAGCACATCCGCACGAACCGGCCATTATCAGACGTCGATATCCCCATGCGAACAGGCGCGACCTCGCCTAGTTTCTTCGATTGCGAGTAGCCGTTACGCCGTTCAACGGACCACCAGTACAGGACTGGCGACTCCAGGACGCAGCCGAACGACGACTGCTCGAACTCGTAGCGGCCGACCTGGCAGAGCACCGCGGCGCGCTTGCGCTTGGTGCGCTCGCTGTCGCGCGCCTTGTCCTCGAGGGGCGTCGGCTGCATCGCCACGCTGGGCGTCTCGCTCGGCGGCGCGCTGCGGAACACGCTCATCACCGCGGCGACGACCTCGTCGGGGACCTCCTCGAAGGCCCCCCGGTCGACGTCCCCCAACATGCGCAGGTCGTAGGTCGCCAGCAGCCACTCGCGCAGCGCGCTGAACTGCTTGATGAACATCCAGTTGCGCATCGTCAGCAAGGCCGACACCCCGCCTGGCTTGACGAGCTGCAGGCCCCGCTCGAGGAACGCCGCGTACAAGTCGGCCTTGCCCCGCGGGTACTCCTTCTCGACGTAGGCCTTGTCGGCCAGCTTGCTCGTGCCCTGGTAGGGCGGGTTGCCGATGACGAGATCGTATTGCCCCTCGCGCACCAGGCGCACGAAGCGCACGCCGGCCGCGAGCTGCTCGCCGCGCAGGCGCAGGCCCAGGTCGGCGCCGCCGGTGTGGTGGCGCAAGAAGGCCTCGAGCCGGTCGAGGACCGCGGCCTTGGCGGTCTCGGCGGTGATGCGCTTCCGGCGCCTGGGCTGGTGCCCGGTGAACAGGTCGCCCTGATCGGCCCGGGACGGCACCGCCGCCGAGAGCTGCGCGCCGTACTGCTCGATCGCGGCGTCGATGGCCGCGTCGACCTTCAGCAGCGTGCCCAGGTGATCGGCCCCGGTCAGGGCGCCGACGATCGTCGCCGTCAGGGCCTCGGGGATGCCGGTCTCGTCCTTGACCGCCGCGTAGAGCTCGCGCAGCGCCGGGTCCTGCCCCGGCAAGCGCGCCAGGCTGAAGGCCGGCGCCACCAGGTTCAGCGTCCGCGGCTCGGCCTGGGCGCACAGTTGCCGCGCCTTCAGCATCAGCGCCGCCGCCGCGAGCTGCACCGCCTTGGGATCGATGTCGAGACCGTGGAGGTTGCGCTCGAGGATCGACTCGACGATCTCGCGGTCGCTCCACACCTCGCCCCGGTGCCGCGCCTCTTCCTGGTAGAGCGCGAACAGGAGATCACACGCGATCACCAGGAAGTGCCCCGAGCCGCAGGCCGGATCGAGGAGCGTCAGGTCGCGCACGCTGGCCGGCGCGCTGGCCACCGCGTCGTCGGGCAAGGGCTGCGGCACCCAGTACTTCCAGCGCTCCTCGAGCCCGGGCTCGATCGGCATCATCGCGTCGAGGGCGACCTCGCCGGCCTCGCGCCGGGCGCGCCAGGCGATGCGCCGCTCCTCCAGCCTGTCGAGCAGACCCGAGGCCTGGGCCTCCGCGTGCCATCCGTGCTGCTTGCACATCGCCAGCCATAGCTGGCCGAGCGTGTTCTGCAGCAGCCACTCGACCATGTAGCGCTCGGTGAACATCTGCGTCTTCGACGCGATCTCGTGGTTCTCGAGCTTCTTGGCGGCGGCCAGCTTGGCGTCGAGGCGCTCGCGCTCGGGGTCGTTCCAGTACTGGTAGATCCACCCGAGCGCGGTGTCGTCGGTCCACACCGTCGCCAGCTCGGGGTCGTTGAGCGCCTCGATCACCGCGCGCAAGGTCGCCGCCGGCACCGGCACGAGCGCCGTCATCCGCACCGGGCCGTAGAGGCCGGGCAGCTCGTGGGCCAGCTCGTCGAAGACCAGGCCCAGGAGCGCCGCGTAGCCCTCGGTCTCGTCGGCGCGCACCAGCTCCGGCGCGACCTCGCAGAAGTCGCGGTAGCCGCGGCTCGCCCACCCGCCGGTCACCACCTTCACCGCCACGAGCCCGCTGGCCTCGAGCAACCGCAGGTACACCAGCCGCACGAGCAAGGTCGCCGCCGCGTCGGTCACCACCTCGGCCCGCAGCCGCGCCGCCGCCGCGTCCTTCGCGCCCTTGTCGGTGTGGCCCCGCACCTGCTCCTCGATCGCGCGCTCGAGCCGCGCCCGCTTGACCCGCGCCGCCTCATCCAGCTGCGCCTTCTTGGCGTCGATCGACAGGAGGTAGGCCCGCTCCATCGCCGCCCCCAGCTCCTCGATCAGCCGCCCGCGCAGCCCGCGGATCGTCCTGGCCAGCGCCCGCTTGGCCTCGCTCGTCATGGTGACCGTCGCAATCGTGGGCATAGCGGCTCGAAGGATGCTCAGAGGAAATGCAAGGAAGGCTCAGGGAAGGCTCAGGGAAGGCCGGCGGTGAGGTCGGCGAGGTCCTGGGCGAGGTGACCAGCGGCGTGGAGCCGCGCGCGCGTGTCGGACGGGATCGTCGGCGCGATGCTGACCTTCTCGATCTGCCACTCGGCGTACTGCCGATGCCCGGCCAGGAAGCGCGCCACATGACCGTCGAACACCGGGACGTCGGCGAGCAGGCGGTCAGCGCTGCGCTTGCAACTGCCGAACCGGATGCGACGCTGGGGCTCGTTGATCGCCACCAGATCGATCTCGGTGTCGCTGCTGTCCCAGAAGCCCTGGATCCGCGCCGTCAGGGCGAAGTCGCCGAGGCCCTTGCGGCTGCGCTCTTCGTACAGCGTCGCGACCAGCTTCTCGAGCGATTGGCCCTCGACGACCGCCAGGCGATCGTCGGCCTGCTCGATGAGCCCGGCGACCGGCGCGAAGTTGAGCGCTTGCACCGGGTTCGCCAGCGCCGCGAGCCAGGCGCGCAAGAAGTTGTCAGTGAGGTAGTAGCGACCGCTGCGGCTGGTCGGCTTGGCGAAGATCGGCTGCTTCCGTTCGATCATCTGGTAGCGCTCGGCGAGCACCTTGAGATAGCCACCGACCTGCTCGTTCTCGGGGCTCACCGTGCGGACGTGCTGCAAGAGGTCGCCGTTCGAGCACCCCGAGTGGCGCGCGATGTACTTGAGCACGACGTCGTAGCGGCCGTGCAGCTCCTTCAGGAACCAGTTGTCGGCCTCGGTGCGCAGGGGCGAGGAGCTCAAGAAGAACGTGCGCTCGAGCAGGTCGCGCCGGCCACCCGCCAGGACGCCCTGCTCGTAGCAGTCGCGGTAGAACTTCGGCACGCCCTCGAACAGGTTCCACAGAAACAGCAGGCGGTCCGGAGTTGGCTCGGCGTGGGCCTCGAGGAGGCTCACCAGCGAGGCGATGTCGAGGTGGCCGAGGCGGATCTCGTCGGTCGTGCGGTTGTACAGCGGCGCCGCGCGGTCTTCGAGCAAGGCGTTGATCTCGGTCTGGATCGATCCCAGGACCAAGAGGCCGCCCGTCACGCGGTCGGAGGTCGCGAGCATCCGATCCACCTCCTCTTGGAGATGCGAGCAGAACTCGCGCAGCCGCTCGCGGTTGACGTACTGGAACTCATCGAGGGCGACGATGTAGCCGGCGCGGGCGAGCTGCCCGATGGTCTGCGCCAGCTCGCGCAACGACCGCGGCCGAGGGATCGCTGCCGCGTCGACCTGGAAGGTCTCGAGGGCGTCCGCCACCGCCGACAAGACGCCCGCCGGACCGGAGTCCGGGATCTGAACGTAGAAGATCCGGCGGCCGGAGGTGGGGAGCGCCTGCTGGATCAGCGTCGTCTTGCCGATCCGACGACGCCCCGTCACCTTGACGAAGAACCAGCGTCCCCGGGCGAGGATGGCGCGGAGCTGCTCGAGCTCCGCCTGGCGACCGTAGAACCCCCAGCTCATAAGGAAAAAGTTTTTACCTTATCCAGGATCGACTTACAAGTACCTGTAACCAATGAGTTAAACTGAAATCGGAAGGACCGGTGCGGCCCCGGCCGCGCGTCGATTCCGCGCCCCACGTCGACTCGCCCCGCCATCGCTACACCAGCCGCACCTTGGCGCCGCCGGCCAGCTCGGCGACGACCCGCTCGCGCAGGTCGGCCAGCGCGCGGTCGAGCTCCCCGACGGTGGCGACCTCGCGGTTGGCCAGGCCGTGGCTGACCTTGCGGATCATGGGCCGGGCGCCCTCGGACAGGAGCGCGTCCAGGCGATCGCTGGCGTCGCGCTCGGCCACGGCCAGCGCGCGCTCGAAGCCGTCGCGGAGCTGCTCGAGGGTCGGCGAGATCGCCTGCGCGTCGGTGGTCACCTGGGCGTCGGCGATCGGGCGCAGCACGTGATGGACCTTCTCGGCGGTCAGCGTGGCGAAGCCGTCGCGCCGCTTGATGGCCTTGCGCGCGGCCTCGGTCGCGGCCTCCTGCTGGGCGAGGAGCGCGCCGCGGACCTCGCGGTAGACCTCGGTCACCAGCGTCAGGTCGGCGGCCAGCGCGTCGATGCCGCGCCACGGGCACTCGCCGGCGAGCTGCTGCGCGATGCGCTCGCCGGCGGCCGCGACCTCGGGGCTGGCCTGGCCGAGCCGCTCGAGCTGGGCGAGCTGGTAGCGGGCGACGTCGTCGGCGCGACGGACCTGCTCGATGACGTGGTCGTCGAGCTCGGCGGCGTAGATCGCCAGGCGGCCGACGCCGTCGGTGAGCGCGTCGAGCTGCCGCAGCACCTCCTGCACGGTCGGCTCGGTCTGGCGGATGCGCCGGTAGCAGCTATCGAGGGCGCCCTCGAGGGCGACCAGGGCGGCCGGCGGCGGCCGGTTGCCAGGCAGGCGGCGCAGCCGCTCGAACACCTCGCGCAGCCGGGCCATCTGGCGCGGGAACTCGAGCGCGACCCGATCGGCGATGGCGTCGTTCTCGCGATCGATGCGCACGCCCAGGCGATCTTCGAAGAACTTGCAGATGCGCGCGCGGCCGCGCAAGCCGACCGGATCGTCGCCGACCGGGTAGATCGTCGCGCTCTTGAAGCTGCGGTCCTTCTCGAGGACGTCGCGCACGCCGGCGTCGCGCGCGGCCGAGATGGCGTCGCCACCCTCGGACTGGATGCGGAGCTTGCTGCCGCGCAGGAGGCCGGCGACGCACGCCCGCACGACCTCGGGCGCGTAGCCGTAGGGCGGCCCGCCGAAGTGAGCGTAGAGCATCGCCCCGGTGGCGCCGCCCTCGGTGGTGATGTGCGCGAGGATGCGGCTCGGCACCTCGCCGCGGCAGGTCGGGACGTACTTGCCGTGCTCGGACTCGAGGAGGCCCAGCTCGTTGGTGAACTTGGTCGACGGCGCGTTGAGCTCGGGCTCGATGAGCTGCATGACCTCGGCGGTCGAGATGCGGGTGGCGATGAAGTGCGGGTACAGGTCGCGCAAGATCCGCTCGGCGGCGCGCCCGAGCACCTGGCTCGCGGTGCCGGCCAGCTCGCGCGGCTCGAGGGGCTTGCCGCGGAAGTACAGCCGCCCGGCCATCCACGCCGCGTCGACGGCGCGGCGGAGCGCCAGCTCGCGCTCGTCTTGCCGCGACTTCTCCTCGAACAGGAGGCGGCGCCGCTCGGCGGGCAGCGACTCGCTGCGGCCCTCGTAGCGCTTGACCATGGCCGCCGACTTGCCGAGCTCGCGGGCGGCGTTGTCGAGCTCTTCGGGATCGCCGACCACCCAGAACAGGCGGTGCTCGACGGCCTTGTCGTTCGAGCGGTTGACCCAGGTGGTGGCGTCGCGCTCGTCGGCGGCGGTCAGGTAGCGGAAGTCGATGGTCACGACCGCCGGGGTCCGCGGGTCCTCGAGGCGCAGGTCGTTTACGCGGCGGCCGTCGGAGAACAACGCCAGCCACGGGAACTGCTGGCCCTCGAGCCGCGGGCGCTCGGGCTCGGCCACGAGCTGCCTGAGCGCGGCGGCGACCAGCTCGATGCGCTGCTCGGGGGCGACCACTAGATCGCGGCGCTCGCGCTCCCACTCCTCGCCGGTCGACGACTGCAGCTTGTAGCCGAGCTTCTCGGAGTAGCCGAGCAGGTTGGCGCGGCGCAGCTCCTCGAGCGCCTCTTGCACCGCGGCCCGGTTGTTGCCGAGGTCGACGCGATCGTAGAGGCAGGCCGCGACCAGGCGGGCGTCGGTGGGGACCCGCTCGGCGATCAGCTCGAGGAGCGCCACCGCCTTGGCGGCGCGCGCGGCCAGGGCCAGGCCGTGGGTCGCGCAGTGGCGCAGGACCCGATCCATGCTGGCCTGGACGTCGGCGTCGAGGGCGGTGTGCTGGACCTCGTACATCTGCTCGAGCGTGACCAGGGCGCCGACCTCGCGCTCGGCGAGGCCCTGGCCGCGGAACAGCTCGCCCAGGAGCTGCAGCAGGCCGCGGATGGCCTGGTCGTCGCCCTGGCTGCGGCTCGAGCGGGTGCGCAGCGCGCTGGTGATCTGCAAGATCAGATCGATGTGACCGGGCAGGAGCGGATAGACGTCGACGAAGTCGTCAAGGGTGATGGCCTCGCCGTCGTAGGCGAACAGGCGCAGATCGCTGCGGTGGCGCTGGAACAACCCGCGCAGCGCCTCGGTGGCCGCCGGCGTCTTGGCCAACAGGCGCTTGTGGACGACGTCGCGGATGTTGGTGACCGCCAGGTGGACGCGCAGCTTTTCGGGGAAGCGATCCTTCAGCTTGCCGAGGATGCTGGCGTCGCCGCCGTCCTCGAGCTTCTGCTGACCGGTGACCAGGAGCCAGACCCGGCCCTTCAGGCGCTGCTTCAGGTCGGACACGAACGACTGCAGCTTGAGCATGCGGCCGTTGTCCTGGTGGACGTACTGCGAGACCTCGTCGATGACGACGAAGAGGGTCGCGCCCTTGGCGCGGAACCGCAGCATGTCGGCGATGGCCTTGCCGGCCTCCTCGGCCGACGCCGAGTACGAGAAGGTGCCGGCGCGGCTGGTCAGCCACGCCATCGGGTCCTGGTACTTGTCGGGGAACAGCGTCGCCATGACCGCCGAGAAGTCGTCGTCGGCCATGGCGTTGCCGCGGACCTCGGCCCACGGCCGGCCCAGGGCGGTGACCGCGGCCGCCTCGAAGCGCGCCCAGTGGCCATCGCGCTCGAGCTTCAGCTCCATCTCGGCGACGTGGGGATCGGTGCAGTAGCCGAGGCGCTCTTGCAGCTTGCGCACGACCGCGGTGTGGATGTGCTCGTTGTCGCGGGCGACCCCGCCGATGTCGAACACCACCGCGATCGGATCGATCTGCTCGCGCAGCCGGGCGTAGGCGTCCTTCAACTGGCGCGCCAGCGGCGAGGTGTCGCGCCCCAGCCAGGCCTCGGCCAGCGAGCGACCGCCGGGCAGCTCGACGCCGTCGAGGGCCAGGCCCAGGAGCTTGGCGAAGCTCGACTTGCCCGAGCCGTAGAAGCCCGAGATCCACGACGCCGGCTCGAGCTCGAGGCCGTTCGGCTTGGCCAGCTCGCCGCTGATGCCGGTGAGCAGGCGGACGTACTGCTCGTGGATGCCGCTGGGCACGCGCTGGTGATGCGGGTGGTCCGCGGGGAAGCCGCCGGTGATGATGTACTCGTCGACCTCGGCGGCCAGCTTGGCCGGGGTCTGCTCGTGGAAGTAGACGACCGGCGGGATGTCGCGGGTGATGTTCGAGACGAAGAGATCGCGGAGCTTCATCGGCCGGGGCCTCTCACGGGTAGATCCGGGGGCGGTAGTCGCGATCGGGATCGAGCTCGCCCATGAACGACAACCCGGCCTCGCCGCGGCGCTCGCCCGGGTACAAGAGGACGACGGGGACGTTGCGGGTCCGCCCGTCGAGGTGCTTGAGCAGGGCCGAGACCCGGAAGAACGGGTAGAGCGCGCCGCACCGGCCGATGAACACCAGGGTGCGCTCGGCCTTGTCGGGGTGGGCGTCGGTGAAGGCCAGGATCTCGCGCGAGACGTCGGCGGCGATGCCGGTGGCGCCGTCGAGCTCGCGGCCGAACTTGGTGCGCAGGTAGTTGATGCCGCGCTCGGGGGACGCGGCGGCGGCGGCGCGCTCGGCCTCGATCATGCGCTGCACCTGGGCGTCGCCCAGGGCGCGCAGGCGGCGCAGAAGGAGCTTGTGCAAGGACAAGGTCAAGATGACCCAGCCCGCCGAGGTCAGGTCGCCGACCAGCTCGCGCACCCGCTCGCGCAGCTTGAACTCGTCGACCGGATCGTAGGGGACGATCGCGTACCGGTAGTTGCGCATCGTGCTGATGCGCGGCCCGTCGGGGTGGACCAGATCGCGGCGCAGGGCGGCGAAGGCCAGGTCGAGCTCGGTGCGCGGCGTCGCGGTGCGGGGCGTCGTCACGCGTGCACCTCGGGCAGGTCGGTACGATCGGTACGATCGGTCCGATCGACGGGCAGCGGGGCGACGGGCGGCGAGGTGAGGGTCGCGGCGGCCCAGGCCTCGAGATCGGCGTAGCGCCAGTCGAAGCCGTGGACGTCGCCGATCTGCCGGAAGGTCACGGAGCCGAGCGCGCGCAGGCGGTCGGCCAGGTAGCCGCCGACCAGGCCGAGGCTGGCGAGGTACGGGTTGGCGATCAGCGTCCCGTCGAAGCGGAGGCCGCGCAGCGTGTAGAGGATGTACTCGAGGGCGAGGTCGGGCACCCGCGGCACGACCGCCTCGCGCGGCTCGCGGCGGCCGCGCACCAGCCCGGCGGCGCTGGCGCAGGACAGGAGCCGGGTCGTGAACTGGAGCTGGGTCTTCATGGCCCAGCGCGCGAGCCCGTGCTCGGCGGTCCACTGCAGTACGCCCTGGCGGTAGACCTCGGCGCGCAGGGCGTCGCGACGGCCGGGCAGGAAGTCGCCGGTGAACGCGCGGTACAGCGGATCGGTGAGCTGGACGTGGAAGTGGCAGACCAGGCGGCGGACGTCGGGGGACATGCCGCGCCAGCCGGCGAGCACGCGGAGCGCGGCCGGGAAGGCGTCGAAGCGGACGCGCATGTTGGCGAGGAGCTCGTCGGTCCAGGGCTCGCTCTTGACGCCGAACCACGACTCGAGGAACGCGCGCGCGGCGCTGGTGCGCGGATCGGCGGGATCGACGTGCCCCCAGTAGGCCCGCGATTCTTCGACGCACAGCGAGCAGCGCAGGAGCCGCGAGTGCGGCGTGGTGACCTCGGCGAGCGCGGTCATGCGCGGGCCTTCTCGGAGGTCGCGCGGGCGGCGTCGCGGGCGGCCTGGCGCTGCGGCGACAGCTTCCAGTGCGGCGCCGGATAAGCGTCGTCGAGGGGCGCCAGGGCCGCGACCAGGGCGACCGCGGTGGCGACCGGATCGTCGGGGGGATCTCCGGTGAGGCGGCGGCCGATCGACGACGGCGCGACGGTGGCGGCGCCCTGCCCCGCGAGCCAGGCGGCGAAGGCCTCGCGATCCCAGCGCGCGATGACCGCGGCCAGGCCGGGCAGCGCGTCGACCGGGTCGGCGGTGGCCCGCTTGTGCTCGGCCAGGCGATCGTCGAGCTGCTCGTCGAGGTGGAAGCCGAAGCGGTAGAGCGAGATCAGCTCGTCGGCGTCGGCGGCGCGGGCCCGGGCCAGGGCGTCGACCTTGCGGGCGGCGGCGCGCGCGGCCTCGAGCACCGCCCAGCGCCAGGTGCGCGGGGTCAGCCGACGGAACAGATCGTCGCCGCCGAACTCGTCGCCGAGCGCGGTGCGCCACCAACCCAGACGGGGCGGATCGGTCCGCCCCTCGCCCGCCCATCCCACGATGAGCTGGAGCGTGAGGATCCGATCCAACGCCGGCTTGGATACGACCCCAAACACGGCGACCAGCGTAGTCTCGGGCCGGACCTGGTGTCGAGGGGGCGCGGGGCGAGAGTGCCGCGCCGGTTTTTTGGATGGACCAGCGCGGTCTCGGCCTCGGTCTCGGTCTCGGTCTCGGTCTCGGTCTCGGTCTCGGTCTCGGTCTCCGCCTCGGTCTCGGCCTCGGTCTCGGCTTCGGCCTCCGCCTCGGCCTCGGTCTCGGTCTCGGTCTCGGTCTCGGTCTCGGTCTCGGCCTCGGTCTCGGTCTCGGTCTCCGCCTCCGCCTCGCTCACCGCCGCAAGCGTTGCTGATACAGCCTCCCCACCGCGCCGACCAGATCCCGTGGCCGGGTCACGACCGCGAAGCCCCCGGGTCCGAACATCTGCGGCAGGTGATGGCGCGCGCGATGATCGAGCGCGACCGCGAACACCGAGACGCCGACGAGCGCGGCCTCGTCGACGGCGCGGCGGACGTCGGCGACGCCGTAGCGCCCCTCGTAGCGATCGTAGTCGGTGGGCTTGCCGTCGGACAGGAGCACGAGGAGCTTGCGCCGCGCCGGCGTGCGCTCGAGGAGCGCGGTGGTGTGGCGGAGCGCCGGGCCGATGCGGGTGTAGCCGTGGGGCGTGAGCGCGGCGAGGCGGCCGTGGCTGGTGGCCCACGGCGCGGCGAAGTCCTTGATCGTGGTCAGCCGGCAATCGCGCCGGGTGTGGCTGGCGAAGGCGACGATCGCGGTGGCGGCGGCGGCGCGATCGAGGGCATCGCCGAGGGCGACCAGGGCCGCGGTGCCGACGTCGAGGACCCGCTGATCGGCGACCCAGGCGTCGCTCGACAGGCTGCGATCGAGGAGCAGCGCGACCGCCAGCTCGGGCGGCCGCCGGCGGGCCGCGACGTACAGCTTGTCGGGGCCGGTCGAGCCGTGGCGGAGCGCGCCGTGGCGATCGACGAGCGCGTCGACGTCGACCTCGGGGCCATCGGGCTGACGGCCGACCCGCACCGGCTGGGCGTCGAGGCGCGCGACCTGGGCGGCGAGCTCGGCGCGCTCGCGGCGATGGCGCGCCAGAGCGGCGGTGACGAAGCGCCGGGTGACCTCGGGTGGCGCGGTCGGCGGCGCGGGCTCGAGGCGGACCTGACACCAGCCGCGGCGGTAGCGGCGACCAGCCTCGTCCCACTCGTCGTAGGTCAACACCGGGTCGTCGGCGGCGGGCGGCGGCGGCGCGCCGACCTCACCGGCGTCGTCGAGTCCGATCACGTCGGCGCGGTAGACGCCGCTGGTCGCGGTCGCCGACCGCACTACCTCGTCGAGGTCGAGCTCGTCGAGGGCGTCGCCGTGGGCCTCGAGGTCGTCGGCGCCGTCGACCCGCTTGCGGCCGCCCGGGTACTTCTCGAGGGTGTGGACCTTCTCGAAGGAGTGGACCAGCGGGTTCTCGGCCGCGGGGCGCTCGTCGAGCTGGCGGCGGTGGACCCGATCGCGGGCCCGGCCGGCGCGCTCGCGCCCACCTCGGCTGCCGGTCGGCGCCGCCCCGGGCGGATCGATCGCCGACGCGCCAGGCCCGTCGACGCCGAGCCAGCCGCACAGCGCGAGGGCGGCGCACCGGCCGCCGGACGCCGGCCCGAGGACCACCGCGCGATCGCCGCGCGCCACCGCCGCTAGCCAGCGCGGCTCGAACCCGACCAGCTCGTCGGCGGCGCGCCCGAGCGCGAGCTGGGCCGCCGCCTCGAGGGCGCCATCGGGGCCGGCGCCGATCGGACCGCGCAACCCCAGGAGCGCGGCCGCCGCCGCGTCGACCACCACCGCCGCGCCGGGCAGCTCGTCGGCGATCACCCGGCGCGCGCGCACCACGGCGGCGAAGGTCGCCAGGGCCTGGGCGTCGTCGCCGGGCGCCAGCGGCGGCGGCTCGCGCACGATGAGCGCGCCGACGACGATGCGGGCCAGGAGCAGCCCGGCGTTGGCCTCGGGCGTCGGCAGCACGTCGAGCTGCGGCGGGACGATCAGGTGGTGACCGCGCGGCCCGCCCGGGCCGGTGGCCAGCGCGACCGTGATCCGCCGCCCGGCCAGCGCCGACGCGATCAGCTCGAGCCGGACCCGCTCGGGCTCGACCGCGATCCCCCGCGCCGCCGCCGCCCGGGCCCCGCGACCGGTCAGGCGCGCGTACAGCCGACCGAACAGCCGCTCGTCCCAGCTCATCGCGCGCTCATAGGTGCAGGTCCACCAGGTCCTGCAGCGCCCGCTGGGTGTCGGCGTCGTCGGACAGCGGCGCGACCACCGCGACCGCGCACGATCGGCGCGGCGGCACCCCGGCCGCGCACAGCTTGCCGGCGTTGACCAGGAGCCGGGTCGACACGGTCTCGGCCAGGCCCAGCTCCTCGAGCTTGCGGATCTTGCCGGCCAGGGCCACCAGGCGCTTGGCCACGCCGACCTCGATCTTGGCCTCGGTCGCGACGATCTCGACCTCGAGCTCGGGCGCCGGGTAGGTGAACGCGATCGCGATGAAGCGCTGCCGGGTCGACGGCTTCAGCTCCTTCAGGCCGCGCCGATAGCCGGGGTTGAACGACGCCACGAGCAGGAAGCCCTCGGCGGCCGCGAAGGTCTGATCCAGGCGATCGACGTGGAGCTCGCGGCGGTGATCGGCCAGCGGGTGGAGGACGACGATCACGTCCTCGCGGGCCTCGGCCACCTCGTCGAGGTAGAGGATCGCGCCGCGCTTGACCGCGCGGGTCACCGGCCCGTCTTGCCACTCGGTGTCGCCGCCCTTGACCAGCCACCGGCCGATCAGATCGTGGGCCGAGGTCTCGTCGTTGCACGCCACCGTGACCAGGGGCCGGCCCAGGCGCGCCGCCATCGCCTCGACGAAGCGCGACTTGCCGCACCCGGTCGGGCCCTTGAGGAGGACCGGCGTGCGGGTGGCGTGGGCGGCGGTGAACGCGCGGACCTCGTCGCCGACCTCGCGGTAATACGGCGCGGTCACGCCGCGGCCTCGGCCCCACCGCTGGCGGTGTCCGACGCGCCGCCGTCGACCTCGGCCACCGGCTTGCCGTGGCGGATGAAGTCGTAGACGTAGGCGGCGATGCCGACGATGAACAACGTCGCGGCGAGGATGAGCCCCCAGAAGTGCATCTCGATCTCCTTCTGCACCGTGACGAAGTCCATGCCGACCCGGCGCTCCAGGACGACCTGGGTGATGCCGGCGGCGGCGAACGCCAGGGTCATCGCGATCATGCCGATGTTCGAGGTCCAGAAAGCGAACGACGCGACGCCGCTGTCGTGGCGCCGACGCCCGGTCAGGAGCGGCAACGCGTAGGCGATGATGGCCAGGACCAGCATCGCGTAGGCGCCCCAGAACGCCATGTGGCCGTGCATCGCGGTGACCAGCGTGCCGTGGGTGTACAGGTTGACCTGCGGGATGGTGTGGGCGAAGCCGAGGAAGCCGGCGCCGACGAAGCTCATCACCGAGCAGCCGATGGTCCACTGCAGCGCGATCCGGTTGGGGTGGTTGCGCCCGCCGCGCCGGGCCATCGCGATGGCGTAGATCGCCATGCCGAGGAAGGCCAGCGGCTCGAGGGCGCTGAACAGGCCACCGACCAGGAGCCAGTAACGCGGCGTGCCGATGTAGTAGTAGTGGTGGCCGGTGCCGAGGATGCCGGACAGGAAGGTGAAGCCGACGATCACGTACAGCCACTTCTCGATGACCTCGCGATCGACGCCGGTCAGCTTGATGAGGAGGAACGACAGGATCGCGCCCATGATCAGCTCCCACACGCCCTCGACCCACAGGTGGACGACCCACCACCGCCAGTACGAGTCGATGGTCTGGTTGTCGCTCGGCAACATGCCGGGCAGGTACAGGAGCGCGGCCATGAGCAGGCCGAAGAACAGGACCATCGCGGTCGTGGTCATGCGCCGGCCCTTCCAGATCGTCATGCCGATGTTGGCGATGAAGAGCAGCACGTCGACCACCACCAGGTAGTCGAGGGGCCGCGGGATCTCGAGGAACTTGCGGCCCTCCCACCACTGCAGGTGGAAGCCGATGATCGCGACCACGCCGACCACCACCAGGGCGATGAGCTGGACGTAGGCCAGCTTGGGCCAGTACAGCTCGCGATCGCACTCCTCAGGGATGATGAAGTAGGCCGCGCCCATGAAGCCGGTCAGGAGCCACACCACCAGGAGGTTGGTGTGGACCGCGCGGGCGACGTGGAACGGGATGAGGTCGTGGAGCCCGTCGTGGCCGGCGTGGGCGAAGCCCATGATCAGGCCGTAGACGAGCTGGAGGGTGAACAGGAGCATGCAGGTGGCGAAGAACCACCACGCGACGCGCTGGGATTCGAACTTCACGGGTGGTCTCCTACTTGAGCGTCGAGAGGAAGGCGGTCAGCTCCTGGCGCTGGCCGTCGGTGAGGGGCAGCTTGGGCATCGCGGTGCCGGGCTTGACCGCCGGTGGATCGGCGAGCCAGGCGTCGATCTGGACCGCGGTCATGCGGCCCCCGACGCCGTCGAGGGCCGGGCCGACCTGGCCGCCCTGACCGCCGAGCGCGTGGCAGGCCACGCAGAGCTGGTTGAAGACCTGGGGCCGATCGGTGGTGGTCGCCATCGCGCCGCTCGGCGTCACGACGCCACCCAGGTGCGGCTTGGGCGGGAAGCCGTTCAGATCCATCTTGCCGATCCACTCGAAGAACGCGATCAGGTCGTCCTTCTCGGCCTCGGTGAAGTCGTACTTCCACATCCGCCGCTGCCCCGGGTACATCTTCTCGGGGTCGGTCAACATCGCGCGGATGAAGGCCGGGCCGCGGCGCTCGAACACCTTGGTCAGCTCGGGCGCGTAGTAGGCGCCCTCGCCGAGCAGCGTGTGGCACCCCATGCAGTTCGACGAGTCCCACAGCTCCTTGCCGCGGGCGACCGCCGGCGTGATCTGGCTGGCGTTGGTCTGCTTGGGGATGCGGTTGAAGGTGTCCACCGTGAGCGCCACGAAGGCGATCCCACACAGCGCGGTGCCGCCGAGGAAGAACGCGCGGGCGGCTGACTTGGAGAGCATGCTGGCTCCGATCCGGCCGAGGCGATCGAGGCGGGGACGGCCGGCCGGGGTGGCCGCGCCCGCCGGGCGAAGGTGATCAGGGCGCGGCGCTGGCGAGCTGGCGTTCGCGCGCCAGCGCCAGCGGGTACAAGGTGTCGGTGACGAACGTCCGGTGCCCGGACAGCGAGGTCGCCAGGTGGAGCGCGGTCGCGTAGGCCACCGCGCAGGCGGCGCAGGCGTCGGCGATCGCGGCCAGGCGCGCGCCCAGGGTGGCGACCACGTCGCGCAGGCGCTTGTGCTCGCCGGTCAGGATCGGCAACGCGACGTCGAGGGACGGCAGCTCGGCGCGCTCGGGTCGGCCGCGCTCGAGGCCGCGCAGGTACGGGACGATCACCCGGCCCTCCTTGGCCAGGTGGGCGCCGAGGACCGCCTCGACCTCGTCGAACAGCTCGGCCAGCGGCGCGCCGTGGCCGGCGGTCAGGTGGGCGTGGAGGCGGCGCAGCTCGTCGCGGCGGGCCCGCAGGTCGGCGTGGAGCCGCTCGAGGCGGTCGATCGCCGGGCCGAGGGGGCCGACCGCGCTGCGCGGCGCCAGGGTGCGATCCGAGGTGCTGACCACCATGGCCTCACCCTCGCCCTCCCCGCGCGATCGCGCGATGACATTTGTCAGTCGGGGGCGCGGCCGCCGCCGGTGGCGCGCGGGAACAGCACGTGGTTCTCGAGGTGGATGTGCTCCATCAGCTCGGCCTCGAGGTGGGCCAAGCCGTCGTACAGCGCGCGCCAGGTGGCGCAGGCCTCGGGCGGCGCCACGTAGTCGTGGGCCAGCGCGCGCAGGCGGCGCAGGTTGTGCGCGTGGTCGTCATGCTCGCGGCGCATGACCCCGATCGGCATCGCCGGGTCGGGCCCGCGCAGGCGCCCGCGCAGGAGCGGGAACAGGACCTGCTCCTCCTTGGCCATGTGGTCGAGGAGCTCATCCCAGGCCGCGGCCAGGGCGGCGTGCAGCCCGGCCGGGACGTTGGGCTTGGCGGCGTGGACGCGCTCGACCTTGGCGGCGGCGGCGACCAAGCCCGGGACGTCGCGGCGCAAGGTCTCGTGATAGCGAGCCTCGATGTGATCGATCAGCTCGCCCAGCGGGCGGGTGGCCCAGCCCTCGCCGGGCGCCGCGGGCGGCAGCGCCTCGAGCTCGCGGTTGATCGCGTCGGGGTCGAGGCCGGCCTTGGCGCAGGCCTCGCGCAGGGTGCGGTGGCCGCCGCAGCAGAAGTCGAGCTGGTGGCGGAGGAAGACCGTCGTGGCAGCCGGGAGGTCGCGCGCGAGGTCACCGAGGGTCTGGTTGGAATGATCCATGGCGTGACCGAGAAGCACGCCACGTACCAGCGCCGCCGCGCAGGACGTGCGTCGGTCGTCGCGACCTCGGTCGTCGCGCGGCGAGCGATCGGGTCAATCGAAGAACTCGAAGGCCTCGCCGGCGATCCCGGCGACGGCGCCGAGCGCGAACACCGCGATCAAGACGTGGACCAGGTCGGGCAGCGAGCGCCACTCGTCGTGCCACGACTCCGGCATGATCGCGGTGGTGGCCGCGAAGTACAGGTTGGCGACGTGGGGCATGACCCCGGTGGCCTGGAGGAGGCCGAGGACGATGAGAGTCAGGGCGATCACGCCGCCGGCGACGAAGAACCAGGCGAAGCGGTGCGGGTGGGCGTGGCGGAAGGCGCCAGCCCAGGGCGCCGACCAGTGGCCGGAGTCGTCGGCGCGGCGCGGCCGCGAGCGCTCCCAGCGCCCTGAGTCGTCGGCGCGACGTGGCCGCTCCCAGCGCCCCGAGTCGTCGGCGCGACGCGGCCGCTCCCAGCGCCCCGAGTCGTCGGCGCGACGCGGCCGCTCCCAGCGCCCCGAGTCGTCGGCGCGGCGGTAGTCGTCGTCGTCGTCGCGGGCGTAGCGCCGGTCGCGGTCGTCATCGTCGCGCTCGTAGCGGCGGCGCGGGTCGCGGCGGGGGCGGTCGTCGTCGAACAGGTCGAGATCCATGACCGACAGTCTGGGTCGCCCGACGCTTCGAACAAGTAGATATGTTGTCAGTAACCGTTCGAGCAGGCCGACATCACGCCACACCCCACTCGGCCGCCACCAGGCGACCGACCGCGGCCAGCACCGCCAGATCTTGATCGCGCATGTCGTCGGTGGCGATGCCGACGTCGAAGTACGCGGCGACCACCAGCGGCGCCCGCCCGGGCGGCTCGACCCAGGCCACGTCGTTCAGCTTGGTGGTCTGGCCCTCGCCCATGCCGGTGCCGGTCTTGTCGCCGGCGATCCAGGTCGGCGGCAGCCCGGCGCGCAGGCGCTTGGACCCGGTCTGGGTCTCGATCATCCAGGCGCGCAGGGTGGCCCGGGCGTCGGCGGGCAGGCCGTCGGGGCCAAACAGCCGCGCCAGGAGCCCGGCCATCGCCCGCGGGGTCGTGGTGTCGCGCGGATCGCCAGCCTGGTACTCGTTCATCTCGGGCTCGTAGCGATCGAGCCGCGTCGTGGCGTCGCCGTGACCGCGACAGTACGCGGTGAAGGCGGCGGGGCCGCCGAGCTGGCGCAGGAGCAGGTTGGCCGCGGGGTTGTCGCTGGTGGTCTGGGCCGCGCGGGCGGCGTCCTTGGCGGAGATCGTGGCGTGGGGCAGGCCGGCGGCGACCGCGGCCTCGACCATGGGCCCGGTGACCGGCGCGTGGTTCAGGAGATCGCCGGGGCCAAGCGGGAGCGGCGCGTCGGCGTCGAGGCCGCCGGCGGCCGCGCGCTCGAGGACCCAGGCGGCCAGCGGCAGCTTGAAGGTCGAGCACATCGCGAACCGCTCGTCGAGGCGGTGGCCGTCGACCTGCCCGGTGGCGGTGTCGAGCACGGCGACCCCGAGGCGGCCGCCGCCTTCGAGCTCGGTCCAGCGCGCCGACGGGACGCGCGGCCGGGTGGCCCGGGCGCGGGGCGCGCACGCGGTCAGGCCGGCGGCCAAGGTGAACGTCAGGAAGTCTCGTCGATCCATCGGGCGGCCAACGGCGCGCGCGCCGCGGTTATTCCCCGGACCGCGCGAGCTCGGTCAGGCGGGTCTGGACCCGGCGGGCCAGCGGGTGGTCGGGGCCGAGGGGCACGGCCAGGCGCTCGGCCTCGCGCAGGAGGGCGACTGCGCCGGCGCGATCGCCGCGCGCGACGCGCAGCTCGGCGAGATCGGTCACCGACCAGATCACCTGCGGGTTGTCGGGGCCGTAGGCGGCGCGGAAGCTCACTAGCGAGCGCTCGAGCAGCGGCTCGGCCTGGTCGAGCCGCCCGAGGCGGCGCAGGGCGTCGCCGAGGTTGCCCTCGAGGAGCGCGCGGTTGATGGGGTCGCGGTCGGTGGCGGCGACGATCGCGAGGCCGCGCTCGAGGAGCGGCACCGCGGCGGCCGGCCGCCCGGCCAGGATGTTGGCGTAGCCGAGGTTGTTGAGCGCGGCCGCCAGCATCGCGTGGTTCGGCCCGAAGGTCGCCTGGTAGGCGTCGAGCGCCGCCTGGTACGACGCCAGCGCGCGGTCGTAGTCGCCGAGCTCGAGGTAGCCGTTGCCGAGGCTGTACACCGCGCGCGCGACCAGCACGTGGTCGGCGCCGAACAGCTCGCGCCGAAGCGCCAGCGCGGCCTGGTAGTGGGGCAGCGCCTCGGCCGGGCGCCCGAGCTTCTGCAGCGCGTCGGCGACGTCGATCTCGGCGCTGGCGACCTCGGGGTGGCGCGGATCGAGCGCGCGCCGCGCGTCGGCGACCGCGCGCAGGATCGCGAGCGCTTCATCGTACTTGCCCACGATGAGCAGGATCCGCCCGCGGTAGGTGTCGAGGGTCGCGGCCAGCGCCGGCTCGCCGCCGATCCGGGTCAAGACCGCGCGCGCCCGCGGCACCAGGGCCAGGCCGTCCGCGGGTCGGACCTGGCCGCGGCCGCGGACGTCGACCAGCGCGATCAGCCCGCGCGCGGTCGCGCGATCGTAGCCGACCGACTCGGCGATCAGCACCGCCTCGTCGAGCAGCCGCGCCGCGGTCGCGAAGTCGCGGTCAGCGGCCGCGGCCGCGCCGCTGTCGAGCAGGACCTCGGCGGTGAGCGGCGCCCAGCCGTGGGCGCGGGCCCCGTCGGCGAGCGCCGCGAGCTGCCGGCGTGCCGACGGAAGCTGACCGAGCTCGGCGGCGGCCCGCGCCGCCGCCAGCTCCGCGCGGGCCGCGGCCACGGTGGGGCGACGGATCGCGTCCTCGGGCACCGGCTCGCGCCGCGCCAGGTCGGCGAGGTCGAGGCAGCCGGCCGGCGCGTCGAGGGCCAGCGCGGCGGCGTGGGCCCGGGTCACGGTCTCGACCGACGGCGCGGCCAGCGCACCGGCCAGCGCGGCCAGGTCGCGCCGGCCGCGATCGAGGCAGGCGCGGCGCACCTCGGACAGCGCCGGAGCCACCGCCGCCGCGCGATCCGCGACGCAGGCGTCGATGCGCGCCTGGCGCCAGGCTGCGGCGTGGTCGCGCAACGCGCCGTCGGTGCGAGCCCAGGTCGCGGTCGCCGCCGGGCCGCGGCGCGCGAAGGCCGCGGTCAGCGCGATGCGCGGGCGCGGTCCCCAGCTCGCGGCCAGCTCGCGATCGGCGAGGACCGCGCAGGTCGGGGGCGCCGGCGGCGACGCGCGCAGGCCCACGACCGCGGCTGCCGCGGCCGCGACTCCGGCGATCGCGGCGACCGTCAACCAGCCCCGGTGGCGGCGCGGGGTCAGCGCCACGATCAGCTCGTCGAGCGTCGGGAAGCGCGCCGCCGGGGCGACCGCGGTGGCGCGCGCGAGCGCCCGGGTCACGTACGCCGGCGGCGGCCTGCCCGCGCGACGCTCGGCCAGCGCCCGCGTCAGGGCCTGACCGAGCGCCCACTGATCGGTGCGGGCATCGATCGGCTCGCCGCGGCGCTGCTCGGGCGCCATGTACGCCGGCGTGCCGCCGCCGCTCGGGCCCTCGTCATCGACGGTGCGGGCCAGCCCGAAGTCGGTCACCCGCACGACGCCGTCGCGATCGATGAGCGCGTTGGCCGGCTTGAAGTCCCGATGGACCAGGCCGGCGCGGTGGGCGGCCGCCAGCCCCCGGGCCGCCTGGACATAGGCGTCGACCAGGGCCGACCACGACCGCGGCGCCGCCGCCTGCCAGCGACCGAGATCCGGCCCATCGATCAGCTCCATCACGATCCCGGCGCGCTCGCCGATCCGCACCACCTCGTGGATCGCGACCACGTTGGGGTGGGTCAGGCGCGCCATCGCCCGGGCCTCGGCCAGGAGCTGGGCCGCGGCCGCCGGCGCCGCGCGCTGCAGGAACTTGATCGCCACCTCGCGACCGAGGTCGGGATCGAAGGCCGCGACCACCACGCCGATGCCGCCGGCGCCGAGCGCGCGCGTGATGCGGTAGCGCCCGAAGCTCCCGACCGGCGGCGCGAGGTCGGGGCCAGCGTCGGTCCACGGCGCGGTCACGCTTGGGGGCGCGTCGACACCCACGCCGCGACGCTAGCACGCAGCGCGTGACCGATCGCGCTCGGTGACCGCGCCGACGGCTCGCCGCTTTGGGGTGAGCCCGACGACGATCAGTAGAAGTTCTCGTGGTGGACGTGGGCGGCCGGCACGCCGCGATCGGTGAGGAGCGCGGCGACGTCGTCGATCATCGCCCGGCTGCCGCACAGGTAGGCCTCGGACCGCGCCGCCTCGGCCGCGGTTAGCCGCTCGCCGAGGAGCCGCGTGACCCGACCGCGGAAGCCGCTCCACAGCGCCGGATCCGGCGACGACACCGCCAGCTCGTAGCCGAACGCCGGGTAGTGGGCGTCGAGGCCCCGCAGCAGGTCGGTGTAGAACAGATCGCCGACGGTGCGCACGCCGAAGAACAGCCGGACCCGACGGCCGCTGCGATGATCGAGCAGGTGCATGAGCATCGACTTGATCGGCGCGATGCCGGTGCCGGTGGCGACCATGATCAGCTCGCGATCGCCGTCGCGCAGGACGAAGTCGCCGACCGGACCCTCGGCGGTCACCACCTGACCGGGCCGCAGCCGGTGGATCCAGTTCGAGCCGTGACCGCCGGCGACCGCGCGGACGCACACCTCGAAGTGGCGGGCGTCCGACGGCGGCGTCGCGATGCTGTAGGACCGGCGCACGATCTCGCGGCCGTCGGGGCTCGGGACCTGGAAGATCATGTACTGGCCAGGTTGGAAGCGGAACTCCGGCGCGCGCACGAAGAACCGGACCTCGGCGACCGTGAGGTTCAGCCGACGCACCGACTCGACCTGGCACTCGATCTTGGCCAGCGCGGTGGCGGCGGCGGCGGCGATCGGCCGCCCGAACGTGACGTCGGCCTCGACGCTGTGTAGGCACGGCAGGCGGACCTTGGCCGGATCGAGCCCGGCGGCCGCCAGGGTGCGGGCTTCGCGCTGGGTCACGCGGCCGAGGCCGTCGTGGGCGCCCAGCACCTCGGTCGCGCAGGTGCCACACGCCCCGGCCTTGCACGAGAACGGGATCGAGGCGCCGGCCTCGGTGCAGACGTCGTACAGCCAGTCGCCGGGCTGGGCGTCGTGGGTCTTGTCATCGGCGGTGAAGGTGACGCGCGGCATCGGCGCGGCACGATAGCGCGGCGCGGCGCGGCCGTGCGGGGTCGCGGCGGTCAGCGTAGGCTCGCGCGATGACCGAGCTCCGCCCCGACCCGTCGAGCAAGCGCACCGCGCCGGCCGCCGCCCGCAACCGCGAGCCCATCCTCGAGGTGCTGCGCCGGGTCTTGCCGCCGCGGGGGCTGGTGCTCGAGCTGGCCAGCGGCAGCGGCGAGCACGCGATCTACTTCGCCGCCGCCCTGCCCGGCCTGACCTGGCAGCCGACCGACGTCAGCGCCGACGCGGTGGCCAGCGTCGCCGCCTGGCGCGACGAGGCCGGCCTGCCCAACCTGCGCCCGCCGCTGCCGCTAGACGCCACCGCGCCGTGGCCGGTCGAGCGCGCCGACGCGGTGATCGCGATCAACCTGATCCACATCGCGCCGTGGGCGGTCGCCGAGGCGGTGTTCGCCGGCGCGGCCCGAGTGCTGGTCGACGACGGCGCGCTCATCACCTACGGGCCGTACCGCTTCGCCGGCGCGTTCACCGCGCCGTCCAACGCCGCCTTCGACGCCGATCTGCGGGCGCGCGATCCGGCCTGGGGCGTGCGCGACGTGGTCGACCTCGACGCGCTGGCGACGCGGTGCGGCCTGACCCGGGTCGAGACCGTGGCGCTCCCGGCCAACAACCACGTCCTGGTGTGGCGGCGCGGGTGAGCGATCGCGCGATCAGGCCGGCGGCCCGGGCTCGATCGGCGCCGCGTACTTGATCGCGCCGGCGGCTGGCACCCCGACCGCGAGGGTGCCGTCGGCGAGGTCGGCCAGCGCGACCGCGCCGGCGCCGAGCTTGGCCCACGCCCCCAGGCGCTTGCCCAGGACCAAGGTCGCGTGGGTGCCGAAGAACGCGCCGTCGCCGACGGTGGTGTTGCCGTTGACGACCGCGTAGGGCGACATCACCACGCACCGCCCCAGGGTCGCGTCGTGCCCGGCCGAGCAGTAGGTGTTGAAGATGGTGTGGCTGCCGACGGTGACGTTGTCGCTGACGAAGGCGAAGGGCCCGATGATCGCGCCGGCGCCGAGGCGCGCGCCGGGCGCGACGTAGGCGGTGGGATGGACGATGGTCGCGAACCGCGCGCCGCGCGCGGCCAGGGCCCCGGCCAGCTTCCACCGCACCCGCGGATCGCCGATCGCGATCACGAAGGCGGCGTCGGGACCGATCGGCGCGTCGGCGACGCCGCCGACCACGGTCGTGCCGACCGCGTGACCGTCGAGAGCGCCGCGGTGATCGTCGAGGAAGCCGGCCACGGTCAGGGGCGTCCCGGTCGTGACGTCTCGGCCGACGTCGCGCGCGTAACACAGGACCTCGCGGCCGAAGCCGCCGGCGCCGACGATGTAGAGCAACATGGGGTCTCCCGCGGCCGACGCCGTCGTGGCTCGCTCTCGGAAGCGGTGCCTAGGGTGCCGGCTCGTCGAGGCGACTATAGTCGATCTTGCCGCTGGGCTGCCGCGGCAGCACCGCGACCGCAGCCACCGCGAAGCCGCTCGGGTGGACGCCGACGTGAGCGGCGAGCGCGGCCCGCACCGCCGCGAGCACCTCCGGGCCGGCGCCCTCGATCGCGATGCGGATGCGATCGTCGCCGGCCAGCGCCGCGACCGCGTCGACGCCGGGCACCGCCCGCGCCACCGCCTCGAGCTCGTCGAGCTCGACGCGCAGACCGAAGACCTTGGCGTGGCGCCCGACGCGGCCGGTGAGCCAGAGCCGGCCGCGCTCGTCGAGGTAGCCGCGATCGCCGGTGCGCAAGACGCCGCCTTGGACATCGCCGACGGCGAGGTCGTCGACCGACTCGGCGTAGCCCAACATGACGTTGGGCCCGCGGTAGATCACCTCGCCGCCGTCGATCGCGATCGCGCCGCCCGGCACCGCCCAGCCGACCGCGCCGGCCGCGGCCGGCAGCTCGCGCGGCGGCAGGACCGCGATCCGCGCGGTCGCCTCGGTCTGGCCGTACATCACGTACAGCCCACCGCCGCGGGCGGCGGCCAGCCCGGCGACGTGGCGGACCACGCTCGGGTCGAGGCGGCCCCCGGCCTGGGTGAGGGTCGTCAGCGACAGCGGCGCGACCTGCGCGAGGTCGAGGCGCCGCAAGAGCTGATACGAGTACGGCACCCCGGCCAGCGACGTGACGTGGTGCGCGCGGCAGGTCGCCCAGAACCGCGGCTCGAGGAGGCCGGCGTCGGTGACCACGACGGTGGCGCCGGCGACCAGGTGGCTGGTGACGATCGACAGCCCGAAGGAGTACGCCAGCGGCAGGCTGGTCGGCGCGACCTGGCCCGGCCCGAGGTCGAGGGCGGCGGCGATCGCGCGCGCGTTGGCGATCACCGCGGCGGCCGACAGGCGGACCAGCTTGGGGTGACCGGTCGACCCCGAGGTCGACAGCAGGAGCCCGAGGTCGGCGTGCGGACGCGGCCCGCCGGGCGCCGGGGCCAAGGCGCGCCCGAGGATCGCGGTCGGCCGGTAGCGAGCGATCAGCGCCGCGGCGCGCGCGTCGTCGAGATCGCCGGCCAGGACCGCGATCGGCACGCCGGCGGTGAGCGCCGCGAGCAGCTCGATCACGGTCGCGAGATCGTTGCGCGCGAACAGGAACGCCGGCCCGGCGCCGGCCGCGGCCACCAGGCGCTGAGCCGCAGCGCCGACCTCGGCGGCCAGCGCGCGATAGGTCCAGGCGACCCCGGAGCTGGCGTCGATCACCGCGAGCGCGTCGGGCGCCCCCGCCAGCATCAGAGCCGCATGCCCCCGTCGACGCCGAGCACCTGACCGGTGACGTAACCGGCCAGATCCGAGGCCAGGAACGCCACCACGTCGGCGACCTCGTCGGCCGCGCCGATCCGCCCGAGCCCGATCTGCGCGAGCTGCGCGGCCCGCGCCTCGGGCGACAGGTGCGCGACCAGCTCGGTGTCGATCAGGCCGGGCGCGACCGCGTTGACCCGGATGCCCTGGGGCGCGAGCTCGACGGCGGCGGCCCGGGTCAAGCCGACGACCGCAGCCTTGCTGGCGGCGTACACCGCCTGACCGGCGACGCCGCGCTCGCCGATGATCGAGGCCAGGTTCACGATCGCGCCGCGCTTGGCCCGGGCCATCAACCGGGCCGCGCCCTGCAGGTGGAGGATCGCGCCGCGGGTGTTGGTCGCCAGCGTGCGATCGATCAGCTCGTCGCCGATCATGCCGATCAGCGCGCCCTCCATCACGCCGGCGTTGTTGACCAGGACGTCGAGCCGCTTCCACGCCGACCACACCGCCTGGTAGCAGGCCTTGACCGCGGCGGGATCGCCGACGTCGCCGGGCAGCGCCAGCGTGCGGACGCCGGCGCGGGCCGCCAGCTCCGCCGCCTGGGCGGTCAGGGCGGCGGGATCGTGGACCGCGACCAGCGCGACGTCGGCGCCGTGACCGGCCAGGGCCTCGGCGATGGCCCGGCCGATGCCGCGGCTGGCGCCGGTGACCACGGCGCACCGCCCGGCCAGGAGCCGCGCCCCGCCCCACCGGCTCATAGCGCGACGCCGTGCTTGGCGACGATCTCGCAGGCCTTGGCCCAGCTCGACAGCGCCAGCACATCGTCGGTGTCGAGCATGAGATCGAACGTGGCCTCGATGGCGGCCACGAGCTGCATGTGGGCGACCGAGTCCCACGCCGGGATCGCGCGATAGGCCAACCCGGTGACGTCGACCTCGGGGCCAAGCGCCAGGGCGTCGCGGAACGCGGCCGCGAGTTTGTCGACAGACTCGCTCATCGCGGCGGACGCTATCACGACCCCGCGGGCGCTCGCCGCGGGTATGGTCGGGGCGATGTCCGATCCGATCGTCGCCGCGGCCGCCGCCCTGCGCCCGCTCCTGGCCGACCACGCCGACGCCCACGACCGCGACCGCGCCCTGGCGGCGCCGGTGGTCGACGCGATCCGCGACGCCGGCCTCCTCCGCCTGCTCCTGCCGCGCGCCCTCGACGGGCTGGCGGTGGCGCCGCCGGTGTACGTCGACGCGTTGATCGAGCTGGCGGCCGCCGACGGCGCGACCGCGTGGGTGGTCATGACCGCGTCGACCTCGACGCTCTTGGCCGGGTACCTCGACCGCGACCTGGCGACCGCGATCTGGCGCGACCAGCCGCTCCTGGCCGGGGTGTTCGCGCCCAACGGACGGGTCGTCACCGACGGCGCCGACGCCCGGGTCACCGGCCGCTGGGCCTGGGCCTCGGGCTGCCGCCACGCCTCCTGGGTGCTGGTCGGCGCGCTGGCCGAGGGCCGCCACGTCGTCGTCGCGACGCCGACCACCGCGCCCGGTGTGGCCGTGGTCGACACCTGGGATCCGATCGGGCTGCGCGGCACCGGCAGCCACGATCTGACGCTGTCCGACGTCGCGGTGCCGGCGGCGGCGCTCACCTCGGTGTTCGATCGCGCGCCGTGGTGCGACGAGCCGCTGACCCGGGTGCCGCTGTTCGGGCTGCTCGCCGTGGGCGTCGCCGCGGTCGGCCTGGGCCTGGCGCGCGGCGCCCTCGATCACGTCGCGGCGGCGGCGACCGCGGCCGGCAAGGACGGCGGCGCGCTCATGGCCGGCTACGCCGACGCCCTGGCGCGCTGGCGCGCGGCCCGCGGCTTCCTCGTCGAGGCCGGCGCCCTGGCCTACGCCGACGCGCTCACCGGGCCGGTCGCTCCGCGCCGACGCGGCGAGCTGCGGCTGGCCGCGCTCCACGCCGCGCGCGAGGCCGCCGCGCTGGTCGCCACGCTGTTCACGCTCGGCGGCGGCGGCGCGGTGCCGCGGCGGTCACCGCTGGCCCGGGCCCTGGCCGACGTCCAGGTCATGCGCACCCACCGCATGGTCAGCGACCGGATCGGACCGGCGGCGGCGCGGGCCGCGCTCGGCGTCGGCCCGGTGCCGCCCGAGCTGTAGCGCGACGGAGCGCGACGGTCACGGCGTCGGCGATGGCGCGGGCGTCGGCGCGACGTCGACCCGGCCGCGCGGCGGCGGCGCCAGCTCGAGGGCGGCCCGGGCGGCGCGCTCGCGCTCGACCCCGCGCACGGTCGCGTCGATCTCGGCGATGAGGCCGCGCTTCTTGCCGTAGTCGACCCGCGGCCGCGCCAGCCGATCGAGGAGCGAGGTGCGGGCCCGCAGGAACTCGTCGCGCTCGCGCATCCGCCGCTCGAACAGCGCGCGCCCGGCCAGCGAGTCATCGATCAGGTGCGGCGTGATCACGATCAAGAGGTTCTGCTTGGCGCGGACCCGGCTCTGGGACCGAAACAGCGCGCCGACCACGGGCAGGTCGCCCAGGAGCGGGGTGCGCTGGCTCGAGGTCTCGATCCGCTCGTCGATCAGCCCGCCGAGGACGACGCTCTCCTGATCGTCGACCACCACCGAGGTCGTCAGCTTGCGCTGCTTCCAGGTCGGGCCGAGCCCGGCGAAGTCGGAGTCGCCGAGCTGATCGTGCTCGAAGGCGATATCGAGGTGGATCCGCTCGGGGCCACCGCCGACGTCGCCCCGGTCACCGCCGGTAGTGGCGGCCGCCGCCGGCGCGACGTGAGGCGTGAGCTTGAGGGTGAGCGCCAGATCGCGGCGCTCGATCTGCTCGCCGCTGCCGGTCAGCGGGTTGGCGCTGGCGGCCCGCGACTTGTACGGGATGTTGACGCCGATCGACAAGGTCGTCTCCTTGTTGTCGAGCGTCATGACGTGCGGCGACGCCACCACCTCGACCTCACCGCGGGTCGCCACCGCGTGGACCAGGGCGCCGAACGACGGCACGCTCTCGCCGAGCAAGGTCGAGGTCAGCGATGCGCCGAGGACGCCGGCGACCGCGCCGGCTCCGGCTCCGGCCAGGCTGGTCGCCGGATCGATCGACGACACCGAGCCGGTCTGCAGGCCGCCGAGGGTCACCGTGCCGTCGTCGCCGGCCGACGCCGCGTGCCAGCTCACGCCCAGGGCCCGGCTCGCGGTCGCCGACACCTCGAGCACCATGGCCTCGACGTAGATCCGGCGGCGCGGCAGATCGAGCTCGTCGACCATCGCCCGCACCGCGGCGGCGTCGGTCGGACTGGCCTGGATCAGGACCGCGTTGGTGCCGGGGTCGGCGGCCAGGCGGATCGTCGCCTCGCCCTTGCCGTCGCCGCCGGTGACCAGGGGCGTGAGCGCGGTGACGACCTCGGCGGCCTTGGCGTTGCGCAGCCGGACCGCGGTCAGGGCGGTGTCGCCGGTGTCGCGATCGAGCACCGCGACCAGGGCCGCGACGCGCTGATGGTCGGCGGCGCTGCCGACCACGAACAGCGCGCTGGCGCGGCGATCGGCGACCAGCCGCGGGCCGCCGACCTCGGGCTTGCCGACCGGATCGCGCAGCATCGGCTCGAGGACCTCGATCAGGCCGGCCGGATCGCGGTGGAGGACCGGCACCGCCCACACCCCGGCGCCGGCGGCAGGGCGATCGAGCTCGTCGACCAGCGCCCGCATGCGCGCGACGTGGCGACCGTCATCGGTGATGAGCAGCGCCCGCAGGTTGAGCAGCGGCGCGATCGTCCCGGCCCGCGACTTGACCAGCTCGAGGGCCGGCGCCAGATCGGCGACCGCGACGTGGGCCGGGCGCAGGAGGACCCGGACCGGCGCGCCGCCACCCTCGGGGAACCGGGTGCGGATCGCCAGCGCCGCGTCCCGGGCGTGGGCGGCCTCGACGATCTCGTAGACTGGTCCCTTGGGCACCGCGGCCAGGCCCATCGCGTCGAGCCCGGCCTCGAACAGCGCCCAGGCCGCGCCGGCGTCGAGCTTGCCCGGCGTGATCAAGGTGAGCTTGGCCGAGCGGTTCGCGACCCCGGCGGCGTAGACGAAGCGCTTGCACGAGATGCTCATGCCCCAGGTCACCAGATCGCGGACGCCGACCTCCTCGGGGAACGCGACCTCGAAGCTCTGCTTGGGCTTGGCGCACGCGAAGCGCGCGCCGTCGTCATCCTCGGGATCCGCGCGGGCGGTGGTAGCGAGGGCGACGACGAGGAGGAGGACGGCGACAGGGAGGACGGCGACGGTCGTCGCGAGTCGACGGGGCGCGGCGATCACAGCGGCGAGGACGGCGCGGCGGGGCATGGATGAGGCTTCAGCAACCGCCATGCCGCACGCCAAGCCCGCGATCGCTGCGCCGCGACCGCGGCGGCGCGACGAGAACGGCGAGCTGGGCGGCGCGGCTGTGCCGATCTGGCAGAGGCGGCGAGGAGGGGATGGCGGGCGGCGGAGACCGAGGCGGAGGCGGAGGCGGAGGCGGAGGCGGAGGCGGAGACCGAGACCGAGGCCGAGACCGAGGCCGAGACCGAGACCGAGACCGAGACCGAGACCGAGGCCGAGACCGAGGCCGAGGCGGAGGTTGAGGGGCACCGCGGGCTAGCGCGTCGGGCGCTGCCAGGGACTCGCGGTGAGCGTGCGATCGCGGACCGTGAGGCCGGCGGCTACGAGGGCTGATGTCAGCGGATGCTCGGCGGCGCTCACGCCGTCGATCGTCTCGATCGTCGCGGGCTGACCGGCGGTGCGGGCGGCGCGGACGGCGTCGACGATCGCCGCGACCGTCGGGGCCACGGCCTCGCCGGTGGCCCATAGACACAGTTCGCGCAGATCGCGCGGCCACCAGGCGGTCGCGACGCCATCGACCGACACCACGGTCGCGCCGCCGACCCGACGCGGCCTGGGCCCGGCGCCGACCGGCCACGGCACGATCGCGCCGAACGGGTTGGCGCAGTCGGCCGCGCCCAGCACGACCACCGGCGCCGGCCGCCGCGGCCGTGCGTGACCGCGCAAGACCTCGACCGCGGGCGCGGTCGCGAACTGCATCGCCGCGAGCTCGGCGACGAAGTGGCCGCGCACGAGCTGACCGGCGTCCTCGAGGGCGCGCAAGACCGGGTAGGCGGCGCCGAAGCCACCCTCGGCGGCGGCGCTGTCGCGGCTGACGACGCCGTAGCGGGTCAACCACTGGCGGACCTGGGCGTGGAGGCGATCGGTCGGGCCGCGGGTCGACACCGCCACCGCCGACCACCGGCCCTCGCCCGCGACTGGCACGGTGCGACGCGAGCGAAACGCGGCGGTGGCGACCCTGGCCCGGCTGCCCCGGCGCGGCATCGCTGGCTCGACGGCGCCCAGCTCGCGCAGCGGTCGGAAGCTGTCGTTGGTCGCGAGCCCGCTCCAGACCAGGCTCCACAACGCGCGCACCAGATCGCCCGGGAAGATCGGACAGGCCGCGCGCAGCTCGGCGAAGAACAGCGCGCCGCGCGCCCGCAGGATCGCCAGCACCTCGCGGGCCAGCTCGCTGTGCGCCGCCTCGGCGGCGGCCGCGGCGGTGGCGTCGAGGACATCGGCGGCGTGATCGGCCAGGTAGAGCGCGATCTTGCCGTCGCGATCGCCGGCCGCGGCCACGCCGCGCCACACCACCTCGCCAGCGGCGGCCAGGGTGTCGAGGTCGCTCGGCTGGTAGCCGGCGACCCGAGCCGGCAGGAGTTCGCTCTCGAGCTGCGACACCAGCACCGGGAGCCCCTCGAGGCGCTCGACCGCGTCGAGCAACGCGTCGAGGCCGGGCCGCGGCGCCGCCACACCGTGCCAGGCGTGGAGGAACCGGACATAGGCCGCCACCGGCACCGGCGCGATCTGCCGACGGGCCTCGGCCAGCGAGCGCGCGCGCACCGTCCGCAAGACGTCGCCGTGGATCCACTCGCGCTCGGTCCCGCCGGGCCGGAACTCGCCGGCGGCCAGCTCGCCGGTCGCCACCAGCGCCGCCAGCGTAGCGTCGAGGTCGGCGTGCGCGCCGTAGCGCGCGATCACCTCGGCGCGGGTGAAGGGCCCGCGGGTACGGGCGAAGCGCACGATCAGATCGCGCAGCGGCTGCGGCGAGGCCGGCCCGGTCGCGGCCACCGGCCAGCCCAGGGCGTCGCGGTAGCGCGCGCCCTGATCGGCGGCGAACACCAGGCCGCGGTGGCGGACCGCCCGCCCACCGGCGAGTAGTTCATCGAGGAGCGCCGCGGCCTCGACCGGCCAGTCGCCAGGCCCGACATCGCCCAAGCGCAGCAGTCGATCGTAGGCGCGATCGAGCGAGGTCGGGAGCTCGTCGCGCCCGCCCAGGCCGGCCTCGACCTCGGCCAGCACCGCGGCGTCGATCAGCTCGCGCAGCGAACCGTCGCCGGTCAGCTCGCGCAAGCGCGCGGGATCGATCGCCAGGGCCGCCGCCCGGCGCTCGAGAGGCGGCGCGTCGCCCTCGTACATGAAGCTGGCGACGTACCCGAACATGACCGCGGCCGCCGCTGGTGACGGCCGCGCCACCGCGTGGTGCGCGACCGCGATCGTGCCGTCGGCCAGCTCGGCGAGGACCGCGCGCAACCCGGCGACGTCGAGGACGTCGACCAGGACCTTGCGGTAGGCCTCGAGGAGGATCGGGAAGTCAGTCAGGCGCTGGGCGCCGCGCAAGAGGTCCTGGGCCTTCTTGCGGACGTGCCACAGCGGCGTGCGCTGCCCGGGACGCCGACGGGGCAACAGCAAGGCCCGCCCGGCCGCCTCGCGGAACCTCGCGGCGAACATCGAGGTCGCCCCGACCAGCTCGGTCAACGCCTGACCGCAGGCCTCGGGGCGCGGCACGAGCCAGGCGTCGAGGTCGCCGACCGGCGTGCCGCTGGGGAGGCGGACCACGAAGCCGTCGTTGGTCCAGAGCAGCTCGACCTCGAAGCCGAGCGCGGTCCGAGCCGCGGCCTGGGCCAGCATCGCCCACGGCGCCAGCACCCGGGCCCCAAAAGGCGCCAGCACGCACACCCGCAGATCGCCCAGCTCGTCGGGCGAGATCTCGACCACGACGGTGCGATCGGTCGGCACCGCCGAGGCCGCGGCCTGGGCCGCCAGCTCGTCGACCAGCACGGTCGCGGCGGTCGGCGTCAGGCCGTGCTCGTGGATCAAGCGATCGCGCGCCGCCGCCGCCGGCACCGCCGCCAGCTCGCGGGCCAGCCCGCCCATCCGTTGCCCGAGCTCGAAGGACCGCAGGCCGGCCTCGCCGCGCCAGAACGGCATGCGCCCGGGCTCGCCCGGCGCCGGCGCCACCATCACGCGGTCGTGGGTGACGTCGACGATCCGCCAGGTCGACGCGCCGAGGATGAAGCGATCGCCGACCTTGCTCTCGAAGACCATCTCCTCGTCGAGCTCGCCGAGCCGACCGCGTCCGGGCGGGGCGTCGACCAGGTACACCGGATAGAGGCCACGATCGGCGATCGTCCCGCCCGACGCGATCGCGACCCGGTGGGCGCCGTCGCGCGCGCGCACCACGCCGGCCGCGCGGTCGTAGGCCAGGCGCGGGCGGACCTCAGCCAGCTCCTCGAGGGGGTAGCTGCCGGCCAGCATCTCGATCGTGGCGTCGAACATCGACCGCGGCAGCTCGGCGAAGTTGCCGGTCCGCCGCACCAGCGCATAGGCGTCGTCGACGCGCCACGGCTCGAGCGCCGCCATCGCCACCAGCTGCTGCGCCAGGACGTCGAGGGGGTTTCGTAGGTAGCGGCTGCGCTCGACCGCGCCGGCGCGCATCGCCGCCGCCAGCGCCGCGCACGCCAGCACGTCGCCCTTGTGCTTCGACACGATCACCCCGGTCGAGACCGCGCCGACCTGGTGGCCGGCCCGGCCGACCCGCTGCAGCCCGCTGGCCACCGTCGGCGGCGGCTCGACCTGGACCACCAGATCGATCGCCCCCATGTCGATGCCGAGCTCGAGCGAGCTGGTCGCGATCAGGCCGCGCAGCGCGCCGCGCTTGAGGGCGTCCTCGATCGCGGCCCGCTGCTCCTTGGCCACCGAGCCGTGGTGAGCGTGGACCAACGTCGTCCCGGCCAGCTCGTTGATCGCGCCGGCGGTGCGCTCGGCCAGGCGCCGCGAGTTGACGAACACCAGCGTCGAGGTGTGGCTTTCGATCAGCGCGCGCAGCCGGGGGAAGACCAGCTCCCAGTTGGTCGCGGCCGGCCCGGCGCCGGGAGGTCCGGGCTCGGCGAACGGCACCTCGATCGTGAGGGCCAGGGCCTTGGGCCCGGCGGCGTCGACGATCGTCACCGGGCGCGCGCCGGCCAGGAACCGGGCGACCTCGTCGAGGGGCCGCTGGGTCGCCGACAGCCCGACCCGCTGGATCGGTCGCCCCACCAGGTGCTCGAGGCGCTCGAGCGACAGCGCCAGGTGCGCGCCGCGCTCGTCGCCGCACAGCGCGTGGATCTCGTCGATGATGACGACCTCGACCGCGGCCAGCGCCGACCGCGCCGCGCTGGTCAACATGAGATACAGCGACTCGGGCGTGGTGATGAGGATGTCGGCCGCGCCGCGGGCGATCGCCCGGCGATCGCGCGCGCTGGTGTCGCCGCTGCGCACCGCCACGGTCACCGGCTGGGCCACGACCCCATCGGCGGCGGCCTGGGCGGTGAGGCCGGCCAGCGGCGTCGCCAGGTTGCGCTCGACGTCGACCGCCAGCGCCTTGATCGGCGACACGTACAGCACCCGCGTCCCTGGGCCGGCGCCGCGGGTCGGCCGCGCCACCGGTGGTCCGAACAGCAGCCGATCGAGAGCAGCCAGGAAGGCCGCCAGGGTCTTGCCGCTGCCGGTCGGAGCGACGAGCAGGACATGTTCGCCGCGCGCGATCGCCGGCCACGCCGCGCGCTGCGGCGCCGTCGGCTCCGCGAAGGTCGCCGCGAACCACCGCGCCGTCGACGGTGCGAACTCGGCCAGCGCGGACATCGCGGCGAGCCTAGCAGGGCGCAGCCGGCCCGGTGTCAGCGCCGCCGGCCCACGACGGTGGCATCGCCGACCGCCGGTCGCGCCGCTACTGCCCAGGGCGACGCCGTGGTACGCCGGAGCGCGACGCCGATGTTTCCCCCGAGGTCGACCTGGGTCCCGCTGGCTCGCCTGCTGCAGCCGCGCACGCGCGCGGGGGAGCTCGCGGCCCTCGACCGGCGGCTGCGCGCCGAGGTCGCCGCCGACGTCGACGACGAGGAACGCGAGCTGGCGCGGGCGGTCGGCGACGCCAAGCGGGCGGTGGCGGCGGCGGTCCCCGCGGTCGACGCGTGTGGCACCTGCGCCGCCGGACACCCGCTCCCCATCGGCCAGCACGCCGGCGGCGCCTGTTGCGCCGGCGTGACCGCCGAGCTGTTCGACGACGACGAGCTGGCCGCGCTGGCGCTCGCTGGCACGCGCCCGACCGACCTGCAGCCGCCGTCGCGGCGCCACCCCCACGCCGGGTGCGCCTTTCGTGGCGCCACCGGGTGTTCGCTCGTGCTCGCCCATCGCCCGGCGCGCTGCGTCCGATTCTTCTGCCACGGCCTGCGCGCCGAGCTGCACCGCCGCGGCGCCCTCGAGCGCGTCGAGGCTCATCTCGCCGGGCTCGACGCCGCGATGTCGGCCTTTCGCGTCGCCCACCGCGCCCGCCGCGATCGCGAGGTCCTGGCCCCGATCCTCGCTGCGATCGCCCACCACACCGGCGGCGGCGGCGGCCGCTGACGGTCGGCGGGTCGACGTGACGACGAGCGCGCGATCGCTCGTCGTTTCGTTGACTCGACGCCTCGCCACCCGGGAGGTCACGCCCCAGCCCAGCAAGGGTGGCCCCAGCAAGGGTGGCTGGCCCAGCAAGGGTGGCAGCCACCCGGGCGATCCCCAGCAAGGGTGGCCCCCAGCAAGGGTGGCAGCCACCCGGGAGATCCCAGCCACCCGCGGGACCCGCGTCGCGGGGGGTCACCTGAGGGGCCGGCGCCGCGCAGGCGTTGTCGGGCGCGGACCGAAAACGCGCGGCGCCCGAACGCCGGGAGGCGGTCAGGCTAAGCGAGGCGCAGGCGAGGTCGGAGCTGGCGCGTCGGCGCGAGGAGGTGAACCGGACGGGCTCGGGTCAGCAAGCCGCGTCAGCGTCGGACGGATCGGTTCGCCACGGCGGCACGAAGTCCTTCGGGGCCGCGACGTGGGCACCGAAGCGGATGTAGCTGCCCGGCGGGTACCGGGACTGGAGCTCTTCGAGGGTGGCGCCCGGGTTCGACCGGGCGAAGCGCGCGGCCTCGAGGTATGCCTCTCGGAACCGACGATACGCCGCGCGAAAGCGTCGGTGGCTGTCCGCGGAGCTGGCGTGGCACAGGGGCATGGGGCTGGGCTGGAACTCCGCGGGCGCCGCGTCCGGACGCTGCTCCAGCACGCCGCAGACACCGAGCACCGGCCGCGTCTCATGCGCTCGCTCGACGTCCTCAACCAGCCCGGCGACCTTGCCGCGGTGCTGTTCGGGCGAGAGGTCGGCCCAGACCGGCAACGGCGTCAGCTCGAACGACACGTCCTCCGCGAGTTCGGCCTCGGGCAGCGGATGCTTGCGCTTGGCGTTCCGACGTCGGGCGTCTTGTGAGACGTAGGTCGCGCTCACCCGCATGTTTCCGAGTAGCGCCGACGTCGATGACGCCCCCGGCCACGACGTCGGCGAGGCGACCAGCCCCGCCGCCGGCCCCTGGGCCAGGATGTACCGGAGCCGCGCGATCTGCGCGTCATCGTCGACGATCGCGATCTCCGCGCCCCGACGACTCCAAAATGCCCCGTGCCGCCCGCGCAACCGATTGACCTTGCGCGCGAGGTTGCCGTGGACGAAGTCCTTGAACGGCGCGAGCTGCCCGGGCTCGACCGTCGACACCGCGTAGTGCAAGTGGTTCGACTGCGCGTCGTACGCGTGCAGCCGGACCCCTGGGTACTTCTTCAGCGCCTTGCCAAGCACGCCTTCGACGATCTCGTTGCACGCCGGGTCGGGCCTCAGCCAGAACTGCCCTTGCGACGTCCGGATCGTCACCTCCGCCACCACGCCCACCAAAGACCACCGCTGCCGATGCGCCATCGTTCACTCCTTCACCCACGCCCGCTACCGGGCTCGCCACGTCACCAAACACAGCCTGCTCGAAGACGCGTTTGCTGTAGCACGCACCTACGACAGGCGCCAGGCTCGCCATCCCGGCCGCGGGCCACGCGCCGGAGCTGGAAGCCCGGGTCCGAGTCCAGAGCCGAGTTCGATTCCGATCGCGATCGCGATCCCGATCCCGATCCCGAGGAGGATTGCGGCGAAGCTCTCTTCTTGGGGCCGCGCCTATGTAGCGTCCTCGGAGCTCGAGTTCGCCTCGCCTACGGGAACGTCGCGGTCAGGGTCGTGGTCGCCAGGTCGTCCTGGTCGAGGGCGGCTGCGACCACGGCCCGCGTCGAGGCCTGGGTCACGCCCGGCAGCGTCGCCGCGTCGACCGGCGCGTCGACCGGCGCAGCATCGTCGCTGCCGCACGCCACGGTGGACAGACTCAGAGCGAGAGCGATCGAGCGCGGGCGCATGGCCGGCCTTCCCACCGACTGCGCCGCGGATCAGGGGCGCCGGCTGACCGGATCCGCGACCGCCGCCGCCAGAACCTCGGCCAGGGCGGCGGCGCTGGCGTCCCAGCCGCCCCGGGCCCCCCGGGCCGCGACCGCCTCGGCGTCGTAGGGCTGAGCCAGGGCTCGCTCGAGCGCGGCCGCCAGCGCGGGCGGCTGCTTTGCGGGGACCAACTCGCCCAGGAGGGGATCGTCGAGGAGGTCGGGTACGCCGCCGACCGCGGTGGCGACGACCCGCCGACCACTGGCCAGTGCCTCGAGGACCACGTTCGGCGTGCCTTCGGCCCAGCTCGCCAAGGTGAGCACGTCGCACGCCGCCATGAACGCGGGAATCTCGGGCAGCGGCCGCGGCCCAACGAAGCGCAGACGCGGCTCGCGCGCCGCGGCGGCCTCGACGGCGGCGCGCTCCTCGCCGCCGCCGACGATCACCAGGTGGGCGTCGGGGATCCGCGCTGCCAGCCGGGCGAAGGCGTCCAGCAGATCGAGCACGCCCTTGGCGGCCTTGAGGTTGCCGACGTAGAGCGCGATGGGCACGTCGGCCGGCAGGCCCAGAGCGCGGCGCGCCGCGGCGCGGTCGCGCGGCGCGAACAGCTCGCCGTCGACGCCGTTGCGCACCAGGGCGATGCGCGCGCGGTCGACGCCGAGGGCCGCGACCTCGTCGGCTAGCGGCTGGCTGACCGCCACCACCCGCGCCGCCCGCGGCAGCGCCCACGCGAGCTGTCGCCGCGGCCACGGCAGCTTGGCGTTGACGTTGATGTCCGAGCCGTGCAGCTTGACGACGGCCGGCACGCCCAAGAGTCGCGCCGCTAGCACCCCGGCGAAGCCGTCGGGGTACGCCCAGGACGCCAGCACAACGTCGACCCGGCCGCGATACCCGACGACGACCGGCGCGATCGACGCCAGGTACAACGGCCCCCATGTGCCGTGGCCCAGGCGCGGCACGAAGAGCGTGCGCGGATGGCGGACGGAAAGGCCCGCGATGGTCTCATGGGCGGGGACCCGAGCCAGCCGCCCAGCGCTCGACCAGCGCGCCAGGAGCCGCGCGCCCGGGTACGACGGGATGGTCGCCAGGACGTCGACGACTTCGCACCGCTTGGCCAGCGCCGCGAACTGCTGACGGTTGAACGGCGCCGACAGCGGCTCGGCGGCGTTGGGAAAGATCTTGGTGACGATGAGGACGCGCACGCGCGCAGCGCCCTAGTGCGCCGACCGTGAGCGGACGAGACCACCCCGGCACGGAGGCCGTCGCCCGCCAGGCCGCGACGGCGCGCGACCGGTCGGGACTCGGGGAGCGGCAACGAAGCGCATGGGGATCGCCGGTGGTAGAGAAGTTCCGGGCGGTCGCGGCCTACAGCGAAAACACCTTGTCCATGCGCAGCAGCTTGAAGATCGCCAGGGGCTGATCGCGCGCGCCGGTGACGGTGACCTGACCACCGACGGCGCGCACTCGCTTGTACAGCGCGACCAAGGCTGCGACCCCGGAGCTGTCGATGAGATCGAGGCCGGCGAGGTTGACCGAGACCTTGGCCCGGCGCTCGGACACGATCTGATCGATGGTCGGCGCGAGCTCCGGGGCGGTCAGCACGTCGAGAGTGCCGTCGATGCGGAGCGAGGTGAGATCACCGTCGTCGGTACGGTCGAATTGGATCGGCACAGGATTCCCTTTACGCGGTCTGGACCGGAGCGTCGTGGTCGCTCGCGGCGGTGCGGCGCTTGATCAGCCGCCACAGGTTGGGTGGCCCGGGCTCGTAGTCGACGGTGTCGAGCATGGCCCGGGCGATGTGCAACCCCATCCCGCCCTCGGGAAGTGCGTCTAGATCGGGGCTGGCGACGACCGCCGGATCGAACCGGCGACCGGGATCGACCAACTCGATCACGATGCGGTCGCGCTCGGCGACGATGCGCAGCTCGACCGCAGGATCGGTCAGGCCGGCGCAGGCGTGGAGCGCGACGTTATTGTAGATCTCGGCGAAGGCCGAGACCACAGCGACGTCGAACGGGTCACGCACATCGTAGCCGGGCGCCAGATCGTCGCCCGAGCGCTCACCCCGGACCAACCGGCAGGCCTCGGCGACCAGGCGCACCGCGAGCGCGCGATGACGCAGCGAGCAAGGCGAGGTCAGGCGGATGTGGGGGGAACCCATGGACGGACGACACTGTATCAGAAGACCTCGCGCTTGGGCTGTGCGGTGGCGATCGCAGGCGTGGTAGCGTCGATCCCGATGCTACGCAGCGTTCGTCTGGTCAAGCGCGCGATCGACGTCGTCGGTTCGCTGGCGGGCCTGGCCCTGACCGCCCCTCTCATGCCGGTGATCGCCGCGGCGATCTATATCGACTCGCCCGGGCCAGTGCTGTTTCGGCAGCGCCGCGCCGGTGGCCTGCGCGACGTGAAGTACGAGGGTGGGATCAAGCGCTTCCGCTTCCACGAGTTCCACATGCACAAGTTCCGGACCATGCGTCCGGACGCCGAGAAGTTCACCGGCGCGGTGGTCGCAGGCAAGGACGACCCGCGGATCACCCGGGTCGGCAAGTTCTTGCGCAAGTCGCGCCTCGACGAGCTGCCGCAGTTCTGGGACGTCCTGCGCGGCGAGATGAGCCTGGTCGGCCCGCGCCCGGAACGCCCCGAGCTGATCGAACACCTGGCCTACGCGATCCCCTTCTTCGAAGAGCGGATGCGGGACGTCAAGCCCGGGATCACCGGCCTGGCCCAAGTGTCGCTAGGCTACACGGGCGAGGTGCCCGAGGGCTCGGAGATCGCCAAGCTGGCCTCGACGCTGCAGAACCCGTACGACCTCGACGAGACCAAGGGCAACCTGGCCGACGACATGCGGATCAAACTGCTCTACGACCTGGCGTACACCGCGTCCCTCGAGGATCTGAAGACGTATCTGTCGACCGAGCTGCGAGTGATCGCCAAGACCCCGATCGTGATGATCAAGGCCGCCGGGCGCTAGTACCGACCACACCGACAAGGATCGGGGGGGCGGACTCCGCCTCGGGGTCGGCCTCGTGGCGGACTCGGTCTCGGGGTCGGAGTCGGGTCGAACTCGGACTCGCGATCGATCGCCGCCGCCGGTTGGCCGCCGCCGGTTGGCTGCGTACCGCCGCCGGTTGGCTGCGTACCGGTTGGCTGCGTACCGGTTGGCTGCGTACCGGTTGGCTGCGTACCGGTTGGCTGCGTACCGGTTGGCTGCGTACCGGTTGGCTGCGTACCGGTTGGCTGCTGCGTACCGGCTGGCTGCGTACCGGTTGGCTGCGTACCGGTTGGCTGCGTACCGGTTGGCTGCTGCGTACCGGCTGGCTGCGTACCGGTTGGCTGCGTACCGGTTGGCTGCGTACCGGTTGGCTGGCTGGCTGCGTACCGGTTGGCTGCGTACCGGTTGGCTGCGTACCGGTTGGCTGCGTACCGGTTGGCTGCTGCGTACCGGTTGGCTACGTACCGCTCTGCCGGCCGGCTGCGTACCGCTCTGCCGCAGCTTCGTGGGTCGAGTCGCCTGGCGGGGGCCGGCGCCCCGCGGGCTGTCCGAATATCGGACAGCCCGATCTTCGGCGGTGTCCGGGTTCGTCCGGCCGGTCGGACGGCTGGCCGGCGGGCCGGACACCGCCGGACAGCGGCCTCGCGCCAAGCCCGCGGCATGAGGCGAAACGCTGCATGGCCCGCCAGCTGCTAAGGCCCGCATGGCGCACCGCCCGCGTGGACGAGCCACGGAGTGGCGGTGAGCCGGGACAAGGAGAGCGACATGGGACGCAAGGGTCTTTGGTTGGCCGCGGCGATCGCCGCGGCCGGGTGTGCGGGCGACGGCGACGGCGCGGCGCCGACCTACGAGGAGTGGAAGGCCACCACCTTCGTCGAGCCGTGGGACGGCGGCGCCTTCATCATCGACGGGGACACCCCGATCATCAGCGACAAGGCGCTGTACGAGAAGTGGCTGGCGCTGTTCGGTGGCCAGGCGCTGATCGTGCACCAGGCCGGCGGGGGCGACGCGCGCTGGAACGACACCGAGAAGCGCCACCTCACCTACTGCGTGAGCGACGCCTTCGGCACCCGCAAGCCCGCGGTGCTAGCGGCCCTGCGCCAGGCCACCGAGCTCGGCTGGGAGGCCCGCGGCGACGTCGACTTCATCCACGTCACCGCCGAGGACGGCGCCTGCACGGCTGACAACCCCAACGTGGTCTTCGACGTGCGGCCGGTGAATGTCGGCGGACAGTACCTGGCGCGCGCGTTCTTCCCTGACTACCCGCGGCAGAGCCGAAACGTGCTCATCGATGGCAGCGCGTTTGCCCGTGGCCTGCCCTGGCCCCTCGACAACATCCTGGCCCACGAGTTGGGGCACGCCCTGGGTTTCCGCCACGAGCACACCCGTCCGGAGTCCGGCAGCTGCTTCGAGGACAACGCCTGGCGGCCGCTCACGCCGTACGACGCCGCGTCAGTGATGCACTACCCCCAGTGCAACGGCACCTCGAGCGACCTGGGCTTCACCGCGCGCGACGCCGAGGGCATCGTCGCGCTCTACGGTCCGCCGGGCGGCGAGCCACCGCCACCGCCGCCGCCGTCCGACGACACCCAGACCTGGCGCGGCGACCTCATGGCCGGGACGTTCAAGGTCGTCGGGGGTCCGATCGAGGTCGCGCCCGGCTCGACGCTGACCGTGACCATGACAGGCAGCGGCGACCCCGACCTGTACCTGCGCTTCGGCGAGGCGCCGACCCGGAGCCTGTACGCGTGCCGCCCCTACGTCGACGGCGCCAGCGAGCGCTGCGCCCTGACGGTACCGAGCGACGCGCGGGCGTTCTACGTCGCAGTGGCCGGCTATCGAGCCGCCCACTACGTCGTCACCGCCAGCTACTCCGGCAGCGGCGGGCCGCCTGGCGCCGGCCGCCTGGTCATCAATGAGGTGCTGGCCGACCCGCCGGCCGGCTTCGACGCCAACCGGGATGGCACCGCCAACACGGTGGCCGACGAGTTCATCGAGCTGGTCAACGCGGGCGATGCGGTCCTCGACCTCGGTGGCGCGACGCTGGCTGACGGTCACGGGGACCGGGGCACCTTCCCGACCGGAACCACCCTCTCGCCGGGCGCCGCCCTCGTGGTGTTCGGCGGTGGGCAGCCTGACCTACCCGGGGTGACCACTCTCGTGTTCGCCCCGCTCCAGCTCAACAACGGAGGGGACCAGCTCACCATCACCGGCGCCGATGGCCAGATCCTGGCGCACGTCGCCTTCGGCGTCGAAGGCGGTCGCGACCAATCCCTGGTCCGTGCCACCGACGGCGCCCCCGCGGCCGCCTTCGTGCTGCACCGGACCGTGTCCTCGACCCCGGCGTCGCCCGGTCGGCGCAGCGATGGCTCGCCGCTGTGACCGCGCGCGTCCCGCCTGAGGGCAAGGACTCATGAGTTCGGTCGGGCTCCGGCGGCGGCGCCGCACGTGGCGCGTCGTGGCAGACGACGGAGTCGAGGAGGCCCAGCCAGCGTGCAGGGGCGGCGAGCCATCGGCGACCGGCGTGGCCGGTCGACCGCGGCGCGCCCGGCGCCGGCGGTGGCGCGACGCGCGGCGTCACCCCGGCGGTTTGACCCCTTCGGGGCGGCGGGACTACCATCGCGCTTCGATGGCAAAGCGGGCCGGCCTCAGCATCTCGGTCAAGATGATCTTGACCACGACGTTCCTCATCTTGCTGACGGTGGTCGGGTTCGGGGCGCTCAACGCGTGCAACATCCGAAGCGCCTACGATCAGTCGGCACGCGAGAAGATCGAGACCTTCCGCCAGTCGCTCAACAGCAAGGGCGCGACGACGACCCAGGTGTTCGCCAAGGCCCTCGAAAAGTTCCTGATCGACAACCAGGACTCCGAGATCCAGCAGCTCATCGAGAAGACCGTGCGGCAGGACGAGAGCCTCCGGCTGGTCTACGTGCTGGGGCGCGACCAGAACCTGATCGCGTACTGCCGGGTCCAGCGCGGCAACGCCACGCTATGTGACCAGGGCGGCTATCCGCCGGCGATGCACGTGCCGGTCAAGCACCCGAGCTGGGACAAGATCACCGGCCAGTGGAAGGAGAGGGCGGCGACGCAACAGGCCGACCCGCTGGTCCAGCTCGACCTGACCGGCGAGGAAGGTAAGCTCGAGGTTTTCGGCTTTCCGGTGTTCGTGGGCGCCGAGCCGACGGCCGCCGGCGCGATCGCCAGCGATCCCGGAGACGCGCGCCAGGGCTATCTGGTGTTCGGTTACGACCTGACGCCGATCGACGAATTCGCGGCGGCCAGCGCGACCCAGAAGGACAAGGCTTCACGCGAGGCCGCGATCCGCACCGGCATCGTCGGCCTGCTGTTCGTGTTGATCGGGACGCTCCTGGCGATCTTCCAGGGCCTGCAGATCTCGAAGCCGATCAAGGTGCTGGCGTGGAAGGCCGATCAGATCGCGCGCGGCGACCTGGCGGCCCGAGTCGAGGTCGGCTCGACCGACGAGATCGGCATGCTGGGCGAGAACTTCAACTTCATGGCCGACCAGCTCACGATCCTGCTGCAGCAGACCGCCGAGAAGGCGACCATGGAGAAGGAGCTCGAGGTCGCCAAGACGATCCAGGAGACCCTGGTGCCGCCCCACGAGCCGGTCGACAAGGGCGTGTTCAAGTTCGCCGGCTACTTCCAGCCGGCCTCGCAGTGTGGCGGCGACTGGTGGACCTGGCACGACATGGTCGGCGACAAGATCCTGGTGGTGATCGGCGACGTCACCGGCCACGGCGTGCCGTCGGCGATGATCACCGCAGCCGCCAAGGCGGCGTGCGACGTCGCCCGCTCGGTCCACGGCGACGACGTCGACCCAGCGCTGCTCCTCGAGATCATGAACTCGGCCATCTACCAGAGCGCGAAGCGCAAGTTCGTGATGACCTGCTTCGCCTCGATCGTCGACACCAAGAAGCGGACCATCACCTACGCCAACGCCGGCCACAACTTCCCGTACCTGTACCGGACCAGCGAGGGCGGCGGCGGCGAGTTCGGTTCGCTCATGATCCGCGGCAACCGCCTGGGCGACCTCAAGGAGTCGAAGTACGAGATCAAGACGACCGAGCTGGCGCCCGGCGACATCTTGGTCTGGTACACCGACGGCATCGTCGAGTGCGAGAGTTCGAGCGGCGAGGAGTACGGTGAGAAGCGGTTCCGGGCCTCGGTGCGGCGGGCCGCCGCGCTCGACGCCGGCGAGATCCGCGACGCCGTGGTCACCGACGCCGCCAACTTCTTCGGCGACACCGCGCGCAAGGACGACATCACGCTGGTGATCGGTAAGATCTACTGAAACCGACGCTGAGTTTTTTTCGAAGCGAGGCGCCCCGGATCGCGCCCGAACCGACGGAAAGCGACGCTGGTGGCGACGCGGCGGCCGATCGGCGGTTGACGCCCCGGGTCGGCGCCACTACGTTTCCTCCATGTTGAAGCACAGCCGTCTGTGGGGAGTCGCCCTCGCCGCCCTGGTCGCCACGGCGGCCTGCGGTTCAGAGCGCAAGGGCACCGAGCGGTGGACCACGACCGAGAACACCAACGTCAAGATCGACTGGGACAAGGTCAACGACGCCTACAAGAAGGCCGACGGTCCAGCGGACCTCGAGCGCCGGGTCAACGAGATCTACGAAGGCGACGAGATCATCAGCGTCTCGGTCCAGGACGTCGACGACAAGACCCAGGTCGTGACCGGGTTCTTCGACAAGAACACCGACGGCAAGGTCGACGACCCCGAGAAGATCTTCACGATCACCCGCACGATCACCGGCCCGAGCGAAGCGCAGTACCAGACCGCGGGCCACGGCTACTACGGCGGCTACATGTCGCCGATGCTGTCGATCGCCTCGGGCATGCTGATGGGCTCGATGATGGCGAGCATGTTCATGCCGTCGTACGTGCCGATGTACTCGCAGCCGTACGTCACCAACTCGGCCCGCCACGGCGAGCTGCGCAGCCAGCGCTCGAGCTACCGCGCGGCCAACCCGGAGCGTTTCGCCAAGACCTCTCGAACCGGACGCAGCTACGGCGGGTCGAGCGGCACCCGGTCGTCGGCGCCGCGCTCGCGCGGCGGCAGCCGGTTCGGGGTCCGCGCCCAGAGCGGGCGGCTCCGCGAGCGTCTGGCGGCGTGACGATCTCGGCGATCGCCGAGCTGCCGTTTCATCGGCGTCCACCGCTTGAGCTGCTTGGGCTGACCGAGGACCGAGTCACCGTCGACCACGACTACACGGGCTTCGGCTGGGCCGTCTTGGAGCGCCTCACGCTGGCCAGCGCGGCGACGGACCAGCTCGACGACCTGAGCGATGTCCTGGTCGTGGCGGTCCACGCCGCCGACGACGGCCCGGCCATGACCGCCGACCTCGAGCTCGAGTTCGTGGTCGGCGACCGCGGGCTCCTGGTGCCGTTGACGAGCTTCCTCGCGACCTGGTTGCCGCGGCTGCCGACGACGAGCGAGGTGGTGCTCGCCTCCTGCAACCCACACCGCGCGGCCCTGCCGTCGGTGAGCGGGCGGGCATACCACTACGGCCTCGGACCGGTCGACTCGTGGCTCGACCTCGCCTCGGATGGCGGGCTGACCGGGGCCCGGGTGCGGCTGGTCGCCGACTCGTGGTGCCGGTCCGCCTGATCACCGCGGATTGCGCACCGCTCCCCGCCGGCGCCACGATCGCCTACGCCTCACTCGCTACCCGCCCGCGCCTCACGCACCGCCCGCGCCCCACCTCCGCCTCGCTCGCCACCCGCGCCCGCCGGCGCCTCACTCGCACCGGCGTCCCTCTCCCCGCTCGCTGCCCGCGCCCCGCTCGCCATCCGTGCCCCACCGCGCCACGCTCGCTGCCTGCGCCCCTCTCGCCACCCGCGCCCCGCTCGCCATCCGTGCCCCACCGCGCCACGCTCGCTGCCTGCGCCCCTCTCGCTGCCCGCGCCCCGCTCGGCCAACCCCAGGAGTGCCCATGACCGCCCTCGTCCCCAGCCGCCGCCACGCCGTCGTCGATGACGACGAGATCCGGACCTACGCCGGCATCTACGTGATGAAGATGATGGATCTGAAACCCGCCGACGGTGGCATGGTCTTCGAGCTGCCACTGCCCCACGAGCTGAGCCCGCTCGACGAGGTGCTGGTGGAGCTCGAGAGCCGCGGCCTGGTCGAGATGCACCGCCGCAAGGACCGCTGGGATCTCACCAAGGCCGGCCTAGCCCACCTGGCGACCCTGATCGACGAGGCCACCGATCTGATGGACGAGTTCGACGACGACGAGTTGCCAGAGGTCGTGGCCGAGCTGCGCGCGCGCAACCTCGATCCGCTCCGCGCTCGCTTCCTCTGGGGCTGGTACGACGGCGAGTTCGACGACCTGGTCGAGTTCCAGCGTCAGCGCGGAGTCGCGCCGGTCCAGCCGCTGTGGGCACACTACCTGATGAGCGAGGACTTCTACGCCGAGCTGGCCCGCGACCTCGAGAGCTAGAGCACCGAACGGTATGAGATGACTGCTGCGACGCGGCCGTGTGGGCACCTCCGAGGTACGTCCGACGCTCGCGCGTCGTGTAGTTGACTCCACTCCTCGCTGCGCTTCGGGCGTGCGCCCGGATCTGCGTCACACCTCCGCGTCTCGCGACGGCAGTTAAGCCACTCGGTGCGCTAGGGCCAAGCCCAGTTCGATCGCGGCGGACGCGGTCTCGGTCTCAGGCTCGGTCTCGGTCTCGGTCTCGGCCTCGGTCTCGGCCTCGGTCTCAGTCTCGGACTCGGTCTCGGCCTCGGTCTCCGCCTCGGTCTCGGTCTCGGACTCGGCCTCAGGCTCGGGTTCGGACCCGGTCTCGGTCTCGGTCTCGGTCTCGGTCTCGGTCTCGGTCTCGGTCTCGGTCTCGGTCTCGGTCTCGGTCTCGGTCTCGGTCTCGGTCTCGGTCTCGGTCTCCGCCTCGGTCTCCGCCGCGGTCTCCGCCGCGGTCTCCGTCTCGGTCTCCGCCTCGGACTCCGCCGCGGTCTCCCTCTGTGCCAACGTGGATGAGACAGCGTCCCAAGTCGAGATTATCAGTCGAGGGCAAGCAGGAATCCGGTCACCATGTTGGACATGTCGAAGAAGAACCGTGCGGGACCGCCGCGGGCGGGCAGCGCCGCGGCTGTGCGGGAGGCTGCGCGCACCAGCACGCCGCTGGCACGGGCGACATCCGATCAGCCCAAGCGGCGGTCGTTCTCCGCGGAGTACAAGCAGCGCATCCTGCGCGAGGCCGATGCCGCCCGTGCGTCGGGAGTGGATGGGGCCATCGGTACGTTGCTGCGGCGGGAGGGCCTCTACTCGTCGCGCCTGTTTGAATGGCGCCAGCAGCGTGAGGCTGGCCAACTGGCCGGGCTGACGCCCAGCAAGCGGGGACGCAAGGCGAGCCGGAGCGCGCAAACCGTCGAGGTCGAGCAGCTGCAGCGCCGCGTCTCCCTGCTCGAGACCGAGCTCAAGAAGGCCGCGGCCATCATCGACGTTCAAAAAGCATCGCTCGCTACTGCTGGGCGTGAGCCTGACGGCCCCAACCGAGGAGGAGTGCGCCCGCGCCGACACCGGGTGGAAGCGGTGATGGCCGGCCTTGCGCACCTCATCCCGCTCGTCGGCATCGTCGCCGCGTGCTCCGCGCTCTGCGTGTCGCGCGCCAGCTTCTATCGCACGAAGCTGCCGCCGAAGCCGCGCCAACCGCGGCCGCGACCGCGCCCCCTGAATCGCGGAGTCTCGTCGCGGGTTGGCGCTCGCTGAGGGCCTCGGAGCCATATTCCGATGGTCGACGGCGTCACCGCCATCGCGCTGCGTGCGTCGGTGGCGCGGCGACCGACGGCCCGATCACGGCGCGGCGAAGCTGGCGCTGACGGCCTCGAGCCCGACGCCGAGCGAGACCGCGTCCTTCGAGCCATCGCCATCGAGGTCGATGTCCTGGTTGATGATCGGGTTGAGGAACGCGGTGACCTCGGACAGCGACACCGCGCAGTCGCGAGGGGAGGACGTGTCCATGAGGTTCATCAGGGTCGCCCCGAGGGAGCCGGACATGCAGCCGCACGCCGGCGGGGTGCGCGGGGGCGGGCCGCAGTCCACAGCGACGACGTCGAAGACCTGATCGCGGACGGCTGGGTGGAGGCTCGCCTCGAGATCCACCTGGCGAACGGCGCCGCCGACCTTCGAGCCGACGGCGAACCCGCTCGACGTGACGATCACCTCGGCCCTGGTGCGGTACAGGGGCAGCTCGACCGGCGCGCGACCCGCGCTGAGCGTCAGGAACAGCCGGATCCGTCCCGGGCCACCGACGAAGCGACCGCGCCGCAGGGTCCCGACCAGGGGCTCGTCGAGGGAGCTGCCGAACGCCAGCTCGAAGCTGGCAGTACCGGTCAGGTGCTTACGACAGGTGGTGTCGGCCGGGCCGTCGCAGGCCGCCGGCGCCGACGACTGACCGCGATGGAGCCACAGGCCGACCCCATGGGCGTCGCCTAGCTCGGTGGCGCGGAGCCGCGGCAACGACAGCACGACGCCGCGATCGATGCCGCTGTCGATGGCCGGCTGCCACCCCAGCCCCTGGCCGGTGAAGGTCGCGAGCACTGTGCCCAGGGAGTTGTCGATGCCGTTCATCGTGTCCCCGGGCACGTCATCGATATCGAGCCCGAGCAGTGTGGCCTCGTTGACGCTGCCGGGTAGGCGAAGCCGCGACACTACGAACGAGTAGTCGGAGCCGACGACCTCGGGCGCGTCGACCGGCGCGTCGACCGGCGCGTCGGGCGGCGGACCATCGAGGGGAGTGAAGGCGGCGCCACCGCGGTCGCATCCGAACCCGAGGCCGACGGCGGCCAACGCGAGCACGGCCGACGGTCGGGGGGTGAGGCTGCGACGAGGCGGACAGGCAGGGAGGTTCGGCATCGAGGACATCGAGCATCCTTCCGCGCGAGGGGACCTCGAGCATCGGCAAGCGGACCCCGGCGATGGACTCCCCGATTGTGCAAGCTGCAGGCCGTGGTCTGTCCTCCGCGAAAGCCGCGGGACGCGATTCGCTTGGCCCGATCGCGCAATGCCGTGCGCGGATCGCGCAAACTCTCGCGCAAACTCTCGCGCAAACTCTCGCGCAATCTCTCGCGCAATCTCTCGCGCAATCTCTCGCGCAAGCTCTCGCGCAAACCCTCGCGCAAGCACCCGCACAAGCTCCCGCGCAGGCTCTCGCGCAATCCCTCGCGCAATCTCTCGCGCAATCCCTCGCACCCCTCGCACCCCTCGCGCCCCTCGCACATCTGCGGATGAGCTCGGCGAGCCAACGGCACTTCGGCTCGGCCAGGCCCCAACCGCGGAGCACCGACGTGGGCCCGGCATCGTCCAGGCGGTCCGGGGAGTCGCGGCCCACGGTGCGCACGGCCCACGCGGGCAGCACGTCGCCCGCGCCCATCCGCGAACCACGCCCGCGAACCACGCCCGCGAACCACGCCCGCGAACCACGCCCGCGAACCACGCCCGCGGGAGACGAAGAACACCTGGCGGGGCGTAGCGGCACGTCCTCGCTCTCGGACTCGGACTCGGTCTCGGACTCGGCCTCGGCCTCGGCCTCGGCCTCGGGTTCGGGTTCGGACTCGGTCTCGACTCGGTCTCGGTCTCGGACTCGCTCTCGACCTCGGACTCGGACTCGGGTTCGGACTCGGACTCGGGTTCGGGTTCGGGTTCGGGTTCGGGTTCGGGTTCCGGGTTCGGGTTCGGGTTTGAGGTTGCCCCGATTTTCTGGACAGCCCAGTTACGTGCTTCTGTGGTGGACGACTTCGCGCTCGAAGTCAACGGGGCTGAGGTAGCGGTTGTGCGAATGGCGGCGGCGCGGATTGTAAAACAGCT
>JAGPCY010000028.1 GCA_018057825.1 Kofleriaceae bacterium | reverse complement strand
GAGCTCTGGCTCCGCGAGCTCGAGTGCTGGGTCGCCGACGACCGCGGCAAGCGCCGCCTCGACCTCGACTACCACCCCGTCCCCTCCCCACCCGCCTGGGTCCGCGACCTCGAGGCCCGCGAGGCCACCTAGGTGGCTGGTGTGAAACGCCACGGCGCCGGTGCAGGCGCCGAAGAGCGACGGAACAGGGGCGGCGCGGCGAGCCTGGCGGCTTCAGGACGGCCTGTGCCGCCCGACGCGCGCGCGGCGCCGAGGCACGCCGCCCCCCGGACCTACTGACGTCGGGGATCCCCGTCGATCTCCTCAGCCGCGAAAAACACCAGCCATCCAGGCTACGCGGCCGCGCGCGCGCGCAGGCGGCGGACCTGATCGGGGGTGCCGAGGACGACCAGGATCGCGCCAGGGGTCAACACCCGATCCGCGGCTGGGTTGTACTCCCACGGCGCGCTCGGGCCGACGCGGATCGCCAGGACGTTTAGCCCCTCGCGGCCGCGGATGTCGGCGTCGCGCAGGCTCTGGCCCGACAGGTCGGCGCCGTCGGCGATCTGGACCTCCTCGATCCGGATCGGCGCGGTCTTGTCGCGCAGCATCTCGTCGAGGAACTTGACCACGGTCGGACGCACCAGCTCCGACACCATGCGCATGCCGCCGATGAAGTTGGGCGACACCACGGCGTCGGCCCCGGCTCGCTTGAGCTTGTCGACGTGGGTCAGCTCGGAGCAGCGGGCGATGATCCGAGCGCCCGGGCTGAGCTGCCGGGTCGCGACCACCAGGTACAGGTTGTCCTTGTCGCCCGACAGCGCCGCGCCCAGGCCCTTGGCGGTCGCCAGGTTGGCCTGGGCCAGGACCTCGTCGTCGGTGGCGTCGCCGACGATGTACGAGTACTCGGCCTTGGGATGATCGGCGGCGACGTCGCGCAGGATGCCCTCGTCGGTGTCGATCGCGACCACCCGATGACCGGTGGTCAGCAGCTCGTTGATGATGTGCCGCCCGGTCGAGCCGGCCCCGCACACGACGAAGTGATCCTTCATGGCGCGAATCCTCTTCCGCATCCGCTGGGCGGACAACACGTTGCGCAGATCGCCCTCGACCACGAAGGCGGTGATCGTCGACGCGAAGTAGACCAGGACCCCGGTGCCGAACACCAGGAGCAGCATGGTGAAAGCCCGGGCGTCGGTCATCTGGTCCATGCCGGGCAAGGTCTCGCCGTAGCCGACCGTGGTGATCGACAGGACGGTCATGTACGCGCAGTCGAACCACGGCCAACGCCCATCTCCGATCCACCAGTAGCCGGCGGTGCCGCCCGCGATCACGGCCAGCATCGCCAGGAACCCGGCGAGCAGGCGATTGCGCATCGACGTCGGCACGACGGGCGGATGGTACGACGCGGCGCGCCCTCGGTGTATGGTCCGCGCGATGGAGATCTTGGCGAGCTACCTCGCGGGCGCGTGGACCCCGGGCACCGGCCCGGCGACCGCGCTCGTCAACCCGACCACCGAGGCCACGCTGGCGACCGTGCACGGCCACGACCTGCCGCTGGCGGCGGCCCTGGCCTACGGCCGCGATCGCGGCGGCCGGGCCCTGCGGGCCATGACCTTCGCCGAGCGCGGCGAGCGGCTGGCCGCCCTAGCCAAGGCCCTGCACGGTGCCCGCGAGGAGCTGATCGCCCTGGCGGTCGCCAACGGCGGCAACACCCGCGGCGACGCCAAGTTCGATCTCGACGGCGCCAGCGGTACCCTCGCCCACTACGCCGAGCTGGCCAAGGGCCTCGGCGATCGTCGGGTCCTGGCCGACGGCGAGGCGGTTCAGCTCGGCCGCACGGCGCGGCTGTCGGGCCAACACGCGTGGGTGCCGCGGCCGGGGATCGCGGTCTTCGTCAACGCGTTCAACTTCCCGGCCTGGGGCCTGGGCGAGAAGCTGGCGTGCGCGCTCCTCGCCGGGATGCCGGTCCTGTGCAAGCCGGCGACGGCGACCGCGCTCGTGACCTACCGGGTGGTCAAGCTGTGGGCTGAGGCCGGGCTCCTGCCCGACGGTGCGCTCCAGCTCTTGTGCGGCCCGGCCGGCGACCTGCTCGAGCACCTGGGGCCCTTCGACGTGCTGGCCTTCACCGGGTCGTCGGCCACCGCGCGGGCCCTGCGCTCGCACCCGCGGGTGGTCGCGGAGTCGGTCCGGGTCAACCTCGAGGCCGATAGCCTGAACGCCGCGGTCCTCGCCCCCGACGTCGACCTGGACAGCGAGACCGGGCGCCTGTTCCTGGCCGACGTCGTCCGCGACATGACGCAGAAGACCGGCCAGAAGTGCACCGCGATCCGGCGGGTCTTCGTGCCCGAGGACCGCCGCGCCGACGTGGTCGCCGCGCTGGCCGAGCGCCTGGCCCCGATCGTCGTCGGGGACCCCAGCCGCGATGACGTCCGCATGGGTCCGGTGGCGACCGCGGCCCAGCGCCGGGACGTGCTGGCCGGCATCGCCCGGCTGGCCGAGGTCACCGACGCTGGCTACGGCGACCTGGGCGCGATCGCGCCGGTCGGGGTCGCCCCGGGCACCGGGTTCTTCGTCGGGCCGGTGGTGCGCACGACCGGCGACGCCGCCGGCTGCGCGCCGCTCCACGACCACGAGGTCTTCGGGCCGGTCGCGACGGTGGCCGGCTACGACGGCGACGCCGAGACGGCGGCGGCCCTGGTGGCCCGCGGCCACGGCAGCCTCGCGACCTCGGCCTACTCCGACGACAAGGACTGGTTCGCGCGCTTCGTGCCGAGCGCCGGGGCGGTCAGCGGCCGGGTGTACCTGGGCAGCGAGAAGATGGCGCCGCTGTCGACCGGGCCAGGGACCGCCCTGCCCCAGCTCCAGCACGGCGGGCCGGGTCGCGCTGGCGACGGCGCCGAGCTCGGCGGCCTGCGCGGCCTGGCGCTGTATCAGCAGCGGGTCGCGCTGCAGGGGGACGCGACGATCCTCAAGACCTTGGCGTAAGGGGCCGCGAAGCAGCGCGTCGGTCGAAGAACCCCGCGCCTCGACCGCGCTTGCCGACGGAGGCCGTCACTCCCGGGTCCGAAACGCGCGGCCGTGATGTCCGGCCAGGAGGTCGGCCACCGCGCCGGCCTCGGCGCCGGGCGCGCGCCGGATGTGCGCGATCACCTCGGCGCTGGCGGCGGCCCGCGCGGCGAGCTCGTCGGTCGTGGCGGCGGCCCGGCCGCCCAGCTTGCGCAGCCCCAGCTTGGCGCCCTCGAGGCGGCGGCGGAGCTCGGCCTCGGGGCTGGCCCACAGCTCGGCCAGCTCGAACAGCATCAACCCCGCGGCGGCCCGGGTCAGGAGCAGCGCGCGCTGATCGTCGGTCAGGCCGGGGTGCGAACACGAGGCGAACAGCGTCCGCAGATCGTCCTGGGGCGAGGCCGGCGCCACCTCGGGCCGGCGCGCGACCACGCCGGTCGTGACCGACAGCGCCACGGTCGCCATCCAGGTCGCCGGGTTGTGCGGGATGCCGTCGCCCCAGGCCGCGGTCGCGGCCAGGTAGGCGTCGGCCAGGGCGACGTCCACCAGGTCGAACTCGCCGAGCCGCCGCCACAGGAGCGCGAACACCCCAGCGTGCTCTTCGCGGAAGCGCCACCGCGCGGCCTCGTCCGACATGGCGGCGTCGGTAACACGCGGCCGACCGGGCCGTCCACTTCGCGGCGTCCGCGCCCGTGCGCCCGGCCGCGCCGCGCGGCGCTACGGCGCGAACCGCGCGCGCAGATAAGCGACCCGTTCGCTGAGCCAGGTCCGCACGTACGCGACCTCGTCCGGATGCTCGGTCAGATCGCGGCGATCGCTCCATCGCTCGAAGCCGCGGTAGGCGTCGCGCCAGGCCCGCCAGTCGCGGGCGGCGACCGCCGCGGTCTCGGCCACCAGCCGATCGTAGAGCGCGACCACCTCGCCCTCGCCCAGCGGCCCGGCCAGGAGCTCGCGGTAGCGCGCGGCGACCGTCGGGCCGAGCGCCGGGTCGGCCAGGAGGCGCACGAACAGCCGGTTCTTGTTGGTGAAGCCATCCCAGTCGTCGCTGCCGGTGCGCGAGGTCTCCCAGGCCTGACCGAACGAGTGGTTCCAGTCCCACGGCGCATAGCGCCACGGCCCCCCTGCGGGGTCATGGTAGAGGTACGCGTTCTTGCCGCCGGAGTCAGAGCCGAGGACGTAGGTCGCGAAGACGTACCAGTCGCGGAAGTCCGGCACGTGGATCCGGGTGGCGACCTCGGCGGCGAACGTGGCGTCGTCGCGGCGCGCGACGAAGTCGACGAGATCGTCGATCGCGTTGAAAGCGCCAGGCTGGCCTTCCTCGGGGAGGCCGTCTTTCTTGGTGTATCCGTCGTGAAGGGTCAGCTTGGGATCGCCGTCGTACTGGCGGAGATCGAAGTTCGCGTCGTGGTTGATCGACTTGTAGACGTCGCCGGTCTCGGCCAGGCCGGCGGCGGCGAAGCGGTGCTTGTCGACGTGGTCGGTCAGGGCGTACAGGCCGTGGAACTCGCCGTCGAGGTAGACGACCGCGCTGGCGGCGGCGATCTGGACGTGGCCGGGGTCCATCCGGTTCCACAGCTCGTAGGCCAGGCGCTGGCGCAGGTAGCTGTTGTCGTCGAAGGTCGAGGTCAAGACGATGCGCTTGCGGGCCGGGAAGCCGGTGCCGAGCTCGGGCGCGTGGAAGTAGGCGCCCGCTGGGAACTTGAGCGTGTAGCTCTGCTTGGGGTAGCTGAGCGAGCTGGCGCCGCGCAGCTTGGCCTCGGCGGCGTAGACCCGGCCGCCGAACACCACCGTCACCGGCGCGTAGTCCTCGCTGGTCGGCCGCGGGGTGACGAAGATGACGGGCACCCCGAGCTCGTCGGGATAGCGCACCGGATCGAGGGGCGGCACGTTGCCGGGAGCGTCGAAGGCGTCGGCCACCGCGATCCGCAGGCTGCCCGTGGTGGCTTCGTCGGCGACCGCGAGTTCGACCGTGTAGACCGCGGCCTGGTCGAGGCGCGGCACCCAGGCGATGGTCGCGGTCGCCGGATCGAAGGTCGCGCCGTCGGGCAGGCCGGTGATCTGCCAGGCCTCGGGGGGCCGGGCCTCGCCCTCGGTCGCGCAGCCGAGGGTCGCGGTCACGGCGGCACCCTCGACCACCGCGATCGGGCCGCCGGCGGTCGGCACACACTCGGGGGCCGGCTCGGCGCAGGCGACGAGGACGCTGGCCGGCGCGATCACGAACAGGCGGAGCATCCGCCCATCATAGGTCACCCGAGGTCAGCCGGGCTCGCCGGTCGGCGCCGCGCCGCCGGTCGGGGCCCCACCACCGCCCAGCTTGCCGAGCATGCCGGTGAACATGCCCAGGATGTTGCCCGCCGGCCCACCGACCTGCCCGGCCACGTTGCCGAGGACGGACTGCGCCAGGGAGCCCCAGTTGAAGGCGCCACCGGTGGCGGCGTCGAGCTGGTCGGCGGCGATGGGCTCGAGGGGGCGGATCTCGGTCGGGGTCGACATGGGGGCTCCTGAGGCGGGGGATGGGGGCGGGGCGCGGGTTGCCCCCCGTCGGGTTGCCACCGTCGGGTTTGCAGCGCGCGTGCCACCGGCGAGGCCCCGTCGCGCCGTCGGCTGGGGCCGCGGCGGCCGCGCGGCTGCTACCCGCGGTCGACGACCGCGGAGCGTGGACCTCGGCGACGAGACCAACGCCAGCCGATCACAGAACGCGGTCCGGTCACCGCGCGAACGAGGCGCGGGCTATCCTCACGCCAGGGCCCCAACGGCCCGGGGGGATCCCGATGAGCACCTATGGTGTCCGCACGCGCTTCGTCGCGCTGCTCGCCGAGTCTGGCGGCGCGGTCACGGCCGCGTCCTACCGCGCGCTGTGCGACTACGCCGCCGAACGCGGCTTCACCGCCGGCGAGCTGCGCGCGCTCCTGCGTCCGGCCGACTACCTCGAGGCCAGCAAGATCCTGCGCGCGCGCGGCGTCGGCCTGGCCGACGTCCACCTCGACGCCCAGGCCTGGGACGCGGCCCAGGCCCTGGCAGCCCGCTTCGCGATCGAGCCGATCTTCGACCGCCTGCCCAACGCGCGACCGACCGTGGCCGCGCCGATCCCGGCGCCGACGGCGCCCCCGCTCGGCGGTCGGCCCCTGCCCGACCCGGCGACCTGGACGGTCACGACCCCCGGCGCCACCGTCCGGTTCGCGGTCACCGTCGATCGCCAGTCGGTGCCGGCGGTGGTCTTCACCCTGCCGACCTGGACCGATGCGGCGCCGCCCCCCGACCTGGGACCGGCGCGAGCCGCCCTCGCGGCCTCGCGCGACCTGGCCGCGGTCGGCCGCGCCCTCGACGCCGCGATCGCCGGCGCCCGGCCGTACCTCGACGCCGTCGACCAGCCGACCCTGCGCGGCAACGCCCGCTGGGGCATCGAGGACCAACGTCGCCGCGCGTGGTTCGACGCCGCCGCGGCGGCCCTGGCGGGGGCCCGCCTGTCGGCCGAGGTCCGCGCCCGTCTGCCCGCGCTCCTGGCCCGGGCGAAGGAGGGCCTCCTGTGCGACCGCGACTACCCGATGGAGGTCGGCTCTCACGAGAACTACTGGCCGTACTGGAAGAACTTCCGCGGCGCCCTCGAGAAGTGCCTGGCCCAGACCGCGCCCGGGACCGCCGAGGCGCAACAGCTCCGCAACCGGCTCGACGAGATCTGGACCCGCAAGACCGTCACGACGCTGCGCCGTGACGTCGACGAGAAGGACCTCGAGCGGTCGACCGGCATGGCGCTGTGCCTGCGCCAGCCCTACGCCGACCAGCCCGGGCCGCGGGTGTCCTTGGCCAAGGGCAGCCTGCCGACCCAGCCGCGCTACGAGGTCCTCACGACCGCCGACGGCCGCGCCGCGTACCGCGACGGCGACGCCCTGTACCTCGACGTCCATCCCCGGGTCGCGGTCGCCGACGCCAGCGCGGTCACGGCGCGGCCGGTGGCCGCCGAGCAGCTCGGCCTCCGGCCCCTGGCGCCCGGCGAGCCGGCGCGCGCCGGCGTGCCCTTCGACTGGAACCGCGACGGCCAGATCGCCCTCGGGGCGATCGACATCTCGTGGTGGGGCCACTGCCACAACGAGGCGCCGCTCAACGCCATGGCGATCGATCCGCGCCGCCCGGTCGAGCTGTACCGGGCGGATCCGCGGCTCCCGCCCGAGCGGCGGCTCCAGCACTACAGCGCCGAGGACCTGTGGGACGTGGCCGGCGCGCTGACCTCGGATCACGAGGACGGCTACGCGGTCCGCGGCCCGTACCGGTTCCGCCCCACCGAGGTCGAGGTCACCAAGTTCGTCGGCAGCCGCAACGACGGCGGCCACTGGATCCTCGTCGAGCCGAGTCAGCCAGGCGCTCGCCGGATCCGGATCGAGGCCGAGGTGACGGCGATGTGGCATCGCTCCAACCCGGCCGAGCGCTACCCCGATCCGGCGGCCCGGTTCCGCCGCGACCTGCCCGACGACGAGGGCGGGTTCGCGCCCAACCCCGACTGGATCGCCGCCGAGGTCTCCGACGACGACGAGATCACCGTCGAGGCCTTGGGGCGCAAGGTCAGCCTGCGGACCCGGTTCGTGACCTTCGGCGCCGACGGCGGGCGGGTCGAGGCCCAGACCGCGGTGACCCTCGATCCCACGATCGACGGCTACCACAAGCTGGCCGACGAGATCGTCGCCGTCACGGCCAGCGGAGGCCGCGTGGCCGAGCATTGGTACAACCCCAAGACTCAGACCTACTATCAGGTCCAGGCCGAGGTGACCGGCGCGCGCCGAGTCGAGCTGTCGCGCAGCGCGCCCGGGCCGGTGCGGGCCCTGCGGCTCCGGCAGGAGACGGTCTACGACTCGGTGATCGACCTCCACGACTTCGTCACCAAGAACATGGGCCTGCCGCTGGTGTTCGACACCTCCTCGGGCCTGGCGGTGTGGAACTACCCGGTCAACTTCGTCCGCCTCGATCGGGTCTCCGAGCGCGAACGGGTCGAGGAAGGGCAGCCGGTCAGCTACACCCGCTACCGCCTGCGCTACCGGACGATGGGGGGACCGGCCGGCGACACCCACTACATCATCAAGCGCGACGCCGCCGGCAACGCGGTGCGCGCGGTCGCTGAGCATCCCATGCCCGACTTCGCGTTCCGCAACGAGACCTGGGTCTGCGCCCCGATGGCCCCGGACGCCAGCGGTGCGGCCGCGATCAACCTGGGCGCCCTGGCCGGCGGCTACCTCACCGACAAGGCCGGCGAGCGCATGATCACGGCGATGTGGCGGCGGCTAGGGGCGCTCCTCTACGTCTCGCTCAGCGCCGGCCGGGGCACCGAGCCGGTGCGCCTCTACGAGGACGCCGATGGCGGCCTCCGGATCTTCGACGACGCCGACGCCTGGGCGCGGGCCACCCGCTGAGACCATCCGCGGATCGCGATCGCGCCGCCCTCGTCTGCCCGCCGCCCTCGCCGCCCTCGCCGCCCGGCCCGCCGCCGCCCGCGCTACTTGCCCTTGCCGCCGTTGATGATCGCGTCGACGGCGTCCGAGTTCTCGTCGAGGTTGACCTTGTCCGAGTCGTTGCCCTTCTCGCGGATGACCTCGATGATCGCGTCCGGCTTCTTGGTCTCGGGGGCGTTGGCCTTGCGGGTCGCCATCACCTGCGGCACCAGGTTGGGATCCTGGGCCAGGAGCGCGAAGGTCCCGTAGAACGCCATCTTGTCGATGGCGTGGACCTCGAGGGCGGGCTCGGTGACGGTCCAGACCGCGCGGCCATCGACCGTGCGGGCCTTGCCGTAGCGGGCCTCCATGAGCTCGCGGAAGAACTTGAAGTTGCGCTGGTCGTCGGGGAGCGCCTTGGTGTCGACCGCGACCAGCATCTTCCACAGCTTGCCGTCGTAGAAGAAGAAGAACCGCCGCTGGTTCTTGCCACCGGCGTTCTCCCAGTGGACGAGCACCGCCTCACCGGTGTTGTGGGCGAACTCGGTGTCGATGAGCGACACGTCCCAGCCCGACTTCTTGCCCTTGAACTCGAGGTAGGACTGCTTGATGCGCGAGATGTCCTTGCCCTTCTCCTTGCGCAGCTTGTCCTGGGTCAAGACGTCGCTCGTGCCGGCGATCTGCTCGGCGTAGCGCTCGTCGATCTGCTTGGTCAGGACGCCGATGATCTCGTCCTTGTCCATGCCGAACTTGTAGGCGCCCATGAGCTCGCCGAGCGCCTTCTTCTGCTCGGCGGTCGGCGGCGGGACCTTCTCGGCCGGCGCCTTCTTGGCCGGCACCGGCTTCTTGCGCTTGCCCTTGGCCCAAGCGTCGCCGCCGGTGCCGAGAGCGAGTCCAAAAGACAGGGTGAGGACGGTGGCGAGCCAACGGGTACGCATGGAGGCCTTTCGCGAGTCGGCAGGAGTCTATCAGAGACGTCGGGGCTGGGCCGGCGATTCAATCACGCCCGGGCGGCGTGGGCGACCAGGGCCCGGATCCGGTCGAGGGCCAGCTCGATCCTCGCCATCGGCGGGCCGAACGAGAACCGGAGGTGGCGCCGGAAGCGCGACCCGGCGGTGCCGCGGCGCTTGCCGGGGTTGACGTCGAAGAAGTCGCCGGGCACCGCGATCACCTTCTGCTCGAGGGCGGCGCGGAAGAAGCTCATGCCGTCGCTGATGGTCGGCGGCAGATGCTGGGCCGAGGCCCAGACGTAGAACGTGCCCTCGGGCGGCAGGTCGACGGTGAAGCCGACGTCGCGCAGGCCGTTGAGCATCTTGGCCCGCTTCTTCCCGAACTCGGCCTGGATCGCCGCGGTCTCGGCCAGGGTGGCCTCGGGGGTGAGCAGGTCGAGGGCGGCGCGCTGCAGCGGCCGCGAGCCGCCGCCATCGAGAAACGAGCCGGCCGAGGTGACCGCCTCGATGACCTTCTTGGGACCCACGGTCCAGGTCATGCGCCAGCCCGGGTAGCGCCAGTTCTTGGTCAGGCCGTCGAGGATCACCACCGGATCGCGATCGACGTCCTCGACGTAGCGGGCCGCGGTCGAGATCCCACCCTGGGCCGCCAGGTCGGGCCGCCACACGTAGTGCGAGTAGAACTCGTCGAGGATGAGGGCGCAGTCTTCGTCGCGCGCCACCGCCACCCACTCGGCCAGGGTGTCGCCGCCGATGACCTTGCCGGTCGGGTTGGACGGGTTCGACAGGAGGACCGCGCCCAGCCCGCGGCCCGACACCTCGCGGCGCAGATCGGCCGCCGTGAAGGCGTAGCCGCGCTCGCTCTCGAGCAGGATCGGGATCGGCGAGAACAGCCGGAAGACGTCGAGCAGCTCCTCGTACGCGGTGTAGTCGGGCAGGAAGTGGCCGAGATTCACGTGGCCGAGCGAGGCCGCGACCCGGGTCAGCGCGGTCCGTCCGCCGCCGGAGATCGCGACGTTGTCGGCGCTGTACTGCGACGGCAGGCCGCGCCGGAAGAGCTGGTTGTAGAGGCTGGCGATCGCCTCGCGCAGCTCCCAGATCCCCGACACCGGGGCGTACTCTTGATCGGCGGGATCGATCGCGACCGCCGACCGCCGCGGCGGCGCCCCGGGCAGCTCCTCGGCCTCGGGCATGCCCTGGCCGAGGTTGCACCAGTCGGGATCGGTCGGCTCGAAGCCGCGCTTCTTGGCCTCGGTGGTGACATAGATGACGCCGGTGCGCGGCACCTCCCGGAACGCGGTGATGGTCGGCTCGGAGACCGGCGGGCGGGCCAGCGGAGGCGGCGTCGACATTGCCGGAACCTACGCAAACCCGAGGCGGCGAACAACGCCGCGGCGCCGGCGATCGCACGAACCGGATTCGTCGGCGGCGGCGCGCGCTGGCCCGCGGGTTTTGGTAGCGTGGCGCCGGTGAGCTTCGCCGATCTGCCCCATCAGCCGCGCGCCGTCGCGATCCTCCGCGGCGCGCTGGCCCGCGATCGGCTGCACCACGCGCTCCTCCTCACCGGGCCAGCGGGCAGCGGCAAGCGGGCCCTGGCCCTGGCCGTGGCCTCGGCCCTCAACTGCGAGCGCGCGCCCGGCGAGGGCTGTGGCGCGTGCGCGACCTGCGAGCGGATCGCCGCTGGCATCCACCCCGACGTGATCACGCTGGCGCGCGAGGGCGCGGCGCAGATCATCCCGATCGAGACGGTGCGCACGCAGGTCGTCGCCGCGGTCGGCCTGCCGCCCCACGAGGCCCGCGAGCGGCTGTTCCTGATCGACGAGGCCACCGCCCTGCCCCCGGCGGCCGCCAACGCCCTGCTGAAGACGCTCGAGGAACCTCCGGCGCGCACCCGCTTCGTGCTGATGACGGCGGCGCCCGATCAGCTCTTGCCGACGATCCGCAGCCGCTGCCAGCGGATCAGCCTGGCCGCCCTCGACGTCGCCGCCCGCCGCGCGACCGGCGATGAGGCGGTGGCGGCGGTGGCCGAGGCGCTGTGCGACGCCCTCGACGCCGGCCCGGGTGCGGCGATCCGGGTCGCGCAGCGGGTGAGCGAGGACAAGCTCGACGCCGATCAGGTGGTCGAGCTGGCCGCCATCGAGCTGGGGGGACGCGCGGTCGCCGCGGTCCGCGCCGGCGAGCTGACCCGGGCCCGGCGCACCGCCGCCCGCGCCCAGCTCCTGGTCGGGGCCCACGGGGCTCTCGCGCTCCACAACGGCAACCCCGGGGTGTCGATCGAGGCCATCGTCCACCGGCTGGCGCGGGAGGTCGCATGACCGACGACGCCGCTCCACCGGCCGAGGGTCGACGCCGGCGACGCCGCCGCGGCGGCCCGCGCGACGACAGCGGCGGCGCCGCGACGGCCGGGCCCGCCGGCGGTCCGGGTGATCCGGGCGGCTCGAGCGATCCTGGCGGTCCGCCCGGCGCGACCGAGCGTCCACGCGAGGCCCGCGCCGACGGTGCGCCGGCGGCGCGCCCGCGCGAACCCCGCCCCGACGCGACGCGGGGACAGCGGCCGCGCGAGCCGCGCCCCGAGACGGCGCGCGCCGAGCGAGCGCGCCCCGACGGCAAGCCGCCGGGCGAGCGCGGTCCTCGTCCCGAGCGCGGTCCTCGTCCCGAGCGCGGTCCTCGTCCCGAGCGCGGTCCTCGTCCCGAGCGCGGCGAGCGCACGGATCGTCCCGACCGCGGCCCCGAGCGGCCCGAGCGCGGTCCCGAGCGACCCGAGCGCGGTCCCCGACCCGAGCGCGGTCCCCGACCCGAGCGCGGCGAGCGACCCGAGCGCGGCCGTGCGGGCGACGCCGCGCCGCCCGCGGTCAGCGAGGTCGACGCCGGCTGGGACGACGAGGCCGACGACGCGCCGGCGGCGCGGGCGGCCGCAGCCCCGGCCCCGCCCGACGACGATGCCCCGGCGGGGCCGATCGAACTCGCCGCCGATCTGCCGCCCGACCCGTGGGACGACGTCGACCCCTCGACCGCAGACCTCGCCGGCCTCGGCGCGGAGCGCCTGGGCGATCTCCTGGTCGACGTCGTCGGGGTCCGACTCGCCACCGGCGGCAAGATCTACTGGTGCGACGCCGGCGACGGCCGTTACGCACCGGGGCAAGCCGTCCTCGTCGAGGGCGAGCGCTCGACCCGGACCGCGATCGTGGCCACCGCGGTCGAGCGGCGCGCCGTCCGCGAGCGCCCGTCGCGGCGCGTGCTGCGCCCGACCGAGCCCCCGCCCAGCGTCGGCGATCGCGGCGAGCGCGCGCTCTTGCGCCTGGCCAAGGATCGCGCGGCGGCCCTGCGTCTGCCGATCAAGGTCTTTCGCGTCGAGTTCAGCCAGCCGCCCGGCCCGGGCGGTCGTGGCGGCAAGGGCCACCTGTACTTCACCAGCGATGAGCGCGTCGAGCTGCGCGAGCTGGCCCGAGACCTCGCCACCGCGACCGGCGCGCGCCTGGAGTTGCGGCAGGTCGGGGCCCGCGACGAGGCCAAGCAGCTCGGCGGCATCGGCTCGTGCGGGCAGGAGCTGTGCTGCACGACCTGGCTCCCGGAGTTCGTCCCGGTGTCGATCAAGATGGCGAAGGATCAGGGCATGGTCCTGTCGCCGACCAAGGTGTCGGGCCAGTGCGGCCGGCTCAAGTGCTGCCTGGTCTACGAGCAGGCCACCTACGCCGAGCTGCGCAAAGGCCTGCCCAAGCTCGGCAAGCGGGTGGTCACCGCCACCGGCGAAGGGCGCGTGGTCGAGGTCGACGTGATCCGTCAGCGGGTCCGCGTCGCGTTCGGTCCCGGAGAATCGCAGGTGCTGCCGGCGGCCGAGGTGAAGCCGCTGTTCCCGAGCGGCCGGCCGGCCGGCGGCGCCGCGGGTCCCGAGCCCGAGCCCGACGACGCCGACGACGACCGCGGCGACGAGCTGCCGCCGGACCTGCCGCAGGGCTGACGGCGGCGACCCGGGCCCTGCTACCCGGCGAACCCGACCAAGCGCCGCGGCTCGATCGCGACCCCCGGTCCACCGCCGAGCCGACCCGCGGCGATCGCGTCGGCCAGGGCCACGTCGACCGCCGCCGCGGTCCAGGGCACCTCGGGCAACGTCACCGCGGCGGCCCGCACCTCCAGGGCTCCGCGGGCGGCGTGCTCGAGGATCGCGTGGCCGAACACGACGGCGCGCGGGCCGACCTCGACCAGGCCGCCTTCGTCGACGAGGGCCAGCCGATCGTGGTCGGGCGTCCGGGTGCCCGGCAGGCCCCCCGCCGCGCCGACCCGGGCTCGCTGCAGCGCGCCCAGGCGGTCGGCCAGCGCCCACTTGGCGCAGGGGAAGGTCGCCCACACCACCGCGTTCCACAGGTCGTGGGCGTTGTCGGGGCGGGTCGGCACCTCCGCCCGGTCGGCCACCCACAGCTCGTAGATCCCGGTCGCCGGGGTCTGTTCGACGAGGTGCACCGGCCGCGGCCCACCGCCGAGCCACGGCGCCAGGGCCCGATCGAGCTCGGCCACCGTCGGCCAGCGCGGCAGCTCGGCCAGCGCAGCCAGGACCGGCGCGTAGGCCGCGAACCGCGGGTCGGTCCAGGCTGTCGGACGCCAGATCACCGCGCGACCTTACCGCCCAAAGTGGCCCACCGCGCGGCGCCCGTGCCATCATCAGGCCGCCGATGCAGCGGATCGTCGTCGACGCCATGGGTGGAGATCACGCCCCCGAACAGATCGTGGCCGGCGCCGCCGAGGCCTCGCTGTCCTTGCCCGACACCGAGCTGATCCTGGTCGGCGACGCCGAGATCATCGGCGCGACCTTGCCGCGCCTCCGCCACGACGGCGCGCGGGTCCGCGTCCACCACGCGACCCAGGTCGTCGACATGGACGACAAGCCCGGCGAGGCCCTGGCCGCCAAGCCCGACGCCTCGATCGTCGTGGCCGCGGGCCTGGTCGCCGCCGGCGAAGGCGACGCCCTGGTCTCGGCCGGCAACACCGGCGCCAGCGTCCTGGCCTGCGCCCGCGCCTGGCAGCTCATCCCCGGGGTCCGGCGCGCCGCCCTGGCCTCGGTCTATCCGACCGAGCTGCGCCGCGGCGAGAAGAACGATCCGTTCTCGCTCATCCTCGACGTCGGCGCGACCATCGACGCCTCGGCCGAGGATCTGGTGACCTTCGCGATCATGGGCGCGGCCTACGCCCAGCTCGTGTCGCGCAACCGGCGCCCGCGGGTCGCGCTCCTGTCCAACGGCACCGAGGCCGCCAAGGGACCGGCCGCGGTGGTCGAGGCGCATCAGATCCTGCTGTCGGCCACCGAGCTCAACTTCATCGGCAACGTCGAGGGGCTCGACATCCCGCGCGGGGTCGCCGACGTGATCGTGTGCAACGGCTTCGTCGGCAACGTGGTCCTGAAGATGCTCGAGGGCGTGTCCGAGACCGTGGTCCGGCTGGCGCGCTACGCCCACAAGGAGAAGCTGGCCTGGCGGATCGGGCTCATGGCCCTGTCGAGCGCGCTGGCGCAGCTGAAGACCGTCACCGACTGGCAGCAGTACGGCGGCGCGCCGCTCCTCGGCCTCGATCACCCGTTCATCAAGGCCCACGGTCGCTCAAACTCGCGCGCGGTCGCCAACGCGATCAAGGTCGCGAGCAAGGCGGTGGCCGGCGATCTGTGCGGGCACATCGCGCGCGGCCTGGCCGACCTGTCGGCGCGGCGCGCCTCGGCGACCTCATGACGGTGCGCCACGTCTTCCGCTGGGATCTCGACAAGACCTACCTGCGGACCGAGTTCGACAGCGTCGGCGATCTGATCAAGAGCGCGATCGAGACCGCGGCCGACAAGCAGGCCTACCCGGGCGCGACCGCGCTCCTGCGCACGCTGTCGACCGGCGACGGCTACCGGGTCTGCATCGTCAGCGGCAGCCCGACCCAGATGCGCACGGTGCTGGCCGCCAAGCTGGCCCTCGACGGCGTCGCCTACGACGAGTTCGTCTTGAAGGACAACCTGCGCAACATCCTGCGCGGAAGGTTCCGCGCCCTGCGCGCCCAGATCCCGTACAAGCTGCCGGCGCTCCTCGCCAGCCGCGGCCGCGGCGTGCCGGCCCCGGCCGAGAGCCTGTTCGGCGACGACGCCGAGGCCGACGCGATCGTCTACTGCCTCTACGCCGATCTGCTGGCCGGCAAGGTCGACGCCGACACCCTGGCCCGGATCCTGGCGTCGGCCCGAGCCTACCCCGACGAGATCGATCGCACCCTCGCGGTCGCCCGCGCCGCCCCGCGCGGCGAGGTGGTCCAGCGCATCGTGATCCACCTCGATCGCCGCTCGCCGCCGATCGGCTTCCGACAGTTCGGGCCGCGCCTGGTGCCGGTGTTCAACTACTTCCAGGCCGCGCTGGTCTTGTACGCCGACGGCGTCCTCGACGCGCGGCAGCTCCTCTTCGTCGCGTTCGAGATGCTCGACTCCGGCCAGTTCCGGTTGGCGACGCTGGCCAACTCGCTGCAAGACCTGCTGCGGCGCAACCGCCTGAGCCCCGACACCGTCTTGCGCCTGGCGGGCGAGATCACCGACCTGGCGACCAGCGACGCGTCCGCGCACCGCCCCGACCTGCCGCCCTACTCCGCGATCGCCGCTGCGTTCACCGAGCGCACCCGCGAGCTCCGCGGGGTGCCGCCGCCGGCGTGGCCCACCGACCCCGAGCCCCTCGACTACGTCGCCCTGGTCGACGCCGAGCACGCCAACCGCCGGGACCGCCGGCGCGATGGCCATGGCTAGGCGCGACGGCGACGCGGGCCGACCGGATCAGTAGACCGGATCAGTAGGCGTCCATCGGCGGGCAGCTACACACCAGGTGGCGATCGCCGTAGGCGTTGTCGACCCGGGCCACCGGCGGCCAGTACTTGTGCTCGCGCAGCCACGGCGCCGGGAAGGCCGCCTGCTCGCGGCTGTACGACCGGCCCCACTCGGTGGCGGTGACCGCGGCCGCAGTGTGGGGCGCCAGCTTGAGCGGGTTGTCGGCCTTGTCCATCGCCCCGCTCTCGACCGCGGCGATCTCGGCGCGGATCGAGATCATCGCATCGCAGAAGCGATCGAGCTCGGCCTTGGGCTCGCTCTCGGTCGGCTCGACCATGAGCGTGCCCGGCACCGGGAACGACATCGTCGGCGCGTGGAAGCCGTAGTCCATCAGGCGCTTGGCGATGTCCTCGGCCTCGATCCCGGCCGACTTCTTGAACGGCCGACAGTCGAGGATGAACTCGTGGGCCACCCGGCCGTGGGCGCCGCGGTAGAGGATCGGATAGTGCGGCGCCAGCCGCTCGGCCATGTAGTTGGCGTTCAAGATCGCGATCTGGGTGGCCCGGGTCAGGCCGGCGCCGCCCATCATCGCGATGTACGCGAACGAGATCGGGAGGATGCTCGGCGAGCCGTAGGGCGCCGCCGACACCGGACCGACCGCGCCGGGCGCCAGCGTCGCCAGCGGGTGGCTCGGCAGGTACGGCACCAGGTGCGCCGCCACGCCGATCGGGCCCATGCCGGGGCCACCGCCACCGTGGGGGATGCAGAAGGTCTTGTGCAGGTTGAGGTGACAGACGTCGGCGCCGATGTCGCCCGGCCGACACAGCCCGACCTGGGCGTTCATGTTGGCGCCGTCCATGTAGACCTGGCCGCCGTGGGCGTGGACCACCTCGCACAACTCGCGGATGCCCTCCTCGAAGACCCCGTGGGTCGACGGGTAGGTCACCATGATCGCGGCCAGCCGGTCGCGGTGGGTGGCGGCCTTGGCCTTGAGATCCGTCAGATCGATCGTGCCGTCGGGCGCGGTCGCGACCGTGACGACCTCGAACCCAGCCAGGACCGCGCTCGCCGGGTTGGTGCCGTGGGCGCTCATCGGGATGAGACACACGGTGCGGTGGTGATCGCCCTTGGCGGCGTGGTAGCCGCGGATCGCCAGGAGGCCGGCGTACTCGCCCTGGGCGCCGGAGTTGGGCTGGAGCGACACCGCCGCGAAGCCGGTGATCTCGGTCAGCCAGGCCTCGAGCTGCGTGAACAGCGCGCGGTAGCCCGCGGTCTGCTCAGCCGGCGCGAACGGATGGATGCGACCGAACTCCGGCCAGGTCACCGGGATCATCTCGGTCGTCGCGTTCAGCTTCATCGTGCACGACCCGAGCGAGATCATCGAGGTCGTGAGCGACAGGTCCTTGCTCTCGAGGCGGTGCAGGTAGCGCAGCAGATCGTGCTCGCTGTGGTAGCGGCGGAAGACCTCGTGGGTCAGGTAGGCCGAGGTCCGCGCCAGCCCGCTCGGCAAGGCCGGCGCCGGTCCGAGGAGCTCGGCCAGCGCGAACGGCAGCTCGCCGCCGGCGAAGGCCTCGAGGAGCGCCACTACGTCGTCGGCGCCGGTGGTCTCGTCGCACGACAGGCCGACGCCGTCCGGATAGCGCCGCAGGTTGAGGCCGCGCTCGGTGGCGGCCGCCATCACCTCGGCCTGGCGATGGGCGTCGAGATCGACCCGCAGGGTGTCGAAGAACGCGCCGGGGCGGGCCGGCGTACCGAGGCGGGCCAGGCCGGCGGCGATGACCGCGGTGAAGCCGCGGACCCGGGTCGCGATCGCGCGGAGCCCGTCGGGGCCGTGATAGACCGCGTACATCGACGCGACGACCGCCAGGAGCACCTGGGCGGTGCAGATGTTGGACGTCGCGCGCTCGCGCCGGATGTGCTGCTCGCGGGTCTGGAGCGACAGGCGGTAGGCCGGCTTGCCCTTGGCGTCGCGCGACACGCCGATGATGCGGCCCGGGATGATGCGGCGGAACGCGTCGGTCGTGGCCAGGAACGCGGCGTGGGGACCGCCGAAGCCCATCGGCACGCCGAACCGCTGGCTCGACCCGATCGCGATGTCGGCGCCGAGCTCGCCGGGCGGCGTGCACAGGGTCAGCGCCAGCAGATCGGTCGCCATCACCACCTTGACGCCGGCGGTGGCCGCGGCCGCGGTGATCGCCCGCGGGTCGTGGAGCGCGCCGTCGGTGGTCGGATAGGAGATGAGCACGCCGGCGACCTCCGGCCCAAGCGCGTCGGCCAGGCGCTCCGACGCCACCACGCGGATCTCCACGCCCAGGGGCTGCGCCCGGGTCTCGACGACCGCGATCGTCTGCGGGTGGGCGCCGGCGTCGACGACGAAGACCCTGCGCTTGCGCTCGTGCGCCTCGACGCACATGTTCATCGCCTCGGCGGCGGCGGTGGCCTCGTCGAGGAGAGACGCGTTGGCCAGCGGCAACCCCGTAAGGTCGCCGATCATGGTCTGGAAATTGATGAGGGCCTCGAGGCGGCCCTGCGAGATCTCGGCCTGGTAGGGCGTATAGGCGGTGTACCAGCCCGGGTTCTCGAGGATGTTGCGCAGGATCACCGGCGGCGTGATCGTGTCGTAGTAGCCCTGGCCGAGGAACGACCGGAGCACCTGGTTGTCGCCGGCGAGGGTGCGCAGCTCCTCGAGGAGCCGATGCTCGGTCACCGGGGGGCCGAGCTCGAGCGGGCGGCGCAGCCGGATGTCGGCCGGCACGGTGGCGTCGGCCAGGGCCTCGAGCGAGTCGAGCCCGAGGGCGGCCAGCATCGCCGCGACGTCGGCGTCGCGGGGCCCCAGGTGGCGCGGGGCGAAGTCATCGGACGGGAGCAAGGACGACGGCAGATGAAGCGCGGTCACGGCCGGCGCAGCCTATCAGGTCGCCCGCCACCGTGGGCGCCCGGACGTGTCTGCGTCGCGGTCGATCGCCCTGCCCTGCGGCCAGGCGTCGCGTGGCCCGCGCCCCCGGTGCGGTCGATGCGGTCGGCGGCGTCGGCCGGTTCACGCGTGCAGGAACGCGAACCAGCGCTCCGGCAGGTCGGCCAGCGCCATCGCCGCGCCACACCGCGGACAAGGTGAGGTCGGAGGCCGCGCGGCGGCGAGCTCCGCGCGATGGGCCACCACATCGATCAGCACCGAGTCTTCGTGACCACACGCCGAGCACAGGTACGGGGCGAAGCACGAGCGGACCTCGCCGCCGCCGCGGGCCGCCGGGATGAAGCTCATCTGCTCGATCAGCGGCTCGGCGCAGCGTTCGTGGACCAAGGTCGCCCCGCCCTGATGGAGGGCGGCCAAGAGGTGCATCCACTCGCGGATGCCGATCGAGTTGACGAAGACGACCTCGGCGGTATCGAGGACGACCTCGCGCGCGGCCCAGGTGGCGGCGTTGGCCACCAAGACCGCGGCCTCATCGAGCCGACCGCGCAGCACGAGCCGACGCGACCGCTCGTCTCCCAGCGTGAGCACCGCGAGCATGCGGCTAGTAGACCACCGCCAGGTCGGCGGCGGTGCCGAGCCAGCGATCGACCGCACCGCCGACGTCCTGGCCGGGATCGGCGTCGCGCATGTTGGACATCAACCCGGAGCCGGTGAAGTCGAAGCCGACCTGGGTCACGTCGGCGCGCAGCCGCAGCATGATCCGACGGGTGATCGCGGCGTCGATGTAGGCGCCGCCGGCCAGGCCGGTGACCTCGGCCGCGCCGTATTGTTCGGGCGTCTGGATCGAGCCGGTCGAACGCATGAGCAAGGCCTGGGCGCCGAGCCCGAACGCCAGGCGCTCGGTGCCCAGCGGGATCCGCAGCGACAGCCCGGGTTCGATGGCGCGGTAGTCGACGTCGGGCAGATCGAGGGGCGGTCGGTCGGCCAAGGGCGTGCGATCGACGACGAAGGCCCGGCGGGCGTAGCCCACCGAGAGGGTCACGCTGGGCAAGGTCGGCGACGAGCCGAAGGCGTAGCGGAACCGCGCGCCGACCTCGAGGCGCGACTGGTCGGTGGTGAGCTTGATGTCGGGCGACTGATCGCTCCGGGTCGTCAACAGGAAGGCCCGCTCGTAGACCGCGTACAGGCCGAGTCCACCGGCGACGCTGTCGGGGGCGGCCAGGGCAACGGGGTAGATCTCGACGGCGACCCGGGCCGCGGGGACGAAGGCGCCCTTGTAGCCCTTGGGGGCCTGCTCGAAGTTCGCGCGCGAGGAGAACGTCAGGGTCCGCGACAGCGCCATCGCGCCGGTCTCGACGATGATCCCGGCCCGGCGGATCTCGCGCTCCCCGCTGTCGCGGCGGCGGCGCCGACGGTCGTCGTCCTCATCGCGATCTTCGTCGTCCTCGTCTTCGTCGTCCTCGTCGTCGCGCCGACGCGACGGCCGATCGTCGTCGTCGTCATCGTCATCGTCCCGGCGGGCCGAACGATCGTCGTCGTCGTCGTCATCGTCCCGGCGGGCCGAGCGATCGTCGTCGTCGTCGTCGTCCCGGCGGGTCGAGCGATCGTCGTCGTCATCGCGGCGCGGCCGATCGTCGTCGCGCCGAGCGCGCAGCACGCGGTCGAGGGCGTCGCTGACCTCGCGGATCACCTCGCGCTTGCCCTCGGGCCCGAGCTTCGGCGCGCGCATCCGCACCAGCACCGTCTTCGCGGTCTCGCCGGTGTGATCGCGCAGCTTGATCTTCAGCACGTACTCGCCGTCGACCCGACGCAGGCTGGCGTCGACGACCGCGTCGGCCTCGAGATCGCGCGCGATCGCGGCGATCTCACGCGGGCTCGAGGACCCCAGGTCGAGGCGCCGGCCGGCGCGCTCCCAGTCGCTGCTGTGGATGAGCTTGTGGCGCGCGACCACCGCGTCCCCCAGCAGGGACTCGAGGTCGCCGCTGTCGTCGCCGCTCACCGAGAGCACCACCACGACGCCAGCCTGAGCGACCGGGGCGGTCGCGAGGACGGCGGCCACGGCGACGAGGGAGGTTCCGATGCGCATGCGACTCGATCATGATGCAAGGGGCCGGCCGGCGCTCGCAATCGCGAAATGGCGAGAATCGCGAGGGGGTCACCGGCACCGCCCCGGGGGCGTGGCCCCCGGATTCGGGCCCCCGCCCCTTGCGGCTGCGCGCCGACGGGGCGACCTTCGCGCGAGATGAGCGATCCCGTCGACCGCAAGAACCTGCGCATCACCGGCAACCACCGCACGGTCGCCGAGCCGAGCGTCGAGGTCCGAGGCGCCGACGACGTCGTCGTCGTCGTGACGCAGGCCTACGGCCCCCGCGGCGACAATCTGGTCGGCGTGTCGGACGTCACGTTCGACGGCCACCCGGCGGTCACGATCCGCGTCCGCGGCGACGGTCGGGAAGGCGACGTGCACCTGTCGCCGATCCACGGCGACAGCCGCAAGCAGGGGCTCGAGCTCCCGGCCGGCACCGTGTGCGAGCTGCTATGCCCGATCTCCGGCCAGCCGCTCGACAAGGTGGGCGATGTCGAGGACGGGACCGGCGCCGAGTACTTCGCGATCTACCTGACGCCGCAGCTCTCGCGCGGATCGATGGTGATGGTGTCGAACGTGTGGGGTCACTACCACTCACGGATCGTCGACAACTTCGAGCTGATCTCAGCCTGGGCCGCCAACCACGACGAGTAGCGCGTCACTGCGCGGCGGTCGGGAGCGTGGTCTGCCCTTGGGGCTGGGCCTGGCTGGCGGCCCCGCCCTTGGTCGGGATCGGCGCCTGTTGCTGGGTCGGCGCCTGTTGCTGGCTGGCGGCTGGCGCCTGGTTCGGGGCGGCTGGCTGCACCGGCACCACCGGTGGGTTCGTCGTCGGCTGTGGTGCCGGGGCGAGCTGCTGCGGCGGCGGACCTGGCTCGTCGGCCCCGGCCGCGCCGACCTTGGCCGCGGCGCGGCGCTTGGCGTCTGGTGGCGGCTTGCCGACGGGCGGCTTGCCGACCGGCTCCTTGCCGACGGGCTCCTTGCCGACGGGCTCCTTGCCGATCGGCGCGTCGCCGTTGCCGGTGGCGGCGACGACCCGCGCGCCACCTGCGCGCGACTCGGTCCACTCGCCGTCCTGGTCGGGTGCGACCCGGGCCAGGGCCTTCCAGTCCGACCATGCGGTCGCGGTCAACGTGCACCGGCCGTCGGCGACCGCGACCCGAGCGCGCTCGCGGCGGACCTCGAGCCGATCGCCGCGCGGCTGGTACGCGTACTCGGCGCGCAGCGGGATGTGACAGGACGGTTCCTCGGGCGCCTCCTCGGCGATGAAGGGCTCGCTGGCGGCGAAGACCACCGCGCCCAGCGGCCCGGGCGCGAAGGTGAACGCGCGGAGGAACTCGCGGCGCTCGGTCGGCGAGCGCAAGCGAAACGCCAGCACCTGCTCGCCTTGGCGCTCGAAGCTGCGCAGCTCGCCCTCGGGCAGTCGCCAGATGCCGGCGAAGCCGTCGGCCCGCGCCAGCGGAACGTGGACCGCGACCTCGCGGTCGGCGGCGGCCTGGACCGTGCGCGCGATCGCGACGCAACCCGGCGCGGCCAGCTCGAGCTCGACGGCCTCGCCCGGCGCCGCCGTCAGCCGCACCGGGGTCTCGCCGATCCGCTGGCCGGCGCGCCGCACCTCGGCGCCGGCCGGCTCGGTGGTCACGACGATCGCGCCTCCGACCGCCGGTGGCGGCGATGGCCGCCGAGGAGACTCGTCGCGATCGCGGCCGGCGCCGACGACGAGGATCGCGCCAGCGCCGAGCGCGACCGCGGTGCCCGCCGCCGCCATCCATCGACGCGACGCCGCGCGCGGCGCGACCGCGCCACCGGTCGAGGCTGCCGAGAGCTCCTCGACCAAGGCCCGCGCCGAGGGAGGTCGCGCCGCCGGGTCCTTGGCCAGGCCGCGCGCGAAGACCTCATCGAGGCCGGCCGACAGGACCCGCCCTGCCGCGGTGGCGACCGATGGCACCGCGGCGCGGAAGTGTTGCTCCATCATCGCCGGCAGGCTGGACGCGGCAAACGGCGGCCGCCCGGTGAGCAGCTCGAAGGCCACGACCGCGAGGGCGTAGCGATCCGAGGCAGCCACCGCCCCGTCGGCGGTCCACTGCTCAGGAGCCATGTAGGCCGGCGTGCCCAGCCACGCGCCTTGCCCCGTCAAGGTCGCGACCTCGTCGCCAGCGGCGTCCGCGACCAGCTTGGCGATCCCGAAATCCAGGACGTGGGCGGTCGGGCGATCGGCGGGGCCCGTGAGCATGACGTTGTCGGGCTTGAGATCGCGGTGAATGACACCCTTGGCGTGGGCGGCGTCGATCGCCGCGGCGATCTGCCCGAGGAGGTCGAGGGCGACGGCGGTCGGCACCACCCCCGCCTGGAGCCTCGCCCGCAGCGACTGCCCGTCCAGCAGATCCATCACCAGGTACAGTCGGCCGTCGTCGAGCCGACCGACCGCGAACACGTCCACGACGTTGGGATGATCGATCTGATTGACGGCGCGGGCCTCGCGCAAGAACCGCTCGGCCGACGCTGGCCGACTCGCCAGCTCGCGGCGCAGGACCTTGATCGCCACCCGCTTGCCGATCAACGGGTGGCGTCCGGCGTAGACCTCGCCCATCCCACCGGCGCCGAGAGGCCCCTCGATCACGTAGTCGCCGGCCCGGGTCCCCGGCGGCAACGCGGCGCTGTCGCCGCCGGCCGAAGCGTCGGCCAGGACCGTCGGCGCGTCGCCACGGGTCGCCGGGGGCATCGCGGAGCAGTGTAGCGCACCGCACAGCGCGGCGCCGATCGCTGCCTACATTTACCCCCGGTGGTCGGCCGTGCCAGCATGGTGGGCCGTGGGAGGTCGGTCACCCGCTGACCTTCGCCGCTGAACCTCGAGGTCTCCATGACGTCGTCTCGCCTTCGCACCTTCGCTCGCGTCGCCGTCGCCGCGGCGCTGACGCTCCTCGTCGCCTGCTCGACCGACAATCCGGTCTTCACCCCGGGCGACGGCGGCGCTGACGCCGCCGGCGAGATCGACGCCCCCGCGGGCACGGTGCCGCTGACGATCGTCCGCGACGGCACCTCGACCGGCACGGTGACCTCGAACCCCGGCGGCATCGCGTGCGGGACGACGTGCACGGCCTACTTCCCGCCCAGCACGATGGTGACCCTGTTCGCGTCGGCCGACAGCGGAGCGCAGTTCGCAGGGTGGAGCGGCGGGTGCACGGGGACGTCGGCGTCCTGCTCGGTGACGGTCGAGGCCGCGACCTCGGTGACCGCGACCTTCAACACGGCGAGCCTTCCGGTCGAGGTGCTGGTGGGCGGCGCCGGCGGCGGCCTCGTGACGTCGACGCCGGCCGGGATCATGTGTCCCGACATGTGCCAGACCACGGTGCCGTACAACGGCATGATCACGCTGTCGGCGAGCCCGGCGGTCGGGTCGCTGTTCCTCGGCTGGTCGGGCGGCGGCTGCACCGGCACCGGTCAGTGCGTCGCGACGATCACCGCGGCGACGACGATCAACGCGACCTTCGCGCGCAACGGCTCCCTCGAGGTGACCAAGACCGGCAACGGCGGTGGCACCGTGACCTCGGCGCCGACGGGGATCAACTGCGGCGTGGACTGCTCGGAGCAATACACGCCGGGGACCTCGGTGACCTTGACCGCGACGCCCGCAGCCGACTCGCTGTTCACCGGCTGGAGCGGCGGCGGCTGCAGCGGCACCTCGACCTGCACGGTCACGGTCAGCGACGCGATCCTGGTGACCGCCAACTTCGTCCTCAAGCGCTACACCCTGACCGCGGCCAAGACCGGCCTCGGCTCGGGCTCGGTGACGTCGAACCCGGCGGGTATCACCTGCGGCGCCAACTGCGCCGCGCAGTTTGATGCCGGCCAGACCGTCACGTTGACCGCGGCGCCGACCGGTGGCTCGATCTTCGCCGGCTGGTCGGGCGGCGGCTGCACCGGCATCGGCACCTGCGTCGTCACGCTGGCCGCCGACACCACGGTGACCGCCAGCTTCTCGCCGGTCTTGCACACGCTGACGGTGACGCGCTCGGGCGGCGGCGCCGGCAGCGTGACCTCGTCGCCGGTCGGCATCAACTGCGGCAACGACTGCAACGAGGACTTCCCCCAGGGCGCGATGATCACGCTGACCGCGATGCCCAATAGCGGCTCGACGTTCTCGGGCTGGTCGGGCGGCGGCTGCACCGGTACCGCCACCACCTGCGTCGTCACGTTGGCCACCGCCACCACCGTCAACGCCGCCTTCGCCGGCGTCACCCACACGCTGACCGCGGCCAAGACCGGGCCCGGTACCGGCACTGTCACCTCGTCGCCGACCGGCATCAACTGCGGCGCCGACTGCACCGAGGCCTACGCCGCCGGTACCGGCGTCATCCTCTCGGCGTCGGCGGGTCCGGGCTCCACCTTCGGCGGCTGGTCGGGCGGCGGCTGCGCCGGGACCGGCACCTGCTCGGTGACCCTGAACGCCGCCACCACCGTCACCGCCACCTTCGGCCTCCAGAACTACACCCTCACCGTCACCAAGACCGGCACCGGCAGCGGCACCGTGACGTCGTCACCGGCCGGTATCAACTGCGGCGCGACCTGCTCGACCTCGGTCGCCTACAACACGATGGTCACGTTGACCGCGGCGCCGACCACCGGCTCGACCTTCGGCGGATGGTCCGGCGGTGGCTGCTCAGGCACCGCGCTGACCTGCACCACCACCGTCACCGCCGCTGCCACCGTCACCGCGACCTTCACGCTCAACCAGTACACCCTCACCGTCTCGAACGGAGGCAACGGGACGATCGCGTCGTCCCCGGCCGGCATCTCCTGCGGCGCCACCTGCAACGCGATGTTCGGCCACGGCACCGTCATCACGCTCTCGGCCACGCCCAACGGCGGCTACAACTTCGCCGGCTGGTCGGGCGGCGGCTGCTCTGGCACCGGCTCGTGCGCTGTCACCCTCACCGGCCCCACCACCGTCAGCGGCAGCTTCTCCGTCGCGACCTCGTCGGTGTCCGTCACCAAGACCGGCACCGGCGCCGGCACCGTGACCTCGACGCCCGCCGGCATCAACTGCGGCGCCGACTGCAACGAGACCTACGCCAGCGGCACCTCGGTCACCCTCTCCGCGACCGCGTCCCCGGGCTCCACCTTCACCGGCTGGTCGGGCGGCGGCTGCTCCGGCACCGCCGGCTGCACCGTCACCGTCGGCACCACCGCGATCGCCGTCACCGCCACCTTCACCCTCAACCAGTACACCCTCACCGCCGCCAAGGCCGGTAGCGGCACTGGCACCGTCACCTCCTCCGTCGGCGGCATCAACTGCGGCGCCACCTGCTCCGCCACGATCGGTCACGGCACCGCGGTCACGCTCAGCCAGTCGCCCGGCGCCGGCTCGGTCTTCACCGGCTGGTCCGGCGGTGGGTGCTCCGGCACCGGCACCTGCGTCACGACCGTCACCGCCAACACCACCGTCACCGCCACCTTCACCCTCAACCAGTACCCCCTCACCGTCTCGAAGTCCGGCGACGGCACCGTCACCTCGAGCCCCGCCGGCATCAACTGCGGCGGCACCTGCTCCGCCAACTTCAACCACGGCACCACCGTCTCGCTGTCCGCCACCGCTGGCGCAGGCCACACCTTCGCCGGCTGGGGCGGCGCCTGCTCGGGCACCGGCACCTGTTCGGTGTCCATGACCGCCGCCCAGTCGGTGTCCGCGACGTTCTCCCTCAACAACTACACCCTCACCGTCAACCGCACCGGCTCCGGCACCGTCACCTCGTCGGTCGGCGGCATCAACTGCGGCGGCACCTGCTCCGCCTCGCTGCCCTACGGCACCACCGTCAACCTCAGCCAGGCCCCCGGCGGCGGCTACAACTTCGCCGGTTGGTCTGGCGCCTGCTCCGGCACCGGCGCCTGCTCCCTCACCATCACCGGCAACACCACCGTCGGCGCCACCTTCGACCCCGCGCAGTACAACCTGGCCGTCACCCGCTCGGGCGCCGGCAACGGCTCGGTCACCTCGTCCCCCGCGGGCATCAACTGCGCGTCCGGCACCTGCAACGCCACCTACGCCCACGGCACCACCGTCACCCTCACCGCCAACGTCGGCCCAGGCTCCACCTTCGCCGGCTGGGCCGGCGCCTGCACCGGCACCACCGCCACCTGCACCGTCTCCATGACCGCCGCGCAGTCCGTCACCGCCCAGTTCGACCTGCGGAGCTACACCCTCTACGTCGATCGCCTCGGGAACGGCCGGGTCGTGTCCTCGCCGACCGGGATCAACTGCGGTGGCGGCTCGAGCCAGTGCACCGCGACGTTCCTCTACGGGACCGCGGTGAACGTCAGCGCCTTCACGACCGACTTCCGGTGGCAGTTCCAGTCCTTCGAGGGCGATTGCGCCGGGAGCTTCGGGGAGTGCGATCTCGTGATGGACGCCGACAAGTCGGTGACCGCGTACTTCCAGTACTGCAACCCTGACTGTGTAAAACAGTGACGCGCCGCGCCGGCACACATCGACTCGGCGCGTGAGCGCAGATCGTCGGCTTCGGCGTCACGACCAGTGACGACCGCCGCGAGTTCGTGAGACGATGGTGACGACTGGCTGGAGGGGGGCTTCCCCAGTCGCGTTCGCCTATCGCCAAGGATCTGCGATGTCGCCTTTGCTTCGCCGCATCAGCCGCCTCGTCTTCGTCGTCACCCTCGCCGCCTGCGCGACCGACGACCCGACCTTCATCCCGATCGTCGACGCGCCGGCCGAGGACAGCGCGGTGGTCGACGCCGACCCGACCGACGCGCCGCCGGGGACCGCGACCCTGACCGTCACCAAGGACGGCACGGCTGCGGGAACCGTCACCTCGAACCCCGGCGGCATCAGCTGCGGGACGACGTGCAGCGCGTCGTTCGCCCTCGACACGATGGTCACGCTGATCGCGACGCCGGACGCCGGCGCGCAGTTCGCGGGCTGGGGCGGCGCCTGTAGCGGCACCGCCACGACCTGTACGGTCACCGTGAGCGCGGCCACCGCGGTCACCGCGACCTTCGACATCGCCGAGTACCCGGTCACGGTCGAGCTGGGCGGATCGGGTTCGGGGACGGTGGCCGGCGCCTCGGCCGGCATCGCGTGCCCAGGGACGTGCACCGCGATGGTGCCTCACGGCAGCTCGCTGTCGCTCACCGCGTCGACCGGGGCCAACTCGCAGTTCGTGGGGTGGACCGTCGCTGGCCTCGGGACCGCCTGCTCCGGCACCGGCTCGTGTACGACCACGATCACCGGGCCGACCACGATCACCGCGACGTTCGCCCTGAACCAGTCCCTCGAGGTCACCAAGGCTGGCACCGGCTCGGGCACCGTCAGCTCGAACCCGACCGGCATCAACTGCGGCCTCGACTGCAGCGAGACCTATCCGCCCGCGACCTCAGTGACCCTCACCGCCAGCGCCGCCGCGGACTCGACCTTCGGCGGGTGGAGCGGCGGCGGCTGCTCCGGCACCGGCATGTGCACCGTGACCGTCACCGGCGCCACGCTGGTGACCGCGACCTTCACGCTCCGCCAGTTCACGCTCACCGTCAACAAGGCCGGCCTGGGCTCGGGCGGCGTGACCTCGACGCCGACCGGCATCAACTGCGGCTCGACGTGCAGCGCACAGTACGACGCCGGCACCCTCGTGACCTTGACCGCGGCGCCGACCGCCGGCTCGCTGTTCGCGGGGTGGAGCGGTGGCGGCTGCACCGGCACTAGCACCTGCCAGGTGACGATGAGCGCGGCGACCACCGTGACCGCGACGTTCACCCCGATCTTGCACACGCTGACGGTGCTGCGGTCGGGCGCCGGCTCGGGCACCGTGACCTCGACCCCGACCGGCATCAACTGCGGCGCCGATTGCGTCGAGGACTACGCCCAGGGCGCGATGGTCACCCTGGCCGCGGCGCCCAGCCCCGGCTCGACGTTCATGGGCTGGAGCGGCGCCGGCTGCGCCGGCACCGGTAGCTGCGTGGTGACGATGAACGCCGCCACCACCGTGACCGCGACCTTCACCGCGATGACGGTGCCGCTCACCGTCGCCAAGGCCGGCACCGGCACCGGCACGGTGACCTCGTCGCCGGCCGGGATCAACTGCGGCGCCGACTGCACCGAGGCCTACACGGTCGGCACCGGCGTGACGCTGAGCGCCGCCGCCGACGTCGGCTCGGTCTTCGCCGGCTGGTCCGGCGGCGGCTGCGCCGGCACCGGCACCTGCATGGTCACGCTGTCGACCGCCCAGACCGTCACCGCGACGTTCACGCTCAACATCTACGGCGTCACCGTCACCAAGGCCGGCACCGGGGCGGGCACCGTGACCTCGTCGCCGGCCGGGATCAACTGCGGCGCCGACTGCTCGGAGAACTTCGGCCACGGGACGATGGTGACCTTGACCGCCGCGCCCGCGGTTGGGTCGACCTTCGCGAGCTGGTCGGGCGGTGGCTGCACCGGCACCAGCACCTGTGTCCTCACCGTCACGGCGGCGGCGGCGGTCACCGCGACCTTCACTGCCAATCAGGTCACGCTCACGGTGACCAAGACCGGCGGCGGCAGCGGCACGGTGACCTCGTCGCCGGCCGGCATCAACTGCGGCACCGACTGCACCGAGACCGTCAACTACGGGACGACCCTCACGCTGTCGGCGACGCCGACCGCCGGCTCGATCTTCAACGGCTGGACCGGCGGCGGCTGCACCGGCACCGGCACCTGCGCTGTGACCGTGACCGGCGCGACGTCGGTGGCTGCGGATTTCGCCCTCGCGCCCTACGCCCTGACCGTCACCAAGGCCGGCACCGGCGCGGGCACCGTGACCTCGTCGCCGGCCGGCATCAACTGCGGCACCGACTGCACCGAGGCCTACACCAACGGCACGGTCGTGACGCTGACGGCGGCGCCCGCGGCTGGCTCGACCTTCAGCGGCTGGTCGGGCGGCGGCTGCACCGGCACCGCCACCTGCGCGGTCACGATCACCTCGGCGATCACCGTCACCGCGACCTTCACGCTCAACACCTACCCGCTCAACGTGACCCTGGCCGGCACTGGCACTGGCACCGTGACCTCGAGCCCAGCGGGCATCGGCTGCGGCACGGACTGCAGTGAGATGATCGGTCACGGCACCGTCGTGACCCTGACCGCGACCCCGGTGGCGGGCTCCACGTTCACCGGCTGGTCGGGTGGCGGCTGCACCGGCACCGGCACCTGCGCGGTCACGGTGACCGCCGCGACCACCGTCACCGCGACCTTCACCCGCATCGAGTACACGCTCGCGGTCACCAAGGCCGGCACCGGCGCGGGCACCGTGACGTCGTCGCCGGCTGGCATCACCTGCGGCGCGACCTGCTCGGCGAACTTCGGCCACGGCACCTCGGTGACCCTGACCGCGACGCCCAGCGCGGGCTCGACCTTCACCGCCTGGAGCGGGGCTGGCTGCTCCGGCACCGGGACGTGTGTCGTGTCGATGACCGCCGCGGCGTCGGTCACCGCGACGTTCACGCTCAACACGTACCCGTTGATGGTGACCAAGGTCGGCACCGGCGCGGGCACCGTGACGTCGTCGCCGGCCGGCATCAACTGCGGCGCCGACTGCACCGAGACGGTCGGCCACGGGACCGCGGTGACCCTAACCGCCTCGCCGTCGGCCGGCTCGAGCTTCACGAGCTGGTCGGGCGGCGGCTGCACCGGCACCGGCACCTGCGCCGTGACGGTCACGGCCGCGACGACCGTCACCGCGACCTTCACGCTCAACACGTACACCTTGATGGTGAGCAAGGTCGGCACCGGCGCCGGCACCGTCACCTCGTCGCCGGCCGGCATCAACTGCGGCGCCGACTGCAGTGAGGCGATCGCCCACGGCGCCAGCGTCACGCTGACCGCCGCGGCCGCGGGGGGCTCGACCTTCGGCGGCTGGTCGGGTGGTGGCTGCTCAGGCGTCGGCACCTGCGTCGTGACCGTGACGTCGGCCACTACGGTCACGGCGACCTTCACCGCCAACCTGTACTCCCTAATGGTCACGAAGTCGGGCGCGGGCTCGGGCACGGTGACCTCGTCGCCGGCGGGCATCTCCTGCGGCACCGACTGCACCGAGACCATCGCCCATGGCTCGAGCGTCACGCTCACCGCGGCGCCGGGCGCGGGCTCGACCTTCGCTGGCTGGTCCGGCGGTGGCTGCACCGGCTCCGGCTCCTGCACGGTGACTATGACGGCCGCGACCACGGTGGACGCGGCCTTCGCGGTCGCGACCTACGCGCTGACCGTGTCCAAGACCGGCGGTGGCTCGGGCACCGTGACCTCGTCGCCGGCGGGCATCTCCTGCGGCACCGACTGCACCGAGACCATCGCCCACGGCTCGAGCGTCACGCTCACCGCAGCGCCGGGGGTGGGCTCGACCTTCACAGGCTGGTCCGGCGGCGGCTGCACCGGTCTCGGCACCTGCACCGTCACGGTCACGGCTCCAACGACCGTGACCGCGGCATTCGTCATCGTGGACGTCGCGCTCACCGTGGTGAAGGCCGGCTCCGGTTCCGGCACCGTGACCTCGTCGCCGCTCGGCATCAATTGCGGCACCGACTGCGCCGACAATGTCCCCTACGGCACGACCATCACGCTCACCGCGGCGGCGGCCGGCGGCTCGACGTTCGCCGGCTGGTCGGGTGGCGGCTGTAGCGGCACCGGCACCTGCGCCGTGACCGTCACCGCCGCGACCACCGTCACCGCGACGTTCAACATCACCACGTACACGTTGACCGTCACCAAGACCGGTACTGGGTCGGGCACCGTGACGTCATCGCCGGCCGGCATCTCGTGTGGCACCGACTGCACCGAGACCGTCAACAGCGGCACCAGCCTGACCTTGACCGCAGCGGCCGCCGGCGGCTCGACGTTCACCGGCTGGTCGGGTGGCGGGTGCACCGGCGTCGGCACCTGCGCGGTGACCGTCACCGCCAACACGACCGTCACCGCGACGTTCAACATCGCGACCTACACGCTCACGGTGAGCAAGGCCGGCGCGGGGTCGGGCACCGTGACGTCATCGCCGGCCGGCATCAACTGCGGCGCCGACTGCAACGAGACCGTCAACAGCGGGACCACCCTGACGCTCACCGCCACGGCCGCCGGCGGCTCGAACTTCGCCGGCTGGTCGGGCGGCGGCTGCTCGGGCGTCGGCACCTGCGCCGTGACCGTCACCGCAAACACGACCGTCACCGCGACGTTCAACGTGAACGTGTACGGGTTGACCGTCACCAAGACCGGATCCGGCACCGGCACCGTGACCTCGTCGCCGGCCGGCATCTCGTGCGGCGCCGACTGCACCGAGAGCCTGCCCCATGGCAGCAGCATCACGCTGACAGCCTCGGCCGGCAGCGGCTCGAACTTCACCGGCTGGTCCGGCGGCGGCTGCTCGGGCGTCGGCACGTGCGCCGTGACGATGACCGGGGCCACCACCGTCAACGCGAACTTCAACGTCAACATCTACACCGTGACGATCAGTCGGTCGGGCTCGGGCACCGTGACCTCGTCCCCGGCCGGCATCAACTGCGGCGCCACCTGCACGGGCAGCTTCGCCCACGGCACCAGCGTCTCGTTGACCGCGACCAGCGGCACCGGCCACACCTGGGGCGGCTGGGGCGGCAGCGGCCCGTCGGTCGGCTGCAACGGCCCGCCGAGCTGTACCTTCACGATCGGCGGCGACCAGAACATCAGCGCGACCTTCGTGCCGAACAGCTACGCCCTGAGCGTCAGCAAGACCGGCACCGGCACCGGCACGATCACCTCCAGCCCGGCCGGCATCTCCTGCGGCACCGATTGCTCCGAGACCTTGACCCACGGCACGGTCGTGACCCTGACCGCGACCCCGACCGGCAGCTCGACCTTCACCGGCTGGTCGGGCGCGTGCACCGGCACGGGCAGCTGCGTCGTGACGATGACCGCCGCGGCCAGCGTGTCGGCGGGGTTCGCTGCGGCGGCCCCATTCGATGTCACTATCGAATTTACGCGCTCCGGCAATGGCACCGTCTCATTCAGCCCCGCGGCCCCGAGCTGCTCGAACTTCTGCACCAGGTCCTTTGCCGGCGGCACGACTGTTACTCTGACGGCCACTCCAAACGGCTCGAACATCTTCCTCGGCTGGTCCGGATCCTGTACCGGCACTGGGCCCTGCGTGGTGTCGGATAACGCCTACGTCTCTGCCGAGTTCTGTCCGACCTCCCAACCGAACTGCCCATACCTCTGACACGCTGCGCGAACTCTTGCCCTACTCGTGGCGGCAAGTCGACGAGCAGCCGTCGCCGTCGTCGGGCGCCCCGTCATCGCAGGTCTCGCCAGCGGCGGCGTTGATCACGCGGTCGCCACACTCGACGACGGTGCAGTCGGCGTCGCACGTCGCGCTGGCCCCGGCGGTGTCACACTGCTCGCCGTAGGCCTGCACGACACCGTCGCCACACCGGTTGAACCGGCAGGCAGCGCTACATCCGTTGCCGTCATCGACGGCGTTCCCGTCGTCGCACTGCTCGAGCTCGAGGTTCAGGTGGCCGTCGCCACAAACCGGCGCGGTACAGTCGGCGTCGCAGCTCATCGTGTCCACCACCGCGTCGCATAGCTCACCAGCGAGCGCATTGAGCATGCCGTCGCCGCACCGGGGAGCGGTACAGTCGCCGTCGCAGGTACTGGTGGACAGGCCCCGGCTATCGCAGTCTTCGCCCAGGTCGACGTCTCCGTCGCCGCACGTTGCGAGCAGGCGGAAAGCCCCGGTGAGCGTCGTGGCCTGGTCGGCCGGCACCCCATCCGGGTAGAGTTCGCCGGCCGACAGATCGTTCGCGCCCGCGAAGGCTGACACAGCGAACGCGAAATACTCGCTCCCGGTGAGCAACTCGGACGGCACCGTGGCCCGGACATCGGAGGTGGTCACGGCGCCTGTGAAGCGCGGCCCAGCGGCGAGGAGCCGGAATACCGACACTTGATACTGTCGAGCGCGTGCGCTCGCGGTCCAGGTCAAGGCGACGGGACCCGGGCCGAGGCTGCCGCCCGAGGAGGCTGGATGGCCGTCGACGAACAGCGCGCTCGGCGGTGCGATCATGGACGACGAGGGGAACGGGAAGTCCAGACGGTCCGCGACACGCACGAGGCCACCGTCAATGCCGAACGGCGCGGCGGCTCCGGGCGCGGCGTACCACCAGCGCCGCCGGTACTCCAGCACCGCCGTGCGGACGCCAACTCCGCCGAAGGGATCTCGGATCCGCTCATCCAGTGCCGGCAGCGCGCCCGTCGGCGAGCGCTCGCGAGTGCTCAACTTGCCGACCACGGGCCCATAGACGAACCCGCCGATTGAGAGCCACCGCGCGCCGAACGTCAGAGGTGCGTGGACACTCAACGACGCCTCGACGAACCCGGATCGGCCGTCGAAGAGGCTATCGAACGCAGCGCGGTTCCCCATGATCAGCCGCACTGGAAGCTCGTCGCGAATCTCGGCCGCCGAGCCGACCAACATCTGGGCCCGCCCAGCGACGATGCTGGGCGGTTCGAAGGTGGCCACGCGGTGCGCGACGATCGCTTCGCCGCCGGTCCGCGATTCGCGGCGATACATCACGAACCGCAGGTCGTCCCCCGCCGCGCCCTCTGGGAGTCCCCCGTTGGTGGTCCCGTCGTAGTAGAAGTTGGCGTCCGCCCAGTCCCCCTCGGCCACCGGTGATCCGTCCGCCCGGTAGGTCGGCTCGAACAACACGCCTGCGCGAACAGATACGACGGAGAGCGGGCAGAGGGCGCGCCCGCCCGCACACGGCGGCACATCAACCGCGACCGGCGTCGGCTGGGTCGCGCGCCGCACGTCAGGCCGCGTGGGGACGACCGAGCGAAGCTGGACCCAATGCAGGTGGGTCCAGTAGTAGCGGTTGCCGACCTTCAGGTAGTACGGCATCTCGGGCGGTACGCCCTCGATGGCGAACCGGCCGTCGGCGGTGCCGGCGCCGACAATGGTCCGGAAGCCGGACGGCTCAGCGTCATCAGGGACCAGGGCCGCGATGGCCACCGCGGTCAGATCGGTGTAGCGCTCCTCGACGCCCGTCTCCGTCCGATACCCGAGGGAGACCGTACCGATGACCAGATCGGGTCGGGCGTCGACGGGCGCATCGACCGGCGGCGCATCGGGTGGCACATCGACCGGCTGCTTGAACTGGCAGGCCGCCGCGAGCCAGCGCCGCCCAGCGCGCCATCAGAAGCCGACGCGGACGGTGACGCCGCTGTAGCCGGGCGCGAGGCGCGGCGCGACGGCGACCCGCGAGGGCTTGGCTGGGCCACCGGTGAACCACAGGACCGCGGCGCCGACGATCGCCGCGCCGCCGACGCCGTAGGCGATGTTGGCGAACAGCGCGCGGTCGGCGGCCTGATCCGAAAGGTCCTGGGCCTCGGCGGCGTCGCTGCACGGCACCGCTGGATCGGGGCACAGCGCGAAGGCGTCGTCCTCGAGCGACGACGCCTGCATGCCCAGGACCGCGCCGCCACCGATGGCGGCCAGGCCGACCACGCCGAGGCCCAGGGCCAGCTTGCGCTTGCCGGTGAACATCGACGGCGAGCCCCCATCGTCCGGCGGCACCTCGGGCACGACCTGCTCGGGCTTGCGCCCCGGCTCGGGCCCGGTGGGCGTCGTCACGAGGGACTTGATCTCCGGGAACTTCGGGACCTCGATCGCGACCTTGTCGCCGGTGGTCGCCACCTCGACGGTGGTCTGCCACGCCTCGTGGCCGGGCGCGCTGCCGGCGATGGTGTACGAGCCGCCGTCGACCGGGACCGCGCGGTTCCACAGCGCCGGATCGAGCACGACGTCGTTGCGCTTGACGACCAGGCCGTCGACCCGGCTCTCGTCGGGCACCGAGATCGTCAGGAACGACAGCGTCGGCTCGAGCTCCTTGACCCGGGCCTCGGCGACCTTCTTCTTCTTCGGGTCCTTGACCCGGGTGAGGGCGTCCTTGTACGCGGTCCAGGCCGAGACGATCCGGCCCTGCTTCTCGCGGCATTGCCCGAGGCGCACGAGCGTTCCCGCCCGGGGCTCGATGCGATTGGAGGCCTCGAAGGCGTCGCACGCCTCCGGAAGCTGCCCGGCCGCCTCGAGGCGCTCGGCCTCGTTGAAGAGCGCCTCGGCGTCGGAGTTCTGGGCGACCGCAGCGCCGGTCGACAGCGCCAGCCAGGCGCTAATCGCCGCGATCGATGCCGCCCGAACCGTCGTCTTTCTGACCATTGCCATTTCCTCGTTTGCGCTTGCGGGGCTTGTCGGGAGCGTCGATGGCCGCGTCGACCGGCGGCGCGGCCGCGTCGACCGGCGCCTCGGTGGCGTCGATCGCCGCCGGGGCGGCGTCGACCGGTGGTGTGCCAGCGTCGACCGCGACCGGGGGCGGCGTGCCGGCGGGATCGCGGTCCTCGGCCCCACCACCACCGCCGCCACCGCCGAGGGCGAACACCGCAGCCGCGGCGCCACCGGCGACGACGAGGCCAACCACCGCGAACAAGCCGGCGCGCGACTTGCGCGGCTCGGCGGCGCTGGCCCCTGCCGCCGCCGACAACGTGGTCGGCGCGCTGACGTTGGTGTTGCCGGGGGCGGTCGCCCCGGCAGGCTGCCCACCGCCGGTGCGATAGGCCGGGGCCGGCGTGAGCAGCGGCGGCGGCGTGCGGACCAGGGGCATCGGGGTCAGGCCGGCCACCGTGGGCGCGCCCGGCGCCGCGACCATGCCGGACATCGAGCCCTGGCCGAGGAGCCGGGCCAGATCGTTGGCCGACTGCACCCGGTCCTCGGGGCGCTTCTGCAGGAGCTGGAGCACGAGCTGCTCGACGCCCTGGCTGATCACCAGCCCGAGCTCGCTGGGCGGCGTCGGCGGCATGTAGAGGTGCATGCCCAGGACCTCGCCGAGCCCCTCGGAGGCGAAGGGCGGGCGCCCACACAACATCTCGTAGAGGATGCAGCCGACCGAGTACAGGTCCGAGCGATGATCGACATCGCCGGTGCCGCGGCACTGCTCCGGGCTCATGTAGGTCGGCGTGCCGAGCACCGAGCCGGTCCGGGTCTTGGTGCTCTGCGGCCCGCGCTGGGCCTCGGCGACCTTGGCGATCCCGAAGTCGAGGATCTTGGGGCGCCAGCCACCCGCCATGTCCGGATCCCGGACCAAGAAGATGTTGTCGGGCTTGAGGTCGCGGTGGACGATGCCCTGGGCGTGGGCCGGCGCGAGCGCGCTGGCGATGCCGCGGGTGTAGACCAGGGCCTCCTGCTCGCTCAGGCGGCCGCGGGCCACCAGCACCCTCGACAGCGACTCGCCGTCGAGGAGCTCCATGACGATGTAGGCCAGCCCCGACGGCATGTAGCCGAAGTCGAAGATCTCGACGATGCCGGGATGGCGGACCGAGGTCGCGGCCCGGGCCTCGTTGAAGAACCGGTTGACGATCTCGCGGTTGTTCGACAGCTCGGGCAAGAGCACCTTCACCGCCGCCGGCTTGCCGAGCATGGTGTGCTCGGCGCGGAAGACCGCACCCATGCCGCCCTCCGCCAGCTTGGCGGTGATGCGATAGTTTCCGACGACTTCGCCGAGCACGGTCGCGTGATCTTGCCAGGCCGTGCCGGGCGCCGCAAGTCCGGGGACGCTTGTCCCCGGGGGCGCCCCACCCGTCCTGGTCGTCGTGCCGCGATCGCCCGCCCTGAGGCCCTCTCGACGACGCCGCCCGCGTGTCGAGGTACATTCTCGCCATGGTTCGAGGGGTGAGCTTCTTCGCCGCGGCGCTGGCCGCGGCCTGCCAGTTTCCAAAGCCGGCCGATCGTGATCCAGACGCGTCGCCGGACGCGCCCACCGATGCGCCGGTCGACGCGCCGCCAGACCGGGTGGCTGGCCGTTTCTTCTGGGTCTACGCGACCGAGGCCGAGCCGGTCGAGGTGCCCATCGACCTGAGCACGACCTCGGTCAGTGTCTTGGTCCCGGAGGCCGGGGAGCTCCGTCCTATCATCGGGGTCGGGCGCGCCGACGGGACGTATCAGGTCGACGGCGTGCCACCCGACGTCGCGTTCTTCATCAAGGTCGGCCGCGACCCGGACTGGACCTCGGCCAGGAACCTGACGGATCGCAGCATCCTGCAGTACCGGCACGACGCGGCGATGGCGACGCAGCCGACGCCGGTGACGTTCAACGGCGAGCTGCCGGCCTACGCGTCAGGCGACGTCTTGGACGTGCGGTCACATCTCGCCCAGGTCGAACACGCGATCCTGCTGACGCCGGGCGATACCTCGTTCTCCGCGACCGTAGATTGGCAAGAGATCACGGCCCAGCGGTCGCTTCTGCCGGTCGCCGCGCGGGGAGATGACCTCAGCATCGTCCAGTTGCGGACCACGCCGGCCAGTGACGTGGACGATCCCGAGGTCCAGCAGGTCCTCGCTGCCGCGATCCTCGATGGCCAGACCATCGTCGATGGATCCCCGATCACGGTCGATGCCACGCTCACCGCACCAACAGCGAGCTTCAAGTTCGGCACGAGCATCAATCGCGACCTCCTCGAGGACGCCAACACCTTCAGCGCCAGGCCGGCAGGCATCACAGTGACCTGCGCTGCCGTGCCTAGCCTCGTGAGTAGACGAGGCGGTCCTCGCATCTTCTTGCCGATCGTCCGCGTCGCGAAGTTCAACTGGCGCGAGACCGATGTCAGGACGCTCTCGGTCACGGGCACATTTCCCGACCCGTATCGGCCGTCCTGGCCACGCATGTGCCGACTTGACTACAGCCGAAGCCGCGCCTTCCGATATCGCGACGGCTCGATCGGGCGCTTCTCCGCGTCGGGGAGCCGGTACTCGATCCCGAACCTGCTCGATCGCGCCTTGCCCCCTCCCCGCGATGTCCGGATCGACGGGCGCGATCTCGACTGGGGAGGCATGTTGACGGCCAACGCTCCGCACGAACTCACCTGGGTCGGCAGCGCGGCCGCGAACAGCTACGAGATCACGATCTTCTCGCACCTCCCCGGTGGCTTGCGCCGGTACCACATCATCATCGCAACCGCACAACCGAGCCTGACGATCTACCCGGAGTTCCTCGCCGGGGTCGAGCGCGTCTCGATCGAGGTCAGGGCGATCAGCGCACCGAGCGACTTCGCGGCGGGCGAGCACACGCCCTGGGGCGTCCCAAGCTCAGAGGGGAGCTTTCTCTCCGCCCTCTTCCGCGTCTCCTCCACCTGCGGCGACGGCCAGCTCGACGTCGGCGAGGACTGCGACGCCCGCGGCGAGTCGGCGACCTGCGACGTCGACTGCACCGCGGTCACCTGCGGCGATGGCCTGCGCAACCCGACCGCCGGCGAGCTGTGCGACCCGGTCGAGGACGCAGTCAACTGCGACGCCGACTGCACACCGGCGGTGTGCGGCGACGGCTACCGCAACACCGCCACCGAGGCCTGCGACGACGGCGGCACCGCGCCCGGCGATGGTTGCTCGCCGACCTGTCGCGTCGAGTCGTGATCCCTGCAGGGCTCGAACCTGCGGCCTGCGGTTTAGGAAACCGCCGCTCTGATCCACCTGAGCTAAGGGACCGTGGTGCGCACGATACGCGCTCGGCGCGCCGGCGCAACCGCCGCGATCACGGCATGGTCGCGGGCGGGGTCAGGCCACCCGGACAGGCCAGGCCGTCCTTGACGAAGGCCACCAGGTCGGCGAGCTCGGCGTCGGTCAGGCCCTTGTCGCTCATGAGCGGGGTCTGGTTGGGGTTCGGGGTGCCCGCCGAGGCCATGTAGCGGACCGCGTCCTCGAGCTTCGCCACCGACCCGTCGTGGAAGTACGGCGGGTTGCTGCCGACGCCGCGCAGGGTCGGCACCTTGAACGCGGCCCAGTCGGTGTCTTTCTCGGTCACCTTCTTGCGGCCGATGTCGACGGCGGCGGGGTCCTTGCCGGCGATCCCGATGCCGACGTTCCAGTACATGCCGCCCTCGGTCAGGTGAGCGCCGGTGAAGTGCGGCGGCGTGTGGCACGCGCTGCACTGGGCCTTGCCGAGGAACAGGTCGAGGCCGCGCTGCTGGGCCTCGGTGAGCGCGGCCTTGTCGCCCGCGGCGAACTTGTCGTAGGGCGTGGCGTCGCACACGATCGTGGTCTCGTAGGCGGCCAGGGCCTCGGTGACCTGGGCGGCCGACACCGGCGCGTCGCCGAAGGCGGCCTTCCACAGCGGCTGGTAGCCGGCGATCGCGGCCAGCTCGGCGGCCTTGGCCTCGAGCTTGTCCTCGCCGACGCCCAGGTTGCCGCCGGCCCACGCGCCCTTGGCCTGGGCGGCCAGGGTCGGCGAGCGCCCGTCCCAGTAGAACGCGCCCTTGCCGTAGGCGACATTCCACAAGGCCGGCGAGTGCCGGGTCAGCACCTTGTCGCCGGCGCCGATCGCGATCGGATCCGCGCCGCCGGTGCCGTTCTCGTTCATGTGGCACGAGTAGCAGGAGCGCGAGCCGTCGACCGACATGCGCTTGTCGAAGAACAGCGCGTTGCCGAGGGCGACCTTGGCTGCGTGTTGCGGATCGGTCGGCGCCGGCAAGGGCGGCAGCGTCGGCAGCGTGCCCTGGGACGGGCGCGACGCAGGGGGCGGCGTAGCGGTGCCGGCCGCCGAGCCGGAGCCGGTGGGGCCCGAGCCGGTGGTGGTGCCGGCGGGCTCCGTCTTCTTCTTGCCGCAGGCCCCGGCAGCCGCCAGGGCCAGGGCGAGGGTCGCGACCGAACGAATGCGCATGGTGCGGGAGGCTACACCGAAGCGCGCCGCGACGCAGGCCTCACGGGCGCTGCGGGCTGGCGTTGTCGAGGCACGCGATCAAGGGCTCGCAGTCCGACTCTTCGCGCTGACACACCTCGTAGACCCGGACCTGCCGCGACGACAGCGTCTGGGCCTTGCAGGACTCGAGGAACTTCTGGGTGTGCACCGGCGCCGTCTTCTCGAGATCGAGCTTGGCCAGCTCGTCGGGAGACATGGTCGCGCGGGCGTCGGCGATCGCGCAGTCGGTCAGCCGCGGCGCCAGGCTCTCGCACGCGGCGTCGCGCCGGCGCTCGAGCTCGGTCTGGATCGGCGGGTTGTCGCGGTTGTCGGGGGCGCGGGCGGCGGGCTTGTCGCCACACCCGAGGGCGACGACGAGGACGAGGACGAACGGACCGAGGCGCGTCATGGGTTCCTTCCAGACACCGCGGGCGGCGATCACTTGCGCAGGAAGCGCTCGCCCTCGGTGCCGCGATCATCGATCACCGGCAGGCAGTCGCGCTCGAGGACCGCGACCGCGGTCGCCCGGGCCGCGCACGGCGCGACCTTGGCCGGGGCGGCCTTGCAGTCGGCCAGCGCCATCGCGACGTTGTCGGCGATCTCGTCGGCGGTGGCGGCGGTGCGCTCGCCCTCGGCGCGGTACAGCTCGGTCAGGTGGGCGGCCACGGCGTCGCACGCCGCGGGATCGCCGTCGCCTGCCGGACCGGAGCCCGAGCCCGAGCCGCTGCCGGGACCGGTGCCCGGCCGCGAGCCCCCCTTGCACGCACAGGCGGCCAGCACCGCGCACAAGGCGACCGCGCACAGCTTCATGGCGGCGAATCTACAACCGCGGCGCCCGGCGCGCCATCGCCGCGCCCAACGCCCGGCCGGTCAGCGCGCGGCCGGTCAGCCCGCGACGTCGAAGGGCGGCGTCGCGACCCGGGCGTGGTGGTTCCAGTCGACCGCCAGCGGGGTCAGGCTGGCCAGTCCGTCGGCGATCGCGTTGCAGTCGGAGCCCGGCACGTCGTCGTGGCCGATCGAGCCGCCGCCGATCCAGTAGTACGGGCGGCCCCACGGGTCGTGGCGCTCGGTGACGTCGTCCTGGTAGCGGCGCTTGCCCAGCGAGGTCCAGACGTAGCGAGGCGCCGGGGTGCCCGGCAGGTTGACGTTCACGACCTCGCCCGGCGCGAGCTGGGTCATGGCCGCGCGCACCACCGCGGTGGCGAAGTCGAGGGCGGCGTCGACGTCGACCGCGCGCGGCGCCACCGACACGGCGACCGCGCGATGACCGCGCAGCGCGCCCTCGACCGCCCCGGCGACCGTGCCCGAATAGTAGACGTCGGTGCCGAGGTTGTAGCCGTCGTTGGGGCCCGACACCACGATCGTCGGCGGCCGCGGCGCCAGGCGCAGGAGGCCGACGTAGACGCAGTCGGCCGGGGTGCCCGACAACGACCACCGCCCGGGGGCCAGCTCCTTGGCGCGCACCGGCTTGTGCAGGGTGATCGCGTGGGACGCGGCCGAGCGCGGCCGCTCCGGGGCCACGACCAGCACGTCGCCCAGCGCGGCCAGGCGATCGGCCAGGCCCGTCAACATCGGCGCCATGATCCCGTCGTCGTTTGTGAGGAGCAGGAGCGGTCGCACGGTGTTGTCCACGATGGCGTCCGTGGCGGGCGGCGCGTGGCCGCCGAAAAAGTTGCGGGACGGTCTTTCGACCGTCCCGCCCTCGTCGGGGCGACAGGATTTGAACCTGCGACCCCCAGACCCCCAGTCTGGTGCGCTACCAGGCTGCGCTACGCCCCGATTCGGGACCGCCTACGTACTAAACCCCGGGCCGCCTGGCAAGCCCAACGGCGGCTTTTCCCATCGCCGGCGCTCCCATCGACAGCGCGTTGGCCCGGCAGCGACGCCCTACCCGGCCGCCTTGGGGCCACCGTTGAGCGCGTCCTTCAAGACCTGCGAAGGCTTGAAGGTGAGCACGCGGCGCGCGGAGATCGTGATCTCGGCGCCGGTCTGCGGGTTGCGGCCGATCCGCGCGTTCTTCTCGCGGACGATGAAGTTGCCGAAGCCCGAGATCTTGATCTTCTCGCCGTCCTTGAGCGTGTCCTTGATCTGCTTGAACACGCTCTCGACGATCTCGGCCGCCTCCTTCTTGGAGAAGCCACCGACCTTCTCGTAGACGGCCTCGATGATGTCGGCCTTGGTCATGCGCGCCATAGGGCAGACATTACCACGACTTGGCACCAGCGGGAGGGATCACCGCCGCGCCGCGGGCAGGGCCGCGGTGAGGCGGGCGACGATCGCCTCGTGGGCCGCGTCGATCTCGGCCACGGTGAGGGTCCGGTCCGGCGCCCGGTAGGTGATCGACCAGAGCTGGCTCTTCTTGTCGGCGCCCAGCTTGTCGACGTCGCGGTACTCCTCGGCCAGGGCCACCCGCTCGATCAAGGGCTCGTGGGCCCCGGCGATCACCTGCTCGACGTCGGCGGCCGGCACCGCCTCGGGCAAGAGCAGCGACACGTCCCGCGCCGAGGCCGGGAAGCGTGGCACCGGCCGCATGTGCACCGGCCCGGGCACGTCGACCAGCGACAGGTCGAGCTCGGCGACCAGGACCGGCACCTCGACGCCGAAGCGGGCCCGGACGTCGGGGTGGAGCTCGCCGACACAGCCGATCGCGATCCCGCGGTGGAGGATGCGCGCCGCCACCCCGGGGTGGAGGTACGGGATGTCCTCGGCGGCCGTGACCGCGACGTCGCGCACGCCAAGCGCGGCCAGCGCGGCCAGCGCGTAGCCCTTGGCGTCGAACACGTCCCACGGCTCCGGGGCCGCGAACCGGCGTGGCCGCGACCCGGCCAGGACCACCGCGGCCTGGGTCGGCTCGTCGGCGAGCGCGGTCGGCTCGCCGGTCGGCGGCTGGCCGGCGGCGCGCAGGAACACCGCGCCGACCTCGAACAGGGCGACGTCGGTGACGCCGAAGCTGTGGTTGCGCGCGATCGCCGCGATCAGGTTGGGCAGGAGCGAGGTCCGCATCACCGCCTGATCGATCGACATCGGGTTGCGCACCGCGATCGGCTGGGCCCGGCGATCGTCGGCGGGCAGGCCGAGATGCTCGATCCGGGCGGCGGCCTGGAAGCCGAAGGTGATGGCCTCGGCGAGGCCGGCGCCGGCCAGGGCGTGGCGCACCCGATCGGCGGTCGCGCGCACCAGGGCGTGGGGCGCGGCCGACAACGCGGGCAAGGTCGCCGGCACGCTGCCGTAGCCGACCACCCGCAGCACGTCCTCGATCACATCGACCTCGCGCGTGAGGTCGGCGCGGGCGGACGGCGGCGTGACCAGCCAGCGGCCGTCGCCGTCGGCGGTGGCGGCGCAGCCCAGGCGGGCCAGGGCGTCCTCGACGGAGGCCGCCGACAGCGGCGCCCCGGTCAGGGCCTGGGCCCGGGCCAGGCGCAGCGGCACCGCCGGGCGCGTCGCCGGCCGCCGATCGTGATCGACCTCGCCGTGGGCGATCGTGCCGCCGCCGAGCCGCGCCAGGAGGACCGCGGCCTGGGCCGCGGCGCGCGCGGCCAGCGCCGGGTCGACGCCGCGCTCGAAGCGCTGCGACGCCTCCGACAGGAGGCCGGTGCGCCGCGCGGTCCGGCGGATCGACCGGGCCTCGAAGCTGGCGCTCTCGAGGAGGATCCGGGTGGTCGCCGCCGACACCTCGGTGGCCTGGCCGCCCATCACTCCAGCCAGGGCGATCGGCCCCGAGGCGTCGGTGATGACCAGATCGCCCTCGACCAGCCCGCGGTCCTGGCCGTCGAGGGTGGTCAAGCGCTCGCCGGCCCGGGCCCGTCGGACCCCGACGACCGGGGGCGCCGCCAGGCGGTGCCAGTCGAAGGCGTGGAGCGGCTGCCCCAGCTCGAACAGCACGTAGTTGGTGACGTCGACCAGGTTCGAGATCGGCCGGACGCCGACCGCGCGCAGGCGCTGCGCGAAGCGGCGCGGCGACGGCCCGACGGTGACGCCGTCGATGATCCGGGCGACGTAGCGCGGGCAGCCGATCGGATCGTCGATCGCCAGCGCGACCAGCTCGGCGGTCGAGAGCGGGCTGGCGAGCTCGGCCAGCTCGGCGGTGTAGTCGCGCTGGACCAGGCGTCCGCCGAGGAGCGCCGCCAGCTCGCGCGCCAGGCCCTCGTGGCCCAGGCAGTCGCCGCGGTTGGCCGGGACGTTGACGTCGAAGAGCCAGTCGTCGACGCCGAGGGCGCGCTGCGCCGGCGCCCCCAGCGCCGTCGGATCATCGGCGGCCAGGACGATGATGCCGTCGTGGTCGTCGCCCAGGCCGAGCTCATCCTCGGCGCACAACATGCCCGGCGACTCGACGCCCTTGACCGGCTTGATGCCGAGGGTGATCCCGCCCGGCAGGGTCGCGCCCGGCCGCGCCCACAGCACCTTGCGGCCGGGCTCGGGGACATTGGGCGCGCCGCACACCACCTGGGTGGCGGCGCCATCCCGCTCGGTGATCACGTCGACCAGGGTCAGCTTCTGCGACTGCGGGTGGGGGCGCTTGGCCACCACCTGCGCCACGACGACGCCGGAGAAGCCGGCGCCCAGATCGGTCGCACCTTCGATCTCGAGGCCGCCGCCGGTCAGCGCGGCGATGCCCTCGTCGACGGTCGGGACCTTGGGGAGATCGCACAGCTCGAGAAGCCAGGACCACAGAGCCTTCATGGGAGCCTCGCAGGATCGATCGGGAGCGCGCGCTAGAACTGCTGCAGGAAGCGCAGGTCGCCCTCGTAGTACAGCTTGATGTCGGAGACGTTGTGGCGAAGCATGGCCATGCGCTCGATGCCCATGCCGAAGGCGAAGCCGGTGTAGACCTCGGGGTCGATGCCGACGTGAGCGAACACCTCGGGGTCGACCATGCCGGCGCCGCCGATCTCGATCCAGCCGGTGCCCTTGCACAGGCGGCAGCCGGCGCCGCGACAGAACGCGCAGGTGAAGTCGACCTCGACGCCGGGCTCGACGAAGGGGAAGTAGCTCGGCCGGAACCGCACCTCGAGGCCACCGGCGCCGCCGAAGAAGCGGTTGGCGAAGTGGGTGAGCACGCCCTTGAGATCGCTGAACCGCACGCCGCGATCGACCAGGAGCCCTTCGATCTGGCTGAACATCGGGCTGTGGGTGGCGTCGTCGTCGCGCCGGTAGACCACGCCCGGCGCGACGATGCGGATCGGCGGCGGGTGGGCCATCATCGTGCGGATCTGCACCGGCGAGGTGTGGGTCCGCAGGACGATCTCGTCGGCGATGTAGAAGGTGTCCTGCATGTCGCGCGCAGGGTGATCCTTGGGGATCGCCAGCGCCTCGAAGGTGTGCCAGTCGGTCTCGACCTGGGGCCCCTCGGCGACCGCGAAGCCGAGCTCGGCGAAGATCTCGACCAGCTCGAGGCGGACCTGGGTCAGCAGGTGGAGGTGACCGGTCGCGACCGGCCGGGCCGGCAGCGTCAGATCGACCCGGCGCGCCAGCTCGGCGCTGCGGCGGCCCGCGGCCAGCGCGGCCAGGCGGGCCTCGACGGCCGCGGCGATCGCGTCCTTGACCCGGTTGGCGGCCTCGCCGACCCGGGGCCGATCGGCCGGGGGCAGGCGGCCGAGCTCCTTCATGACCGCCGAGACCTGGCCCTTTTTGCCGAGGAAGTGGGCCTGGGTCGCGCGCATCGCCTGCTCGTCTTCGAGCGGGGCGATCGCGTCGGCGAACTCGCCGGCGAGGCGCTCGAGCTGGGCGATCAGATCGTCGGTAGCCAGAACGGGGTTAGCAGGGGCAGGAGTCGACATGGCTCTCCTCGTCGGTCGGCGGCCGAAAACGCATCGAGGCCGCCCGGGGCGACCTCGTGTCGGACAGACCCGGCTGCCAGGCAGTCCGGGTTGGGTGAAGCGACCCGGTGCCGGCCTACTTGGCGGCGGCGGCGATCGCGGCGAAGGCACCCGGATCGCTGATCGCGATCTCGGCGAGCATCTTGCGGTTCAGCGCGATGCCGGCCTTGCCCAGCGAGCCGAGCAGCTTGGAGTAGCTGTGGCCCAGGGTCCGGGCGGCCGCGTTGATGCGGACGATCCACAGCGAACGGAAGTCACGCTTGCGCTGCTTGCGCGAGCGGTACATGTGCATCCACGCGTGCTGGACCGCCTCGTTGGCGGCGGCGTGACAGCTCGAGCGCTTGCCGCGGAAGCCCGAGGCGGCCTTGAGGATGCGGTTGCGACGACGGCGGGCCTTGAAGCCACGTTTGGCGCGGGGCATGACGTACCTCTATCTAGGGCTAGATCCCGCCGCCATACGGCAGCATCGCTTCGATCTGGTGCTGCTGGCTCGGGCCGATGTACTTGCTGTTGCGGGCCTGACGCTTGCGCTTCTGCGACCGTCCGGTCAACAGGTGGCGCTTGAACGTACCGCCGAACTTGAACTTGCCAGACGCGGTCTTCTTGAACCGCTTCTTGGCGCCGGAGTGGGTCTTGACCTTGGGCATGGTGCGTACCGGTTGCCACCCGGGGGCGGGCGGAAGCGGGTTTATGCCGCAAGCGCTCTCCCGTGACAAGTCCCTTGTGGATGAAATCCACCCCCGCCGCCGATCCACCCCGACCGGACCCCGCCCCCGTCCCCGTCCCGAGTCCGAACCCGAGTCCGAACCCGTCCCCGAACCCGAACCCGAGTCCGAACCCGAGTCCGAACCCGAGTCCGAGTCCGAACCCGAGACCGAGTCCGAGTCCGAGTCCGAGTCCGAGGAGGCTCGCGAGGTCTCGCTGGACCGCGCGAGGAAGCCCGCCGGCAAGGCGGTGGGAGGGACCCACGCCGGAGCGTACGTCGGTACGTGAGGACGTGGGAGGGACCCACCAACGCAGCCGGCGGGCTCCGCAGCCGGTCCCCCGAATGAACGTCGGTGCTCACACGAGGGAGGGGCCCACCATCGCGCCGGAGGGCTCCGCAGCCGGTCCCCCCGAATGAACGTCGGTGCTCACACGAGGGAGGGGCCCACCATCGCGCCGGCGGACTCCGCAGCCGGTCCCCCCGACAGAACGATGGGCTGACGCCCGCCAACCCGCGCAGTAGCACACAGCGGCTGAACGCCGACCACCTGCACACCTCCGACGGTGAGAAGGACGGCGGGTCTCACGCGATCCGGACGTTTTGGGAGGGGGCCCCGGCGAATGCCGGGGGAGGGTTTTTTCGAAAAACCCTCTCTCTACTCGTCGTCTTCGTCGGAGTCGTCGACGTCGGCGTTGATCGCGTCGAGATCGTCGTCCTCGTCCTCGGGCTCGGGAGGCGGCGCGTGACCAGCGGCCTTGGCGGCGTCCTTCTTGGCCTGGAGGGCGGCGAGCTGCTGCTTGCGCAGCTCGGCGGCGCGGCGCACCACGTTGGGCTTGGGCGCGATGATCATGATCATGCGCCGGCCTTCCATGTTCGGGATCACCTCGACCCCGGACAGGTCGGCGGTCGCCTCGACCACGCGGTCGAGGACGTTCTTGCCGGTCTGCGGGTGGGTGATCTCGCGGCCGCGGAACACCACGGCCAACCGCACCTTGTTGCCGGCCTCGAGGAACCGACGGACATGCTTCACCTTGAAGTCCATGTCGTGGCCCTCGGTCTTCGGCCGGAACTTGATCTCTTTGATCTCGACCGTCGACGCGTGCTTCTTGGCCTTCTGCTTCTGCTTGGCCTGCTCGTACTTGTACTTGCCGTAGTCCATGATCCGGCACACCGGCGGGAACGCGCGGGGTGAGATCTCGACCAGGTCGAGGCCCTTCTCCTCGGCGAGCCGGATGGCCTCGTGGGTCGGCAGGACGCCGAGCTGCTCACCGCCGTCGTCGACGATGACCCGCACCTCGGGGACGCGGATGCGGTGGTTGATGCGCAGGCCCCCTTGCGGGCGGCGGCGGTCATCGCGACCAGGTGGGCGACCGTTCATTGGCAGACACTCAGTGCGGGCATCGGAGTCCTTGGCGAAGAGGCGCGAGGGGCGCGCGCCCGGTTCTACCGCAATTCGCTGGGCGTTTGTCCAGTCTGACCGCGCTCAGTTTCAGGCGCACCTCCCCTCCCCTGCGGCGGCCGGCCCGAGGTGGCCGCCACGCCGGGCGAAGCGCGCTATCACCGGGTATGACCGACCAACGCTGGGGCGCGGCCCGGGCCGCCTTCGCCGAGTGCTTCGCCCCGCTCGGCGCGGCCGGCTTCACCCTGGAGCGCCTGCCCGACGCTGCGACGTACTGGCGCCGCCACGAGGAGACGCTGGCCCGCGACTTTCCGCGCGAGGTGTTCTTCGACCTGCGCGCCGCCCGAGGCCCGGCGGCCGCAGCCGCCGCCGCGGCCCTCGACGCCGAGCGCGACGATCACCCGCTGACCGACTTCCATGTCGTCCGCGACGGCGACCAGATCGCGGCCATGTTCGCCGGGGAGCAGCGGTCCCGCGGCGTGTACCGGATGTGGCACACCAACGTCGCGCTGGCGTACCGGCGGCGCGGCCTGTACCGACAGATCCTGTCGAGCACGATCGCCTACACCCGAGGCCTGGGCTTCGCGCAGATCACCAGCGAGCACGCGCCCTCGAACAACCCGGTCATCATCGCCAAGCTAGCCGCGGGCTTCCGCATCTACGGGTTCGAGATCGATCCGTCCGGCGGCCCGTCGCTCATCCTCCGCTACTTCCACCAGGCCGCCGATCTCGCCGCCTACGAGCTGCGCTGCGGGCTGGCCACGCTCACGCCCGAGCTGCGCGCAGCCGGCGCCGGCGCCTACGCCGAGTTCGTCGCTCAGGTCCGCGGCGACGGATCGCCCTGACAGATCCTCGGCCTCGGTCTCCGCCTCGGACTCGGTCTCCGCCTCCGCCTCGGTCTCCGCCTCCGCCTCCGCCTCGGTCTCCGCCTCCGCCTCGGTCTCGGTCTCGGTCTCCGCCTCGGTCCCCGCCTCACGCGGACGCAGGTGGTGATCCCGGCGGTGATGCCAGCGAGGCTCACGCCCCGCGCCCGCCCGGCCCCTCTCGCCTTCCCCGCCTCGCCCCGTCGCCGCCCTCTGCCATCTCTCTCGTTGGTGTGCGCGGGATTGAACCGCGGACCCCTACCGTGTCAAGGTAGTGCTCTCCCACTGAGCTACACACCAGTGTCCTCGCGCTGTGGGTTCGCGAGGGCCCAAGAGGTACAAGGGACGGCGCCGCGAGTCAAGACCTCTGGCGCGGATCGCGTAGCCCCCCGGGGATCATTGCGAGGGACCGGGCGCAGCGGTACATGGCGGTGTGCGCCCGCTTCGCTTCGTCGGCCGCGGCCTGTGGATCGCCTTGCTCCTGGTGGTCCACGCCCTGGTGTGGTGGCTGGGCTGGCTCGCCCTCGTGGTCGCGTTCCGCGGCAAGGCGGCGCGCCAGGACTGGTTCGGGAAGCGGCTGGCCGCGCTCCTCATCGGCCTGGGTGCGACCTTCGTGAAGGTCGGCCAGATCATGTCGACCCGACCCGATCTGTTCCCGCCTCACGTGATCGCCGCGTTGACCCGGCTGCAGGACGACGTCGGGGCCTTCGCCTGGCGCCACGTCGAGCGCGCCTTCGTCGCCGACTTCGGCAAGCGGCCCGACGAGCTATTCACGCGCTTCGATCGCACCCCGGTGGCCTCGGCCTCGGTGGCCCAGGTCCACAAGGCGCTCCTGCCCGACGGCACCGAGGTGGCGGTCAAGGTCCGGCGACCGGGGCTGCCGGCGCTGGTGGCCTTCGATCTGACGGTGATGCGGGCGATCGCGTGGCTGATCGCGCTCATCCCGTCGGCGCGACTCCTCGCGCCGGTCGAGAGCGTCGACGAGTTCGGCCGCTCGATCCGGGCCCAGATCGATCTGACGATCGAGGCCGCCAACAACGCGCGGTTCGCGCGCAACTTCGCCAGCGATCCGGAGGTCGCCTTCCCCACCCTCTACCCGGCGCTGTGCTCGGCGCAGATCTTGACGATGGGCTTCGTCGAGGGCAGCAAGGTCCTCGACGCCCCGCGGACCGGCGCTGACCCGACCCGGCTGGCCAAGATCGGCTTCCGCACGCTCCTGCAGATGGTGTTCGCCGACGGCTTCGTCCACGCTGACCTGCACCCCGGCAACATCCTGGTCGATCGCACCGGCACGGTCGTGCTCCTCGATCTGGGATTGACCGCCGAGCTCGACGAGCACGCCCGGCGGGCCTTCGCCCAGTACTTCGCCGGCTGGGCCTCGGGCGACGGCAAGACCATGGCCCGGTTGATGGCCGAGCTGTCGCCCAAGGCCCGGGTCCGCGACTGGGCCGCCTACGAGGCCGACGTGGTCGCGTTCGTCGCCAAGTACTACGGTAAGGCCCTCGGCGAGGTCCAGGTGTCGACGGTGGCCCTCGACATGATGAACATCCTGCGCCGGCACCGGGTGCGGGTGAACCCGGTCTATACGATGTGCAACGTCGCGATCGCGGTGACCGAGGGCATTGGCAAGCAGCTCGATCCCACGCTCGACCTGATGCAGCAGGCCTTGCCGTTCTTCGCGACGATCCGTCAGGCCGGGCGCCTGTAGCGGCGCCGCGCCAACCAGGCGGCCACCGCCGCGGCCAGGCCCGCGCCGTCGACGCCCACGCCGGTGCCACAGCCGCAGGCCGCGCCGCCGCCGGGATCGAGGCCGACGAACTCCTGGCTCGCGTCCGGGGTGACGGCGTCCTGCGCGGCGTCGGGGCGGCGCGCGTCCACCAGCGCGGCGTCGACCGCGGCGTCGGGGCGCGGGGCGTCGACCCCGGCGTCGGCGGGGTCCCACGGCGTGCCGTCGTTGGGGCCGCGCGGCGTCGGCGACTCGACCCGCCAGTCGATCGCGACGACGTGGAGCTCGCCGATCCGCGCCAGGGCCAGGCCGGCCGGGGCCGGCACCGCGGCCGAGGCGTCGTCAGGGCCGAACAGGTCGGCGACCGAAGCGCCGATCGCGCCCCAGCGGACGCAGTCGTACCGGGTGGCGGTGCTCTCGAGGCAGAGCTGCCCCGCGTCGAGGTCGAGGGGCGGCACCAGGGCGGCGTCGGCGGTGGTCGCGAAGGCGACCTGGGCCGCCGGGGTGGCGAGGAGAAAGTACGTGCCGGCGGGGATGCAGCGGGCGCTGGGGAACGGCGCGGCGTCGCCGAGGACCCGGCCGCCGGCGTCGTAGCTCACGATCCGCGTCGACGGACCTACGCAGGCCAGCGCGGTGGCCTCGAGCTCGACGTAGCGGGCCGCGGACGCGCCGGCGCTCGAGGCGGTGGCGACCTCGGACAGCCGGAAGCCGCCGGGCTCGGCGGCCGCGCGCCCCGGCCAGGCGAGCGCGACCGCGACGGCGGCGAGACCGAGGCGGGCCATGGCCCATCGTACGGGCCCGGAGGCGCCCAGGCCACCCGGCGCGCGGCGGATCCACCACCGCGGCCGCCGCGGCCGACCCCGCTGCGACGCCGATGTCAGAGAGCGACCGCGGCCCGGGGCGGTGACGGCGCGGTGGCGCCGGGTTAGGCAACGGCGCGGCCGGTGGCGCGGTCCCACCCGAAGCGGCCTCGCTGTGACATGCTTGTCGCGGTGGTTCGCCCCTCCCCCCTGCCGTGATCGACGTCGGAGCCGTCCTCGACAAGTACGAGCTCTTGGCCCGGGTCGGCCAGGGCGGGATGGCGGTCGTCTACCGCGGGATCGATCGCTCGCTCAAACGCGAGGTGGCGGTGAAGGTCCTGCACCGCCACCTGGCCGAGCACGCCGAGGCCCGCGATCGCTTCGAGCGCGAGGCCCACGCGGTGGCCAAGCTGCGCCACGAGAACATCCTCGAGATCTTCGCCTACTCGGGGCGCGACTCGCCCGAGAGCTACATCGTCACCGAGTTCATCGAGGGCGCGACCCTCAAGCAACACATCACCGACCACCCGCCGCGGTTCGCCGAGATCGGGGCGATGGTCGTGGCCGAGATCGGCCGCGCCCTGGCCCACGCCCACGGCCAGGGCATCCTGCACCGCGACGTCAAACCCGAGAACGTGATGATCCGCTCCGACGGCGTGGTCAAGCTGACCGACTTCGGCATCTCGCAGATGCTCGACGCCCAGCGCATGACCGTGACCGGCCAGCTCCTGGGGTCGCCGGCCTACATGTCCCCGGAGCACGTCCTCGGCAACCAGCTCGACTTCCGCACCGACGTCTTCGCCGCGGGGATCGTCCTTTACCAGCTCACCGTCGGCAAGCTGCCCTTCGAGGGCAAGAACCCCCACGAGATCCTGAAGCGCATCGCCGAGTGCCGGTTCGTCGATCCGCGCCACGCCAACCCGCGGGTCGGCGCCGAGCTGGGCAAGATCATCGGCAAGGCGATGGCCGCGGACCCCGACGCCCGCTACCCGACGATGGCGGCGATGGTCAGCGACCTCGAGGGCTACCTCGCGGGCTCGGGCCTGGGGCCGGCCAAGGATGAGCTGGTGCGCTACTTCGCGGCGCCGGCGGCCTACGAGCTGGCCCTGGGCTCGCGGCTGTGTGACCACCTGCTGCGGCGCGCCCGGGCCGAGCTGCCGACCCGGCGCGCGGTGGCCCTCGAGCTGCTCGATCGGGTGTTGACGATCGAGCCCACCCACGAGGCCGCGCTGGCGCTCCTGGCGAGCGCGACCCGTCGCGCCCGCGGCCGCCAGGTCGCCGCGGCGGTCGCGGTGGTGGCGGTGGCGGGTGGCGGTGGCTGGGCGGTGCGCCGGGCGCTGCGCGGGTCGACCGCGCCGCCGGTCATCGACGCCGCCGTCGACGCGCCCCCCGACGCCGCGATCCGGCCCGACGCCGCGCCCGCGATCGACGCCGCCCCGGCCGATGCGGCGGTCGACGCCGCTGCGCGGGTCGACGCCGCGCTCCCGATCGACGCCGCCCCGCCCGAGCGCCGGGCCGACGCCCGCCCGGCCGCGGTCCGCCCCGACGCCGCGGCCGCCCCCGCCGCCAGCTTCGTGCTGACGGTGTCGCCGCCCGACGCCGAGGTCCGGATCGGCGACGGCCCGTGGCGACGCCTGCCGGGCGGCCACCTCGAGCTGCCGGCGCCGACCGCCGACCTGGCGATCGAGGCCCGGCGCGACGACTGCTGCGAGTCGCGCAAGCGGGTTTTCGGGCCCGAGGTCGCGGGCGGGCAGATCGCGATCAACCTGCCCTTCCTGCCGGCCCAGCTCACGCCGCGGTGCCCGCGCCCCGGCGTGGTCGTCGAGCTCGACGGCGTGCCGGCCCGCCTCGACAAGCCGACCGCGATCACCTTCGACGGCGCGCTGTCGCAGCGCCAGGTGACGGTGCGGTTCGTCGGCGAGAGCATCGACGTCCAGCGCGTCGCCGTGCGCTACGCCGAGCAGAAGGAGGTCGTGTGCGCGCTGCCGTGATCGTCGCGTCGACGCTGGCGGCGCTCGCCGTCGCGGCCGCGCCCGCCGCCGCCACCCCGGCAGAGGAGCTGGCCCGGGCCCGGGCGGCGTTCCGCGGCGGCGACTGCCCGGCCGCGATCCCGCTGCTCAACTACCTCCTCTATCCGGCGCCGCGGCTGGCCCGGCAGCCCGATCTCCTCGAGGCCCACGTGCTCTTCGGGGTGTGCGCCTACGAGACCGGCGACCGCGCGACCGCCAGCCGCGAGTTCGAGGAGGCGCTGTACCTGCAGCCCGAGCTGGCCCTCGACACCGTGCTGTTCTCGGCCGACGCGGTCCGGTTCTTCGACGACGAGAAGGCCCGGGTGACCGAGCGCAACCGCCTCGAGGCCGAGCGCCGGCGGATCGCGGAGGAGAACCTGCGCTACAAGCAGCTCCTGGCGTCGATGGTGGTGATCGAGACCCGGCCGTTCTACGTCAACTTCATCCCGTTCGGCGTCGGCCAGCTCCAGAACGGCCAGACCGGCAAGGCGGTCATGTTCGCCTCGAGCCAAGCCATCACCGGCGGGCTGTCGGCCGGGATCTGGCTCTACCTGGTGGGCACGTACGGCTTCGGTGGCGAGGTCCCCGACGACGACAACGCCTTCGTCCGCCGCCTCGAGGCGATCCAGATCGGCGCCGGCATCGCCTGCCTGGGCCTCATGGCCTGGGGCATCTTCGACTCGATCCGCCACTACCAGCCGTCGGTGCAGCGCAAGCCCGACGAGTCGCTCCTGCCGCCCGAGCTGCGGCGCAAGCCCGAGCCGGCCCGCGCCAAGCCGCGGCCGGTCGCCACTCGCCTCGAGCTGTCGCCCCTGGTCCATCCAGGCGGCGCCGGGCTCGGGGTCCGGCTCACCTTCTGACGTCGCCCCTGCCGAGGACCTATGCCATCGCTCCGCGTCTCCGCCCCTGGTCGACCGCCGTCGGTCTACCACCTGTACAAGAAGATCACCTCGATCGGCGCCGGTCCCGACAACGACGTGGTCTTGCCCGATCCGCTGATCGGCGACACCTACGCGTCGATCCACTTCGACGGCCAGACCTACACGATCACGACGCTGGCGCGGAAGGCCGAGGTGGTGGTCAACGGCAAGAAGCGCGGCAAGCACAAGCTCAGCCACGACGACAAGCTGGTGATCGGGAGCTGCGAGCTGCGGTTCGCGCTCCTCGACGACGCCCCGCCGGCCGAGGACGAGGCCGCGCAGACCGTGGCCGATCTCGACGCCTACGCCAAGCTCTACGACTTCTCCGAGCGGCTCATGCAGAAGCGCGAGCTGGGCGAGCTGCTCGACACGCTGATGGATCTGGTCATCGAGATCACGACCGCCGACAAGGGCTTCCTGATCCTGATGGAGGGCGACACCCTCGACGTGAAGGTCGCCCGCAACCTGCGGCGCGAGAACATCGCCGACGCGGTCAGCCAGCTCTCGGACTCGATCGTCGCCAAGGTGGTGGCGGCGCGCCGGCCGCTGATCATCTCGGACGCCATGCACGATCGCGAGTTCGCGGCGGCCAAGAGCGTGATGCAGCTCCGGCTCTCGAGCGTGATCTGCGTGCCGCTGCTCGATCGCGGCCGCCTGATCGGCCTCATCTACGTCGGCAACGACTCGATCGTGAACCTGTTCCAGGAGACCACGATGCGGGTCCTGACGGTGTTCGCCGCCCAGGCCTCGCTCATCATCGCCAACGCGATCTTGCTGAACGAGCTGCGCCTCGACAACCGCACCCTGGCCGAGCGCCTCGAGGCGGTCCGGTTCGGCGAGATCGTCGGCACCAGCCCACCGATGCAGGCGGTCTACCGCAAGGTCGAGAAGATCGCGCCGACCGATATCTCGGTCTTGATCACCGGCGAGACCGGCACCGGCAAGGAGCTGATCGCGCGCGAGATCCACACCCGCAGCCCGCGCGCCGGCAAGCCGTTCGTGACGATCAACTGCGGCGCCATCCCCGAGAACCTCCTCGAGAGCGAGCTGTTCGGCCACGTCAAGGGCGCGTTCACCGGCGCGATCGCCAACAAGCAGGGCAAGTTCCAGGCCGCCGACGGTGGCACGCTGTTCCTCGACGAGGTCGGCGAGATGCCGCTCGAGCTGCAGGTCAAGCTGTTGCGGGCGATCCAGGAGCGCGTCGTGGTCCGGGTCGGCGACACCCGATCGGAGTCGGTCGACATCCGGATCTTGACCGCGACCAACCGCGACCTCGAGAAGGAGATCGCCGGCGGCCGGTTCCGCGAGGACCTCTACTACCGGTTGAACGTCGTCAACCTGCAGCTCCCGCCGCTCCGGGCCCGCGGCGAAGACGTGATCGTGATCGCGCGCTATCTCTTGTCGCGCTACACCCGCGAGTTCGACGCCAAGGTGAAGGGCTTCTCGCCCAACGCCACGGTCGCGCTGCGCAAGCACGCCTGGCCCGGCAACATCCGCGAGCTCGAGAACCGGATCAAGAAGGCGATCGTGCTCGCCGAGTCGACGGTGATCGGCCCCGACGACCTCGGGCTGACCGCCGACAGCCTGCCGGCGATCCTGACCTTGGCCGAGGCCAAGGATAAGTTTCAGCGCGAGTACATCAACGAGATCCTCGCGGTCAACGCCGGCAACCGCACCAAGACCGCGCGCGACCTCGGCGTCGATCCGCGGACGATCTTCCGCCACCTCGAGAAGGAGGCCGGCGCGGCCGAGGGCTCCTACGACGAGGGCAGCGCCGAGTGAGCGCCGCGCGGGCCATGACACCGGTGCCGCAGTCGGCGCCGACGGGGAGCCCCTCCTCGGGAGCTAACCCCGCGAGGTCATGGGGCAATGGTCGTCTGGCCCGCACCTTGCTTGCTCGGACGTTTGTGATTGTGGCCCACGCCGCGACGCTGGTCGCTCCCACGCTCCTGTGGGGCTGCGTCGTGCCGCCGCCGCTGCGCAACGAGGGCGATCCCGATGCCGGGGTCAACCAGCCGCCGGCCTTGCGAGCGGTGCGGACCTCCGCTGGCGACGAGCTCACCCGCCCAGGCCCCCACGAGCTGGTGGTCGGGGTCGGCGAGCTGCGGGTCACCGCCTCCGACACCGACCGCGACGACACGCTGTACGTGCGGATGTACGTCGACTACGGGCTGCCGTCGCCGACCGCGGCGCGCGCCGAGTGTCGCGCCGCGCCGGGGGCGACCCCGACCACCGAGCGCACCCTGTCGTGCTCGCTCCTCGGCGTGTGCACCGATGAGCTGGCCGACGGCGCCCTGCACATCTTCGAGCTCGATCTCTACGATCGCGAGCCGGCCAGCTCGCCGGCGCGGCTGTTCCGCGACGTCACGGCGCCCGGCGAGGTCGCGACGTTCTGGTGGCAGATCACCTGCGCGAGGGCGCCGTCGTGACCGCGCCGCAGGTCCGTCGATTCGCCCTCGCGATCGTCGCCGCGACCGCCGCCGGCTGCCTGCCGGAGGCCGACGGTGACGACGCCCGCGTCGAGTGCGAGGCGACCGACCAGTGCAACGCCGCGGCCGGCGAGGTCTGCGACCAAGGCGTGTGCTGGGGCGACCCGCCGCCCGGGCGGTGGAGCGCGATCGTCAGCCCGCCGGCCGAGCTGCGCGGGAGCTGGGCCAAGACCGCGCTGGCCGACCTGACGATCGGCCCCGATGGCACCCTGGCCGACGGCGCGCTGCGCCTCGACGCCGCGATCCGGCTGCGCGGCGAGATCACGATCCCGTGCCCGGCGGTGCTGCCGGGCTGCACCGGCCGGCGCGGCCTGCCCGGGCAGGTCCGGCTGTGGCGCCCGGCCGGCTTCGCCGGTGGTCCGCGCCTGGTCGAGACCGTGGAGGCGGACGCCGACGGCCGGTTCCAGGTCGCGGTGGCGCGGCCGGCGAGCGATCAGCCGCTGACGTACACCGTCAGCTTCACCCCGGCCTTGACCGGGCTGGGCGTCGGCCTGCCGAGCCCGGCCGAGCTGCTGGCCCCGGTGTCGCGCGACGTCGTGCTCGACCTCGCGGATCGCGACCCGGTCAGCGGCGATCTGCCGCTCACCCTCGCGCTCGATCCCGCGGCGCAGCGCGAGGTCCCGGGACGGCTGGTCAGCCCCGACGGTGAGACCGCCGGCTGGCGGATCACCGCCGAGGTCGTGACCAATACCAACCTGGGCTCGCGCCAGGTGATCTCGACGACCGCGACCACCGCCGAGACCGGCGACTTCGCCCTGCGGATCCCGCCCGAGATCGCGCTGGTCGATCTGGTCGCGCGGCCGCCGACCGCGATCGACGCCGAGCTGCGCCCCGTCGTGGTGGTGCGCGATCTGATCGTCGGCGAGCGGATCCCCGATCTGTCGGTGCCGGCGCTGGGCAACCGCACGACGACGCGCTTCGTGGTCCGCGGCGTCGACTCGAGCGGTGGCGAGGTCGGCGTCGACGGGGCCGCGGTCGTGGTCCGCCTCGACTACCCGCTGGGCGGCGGCCGCGCGCTGGCCTTCGAGGTCCGCACCACGACGGTCGGCGACCGCGCCGAGCTACCGCTGTTCGCGCGGGCCGGCGGCTCGCTCTTGTCGTACTCGGTCGACGTGATCCCGCCGGCCGGCAGCGAGTTCGCGGCCCGCTACGACGTCCCCTTGGTGGTCGGGACCGGCGCCCTGGAGATCGACCTCGATCGCCGCCGCCGGGTCAGCGGCAAGCTGCGCGACGCCGACGGCGAGCCGGTGGTCGGCGCGGCCCTGACCGCGACGGTGTCCGCGGCGTCGATGTGCGCGCTTTCGTCGCAGGCGGCCCGCCTCGCCCTCGGCCAGGCCCCGGCCCAGACCACGACCACCAACCGCGGCGAGTTCGCGCTCTATGTCGACGGCCAGCTCGGCGACGTCGCCCTGGCCTACGATCTGGTGACCCGCCCGTCCGACGGCGACCCCCACCCCGAGTGGACCTTCACCGAGACCGACGCCCGCGACGCCGAGTCCCTCGACCTCCGGCTGCCCGACGCGGCCCGGGTGCGCGGCGAGGTGCGCGGCGGCGAGGCCGCGATCGCCGAGGCCACCGTGACGATCTACGAGCGGCTCGACGTGATCGCGACCTGCGGCGCCGGGCTCGACGACGAAGGCGTGGCCATCGCGCGCGGGCGTGGGGTGTCGGGCGCGGATGGCTGGGTCGGCCTGGTCCTGCCGCGGCCGTGACCGGGAAGCTGGACGGCCGGCTCAGCGCTTGCCGCGCTCGGGGTCCTTGGCTCGCGTGAACACCCGAAGCGGCGTGCCGCGGAAGCCATAGCGCTTGCGGAGCTGGTTGGCGAGGAACCGCCGATAGGCCGGCGAGATCCCGGCCGGGGCGCTGGCCTTCAGCACGAACGTCGGCGGCGCGACCGCAGCTTGGGTCAGGTAGTAGATGCGCACCGACTTGCCGCGCCAGATCGGCGGCGGCACCGCCTCACACACCTCGGCGAAGAACCGGTTGAGCTCGGCGGTGGGGACCCGGCGGCCGTGCTGCGCCGCGGCCTTGGCGACCGCGTCCATCAGCCGATCGACGCCATCGCCGCGCTCAGCCGAGACCATCACCGACGGAGCCCAGGTCGCGAAGTGGAACGTGTCGACGGTGGCGGTCTTGACCGCCTCGACCGCCGCGCCGCGCACGAGGTCGCTCTTGTTGAGCGCGATGATCAGCGCCTTGCCGGCCTGCTCGACGGCGCCGGCCAGGCGGGCGTCCTGCTCGCTGGGCCCGACCGCAGCGTCGATCACCAGGACCACGACGTCGGCCCGATCGATCTGCCCGAGCGCCATCGTCACCGCGAGCTTCTCGACGTCCTCTTCGACCCGCGCCTTGCGACGGATGCCGGCGGTGTCGACCAGGATGTAGTCGCGGCCGGCGAAGGTGAGCGGGCTGTCGACGGGATCCGTGGTGGTGCCGGGCTGGTGGTGGACCAGCGAGCGCTCCTCGCCGAGCAAGCGATTGCACAGCGACGACTTGCCGGCGTTGGGCTTGCCCAGGAGGGCGATGCGGATCGGGCCGGCGTCGGCGTCGGCGCGGTGGGGCTTCCGAACCGGGAACCGGCGCGGTGGCCGAGCCTCGTCGTCGGCGGCATCGTCGCCACCCTCGGTGGCGTCGTCGTCGCCTTCGTCGGCGTCGTCGCCGTCGCCATCATCGGCGTCATCGGGATCGACGTCGGCGAGGTCGTCGGGCGCGTCGCCGTCGTCGTCGTCGTCACCTTCGGAGTGCGCGTCGGGCGCCGGGGCCGCGCCGACCGCGGCGACCACGTGTTCGAGCAGGCGATCGAAGCCGCGGCCGTGGGCCGCCGACACCGCGAACGGTTCGCCCAGGCCCAGGCCCCAGAAGTCGGCGACCTCGACGTCGCGCTTGGGCGAGTCGATCTTGTTGACGGCCAAGATCACCGGCTTGCCGGTGGCGCGGATCGCGCGCGCGACCTCGGCGTCGAGGGGCGCAAGGCCGGCGGCGCCGTCGACCACCAGCACCAGGGCGTCGGCCTCGTCGATCGCCCGCCAGGCCTGGCGGTGGATGCCGCGGCCGATCACGTCGCCCTCGGCCGCGGGATCGAGGCCGCCGGTGTCGATCACGCGGACCGTGGCGCCGAAGTACTCGAGCTCGCCGTAGCGGCGATCGCGGGTCAGCCCTGGCGTATCGTGAACCAAGGCGGGGCGGCCGCCGACCATACGGTTGAACAGCGTCGACTTGCCGACGTTGGGTCGGCCGACCAAAGCGATGGTGGCGGTCATGGCTCTCCGCGATAGCCGAAGCGCCGCAGGCCGGCCTCGGCGGTGGTCCAGGCCGGCGCGATCTTGACCAGGAGCGACAGGTGGACGGCGCACCCGAACAGCTCGGTCAGGGCCTCGCGCGCCGCGACCCCGAGCTCCTTGATGCGCTGCCCGCCGCGGCCGATCACGATCGCCTTCTGCGACTCGCGCTCGACGGCGATGAAGGCGCCGATCGCGAGATCGCCGCGATCGTGTTCCTCGAAGCGCTCGACCACGACCGCCGCCGAGTACGGCAGCTCCTGGCCGAGCTGATGGAAGAGCTGCTCGCGGATCAGCTCCGCGGCCAGGAACGACTCCGCGCGATCGGTGACCATGTCGGGCGGGAACATCGCCGGGCCGACCGGCAGGCGGCTGGCGATCGCCGCGACCAGGGCGTCGACGCCATCGCCGGTGGTGGCCGAGATCGGCACGACCTCGACGGGATCCGGGCGGGCCGCGCCCCAGGCCGCCCAGGCCTCGATCTGCGGCAGGAGCTCGGGCTTGTGGGCGCGATCGACCTTGTTGAGCGCGATCACCAGCGGGGTCGCCGCGATCGCCGCCAGGAGCTCGCCAGCGTCGGGCTCGGCCAGGCGCGCCGGCAGCGCCGCCCGACGCTCGGTGGCGTCGATCATGAGCAGCGACACGTCGGCGTCGGCGGCGGCCGCCAGCGCCTCCTCGCGCATGAACCGGCGCAGCGCGCCCTTGCCGCGCTGGATCCCGGGCGTGTCCACGAAGCACAGCTCGACCGCGGACGGCTCGACGCCCGGGCAGGTGCCGCGGTGGATCCCGAGGATGCGGTTGCGCGTGGTCTGCGGCTTGGGCGACACCGCGACCAGGCGCTTGCCGACCAGCCGGTTGAGCAAGGTCGACTTGCCGACGTTGGGCAGCCCGACGATCGCACAGCTGCCTGCGCGGAGGTGGGTCGGGGGGACGGCCATGGGGCCCCGCGTATAGCGCGGGCGCGCAGCCGGCACAAGTCGCCGAAAACTGGCCCGCGTGCCGCGCGTGATCGAGGCTCGTCCCGTGTTGCCCCTGGTCCTCGCGCTGGCCGCGCTGGTCGCCGTCGCCCTGCCCGGCGTCGGCCTGTACCTCGGCCTCGGCCTCGGGATCGCCGGCGTCGGGCTGGGGCTCCGCGGCCTCGGGCGCGGCACCGGCTGGGCTCGGCTGGCCTGCGCCGCCGCGGCGACCCTGGCGATGATCGCGGTCGCGCTGGCCGCCGCCCGCTACGCGGTGACCCTGGTCGCACTCGATCACCTGATCGCGCTGTCCGAGCGCTAGCCCGCGCCGGGCCGCGCGGCCTCAGCGGACCAAGAAGACGACCACGGCGCACAGCGCGAACGCGACCAGCGCCAGGATCGCCACGCCGCGCGCCACCGCGCCGCGATCGATCGTGTCGAGCATCTCGCGCAGCTCGATCGCGCGCCGCTGCTCCTCGGCGGCCGCGGCGTCGGCGTCGTCGAGGCGGGCCTGGGCCGCGGCCAGGCTGGGCGGTCGCGACAGCGCCAGCTCGGCGCCCAGCTCGGACAGCGCGCGATCGCGGCGGCGCCCGAGATCCTCGACGTCGCGCGCCACCACCTTCTGCTGGGCCGCGACCGCGGCCAGTTCGTCGTCGGCGCGGGCCTGGGCCCGGCGGGCGGCGGCGGCGGTCTCGGCGAGGCGCTCGCGGACCGCGGCCCGCTCGGCCTCGAGCGCGGCGACCCGCGGCGTGAGCTCGTCGAGCTGCGCGGCCAGGGCCGGCTCGTCGCGCGCGATCGCGACGCGGTCGGCGCGCACGGTGGCGAGCTCGGCCTCGACCGCGGCGCGCTCGGACTTGCCGCGCATGGCCGCGCACCGGGCCTCGAGGGCGCGCAGGGCGTCGTCCTGCTTGGCCAGGGTGGCGCGCAGCGCGTCGCCGCGCTTGCGGACCGCCGCGACCTCCTTGTCGAGGGGCGCGAGGCGTCCGGCGAGGGCGGTGAGCTCGGCCTCGAGCTCGGCGGTCCGGGTCCGGTGATGGTCGAGCTCGGCGCGCAGGGTGCGGGAGATCGCGTCGGCCTCGGCGTCGGCTGCGGCGGCCGCGCCAGCCCGGGCCGCCCGCTCGTCCTCGATCGCCGCCAGCGCGGTGCGGGCGGCAGCGACGGCGGCGCCCGCCAGGTCGGGCTGACCCACCGCCTCGGCGCCCAGGGCGATCAAGAGCTGGGTCCGCGCCTTGCGGGTGGTCTCGACGCTGGCCTCGAGGCGCGCCAGCTCGCGGCGCGCCGCGGCGCTGCGGAAGGCGACGGTGGCGACGTAGGCGACGTCGCCGGTCCAGCCGCGCTGCCGGCGGAACGCGGCCCGCGGCGGCAGCGAGCCACCGGCGGTGGCAGCGGCGCGCTCGGCGGCCGCGAGGACCGTCGCGTCGCCGCGGGGATCGACCCGCGTCGCGTCGTCGCGCTCGGTCGGATCGGTGCGCTCACTCGCGATGGTGAGCGGTTCGGGGGCCGGCGCGGGCGGCGCCGCCGCCACCGCGATCGCGGGCGGAGGGCTCGGCGCGGCGACCGCCGGAGGCGCTGGCGGTGTGGGCGGCGCGGTGGGCCGCGGCGGGCGCGGCGGCGGCGGCGGCGGCGGCCGGCTGGTCACCTTGGCGCGCTCGGGCGGGGGCGGCGGCGGCGGCTCGTCGGCCGCCGCGCCGGTCGACATCCCCTCGGGGACCTCCCAGCCGCCGGCGAGCCGGTCGATGCGCTGACGCGTGTCGTCGCCGGCGCGGCGGGTGTCCTTCTCTCCCACCTGGCGAGGATACCACGCCGACCGTCGCCATCGACACGCCGGCGCCGATGACAAGCGAGTTGAGCCATGCAAACATGGTTGACATGGTCGCGGAGGACTCCGCCTACCGCGGTGGCATGGCGAGCTCCGCGCGCCGCTTCGAGTACCGCGGCGAGCTCGGCGGTGGCGCCCAGGGCCGCGTGCTGCTGGTCGAGGATCACGAGCGCGGCCTCGAGGTGGCGCTGAAGGCCGTGCCGGCGACGGCGCGCGCGACGATGGTGCGCGAGTGCGCGCGGCTGGCCGCCCTCGCCCACCCCGCCCTGCCGCGGGTCTTCGACATCGGCGTCCTCGACGAGGCCGTCGGCCCGGTCGCCGCGGGCACGCCGTACTTTACGACCGAGGTGATCCGCGGGCGCGCGCTGGCCGCCGCCGCCCCGGTCGACGCCGCCACCGCGTGGGCGATCGCCGTCGACATCGCCGGCGCGCTGGCCGCGATCCACGCCGCCGGCCTCGTCCACTGCGACGTCGCCCCGGCCAACGTGCTGCTCACCGGCGTCGGCCCGGCGATCCGGGCCCACCTGATCGACCTCGGCCTGGCGTCGACGGTCGCGGCCGACCGCGCGGCCCGCGGCACGCCGGCGTTCCTCGCCCCCGAGGCCTTGGCGGGTCACGCCACGCCGGCGGTCGATCTCTACGGGCTCGGCGCCTGCCTGTACTTCGCGCTGCGCGGTCGGCCGCCAGTTGACGGCGAGGGCCCGGCGCTCCTCGAGGCGGTGCTGCGCGCGCCGCGCCCGCGCCTGACCGACGGCGAGGCTGGGGGGCTGGCCGAGCTGGTCGCTCGTCTGACCGACCGCGCCCCCGAGGCCCGGCCACGGGACGCGGCCGCCGCCTGGGCGCTCGCCGCGGCCGCGCGGGCCGCGCTGTCCCCGGACCAGGCTCCGCCGGCGCGGCCACCCCCGCCGGCGCAGCCCGGGCGCGGCCTCCTCGAGGACTGGCCGAGCGCCGCGGCGGCGATCGACGGGGTGGCGGCCCGGGCGGCGGCGGCCCGCGCCGGCGGCGTCGGTCCGGTGGCGATCGTGATCGGCCCCCCCGGGTCCGGGGCCCGCGCGGTGGTCGAGCGCGCGGCGCTGCGCGACCAGCTCGCCGCGGCGGCGCGCGGCGAGGTCGGGCTGGCGCTCCGGCTCGGTCGGCTCGAGGCCCTGGCGCCGGCCGCGCTGCCCGACAGCGCCGACGATCATCGCGGGCGCGCCCTGGCGACCGCGGTTCTCGCCGCGGCGGCCGCCGACGCCGGCACCTTCACGGTGATCGACGCCACCGACGACGAGCGGGCAGCCGCGATCGTCGCCGCCGCGGCGGCGGTGGTCGGCCCGGGCGCGGTCGCGGTGGCGATCGAGGGGGCCGAGGTGGCGGCGACGACCGACGCGTGGCACCTGGCGCCGGTCGCGCCGGCGGTCCTCGGCGGCCTGATCGGCGGAGCCCTGCCCGGCCCGCCCTCGGCGAGCTGGCTGGCGGCGCTGGCCGAGGCGGCGCGGGGCCTGCCCCCGGTGGCCCACGCGATCGTCGCCGCCCTGGCCGCCGACGGCGGAGATCCGCGCGACCGCGACCCCGGGACCGCGGCCGCGGCGGGCGCGTTGACCGCTCGGTCCCTGGTCGGCGCGCCGCCGGAGGTCGCCGCGGTCGCCCTGGCGCTGGCGACCTGGCGTGAGCCGGTCGATGATGAGCGCCTGGCCGCGACCGCCGCGGTCGACGCCGCCGCGCTCGCCGGGGCCCTCGGCTGGCTCGCCGATCGCGGCCTGACCCGGCGGACCAGCGCCGGCGACGAGGTCCCGCCGGCGGTGGCCGCGGCGCTCCTGGCGGCGGTCCCCGAGGCCGACCGGCGGGCCGCCGCCGCCGCGGTGGTCCGGGTGGCGCGCGCGGCCGGGCTACCCGCGGCGCGCTACGCCCACGCCCTCGTCGACGCTGGCGCGGCGGTGGCCGAGCGCGTCGCGGCCGCGACCGCGGCGCTCGAGCGCGGCGCCCCCGCCCTAGCCCTGGCGCTGTGCGGCGACCTCGACGACGACGGCGCGGCGCTGGTGGCGGCGCGGGCGGCGCTGGTGCGCGGCGACTACCGGCGCGCCCTCGGGGCCCTCGACCGCGGCTTCGCCGAGCCGCGCGACGCGCGTTCGGCCCAGCTCCTGGCGGCGCGGGCCCGGCAGCGAGCCGGGGACCTGGCCGGCGCCGAGGCGGCGCTCATCGCCCTGCGGGCCGCCGCGCCCGACGATCCGGAGGTGCTCGGACCGTGGGCGCGCCTGGCGGTGGCCCGCGGTCGCTACCGGGACGCGATCGCCGCCCTCGAGGCGCTCGGGCCGGTGCCCGCCGACGCCGCCGGCGGCCTGTGCGCCGAGGTCCGCGCCACCGCGCACCTGTACCTGGGCGAGCGCGCGCCGGCCGCCGCGCACGCCGCGACGGCGCTGGCGATCGCGGTCAGCCGCGGCGACCCGGCGATGCGTGGGCGCGCGTTGATCCTCCACGGCATGGCCGCCCAGGCCGACGACGATCTGGCGGCCGCCGCCGAGCACTACCGGGCCGCCGCCGCCGCCGCCCGGGCCGGCGGCGACGGTCACACCGCCGCGATCGCCGAGCAGAACCAGGCCGCGGCCCTGGCCGAGCGAGGCCTTCACGGCCCCGCGCTGCCGGCGCTGTCAGCGGCGGCCGCCGAGCTGACCGCGCTCGGGCGGGTCGCCGAGCTCGGCGCGGTCGAGGCCAACCGCGCGGTGTCGCTCCTGGCGCTGGGCCAGCTCGCCTCGGCCACCCAGGCCGCGGCCGCCGCCCGGGCCCACGCCGACGCGGCCGGGGTGCCCGTCGCCCGGTTCTACGCCGCCCTGGTCGACGGCGACATCGCGCGCCGGCGCGGCGATCGCGCCGCCGCCGCCAGCGCCTACCGCGCCGCCTGGGACCTCGGGGTCGCGGCCGAGCTGCCCGATCGGGGCCACGCGCAGCGCAACCTGGCCGAGGTCGTCGACGGCGACGCCGCGGTGGCCGCGGTGGCGACCGCGGCCGCCCTCGATCGCGACGACGGCGATCGCGCCTATACCCTCCTCGCGCGCGGCCGTCTGGCGGCCCGAGGGCTGGGCGACGAGCCGCCGGGGCCCCTGGCCGACGCCCTGGCCGCGCTCGCCGACGCCGCCGAGCGCGGCGGCCGCCTCGATCGTCGCTGGCGGGCCCGCCACCTGGCCGCGCTGGCCCGGGCTCGCGCCGGCGACCCGACCCGCGGGGCCGCCGAGCTGCGCCAGGCGCGCGCCGAGCTCGAGGCCGTGATGCGCCTGACCCCCGAGGCCTGGAGGGCCACCGCCATGCTCGATCCCGACGCTCGGGCCCTGACCGCCGCCGCCCCGCCGGCCGTGCCGCCGCCGTCGGCGTCCTCGGCCCCAACGGCGGCCACCGCCACTGAGCTGGCCCGCCTGCGCCGCCTGCTCGGGCTGGCCCGCCGCCTCACCGCCGAGACCGAGCTGCCCCGCCTCCTCGACGAGGTCCTCGACACCGCCCTCGAGCTGACCCAGGCCGAGCGCGGGTTCATCGTCCTGCGCGGAATCGACGATGCACCCGATCATCTCGAGATCGCCGCCTCACGCGGTTTCACCCAGGACCACCTCTCAGCCGGAACCATCAGTCGGTCGGTGGCCCACCGCGCGATCGCCAGCGGCGAGCCGGTGATCACGGTCGACGCCGGCCACGACCAGCGCTTCGACGGCGCGGCCTCGGTCGCGGCCCTGCGCCTGCGCTCGGTGATCGCGGTGCCGCTGTTCGCCCGCGGCCAGGTCCTCGGCTGCTTGTACGTCGATCATCGGGTCCGGGTCGGCGCCTTCGACGACGCCGCCGCCGATGGGCTGGTCGAGCTGGCGGCGATCGCCGCGGTCGCGATCGCCACCGCCCGCTTGATCGGCGCGGCCCGCGACGACGCCGCCGCGATCGCCGCCTTGAACGCCCGCCTGGCCGCCGAGATCGCCGACCGCGACGCCGAGCTGGCGGTGGTGCGCGCCGCCGCCCCGAGCCGGCCCCGCCGCGCCGGCTTCGACGCCCTGGTCGGCGACTCGCCCGAGCTGGCGGCGGCCCTGGCGGTCGTCGAGCGCGCCGCCTTGGTCGCGCTGCCGGTGGCGATCGTCGGCGAGAGCGGCACCGGCAAGGAGCTGTGCGCGCGCGCGGTCCACCAGGCCGGGCCGCGCCGCGACCGCCCGTTCGTCGCGGTCAACTGCGGCGCCCTGCCCGAGCCGCTCCTCGAGACCGAGTTGTTCGGGCACGAGCGCGGCGCCTTCACCGGCGCCGATCGCGAGCGCAAGGGGCTGTTCGAGATCGCCGACGGCGGCACCCTGTTCCTCGACGAGATCGCCGACACCAGCCCGGCCATGCAGGCCAAGCTCTTGCGGGTGGTGCAAGACGGCGAGGTCCGTCGGGTCGGCGGCGATCGCAGCCGGCGGGTCGACGTCCGGCTGGTGTGCGCCAGCCAGGTCCCGCTGGCCGAGCTGGTGGCCGCCGGTCGCTTCCGCGACGACCTGCGCTACCGCCTCGACGTGATCGCCGTGACCATGCCGCCGCTGCGCGCTCGCCCCGGCGATCTGCCGGCCCTGATCGCCCACCTCCTGGCGCGGATCGCCGGCGATCGCCCCCCGCCCCGGCTGTCGCGCGACGCCGCCCGGGTCCTGGCGCGCTATCCCTGGCCGGGCAACGTCCGCGAGCTCGAGAACGCGCTGGCCCGCGCGGTCGCCCTGGGCAGCGACCCGATCACCGTCGACGACCTGCCGGAGGCCATCCGCACGCCGAGCGCACCAGCGCCGCGCCCGACCACCGCCGGCGACCTGTCGCTGCGGCCGGCGGTCGACGCCCTCGAGCGGGCCTACGTCGAGGCCGCGCTGACCCGGGCCCGCGGCAACCAGAGCGCGGCGGCCCGCTTGCTCGGGCTGTCGCGGTTCGGCCTGCAGAAGAAGCTGGCCCGCCTCGGCCTGACCGCGCGGCGGTAGCCGCGGCGCCGTCCCAGGCGGTACCCTGGCGGCGATGCCGACCTGGGCCCTGATCGTCCTCGGCGTGCTCGGCCTCCTGGTGATCGTCGCGATCCACGACGTCACCCAGCGCCGCCACGCCATCTTGCGCAACTTCCCGATCGTCGGCCACTTCCGCTACCTGTTCGAGCTGGTCGGCCCCGAGCTGCGCCAGTACATCGTCACGGGCAACGACGAGGAGCGGCCGTTCTCGCGCGATCAGCGGCGCTGGGTCTACGCCTCGAGCAAGCGCGAGAACCCGTACTTCGGCTTCGGCACCGACAACGATCTCGAGCAGGCCAAAGGCTACATCATCATCCGCCACGCCGCGTTCCCCCTGGCGGCGACGATCGACCCCGAGGTCACGGTGCCGTGCGCCAAGGTCCTGGGCGCCGCGCGCGGCCGCGCCAAGGCCTTCCGCCCCACCTCGATCGTCAACGTCTCGGCGATGAGCTACGGCTCGCTGTCGTCGGCCGCGGTGCGGGCCTTGAACCAGGGGGTGGCGATCGCCGGCGCGCTGCACAACACCGGCGAGGGCGGCATCTCCGACCACCACCGCGCCGGCGGCGACTTGATCTGGCAGATCGGCACCGGCTACTTCGGCTGCCGCGACGCCGACGGCCGCTTCGCCATGGACCGCTTCCTCGCCACCGTCGCCTCGGCGCCGGTGCGCGCGATCGAGCTCAAGCTCAGCCAGGGCGCCAAGCCCGGCATGGGCGGGCTCTTGCCGGCCGCCAAGGTCACGCCCGAGATCGCCCGGATCCGCGGCGTGCCGCTGGGCAAGGACGTCCACAGCCCGGCCGGCCACACCGCGTTCACCGACGTGTCATCGATGCTCGACTTCATCGAGCGGCTGGCCGACGCCACCGGCCTGCCGGTCGGGATCAAGAGCGCGGTCGGCGAGCTCGCGTTCTGGCGCGAGCTGGCGCGGCAGATGCGCACGACCCGGCGCGGCCCCGACTTCATCACGATCGACGGCGGCGAGGGCGGCACCGGGGCCGCGCCCCTGGTCTTCACCGACCACGTCGCGCTGCCGTGGAAGCTCGGCTTCGCCGAGGTCTACCGCGCCCTGGCCGAGGACGGCGTCGCCGAGGACGTGGTCTTCATCGGCTCGGGCAAGCTGGGCTTCCCCGAGACCGCGCTCCTGGCGCTGGCGATGGGCTGCGATCTGGTGAACGTCGCGCGCGAGGCGCTCCTGGCGATCGGCTGCATCCAGGCCCAGCGCTGCCACACCGGCCACTGCCCGACCGGGATCGCGACCCAGAACCGCTGGCTGGTGCGCGGCCTCGACCCGACCCTCAAGAGCGCGCGCTTGGCCAACTACCTGCTCGCCCTGCGCAAGGATCTGCTCCAGCTCGCCCACGCCTGCGGCCAGGTCCACCCGGCCCTGGTCCCCCTCGATCGCCTCGATCTGCTCGACGGCCTGGTCCGGCGCTCGGCCCCCGACGCCTTCGGCTACGCCCCGACCTGGGGCCTGCCGCCGGCCCGCGATCGCGAGGCGATCGCGGCGCTCATGGCCGCCGCCAGCGCCCGACGCTGACCGCGGTGCGCTAGGCTGCGGGCGATGTCCACGTTGCTGCTGTGGCTCGACATGGAGATGACCGGCCTCGAGCCGGATCGCGATCGCGTCCTCGAGCTGGCCACCATCGTCACCGACGCCGAGCTGCGCGAGATCGCCGCCGGCCCCGAGCTGGTGGTCCACCAGCCCGACGAGGTGCTGGCGGCGATGGACGACTGGAACACCCGCCACCACGGCGCCTCGGGGTTGACCGCCCGGGTCCGGGCCGCGACCACCACCGAGGCCGAGGCCGACGCCGCGACCCTGAGGTTCGTCGACGAGCACTTCGGCCCCAAGGATCGGCCGGTCCTGTGCGGCAACTCGATCCACCAGGACCGGCGCTTCATCCGCCGCTACCTGCCGCGGCTCGACGCCCGCCTGCACTACCGGATGGTCGACGTGTCGACGATCAAGGAGCTGGCCCGGCGCTGGTACCCGCCCGAGACCCTGGCGACCCAGCCGGCCAAGCGCGAGAGCCACCGCGCCCTCGATGACATCCGAGAGTCGATCGCCGAGCTGGCGTTCTACAAGCAGACGCTGTTTCGGTAGAGCGGCGGCGAGAGGTACCGAGGCCGAGGCCGAGACGGAGGCCGAGACCGAGGCCGAGGCCGAGACGGAGGCGGAGACCGAGACCGAGACCGAGGCCGAGTCCGAGACCGAGACGGAGGCCGAGACGGAGCGCTCGTCGGGCCGGGTTTACGGATCGCGGCCGAGGACCACGGCCACGGCGGCGCCGGCCTCGGGGGACGCGGTCCGGGTCACGCGGCGGGCGCCGTCGGCGGTCGTCAGATCGATCGTGATCGTGGCCGCGCCCTTCGGGGTCGGGGTGGTCAGGCGGATCGGCACCGAGACCCGGGTGCCGTGGTGGGCGGCGACGATGCGGTCGCCGACCTCGATCGTCACCTCGATGGTGTCGACCGCCGGCACGGCGCTGGCGTCGATGGTCCAGGTCACCTGGCCGCGGTCACCCTCGAGGCGGCCGGCGATCCACAGCGCCAGGGCGGCGACCCCGGCCGCGAGGACCAGACGGCTGACCAGGCGGCGGCTCGACGGGGTCACCGCGGCGTTGTAGCGCGGCCCGGCCCGGCTGTCATCGGCGGCGCGTCGGGGGTACCATGGCAGCGATGAAGGACACGCTGGCGATGATCATGGCGGGCGGGAAGGGCTCGCGGCTCGGGCCGCTCACCCTGCACCGTTCGAAGCCGGCGGTGCCCTTCGCCGGGCAGTTCCGGATCATCGACTTCGTCCTGTCGAACTTCATCAACTCCGGCTACCGCCGGATCTACCTGCTCACGCAGTACATGGCGTCGAGCTTGATCAAGCACCTGTCGCGCAACTGGCGCTTGTCGGGGTTCGGCGAGTACATCGAGGTGGTGCCGGCGCAGATGCGCCTCGGCGAGTTCTGGTACCGAGGTACCGCCGACGCGGTCTATCAGAACCTCAACCTGGTACGCGACGCCCGGCCGGCCCACGTCTGCGTCTTCGGCGGCGACCACGTCTACAAGTTCGCGGTCGACCAGATGGACGAGTTCCACCGCGCCCACCACGCCGACCTCACCGTCGGGGTCTACGCGGTGCCGCGGGCCGAGGCCCACCAGTTCGGCTGCATCGCCATCGACGATCGCAACCGCATCACCGCGTTCGTCGAGAAGCCGGCCAACCCGCCGGCCATCCCCGGCCGTCCCGACTGGTCGCTGGTGTCGATGGGCAACTACGTCTTCCGGGCCGAGGTCCTGACCCGGGTCTTGACCGAGGACGCCGCCGATCCGGCCAGCCGCCACGACTTCGGCAAGGACGTGATCCCGCGCCTGCTCGGCTCCGGCGCCCGGCTCTACGCCTTCGACTTCGCGTCGTCGCGGGTCCCCGGCGATCCCCTCGACGCCGCGCCGTACTGGCGCGACGTCGGTACCCTCGACAGCTACTTCGACGCCAACATGGAGCTGCGCGCGCGGGTCCCGGCGATGGATCTGTACAACCGGCGCTGGCGGATCCGCAGCGCCCAGCGCGACTACCCGCCGGCTCGGTTCGTCCGCGCCGGCGAGGACCAGCCGCCGTGTCAGATCGACGACAGCCTGGTGTGCGAGGGCTCGATCGTCGCCAGCGGCACGCTGCGCGCGGTGGTCTTGGGCTACGACTGCTTCGTCCACGCCGGGGCCGAGCTGTCGGAGTCGGTGATCCTGTCGGGCTGCGACGTCGGCGCCGGCGCCCGGCTGCACCGGGTCATCCTCGACAAGAACTGCAAGATCGAGCCGGGGGTGACGATCGGCTTCGATCCCGAGGCCGATCGAGTTCGGCTGCCGTTCGTGACCGAGAGCGGCATCGCGGTCATCCCCAAGGGCACGGTCGTGCCGGCGCGCGGCCCGGCGATCCTGGCCAACGACGTCGCCGAGCTGATCCAGAACGATCCCGAGCTGCGCGCCCAGCTCACCGCCGGCAGCTTCGCGGTGGCGATGCACGGGCGGCACAGCTACGACTCGGCCGGGCCGCGCTTCCAGCGCTTCGCCCATCGCGCCGACGAGTCATGAGGATCCTCGCGGTCGCGTCCGAGGTCGCGCCGTGGGCCGCGACCGGCGGCCTGGCCGACGTGGTCGCGGCCTTGCCGGCGGCCCTGACCGCCGGCGAGCGCGAGGTCCGGGTCGCGACCGTGATCCCGCTGTACCGCGAGGCCCGGGCCCGGCTGGCCGCCGCCGGGGTCGCCCTCGGGCCGCCGCGCCGCGAGGTGGTCGCGGTCGGCGACCGCAGCTTCCCGGTCGCGCTGCGGCCAGTCGACGGGGTGTGGTTCGTCGAGTGCGACGCGCTCTACGACCGCGACGGGCTGTACGGCGATCGCGACGGCAGCGATCATCCCGACAACCCGCTGCGCTTCGCGGTGCTGGCCAAGGCCGCGCTCGCCGCCGGCCCGGCGATCCTGGGCGGCCCGGTCGACGTCGTCCACGGCCACGACTGGCAGGGCGCGCTGGCGCTCATCTACGCGGCCCACGAGGCGCCGCGCCCGATCCGCGTCATCACGGTCCACAACCTGGCCTACCGCGGCCTCTGTCCGTCGGAGCAAGTGCCGGCGCTGGGCCTACCGTGGTCGGTCTTCGATCACCGGCACGCCGAGTTCTGGGGCCAGCTCTCGCTGCTCAAGGGCGGCCTGGCCTACGCCGACGTCGCGACCACCGTCAGTCCGACCTACGCCCGCGAGATCCTCACCCCCGAGCGCGGCGAGGGCCTCGACGGGTTCCTGGCCCACGACGTCGAGCGCGTGGTCGGCATCATCAACGGCATCGACGACGCCGCCTGGGATCCGCGGACCGATCCGGCGTTGCCCGCGCGCTTCGCGATCGGCGAGCTGGCCGGCAAGGCCCAGTGCCGCGCGGCGCTGGCCGACGAGTACGGCCTGCGGGTCGACGCGACCACGCCGATCGCGGCCGCGATCGCGCGCCTCACGCCCCAGAAGGGCATCGACCTGATCGCCGAACAGGCCGCGGCGATGATCGCGCGCGGCGTGCGCTGGATCGTGCTGGGCGCCGGCGACCGCGGCCTCGAGGATCGGCTGCGCGGCCTGGCCGCCGCGTATCCCGGCCAGTTCGCGGTCCACACCGGCTTCGATCCCGATCGGGCGCGCCGCATCTACGGCGGCGCCGATCTGTTCGTCATGCCGAGCCGCTTCGAGCCGTGTGGCCTGGCGCAGCTCTACGCCATGCGCTACGGGGCGGTGCCGGTGGTGGCCGCGGTCGGCGGCCTGGCCGACACGGTGATCGACGCCGTCGATCCAGCGGGCACCGGGTTTCGCTTCGAGGTCATCGACGGCCCGGGGCTGGCGTGGTGCCTCGACCGCGCGGTCGCGAGCTGGCGCGACGATCCGATCGGGTTCGCGGCGATCCAGGGCCGCGGCATGGCGCGCGACAGCTCGTGGCGAGCCGCGGCGCGCGAGTACCTGCAGATCTTCCGGGCCGCTCGGCGGGCGCGCGCGGCGGCGCCGTGACCCCGCGCGGTCGCGCCGCGCTGGCGGCGGTCGCGATTGTGGCGGCGCTCGTGACCGCCCGCGCCGGCTTCGCGCGCTGGCTGATGGCCGACGGCATCGGCGCCTCGCAGCGCCCGCTGGCGGCGGGCCCGACGGTGGAGTCGTCGGCGCGCCCACGCCCACCGGCGCGCGGGCCGCTGCGGGTCGTGGTCCTCGACGGGCTGGGCCGTGAGGACGCCGGCCTGCCGGCCCTCGACCGGCTGTGCGCGCGCGGCGTCGACCTGGCGATCGACGTCGGCTTCCCGACCAAGTCGCTGCCGGTCCAGGCGGTCCTGTGGACCGGGCTGACGGCGCGTCAGCTCGGGCTGGGGCCGTCGAACGCCGCGCGGCCGACGCCGCCGGGGGCGCTGCCCGCCGCGGTGCCCGGGGCGCGGGCGGTGGTCGAGGCCTGGGGCGTGATCGCGCGCTCGGTCGGCTTCGCGACCGTCGAGCCGGCCCCGGCCGCCGACTGGGCCGCGCCCGAGGCGGTGGCGTCCGAGGTCGCGGCGTGGCGCGGGGCCTTCGTCGAGCGAGCCCGGGCCGCGGTCGCGAGCGCCGCGCCGCTGGTCCTGGTCCACGTCCTCGGGATCGACCGCGCCGCCCACGAGCGCGGGCCGGGCTCGGCCGCTCACCGGGCCGCGATCGCCGACGCCGATCGCGCCCTGGCCGGCTGGCTGGCCGCGGCGCCGACGGCGAGCTGGCTGGTGCTGGCCGATCACGGCCACCGCGCCGGCGGCGGCCACGGCGACGCCGAGGCGAGCGTGCGCATCGTGCGCGGCTGCGCCTGGCCGCGGCCACCGGGCGCGGACGCGCGCGGCGCGGTCCACCTGGTCGACGTCGCGGCGCACCTGCGCGAGGTGGCCGGCGTCCCGCCCCACCCCGGCGCGGTGGGGCGGCGGCTGGCGGCGGCCATGGCGGCGCCCGACCCGGGCGCGACCATCGGACGCCCGAGCCGGATGGCGCTTTCGCTCGCGGCGGCGACGCTGGCGCTGGCGCTGGCGGGGGCGCTCCGGCTGGCCGGTCGACGTCGGCTGGTGCTGGTCGCGCCGTGGCTCGGCCTCGGCGTGGCGGTCGCGCTCACCGGGCCGCCCAGCCTCTCGCTCCGCGCGCCGATGGCGGTGGCGCTGGCGGGGCTGGCGAGCGTCGGGCTGGCCCTGGCGTGGACCCGCGGCGACCGCGCGAGCCGGCGCGCGATCGCGCTCCTGATCGTCGGGTCGATCGGCGCGGCGGCGTGGGTCGCCGAGCTGCCCCAGGCGCTGGTCACCGGGACGCCCGCGGCCCGGCCGTTTTCGACCGCGTGGTTCGAGCTGGTCGCCGGCGTCGGGGCCGGCGGTCTCCTCGCCGTCGCTGCGGCGGGCGTCCTCTCCCCCGGGACCGCGGGCGCGCTGTCCGCCCATCCGGACAGGCCGGGCCGGGCGCGGCGTCCGGCCTCCGGACGTTCGTGACATCGGTCCGACCACGCTCCGTCCGCCATCCGGACACCGCGTCGTCACCGAGCGATCGCGGGGTGTCCGAAAACCGGACCGCGACCCCACCCCGCTCGCGCGCCTGTTGACAAGTCCCGTTTGCAGGGATGTTATTCACAGCCCTGTGGACAGCTAAGGGCTCGGTTCTGATGACCAATGGTGGCTAATCCACTAGCCTGTGAAGAACCTGAGGGCTGCGTGTGCCGTGGGCGTCCGGAGCGCCGAGCGTCCGCCACGTTAGGTGGGATATGTCGGCCGCCCAATCGCGCTGTGACGCGATGACACGGTCCGTCAAAGACTGAACATTTGAGCAGCTTCAACGCCTGGTATGCTCACCGGGTGAGCCCCCTGCCGCCCGACCTGCGGCGCGCCCTCGACCCCTACGATGTCGTCACGGGGCCGCGGGACGTCGGCGGCGAGCTCACGCTGGTGGTGCGGGTCGGCGCGGTCGACGTCGAGCTGGCGCTGCGCGGGGTGAGCGCGACCGCCAGCGCGGCCACGACCATCGGCGGCGTGTACCTCGATCTCGATCGCGCGCTCGCGCCGCCCGATCACCTGCGCTCGAACGACCCCGCCTACGCGCGCTGGCTGGTGGTCGACGCCCGCGGGCTGATCGATCCCCTCCTCGCCGACGGCGGGCGCGCCCGGCTCCAGCTCGGCCGCTGGCGGGTCGAGCACCCGAGCCCGGGCTCGCTGCGCCGCGTCCTCGAGCTGACCGCGCGCCTGGCCCTGGCGCCGCGCCACCTGGCCGAGCGGTGGGCGGCGCTGGCGAGCGCGCTCGGCGGCGCGTGGGCCGGGACCTGGGGCACCCGCGGCGAGACCCGCTTCGTCGTCGGGACCGGCGCGACGGCCCTGGCGATCGAGGCCCGCCTCCGCGACGACGGCCTGGCCGTCACCCGCCTGGCCGGCGAGCGCGGCGCCCTCGAGGTGCCGCTCACCCTCGCGCCGGCGGAGGTGGTCGCCGTCGCAGGCCGCCTCGGGGTCGCGCTGACCGTGCGCGCGGCGGGCCCGACGGCGATCGCCCCGCTGCCGATCGCGAGCTGGCCGAGCGCGCGCGGCGGCGACGGCGGCCGAGGCCCGCGCGAGCGCACGACCACCGGCGCCGATGCGCGGCCCGGCCTCGACGAGCGCCTGGTGATCGACGGCGTCGAGGTCGCGACCCGCTGCGCGGCCGACCTGCGCGCCGCCACCGCGATCGCCGCCGAGGCCCCGGGCGCGCGCGCGCTGCGGGTCACCGCCCGCCCCGGCTACCGCTTCTTGCGCAGCCTGTTCATCCCCGAGCCGCGCCTGGGCGACGCCGCCTTCGACGACCGCTACGTCCTCGAGGTGAACGATCTAGCGTGGGCCCGCTGGTGGCTCGGCCCCGACGAGCGCGACGCGATCAGCGCGACCTTCGATCCCGAGGCGGCCGCACCTTTCGGCTTCGCCCTCGAGGACGGCCGCGCCGGCTTCCGCGCCGAGGCCGCGCCGAGCCGCCGCTTCATCGACGCCGCTCGGCTGGGCGCGGCCTTCCTCGCCGGTCGGGGCGACCGCGCGACCCGCGAGTGGCGCGCGCTCGCGGCGGTGCTCGGCGGCACCACCACCGGCGCGGGCTTCGCGATCGACGGCGGGTTGGCGATCCGCACCGGCCGCGGCGCGCTGACCATCGAGATCGCGACCGCGCGGCTCGCCGAGACCCTGTGCACGATGGCCCGGGCCGGGACCGCCAGCCCCGAAGAGGCCCATCGCCTCACGGTGATCTCGACCCGCGCCCCGGACGGCCTCGCCGATCGCCGGGGCCGCCGCGATCCCGAGGTGCCGGGCCCGGCCCACCACGTCGCCCGGGCCAGCGACCCGACCTGGGCCGCGGCGCGGCTCGCGGCGCTGGCGCCGGTCCTGGCCGCGGCCCAGCCCGATCGCGTCGAGCTGCGCGGCCCCGAGGCCCGGGTGATCTGGGCCGGGCCGATGCTCGATGCGCGTCGCCTCACCGCCGGGGTCGAGCTGATCGCCCGCGTGGCCCGGGCCGATCCTGGCGCGATCGCGACCCCGTACCGATGACGGCGTCGCCGCGGACGTCGTAACGTCGGCCCGATGTCGGCCAGCCGCCCGGGCTTCGGCGCCGCGGTGGTCGGCGCGGTCGCCGATCGCGAGACCCGCGGCCGGTGGGCGACGGCCCTGACCTTGGCGGTGGCGCTGGTCGCCGCCACCTGGTGGTTCCTCGGTGGCCACGACGCCAAGGGCCGCGAGACCGCGCGGCCCTACGCCGACGCGCCGTATTACTACGTCTACCTGCCGTCGCTCGTGCTCGATCGCGATCTCGACTTCGCGAACCAGTACCAGGTCAGCGGCAACTGGTACCGCTTCGGCCCGACGCCGCGCGGCCGGCCCGGCAACGTCTTCGGGGTCGGCCCGGCGCTGTTGTCGACGCCGGCCTTCGCGATCGGCCACGTCGCCGCGATCGCGGGCGACGAGCGCCGCGACGGCTGGAGCGACGCCGAGCAACGCGCGGTCATGTGGATGTCGGTCTTGCTCTCGGTGCTGGCGCTGTGGTTCCCGGCCCGGGTGATCGCGCGCCGCTTCGCCACCGGTCCGATCGGCCTGTTTGCCGCGCTCGCCGTCGCGTGTGGTGGGCCGGTCGTCTACTACGCGGTCCGGCAACCCGGCTACGCGCACCCGTTCGCGACCTTCTTCGCGGCCTGGCTCATCGACGCCTGGGACGCCTCCTACGATCGCCCGCGCACCGCGCGGACCTGGGCCGGGCTCGGCGCGCTCCTCGGGCTCGCCACCCTGGCGCGACCTCAGCTCGCGACCTGGGGGCTCTTGCTCGTCGCCGCCGCGCTCGACGATCTCCGACGAGGTCGGCGCGACGCCAGGCTGCTCGGCCGCTGGGCCCTGGGCGCCGCGATCGCCCTGGCCTGCGTCGTGCCCCAGCTCCTGGTGTGGCGGGCGCTCTACGGCGAACTCTACGTCGTCCCCCAGGGCAGCGGGTTCATGCGCTGGGACGCACCGGCCTGGAGCGAGGTCCTGTTCTCGGGGCGTAACGGCCTGGTGCCGTGGGCGCCGATCTACGCGGTGGCCGGCCTCGGGCTCTTCGCCGCGCTCCCGGCGCGCGCCCGTCTGGCCGGGCTCCTGCTCGTCGGGATCGGGCTCCAGGCGGTGGTCAACGGCGCGGCCTGGGACTGGTGGGGCGGCGGCTCCTTCGGCGGTCGGCGCTTCGACTCGTGCTTCGCCGCGTTCGCGATCGGCCTGGGCGCGCTGCTCGCCCCGGGCGCCCGCGCGCTCGGGGCCGCACCGACGGTGGCGTGGCGATGGTGGCGACGAGGCGCGACCGCGCTGGCGACCGCGGCGATCGCGACGCTGGCGCTGGCGCTCGCCGCCGCCAACGTCGGCCTGGCGATCCACTACGACCACTCCACCGCGCGGATCTACGGCGGCGACAGCGCGGCCAATGTCTATCGCATCCACCTGCGCGACGGCTGGCGCGTCGCCCCGGGCCAGGTCGCGGCCTGGGCCGCGCGCACCGCGACCGCGCCGGCCCGCGCCGTCCACGCCGCCCGGACCGGGCTGCCGCCGGCGAGCTACGACCGCGTGGTCGGGGTCCACCTGCTCGGCGAGACCTACCCCGGCCTCAACTCGATCGCGCCGGCCCGCGACGATCGCCGAGACGTCGGCGCCCTGCCCGCGCCGTTTCGCTACAACCTGCGGCCGGTGCCGGAGCGCCCGGGCGTGGTCCGCACGGTCGGGCTTCCGGCGACCCTGGTCGTGCCGGTCAACGTCCGCGGCCCCCTCGAGGTCGCGGTGGTGGCGCGCCATCCGCTCGGCGGCGCGATCGCCCTGTCGTGGAACGGCCGCGCGATGGTGCGCGCGGTCGCCGCGCCGACCGACGGTCGGATCGCCTTCACCACCGCCGACGTCCGCCGCGGGCCCAATCAGCTCGCGATCGTCGCGACGCCCGGCACCGAGCTGGCCAAGCTCGAGCTGCGCGTGGTGACGCCACCGTCACGGTGACGGCGGAGTCGGGGACGGCGGCGCAGTCGGCGCAGCCGGCGGAGTCGGGGACGGCGGCGCAGTCGGCGCAGTCGGCGCAGTCGGACACGCCGCGGCCACGCCGAGCTGGCACGCGCGGGTCGCCGCAGCCTGGGCCTTGGCGGCGTCGGCCGACACGCCGCGCCCGGCCGCCAAGAGCGCCGACAGCTCGGCGCACGCCGGACCATCGCCGCCGGCGCAGCCGCGCTCGAACCACACCGCGGCCGGCGCCGCGCCCGCCGGCACGCCCTCGCCGGTCAGGTACGCGCTCCCCAGCCGGCGACAGCCCGCGGCGTCGCCGCCGTCGCAGGCCCGGCGAAACCAGCCGATCGCCGCGCCGGGATCCCGCGCGGTGGCGTCAGGCGCCGCGTAGATCGCGCCGACGTTGGTGCACGCCAGGGCGAGCCCTCCCTCGCAGGCCTTGGTGAAGACGACCATCGCCGCGGCGTCGTCGCGTGGACCACCCTCGCCGGTGCCCAGGGCCAGGCCCAGGTTGCGACACGCCAAGAGGCTGCCGGCGTCACAGCCCTTGGTGAACAGCGCGCGCGCGGCGGCGCCGTCGACCGCGACCCCGGCCCCGGTCATCGTGACCAGCCCGAGGTTGTTGCAGCCGGCGGCGTTGCCGCGATCGCAGGCCTGGCGGTAGTAGCCGGCGGCCCGAGCCGGATCGGCGACCACGCCCTTGCCTTCGGCGTAGATCACGCCCAGGTTGCGGCACGCCTCGGGGTCGTCGCCGGCGCAGCCGGTCTCGAGGGCGGTGAGCGCCGCGGCCACCGCCGGCCGGGCGTCGGTCGTCACCGCGGGCGGCCCCGCGGCCGGCCGGTCCTGCTTCTTCTTGCAGCCGAGGCCGAGCGCGGCCACGACCGCCACCAGCCCGAGCGCGGTGCGTCGCATCGCGCGGACGTACCGTCATTCGCCGGCCGACGCAAGTCAGCGCGGCGCCGCCGCCACCGACGGCACGACGAACCGGCGGTAGGCCTCGTCGGCGACCCGGCCGCCGCCGGCGAAGCCGCGGTACGCCACCAGCACGCCGGCGGCGAGGGCGACCGCCAGCGCGACGTCGCGCCAGCGCGCGGCCCCGCCGGCGCCGACCGCCGCCGTGAGCCACAGCCCGGCGACCAGCGCGAACCAGGGCGCCACGCTCGCCAGCCCCGACAGCCCGAGGGCGCCGCCGAGGTTCGGGGCGACCAGGCCATCCGATAACAACTTCAATACCAGCTCATAGAGCGGGTTATGGAACTTCTCCGGGAAGTGCGGAAACGTGGCGACGCCCAGCGCGTAGACCGCGACCCCGACGGCGACCGCCGCCCAGCCGATCGCGCGCCACCCGCCGCGGCCATCGAGCCAGGCCAGCGTGGCCACGATCGCTGGCAGGAGAAACGGCAGCATCACCGTCACGTAGCGCGGCCCGAACTGCCAGCCGCCGCGCCAGAACGACAGCCCCGACAAGAACACCAGGTACAAGACCGCGGTCGCCGCCGACACCGCGGCGTGACCGCGCTGACCGGCCCGCCACAGGAGCGCCCATCCCGGGATCGCCAGGAGCGCCGCCGGCATGAACACCACCAGGCCGTTGTCGCCGGCGACCGTCGAGCCGGTGAAGGCCACCCAGCGGAGCTGATCGAAGCCGAGGAAGCCCTTCTGGTGGTGAAACGCGAAGGTCTCCGAGGCGTCGTAGCCGGTCTTCCACGGCGAGCCGAAACACGCCGCGTGGTACGCGAGGAGGATCGCGATCGGTCCGATCGCGCCGGCCACCGCCCAAGCCACCGGCGCCCAGCCGCGCCGGGTCTGCCACAGCCGGACCGCGATGTAGATCGCCACCGGCACGCCGGCGAAGGCCGCCTGGTAGTCGACCAGCGGCGCCGCGCCGGCCAGGAGCCCGGCCCAGAACATCCGGCGATCGCGACCGCCGTCGTCGACGACGCCGACCGCGAGGATCCACGCCGCGCCGATGCACACCGCCGAGAGCTGGTGGGCGATGAACAGGACCGAGTACACCATCGCCATCGATCCCAGGCCGTAGGCGACCAGGGTCAACCGCCGCGGCGCCTCGGCCGGCGCGAAGCGCGCCAGGAAGCGCGCCAGGAGCGCCAGGAACAAGACCGTCGGGATCACGCCGGTCCACACCCGGAACGCCCAGAACAGCTCCCCCAGGGTCGGCGCGCGCCCGGCCAGCACCTGGGCCACGCCCTTGGCCGCGAGGTAGGCCGGCACCGCCAGCATCGACGAGCCGGGCGCCTTGTTGGAGTACTGATGGCCGGCGTGCGGCGAGACGTCGGCGGTCGCGCCCCACCGCGCCACGCCGCGATCGATCGCGAACGTGCCGTCGTCGACCATCGCCATCGTCAGGTAGACCCGCGGCAGCTCGTTGGCCGAGCGGATGCCGGGGTAATACGGAAAGACGTACACCAGGGCGACGGCGATGCCGACGAGCAGGCGGTGCTGCGCCAGCCAGCGGCCGAGCCCGGCCAGGCGCGACGGTCGGGTGGACGCCGGCGAGGCCACGCGATCCTGTAACACGACCGGCCGTGGCCACTGGTCGGGTGGCTGTGGTAAACGCCCGAGACCGATGCGGTTGTCGATCCTCATCCCCGCCTACCAGGAAGAGGCCACGATCGGCGAGATCCTGCGGCGGGTCGCCGCGGTCGACACCGAGGCCCTGGGTTTCGAGAAGGAGGTGGTGGTGTGCGACGACGGCTCGCGCGATCGCACCTTCGCGCTCGCCACCGCCGAGGCCACGCGCGATCCGCGGATCCGCGTGGTCCGCCACGAGGTCAACCGCGGCAAGGGCGCGGCGATCCGCACCGCCCTGGCCGCCGCCACCGGCGACTACTGCCTGATCCAGGACGCCGACCTCGAGTACGAGGTCTCGGACTACCCGGCGCTCCTCGGTGAGGTCGCCCGCGGCGCCGACGTGGTCTACGGCTCGCGCTTCCTCGCCAACCCGCGCCCGACCGGGATGCGGACGGCCAACTACGTCGCCAACCGCATGTTGACGGTCACCGCCAACCTGCTCTACGGCCTCGACATCACCGACGAGGCGACCTGCTTCAAGCTGTTCCGCACCGATCTTCTGCGCGAGCTCGGCCTGACCTGCACCGGCTTCGAGTTCTGCCCCGAGGTCACGGCCAAGCTGGGCCGCCGCAAGGTCAAGATCGCCGAGGTGCCGATCGCCTACACCGCCCGCGCGATCGAGGAGGGCAAGAAGGTGCGGTGGACCGACGGCGTCGAGGCGATGTGGGTGCTGGTCAAGCACCGGCTACGGCGCGGATCATGACCGGGCTGCGCGCGCGCTTCGCCGCCGACGCTCGCACCGGCGCGGCCGCCGCGGGCGCTGGCCTGATCGTGGCCGCCCTGGTCGAGACGATCGTCACCTGGCACCAGGTCCCGGGCGCGGTCGGCGTGACGTTGACGCTCCGGCTCTTGCTCCTGTCGGTGACCTTGTTCGCCCTGGCGTGGCTCGGGCTCGGCCCGGCCGGGGCGCTGGCGGCGATGACGCCGCGGGCCTGGCGGTGGTACCGCGACGGCCGGGCCGCGGCCCTGACCGACCGCCCGACCCAGGGTCCGAGCCAGTGGGCGCCGGGCGCCGCCGCCACGATCCTCACCACCGGCCTGGCGATCGTCGGCTACGCCGCCGCGGTCACCCGCCTCGGTCGACGCTTCATCACCACCTTCCGCGAGCCGTTCCTGACCGCGCTGGTGATCGGCCTGGCCGCCCTGGTGATCGCGCTCGTCGCGATGACGCTGGCGCGGATCGCCGCGGTCGGCCTGGCCCGCGTGGCCGCGCGCTGGCCGCGGGTGACGCGGTGGACGCCGATCGGCAACCCGTGGCTGGCGGCGGTCGCCGTGGTGGCCGCGGGCGCCGGCGCGTTGCTCATCGCCGGGCACTTCCACCGCCATCTCCGGCCGGTGTGGCCCTGGCGCCGCGGCCTGACCGCGGTGGCCTTCCTCGCCGGCGTCGGGGCCTACCTCGAGCTGGCCGGACGCGGGCGCGGTCGGCTGCCGCGCCGCGCCGGGCTGGCCGTGGCCGCCGCGGCCCTGGTGCTCATCCCGGCGACCTTGCTCCAGGTCGGCGGCGCGCCCGCGGTCAAGGCCCTGGTGTCGGCGTCGTCGCCCAGCCTCGAGGCCCTGGTCCGCGTGGTCCGGACCGCCAACGATCTCGACGGCGACGGGTTCGGCTCGCTGCTCGGCGAGAACGACTGCGGCCCGCGCGACAAGCGGATCCACCCCGGGGCCCGCGACCTGCCCGACAACGGCCTCGACGAGAACTGCGACGGCCGACAGTTCTCGATGCGCGACCTGGCGGTGCCGACCGGGCCCGAGCGCCCGGTGCCGCCGGCCTTCCGCCAGCCCTACAACGTCCTGCTCATCACCATCGACACCGTCCGCTACGACTACACCTCGTTCGGTCAACGCCCGGGCGGCCGCACGCGCGACACCACGCCCCATCTGAAGCGCCTCGTCGAGCGCGCCACCAACTTCGGCTTCGCCCAGGCGCCGTCGGCCGGCACGATGGCCTCGATCCCGGCGATCTTGACCTCGAAGTTCTTCCACTCCGGCATCGCCCTCGACGAGCAGAACATCAAGCCGGGCATGCCGCCGCGCCTCGGCCCGCAGAACCTGACCCTGCCCGAGATCATGAAGCAGGGCGGCTACACCACCGGCGCGATCCTGTCCCACGAGTACTTCAACGACTGGGGCATGCAGCAGGGCGTCGACGACTACGACAACGAGATCGGCCGGACCCACGACGCCAAGCGGGTGTCGTCGGATCGGGTGACCGATCGCGCGCTGGCGTGGATCGGCCGGCGCTCGGCCAGCAAGTGGTTCCTGTGGCTGCACTACCTCGACCCCCACGCGCAGTACGTCGCCCACCCCGACGACACCAACTGGAGCGGCAGCCCCCAGGATCTCTACGAGTCCGAGCTGCACTTCACCGACAAGCACATCGGCCGCCTGCTCGACGAGCTGCGCCGGATGCCGGGCGGCGATCGCACGATCGTCGTGGTGACCAGCGACCACGGCGACGCCTTCGGCGAGCACGGCTTCGACGGCCACGCCATCGCGCTCTACCGCGAGATCCTGCACGTCCCGCTCATCATCTACGTGCCGCAGAACCCGCCGCGCCAGCTCGACGCCGTGGTGTCGAACCTCGACATCGTGCCGACGATCGCCGCGCTGTGCGGGATCCCGACCCCGGGCGCCAGCTTCGAGGGCCGCAGCCTGGTGCCGCAGATCTTCTACGGCGAGGAGGACCCGGAGCGCACGGTGTTCGCCGAGACCAACTACCCGGTGCCGCTGCGGGCGGCGGTGACCACGACCCGCAAGTTGGTCTTCAACATGAAGAGCAACTTCTACGAACTCTACGATCTGACCAACGATCCGCTCGAGAAGAAGAACCTGGCCGGCAGCAAGCCCGAGGAGCTGGCGGCGATGAAGGCCCGGCTCGACGCCTGGCTCGAGCGGGTGGTCTTCTCGCGCGATCCGGTGATGAGCCAGGCCGCCGCGCGGATGCAGAAGGTGCTCCTGCCCGGCCCGCCGCAGCCGGCGGTGCCGGTCACCGGCAAGAGCTTCGATCACGGCAACGTCGAGCTCCTCGGCTACGACCTCACGGCCGGAGCGCCGGGCGGCAAGGCGACCCTGGCGGTCTATCTCTTGGCCAAGGCCCGGCCGACGCGCACCTTCCGCCTGGGCGCGGCGCTGTGGGCCACCCCGGCCGGCGCCACCGGCGAGGCCACCCTCACCTTGGCGATGCCGCCGCAGCAGGTCCGGGTCGGCGCCCGGGTCACCCTCGACGGGCTCTTGCCGTCGGACCGCTGGAACGCCGGCGAGTACCTCCGCGAGGAGTTCACCTTCAACCTCCCCGCCACCTGGAGCGCGGCCGACGTGCTGGTCGGCCTGGTGATCGGCACCAACGACGGCAGCCGGCCCGACTTCGCCGGGCCGCAGCCGGCCAACGACCCGTCGTGCCTGAGCCTGGGACCGGGCCGCCTGGCGGTGCCGACCGCGCCGAGCGTGCCCGCGGTGCCGAGCCTGTCGCCAACGATTTCGCCCAACTTGGGCGGCGGCCAGGGCCTCTAGGCCCCCGGGGCGGCCGGGGCGCCCGCCGGCGCGATCGCATGGGGGGATTTTTCGGTCCCGGTCCGTACTACGATACGTCCCATGATCACCGACTTCCGGAGCTATCTCTTCGCGCAGAGCCGCATCGCCGAAGAGGAGGGCAACCGCGTCTACGAGGTGGTCGTCGGTCTCGTCACGGAGATCAAAGACGACACCAAGCTGTGTCGGATCAAGGTGAAGATCCCGGCCATGCCGATCACCGACAACACCCATATCTGCCACTGGGTGTCGGTCGGCGGCGCCAACGACCGCGGCTGGTTCTCGCTCCCCGAGGTCAACGACGAGGTCCTGGTGGCGTTCGAGCACGGCGACCTCAACCGCCCGATCATCCTGGGCGCGCTGTGGAACGGCAAGGACAAGGCCCCCGACAACAACAGCGCCGGCGACAACCCGCGCCGGGTCATCAAGTCCAAGACCGGCCACAAGATCACCTTCGAGGACAAGGAAGGCTTCTTCCAGGTCGAGGACGGCGGCGGGATCGGGTCGATGAAGATCGCCAAGGAAGGCAAGATCGAGCTCACCGCGTCGCAAGGCGACATCGCCATCCAGTGCAAGGACGCGATGCAGATCCTCGCCGGCGAGATCACGATCACCGCTAAGGGAAACTGCGACCTCCACGGCAAGTCGAGCGGCGTCGACGCCACCGGCACCGCCGGCGTGAAGATCAACGGCAACATGGTCATGCTCAAGGGCTCGACCATCGACTTCAACCCGGGCGGCGTCGCCCAGGCCGCCACCGCCTCCGGCACCGTCTCCGACGTCGCTGATCCGGTTAAGGGCTGAGGTTTTTTGGAAAAAGCCCTCCCCCAGCCCCCACCCAAAACGCCCGGATCGCGGGAGCGCCGCCGTCGGCGTGGCCGGCGCGGGTGGTGCGTAGGCACCGACGTTCAGCCGCTGTCTGCTTCCACCTCGGTGCGTGCTGACCGCGCTTCGGTCGTGCGCCCGGATCTGCCTCACACGTCCCCGTCTCGCGAAGACTAGCCCCCGAGTCCGAGTCCGAGTCCGAGACCGAGACCGAGACCGAGACCGAGACCGAGTCCGAGACCGAGTCCGAGTCCGAGACCGAGACCGAGACGAGACCGAGTCCGAGACCGAGTCCGAGTCCGAGACCCAGACCGTCTCGCGACGGCATTCAAACCGTTCACTGCTCTTGCGAATGCTGGGGGAGGGGCTGCTCGAGGTCACCCACCAACTGCGCTGAAGCAGACAGCGGCTGAACCTCCACGCTGGCACCTCCACCACCGCCTGGGTCAACCACTGGTGCCCGGGGTCAGGTCGGATCGTTTTGGGTGGGGGCCCCAGCGAATGCTGGGGGAGGGTCTTTTCGAAAGACCCTCATCAGATTACTGCACGACTCGGCCCGAGCCCTCGCCCGGCGCCCGCGGCAGGTGCCCGGGCTTGATCGTCGGCGTGGGCAGCGTCGTGTCGGGGTTGGTGCCCTTGCGGATGTACTGGGTGACGGGCTTGTAGGTGACGGTCCACTTGTCCGTCTTCACCTCGTTGCCGTCCTTGTAGAACTTGCGGTAGCGCACGAGCTTGTAGCCGTCGAAGCCGCCCTGGTCCTCGGCCTCGAACCCGACCGGCAGCTTGTCGTCGAGGCGCTCCTCGGTCGGAAACGGCGTCGACTCGATGATCCGGCGCTCGAAGGCGATCTCGTCCCACGGCCGCTGCTTGCCGAGGATCTCGACCACCGCCTCGCCCCGCGCGACCCGGTAGTGGATGACCACCGGGAAGTCGTAGGGGTTCTTCATGATCAGATCGGTGGTCGGGTAGACCACGGTGGCGTCGAGCCCCATCGTCACGTAGGTCGAGGGCCGCGAGTGGTTGGTGGTCTTGACGATGTCGAGCCCGGCGAAGAACGACGCGCCGAACAAGGTCGTCGAGATCTGGCAGGTGCCCCCGGCCAGGCCGTCGACCATCTCGCCGGCGGTGATCACGTGGGCGATCTTGTAGCCCTCCTTCTCGGTGCGGTCGCCGACGACGCCGTTGAAGGAGAACTCGACGCCCGGCTTCATGACGAAGCCGTTGAGCTTGGAGGCGGCCAGCTTGAGGTTGAAGTTGCGATCCTTGTCGTTGACCGCGAACGTCGTGCGAAAGGTCCCGAGGACGTGGCCGATGTCGTCGATGCCGAGGCTGGCCTTGGTGACGCCGGCCGGGATCTCGACCCCGACCAGCTCGACCGCGGGCGCGCCGGCGCGGGCCGCGGCCTCGAGGCGATCGAGGGTGGCGTAGACGTCGATGGCGAAGCCGGGGCGATCGTCGTGGATGACCCGGCGCTCGAGATCGAGGTAGGCGTCGATGGGCGCGCGATCGACCTCGGCCTTGAGCCCGGCCAGGGCGGTGGCGGCAGCGGCGCGATCGATCCGCACCGGCAGGGCGCCGGCGCCGGTCAACGCCGCGATCGGGTCGGCGCCGGCCCGGCGCGCGGCGTAGGGCAGCTCGGCCGCGTCGACGGTGACCCCGAGCTCGCGCCAGGTGACGGTGCGCTCGTGGCCGACCGCGGTCAGCTTGACCGCGCCCGCCAGGGCGCCCTCGACCGCGCGGGCCAGCTCGGCGTGGTCGCTGGCGACCGCGGCCTCGGCCGTCGCGGGGCGCGGCGGCGCCGGCTCGCCCGACAGCGCGTAGCCGCCGAACAGCGCGCCGCCGGTCACGAACATGCCGGCGGCCAGGCCTAGATAGATCGAACCACGACGACGATTGCGGGCGCGAGCGCGGGCCATGGGACCACCTCTTAGCATAGCGGCGACGCGGACGAGGAGTTTCGGCCGGTCGCCGGGGGGACCCGCGGGGAGACTGCACGCGCGGGGCCAGCCCGACGGGGCCGTCGCGCCGCGACCTTGAGCGACCGCGTGGGCAGCCGGACACGGCGACCGCGGTTTGACAGCCGCACCACCATGAGGCAGCTTGACGGGTATGGGTTCCCTCATCCAGCGCAACACCGCCGTGGCCAAGCGCAAGGGCACGCTGGCGGTGGCGGCTGGCGTCGGCTCGGCGGTGGTCCTGGTCGCGGTCAGCCCGGTCCTCGGCGTGGTCGGCCTGGCCGGCGCTGCGTACCTCGGATGGGACTGGCTGCGCTTCCGCATGAAGCACGGCCTCCGCCTGTAGTGCCGTCCGCCGCCTCCTCGAGCCAACTGGCCCGCGCCGCCGAGGCCCTGGTCGGCACGGATCTCGACGGTCGCTACCGGATCGAGGCGCTCCTCGGCGCCGGCGGCATGGGCGCGGTGTTTCGCGGTCATCACCTCTTCCTCGACCGGCCGGTGGCGATCAAGGTCTTGCGCCCTCACCTGGCGCGCGATCCGGTGGCGGCCCGGCGCTTCGTCCGCGAGGCCCGTGGCACCCACGCCGTGGTCAGCGATCACGCGGTCCAGGTCCTCGACTGCGCCGCGACCGACGACGGCCTGCCCTACATCGTCCTCGAGCTCCTCGACGGCCGGACCGTGGCCGATGAGCTGCGCGCCGACGGTCCCCTGGCGCCGCGGCGCGCGGTGCGGATCGCGCGGGGCGTGTGCGCGGCGCTGGCGGCGGCGCATCGCGTCGGGCTCATCCACCGCGACCTCAAGCCCGAGAACCTGATGCTGGTCCGCCGCGGCGGCGACCCCGACCACGTCAAGGTCCTCGACTTCGGCCTGGCCAAGGCCATGGAGACCGCGGGCGATCGGGCGTTGTCGATGGCGGCCTTGACCCAGGGCGGCGTGGTGTTCGGGACGCCCGACTACATGGCGCCCGAGCAGGCCCTGGGCGAGCCCCTCGACGGTCGCTGCGATCTCTACTCCCTGGGCGCGACCCTGTTCGAGATGTTGACCGGCCAACCGCCGTTCTCGCGCGCGTCGGCGCTGGCGGTGCTGGCGGCCCAGGTCCGCGAGCCAGCGCCGCGCCTGGCGAGCCTGGCCCCGGTCCGGATCCCCGCCGAGCTCGACGACCTGGTGGCGGCGTGCCTCGCGAAGCGCCCCGCCGACCGGCCGGCCAGCGCCGACGAGCTGGCCGCGGCCTTGGCCGGTCTCGAGCCCACCCTGGCCGGCGCCGGCCCCCGGCCGCCGAGCGGCGCGTCGACCGCGGCGCTGCCGGCGATGACCGCCGGGCCGACGACCGAGCTGCCCGCGCGCGGCTCATCCTCGCCGTCGAGCCCGGCCGGCCCGCCCGAGACCGACCGCGGCGCGCAGGACGAGGACGAGCCTGGGCCGGCGCCGCGGCGCGGCTCGCTGGCCGCGGTCGTGGCGGTCGCCGCGGCGCTCGGCCTCGTCATCCTCGGGATCACGCTGGCGGCGCGCGGCGGTCGGCGCGACGGTCGGCGCGCGCCCCCGGCGGTGACCAGCGCTGGGCGCGACGCTCCCGACGCCGGCGCCGCGCCCCCCGACGCCGCCCCCGCGCCCGATGCGGCCCTCGCGACCAGTCTCGACGCCGGTGCGCCCCGCCCCGCGACGATCGATCCGCTCCGCGACCAGACCCGCGAGCAGGTCACCCGTCACCTCGAGGCCGCGCGCGCCGCCCAGCGCGCCGGCAACCGCCTGCGCCAGCTCGCCGAGGCCGACGCCGCCCTGGCCCTGGCCCCCGGCAACCGCACCGCCCGCTACCTCATCGGCGACGCCTTGGTCGGCACCGGCGATCTCGCCAAGGGCTGTCGCTTTCTGCGCGAGGCCCGCCAGGGGGCCGCGACCGCCCGCGCCGACGCCGTCGGGTGCCCCTGACCGCCCCAGGCGGGCCGGGATTTCGGTATCCTCGCGGCGATGATGCCAGGGACCGCGGCCGACGCGCCGCCCGGCGCCTCCTCGTCCGGACCGATGGTCGGCGGCTACCGCCTGGGCGCGACCGTGCGCACCACCGCCTGCGCGACGGTGTACCGCGGCCACGGCGCCCACGGTCCGGTCACGATCCACGTCGTCCATCCCGCCCTGGCCGCGTCGCCGGCGGTGACCCAGGCGATCGAGACCCAGGCGGTGCGGGCGGCCGGCGCGAACCAGCTGCGCGCGGTCGCCGCGACCCTGGGCGCCGGCCACGACGGCGACCTGCTCTACGTCGTGACCGAGGCCGAGGACGGACCGACCCTGCGCGAGGTCCTGGCCCGCAAGCACGCCGCCTCGGGGGCCGGCCTGCCGCCGCGCGGCGCCGCCAACATCGTCGCGCTCGTCGCCGAGGCCCTGGGCGCCGCCGGGATGATCCACGGCGCGCTCACCAGCGACTCGGTGATCGTGGCCCGCGGGGGGCGGATCGCGATCGCCGATCTGGCGCTCGGCCAAGCCCTGGCGGCGGCCATCGCCGCCGGCGTCGTGACCGCGCCCGGCTGCCTGGCCCCCGAGCTCGCGCGCGGCGAACCGCCGACCGCGGCGACCGACGTCTACGGCATCGGCGCCCTGCTCTACGACGCCCTGGTCGGCCGTCCGCTGGCCCGCGGCGGCCCGCGGCCGAGCGAGGTCGCGACCGGCGTGCCGCCCGAGGTCGACGAGCTGATCGCCCGGGCCTGCGCCGAGCGCCCCGAGCGCCGCTTCGCGTCGGCGGCGGCGCTGCGCGAGCTGGTCGCCGACATCCTGCTCGCCACCGACGAGGTCAGCGCCGAGGACGACGCTACCGCGGCGCGGGCCATCGCGATCCCGCCCGCCCTCGAGGCGGCGATGGCCGACCCCTACGAGAAGTGGCTGGTCAGCAAGGGTCGGTTCGACTTCGGCCCGTTCGCGATGCGGCAGATCGTCGAGCAGATCATCCACGGCCAGATCCAGCACGGCCACGCCCTGGTCGACAAGGACGAGGGCGGGCGCGCCAAGGTCGACGACCACCCGCTGCTCGGGCCGCTCCTCGACGTGGCCAAGCAGGCGCGCGACGACGCTCGTCGGGCCCACGCCGAGGTCAAGCACCAGGCCTCGGAGCGCAAGCGCGGCGTCGCCCTGTACGGCGTGATCGGCCTCGGGGTCGCGGCCGCGATCGCCGCCGCCTGGCTGGTGGTGACCGGGCTCTCGGGGGCCAAGAAGCAGTCGGTCGAGGGCGTGGCCGCGGTCGCCGAGGGCTCCCTCGACGTCAAGGTCCAGCCGCCCAAGGCCCCAGCCCGCAAGGCCAGCGGGACCCGGCGCGCGAGCGGCGGTGGCGGCGGTGGCGGCGGCAACGCCGGGGAGGACCTCGCCCTCGACCTGTCGGGCGATGACGACGGCGGCTCCGAGACGCTCGACATGGACACGGTCTACGGCGTCTACGCCCGCTACGGCGGGGCCCTGGGCGGCTGTCTCGGCAAGACCGGCGCGACGAGCGCGACCATCGCCATCATCATCGACGGGCCGACGGGTCGCGTGAACTGGGTCAAGGTCAACGGCCAGCAGTCGGGCCCGCTCTACGGCTGCCTGGCGGGCGTCATGCGATCGATGCGCTTCCCGACCATCGACGGCCCGCGGACCCGGGCGGAATTCGAGATCGGCCGATGATCCCGCCAGTGCAGCGCGCCCGGATGTCCGAGGTCATCCGGCGCCGCGCCCGGGTGACGCCGGTGGTGGCGGTGCTCCTATCGCTGGGCTTCGCGCTGGCGGTCGCGCCGATCGCCCTGGTCGACGCCTGGCTGGCCCCGCCGACGGTGGTCGCGGGTCAGCCCGCCGATCTCACGGTCCGGGTCCCGGCCTTCGAGGGCTGGGACGATCACAAGGTCTCGGGGCGCGGCGGCTCGGTGGTGATCGCTCGCGGCGAGATCGCGACCCCGCGCCAGGCCCAGCTCGTGGCGGCGATGCGGGCGGCTCAGCCGTCGGCCGGCGCCCGGGTGGTGGCGTACGCCGCGGTCCTGTTCGTGCTCGCGCTCGGCGTGACCCACCAGCTCCGCCGCTCCAACCGCGGCCGCTTGCTCCGGGTGCAGCTCGTGCTCCTCGGCACCGTCGCCCTGGGCGCGGTCGTGACCAAGGGCCTCCTCCTGGCGTACCCGCTGTCGGTGCTCGCGGTGCCGGTGGCGCTCGGCGCCCTGGTCCCGACCCTGGTCTTCGACCGCACCGTCGGCCTGGCGGCCGGCGTGCTGTCGGCGGTGACCCTGGGGCTCCTGGTGCCGTTCGACGTCGGCATCTCGACGGTGCTGGTGGTGCAGGCGGTGGCCGCCGCGATCGTCGTCCCCGAGCGGGCCCGGCCGCGCTGGGCGATCGCCGTGGCGGCCGGCGCGATGGCGATGATCGGCGCCGCCCTCACCTACCTCGGCTTCCACTACCTGTCCGATGGCGTGGTCCCGATCGCCGAGCTGGCCGACCCCGGCCGCTCGGCGTGGCTGGCCGCGGCCTTCGGCGGCGCGGTGGCCGGGGTGCTGGCCATGCCGCTGGTGCCGGTGTTCGAGCGCGCCTGCGGCGAGATCACCCACGGTCGGCTGGTCGCCCTCGAGGATCTCTCGCATCCGCTCCTGCGGCAGATCGCCGAGAAGTCCCCGGGCACCTGGCAGCACAGCCTGGCGATGGCCAACCTCGCCGAGGTCGCGGCCAACTCGATCGGCGCCAGCGGTCGGCTGGTCCGGGTCGGCGCCTACTTCCACGATCTCGGCAAGTCGCTCCAGCCGACCTACTTCATCGAGAACCTGCGGGCCGGCGAGCCCAGCCCCCACGATCAGCTCGCGCCCGAGGTGTCGAGCGACGCGATCTTCGCCCACGTCACCGAGGGCATCGCCACCGCGCGGCGCCACGGCGTGCCCGAGCGGATCATCGACTTCATGCACATGCACCACGGCGACGGCGTGCTCGAGTACTTCTGGGCCAAGTGCCAGGAGCAGGGCAACCCGCGCCGGCTCACGATCGACGACTTCCGCTACCCCGGCGTCCGACCGCAGAGCCGCGAGACCGCGATCCTCGCGATCTGCGACGCGGTCGAAGCGGCGTCGCGCACGCTCAAGCGCCCCGACGATCGCGCGATCGAGACCCTGGTCCAGCGCATCGTCTACGGCAAGCTCCACCTCGGGCAGCTCGACGAGTCGGGCCTATCGATGGCCGACCTGCGCCGGATCAGCGACTCGCTGCGCGAGGCGATCCGCGCCGCGCACCACGATCGCATCGAGTACCCGTGGCAGCGCGAAGCGGCGGCCGGACGGGTGACCAGCCCGACCCAGCGGCTCATGCGCGAGCCGCGCCTCGACTCCCTCGACACGCCGCGGCCCCAGGCCTGGGAGCGCGCAGCCTCGGCGGCCGAGCCGGCGATGGCCGCCACCGAGCCGGTGCCGTCGCCGCTGCCGATCGCCGCGACCACGCCGCTGCCCCTGCCGGCGGCCGAGGCGGCGACGATGTCCCTCGGACCCGCGGAGCGGGCCCCGGCCGCGGGTGTGACGGAGCCGCCGCCGACGACGACGCCGCCGATCGAGTCAGCCGAGGAGCTGTCGCCGCTGGTGATCGAGCCCGCGATCGCCGGGTCGAGCCCGCAGGCCGTGGTCCTCTTGCGCACCCCGGTCGAGGCGATGCCGGCGGCCTTGCCGCTCCCGGCCCCAGCGCCGTCGGCCCAGCACGAGGTGCCGCGCGGGGCCTGGGCGTCGTCTCTGGCGTCGCGCCTCGACGCCATGCTCGAAGATGACGAGCAGGCCTTCGCCCACGCGCCGACCCACAAGACCGCGCCGCCGCCGCCGCCGCGCGGCCGGGTCACCCACGAGGTCCTGCCCGAGGACGTCGAGGCGACGATCGACCTCACGCCGACCGCGCGCTCGGAGCGCTCCGAGCACAGCCAGCTCATCAAGGGGCCACCGCCGGCGACCCGGCCGATCCCGACCTTGCCCGCTAGCGAGCCGGCGGCCGAGCGCGAGGACGGTCCGACGGTGGTGCGGACGCCCCCCGGCTCGATGCTGCCGCCGCGGTCGCGCACCAAAGCCGACTGATGACGGGCGAGCGACTAGCGGTAGCCGGGGCCGGTGGCCTCGGGCGTGACGCGGATCGCGCGCAGGTCAGCCAGCTCGACGCCGTAGATCTCCTTGCGCGCGGTCGTGATGAACGCGGTGTCGGTGCCGAGCGAGATCGACACGATGCGATCGAGCACCAGGCTCTGGACGCCCTGGGCCAGGTAGACCGAGACCACCGCCCCGCCCGGCGCGTGCCAGGTATCGCCGTCGCGGCGCAGGCCGTGTCGCGTGAGAATGTCGATCGCCGAGGCGTGCTGCATGGCGCGACCTTAGCACTTCTGCTCGCGGCCACCGTCGTCGTCGGCTGCGCCCACGGCCCGCGCGCGAACCCGGCGACCCGCAGCGCCCTGGCCGAGGCCGAGACCGCGCTCAAGCGGCGCGACTACGACGCCGCGTCGGCCGCGTACGATCGCGCGGTGGCGGCGGCCACGGCCACGGCCGATCGGACCCTCGCGCGGCGCGAGCGCGCCGAGGCCCGGCTCTTCATGGGCGACCTGGCCGGGGCCGAGGTCGATCTGTCCGCGGTGGCGGAGCTGGTCCCCGACGATCCGCGGGCCTGGCATGACCTCGGGATCGTGCGCGCCAACCTCGGCGATCCCGGCGGCGCGGCGGCGGCGTTGACCCGGGCCAAGGGCCTGGCCCCCGACGATCTGCGGCCGCGGCTGGCCTTGGCGGCGCTGGCGTGGCGCCACGGCGATCGCGCGCGGGCGCGGGCCGAGTACCAGGCGCTGCTCGACCTCGAGCTCCCCGATCCGGTGCGGAGCAAGGTCCGGTGGGCGCTCGATCAGCTCGCGCAGCTCGAGCTCGCCCCGACCGCGCCGCGGTGAGCGCGCGCAGGATCCGCCGCGTATACTGGCCGGGCATGCCCCGGCAGGTCGCGCTCGCCCTCGCCCTCACCGCCGCCCTCGCGCCCGCTGGCGCGGCCTGGGCCCAGCGCGCGAACTTCGCGTGGGCTGGCCAGGTCGAACTCGAGGGCGCACCGCTGCTCGATCCCACCGCCGACGACGAGGCGCGCCGGGTCGCGATCGCGGCGATGCGCGGCTACGCCCCGAGCCTGACCCGGCGCTACGTGGTGGCGGCCCTGGCCGACGACGACGACGGCGTCCGCCTCGAGGCCGCCAAGGCCGCGGGCGTCGGCCGCATGGTCGAGACCGTGCCGCTGCTCATCACCTGGCTGGCCGATCCCGATCGCGCGGTCCGGCGCGCGGCCTCCGAGGCCCTGGGCCAGATCGCCGACGCCGCCGGCACCGCCGCGCTGGTGCGCACCCTGGGCGACTCCGACGGCGACGTGCGGCTGGGCGCGGTGATCGCCCTGGGCGCGATCGGCGCGCGCGGCGATCGCTCGGTCGTGGTGCCGTTGATCTCCCGCGTCACCGACGACAAGTCCGAGGTCAAGCGGGCCGCGATCGACGCCCTGAAGGCGGTCGGCGATCGCCGCGCCGTGGTCGCGGTGGTCGGGGCCTTCGCCGACGGCAACCTCGAGGTCCGCAAGGCCGCGGTGGTGGCCGCCGGCAAGCTCGGCGATCCGGCGGCGATCCCGGCGCTCCTCCGCACCTTGTCGGACGGCCCGCCCGAGCTGCGGGGCCTGGCGATGGCGGCGCTCGGCGACCTCGGCGCCGCCGAGGCCACCGACGAGCTGATCGCGGCCTTGCGGCGCGGCGGCGACGGCGCGGCGACCGCGGCCTACGCCCTGGGGCAGATCGCCAGCCGCGGCGAGGGCGGCGCCGCCGAGCGCGCGGTCCGGGCCCTGGTCGGGGCGCTCGCGCTGCCGGCCACCCGCATCGCCGCCGAGGAGGCGCTGCGCCGCGCCGGCCCAGCCGCGGTCCCGGCCCTGGTCGCCCACGTCGACGGCCAGCTCCCTGGCGATCCGGCGGCCGCGGTGGGCTTGCTCGGCCAGCTCGCCGACGCCCGCGCCACCGACGCGCTGATCGCCGAGCTCGATCGCAAGCGCCTCGGGCTGGCGCCGATCATCACCGCCCTGGCGCGCACCGGCGATCCGCGCGCGCTGGTGCCGATCCTCGGGCTGCTCGAGCACGACGACGATCAGCTCCGGCTGGCGGCGATGACCGCCCTCGGCCCGCTGATCGAGCGCGACGATCGGGCGATCGATCTGCTGATCGATCGCCTCGGCGATCCGCGCGAGGACATCCAGATCCTGGCCTGCGGGTACCTGGCGCGCCTGGGCGCGCGCGCGGCGGCGCCGGCGATCGCGGCGCTGGCGGTGACGCCGCGACCCCCGAGCTTGCGGCGCGCGGCGCTGGCGGCCCTGGGAGCCCTCGGCGATCCGGCCACCGCTCCGGTCCTCCTCGAGGCGCTGGCCGATCCGGATCCGGTCGTGGCGCGGACCGCGGCCGACGCCCTGGCCTTCGCCGCCGATCCCACGACCGCGGAACGCCTGGGCGCGATCGCCGCCCACCGCGGCCGCAGCCAGGCGGTGGTGATCCGCGCCTGGGGCGCGGCCCGACGCGACCGTCCCGATCCCGCGGCTCGGCGGGTGATGCTCGAGCTGGCCGCGACCGCCGACACCAACGCCGCGCTGGCGGCGATCGGCGCGCTGGCGGCGATGGGCGATCGCGCGGCCCGGCCGGGCCTCGCCGAGTTGGTCGAGCGCGGCGCCCCTGAGCGCCAGCGCGCCGCGGCCTGGGCCCTCGGTGAGCTGTCCGATGGCACCGCGCCGCCGAAGGTGGTCGCGGCCCTGCGCGGCGCGTTGACCGCGCAGGACGATCGGCTCGCCGGGGCCGCGGCCTGGGCCCTGGCGCGGATCCCGACGCCGGACGCCGACGCCGGCCTCCGCCAGCTCGCGCGCCGCGGCGGCTGGGCCGCGGCGATCAACGCCACCGCGGCGCTGGCCGAGCGCGGCGGCGCCGACGCTGTGGCCGACCTGACGACGCTCCTGGCCAAAGACGATCGCGCGCTGCGCGGCAACGCGGCGTGGGCCCTGACCGCCCGCGCCCGCGCCGGCGCGCTCCCCGCCGACGCCGTGACCGCCCTGGCTCGCGTCCTCGCCAGCGACCCGAGCCCGTGGGTGCGCGCCCACGCAGCGCGGGCCCTGGCCGCCGCGCGCACCGAGGCCGCGACCGCCGCCCTCGCCGCCGCCGCCAGCGACGCCGATCCCACGATCCGCGCCCTGGTCACGGGCGCCGCGCCAGCGCCGGTCGGCGGCGACGAGTGGCGGCTGTTCGACGTGCTCGAGGCCATCGACGAGCGCCCGGTCCGCGAAGAGCCGTACCTGGTGGTCCTCGGCGCCGCCGGCCCGGCCTGGGCGACCTACACCGATCGCCGCGGGGTCATCGCCGCCGAGCACGTGCCGAGCGACGTCGGCCCGCCCCGGGCCCGAGCCGCGGTCGCCGACCTGTAGTCGAGCCGGGCGCCCAGCGCCGCGCTATCCTCGGCGCGATGGCGCAGCCGCCGGTCTACGCGGGGTTCGATCTCGGCACCACCAACTCGGCGGCCGCGGTGTTCGATGGCGAACGCCTGCAGGTCATCCGCAACGCCGCCGGCGGCGCGATCACGCCGAGCGTGGTCCGCCTCGATCGCGCGGGCCGGATCACGGTCGGCCAGCGAGCCCGCCGGTTCCTCGAGGAAGATCCCGAGAACACCGCCACCGAGTGGAAGCGGGTCATGGGCACCGGCGCGACGATCGCGTTTCCCGCCGCCGGCGCCCAGCGCCGCCCCGAGGAGCTGTCGGCCGAGCTCTTGAAGGCCCTGCGCGCCGACGTCGCCGATCAGTGTGGGGTCGCGGTCGAGCGCGCGGTGATCTCGGTGCCGGCCCTGTTCGAGCTGCCGCAGAGCGCGGCGACCAGCGAGGCGGCGCGCCTGGCCGGGTTCGCCCGGGTCGAGCTGTTGCAAGAGCCGATCGCCTCGGCCCTGGCCGCGGGCTGGCGCGCCGACGACGACGGCGGCGCCGCCTGGCTGGTCTACGACCTCGGCGGCGGGACCTTCGACGCCTCGCTCCTCGAGACCCGCGACGGCCTGCTGCGGGTGGTCGGCCACGACGGCGACAACTTCCTCGGCGGCCGCGACTTCGACTGGGCGATCGCCGAGCACCTCGCCGCCCGCCTGGCCGAGACCAGCGGCGTCGTCCTCGAGCGCCGCAACCCGGCCCACGCCGCGCCGCTGCGCCTCCTGCGGCTGGCCGCAGAGGACGCCAAGATCGAGCTGTCGCGCACGACCAGCGCCCAGGTCGCCCTGGCCAGGCCGCTGGTCGTCGACGGCCGCGAGGTCGAGGTCGAGCTGACCCTGGACCGCGCCACCGTCGAGGCGCTCAGCCGGCCGCTGATCGCGCGCTCGCTGGCGGTGTGCCAGCGGCTCCTGTCCAGTCACGGCCTCGAGCCGGGCCGGCTCGCGCGGGTGGTGCTCGTCGGCGGGCCGACCCTGGCGCCCGGCCTGCGCGCCGCGGTCGCCGCCGGCCTCGACGCCGCGATCGCCGAGGGCCTCGATCCCATGACCCTGGTGGCCCAGGGCGCGGCGCTCTACGCCGCGACCGCCGGCCTCGACGGGCGGGCCGCGCCGGCCGCGCCCACCGGCGGCACCAAGGTCTGGCTCCAGTACCCGCCGGTGTCGGCCGATCTCAGCCCCCACGTGATCGGCCGCTTCGTCGGCGGCGCGGCCCCGGCCGCGGTCCACCTCGAGCGCGCCGACGGTCGGTGGCGCGGCCCCGAGGCCACGGTCGGCCCCGACGGCGGCTTCGTCACCACCGCCGAGCTGGTGCCGCGGGTCGCCTCGACCTTCGCGCTGTGCGCCCGCGCCGCCGACGGCCGTGCGGTCGCGGTCGATCCGCCGAGCTTGACGATCGTCGCCGGCCTGACGATCTCGGACCCGCCGCTGTCGCGCACGATCGGCGTCGCCCTGGCCAGCGACGTCGTCCAGGTCTACTTCGAGCGCGGCGCGCCGCTGCCGACCCGCCGGACCTTCACCCACGCCACCGTCGAGACCTTGGTCGCGGGGGACCCGGCCAGCGCGCTGCGCATCCCGATCGTCCAGGGCGAGTTCGAGCAGGCCCACCTGTGCCGGCTGGTCGGGGCGATCGAGCTGTCGGGGGCCAACCTCACCAAGAGCCTGCCGGTCGGCGCCGCGGTCGAGGTCACGATCGAGCTCGATCGCGCCGGCTGTCTGAGCGCGCGGGCCTTCGTGCCTAGCCTCGACACCGTGTTCGAGCACGTCGCGCACCTGCTGGTGCCCGACGCCGGACCGGCGGCCCTCGACGCCACCCTCGCCGATCAGCGCCGACACCTGATGGCGGTGCGGACCGACGCCTTCCGCCACGGCCTGCGGGCGCTGATCGACAAGCTGGGCGCGGTCGAGGCCCTGCTGGCCACCGCCGAGCGCGACATCGACGCCGCCCACGGCGGCGATGCCGACGCCGCGCAGAAGGCGCGCCGGACCCTGCTCGAGGTCGACGCCATCCTCGCCGAGGCCGATCTGGCGCGGAGCTGGCCCGAGCTCGAGCGCGAGGCCCTCGAGGCCGCGGTCTTCGCGACCCACGCGGTCGGGCACTTCGGGGCCGACGCCGAGCGCCGCTTGCTCGACGACACCCTGGCCGCCCTCGACCGGGCGCGGCGCGAGCGCGACCTCGCCGAGCTGGGCCGCCAGCTCCGCCTGGTGCGCCGGTTGACCGCGTCGGCGTTGGCCCGCGACCCAGAGATCTGGAACCACCGCCTCGACGAGCTGGCGTCATCGCTGCACGAGGCGACCGATCTGCCGCGGGCCCAGCGCCTGGTCACCGAGGGGCGGGCCGCCGCCGCCGCCGGCGACGCCGCCGGGGTGCGCCGGGCGGTCAAGGCGCTGTGGGACCTCATGCCGGTCGATCACGCGACGCGGACCCAGAGCTTCGACTCGGGGGTGCGATGACCGAGCCGTGCCCGTTCGCGGTCCTCGAGCTGCCGCTCGGCGCCACCGCGCGCGAGATCGAGCGCGCCGCGACCAAGCTCCTCGGCATGCTCGAGCTCGGCCTGGCCGAGGCCGCGGCTTACCCGGGCCCTGACGGGCCACGACCGCGCACGCCGGAGGCGGTCCGCGCCGCCGCCGCCACCCTGCGCGACCCCCGGCGCCGGCTGGCCGCCGAGGTCCTGGCCGCGACCGGCGCGGTGGCGCCGCCGACCGCGCCCGCGCCCCCGGCGGCGTGGCGCTGGCCCGAGGCGCTCGGTCGCCTCGGCTGGGGGCCGCGATGAGCGTGCTGCGCTATCTGGCGATCGCGCTCCTGCGCATCCGCGTCTGGCTGTGGGCGCGCCGCCGCCTCGATCGCCGCTGGTTCGTCGCGCTCTCGGTCGCGATCGGCGCGATCGAGCTGGCCGCGGTCGCGGTGGCGGTCATCCTCATCATCGCGCTGGCCGCGGTCGGCGTGCCGGTGGCGGCCGGCGTCCTGGTCGCGCTGGTGGCGGTCCTCCTGGTCCCCCACTGGCTCGCCGAGGCGGTCGCGATCCCTCGGGGCTGGCCGCGCCTGGCCTGGTGGCTCGGCGCGATCGATCCGCGCGGCGACGGGGCGAGCTGGGCCTGGCTCCTCGAGGCCCGCGCGGTGGCGTGCGCCGCCGCCCCCGAGGCCGCGACGGCGCGGCTCCTGGCCCGGCTGCCCGAGCGCCTCGACGCGGTCGCGGTCGTCGTCCACGGCCTGATCGCCGTCGGCCAGGGCGACCGCGCTGGCGGCCGCGCTCTCCTGGCGAGCGCCCGCGAGCTGCCCGAGGCCACGCCGGGCGCCATCGACCTCGCGGGTGAGTGGTTGGCCGTCGACGCCGCCGAGCGCGGCGCCTGGACCGAGCTGCTCGACGGCGCGGCGGTCTGGCCGGTCACGCCGCTGCGCTACCTCCTCGAGGGCGTCGCCGCCCGCGCCACCGGCGCCGCGGCGCCGTCGGACCTGGCGCTGGCGCTGCGCTGGCTGGTGGCGCCCCACCGCTGGGTCGTGCGCCGCTACCTGGCGACCCGCCCGAGCGCGCCGCCGGCAAGGCCCGCCTCCCCGACCACCGCCGCGCCCGTCGACGGCGGCGCGCCGACCGAGGCCGCGGCCGCCCTGGCGCGGGCCGAGGCCGCGCCGTCCCCGGCCACCGTCGACGCGGCGATCGCGGCCTGGGCCGCCGCGATCGACGACCCGGCGTGGGCCGAGCGCCAGGCCGCGCGCGCGGTCGTCCTCGGGGTCGCGCCATCCCAGGCCGCCGCCGCGGTCTCCGCCGCCCGCGATCAGGTCGTCGCCCGGCTGGTCGCGCTGGCGGTCGCCTGCCGCGCCGCGATCGCCGCCGACGCCCCCGGCCTGCGCGGCGCGGTCGGCTACCGCGCCCGCGGGCGCATCCTCGACGGCCTCGAGGTCACCCTCGACCGAGCCGAGCGCCGGGTCGAGGCGGACAGCCGCCGGGCTCCGATCGACGAGTGGCGCGACTTCCTCGCCGTGCGCGCGGCCTACGAGGACGCGGTCGGCGCGCCCGGCTCCGATCTCGACCGCGTGGCCTTCCCGCGCGCCAACAGCGCGCTGGGCGCGTGGGCGGTGTGGCTGTGGAACCAGCGCGGTCAACACATCCTGTCGCACGCGATCACCGAGTGGCTGTTCGCGCGGGCGCGCGCCGTCGGCGACGCCGCCGCGATCGAGCACCACGGCAGCAACCGGTCGCTGGCGATCCCGTCCTGACGCCGGCGGCGGGTCAGCCGGCCCGCGCGGCCCGCGCCCGCTCGACCAGCCGCGGCACGAGCGCGATCACCGTCTCGATGTCGGCGTCGGTCGTGGTCGGTCCGAGCGACAAGCGCAGGCCCCCGCGCGCGGCCTCGTCGTCGAGCCCGAGGGCGCGCAGGACCGGCGACGGGGCGGTCGAGCCCGAGCTACACGCCGCCCCGGCGGAGGCGTCGACGCCCTCGAGATCGAGGGCCATCACCAGGGTCTCGCCGCGGACGCCGGCGAACCCGACGTTGACCGTCGCGCCGGTGCGCGGGCCGCCGGCGCCGTGGACCGTCGCCCCCGGGATGGCCAGGAGCGCGGCCTCGAGTCGCGCTCCGCGCGCGGCGATCGCCGGCGCCACCTGCAGGTCGACCGCGGCGGCCGCCGCGCCGAAGCCGACGATGCCGATCAGGTTCTCGGTGCCCGGTCGGCGCCCGCGCTCCTGGGCGCCGCCGCCGTGGGCCGGGGCCCACGGCGCCGCGGGCGCGAGCCACAGCGCCCCGACCCCCGCCGGCCCCCCGAGCTTATGGGCCGAGATCGCGACGGCGTCGGCCAGCGCGGCGATCGGCGCCAGGGCCAGGCGACCGGCGGCGGCCACCGCGTCGATCACCACCCGGGCACCGGCCGCGCGCGCCAGGGGCGCCCAGCGCGCCAGGTCGGCGATCGTGCCGAGCTCGTGGTTGACCGCGCCCAGCGCCACCACCGCCGGGCGCTCGGCCAGCGCGGCGGCGACCTGCTCGGGCACCAGCCGGCCGTCGCGGTCGACCGCGATCGTCAGGACCCGCCCGGCCGGCCCGGCCAGGGCCGCAGCGGCCCCGTGGACCGCCGGGTGGTCGGTCGCCCCCACCGCGATCGTCGGCGCTTCGCGGTCTCCGAGAAAACCACGCATTCCGATGAAGATGGCTTCGGTGCCACCACTCGTGAAGACGATGCGCTCGGCGAGCTCGTCGTCCCCGGGCTTACCGACCTCGTCGACGAACAGCGCCGCCACCCGCCGCCGGGCCAGCTCCCGGGCGGCGCGCGCGGCGCGGCCGCGACCGTGGATCGACGACGGGTTGCCGATCAGGTCGAGGGCGGCGGTCATCGCCGCGCGAGCGGCCGGGACCAGCGGCGCCCCGGCGTTGTGATCGAGATAAATCCTCATGGGCCTTCGTTGACAGCGCCCGACACCAGCCGACATGATCGCGCCGTCGGTCGCCTGGGTGCCGACGATCGCCCAAGTCGACCGCAGATTCCATCGTGGCTGATGACGCCGGTGCCCTCCTCGTCCGCGCGGGGCTGATCCCAGATCACGCCCTGGCGGCGGCGCGTGCTAGCCAGCGGCAGGCCGGCGGCACGCTGGGCGAGCACCTGGTGGCCGCCGGCGCGGTGAGCGACGAGGCCCTGACCGAGTTCTACCGCAGCCGCTTGATGGTGCCCCAGGTCAGCCCGACCACCCTGGCCAAGGTGCCGCCGGCGGTGATCGCGATCCTGCCGCGCGACATGGCGGTCGAACATCGGGTCATGCCGGTGAGCCTGGACCGCGACGGCAACCTGACGGTGGCGATGTCGGACCCGAGCGATCGCCACGCGGTCGACGAGATCGGCTTCTTCACCGGCAAGTACGTCGTGCGCGCGGTCGCGACCCAGATGCAGCTCGCCTGGTGTCTAGCCCACTACTACGACTACGTGACCGAGCTCGCCGAGCGCCTGATGCAGCCGGCCCCGGCGCCCGCCGCGCCCGCCGCGCCCGCCGCGCCCGCCGCGCCCGCCGCGCCCGCCGCGGCGCCGGCGGTGCCGACCCCGTCCCGGACCAAGGGCGACACCGCCCGGGTCGACGCCGCCCGCCACCGCGTCCTGGTCCCGGTCACGACGCCGCCGCCGATCGCCGCGCGCCCCGGCCCCGAGGTCCTGGTGCGGCCGCCCCCCGCGGGCCCCTCCGCCGGCGCGCCGGCCGCCGCGCCGTCCGAGGTGGTCGACGAGCTGTCGGGCCCGACCATCGAGCTGGTCAGCGACGAGCCCGACGACGACGGGCCCTTCGCGCCCGAGCGACCGCTGGCGCCCCGCCCGGCCGGCTTCACCGAGGCCGACGCCGCGCTCGCCGCCGCGGCCAACGCCAACCGCGAGGTGCCGGCCGATCCGTTCGCGGTCGGGGCCACGGTGGTCGCGACCCTCGAGCCGTTCGCCGCCGCCACCGTCGTCGTCAGCCCTGAGGCCACCCGGCCGCAGCGCGTCCGCCCGGCCGCGCCGGATCCACCCGAGCTGGCCGCGCGCTCGGGTGAGGTCGAGCGCATCATCCGCGATGGCCGGGTCGACGCCCCCGCGATCACGATCGAGATCAACCTGGGCGACGACCCCGAGCTCGAGGCCGCGGTGATCGAGCTCGATCGCCCGCGGCCCGCCGCGCCGCCGCCGGTCCTGGTGGTCGAGGACGGCGCCGCCTCGGCCCCGGCGCCGATCGAGGATCGCGACGACCTGGCGGTCATCCACGACGCCGGCCCCACCGACGCGGTCATCCACGACAGCCTGCTCGACGACGAGTCGGCGCCGGTGCTCCTCGAGCATTTCCGCCGCGGCGAGTCGCCGCCAGCCGCCGCTCCGGCGGTGCCGACCGAGACCATCGACGAGCCGTCCGGGCCGGTGGTCTTGCTCGAGCGCAAGAAGGGCGTGGCGCCGCGGCGCGACAAACGCACGGTCCTCGGCGTCGGCATCCTGCCGCCGATCCCGCGCTCGACCCAACCGCCGCCCGCCGGGCCCCGGGCCCCCGAGTTCGCGGTCGCGATCTCGCCCGCGGCCCTGGCCGCCGCGGCGTCCGACGAGGCCATCCCGCTCGAGGTCAGCGACGAGGAGGCCGCCACCCGGCGGGTCGAGGTCGAGCCGCGCACGCTGTCGGTCGACGACGGCTGGAGCGGCGACACGATCGAGCAGTTCGGCCCGCCCGGCACGACGATCCCGCCGCCGTTCCTCGGCGTCGCCGGCCCGATCGACGACCCGCCGTCGGGGCGCATCCCGCTGGCGACCGGCGACGCCGACTCCGCGCGGCTCGAGCTTCCGGCCGCCGCGCCGGCGCCCCGGGCCACCCGCACCGCGCCGCCGCCGCCCGACCCCGCGGTCCTGGCCCGTCAGCTCGAGGAGGCCTCGGCCGCGCTGGTCGAGCTCTTGCGCGGCCTCGATCACGCCGCCACCCGCGATCACGTGATCGCGATGATGGTCGACTTCGTGGCGTCGTCGCACCACCGGGTGGCCTTCCTGGTCGCCAAGGCCGGCGAGCTGTCGCCGTTCATGCAGGTGCCGGCGCCGCTGCCCGGCGCAGCCCCGGCCAAGCTCGACCTGACCCAGCCCTCGACCTTCCAGGACGTGATCGGCACTCGCCTGCCCTACCGCGGCCCGCTCAGCGACGGCCCCAGCCGCGCCCTGGTCAAGGCGATCTTCGGCTCGCCGACCGACGACATGCTGGCGGTCCCGGTCGCGGTCCGCGATCGCGTGGTCGGCGTGATCTACGCCGACGGCCGCTACCGCCACTCCTACGACGAGCACGTCACGGTCGGCGGCCGCGCCGCGGGGCTGGCCCTCGAGCGGATCCTCAAGGACAAGCGCGCCCACCCGGCGTGATCGCCCCGCCGGGCCCGGGCTCAGCGCCGCCGCGCCCGCGCGGTCGCCACCCAGTGGTCGTCGACCTCGGCGCAGGCCGCCACGACCTCGAGGCCCCACGCCGCCGGCGCCTCGACCTCGACCCGGTCGCCCTCCGGCCACACCGCGACCTCGCGGAAGCCGACGTAGCGCCCGAGGAACGGGTCGATCGCCTTGTAGATCGCCTCCTTGATCGCGAAGGCCTGAACCACCGCCCGCCGGCGCGCGTCGTCGTCGCGATCGGCCAGCGCCGCCAGCTCGCGGTCGGTCAAGACCCGCCGCGACAGGTCGATCGTCCGCGGCGCCCGCCGCTCCAGATCGACGCCGACCGTCCAGCCGTCGGCCGGCGCCGCCACCGCCAGGGCCAGCTCGCCCTTGTGGCTGATCGAGCCGACCATCGGCGCGGGCACGATCGGCGCGCCCCGCGGATCGGCGCCGATCGCCGGCGCGGTCACGCCGAGATCGGCGAGGGCGGCGCGCAGGGCTCGGCGCCCGGCCAGGTACTCGCGGCGCCGCGCCGGGCCGAGGTGCGCCGCCGCCGCGACCTCCTCGGGGAGGTTGCCCTCGCCGTCGTCGCCGGCGATCGCCACCGCGACCGCGCGACCGTGGATCAGATCGAGAGCGAAGCGCCGGCTCACGGCAGGACGCGCACCTCCGCGCCCAGGCCGCGGAGCGCCTCGACGAAGCCAGGGTACGAGGTCGCGACGTTGTCGGCGTCGTCGATCTGACTGGGGCCGTCGGCGATCAACGCCAGCACCGCCGCCGCCATCGCGATCCGGTGATCGCCGGCGCTGTCGACGTGTCCGGCGGCCAGGGTGCGTCGGCCGCGGCCGTGGACCACGAGCCCGTCGGCCCGCGCCTCGGCCGCGACGCCGAAGGCCCCCAGCATCGCCACCGTGGTCGCGATGCGATCCGACTCCTTGACCCGCAGCTCGTCGGCGTCCGCGATCACGGTGTCGCCCTCGGCCAGGGCGGCGACCGCGGCCAGGATCGGCACCTCGTCGATCGCCCGCACCGTGAGCGCCCCGTCGATCCGCGTCGCCGCCAGCGCCGGCGCTGGACCGGTGATCCGCGCGGTCGCGATCGGCTCGCCGGCGTAGGCGTCGCGCCGATCGGTCAGCTCGATCGCCGCCCCCATCGCCGCCAGGACGTCGAGGAACCCGGTGCGGGTCGGGTTGACGCCGAGGTCGCGACACACCACGCCGGCCGGGCCGACCCCGGCCACCAGCGCCGCCGCGATCAGGAACGCCGCCGAGCTAGGATCCCCCGGCACCTCGAGGTCATCGATCGCCAGCCGGCCATCCCAGCCGCGGGTGTCGAGCACCACCTCGTCGCCGTCGTGACCGAGCGGCGCGCCCATCGCCGCCAGCAGGTGCTCGCTGTGATCGCGCGACCGGCTCGGCTCGTGGATCCGGGTCGCGCCGTCGGCGTAGAGGCCAGCCAGGAGGAGCGCGGTCTTGACCTGGGCCGAGGCGATCGCCAGCCGGTGATGGCGCGCGACCAGCGGGCCGGTGCGCGGCGCGATCGTGAGCGGCGGGGTCACGTCCGTGGCTCCGGCCTGGCCGTGGATCTCGGCGCCCATCGCCCGCAGCGGCTCGATCACGCGGGCCATCGGTCGACGCGACAGCGAGGCGTCGCCGAACAGCTCGCTGGCGAACCGCTGCCCGGCCAACAGGCCGGTGAGCAGACGGATCGTCGTGCCCGAGTTGCCGCAGTCGATCGGCGCCTCCGGCGCGCACAGGTCAGCGCGGCCCCGACCGGTCACGATCAGGTCGGCGCCGGCGCGCGCGGTGGTCGCGCCCAGCATCGCGATCGCGCGCGCGGTGCGGCCGTTGTCGGCGCCCGCGCCCAGGCCGCGGATCCGCACCGGCGTCGACGACAAGAGCGAGAACAAGAGCGCGCGGTGGCCGACCGACTTGTCGCCGGGCGCGACGACCTCGCCCGACAGGGGCTGGGCGGTAGGGACGACGACGAGTGCGGTCATGGGGGAGCCTCGCGGCCAGCTTGCCAGCGCCCGACCGCGCGCGCGAGCCGGCGCGGCCCGATCACGACGGTCGCGGTGATGACCTCGCCGCGCCGCGCGATCGCCGCGTCGGTCAGAGACGGCGCCAGGCCCAGCGCCCGGACCTCGGCGGTCGCGGCCAGGCGATCGCGCCACCCGACCAGGGCCCGCGGATCGCCGCCGTCCTGCCACACGATCAGCGCAAGATCGTCGGCGACGTCGAGCCAGGCCGACAGCGCGCGCGGCGGCTCGGTCAGCTCGAGGGCGGCGCCCAGGGCGCGTCGGGCGTCGTCGTCGAGTCGCGCGGCCAGGCGCAGCGCCGCGCCCTCGGCCCCGGCCGGCATGGCCCGGGACCGCACCACCGCCAGCTCGACGTCGTCGGCGGCGCTGGCGCCCGGCGCGACCGCGACCAGCCCGGCGACCGCGCCCTCGTCGGCGATCGCCCACACCCCGTCGGCCACGGCGACCGCGGCGGCCGGCGCCACCCCGCCCCGCACCAGGGTGATCGTGTGGGCCGCCGGCGAGCCGCTGGCGTAGCCGACCAGCACGACCTGCTCGGCGCCGCGCGCGCTCGCCACCTCGGGCAGCGGCGCGGTGGCCTCGCCGTCGACCAGCGCCGCGACCGTGGCCCCGACCACCGGATTGGCGCGCAGCCGCGCCAGATCGAGCTCGAGGGTCCAGGTCGCGCCCCCGGGCGCCAAGGCCAGGAGCGCGTCGCCCGCCGTCGCCGCCCGGGCCGGCACCGCGATCGCCGGCGGCTCGGCGCCGCGACTGCAGCCGACGACGACCACGGCCACCGCGACAGCGGCCAACGGCCGCGCGCCTACGCGAGCACGTCGCACAGCGTCCCGATCACCCGGTCGAGCTCGGCGTCGGCGGCGACCGACACCCGCAGGCAGGTCGGCAGCCCCCAGGCCGCCATCGGCCGCACGATCACGCCGCGCTTGAGGAGCGCCTCGTACAGCGGCTGCGACGGCCGACCGGTCTCGAACAGGACGAAGTTGGCCAACGACGGATAGGCCACCACGCCCGGCCCGTGGACCTCGGCGCGCAGGCGCTCGACCGCGCGCCGCCCGAGCGCCGCCGACGCCGCGACGTGCTCGCCATCGCCGAGCGCCGCGGTCGCCGCGACCTGGGCCAGGGTGCCGACGTGGAAGGTCCGCACCACGCGGCCGAGCGCGTCGATCACCGACGGGTGGGCGATCGCGTAGCCGACCCGGAGCGCGGCCAGCCCGTAGATCTTCGAGAACGTCCGCAAGACGATCACCCGCGGGTCGGCCCGCACCAGCTCGAGGCCATCGACGTGATCGACCTCGGGCCACGCCGCGGCGTACTCGCAGTAGGCCTCGTCGAGGACGATCAGGGCGTCGGCCGGGGCCGCGGCCAGGACTCGCTCGACCTCGGCCCGGGTCAGGACCGCGCCGGTCGGGTTGTTGGGCGTCCCGAGGATGACGAGCTTGGCGCGGTGGCCGAGCCCGCCGGCCAGCGCGTCGATGTCGGGCCCGCGCGGCGTCGCCGGCGTGGTCACGAACCGCCGCCCGGCCACCGCCGCCGCCAGCCGGTACGACAGGAAGCCCAGGGCCGGGGTCACGATCTCCTCGTCGCGATCGACCAGCGCCAGCACGAGCTGGTAGAGCAGATCGTTCGAGCCGGCGCCGAGCGCGAGCGCTTCGACCGCGACGCCGTGGTGGGCCGCCAGCGCCCGCCGGAGCGCGTGGCCGGCGGCGTCGGGGTACAGGCTCACCGTCGGCAGCGCGGCCGCGATCGCCGCCAGGGCCTTGGGCGACGGCCCCAGCGGGTTCTCGTTCGACGCGACCTTGATCGCGCCGGTGATGCCGAGCTCGCGCTCGAGCTCTTCGATCGGCTTGCCCGGCTGATAGGCGTCGAGCTGGCCGACGTGCGGCGGGGTCCGCGCGGCGAACCGCGCCATCTCGGATGCGTCCATGGCCGCGGCAATCTACCAGAGCGCGATCGGTCGCCAGGCACGCGGCAGTGGGTATAGTGCAGGTCGCATGTCCGTCCCGCGCCGTGTTCGCTGGTCGCCGGTCGCTGTCGCCGTCGCCGTCGCCGCCTTGGTGCTCCTGTCGGCGGGCCCAGCCTGGGCCGACGACGCCGCGGTCTTCGAGGAGTACCGCGCCAAGGGCATCCTGTGGGCCTACCTCGGCGCCTTCGGCTTCGGCCTCCTGACCTCGCTGACGCCGTGCGTCTATCCGATGATCCCGATCGTGGTCGGCATCTTCGGCGGCCGCGGCGAGTCGGTGTCGCGCGGTCGGGCCCTGCTCCTGGCCACCCTCTACGTCGTCGGCATGGGCCTCATGTTCGCGATCCTGGGCGTGACGTTCGCGCTCATCGGCAAGCGCTCGGGGGCGCTCTTGTCCGAGCCCTACGTGGTGATCCCGATCGTGCTCCTGTACCTGGTGCTCGCGGCCTCGATGTTCGGCGCCTTCGAGCTCCAGCTCCCATCGGGGCTGCAGCAGAAGCTGTCCTCGGTGTCGGGCGACGGCGCCGCCGGCGCCTTCGCGATGGGCCTGGTCGGCGGCTTCACCGCCGCGCCGTGCACCGGGCCGTTCCTCCTCGGGCTCCTGGGCTACGTCGCCCAGACCAAGGACGTCGCGATCGGCTCGACGCTGCTGTTCACCTACGCGCTCGGCATGGGCGTCTTGTTCTGGATCCTGGCGGCCTTCGCGGTGTCGTTGCCCAAGAGCGGGCGGTGGATGGAGTGGATGAAGTCCCTGGGCGGGATCGCGCTCCTGGTCGCCGGCATCCACTTCCTCAAGCCGATCGCGCCGGCCCTCGAGCGCGTGGTGCTGAACCCGTGGTGGTTCCTGGCCGCCGCGATCGCCCTGGCCATCGGCGGCCTGGCGCTCGGCGCGATCCACCTGTCGTTCCACGACGAGCTGAAGGTCCGGGTCCGCAAGGCCGCCGCGGTGGCCTTGACCGTGGTCGGCCTGTCGCTCGCGATCAACTGGATCATCGCCGTCGATCGCCACCTGCCGTGGGTCCGCGACGAGGCCGCGGCCTTCGCCCAGGCCAAGCGCGAGGGCAAGGGCGTGATGATCGACTTCTGGGCGTCGTGGTGCGGGCCGTGCAAGGAGTTCGAGCACACCTTCGCCGCCGGCTCGGTCTACCCGGTGATCGTCGATCACTTCGTGCCGCTCCAGTTCGATGTCTCGGTCGACAACGAGACCAACGAGGCGCTGCTCGAGAAGTACCAAGCCGGCACCCCGACCGTGATCTTCCTCACCGCCGACGGCACCGAGCTCGGCCGCTTCCACCAGTACGTCGGCCCGGCCGCCTTCAAGAAGGTCCTCGATCCGGCGGCGGCGGCGGTGCGCGCGCGGTGATCCTGGGAGGTTTGTCGCCCCGTCGTTTCCGGTGGTTCGGCCGATCTCGCGGGCCGCGAAAGATTGTGCAAAGCTCGGGGCCGGCTCGGGCGTCATAGTCCTCGAGCGCCTTCGCTCGCCCCGCCTCTGACGCCCGCCCATGACCCCCGCCGAACGTGAAGGACAGACCGCGGCCAGGCTCGTCGCCCTGGCCCAGGCGGGCGATCTGCGCGCCTTCGAGGAGCTGGTCCGCCGCTACCGGCGCCGGATCTACGCCCTGGCCCTGCACCTGACCGGGTCGAAGTCCGACGCCGACGACATCGCCCAGGACGTGTTCATGCGCGCCTACCGGGCGCTGCCCAGCTTCGAGGGCAGGAGCGAGTTCTTCACCTGGGTCTACCGGATGGCGGTCAACCGCGCGCTCAACGTCCGCCGCGACCGCGGCCGCCGCCCCGAGGATCCCCTCGACGACCCCCGCCTCGAGCTCGCCATCGCGGTCGACGCCGCCGGCTGTCCGCACCGCGCCGCCGAGCTGCGCCAGACCTACGCCCGACTGCTCGGAGGGCTCGACGGCCTGCCGCCCGAGATGCGGACCTCGGTGGTCCTGGTCGCGCTCCAGGGGCTGTCCCACGGCGAGGCCGCGGTGGTCCAGAAGTGCAGCGAGGGCACGATCGCCTGGCGCATGCACGAGGCCCGGGCCCGGCTGCGCGACGCCCTGGGCGGCGCGCCCAAGATCACCCGGCGCCGCGGGCTGTCCCACGAGCTGACCGGGCTGCTCGACGAGCTGGGCCTGCCGACCTTGGCGCCCGGCCGGGCCTGACGTATGACGGCGTGATGAACACGCCCAACCGTTCGCCCACCCACCGCGACCTCGATCCGGCGCGCCTGCCCGGCCTGGGCCTCGAGCTCGAGGAGCTGGCCGAGGACGGCCCGGTCACGCCGGCGCGCGTGATCGCCCTCGCCGAGGAGCAGGGCAAGCCAGTCAGCCATTACTACGCCGCGGTCGCCCTGGCCACCGACCTCGAGCTGCCGACCGCGCCGGTGACCGCGGTGGTGTGCGCCGGCAAGTGCCAGAGCTGGGGCGCCCTCGAGTGCCTCGACGCCGCCGCCGCGGCCTTCGAGCGCCACGGCGGCTTCGCGATCGGCGTCCGGTCGTGCCTCGATCGCTGCGCCGACGCCCCGGTGGTCGAGCTACGCACCCCCGACGGCACCGCGGTCCTGACCCGCACGAGCGGCGCCGCGGTGACCGAGGCGCTGGCCACCGCCGTCGGTGTCGCGCCCTGACGCAGGCTGACGCAGCGATCGGCGACCCGGCGGCGCCGCGCGGCGGGCTGGCGCGACCGCCTCGCGGGCGCTAGGGTGCCGGGGCGCGCGATGCTCCGGCTCGAGAAGATCAACAAGTACTACGCGGTCGGCGCCCATCGCCTCCACGTCCTGCGCGACGTCGACCTCACCGTCGACGACGGCGAGATGGTGGCGATCATGGGCGCCTCGGGCTCGGGCAAGTCGACCTTGCTCAACATCCTCGGCATCCTCGATCGCTACGACAGCGGCGGGTACTACCTGGGCGACACGCTCATCCGCGATCTCAGCGAGTCCCAGGCCGCCCGCTATCGCAACCAGTTCATCGGCTTCGTCTTCCAGTCCTTCAACCTCCTGCCGTTCAAGACCGCGGTCGAGAACGTCGCCCTGCCCCTCTACTACCAGGGCGTGGCGCGGCGCCAGCGCAACCGCACCGCGATGCAGTACCTCGAGAAGGTCGGCCTGGCCGACTGGGCCGATCACCGCCCGGCCGAGATGTCGGGCGGTCAGAAGCAGCGGGTCGCGATCGCGCGCTCGCTCATCACCAAGCCGCGCATCGTCCTGGCCGACGAGCCGACCGGCGCCCTCGACTCCAAGACCTCCGACGAGGTCATGGCGCTGTTCGGCGAGATCAACCAGACCGGCATGACCGTCATCCTGGTGACCCACGAGCACGACGTCGCCGCCAAGGCCCAACGCACGATCCGCCTGCGCGACGGCAAGGTCGAGCCTGACCTCCTGGCCCGGGCGAGCTAGCCGATGTTCTCGCTCGATCGCTGGCAGGAGGTGCTCCAGACCCTGGCGCGGGCCAAGCTGCGCAGCGCGTTGACCGCCTTCGCGGTCGCCTGGGGCATCTTCATGCTGGTGGCGCTGCTCGGCTTCGGCCACGGCCTGCGCAAGGGCACCGAGACCCAGTTCGCCGACGACGCCGCCAACAGCGTGTGGATCTTCGGCGGCCAGACCTCCCAGCCGTACCAGGGCATGCCGGTCGGCCGGCGCATCGTCTTCACCAACGCCGACTACGACAACCTGCGCAAGCTGGCCGGCATCGAGCGCCTGACCGGGCGGTTCTTCCCCGGCGGTGGCCGGCCGTTCTCCGGCGACCGCCCGGTCCGGGTCGGCGCCAAGACCCAGAGCTTCGACATCCGCGCGGTCCACCCCGACCACCTCTACCTCGAGAAGACCCTGGTGCGCGGCGGCCGGTTCGTCAACGACGCCGACCTGATCGATCGCCGCAAGGTCGCGGTGGTCGGGATCCCGGTGGCGCAGTTCTTCTGGAACACCACCGACGTGATCGGCCGGACGCTCGAGATCGGCGGCGTCTCGTTCCAGATCGTCGGCGTGTTCGACGACGCCGGCGGCGACGACGGCGAGCTGCGGATGATCTACGTCCCGGTCACGACCGCGCAGCTCGCGTGGAACGGCGCCGACCGCCTAAACGCGCTCTTGTTCACCGTCGGCGACAAGGGCATCGAAGAGACCCAGGAGCTCCTCGATCAGGTCAAGGTCGCCCTGGCCGAGCGCCAGCGCTTCAACCCCGCCGACCCCCAGGCGGTCCGGGTCCGCAACAACCTCGAGCAGTACGAGACCTTCCAGGAGATCTACCGGACGATCGACACCTTCGTGTCGGTGGCCGGCCTGGCGTCGCTCATCGCCGGCGTCATCGGCGTCGCCAACATCATGCTCATCACGGTCAAGGAGCGGACCAAGGAGATCGGGATCCGCAAGGCCCTGGGAGCGCCGCCGCGCTCGATCGTCGGCGCGATCATGCAGGAGTCGATCTTCATCACCACCGCGGCCGGCTATCTCGGCCTGGTCGCCGGCGTAGGCCTGCTGTCGCTGGTCGCCAGCGCGGTGCCCGACAACGAGTTCTTCGGCCAGCCCCAGATCGACTTCTCGGTCGCGATCTACGCCAACCTCATCCTGATCGTCGCCGGGGCGATGGCGGGGTTCTTCCCGGCCTACGCCGCCGCCAAGATCAGCCCGGTCGAGGCGATGCGGGACACCTGATGTTCGACGTCGACAGCTTCCACGAGATCGCCACCAGCCTGGCGCGCCACAAGCTGCGCACCGCGCTGACCGCGGTCGGCGTCATCTTCGGCCTGCTCATCTTCATGGCGATGGTGGCCTTCGGGGTCGCGCTCCACGACGGCATCAACCGCAAGATGACCGGGTTCGCGGCCAACGCGGTGTTCCTGTGGGGCCAGCGCACCTCGGAGCCCTACGCCGGCTTCGCCCCCAACCGCCAGATCGTGTTCACCAACGACGACATCGAGCCGCTGCGCAAGCTCGACGGCGTCGAGCACGTCGCCCCCCGCCACCAGCTCGGCGGGTTCCGCGCCGGCAACCTGGTCCGGCGCGGCTCCAAGGTCGGCAGCTACCAGATCGGCGGCGACTACCCGGCCTTCCAGTACATCTCCCTGCCGCTCATCCGGGCCGGCCGCTTCATCAACGAGCTCGACATCACCGAGCGCCGCAAGGTCGCCGTGATCGGCGAGGCCGTGGCCGGGGAGCTGTTCCCGCCCGGCGCCGACCCGATCGGCCAGGCGATCGAGATCCGCGGCATCCACTTCGTCGTGGTCGGGGTGTTCGGCACCAAGGCCACCGGTCAGCAGGGCGATCAGCAGGTGCGGTCGATCCACATCCCGTTCTCGACGTTCCAGCAGGCCTTCAACATGGGCAACCGCGTGGCGTGGTTCGCGCTCACCGGCCAGCGCGGCGTCGACGCCAAGGACCTCGAGGAGCGGGTCTACGCGCTCCTGCGCGAGCGCCACAACATCGCCCCCACGGACCAGGTCGCGATCCGCGGCTGGAACGCCGGCGCCCAGTTCGCCAAGACCGAGAAGATGTTCGCTGCGATCAACATCGTGCTGGGGATCTTCGGCCTGCTGTCGCTCCTGGCCGGCTCGATCGGCGTCTCGAACATCATGCTCATCAGCGTGCGCGAGCGGACCAAGGAGATCGGCGTGCGCAAGGCCCTGGGCGCTCGACCGGTCCAGGTGGTGGCGATGGTGGTGGCGGAGTCGGTCATGTTGACCCTGGTCGCCGGGTTCTTGGCCCTGGCCCTCGGCACCGCCGGCATCGCCTACCTCGCCGAGCGGGTCGCGGCCTTGGGCCCCGACTTCGCCCTCGGCCCGCCTCGGGTGTCGTTCAACTTCGCCGTCTTCGCGTCGGCCACCCTGGTGGTGGTCGGCGCCCTGGCCGGCCTCATCCCCGCCATCCGCGCCGCCGCGATCTCCCCGGTCGAGGCGCTGCGCGACGAGTAAGAGCCCATGAAGCGCATCGTCCCCCTGGTCATCGTCCTCGCCATCCTCGGCCTCGGCGCCGGCACCATGTACTGGCTCTGGTCCAAGTCCAAGAAGCCACCGGTGGTCGCCAAGACCGAGGTCGCCGAGGTGAAGACCATCGTCAAGAAGACCGTGGCCACCGGCGCGATCGTCCCGCGCGAGGAGGTCGAGCTGAAGCCCCGGGTCTCGGGCGTGATCGAGGAGCTGTTCCTCGAGGCCGGCGCCGTGGTCAAGACCGGCGACAAGGTCGCCAAGATCCGGGTTGTGCCGGACGCCGGGGCGCTGCAGCGCGCCGAGTCCGGGGTGGCGTCGGCCAAGATCGCCTTCGACAACGCCAAGCGCGAGCTGGCCCGGGCCCAGGCCCTCTACGCCCAGGGCGTGATCGCCGAGGCCGAGCTGGCCCGCTACAAGACCGACCTGGCGCTGCGCCAGCAAGAGCTCGGCTCGGCGGGCTCGGGGCTGACGATCGTCAAGGAGGGCGCGGCCCGCGGCGGCCCGGCGTCCAACGTCGTGGTCACCGCCACCGTCGACGGCATGGTGATCGACGTCCCGGTCAAGAAGGGCCAGTCGGTGATCGAGTCCAACAACTTCAACCCCGGCACGACGATCGCCACCGTGGCCAACATGGGCGACATGATCTTCCAGGGCCAGGTCGACGAGAGCGAGGTCGGCAAGATCAAGGTCGGGATGAAGCTGGCGATCAAGATCGGCGCCCTCGAGCGCGAGACCTTCGACGGCACCCTCGAGTACATCGCGCCCAAGGGCAAGCTGATCGACGGCGCGATCCAGTTCGAGATCAAGGCCTCGATCGTGCGCAAGGACGGGGTCTTCATCCGCGCCGGCTACAGCGCCAACGCCGACGTCGTCCTCGACAAGCGCGACCAGGTGCTGGCGATCCGCGAGGCCCTGGTCCAGCACAAGGACGGCAAGGCCTTCGTCGAGGTCGAGACCGCGCCCAAGCAGTTCGCGCCGCGCGAGATCAAGCTCGGGCTGTCGGACGGCATCTGGGCCGAGGTCGTGAGCGGCGTGACCGCGGCCGACAAGATCAAGCAGCCGGCCAACGCCGGCCCGGCCAAGATGGGCGGCCCGCCCGGCCGCGGTGGCCCGCCGCGCGGACGCTGACCGTCTGCCGCGGTCGCCCGCCGGCCGCGGATCGTGGTAGAGCGCCGCCGTGATCGCGTTCGCCAACGTCAGCAAGCAGTACGGCAGCCAGGTGCTGTTCGTCGACGGGTCGTTCCAGGTGAACCCGGGCGAGAAGATCGGCCTGGTCGGAGCCAACGGCGCCGGCAAGAGCACGGTGTTCCGCCTGATCGTCGGCGAGGAGCTGCCCGACGACGGCCAGGTCGAGCGCCCGCGCAAGCTGACCGTCGGCTACTTCCGCCAGGACGTCGGCGAGCTGCGCGGCCGCTCGATCCTGGCCGAGACCTGCGCCGGCGCCGGCGAGGTCGCCGAGCTGGCCGACGAGCTGGCCCACCTGACCGCGGCCCTCGAGGCCGGCGGCGACGATCTCGACGTCGTGGTCGCGCGCTACGCCGACGTCGAGGCCCGCTACGGCGAGCTGGGCGGCTACCAGCTCGAGGGCCGGGCCCACGGCATCCTGGCCGGCCTGGGCTTCGCGCCCGAGCGGGTCGGCGACGACGTCGGCACGCTGTCGGGCGGCTGGAAGATGCGCGTGGCCCTGGCCCAGATCCTCCTGGCCGAGCCCGACGTCCTGCTCCTCGACGAGCCGACCAACTACCTCGACCTCGAGTCGATCCTGTGGCTCGAGGCCTTCCTCAAGGCCTACCAGGGCGCGGTCGTCATGACCTGCCACGACCGCGAGATCATGAACCGCATCGTCAGCAAGATCGTCGAGATCGACGGCGGCGCGATCCGGACCTACACCGGCAACTACGAGTTCTACGAGCGAGCCCGGGCCGAGGCCACCGCGCGCTACGAGGCCGAGTACGCCCGCCAGCAGGCGATGCTGGCCAAGGAGAGCCGCTTCATCGAGCGGTTCGCCGCCCACGCCGCCAAGGCCGCCCAGGTCGCGTCGCGGGTGAAGAAGCTCGACAAGATCGAGAAGCTGGCGCCGCCGCGCCGGATCATCGAGAAGCGCTTCGGGTTCCGCGCCCCGACCCGCTCGGGCGACGACGTCGTCCGCTGTGAGGGCCTGACCAAGGCCTACGGCGCGCGCACGATCCACGCCGGCCTGACCCTGACCGTGCGCCGCAAGGAGCGCTGGGCGGTGATGGGCGAAAACGGCGCCGGCAAGTCGACCTTGCTGAAGATGATAGCCGGGGCCCTGACGCCGGATCGCGGCGCGGTGACCCTGGGCGCCGGGGTCGCGCTCGGCTACTACGCCCAGCACACCATGGACAACCTGTCCGGAGACCGGACGATCCTCGAGGAGCTGATGGAGCACGCGCCGGCCGCCAACCAGGGCACGCTGCGCAACCTGGCCGGCGCCTTCGGCTTCCACGACGACGACGTCCAGAAGCCGATCCGCGTGCTGTCGGGCGGCGAGAAGGCGCGCCTGGCCCTGGCCAAGCTCCTCTACGACGCGCCCAACCTGATGATCCTCGACGAGCCGACCAACCACCTCGACCTGGTCACCAAGCGCGCGCTGATCGCGGCGCTGGCCGAGTACGAGGGGACGCTCATCTTCGTGTCCCACGATCGCCAGTTCCTGCGGGCCCTGGCGACCCGGGTCCTCGAGCTCGGCGGCGGCGAGGCCCGGCGCTACGGCGGCAGCTACGAGGAGTACGTCGCGTCGACCGGGCGCGAGGCGCCGGGCATGCGGGCCCTGGCGTAGATCTAGCGCGGCGCGGGGACGCTCGGCCCCTCGGGCGCCTCGGCGGGCAGCGCCGGCAGCACCACGGCCTCGGGCGCCGGGCTCGGCCAGCCCGGCCCCTTGAGCCAGGGATCGAAGCCGGCGCCGCGCACCGCGTCGATCAGCGCCGGCGCCAGGGCCTTGGCGTCACCGGCGCGCGCGTCGTAGCTGACGTACAGCTCGTCGCGATCGAGATCGTGACCGACGGCGTAGACCGCGGGGAGGACGGAGAGCGCGGACCGCGCTCGGCGCACGCAGCTCTCCACTCACGTCATGCCCAGGACCTTGAGGGTCAGGTAGGCCAGCTCCGGCGGGCGCGCCCGCGGCGCGGGGGTCGGCTCGGTCGCAGCGACCGCGGGCGCTGGCGCCGGCGCCCGGCGCTCGTCACCACACCCGAGCCACGCCGCGGCGACCGACGCCGCCAACGCGAGGCGCCCGGTGCGGGCGAGCACGATCACCGCCCCCGGCGCCGCCGGGTCGGTCGCTTGGGCGCCGGCGCGGGCTCCTCGGCGGTGGCGACCCCGAGGGTCGCGGCCAGGCCCGGCTCGACCAGCTCGGCGACCCGGGCCAGCTCGGCGGCGTCGGCGCCCTTGCCCTTGGCGCGCTCGAGGAGCGCCCGGGCCTGGGCCCGCAGCTCGGCCTTGTCCTTCTCGCGCAGCTTGCGCTGGTCGCGCTTGATCAGGGCCTCGGCGGCGAGCAGATCCACCGGCCCGGTCAAGAGCTCCGCCTCGGCCATCACCGGCTCGAGCACCGCGACCGCGGCGTCGCCGTCGCCGCGGGCGACCAGGGCCCGGGCCTTCTCGATCCGCGCCGGCAGGTAGCCGGGGTTGACCTTCAGCGCCTCGTCGACCTGGGTCAACGCGGCGTCGAGGTTGCCGGCGCCGCGCTCGATCGCGGCCAGGCCGATCCGGGTCCGATACGCCACCGGGTTGGGCTGCGCGTCGGACACATCCTCGAGGGCCTGCTCGAGGCGACGGCGGGCCTCCTCGGTGTTGCCGAGCAGCAGCATGGTCATGCCGTGAGCGTGGCGGCCGATCTTGCTCTTGGGCTTGCGCGACGCCTTCTCGAGCTCGGCGGCCGCGGTGTCGCGAGCGCCACCGGTGGCGGCCAGGGTCTGGGCCATGAGGCGCCACACCTTGATCTCGGTCGAGTCGGGCGCGTGGCCCTGGGCCGCCTCGAGCTCGGTCTGGGCCTCCCCGTACTTGCCCAGGTCGATGAGCGCCAGCCCGCGCAAGAGCTCGGCGCGGGTGCCGGCCAGCTTGCTCAGCGTGTCGAGGGCGGCCTCGGGGGTGCCGCCGGCGAGCTGGAGCGCGCCGTTGACCAGGGCGACCAGCGGATCCGGATCGGGCTTGGCGGCGGTGAACCACTTGACCGCGCCGAGCGCGGTCGCGGCCTGGGCCAGGCGGCCCTGGAGCGCGCGGGCCAGCGCCACCCGGGCCAGGAAGCGCGGCTCGCGCCAGCCCTTGGCCCGCGCCAGCTCGTCGGCGAAGCGCTGCGGCTCCTCGCGGTTGTAGAAGGCCATCGCCAGCGCGAGGTGGCGGTAGCCGTCGCCGCGGGCCCCCAGCGGCTTGTCGAGCTTGACGTTCAGCACCTCGATCGCGGCGGTCGGATCGGTGCCGCGCTCGGCCAGGGCCAGCGAGCGGCCCAGGAGCGCCAGCGGGTGATCGGGCGCGGCGGTGAGCGCGGCCTCGTAGATCGGCATCGCCTCGTCGTAGTTGCCGTCGTCGACCAGGAGATCGGCGCGCTCGACGGCGGCGACCGCCAGGCCGTCGGCGCCATCGCCGGCCGCGCGCAAGGCGTCGGCCGCCGCGGCCCGGGCGCCGGCGGCGAGCAGCCCACGAGCCGCGAGGTAGCGGGCCCACCGGTCGTCGGGGTGATCGGTGACCCAGGCGTCGATCTCGGCCCGGGCCTTGGTCAGGACCTCGAGGGTGGCGGCGTTGGCGTCGTTGCCGTCCTCGCTGTAGAGCCGAGCCAGGGCCAGCGCGGTCCGCGCGATCACCAGCGAGCGGTAGCCGTCCTGGTCGGGCTTGGTGATCTTGCGGGCGGCAGCCGCGATCGCCTGATCGACGCCGTCGGGCGGCAGCCCGTACAGGAGCGCGCGCAGCGCCTGCAGCTCGGCGACCGCGGCGAACGTGCGGGTGTTCTTGCCGTCGCGCTTGAGCGCGGCGGCCAGCCGGTCGAGGCCGGCGGTCAGGCCGTCGAGCGAACCGGTGGCGGCCAGGGTCTTGGCCTCGTCGCGCAGCCGGACCACGTCGGCCGCGCGCTGCTTCTCGGTGCGGTAGTACCAGTAGCCCCCGCCGCCGGCGCCGACCACCAGCAGCACGAACAGGACGATGAAGGCGCGCATCGTCGAGCGCCCCCATCGCCGATCGGGCCGCAGATCGTACTCGACGTCCGGAACCCGGACACCGGGCACGTCGAGGAGGCCGCCGGTCAGGAGATCGTTCAGGTAGGTCTCGCCGACCGCCGCCGACTGGCGCAGCGCCGCCGCGGCGGCGTTGGCCGGCTTCGCGCCCGCGACCAGCCGCGGCCGCACCGGCTCGCCGCTAGGCTGCATCGGGGGCGGCGCGGCGGGAGGAGAATACGCCGGCGGCGGCGCGCTCGGGCGCGGCGGTGGCGCGGCCATGGGCGGCGCGGCCATGGGCGGCGCGGCCATGGGCGGCGCGGCGGGCGGAGCATACGCCGGCGAAGGATACGACGGGCCGGCCATGTGGGCCGGCGGCGACGACGGCAGGGTCGGATCGCCGCGGCCCGGGCTCGCGCTCGCGATCACGAGGTCCGCGCTGGGATCGGCGCTCGGATACGTCGGCGGCGCGAAGTCGTCGGAGACCGCGGTCGGCGCGTCGTCAGCGAAGCTGGCGGCAGCGGCCGGTCGGGCCGGGGGTGGAGCCGGCGGCGGCGGACGGGTCGGGGCCACCGCCCGCGGGGGCGGCGCAGCCGGGGCCCGCGGCTCGGCGCGGCGGGGGGCGATCGGGGTCGGGAGCGGCGGCGGCGGCGGCAGGGCCTGGCCGGCCCGCGCGGCGCGCAGGAGCGACAACACCGTCGGGTTGCTCGGGTCGAGGTTCTGCGCGTGCTGCAGGACCGGCGTCGCGCGCTCGTAGTCGGCGCGGCGCAAGAGCACCTCGCCCAGGAGCGTGAAGCCGGCCTTGTTCGTGCGGTCGACCTTGACGATCCGCAGCAGCTCGGCCTGGGCCTCTTTCCACTGGTGCAGCGCCGCGAGGGCCTGCGCGAGGACCAGGCGGCCTTCGTGGTTGTCGGGGTGGTGGCGGAGCCCGGCGGTGGCCTGATCGATCGCCTCGCGTGGACGGCCGAGGGCCAAGAGGGCCTGGGCATAGTCCACGAACGCCGGCGACGTCGGATCGCGGCGGAGGATCGCGGCAAGCTCGTCGAACTCCTCGGCGGTCGGGCGGGCAGTTTCGGCCATCCGGGTGGCTCGACACTACCGCGGTCGAGGCGGCCAAACTAGTACCAGGGCCGCTCAGTTCGCGGCGACCGGCGACGAGATGGCGCGAGACCGAGACCGAGACCGAGACCGAGACCGAGACCGAGACCGAGACCGAGACCGAGACCGAGACCGAGGCCGAGACCGAGACCGAGACCGAGACCGAGACCGAGACCGAGACCGAGACCGAGACC
>JAGPCY010000060.1 GCA_018057825.1 Kofleriaceae bacterium | reverse complement strand
GCCGGGGGGCCGGGCGGTGGGGCCTCTTGGGCCGTGCTCAAACAGTCCTCGCGCGGGCGTGGGGCGGGGGATCCGGCGGGGGGCGGGGGCGGTGGTGGGCGGGGACCGGTGCTCGGCGCCAGGGCGCTGCGGAACTGCGCGCGGCCCAGGGGCCCTCCCTCGGGCCGCCCAGGGCCGGCAGGGTCGACGTGGATAGCGGCCGATCGGCAGGGGCACGGGCACCGCGCGGCGGAGAGCAGCGGGGTGGCGGGGATCGGTCGCGGGGATGGGGCGCGCGACGAGAGCGGATGGACGCGCGAGGAGGGGGATCGGCCGGGGCGAGGATCGTGAGAGGCGGGGGACGGCGGCCGGGCGGCCAGTCGGTCGGGCCTCCTGGGCCGTGCTCAAACAGTCCTCGCGCTGGCGTTGGGCGGGGGATCCTGCGAGGTGTCGGGCGGTGGTGGGCGGGGACCGGTGCTCGGCGCCAGGGCGCTGCGGAACTGCGCGCGGCCCAGGGGCCCTCCCTCGGGCCGCCCAGGGGTTGCCCTGCGCGCGAGGCTAGCGGCCGATCGGCGGGGGCACGGACACCGCGCGGCGGAGAGCGGGATCGGTCGAGGGGATGGGGCGCGCGACGAGAGCGGATGGTCGCGCGACGAAGGGGGCGGGGATCGGTCGAGGGGATGGGGCGCGCGACGAGGGGTAGGGATCGGTCGCGGGGATGGGGCGCGCGACGAAAAGTCGCGGGTGTATCGCCGAGGCCGAGGCCGAGACCGAGACGGAGGCCGAGACCGAGGCCGAGACCGAGGCCGAGACGGAGGCCGGGGCCGATCCCGGGGGCTGGGGCTGGGCCGAGACGGAGGCCCCGATGGGCTAGGCGTCGATGGGCTGGACGCCGAGGAGGACGGCGTCGCCGCAGGGGTCGAGCCAGACGAGGAGGCGCTGGGGCGCGCTGTTCGGGACGTCGATCTCGAGGATGCGGCGGATGGGGGAGGCGGCGGCGGCGCGGGCGAGGTCAGCTTCGAGGGAGCGCCAGGCGCCGGCGAGGGGGGTGGAGGTGAGTGGGATGCCCTCGATCTCGACGACCATGCCCATGACGAACCGCGCGCAGGCGGGGTTGGCGACGAGGATGGTGCCGTCGCGCGAGATCAGGGCGAGGGGGAGGCGACAGCCGTCGACGACGCGGGCGGCGAGGGCGTCGCGCTCGTTCTTGCTGCGCTCGATGACGACCCGCTTGCCGCCGCCGCGGCGGCGGTGGCCGAACCCGAGCATGTCCATGACGGTGCGCAGCTCGTAGATGAACGCCGCCATGTCCTTGTGGCGCTCGGCGGGAGTCTTGGCGAGGGCGCGCAGGATCAGGGTCTCGAGGGCGGGGTCGAGGCCGGATACGACCTGGGACGGCGGGGTGGGCTGCTGGTCGAGGTGCCCCGACAGGATGCTCGACACGGCGCCGTCCCACGGCACATGGCCGGTGACGAGCTCGTAGAACAGGATGCCGAGGGCATAGAGATCCGAGGCTGGGGTGGCGGCGTCACCGCGGATCCGCTCGGGGGCGACGTAGTGGGGGGTGCCGGACAGCGGCCCGGAGCCGCGCCCGCCGGTGAGGGATCGGGCCAGGCCGAAGTCGAGGAGCTTGACGACGATCTGGCGGCGCTTGGTGCCGGGCTGCTCGGCGAGGAGGATGTTCTCGGTCTTGATGTCGCAGTGGACGATGCCCTGGCTGTGGATGTAGTGCAGCGCGTCGGCGACCTGAAGGATGATCTCGCACGCCATGCGGACGCCCAGGCGGGTCTCGCGGCGCAGCACGCGATGGACGGCCTCGCCCTCGACGAGCTCCATGACCATGAACGCCCCGACGTCGGGATCCTCGCCGAAGTCGACGACCGACGTGATGTTGGGGTGGTTGACGGCGCTGGCGAGTCGAGCCTCGCGGTAGAACAGCTCGCGGGCCTCGTCGGTGTCGGCCAGGTTCTCGCCGATGACCTTGAGCGCGAAGGTCTTGGCGAGCTGGGTGTGGCGGACCTTGTAGACCTTCCCCATGCCGCCGACGCCGATGCGATCGAGGATCTGATAGCGGCCGGCGATGACATGGCCTGCGGTGACGGGCGCGCGCGGTCCGAGCCGGACCTTGGCCGAGTCCGATTCGGCCGGACGCCCCTCGGCCCGCGCGTCGGCGCGCGCCGGGGCCGGGCGCGGACCGCTGCGCTCGGCGCGTTCGTCGACGGCGCGGGGGGCGGCCCGGGGAGGCCGGGGGTCTGCGGTACGGGGCTCGCCAGACCGGGGCTCGCCAGACCGGGGCTCGCCAGACCGGGGCTCAGCAGACCGCGGCTCGCCAGACCGGGGTTCGCCAGACCGGGGTTCGGCCCGGGGCGATCGGGTTTCGGCGGAGCGCGCCTCGGCGGCGCGAGGGGCTGGGCCGCGGCCTGGGACGGGCCGCGTCGGTGGCGGCGGCACCAGGGGCGGTTCCGCCCGTGGGACTTGGTGGCTCAGGCGCGGCAGCAGGTTGCCCCCGGGCGGCGTGTTGGGGCCGGCGCGCAGCGGCAGGCGCTTTTCGCGCGGGTCGAGTCCAGCCAGGTCGGCGGGGCGCAGCTCGGGTCCGCGGGGCGGCTCGGGCAAGCGCGGTGGCGCGGCGACCGGCGGCGCGGGCAGGCGCGGCGCGGGATCGATCTCGGGGAGCAGCGGCACCGGGGCGCTCTCGTCGGCGGTGAGCGGCAGCTTCCGGCTGCGCACCCCAGCGACGGTGGCGCGGGCGGCGCGGGTCTGGGCCCCGGGCGGCGCCGGCTCATCGGCCATCCGCACCGCGCCGCTGTCGAGGAGCTGATCCTCGTCGGTGGTGTCGTCGAGCTCCCAGGCCTGTCCGAGGGGCAACGCCGGCACGGCGCGGGCGGTGTGATCGGCGATCAGCGCGCTCATGCGCACGCCGCTTCGCGACTCCTCGTCGCCGGGCGGCGGCAGCGGGAGGCTGACCCCGGCCCGCGGGCCGCGCGGTGGCGGCGGCGGGTCAGCCACGACGGGCTCCGCGGCGGCGAAGCGCCGCGCGGCCAGCGGCGAGGGGGCCAGCGGCGAGGGGGAAGGTGGCTACCACGGGTGATCGGTTGGCGATCCGCGTCCGATAGTACACCCGCGGCGAGGGTTGTCGGTATCCTCGGGTAGCGACGTGCGGTTGCTCGACCCCGACAACTTCCAGCTCAGCCTGGTCGGGCTGCCGTTCTGGTTGGCGGCGTGCGCCCTCGCGGCGGTGCTGGTCTACGCGCTCTTCATGCGCGGCGCACCCCACCTGCGAGCGCCGATCATCGTCTTCGCCGGCGGGCTCTTGCCCTTCGTCGTCGGCTTCGGTCTGGCGGTGGCGGCGCCGACCGACGACGCGGCGCGCGGGTTCTTTCGCTTCGGTACGGCCTTCGTGCCGATCGCCGCGGTCGGCGCGACGGTCTTCGAGCTGGCCCTGGCCGAACGCCTGTCCTCCTACCGCGCGGTGATCGCGCTGGCCAGCGCGGTCGCGGTGGGGTTCATGATCGTGGCGCTGGCGACGCCGTGGGCGGTGGCCGGCGTGGTGCACACGCCGTCGGGCCTGCGGTTCTTCGCCGCCGGGCCGGCGGTGGCGCCCGCGGTCGCGATCATCACCGCGTGCTCGGTGGCCGCCTTCGTCGAGACCCTGCGGGCGGCCCGGGCCGCGGCGCCCGGCTTGCGCCGACGTCAGCTCTGGGGTGGCCTGGTGGCGCTGGCGGTGTCGTTTCTCGGTCTGGTCGACGTCTTGCTCGCCTTCGGCATCGGCTACCTGCCGGTGAGCTGGTTCTTCGTCGCCGTCGGGGCGCTCCTGGCGCTGCGCTCGATCTTCCAGGACGATCTGCTGCGGGCCCGGGCCCTCGATGGCCGCGCGCCGCTGGCGTTCTTCGCGCTGGTGGTGGCGTTCGCGCTGGTGGCGGCGGCGGCTGTGTATCTGCTCGACGGCTGGCCGGCCTGGGTCGGCGCGCTCATCATCCTCGAGGCGATCCTCGGGGCCCGCGTGCTGCTCGCGCTGGTCGGGCGGGCGTGGGCGGTGCGCGCGCCTGGCGCCGGGCCACTCGATCGCGTGGCCTCGCAGTTCGCGACCCGGGTCCGCGAGGCCGAGCGCGCCGGGCAGGTCGCCGCCCTGGCCGGCGACGCCTGCCACATCGGCCTGGGCGACGCGGTCACCGTGATCATCCCGGCGCGCGACGACTGGTCGTGGCAGACCGCCGATCACGAGGTCCTGGTCGGCGATCAGATCCCCGATCCGCTCCTCGGTCCGTGGCTGGCCGCCTATCGGCAACCGCTGTCGTCGACCGACCTCGACGCCGCGGGCCTCGATGATCTCCGCCCGTCGGCGGAGCGGCTGTTCACGGCCTTCGCCGCCACCGGCCTGGTCCCGCTGGTGGTCCGCGACGAGCTGGTCGGGTTGATCATCATCCGCGGACGCCCCCTCGGGCCGCGCCAGGCCCGGTTCCTGGCCGGCATCGCCGATCGCACCGCGGCCGCCCTCGACTACGTCCGGATCGCCGAGACCGCGCGGGCCCGCGCCGAGCTGGTCCACGAGGTCGAGCTGGCGGCCGCGGTCCAGGCTGGCTTCGTCCCGGGCCCCGAGCCGGTCCGCCATGGAGGTCTGACGGTGGTCGGCTCGTGGCAGCCGGCGGCGGCGTGTGGCGGCGACTGGTGGTCGCGCTATCCGCTGTCTGGCGGCCGAACCTTGGTCGTCGTCGGCGACGTCACCGGCACCGGGGTCGCATCGGCCATGGTCACCGCGGCCGCGCGCGGCGCCTGTGATGCCGCGGTCGCCGGCGCCGGCGATGCCCTCGACGTCGTCACCTTGCTCGGCCTGCTCGACGCCGCGGTCCGTCAGGTCGGGGCCGGGCGGTTCCACCTCACCTGCTTCGCGTCGATCGTCGACCCGGCCGCCGGCACCGTCCTGTTCGCCAACGCCGGCCACCTGGCGCCGTACGTGTGTCGGCCGCGGCCGACGCCGACGCCGACCGGCGACACGATCGAGCTGTCGGCGCTGGTGGCCCGCGGCAATCCGCTGGGCGCCGGCGCCGGCCCGGTGGCGAAGGTCGCGACCCGCCCCCTGGCCGACGGCGACCTGGTGGTCTGGTACACCGACGGCCTGATCGAGTGCCACGGCGCCGACGGCAAGCAGTTCGGCGATCGCCGGTTGCAGCGGGTGCTGCGGCGGCTGGCCGAGGACGAGCGCGATCCGGTCGCGGTCCAGCGGCGCCTTGCCGGCGAGCTGGTGGCCCACCTCGGCGGGCTGCCGATCGACGACGACATGACCCTGGTGGTGGCCCGGGTCGAGCGCGGAGCGCAGGCATGAAGGTGCGCGTCGTCAGCTACAACATCCACAAGTGCATCGGCGGCGTCGATCGCCGCTACGACCCGGCCCGCACCGTGGCCTGCCTCGAGCACTATCAGCCCGACGTCGTGCTCCTGCAGGAGGTCGACGCCGGCGCCCGGCGCTCCAACGGCGATCATCAGGCGACGCTCCTGGCCGAGGGGCTCGGCCTCACCCACTACGCGTGGTTTCCCAACGTCGCCGTGCGCGGCGGCGGCAGCTACGGCAACGCGGTCTTGTCGCGCTATCCGCTCGACGAGATCCGCAACATCGACCTCACCGTCGCCCCCAAGAAGCGGCGCAGCGCCCTCCACGTCGCGTGTCGGATCCGGCATCCCGACGGCCACCACCGCACGGTCCACGTCTTCAACCTGCACCTCGGGCTGGCCCAGTACGAGCGCCGGATCCAGGTCGAGCACTTCGTCGAGAGTCACCCGCTCCACGGCTTGCACCACGACACGCCGGTGGTGATCGGCGGCGACCTCAACGACGTCTGGGGCAGCCTCGCGAGCTGGCTCGCGCCCCACGGCTTCGCCGGCGTCGAGCGGCGGCCGCGGACCTTCCCCGCCTGGGCTCCGCTGCGCGCCCTCGACGGGCTCTACGTCCGAGGCGCGGTCCGGGTCGACGCCCTGACCCGCGGCGAGACCGAGCTAGCCCGCCGGGCCAGCGACCACCGTCCCCTGATCGCCGATCTGGTCATCGGCTAGCCTCGGCCTCCGCCTCCGCCTTGGTCTCGGCCTCCGCCTCGGTCTCGGCCTCGGTCTCGGTCTCGGTCTCCGCCTCGGTCTCGGCCTCGGTCTCCGCCTCGGTCAGCTCACGGCGTCGCGCTGCCGCTGCCACTTCCACTGCCACCGCCACTACCGGCACTCGGCGCCGGCGCGGGCGTCGGCGCGATCCCCGAGCCGGTCACCCGGACGTGGCGCAGCGCGGCCTCACCAGCCTCGCGGAACCCAGTGGGGTTCTTCCGCGGATCGATCCCCGAGCGCACGCCGGCGTCGAGGTGACGCTGGTACAGCTCGACGCGGAGCTGCTCCCAGCTCGGGCAGGTCGCCGCTGCGGCGTTGCACGCGGCCAGGGCCTGGGTCGCGTAGTCGAGGGCCGGCTTGGCCTCGAGGCGATCGACATGCGCGATCGACACCGCCAGGAGCGCCCGCCAGTAGCTCGGCGAGGTCCGGGCCCGCTCGGCGGCGACCGCGGCGGTCTGGACCGCCCAGTCCGACTGGCGGGCGTCCGCCAGCCGCCGCGTCAGCTCGTAGATCGCGTCGCCGTCATCGGGCCGCGCGACCACCCGGGCCTCGGCGAAGGCGAGCTGGGCGCGCCCCGCCGCGTCGGTCCGCGGCGCCGCGACGACCCGAAACGGGCGCGGCGGGAGGAACACGGCCACCGCGACCAACATCAGGACGACCAAGTCGACGAGCGACGCGAGGCGCAGGGCTTTCACCGAGCGCTAGGACACCACGGATCGCGGCCGGTTCCCAGGGCTTGGCGATCGTGGCATTTCGCCTCGCGGCGCGGCAGGTCGCCCCGCCCGATCTAGACCGAGATTCTCTGAGCGGCCAGCGATTCCGGCAGGTTAAGGCCTGGATCCGTCCTTGCAAAACCGGAGGCCACAACGCAATCCGCGCACGGCGCGGCTCTCGCGCAACCCCGCGCACGGCGCGGCTCTCGGAGGCAAGTCGACATGTTGCAGACGATCTCGGCAGCGTTCCACGAAGGCGGATGGGGCATGTGGCCCATCCTCGTGTCCTCGATCGCCATCATCGCGATCATCGTCGAGCGAGCGGTCTACCTGTTCAAGGCCTCCGTCGACAAGGACAAGCTCCTGGCGCTCCTCAAGAGCCAGGTCATGGCCGGCAACGTCCAGGGCGCGATCAAGGTCTGCTCGGGCAACCCGACCCCGATGACCCGCATCGTCCAGGCCGGCCTCATGAAGTTCAACAAGAGCGACGACGAGGTCCAGGCCGCGATGGACGAGGCCGCGCTCCGCGAGCTGCCCAAGATCAACGCCCGCACGCCGTACCTGGCGATGCTCGCCAACTTCGCGGTTATGGCCGGCCTCCTCGGCACCATCACCGGCATGATCAAGGCCTTCAAGTCGGTCGGCGCCGACGAGGGCGGCAACAAGGCCACCGAGCTCGCCGGCGCGATCTCGGAGGCCCTGAACTGCACCGCGTTCGGCATCGGCACCTCGCTGATCGGCCTGCTCGGCTACTCGATCCTCCAGGGCATGACCACCAACGTCACCGACGACATCAACGAGGTGACGGTCCAGGTCGTCAACCTGGTCGTCAACCACCGCGCCCAGATGCAGCCGGCGTGATCCACGCGGGGGGCGTCGCGCTCCCCGCCCGCCGTCTGTCCGTCGACCCTTCACGCCTCCCGCCCTCGATCCCTCGAGCGGCGGGTTAAGGGAGGCCCTTCATGGGCGCAGCAATTGACACCGGGGACAAGAAGAGCCTCAACGTCGAGCTCAACATCGTCCCCTTCATCGACCTGATGAGCTGCTTGACCGCGTTCCTCCTGGTGACCGCGGTGTGGAGCGAGATCGCGCGCATCACGATCCAGCCCAAAGGCAAGAGCCGCGCCAGCGAGCCGGTGCAAGAGGAGCCCCCGGCCAAGATCTCGGTGTTGATCCAGCCCGACAGCATCTACGTCGGCGTCAGCTCGGCGCCGATCGACCCGCTGATCGCGAAGAAGAACAACAACGAGTACGACTGGGCCGCCTACAAGGGTAAGCTGGCCGAGCTGCGCAAGGAGGCGGTGTTCGATGGTCGCAAGGACATCGAGATCGCCGCCGAGAGCACGCCGCAAGCCAAGGTCGCGTACAAGGACATCATCCAGGCGATGGACATCGCCGCCCAGCAGGGCTTCGATGGCGTCGGCCTGTCCGAACCGTCGAGCCTGTCGGCCCCGCCGAGCTTGTAGGAGTCCACGATGGCGATCCACAAGGCAGGACCCCGGTTGTATCGCTCGGTGCCGTTCAAGCACCTGGCCAAGGGCGGTGCGCACGGCACCGCGCGGTCGAGCAACGTCGCGCTCAACCTGACCCCGTTCGTCGACATGATGACGATCTTGGTCACCTTCCTCCTCATCGTGTTCTCGACCAGCGGCGAGCTGATCAAGGCCCAGAAGAACCTGGAGCTGCCGAAGGCCGAGAACAAGGAGAAGCTGCAGGAGGCGCCGATCATCACGATCACGCGCTCTGACCTGTCGTTCGAGGGCACCCAGGTGGCGACCCTGGACAGCCTGCTGAAGGACGACAACCCGCAGATGAAGATCGAGGCGCTGTTCCTCAAGCTCGACGCGCGCGGCAAGAAGATCAAGGAGACGACCGCGCTCGGTGGGCTCAAGGACAAGCGCGCCAAGAAGGCGTGCGACGACGCCAAGGCCGGCATCGTCAGCAACGACTTCCTGTGTCCCGAGGGCCTGGTCATCCTCCAGGCCGACGAGGACACCGACGCCCGGATCATCACGATGGTGGTGACCACCGCGAAGTACGCCAACTTCGACAACATCCTGTTCGCGGTCAAGAAGAAGTAGCCCCGCAGGCGGTCGGTCAACCGAGCCCGTTCGTCGGACACCCTCCGGCCGACGGGCTTTCGTACAGGTGGCCCCCGCGATCGCTCTCTGCTCGGCCGATGCGTTATCGTGCCGCCGAGCTCGAAAGGACCGACTCATGACCCTCCGGATCCACAAACTGGCCGTCCTCCTCGCCTGCGGGTTGAGCACGGCGACTCTGACCGGGTGTCCCGACGACCCCTTCGACCCCAAGACCTGGACCAAGAAGCTCAGCAGCCCCAAGGAGGTCGAGCGCGCGGTCACCGAGCTCGAGCGCCTCGGTGAGTCGAGCGCGATCCCGGCGCTGGGCAAGGCGTGGGAGAAGCAGGGCCGGCCCGAGCGCATCCTGCAGGTCATCATCGACCTGTCGAAGCCGCTGACCGAGCAACAGGCCAAGGACCAGTACAAGAACAACGGCAAGGCCCGGCCGGCGGCGTGGGATCGGTCGCTGCCGATCCTGGTCAAGGCGATCGACGAGGTCGACCCGGCCAACCCGCGCTCGGTCGAGAGCGCCCGGCTGGCCGCCGAGGCCCTCGGCCAGGCCAAGCTCGAGGAGGCCCTCGAGCCCCTGGTCCGGGCGGCGACCGAGAGCGGCGCCAAGCCGGTGCGCGGTCAGGCGATCCTCTCGCTCGGCGCCCTGGGCAACCCCCAGGCGGTGCCGACCCTCGCCAACATCTTGCGCGAGGACTTCGATCCGACCAACCCGGCGATGCACGGCGCGGCGATCATCGCGCTCGGCAAGATCAAGAGCCCGACCGCGGTCCCGGTCCTGGTCGAGGTGATGTACCGGCTGCCGTTCTTCTTCAAGCAGGTGCGGCGCGCGCTCGTGGCCTCGGGCCCGAGCGTCAACGACCGCATCAAGGGCGCCCTCGAGGGCACCGACAGCGATCTCAACACGCTGTTCAAGGACAAGAAGCTCGACCTGTACTGCGGCGACGTCGGCAAGGAGCAGCGCGCGCTGTCGGAGTGCGTGCCGGTGTCGGCGATGGACTACTACGCGTCGATCATCGCCGGCGATCTGTACGATCCGGCGCTGGTGCCGTCGCTGCTCAAGGCCTTGGCCCGCGAGCAGAAGCCGTCGTACCTGGTCGATGACACCCCCGGCCCGCCGGCCCAGAACGGCGTCCTCGACGCGCTCCGCAAGATCGGCGCGCCCCAGGCCGCGGCGCCGGTCCTCGAGATCGCGGTCAACAGCAAGGATCGGATCCTGCGGTCGATGGCGATCGACGTCTACTCCCACGTCTCGCGCGACGGCAGCGAGAAGTCCGGCACCCTGACCGGCCTCGAGCACATGGCCAAGATCGTCAGCGACAGCGGCGACGCGACCTTCGAGGCCGCGACCACCTACGCGCGCCTGTCGCGGACCGCCGGGGCGATGAAGATCCTCCAGGATCAGGTCAAGAAGTACGCCGCCGGCGCCAAGGAAGAGCGGGCCAAGGCCGACGGCGCGCCCAAGGCCGCCCTGTCCACCGCCAAGATCCCGTATGACGCCGCGCGCGACGCGCTCAAGGCGGCCAAGGACAAGGTGGCCCGGGCCGGCGGCGAGAAGCGCGCCTCGCCCGAGCTGATCAACGCCATGACCGAGGCCAAGGTCGCTCTCGACAAGGTCACGATCCCGTACACCGAGGCCAAGGCCAAGTACGACGAGCCCGATCAGAAGTCGAAGAACTACAAGGCGTCGCAGCGGGTCTTCGAGACCCACATCGCGCGCATCGAGATCGCGATGCGCTGCGGCGCTGACGCCGAGTGCTACGGCAAGACCCTGACCGCGAAGTGGCCTGAGGTGAAGGCCGCGCTCAGCCAGTACATCGCCGGCCTCGACGAGATGAACGAGGCCGAGCAGAAGGAGCTCCTCGCGGCGCAGATCGAGCGCGCGATGATCGAGCTGGCCAAGATGGGCGACAAGGCCGCGAGCCAGGCCCCGGCGCTCCTCGAGGCGGCCAAGAACGAGGACCGCCTGATCCGTCAGAGCGTCAACCTCGCGCTGCCCAAGGTGGCGGGCAAGGACTGCAAGGACTGTGGCGCCAAGCTCGACGAGGCCATCGCTGCCGGCGAGGGCAACACCAAGCTGAAGGACCTGGTCTACGAGACCACGGTGCTGCGCAGCTACTGGGGCGACGGCGCGCTCGAAGTCGCGCCGTGACGACGCCGGGCGGGCGCGGCTGATCGGCGCCCCGCGGCTTCGGTCGATAGGTCAGTAGGACGTGGCGGTCGCGGGCGGGCTGGTGGTGCCGGCGGTGCCGTCGCGGAGGCGGACGATGATGCGGCCGGCCGCGCCGCCGCCGCCGCCGCCGTTGCTGAGCCCGCCGCTGTTCGAGCCGCCGCGGGCCGGGGCGCCGGCCGCGCCGCCGACCCCGCCGGGGGCGCCGTAGGTGTCGCCTCCAGAGCCCCCGCCGCCTGCAGGCTGGGTGGTCGCGGCGCCGTCGGCGCCGTCGCCGCCGTTGCCGCCCGACGCGCCTCCGCCTCCGCCTCCGCCGTTGGCGGCGATCAGGCCGGCGTTGACGATCCGCGGCGCCTGCAGATAGATCGCGCCGCCGCTGCCGCCGCCCATGCCCGCGGTGTACTGGCCGCCGCAGTTGAGGCCGGCGCCGCCGCCGCCGCCGCCGGCGTTGATCCTGCCCGCCGCGGTGATGAGCAGCTCGGTCGCGGCGTAGAGCTGGAGCGCGCCGCCGCCGGCGCCGGGCTGGCGCGAGCCGCAGTCGACCACCGCGGCGCCGCCCGACGCGCCGCCGACGAGCTGGACCAGCATGGCGTCGCTCGAGGCCGCGCCGCCGGCGCCGTTCGAGTCGTTGCCGCCCGCCCCGCCGACGGTAGCGTGGCCGCCGCCGCCGCCGCCGCCGTCGTAGTACGCGCCGTCGCGGCGGCCGTCGCCACCGCGGCCGCGGTCGTCGCGCGAGCCGCCTGGGCCTGGGGTCGCGCCGCGGGCGCCGGCGTCGATCGCGCCGCGAAGCTCGATCCGACGAGCGACGATCACCAGCGGCCGCTCGCCGATCACCCGGAGGTCACCGTCGATGAGCAGGTCGCGGGCGTAGGCGACCGCCAGCTCGAGGCCGCCGCCGTCGTGGGGGCGCGCCACCAGCTCCAAGCCCGCGGCGGCGCCATCGGGAGTCACGGTGAGCGCGGTGGTGTCGAGGGTGACGCCGCCGCTCACCAAAACGTCGGCGGCCCCCAGGCGCTCGTCGGCGACGGCCAGGTGGTGGATGTCCTCGACCACCGCGGCGTCGACGGGCGGAGCGGCGTCGGGGCGGTCCGCGTCGACCGCGCCACCATCGTCGCCGCCGCTGCCCCGGGGATCGAAGCCGCACGCACCCAGCAGTACGAGGACCGCGGTCGGCGACCACGGGCGTCGAGCGAGAGGAGGCAGACCGCGCATAGACGACGGGCCATGGTACACGATCGCGCCGTGCGCTCATGCGGGTGATCTTCGTCTGCCTCGGCAACATCTGTCGCTCGCCGACCGCCGAGGCGATCCTCCGCGATCTGGCCCGGGCGGCCGGGCGGACCGACCTCGAGATCGCCAGCGCCGGGACCGGTCGCTGGCACGTCGGCGAGCCGCCCGATCCGCGCGCGATCGCGACCGCGCGCGACCGCGGCGTCGCGATGGACCATCTCGGGCGCCACTTCACCCGCGCCGACTTCGCCGCCTTCGATCTGATCGTGCCGGTCGACGCCGCGGTCCGGCGCGCGGTCCTGGCCCTGGCCCCCGACGCTGCCGCCGCCGCCAAGGTCAAGCTCCTGCGGGCCTTCGACCCGGCGGCGCCCCGCGAGGCCGACCTCCCCGATCCGTACTACGGCGACCGCGCCGACTTCGAGGTGGTCTACGATCTGTGTGTGGCGGCGTGTCGCGGGCTCCTGGCGACGCTGCCGCCGTGAGGCCCGCTGCCGTGAGGTCGGTTCGTCGACGCGGCGGCTGCCAAGGCGCGCGGGAGCCGTTACGCTTGCGGCGATGACGACCACGCGCGATGACGATGCTCGGTTGGTGGTCCAGGCGGTCGCGGCCTACACCGAGGCGGCGTTGGCCGCGGCCGGTCGCCAGACCGGCGGCGGTGAGCGGATCGACGACCACCAGGTCGTGGTCGAGCGCGTAGCGTCGGCGGCGACCGACGCCCGGGTCGCGCGGTCGCTGGCCGCGGCCCTCGACGCTCATCCGGGCGCCGACGACAGCTTCCGCGCGCCGGCCACCGCGGCCCTGGCCGACCTGGCCCGCAGCGCTCGCGAGCGCCTCGAGCCGGTGGCCGACGCCCTCGGGTTGCCGGAGGTGGCCTACGACGGCGCGACCCGGGCCGCGATCGCGCGGCTCGGAGCCGAGGAGGTGGTCCGGGCGATCGGCCGCGAGGTCGCGGCGGCCCGCGGCAAGAATCCCTGGCCCCTCGAGCCCACGCTGTCCGAGGTCCGGCAGAGCGTGCGGCAGTTCGCCGACCGCGTGATCGCGCCGGGCGCCGAGCACCTGCACCGCCACGACGAGTTGGTCGCCGACTCGGTGATCGCGCAGATGGCCGAGCTCGGCTACTTCGGGTTGTCGGTGCCCGAGGCCTTCGGTGGCCACGAGCTGGGCAACCTGGCCATGGTCCTCACCACCGAGGAGCTGTCGCGGGCGTCCTTGGCCGGCGCCGGCTCGCTCATCACCCGCCCCGAGATCTTGGCCAAGGCGCTCCTCGCTGGCGGCACCGAGGCCCAGAAGGCGACCTGGCTGCCGAAGCTCGCGGCCGGCGAGCGGATGGTCGCGATCTCGGTGACCGAGCCCAACGTCGGCTCCGACGTCGCGGCGGTGGCGTGTCGCGCGATCGCCGCGACGGTCGACGGCGTCGCTGGGTATCGGATCGACGGCGCCAAGGCCTGGTGCACCTTCGCCGGGCGCGCCGACGTGATCGCGGTGCTGGCGCGGACCGATCCCGATCCGACCAAGGGCGCCAAGGGCCTGTCGCTGTTCATCGTCGAGAAGCCGCGCTTCGACGGCCACGAGTTCGTCGCGACCCAGCCGAGCGGTGGACGCCTGACCGGCAAGGCCGATCGCACGCCCGGCTACCGCGGCATGCACTCGTTCACGCTGGCGTTCGACGACTGGTTCGTGCCCGCGACCCACCTGGTCGGCGAGGCCGCCGGGCTCGGCCGCGGCTTCTACCTGCAGATGGCGGGCTTCGCCGCCGGGCGCCTACAGACCGGTGGCCGGGCCTGCGGCCTGGCCCAGGCAGCGGTCGAGCGCACCGCTGAGTACGTGGTCGCGCGCGGCCAGTTCGGTCGACCGATCATCGAGTACGGCCTGACCCAGCATCAGCTCGGCCGGATGGCGTGCCGGCTGGCGGCCGCGCGGGCGATCACCTACGAGGCGGCGGTGGCCATGGACGGCGACGAGCGCGCCGCTGCGCCGCTGGCGGCCCAGGCCAAGCTGTTCGCGTGCGACGCCGCGGTCGAGATCACCCAGCTCGGCCAGGTGCTGCACGGCGGCTGGGGCTACGCCGAGGAGTACCCGATCAGCCGCTACGTGGTCGACGCGCTGGTCCTGCCGATCTTCGAGGGGGTTCGCCCGATCCTCGCGCTCAAGGTGGTCGGGCGCGCGCTCCTGGCCGGGCGCGGGTAGCGCGCCGCGCTTCACGGCCGCGGCGGGCGCGGCGGCTGGTGGGCCTGCAGCTCCGCGAGCGAGAGCGCGCCGTCGCCGTCGCCGTCGAGCTCGGCGAGGGCTGGGCGGCGATGGCCGCGGCTGGGCGCGGCGTCCCACTCGGCGGCCGTGACCTTGCCGTCGCCGTCGACGTCGAGGCGCGCGAACCGCTCGGCGGCGCGCGCCTGATGGGCCGCGGCGCGCTCGGCGTCGGACAGCGTGCCGTCGCCGTCGGTGTCGTGCTTCGCGAGCCAATCGCCGGGCGGCCCGCCGCGCCCGCCGCGCCCGCGGTCGGGATCGCGCGGCGGCTTGCCGGCGGCCAGCTCGGCCTTGGACAACGCGCCGTCGCCGTCGGTGTCGAGGCGCGCGAGGTCGGGGCCCCGTCGTCCGGGGCGGGCCGCCAGCTCGTCCGCGGTGAGCTTGCCGTCGCCGTCGGTGTCGAGGTCGGCGAACAGACCGTCGAGCCGGGCCTGGTGAGCGGCGGCGCGCTCGGCGTCCGAGATCGCGCCGTCGCCGTCGGTGTCGAGGCGCTGGTGGCGATCGCGATGACCGCGGCGGCCATCCTCGGAGGCGGCCATGCGCTCGGCCGCGGTGGTGGTGGTGGTGGCGGGATCGGCGTCCTCGGCGCAACCGAGCGCGGCGAGGAGACCGAAGGCGATGAGCGAGAGGGGAGAGAGCTTGGCGATCATGACGTCCTCCTGACGACGGTCAGTCGGGCTTCGGTAGTGCATGGCGCGGGCCAGCCGCGAGCGGCCTAACCGGCCTCGGCAGCGCGGGTCGGCGCGACGGCGGGCTGCGGGATCCGCGGGAGGGCTGCGGGATCCGCAGGGCGGGGCAGGGCCAGGCGACCGGCGAGCGACCGATACAGGGCCACCCGGGCGGCGAGCTGGGCGGCGTGGGCCACGAGCCGCGCGCGCGCGACGGTCTGGGCGGTGCGCTCGGCGTCGAGGACCCGGAGCTGATCGGCGGCGCCGGCGGCGTACTGGGCCCGGACCCCGGCCAGGGCGACCTCGGCGTGGAGCGCCTGGGCGTCGAGGCTGGCGACCAGCGCGGCCTGACCGGCCTCGGTCGCCAGCGCGTCCTCGACCTCGACGGCGGCGGCGACCACGGCGCGCTGGTAGGTCAGCCACGCGGTGTCGAGTTCGGCGCGCCGGCGATCGAGCGTCGCCGCGCGCGCGCCACCGTCGAACAGCGGCGCGATCAGGTTGGCGCCGAGGTCGGCCAGGGCGCTGGCCAAGGACGCGGCGGTGCTGACGCCGAACGACAGCGACAGGCGCGGGTAGCGGTCGGCCAGGGCCTGGGCCACGGCGGCGTCGGCGGCCTCGACCCGGCGCCACGCCGCGGCCACGTCGGGGCGCGCGGTCAGGACCTCGGACGGGATCCCGGTCGCCGGCAGGTCCGGCACCTCGGGCAGGCGCGGCGGCGGCGGTAGCGGCGCGTTCGGCGGGGCCCCGCGCAGCAAGTTGATCGTGTGCGCCGCGATCGCGAGCTGCGGCCGCGCGGTCGCGAGCTGACCGCGCAGGGACTCGACGGCCTGGGCCTGGCTGGCGCGCTCGGTCGGCGGCGCCGCCCCGGCCGCGACCCGGGCCTCGATCAAGGCCAGGGTCGACGCGCTGGCCGCGAGCTGCGCCTCGAGGAGCTCGATCGTCGCGGCGGTCGTCGCGCGCTGGAACCAGGCGGTGGCGAGCTGCGCCGCCACGGTCATCGCCGCGGCCTCGACCTCGAGGGCGGCGGCGGCCGCGGAGTCGGTCGCGGCGCGCCGTCCGGCGGCCAGGCGCCCCCACAGATCGAGCTCGTAGCTGGCGCCGAGGCCGACGCTGGTCGAGCGACGGGTGACGGCGCCGTCGCCATCGACGGTCATCGCCGCGCCGGCGCTGGCGCTGGCGTCGAGGGTCGGCCACGCGCTGGCGCCTGCGCTGCGGGCCGCGGCCTCGGCGGCGGCCAGGCGGGTCCAGGCCAGGCGGACGTCGAAGCCGTCGGCGATCGCCTCGGCGATCAGCGCGTCGAGCGCGCGATCGCCGAAGGCCTGCCACCACCGGGCCGGCGCGCGCGCGGCGCCGCTGACCGAGAACGCGGCGATCGGATCGAGCGCGGTGCGCGGCGTGGGCGGCGCGGTGTGGACACAACCGGCGGTGAGGACGAGGGCGGCGAAGGTCGAGCGGGCGCGAGGCATGATCGAGCGCGCAGCAAGGGACGCGCCAGCGCGAACCCACCCGGTGCGCCTGCGAGACCTGCAGCGGCCTGCGGATCCTGCAGGTCGGCGCGGTCATCGCCGTCGACGTGGGGCCGTGCGCGTGGCCCGCGGCTTGCTGTCACGCGGTAGAGTGCGGTCGCCCGTGTCGCTCCGATGGTTGCCTCGCTGGTCGCGCTTCGCGGTGGTCGCCGCGCTGGTCGCGGTCGGGGCCGCGCTGGTGAGTAACGTGTGGCTGACTCGGCGCGCGGTCGCCGACGCGCGCGCGACGTTCCTGCGCGGGCTGGCCGCCGAGGCCGCGGTCGCGGTGCGGACCACGCTGGGCGAGGCCGAGCACGAACCGGCGGCGACGCGGGCGGCGGCGGCCCTCGACGCCACCCGGGCCCAGCACGTGCGCTACGTCGCGCTGTTCGAGCGCGGGACGTTGGTCGCCGAGGCCGGTGCGCCGTCGCGGTCGTCGGCCGAGCTGGTCGCGTGGTTCGCGATCGCGCCGGTCGCCGAGGCGGTCGAGGTCGACGGTCGCATCCGGATCGCGTTCAAGCGACCGCCGCCGATGCGGGGCGGGGGCCGCCCGGGGCGCGGGCCGGCCGAGCTCCTGCTCGAGATCGATCCGGCCTCGGTCGACGCGATCGACGCCGCCGCGGCTCGGGCCTTGATCATCGGCGTCGCGACCGCGCTGCTCCTCTTGGCGCTGGCGGTGGTGCTGGTGCGCTGGTCGCTGCGCCGCGAGGCCGCGGTCCGCGCGGTCGAGCAGGCCCGCCACCTGGCGAACCTCGGGCAGATGTCGGCGGTCCTGGCCCACGAGATCCGCAACCCGCTGGCCTCGCTCAAGGGCAACGCCCAGCTCCTGGCCCGGGCCCTCCCCGAGGGTGAGCGCAGCCGCGCCAAGGCCGATCGCGTGGTCGAGGAGGCGGTCCGCCTCGAGCACCTGACCAACGACCTCCTGGCCTTCGCGCGGTCGGGCGAGATCCATCCCACGCCGACCGATCCGGTCGAGCTGGTGCGGGCCGCGGCGTCCGCGGTCGCGCCTGGGCGGATCGAGGTGATCGACGACGACGCGCCGCGGTCGTGGCCGGTCGACGGCGAGCGCCTGCGCCAGGTGCTGGTCAACCTATTCGACAACGCGGTCGCGCTGTCCGAGCGACCGGTCACCGCCACCGTCGGTCGCGCCGGTTCGGCGCTACGCTTGGTCGTGCGCGACCATGGCCCGGGCCTCCCCGACGGTGACGCCGCGAAGATCTTCGAGCCGTTCTTCACCACCCGGACCCGGGGCACCGGGCTCGGCCTGGCGGTGTGCAAGCGCCTGGTCGAGGCCCACGGCGGCACGATCGCGGCCGCGCCGGCTGACGGCGGTGGCGCCGCCTTCACGATCCTCTTGCCCAAGGCGGTGCGGTGATGGCGCGGATCCTGGTGGCCGACGACGAGCCGGGGCTGCGCGAGTTCGTCGGCGACGCCCTGCGCCTCGAGGGCCACGACGTCGTCGAGGCCGAGGACGGTCGGGTCGCGGCCCGACGGCTCGACGAGCGCGGCTTCGACCTGCTCATCACCGACCTGAAGATGCCGCACCTCGACGGCCTGGCCCTGGTCCGCAAGCTCAAGGCCGAGCAGCCCGAGGTCGAGGTGATCGTGATGACCGCCTACGGCACGGTCGACACCGCGGTCGAGGCCATGAAGCTCGGCGCCCTCGACTACCTGCAGAAGCCCCTGGGCGGACCCGACGAGCTGCGCCTGGTGGTCGAGCGGGCCCTCGAACGGCGCCGCTTGCTCGACGCCCGGGCCGCGGTCGACGACGGGCTGCCGCCGCTCACCTACGGCGATCCCGCGATGGCGCCGGTGGTCGCGGCGATCGACAAGGTCGCGCGCACCAGCGCCAGCGTGCTGCTCCTGGGCGAGACCGGCACCGGCAAGGAGGTCGCGGCCCGCGCGATCCACGCCAAGAGCGAGCGCCGGGCCCGCCCGTTCCTGGCGGTCAACGGCGCCGCCCTGGCCGAGAACCTCCTCGAGAGCGAGCTGTTCGGCCACGAGCGCGGCGCGTTCACCGGCGCGGTCGAGCGGCGCCGCGGCAAGATCGAGCTGGCCGACGGCGGCAGCTTCTTCCTCGACGAGGTCGGCGAGCTCAAGGGCGAGCTGCAGGCCAAGCTCCTGCGGGTCCTGCAGGAGCGCCGCTTCGAGCGCCTGGGCGGCACCCGCAGCCTGGAGGTCGACGTGCGGTGGATCGCGGCCACCAACCGCGATCTCGGGGCGATGATGGCGAGCGGGCGCTTCCGCGAGGATCTGTTCCATCGCCTGGCGGTCTTTCCGATCCGGTTGCCGCCGCTGCGCGAGCGCAGAGGCGATCTGATCCCGCTGGCCCGCGCGCTCCTGGCGCGCCTCGGCCCCAGCGTGCGCGGTCGGGTCCTGACCCTGGGGCCTGACGCCGAGGCGCGCCTCGCGGCGTGGCACTGGCCGGGCAACGTCCGCGAGCTGGCCAATACCCTCGAGCGCGCCGCGATCCTCGCCGAGCGCGACGTGATCGGCGCGGCCGACGTCTGGCTCGAGACCGGCGGGCCGCCCCACGACAGCAGCGCGTCGGTCGCCCCGGCGGTCGCGGTCGCGCGGCCGCTGGTCGAGCTCGAGCGCGACGCGATCGTCGCCGCCTTGACCTCGGTCGGCGGCAACCGCCGCAAGGCCGCCGAGCTGCTCGGCATCGCCGAGCGCACGCTGTACGACAAGCTCAAGCGCTACGGCATCGAGTGATGGTCCTTGGCCGGGACCGCGGCCGCTGCAGACGTCCTGCAACTCTCGCAGTCCGCTCGTCGGCGCGGCCTCGCGGCGCGCGCGCGGTCGCGCGGCGCGGCGGGCCTGACGCTTGCAATCGCGCTCGGCATGCCTTCGCCGCCGACTCGCGTCGCCCATGACTCGCCGCTGCCGCGCCTCGCTCGGCGCGCGTTGACCCCCGCGCTCCTGGTCGGGGCGCTGGCCGTCGGTTGGTTCGGCTGGCAGCGCTGGCGCGCGGCGCCGACCGCGCTCACCTACACCACCGCGCCCGTGACCCGCGGCGCCGTGACGCGCACGGTGACCGCCGCCGGCACGCTGTCACCGGTCGTGGCGTCGACCGTCGGCAGTCAGGTGTCTGGGCGGGTCGCCGAGGTGCTGGTCGACTACAACGATCGGGTCGAGGCCGGCCAGGTGCTGGCGCGCCTGGAGCCGACGCTGCTCACCGCCCAGCTCGCGTCGGCGCGGGCGCGCTTGACCGCCGCCCAGGCCGAGGTGGCGCGGGCCACGGCCACGTTGACCAACGCCCGCGCCGCCCATCAGCGCGCGGCCGGGTTGGTCGCCAGCGGCGCGGTCGCCACCGCCGAGGTCGACGCCGCGCTGGCGGCGCTGCGGGTCGCCGAGGCCGCGGTCGCGGCCGCGCGCGCCGGGTCGATCGAGGCCAAGGCCCAGGTCGACACCGCCCGCACCAACCTGACCTACGCGACGATCACCGCGCCGATCGCGGGCGTGGTGGTGTCGCGCTCGGTCGATCCCGGCAACACCGTCGCCGCGTCGCTGCAGGCCCCCGAGCTGTTCGTGATCGCCGGCGACCTGGCGCGCATGGAGCTGCACGCCAGCGTCGCCGAGGCCGACGTCGGCCAGGTCCGCGACGGCCAGACCGTCGAGCTGCGCTTCGACGCGTTCCCCGACCGCAGCTTCGGCGGGGTGGTGCGGCAGGTCCGCAACCAGGCCCTCACCACCGCCAACGTCGTGTCGTACGACGCGGTCATCGCGGTCGCCAACCCCGATGGCGCGCTCCGCCCGGGCATGACCGCGACCGCCACCTTCATCGTCGACCAGGCCCGCGACACGCTGATCGTCCCGGCCAAGGCGCTGCGCTATCGCCCGGCCGCCGCGCGGCGGGCGCGTGGTCCCGCCGAAGGCTCCGCCGGCGCGCCGGGCCCGACCGGCGTGGGGCCATCGCCCGGCGGGGCGCCGCGCGCCGCGGTGTGGGTCCTGCGCGCCGGCGCGCCGGTCGCGATCGCGGTGACCCCCGGCCTGTCCGATGGCGCGGTGACCGCGGTCGCTGGCGACGGCCTCCAGGAGGACGACCTGGTCATCACCGCCGACTCGCGCCCCAGCGGCGCCGGCGCCCGCGCCGCCTCGACCGGGCGCGCCACCTCTTCCAGCGGCCGGCCCCCCGGTCCGCCGCCGATGTTCTGACCGCCGCGAGGCGCCGAGGCTCCCATGTCGATGCCCACCACCATCGCGACCGCGACCGCAACGCCCCCGACCACCGCCGCCACCGCCGAACCCGCGCGGCCGGTCATCGCCCTCGAGGGCGTCGCCCGCGTCTACGGTCGCGGCGACTCCGCGGTCCACGCCCTGCGCGGCGTCGACCTGGCGATCGCGCCGCGCGAGTTCGTCGCCGTGATGGGCACCTCGGGCTCGGGCAAGTCGACGCTCATGAACATCCTCGGCTGCCTCGACGCGCCGACCGCGGGCCGCTATCTCCTCGACGGCGTCGACGTCGCCGGGTTGTCCGCCGATCGCAAGGCCGACGTCCGCAACCGCACGCTCGGCTTCGTGTTCCAGAACTACGGGCTCCTGCCGCGCACCAGCGCCGTCGACAACGTCGCCCTGCCGCTGCTCTACGCCGGCGTCGGCCGGCGCGCGATCGCGTCCCGGGCCCAGGCCGCGCTCGCGCGGGTCGGGCTGTCGGCGCGGGCCGCCCACCATCCCAGCGAGCTGTCGGGCGGCCAGCAGCAACGGGTCGCGATCGCGCGCGCCATCGTCACCCACCCGGCGGTGATCCTGGCCGACGAGCCGACCGGCAACCTCGACACCCGGACCAGCCTCGAGATCATGGCGCTGTTCCAGGAGCTGTCCGACGAGGGCATCACGATCGTGCTGGTGACCCACGAGCCCGACATCGCGCGCTTCGCGTCGCGGATCGTCGTCATGCGCGACGGCCGGATCGCCGCCGATCGCCCGCAGGCTCCGGCCGACGCCACGGTCGCCCTGGCCGCCTTGCCGGAGGAGCCGTCGTGAACCTCACCCGCACCACCGCGATCGCCGTCACCGCCCTGGGCCGGGCCAAGGTCCGCTCGCTCCTCACCGTGCTCGGCGTCGTGATCGGCGTCGCCGCGGTCATCGCGATGGTCGCGATCGGCGAGGGCGCCAAGGCCCGGGTCGCCCAGCAGTTCCAGGCCATGGGCACCTCGACCTTGATCGTCACCAGCGGCGCCTCGACCGCCGGCGGCGCGCGCGGCGGCGCCGGCTCGAAGCCGACCTTGACCTGGGACGATCTGAACGCGATCGCGGCGCTGCCCGAGGTCGCGGCCGCCGCGCCCCAGCTCCGGGCCGGCGCGCAGGTCGTGACCGACCTCGCCAACTGGCAGACGCAGATCACCGCGACCACCCCGGCGTGGTTCACGATCCGGTCGTGGGCGGTGACCCGCGGCGCGGCGCTGACCGAGGCCGACGTCGCGGGCGCTCGCCGGGTCGCGGTCCTGGGGCAGACCGTGGTGACCAACCTGTTCCCCGACGTCGATCCGATCGGCCAGACCGTGCGCATCGATCGCACGCCGTACACCGTGATCGGCGTCCTGGCCCGCCAGGGCACCTCGGGGTTCGGCCAGGACAACGACGACGTCGTCGTCGTGCCGTCGACGACCTTCGTGCGCAAGGTCGGCGGCAACGCCCGCTACGTGAACGGTCAGGTCATGGTCATGGCCGCCGGGCGCGACCAGACCGCCGAGACCAAGGTCGCGATCGAGGAGCTCCTGCGCACCCGCCATCAGCTCCGCGCCGACGCCGCCGACGACTTCACGGTCCGCGACCTGACCCAGGTCGCCGACGCGATGAAGGCCTCGACCGCGACCATCACCTCGCTGCTCGCCGGGGTCGCGCTGGTCAGCCTGCTGGTCGGTGGCATCGGGATCATGAACGTGATGCTGGTGAGCGTGACCGAGCGCACGCGGGAGATCGGCCTGCGGCTGGCGATCGGCGCCCGGCCCCGGCACCTGCGCCAGCAGTTCTTGGTCGAGGCCATCCTGCTGTCGTCGGCCGGCGGGGTGCTGGGGATCGCGGTCGGCGTCGCCGCTGGTCGGACCATGGCCGCACGTTTTGGGTTTCCGCTGCTGGTCCGGGCCGACGTCGTGGTCCTGGCGGTCGTGGTGGCCGCCACCGTCGGCGTGGTCTTTGGCTGGTACCCGGCTCGACGGGCGTCCCGGCTCGACCCGATCGTCGCCCTGCGCCACGAGTGACCCGCCGAGCGGGTAGTCGGTGGGGTACGTGTGATCGCGACGACCGTCGGCTCGCCCCCGCTTCGCGATAGTATCGGCGACTATGAGACGAGTCTTCGGGGGCCTCGCCACCTTCGCGGCGGTGGCCGCCATCGCCACGCCTGCGCTCGCCGGCGAGCCGCTCAAGCCCTACGTGTTCCTGGTCGTCGACACCTCGGGGTCGATGATCGACAACGCCACCGGCTTCGGTCCGCCGAGCTGCCCTGGCTCGGTCGACACCCGGCTCGATCACGCCAAGTGCGCGATCGCCGGCATCGCCAACAGCTACGGCGACATGGTGGTCGGCCTCGGTCGCTTCCGCGAGTCGTCGACCGACACCAACCCGGCCAACGGCTGCTCGATGAACGGCGTCGACTGCACCGACTGCTGGAACGCCGGCCTCACCGGGCCGAGCTGCACCGCGGCGCTGTTCAGCGACGCCCGGCTCGAGGTGCTGGTCGGCATGTTCGACGGCAACAACAGCGATCTGGTGCGCTGGAACGACTTCACCGCTGGCACCTGCACCAGCAACAACGTCGCCAACAACCCCGACATCTACGCCGGCGGCTGGACCCCGATCGCCGGCTCGCTGAACGGCACCAAGCGCTACTGGCAGGGCCTGCAGGCCAGCGACGGCACCACGCTGCTCGCCTCCGGTCAGCCCGGGTTCGATCCGATCCGCAACGATCCGCTGCGCAACGTGTTCCTGCCGAGCGGCCGGCAGTGCCGTCCGTACATCGTCATCTCGCTGACCGACGGCGAGGAGAGCTGCACCCAGTTCTCCAACACGACCGCGGCCGCTGCGTCGCTCCTGACCACCGCGGTCGACACCCGGACCTACCGCATCGAGACCAAGGCGATCGGCTTCGGCGTGTCGCCCGGCAACTCGTCGATCGAGGGCATCGCCCACGCCGGCGGCGCGACCGACGTCGCCGGGGTCAACGAGGGCATCTACGTCCAGAACGAGGAGCAGCTCCAGCTCGCGATCTCGAGCATCCTCGCCGAGGCCGTCAAGTTCGAGCAGTGCAACAACCTCGATGACGATTGCGACACGCTGATCGACGAGGACTTCCCCAACCGCGGCGCGGCCTGCGACAACGGCCTGTTCGGCATCTGCCGCGGCACCGGCACCTACGGCTGCACGCCGACCGGCGCCGGCACCCAGTGCAACATCACCAGCCCCGGGCAGAGCCCGCGGACCGAGACCTGCAACGCGCTGGACGACGACTGCGACAACCGGATCGACGAGGGCCTGAGCTGCTCGTGCACCGGCGTCGAGATCTGCAACAACGCGGACGACGACTGCGATGGCCGCATCGACGAGAGCCTGAGCCGTGGCTGCGGCACCGACGTCGGCGAGTGCTCGGTCGGCACCCAGGTGTGCACCGCCGGCGCGTGGGGCGCGTGCTCGGGCGTCGGCCCGACCGCCGAGAGCTGCAACAACCGCGACGATGACTGCGACGGCGTGATCGATGGCCTGGTCCGCGACTGCTCGGCGCTGCCCGGCGGCAACCCCGACACCGGCATCTGCCGGCCCGGGGTCCAGACCTGCACCACCGGCGCGTGGGGCGGCTGCGTCGGCGAGATCGGCCCGGCCACCGAGGCCTGCGACACGCTCGACAACGACTGTGACACCCGCACCGACGAGGGCACCGGCGGCGCCGACTGCTCGAGCTCGTGCGGCGTCGGCCAGACCGTGTGCACCGCCGGCGTCCTCACCTGCGAGGGCACGACCGGCGGCGGCCCCGAGGTGTGCAACGACTTCGACGACGACTGCGACGGGCGGGTCGACGAGAGCGTGCCCGACAACGGGCCGTGCACGATGGCGCCCGACGGTCAGCCGCTGTGCATGCCGGGCGTGTTCCGCTGCGTCGGTGGCACCTACGTCTGCCAGGGCGGCGAGCCGCCGGTGCCGGAGCAGTGCGACTGCGACGACAACGACTGCGACGGCCAGACCGACGAGGGCAGCCTGTGTGGGCCGGGCGCGACCTGTAGCCAGATCCACTGTCAGTGCGCGCTGCCGTGCGCGTCGGGCGAGTTCCCGTGTCCCGAGGGCCGGGTGTGCACCGACGGCCTGTGCATCCTCGATCCGTGCTTCGGCGTGACCTGCGATCCGCTGCCCAACGGCGATCGCACGGTGTGCGACGCTGGCACCTGCGTCCGGGCCTGCGACTCGGTGAGCTGCGGCGCCGGCCAGGTCTGCGTCGGCGCCCTCGGCGAGTGCCGTCCCGACAACTGCACGACCTTCCCCGACCGCTGCGCCGCCGACGAGCGCTGCGTCGCCGGGGTGTGCGTCGACGATCCGTGCGCCGGCGTGACCTGCGGCGCCCAGGAGTACTGCCAGGGCGGTCAGTGCTACGGCTCGTGCACCGGCGTCGTCTGCCCGACCGGGCAGCGCTGCGACCGCGGCACCTGCGAGCCCGATCCGTGCGGTGCGCCGTGCCCAGGCACCCGGGTGTGCGACGAGGACGCCGGGATGTGCATCGAGAACCCGTGCCAGGACATCACCTGCCAGCCGGGCGAGGCCTGCGATCCGCAGACCGCGCAGTGTGGCCCCGACCCGTGCCTCGGCGTGGTCTGCCCGCGCGACGGCGACGTGTGCAGCCTCGGCACCTGCGCGGCGCCGCCGGCCGGCCCCGACGCCCGGCCCTACGATGAGGATCGCGTGACGACCGGCGGCGGCGGTGGCTGTCAGTCCGGTCCGGGTGGTGGGTTGGGCGCCGGCGCGCTGGCGCTGGCGGTGGCCGCCGGGATGCTGCGCCGGCGGCGGGCGGTGGCGGCGCGCGGAGGGCGCTCGTGATCGCGCGCCTGGCCACCGCGGCGGTCGCGGCCCTGGCGCTCGGGCTCACCGCGTGCTCGGTCAACGACTACTGCCTGAACTGCGCCCTCGACGCGGGCAGCGATGGCGGCGGCGACGGCGACGCGGCTGACGGCGGCGATGGCGGGACCCCGCCCGACGCCTGCGTGCCCCAGGGCGTCGAGATGTGCAACGACGCCGACGACGACTGCGACGGCCGGGTCGACGAGGAGATCCCGACCGTCGGCGACGCCTGCGGCACCGACGTCGGCGAGTGCACCGCGGGCGTGATCGAGTGCACCGGCGGGGCCCTGCGCTGTAGCGGCGTCGGCGGCGGGCCCGAGCTGTGCGACAACCTCGACAACAACTGCAACGGTCAGACCGACGAGGGCAACCCGGGCGGCGGCGTCCGCTGTGGCACCGACGTCGGCGAGTGCGTCGCCGGCATCACCACCTGCGTCGGCGGCGCGATCGACTGCGTCGGCGACGTCGGCACGGTCGGCGGCGTGGCCGAGACCTGCGATGGTCGCGACAACGACTGCGATAGCCAGTTCGACGAAGGCCTCGGCTCGCTCGGCACCTGCGGCGCCACCGGCGTCGGCGAGTGCCAGCTCGGCAACCTGATGTGCGTCGGCGGCACCCCGACCTGCGTCGGCGACATCGGCCCGACCCTCGAGGTGTGCGACGCCCTCGATCAGGACTGCGACGGCAACCCGACCAACGGCTTCAACCTCAACACCGACCCGCGCAACTGCGGGACCTGCAACCGGGTGTGCGACCTGCCCAACGCCGTCGAGGGCTGCGCCGGCGGCAATTGCACGGTCGCTGCGTGTGCGCCCGACTTCTGGAACAACAACGGCAACGCCGCCGACGGCTGCGAGTACGCCTGCGAGTACCAGGGCCCGCAGGAGGCCTGCAACCTGGTCGACGACAACTGCGACGGCCGGATCGACGAGAACCTGACCGCGCCGCCGATCTGCGACGTCGACGGCGCTTGCGCCGGCACGGTGCCGACCTGCACCGCGTCGGGGTGGGACTGCGTCTACGGGCCCAACGTCACGACCGACGCCGCCGGCGACATCGTGCCGGAGAACCGCTGTGACGGCATCGACAACGACTGCGACGGCCAGGTCGACGAGGGCCACCCGCTCAAGGGCACGGCGTGCGCCGACAGCGGGGTCGGCGTGTGCCAGGGCCGCGGCACCTACGTCTGCGGCGCGACCCCGACCGCGCCGGTGGTGTGCAACATCACCCAGCCCGGCGGCACCGCGTCGACCGAGCTGTGCGACAACCTCGACAACAACTGCAACGGCATGGTCGACGACAACGCCGCCCAGGACTGGGTCTCGATCGGCGGCGGTCGTCAGGTCATGCGCTGGGAGGCGTCGCGCCCCGACGCCACCGCCAGCGACCCGGGCGCCGTCGGCACGCGGGTGTGCTCGAAGGGCGGCGTCGTGCCGTGGACCAGCGTGACCTACGGCCAGGCGCGGGCCGCGTGCCAGACGATCGGCGCCGACCTGTGCACCGAGCAGGACTGGCATCGCGCCTGCTCGGTGGTGACCAAGAGCACCTTCCCGCTGGCCGCACCGGCCGCGGCCACCGGCTTCGTCTTCGTCGAGGCCGAGGACTACTTCTCGGCGACCACCGCGACCTCGACCGGCACCGGCGCGGGGCTGCACGGCTGGGTGCCCGACTCCGCGCCGTCGGATTACTCCGGCATCTCGGGGCTGCGGGCGTCGCCCAACCTGGGCGCCAACGTCAGCCAGGCCAACGCGCCGACCCAGTCGCCGCGCCTCGACTACCAGTTCACTTTCCCGGCCACCGCGGCGGCGACCAACTACTACGTCTGGGTCCGCATGTACTCGCCGGTCGGCGCCGACGACACGATCTACCCCGGCATCAACGCCACGCTGCCGGGCTCCGCGGGCGCGCTCATGGTCACCGCGACCAACGGCACCTGGCAGTGGGTGGTGTCGAGCGCGTTCTCGATCCCGGCCGCCGGTGGCACGCGCTTCGTCAGCCTGTGGATGCGCGAGGACGGGGTCAAGGTCGACATGATCGCGCTCAGCCGGCAGAACACCACCGCGCCGGTGGTCGGCGACCTGCGGCCCCGCGGCGGTACGTGGTCGTACGCCAGCATGAACACCACCTACCAGCTCGGCGTCTGCAACGAGGACAACTTCGACACCAACGGCGCGCTGGCCGGCGATCAGGACGACGTCCTCGTCGGCGGCAGCCGCGCGAGCTGCTACGCCAACTGGGGCAGCGCGACCAACCGCGTGAACGATCTGTCCGGCAACGTGAAGGAGTGGACCCTGGCGCGCTTCCCCGGCGTCAACCCGCTGCGCGGCGGCGCGTCGAACAACGAGGGCACCGGCATCACCTGCGATCTCGCCTTCACCTCGGCCAACGACACGTTCTTCTTCCCCAACGTCGGGTTCCGCTGCTGTCGATGAGCGCCTAGCGGTCTCGGTCTCGGCCTCCGCCTCGGCCTCGGTCTCGGCCTCGGTCTCGGTCTCGGCCTCGGTCTCGGTCTCGGTCTCGGCTTCGGTCTCGGTCTCGGCCTCGGCTTCGGCTCCGTTCCGACCGCTCACGCGGCCGGTGCTATCCTCCCCCACGCGGCACATGCCGCGAGGTGTTCATGGCCAAGCGGACCATCGTCGTCCTCGGGTTGATCGTCGCCGCGGTCGTGGCGCTCTGGTGGTGGCGGGGCCGCGGCGCTTCGGCGCCACCGCGACCGGTGGCCGGCTCGTCGACCGCCCCGTCGTCGCCGTCGCTGCAGGTGGCCGCGGCCCGCGCGCCTCACGGCCAGGCCCGCGCCGCGATCGCCGGCACCGTGCGCGATCCCGCGGGCGCGCCGATCGCCGGCGCGCGCGTGTGCGCCGCGCCGTATGGCGAGGACGTCGTCGACCACGACACCCGGACGCCGACCTGCATCGCGACCGACGGCGCCGGCGCCTATCGCCTCGAGCAGCTCCTCGCCGCGCCTCACGCGGTGTCCGCGTCGGCGCCGCGGTTCCGGCCGGCGCGCTGGCGCCATCCGACCGACGACGACGACGACCTGCGGTTGACGGCCGGCCAGACCCGGACCGGCGTCGATCTGGTGTTGACCCCGGGCGGCGTCGAGGTGACGGGGGTGGTCGAGGACGTGAGCGGCGGCCCGATCGCGGGGGCGGTCGTCTCGGTCTCGCTCGGCCGCTGGCTCGGCGGCGATCACGTCGGCGCGGTGACCGACGCCACCGGCAGCTTCACGCTGTGGACCCAGCCGGGCGAGGTCTCGCTCCGGGCTAGCGCCGACGGCTACGCGCCGGGCGCGGTCGACGCCGCGGCGCCGTCGCGCCAGGTCGCGATCTACCTGACGCCGGAGTCGAGCCTCACCGGCGTGGTCGTCACCGCCGGCGATCGTCGACCGGTGGCGGGCGCCGTGGTCGAGGCCGGCGGCGACTGGACCGATGGCGCGGGCGGCGGCCGGACCCGGACCGACGAGGCCGGGCGGTTCCGCCTCGACCGCCTGGCGCCCGGGCGGTGGAAGCCGGTCGCCCAGGGCGATGGCTGGTACGGCGAGGCCGCCGACAGCGTGCTGCTCGGGCTCGGCCAGTCGGTCGACGGCCTGGTCATTGAGGTCGCGCCGGTGGCGCGGGTCAGTGGCCGGGTCGTGATCGGCGCCGCCGATGGTCCGCCGTGCGCCAGCGGCTACCTCAGCCTCCGGGTGCCAGGCACCGAGCGGAGCGTCTTCGGCACCGCCGCCGCCGACGGCGCCGTCAGCGTGTCCGCGGTCCGGCCTGGTCGCTACCAGGTTCAGGTGTCGTGCGCCGGTCACGTCGAAGCTGACCGCTACGACCCGGTCGAGGTCGCCGCCGCCGACGTCACCGGGTTGACCTGGATCGTCCAGCCAGGCGTACGCCTACGCGGCACCGTGCGCGCCTCCGGCGGCGAACCGCTCGGCGGCGTCCAGCTCTTCGCGCGCACGACCGGCGGCGCGTCGCGGGCCCGGTCGATCTGGGCGATGGCGCAGAGCCGGCCCGACGGCAGCTACGTGATCGATGAGCTGCTCCCCGGCAGCTACGAGCTGTCCGTCGATGCCGACGACCAGCGCGCGCTGTCGCCGGCGCCGGTGGTCGAGGTCGGCCCGGGCGACACCGTCTATGACGTGACGCTGCCGGCGGGCGGCGAGGTCGCAGGGGTCGTGGTCGATGCCGAGGGCGCGCCGGTGCGCGGCGCCCGGGTCGAGACCTCCGGCTCCGGACGGTGGAGCCGCGCGGACACCCGCACCGGCGACGACGGCGGCTTCGTCCTGCGCGGCGTCGAGCCCGGCGAGCGTCGGGTCACCGCCAGCCGCGGCTGGGCCGACGAGCTGCGGGCGCCCGGGACGACCGACGACGACAAGCAGGGCGTGGTGGTCAAGGTGGTGGCCGGACAGCGCGCCAACGTCCGCCTGGTGGTCGAGACCGAGCGCGGCACGATCGCCGGCGTGGTCAAGGACGCCGCCGGCACGCCGGTCGCCGACGCCTGGATCTCGGCTACCCGCGAGTCCGACGCCGCCGGCGCGGCGGCTGGCGGCGCGCTGCGCTGGAGCCGCTGGGCGTGGGGCAACGACGCCCGACCGGTGGTCACGGGCGTCGACGGCGGGTTCCGGCTCGACCGGCTCGGCGCCGGGACCTACACCGTGCGGGCGTTCCGGCGCGGCGGCGGCGAGGCCGTGGCCGAGAAGGTCGCGCTCGGCACCACCGCGCTGGCCCTCACGATCGCCGCCACCGGCTCCCTGGGCGGCACGGTCGTGCGCGACGACGGCGCGCCGTTCGACGAGTTCACGATCGCGCTGCGCGACGAGCGCACCGGGTTCCGCCGCGAGGAGTCCTTCTACCGGACCAGCGGCCGGTTCGCGCTCCGCGATCTGCCGGCCGGCACCTTCATCGTCAGCGCGGCGGCCGAGGGCGCTCAGGTCCAGACCACGGTCACCCTGGCGGCCGGCGAGGACAAGACCGAGCTGCGCCTGACCCTGGCCGCGAACCTGGCGGTGCGCGGCCGCTTCGTCCACGTCGACACCGGCGCGCCGGTGCAAGGGCTGCGCGCGCGGATCACGCCTGTCCAGGGCGGCGGTCGCATGAGCTTCGGCGACCGCGACGGCGAGCGCGCCGACGTCAGCGACGAGACCGGGAGCTTCCGCGTCGCGGGAGCCGGTCGCGGGCTGTCCTACCTCCTGGGCATCCCCGAGGATCCGCGGGCGACCTACAGCGCGACCCGCTGGGTGGTCGACGTGGCGGGGGCCGGCGAGGTCGACGTCGGCGACATCCCGGTCGTGCCGCGGCGCGTGGAGCCCGGCGACCCGCGGAGCGATGTCGGGATGTCGTTCGTCGAGCGCGAACCGGGGAGCGACCCTCGCCAGTACCAGCTCAAGGTCAGCCGCGTCGAGCCCGGCGGTCCGGCGGCCGCGGCCGGGATCGTCGCGGGCGACGTGATCGTCGCGATCGATGGCTACGACGTCCGCGGCGCGCGATCGAGCCTGGCCTGGCCGCTCCTGCGCGTGAAGGTCGGGGTCGCGGTCGAGCTCGCGCTCGCGCGCGGCGTGACCGTGCGCGTGGTCGCCCGGGCCGACACCTAGATCCTTCGCGCTCTACCGCCAACGCGCCAGAGGCGCGCGTCTTGGAGGGGAGGCTCGTCGGGGGCATGACCCCGACGAGGGGAGGTTTGGCGACGAACCTCCCCGGAGAATTGGCGACAAACCTCGCTCTACCGCCAACGCGCCAGAGGCGCGCGTCTTGGAGGGGAGGCTCGTCGGGGGCATGACCCCGACGAGGGGAGGTTTGGCGACTTGGCGACAAACCTCCCCAGTGAACCCGAACCCGTAGCGGCCGCGACGCACGGCCCACCAACCGGCGTTCACAGTCGGTGGCCGAACCAACCGGGTCGGTGGGCCAACCGGCCGGGATCATTCACGGCGCCGGCCTGCTCGTCGACGAGACCACCCTGGGCCGCGCCTTGCAGTACCCCGGGCATCGACTTACGATCGAACCGCCGAGGCAAACCATGAACCCACGCCCCCTGATCCTTGCCGCCGCCCTCCTCGCTCCCGCCGCCGCCGTCGCTCAGCCGATGGCTGCCCCCCAGGTGGGCTACGCCCCGGTCAATCCCAACCCGCCGGTCGCCGGTGGGTTCCACGACCGCGGCGGCCGCATGATGCTCGGCTTCTCGTTCGGCATGGGCGGCATGAAGATCGGCGACGCCGACGTCAACTGCTCGGGCTGTGACTACGAGCCGATCGCGATCGAGTTCGACGCCCACATCGGCGGCATGTTGAACCCGCGCCTGGCCATCATGTTCGAGGCCCAGGCCAACGCCCAGACCGTCGAGGAGAACCAGTTCTCCGCCAAGAGCCTGGTCCAGGGCACCGCGATGGTCGCGGTCCAGTACTGGGTGACGCCGCAGCTCTGGATCAAGGGCGGCATCGGCGGCGCCCAGCTCGGCTACAGCTACGACGACGGCGGCCAGACCACCCAGAGCGAGTCCCTCGCCAAGGGCGGCGCGGTCATGGGCGCAGTCGGCTACGAGATCCTGAGCGCCCGCACCTTCTCGATCGACGCCCAGGCCCGGATGATCCAGGGCTCCTACGAGGAGGGCCAGGACCTGACCTCGGGCTCGATCGGCGTCGGCTTCAACTGGTTCTGAGTTCTCGGAGGCGGTGGCGGCGGGTTCAGCGGGCGGGTTCGGCGGGGCCCTCGCGGCCAGTCTCGACGCGGGCGGCCAGCTTGCCCCACGGTCGCACCCGCTCGGCCACCACCGCGGCGATCAGCGCGAACAGCACGCCGGACAAGAGCGCGCCGCACAGCCGCAGGTAGATCGGCACTGTCCACTCGAACGCGACCCGCGCCCGGCGCCATAGCGGGATCGTCGGGCCGACCGTGATCCGGGTCGTGGTCTCCTCGAGGAGCGTCAGCTTCACCGTGCACAGCTCGTTGACCTGGTCGAAGTCGCCCAGCGACACCCCCAGGGAGCGGAGCTGATCCTCGAGGTCGAGCAGGCGATCCTCGAGGGCCGTGCGCTCGGCGATCGTGCCGGGGACACGCTTGAGCTCGGCCAGGGATGCCCGCGTGGTCTCGAGCGTCGCGCGCTTGGCCTCGAGCTCGCGCCAGGCGTTGGTGCGGTCCTGCTTGTCGATCGTCAGGTGGGTCGCGACGCCGATCGCGCGGGCCGCGGTCACGAAGCCGTCGAACTGCTCCGGCGGGACCCCGACCGCGAGCTGCAGGACCCGCGCGCCGGCCAGGCCGCGCTTGTGCTCGAGCTGCACCACCCCGCCGTGCTCGGCGGCGGTGCGGCGCAGGCTCGCCTCGTCGGCGTCGAAGCCCCGGGTGCGGGCCCGCAGATCGGCGACCCGCTCGTACTTCTGATCCATGGCCGCGCCGGCCCCGGTGCCGCCGCCCTGGCGCACCACCTTGGTCGAGGCGTAGTTGCGCTTGGTCAGCTCGAAGCCGTCGTCGTCGGCCCGCGACGGGACGGTGGTGGCCCGGCCGTTGGGTTGTTCGAGGTAGCCGACGCCGAGGCGTAGGCCCCACAGCGTCACGAAGCCGAGCGTGATCCAGATCAGTCCGCGGATGACAGACGAGCGCATCGCTTCCTCCCGGTGGTCGCGGACAACGCGCCACCGCTCGCGAGGATTCCCGCCGGCGGTCAGGGTTGCGTCAGACTGAGGGTGCAGCGGCGTGCCGCGACGCGCGCCGGGCCCCGGCCACCGCCTGAGGCGGCATATGCTCGGGGCGATGGTGCCGTGCGCTAGCCTGGTGATCCCGACCCGCGATCGATCGCGCGCGCTGGCGCGCACCCTCGCCGCCCTGACCCGCCAACGCCGCACCGACTTCGAGGTGGTGATCGTCGACGACGGCTCGACCGACGACACCGCCGCGATGCTCGACGGCTTCCGCGACCGCCTCGACCTCACGGTCGTGCGCCAGGCCGGGCGGGGCATCGCCGCCGCGCGCACCGTGGCGATGCGGGCCGCGCGGGCGCCGATCTTGATCCAGAGCGACGACGATCGCGTGCCCGACGCCAACTTCGTCGCCGATCACGTCGCCGCCCACGCCGCGGCCGCGACCGTGGGGCCCCGGGTGGTGGCCGGACAGCAGCGCGGCCTGCTCGCGGCCTGGTCGGTCGCCGATGACCTGCCCGCGGCGGCGCTGGCCGCGGTGGTGGCGCGCGACCCGGCGGTGGCGGCCGCGGTCGGCGCGCCCGCCGTCGAGCTGGTCAGCCCCGAGGCCCTGGCCGCGGATCTCGACGGCGCGCTGGCCCGCCTGGCGGTCGACGAGCCGTGGTGGGTCCGCCACGGCGGGCCGCTGCGCGCGCGCTACGGCGCCGACCTCGAGGGCTTCGCCTTCCCGTGGGCGGCGGCGATCGGCGGCAACACGTCGGTGCCGGCCGAGCTGGCCGCCGCGGTCGGCTACCTCGATGACGGCTTCGTGAGCTGGGGTCTCGAGGACACCGACTTCCACTACCGGCTGTGCCAGGCCGGGGCGCGGGTTTACCTGCTCGACGGCGGCCGGTCGTACCACCAGCTCCACCGGCGTGGCCCCGACCTGGCGCGGTCGTGGGTCGGCAACGCCCGTCGGCTGGTCCACAAGCACTCCGACCCGGTGCTGTCGACGTACCTGGTGGCGATCGTGCGCGGCGAGCCGCTGCCGGTGGCCAGCGATCTCGCGCGCGCCCTGGCGACCGCGTCGCCGGCCGTCGCCGCCGAGGTCGTCCGCTGCCACCGCGAGCTGATCAACCTGGCCGCGCGCTGACCGCGGCGCCCGCTCACCCGCGGTCGAGCTCGCCGGTCCAGTACAGGTAGTCGCGCCACGCCTCGGGCACCGAGCGCAGGCTGACCCGGATCGCGATCGCCGGCACCCAGTTGGGCTGGACCGGCGGCGCCCGCAGGGTCATGCCGGCCTGGCGCGGAGTCCGTCCGCCCTTGGTGTGGTTGCACGGATGGCAGCAGGTGACGATGTTGGTCCAGTCGGTGGCGCCGCCCTGGGACCGCGGCACGACGTGATCGTAGGTCAGCTCGGCGACCCCGAGCCGGGTGCCGCAGTACTGGCAGGTGTAGGCGTCCCGGGCGTAGATGTTGACCCGCGAGAACTTGACCGGCTTGTGGTGCCGACGGAACGCGCGCAGGAGCCGGACCACGGCCGGGATCTTGAGGATGACCGTGACCGACCGGACCTCGTGGCTGTACTCCTCGACCACCTCGACCTTGCCGAGGAACAGGAGCGTGATCGCCCGTTGCCACGGGATGACCTTGATCGGTTCGTAGCTCTGCGACAGGAGGAGCGTGGCGCTGGCCGCGTCCATCGGTGGGCCCAAGCGTAGCATCGGGGCCACGGCGCGCCGATCCGCCGCGCCGATCGGGCTCGGCCAAAGTTGAAAACCGATTTCATTATTGCTACACCGCCAGCGATGCCCACCCTGCTCGAGGTCGGTCAACGCGTCGCGGTCGCGATCGAAGCGGTCGACGGTGAGCGCGGCTTCCGCCGGCGCCTGCTCGAGCTCGGCCTGTGCCCGGGCACGACCGTCCGGGTGACCAACGTCGCGCCCCTGGGTGATCCCCTGGAGATCGAGGTCCGGGGCGGTCGCCTGTCGATCCGCCGCGACGAGGCTGCCCAGATCCGCGTGCGTCGATGACCGCGACCCGCCACATCGCGCTCCTCGGCAACCCCAACACCGGCAAGACCTCGGTGTGGAACGGCCTGACCGGCGGCAACGCCAAGGTCGGCAACTATCCAGGGGTCACCGTCGATCGTCGCGCGGCGCCGCTGCGTGGGCACCCCGACCTCGAGCTGGTCGACGTGCCGGGCGCCTACAGCCTGGTCGCCCGCTCGGCCGACGAGCAGATCGCCCTCGACGTCGCCCTCGGCCTGAACGGTCAGCCGGCGCCGGCCGCGGTCGTGGTGTGCGTCGACGCGACCCAGCTCGCGCGCAGCCTGTACATCCTGGTCCAGCTCCAGGAGCTGGGCGTGCGCTGCGTGGTCGCGCTGACCATGGCCGACGAGGCCGGGCCGGCGGCGCCCGACGCTGGGGCCCTGGCGGCCGAGCTCGGCTGCCAGGTGGTGCCGGTGGTCGGCCGGACGGGCGTCGGGTTGACGGCGCTCCGCCAGGCGGTGGTGGCCGCCGCGGCGATCACCACCGCGGAGCCCGCGCGCTGGCGGTGGACGCCGTCGCCCGCGCTGGCCGCCAAGCTGGCGACCGTGCGCGCCGCGTTCCCCGCGAGCTGGCCGGCGTCCGATGGGCTGGCGCTGTGGGCCCTGCAATGCGTGGGCGACGACGAGCTGGCTGCGGTCCCGCCGGCCGTCCGCGACGCGGTCGTGGCCGCCGCGCCCGACGCCGCGGTCGACGACGAGGCGGTGCTCGGCCGCTACCGCTGGCTCGACGATCGGATCGCGGTCCTGATGAAGACCGCGGTCGACCGCCGCCGCACCGAGCGGATCGATCGCGTGCTCCTGCACCGCGGGCTCGGCCTGGTGATCTTCGCCGCGGTCATGTTCGTCCTGTTCATGACGCTGTTCGCCTGGTCCGACCCGGCGATCACGTTCATCGAGGATCGCTTCGCCTGGCTCGGCCAGCAGGTGCGAGCCCTCCTGCCGGATGGCCTCCTCGAGGACTTCCTGGTCAACGGCGTCATCGACGGCGTCGGCGCGGTGATCGTCTTCCTACCGCAGATCGTGCTTCTGTTCTTCCTGCTCGGGCTCCTCGAGGACTTCGGCTACCTGGCCCGGGTCGCCTACCTGATGGATCGCATCATGCGGACCATGGGGCTGTCGGGCCGGGCCTTCGTGCCGATGTTGTCGGGGTTCGCGTGCGCGGTGCCCGCGGTGATGGCGACCCGGACCATGGAGCGCCAGCGCGATCGCATCTTGACCATGATGGTCATCCCGCTCATGACCTGCTCGGCCCGGCTGCCGGTTTACACCCTGGTGATCGCCGCGCTGTTCCCGAGCCAGACCTTCGGCGGGCTGTCGACCAAGGGCCTGCTCATGGTCGCGATGTACGCCTTCAGCGTCGTCACCGCGCTGGCCGCGGCCTGGGTCCTGGCCCGGGTGGTCAAGCCGCTCAAGGCCAAGCGCCTGCCGTTCGTGATCGAGCTGCCGCCGTACCGGGCGCCGCGCCTGCGCGACGTCGGCCGGATGATGCTGGCCAAGACCTGGTCGTTCCTGCGCGAGGCCGGCACGGTGATCCTGGCGTGCACGATCGCCCTGTGGGCGCTCCTGTACTTCCCGCGTGACACGCCGGCCGGCGCGCCCGACTACGCCGCGCTGGCGGCGGCGGCGCCCGACGACGAGGCCCGGGCCGCGGTCGAGCACGCCCGTGACGCCGCGCTCCTGGAGCACAGCTACGGCGCGCAGCTCGGCAAGGCGATCGAGCCGGCGATCGCGCCGCTCGGCTTCGACTGGAAGATCGGCGTCGGCATCATCGGCGCGTTCGCGGCCCGCGAGGTCTTCGTGTCGACGCTGGGCGTGATCCACGGCGTCGGCGATGACGAGGGCTCGCTGCGCCAGCGCTTGACCGACGAGCGCGGGCCCGACGGCGCGGTGGTCTACACGCCGCTGGTCGGATTGTCGCTGATGGTGTTCTTCGCGCTGGCCTGTCAGTGCATGAGCACGCTGGGCGTGATCAAGCGCGAGACCGGCGGCTACCGCTGGCCGCTGTTCCTGCTCGGCTACATGACCGCGCTGGCCTGGGTGGCGAGCTTCCTGGTGTTTCAGGTAGGGCGGCTGCTCGGGTTCTGAGGCGGAGGCGGAGGCGGGGGCGGAGACCGAGGCGGAGGCCGAGACCGAGACCGAGACCAATGCCGATCAGTTAGGTGGCTAGGCGATCGGAATCCGCCGGGTTTCTAGGGAGGTGAACGTCGTCGTTGCGGCCGCGGGGCGGGAGGATCAGCG
>JAGPCY010000059.1 GCA_018057825.1 Kofleriaceae bacterium | reverse complement strand
GTCTCGGTCTCGGTCTCGGTCTCGGTCTCGGTCTCGGTCTCGGTCTCGGTCTCGGTCTCGGTCTCGGTCTCGGTCTCGGTCTCGGTCTCGGTCTCGGCCTCGGTCTCGGTCTCGGTCTCGGTCTCGGACTCGGACTCGGACTCGGTCTCGGCCTCGGCCTCGGCCTCGGCCTCGGCCGGCCAAGCCGGGCCGACAGCGGTACAGTGCCGGCGCATGCCGGTCGTCGCGTCGAGTCCGCCGCCAGAGCCCCGCGCCCCCGACGGCGACGGCGCGCTGACCCGGTTCGCGTGGCTGTCGATCGCTGCCGCCGTCGCCACCATCGCCCTCAAGCTCGGGGCCTGGTGGCTGACCGGCTCGGTCGGCCTCCTGTCCGACGCCCTCGAGTCCGGCGTCAACCTGATCGCCGCGGTCTTGACCCTCCTCATGCTGGGCCTGGCCGCCCGTGCGCCCGACGAGGACCACGCCTACGGCTACGGCAAGGCCGAGAACTTCGGCAGCGGCGCCGAGGGCGCGATGATCCTCGTGGCGGCCGGGCTCATCGCCTGGACCGCGATCGAGCGCCTGCGCGCGCCAGCGCCGATCGATGAGGCCTGGCTCGGTCTAGGCGTCTCGGTCGGGGCCTCGACGATCAACCTGGTCGTCGCCCGCATCCTCCTCGCCGCCGGCCGACGCCACCGCTCGATCGCCCTCGAGGCCGACGGCCATCACCTCATGACCGACGTCTGGACCTCGGCCGGCGTCGTGGTCGGGGTGGCGGCGGTCGCGCTCACCGGCTGGCAACGCCTCGATCCGCTGATCGCGCTGGCGGTCGCCGCCAACATCGTGTGGACCGGCGTGCGGATCGTCCGGACCTCGGCCCTCGGCCTCCTCGATCGGGCCTGGCCCGCGCCCGAGCTGGCTGCGCTCGGCCAGGTCCTGGCCAGCTACGCGGCCCCGGTGCAGATCCACGCCGTGCGGACCCGGCAGTCCGGGCGGCGCCGCTTCGTGTCGATGCACGTCGTCGTGCCCGGCGACTGGACCATCGCGCGCGGCCACGCCCTGGTCGAGGAGCTCGAGCGCGCGATCGCCGCCGTGGTGCCGGGCGCGATCGCCTTCACCCACCTCGAGCCCCTCGAGGATCCGGCGTCGTTCGCGGACACCGCGCTCGATCGCCGCTGACCGCGCGCCGGTTTGTGCCCGGCCCGCCGTCGGCGGTAGAGTGCGCCGTGGTCCCCGGACTCGAGCAGCATTGGTTCATCGCGCGCGACGGCGCGCGGATCGGCTACCAGGTGCGGGCGGGGCGGGGCGCCGACGCGCCGGCGGTGCTCCTGGCCAACGGCCTCGGCGGGACCTTCGAGGCCTATCGCCACGTCTTCGCGGCGCTGCCCGACTACCGCGTCGTGTGCTGGGACTACCGCGGCTTGTTCTCGTCGACGCCGCCGCCCGATCCGACCGCGCTGACCGTGGCCCACCAGGTCGGCGACGCGATCGAGCTGTGCGATCGCCTGGGCATCGACCGCGCGGTCGTGATCGGCTGGTCGATGGGCGTCCAGGTCGGCCTCGAGCTCTTGCGGGCCCACGCTCACCGGGTCGCCGGTCTCCTCGCGATCAACGGCACCAGCGGCCGCCCGTTCCGGACGCTGTTCGGGCTCGAGTTCATCGAGAAGGTGATCCCGACCTTGCTGAAGATCATGCGGGGCCAGGCCGCGCTGGTCGGCAAGGCCGCCGATAAGGTCGCCGGCTCCGACGCCTTGATCGCGGCGATGCAGCGCTTCGGGCTGGTGTCGAAGACGCTCGACGTCGCCGCGTTTCGCGACGTCGCCGCCGGGTTCCGCACCCTCGACTGGCGGATCTACGGCGACCTGCTCGAGCGCCTGAACCAGCACGACGCCACCGACGTGCTGTCGACGATCGCGGTGCCGACGGCGATCGTCACTGGCGACAAGGACGTGCTGACGCCGCCGGCCACCGCCGAGGCCCTGGCCCGCGCGATCGTCGGCGCCCGCTTGCGGGTGATCCCCGGCGGCACCCACTACACGCCGGTCGAGTATCCGGCGATCATCAAGGACGAGCTGTACCGGCTGCTTGCCCGCGTCCCCGGCTGGCAGCTAGGCCCCGCGACCGAGTAGACTGGCGCCCGCCGATGCCTGCTTGCCCGTCCTGTGGCGCCGAGTACACCGAGGCCGACGTCAAGTGCGGGACCTGCGGCGCCAACGTGTCGTCGACCGGGGTCAACCGGTTGATCGGCACCACCGTGCTCGGCCAGTACCGCATCGTCGACGTCCTCGGCCAGGGCGGGATGAGCGTGGTCTACCGCGGCAAGCACAGCCTGACCGAGCAGGACGTCGCGCTCAAGGTCTTGCCGCCCGAGCTGGCCGCCTACAGCCAGGTCAAGTCGCGGTTCCTCGAGGAGGCCAAGGCCCTGGCCCAGCTCGACCACCCGAACATCGTGCACCTCTACAACTTCGGCCAGGAGAACGGCAGCTTCGTCCTGGCCATGCAGTTCGTGCACGGCCAGACCTGGGAGAAGCTGATCCTCGACAGCGAGGGCCAGGACTGGCCGACCGCGACCCGGATCGCGGTCGACGTGCTGCGCGGCCTCGAGTTCGCCCACGGCCGCGGCGTCGTCCATCGCGACATGAAGCCGTCGAACGTCCTGGTCCGCGACGACGACGGCACCGCGACCGTGATGGACTTCGGGATCGCCAAGATGACGACCTCGACGCGGTTGACCGCGACCGGCCAGACCATGGGCACGGTCCGCTACATGTCGCCCGAGCAGGTGCGAGGCCAGGAGGTCGACGCCCGCTCCGACATCTACTCGGTGGGCGCGACCCTGTACGAGGCCTTGGTCGGCGACACGCCGTTCGACGGCAACACCCACTTCGAGATCATGAGCAAGCACCTGACCGAGCAGCCGCAGCCCCTGGCGGCCCGCGGGGTCCGGGTGCCGGCGGTGCTCGAGGCCGCGGTCATGCGGTCCCTGGCCAAGAAGGTCGACGATCGCTTCGCCACCGCCCGCGACTTCCGCAAGGAGCTCGAGGAGGCGCTCAAGGACGCCAACGACGGCTTCGCCGAGACCCAGCGCCTGGCCCGCGACACCGTCGCGCGCGCCCGCAGCGGAGTGGTGGCCAGCGACCCTGCGGTGGTCGTGCCGCCGCCGGTGACCGCGCCGGCGACGCCGGCGGTGAAGGCCGCGGCCGCTGCCGGCTCCGGGCAGGGCACCGGGTTGGCCGACGAGCTCGAGCCCGAGGCCCGTCGCCCGATCGAGCGCCGCCTGCGCTGGCTGTGGATCGGCTCGGGGCTCCTGGTCCTGGCCGCCGGGGCCGCGGTGCTGTGGCGGATCCGTCGCGCCGACCCGGCCGCACCGGCGACGGCGGCGCCCCCGGGCCCGCCGACCTTGACCTTGCCGAACCTGGTCTGGAAGGCCGAGGCGCCGCCGTCCGACGGCCTCGGGCAGGTGCGGGTCGTGTCGTCGTCGCGCTGGCGGGCCGACGACGTCGTGGCGGCCGGGCGCAAGGTGCGCGCGGCGCTGGCGCCGATCCTCGCGGCGCGTGGCCTGGCCGGTCCGCCGCGCGAGCCGGCGGTCGCCCTGGTGGTCGTGCCCCAGGAGGTCCTGTGCTCCCCCGGCGTGCTCGATTCTCAGGTCGGCGATTGCGCCGCCCTGGGCAGCTACTACCGCCTGCGCGAGAAGACCCTCCTCGTGGTCGACACCGAGGACCGCGCCGCCCTCGAGGCGCGCCTGGCCGAGGGCCTGGGGGAGGTGGCCTGCCTGTACAACGAGATCACGCCGTGCTTCGTGCCCGAGCTGCAGGCCGCGTTGGCCGGCAAGTGACCGGAGCGATTGACACCGCGATCGCCCGGCTCCGATAATCTCGCCGAGGCTGGAGGACCCATGTCCCGGAACGTCATCGGCGCCGCCGTCGCGGTCGCCATCGCGGCGCTGACCGCCGTCATGTATATGGTCGCCACGGGCAGCCTCGGCAAGCCCCTCGAACGTCAGGCCAAGGCGCTGATCAAGCGGGCGCCCGAACAGGCCAACAACAACGCGACCCTGGTCGCCCTCGACACCTCGAACAAGGTCGAGGTGCTGGCCAAGTCGCCGGGGGTGTTGACCGCGCTGCGCACCACCATGCCCGACGAGCGGTCGCGGGCCGCCAACCTGGCCTTCCAGGAGTTCCGGGCCACCCGCGAGCGCGACGGCATGGCGCCCGACCTCTTGGCCCTGGTCGATCCGACCGGCTCGATCGTGGCGATGGACGGGGTGTCGGCCCCGGTCGCCGGCGAGTTCAAGAAGGACGACAAGGTGGCGTGGCGCGGCCTCGCCCTGGCGCTGGCCCAGCCGACCCTCCTGGCCGAGGTCTGGAACTACCCGGGCAAGGGCGTCATGCGGGTCGGCCTGGGTACGGTGGTCGACGATCAGGCCCTCGGCCCCGACGGCAAGCCCAAGATCCTCGGCGCGGTGGTCCTGGCCTACGCGGTCACCGCCAAGGCCGCCCGCGAGCAGAGCAACGTGCTCGGGACCCACATCGCGTACTTCGACGCCGGCCAGGTGTTCGCCACCAGCTTCCGCCGCGCCGACGACAGCGAGGACTCGGCGATGCAGGCGGCCCTGGTGCCGATCCTGTCGCAGGGCGAGCTGGTCGCGACCGCCCTGGCCAAGGGCCGGGCCGGCAAGTTCGTCGAGACCACCGTGCGCGGCAAGCGCTACCTGGTGTCGGCGGTGCGTCTGCCGCGGGTGTCGGTGCTCGCGCCTCTGCCGGCCGACTACCCCGGCCAGACCGCCGGCCTCCTGGTCCTGACCGAGGCCGATCCCGGCGCGACCGAGCACGGCAGCGCCGGCATGCTGATCCTGGTCCTGGGCGTGGTCGCCGGCGTCCTGGCGATCGGCGGCATCTTGCTCGCGACCCAGCGGATCATCCACCAGGTCGACGAGGTCGAGCTAGGCGTGGCCGAGATCATCAACGGCAACCTCGAGCGGACCTTCCGTCCGGTGGGCGACGAGCTCGACGGCCTGGCCAACGGCCTGAACGTCATGCTGGCCCGCCTGCTCGGTCGCCCCGAGCCGGGCGACGAGGCCTACGACGACGACGGCAACCCGGTGGTCTCGGGGCGGGTCGAGATCGACGAGGGCGAGGCCCGGCCGGCCGCCGACCCCGATCTCGCGGCCCTGGCCCAGGAGGCCGAGCCCGACTACTACAAGCGGGTCTACACCGAGTACACCGCGGCCCGGCGCGCCGCCGGCACCCCCGACGAGGTCAGCTTCGAGGGCTTCATCGCCAAGCTGCGCGTCAACGAGGGTCGGCTGAAGGCCCAGTTCCAGTGCAAGGCGGTGCGGTTCCGGGTCGTCGCCAAGGACGGCAAGGTCTCGCTCAAGCCCGTGCCGATCGTCTGATGCGGGTCGCGACCGGCCTCGACGTGCTCCTGGCCGCCGAGCCCAGCTCCGGGGCGCGGTCGCTCCGCGGGCGGCGGGTCGGGCTGATCGCCAACCCGACCACCGTCGACGCCGAGCTGCGCCACGCCGCCGATCTGCTGGCGGCGCGGTCCGACGTGCGCCTGACCGCGCTGTTCGGCCCCGAGCACGGCGTGCGCGGCGACGCGCAGGACATGATCGGCGTCGACGGCGATCGCGATCCGCGCACCGGGGTGCCGGTCTACAGCCTGTACGGCCACGACCTCGCCTCGCTGAGCCCGACCCCGGAGATGCTCGACCAGGTCGACGTCGTCGTGTTCGACGTCGCCGACGTCGGCAGCCGCTACTACACGTTCGTGTGGACGATGGTGCTGGCGATGCGGGCGTGCGCCGCGGCCGGCAAGGCCATGGTGGTCCTCGATCGGCCCAACCCGATCGGCGGCGTCGCGATCGAGGGCGGCGCGATCGCGCCCGGCTTCACCTCCTTCGTCGGCCTGGTGTCGTGCCCCAACCGCCACGGCCTGACCGCCGGTGAGATCGCGCGCTGGCGGGCCGCCGAGGAGCGCCTCGACCTCGACCTCACCGTGGTGCCGATGGCCGGCTGGCATCGCGGCATGCACTTCGGCGACACCGGCCTGCCGTGGGTGATGCCGTCGCCCAACATGCCGACCTGCGACACCGCGCTGGTCTATCCCGGCATGTGTCTGGTCGAGGGCACCGAGCTCTCCGAGGGCCGTGGCACCACGCGGCCCTTCGAGCTGGCCGGCGCGCCGTATCTCGACGCCGACCGCCTGGTCGCCGCCCTCGAGGCCGAGCAGCTCCCCGGGGTGCGGTTCCGCCCGGTGGTCTTCCGCCCGACGTTCCACAAGCACGCCGGGCGACCGTGCGGCGGCGTGCAGCAGCACGTCACTGACGCCCGCGCGTACCGGCCCTACGCGACCGGGGTCGCGTTCCTGCGCGCGGCCTGGCAGGTCGCCGACGGCGCCGCCCGCTGGCGGACCAAGGCCTACGAGTTCGTCGACGACGTGCCGGCGATCGACCTGCTGACCGGCGACGCTCGGGTCCGCACGATGATCGAGGGCGGCGCGACCTTGCCCGAGCTGACGGCGACCTGGGCCGAGGCCGAGGCGGCCTTCGCCGACGAGCGCGCGCCGCATCTGCTGTATCCGGACGCGCCGTGACGGTGGTGGGCCTCTTCGGCGGCAGCTTCAACCCGCCCCACGTCGCCCACGCCCTGCTCGGGCTCTACGTCCTCGAGACCACCGCGATCGACGCGCTGTGGCTGGTGCCGACCTACCGCCACGCCTTCGGCAAGGACCTGGCGAGCTACGACGATCGCGTCGCGATGAGCGAGCGGCTGGCGACGGCGCTCGGGCCGCGGGCCTCGGTGTCGCGCGTCGAGGAGGAGGTCGCGCGGGCCCGGGGCGGCGAGAGCCGGACCTTGTACACACTCGAGCATCTCGCGGTGACCCGGCCCGAGCTCCAGTTCCGGCTGGTGATCGGCGCCGACATCCTCGGCGAGACCACGGCCTGGTTGGGCTGGGACGAGGTGTGTCGGCGGGCGCCGCCGATCGTGGTCGGGCGGGGCGGGGTGACGCCGCCACCGGGCGCGACCGTGACCGAGCTGGCCATGCCGATCGTGTCATCGACCGAGGTCCGGCGCCGGTTGGCCGCGCGACAGGAGGTCGCCGACCTGTTGCCGGCCGCGGTTTTTCGCTATATCGACGAGCGAGGACTGTACCGATGACGGCCCGCGCTCCCAACACGTTCATCGTCGGTGCCGGCGCGGTCGCGACCGCGCTGGCCGGCGGCCTGCGCCAGGCCGGCGTCCCGGTCCTCGGCCTGTGGGCCCGCCGCCCCGAGGCGTCTCGCGCCGCGGCGGCCGCGGCGGGCGTCGCCGGGTTCTCGCCGGCGCCGCCCGACCTGCTCCTCGAGGCCGAGGTGGTGATCGTCGCCGTCAAGGACGACGCGATCGGCGAGGTCGCGGCTCGGCTGTGCGCGACCGGCCTGGTCGGCGAGCGCCACGTCCTGGTCCACTGCGCTGGCGCCACCGCGGCCGCCGACGCCTTCGCGGCGGTGGCGGGCAAGGTCGGCGGGCTGGGCACGCTGCATCCGCTGCGCGCGATCCCGACCGGCGCCGAGCTGGCCCGGCAGCGCGGCGGCTGGAAGGGCACGGTCTTCGGCGTCGAGGGCGACGGCCGCGGGCGCGCGGCCGCCGACGCCCTGGTCCGCAGCCTGGGCGGCACCGCCCTGTCGCTCGACGCGGCGACCATGGCGCCGTACCACGCGGCGGCCGCGATCGCGTCGAACTTCGCGGTCGCGGTCCTCGACGCGGCGGTGGCGACGCTGGCCGCCGCCGGGCTCGATCGCGACGCCGCGCTGGCGGCCCTGGCCCCGCTGGCCCAGGGCGCGATCGCCAACGCCGCCAGCCGTGGCCTGGCCGACGGGCTGACTGGACCGATCCGGCGCGGCGACGCCGGCACCGTGGCCCGGCACCTGGCCGCGGTCGCGGGCGATCCCGAGCTGGCGGCGCTCTACCGCGTGCTGGGCCGACGCACGCTGGCGCTGGCGCGCCCCGGGCTCAGCGCCGAGGCGGCCGCGGCCCTCGACGCGCTCCTGGTCGGGTGAGCGCGGTCGCTTGGTGCTGGTCGCGGATGAACAATTGCGGGTAGCATCCGTCCCAACTCGGCCGCCCGCCCGCGGCCCCTGCCCGAGGAGTCCCATGCGCCGTACGTTCCTGCCGCTCGTCGCCATGCTCAGCTTGGCTCTGTCGTTCCTCGGCGCGTCGGCCCAGGCCGGCGGAGGCCCGGAGAAGGTCTTCGCGGGGAAGATCCTCACCAGCGACAAGAAGTACCCGTCGTACGCCAAGAGCCCGGCGGCCTACGTCGCCACGCTCAAGAAGCAGAGCAAGGTCAACTTCTTCGAGGACAAGGCCAAGCAGACCTGGAAGATCTACTTCGCCGCCTTCTTCAAGAAGGGCCTCACCGACATCGAGGTCGCGGTCAAGCTCTACGATGTCGGCCAGCGCCAGAAGGTGCTCCTGGCTAGCTTCGAGCAGTTCGTCGATCAGCGCGGCCAGAAGGCCCTGCTTTCGCACTTCACCCTCGAGCGCAAGCACGTCGGCGTCAACAAGCACCTGCTCATGGTGATCGAGGTCAGCGGCCGGCCGGTGGCGTCGGGCAAGTTCAAGATCCTCGGCGAGGAGGAGCGCCTGAGCGGCAAGGTCGACTTCACCGACGAGGACACCAAGCGCACCGAGGACGACGAGTAGCGCGATTCCCCGGTCGGCGGCTTGATCTCGGCCGGCCGGTGGCTACGCTCCGGCGCACGCGGCCACTCGGCCGGGGGATCCATGCGCCCACACCATCTCGTCCTCGGCGGCCTCGCGGTCGCCGTCCTCACCAGCTCCGCGCTGGCCCAGCCGCGGCCGCGGCCCGGCAAGCTCGACGTCGCCAAGGCCACCGCCGCGGTCGGGGGTGGTGACGTCGCCGCCGCGGTCGCTGCGGCGACCGCGCTAGGCGCTGCCAAGGAGGCGGCCCCGCGCGAGGCGCTCCTCGACGCGCTCGCCACCGGGGTCCACCCCGACGTCGCGATCGCCGGCCTGACCGCCCTGGGCGCGGCCGGGGCCAAGGACGCCCTCGAGGTGGTGCCGATCTACCAGCGCCACCGCAACCCGGCGGTGCGGGCGGCCGCCGTGAAGCTCTACATCGGCCTGTCGGGCGACGTCGCCGCGATCGCCGGTGGATTGACCTCGTTCGACGCGCAGGTCCGCGCGGTCGCCGCCGACGCCGCTGGCGATCGCGGGCTGACCGCGACCGTGCCGGCGCTCTTGGTCTTGCTCGACAAGGGCGAGGTCCCGGCGGCCCGGGCCCTGGGCAAGCTCGGCGACGAGCTGTTGTTCCGCAGCGTCGCCGAGCACTTCGGGGGCGCGCCCGATCAGGCGGTCGCGCTCGCCCTCGGCGGCATGCTCGCCAAGCCGAGCTTTGGTCCCGAGCCGGCCCGGGTCGACCTGGTCCGCATGTTGTCGAAGCTGTCCGGCGTCGAGGCCCTCGACGCGCTCGAGGCCTACGTCAAGGCCACGCCGGCCAACCCGCCGCGGCAGTCGCGGCGCGAGGCCGAGGCGGTCTTGACCGCTCGCCAAGCAGGAGATCGCTAGTGTCCACCATCCGCTGGTTCGCGCTCCTGGTCGGCGTCGCCCTGTGCGGCGCTTGTGGCCCCACGATCGTCCACGGGCTGTCGTCGGACGACAACAACCCGACGCGCCTGGCCGCCGCCCTGGCCACCCGCACCGAGGCCACCGCCGCGGCGCCGGCCAACCGCCTGGGCAAGCCGCTGGTCTTCGCGGTGGTCGGCGGCACGCCCAAGAAGCTGGTCGCCTACGATCTCGGCGCCGGCGCGCCGCTGTGGTCGGTCGACGCCGACGTCAGCTCGCGGGTCTCGGTCGGTGGCGAGGTGCTGGTGACCCGCGAGGGCGCCGCCCTCGCGATCCGCCGGGTCGCCGACGGCGGGGTCCGGGCCCAGATCCCGGTGGTCGGCGAGCTGGTCGGCGCCACCACCGACGGCGAGCGGGTCCTGGTCGTCACCCAGGGCGAGGCCAAGGGCAAGCCGGTGTGGACCCTGGCGGCCTACAACCTCGACGGCGGCGCGCTGTGGCAGAACAACTGGCCCGGCGCCCTGGGCGCGCCGGCCGCGCACCGCGGGCTGGTCTTGGCGCCGTTTCTCAAGCAGTGGCTGACGCTCCTCGACGCCAAGACCGGCGCCCAGCTCACCCGCATCCGCGGTCTCGACGACGAGATCAGCATGCTCCGGGTCACCGGCGAGGCCGCGTTCTTCGGCGCGATGACCGGCGCGACGCGCCTCGACGAGCGGGCCGCCACCGGCAGCCGGGCCGGCTCGACCTACGGCACCGTGACCCTGCCGCCGGCGCTGGCCAGCGCGACCTTCGGCCGCGATCACTTCGATCCGATCCAGGCGTCGTACAGCGCCTTCGACCGCCGGCGCGTCTTGTGGCGCGCGGCCCCGACCGGCGAGGGCTGGCGCTTCGACGGCGAGCTGATCGCCGTCCACTTCTTCCGCTTCGTCTTCGGGCTGACCACGACCGGCGAGCTGCGCTGGGCCTACAGCCACCCGCGGGTCGAGCTGGTCGCCAGCGACCACGCCGGCGCCGCGATCGTCGGCGTGGCCGCCGACGGCACCGTGGTCGCCCTCGATCCCCAGACCGGCGCGGTCCGGGCATCGGGCAAGCTCGAGGTCGGCGGCCCGGTCCTGGGCGCGACGATCGACTGCGACGGCTGGACGCCGCCGCCGTCGACCACCACGCCGTCGACGGTGACCGCCCTCGCCACCATCGCCCGCGATCGCGACGCTCGGTTCGAGCCGATCAAGGCCTACGCGGTGGCGTCGATGGCCAAGCTCGAGGGCGCCGAGGTCAGCCGCGATCTGATCGCGCTGATCGTCGACCCGCGCACCCCGACCGCGCTCCACGACGTGGTCACCGACCTGCTGATCAAGCGGCGCGATCCGCTCGGCCTGCCGGCGATGCTCGAGACCTTGTCGGTCAAGGCCGACTTCGTCGCCGGGACCCAGCCGGTCGGCATCGTCGAGGTGGCCCGGGCGCTGGCCGCCCTGGCCGGGACCGCGCTGTCGGCTGACGATCAGGCCAAGGCCCTGGCGGTCCTCGAGGCGCAGGCCTTCGATCCGGTCCACGGCGCGCCGGCGCGCCTCGAGCTGGTGCGGGCGCTCATCGCGATCGGCGCCGGGCGCGAGCGCCCGATCCTGGCCCGCGAGCTGATGGCGTACCGCGCCGATCCCGGCTTCGCCGCCGAGACCGACCTGGTGACCGCGATGCTGGCGGCGCTGGCCGCCGGCAGCGAGCAGGATCGCGAGACGGTCCGGATGATCGCGGTCGACGTGCGCACCACGCCCGCGATCGCGGCGCTGGCCCAGGCCGCGCTCACCGCGAAGTGACCGTCGGCGGTGCGGTTGACACCGTCCGAGCGACCGGTCACGCTCTCGACGTGACGGTGCGTCGCTTCCGGATCGTCGTGTGTCGCGGCCCGGACTGCGGCGACCGCCGCGGCTCGGCGGTGGTCCACGCCGCCCTGGTCGACGCGGTCCACGCGGCCGGGGTCAGCGACCGCTGCGAGTTCGACTGGCAGTGCTGCTTCGGCCGCTGCTCCCAGGGCCCCAACGTCCTGGTCCGCGAGATCACCGGCGCGCCGCCACCGCGGGTCGGGCTGGCCGATCTCCCGCCGCGGCTCGGCGGCGCCGCGCGCCAGGCGACCGCGCTGTACAATCGCGTCACCCCGGCCCACGCCGCCGAGCTCGTCGCCGGGCACGTCGTCGGCGGCGCCGTGGTCCGCCACCTGATCGAGACCGTCCCGCTCCGCCCGACGGAGCCGCGCCCGTCATCGCCGCGGCCCGATCCCACCGTCCCCGAGGTCGTCCGTGAAGAAGTCAAAGTCCCGTAGCTCGCTTGGTCCTTCCTCTGACGTCGGGATGGCCTCCGCCGTCGGGCTGGCCGCCGCTCTGGGCGGGCTGGTCGCCGCCGCCGGGCTGGTCGCCGGATGTAAGGGCGGCACCACCGTCAAGGACAACCCGGAGACCGCGGCCAAGCTGACCGCGTGCACCGACAAGGCGGCCGAGAAGGACAAGCTGCTCGCCGACTACCAGGCCGAGATCGCGCGCCTGAAGATGGACGCCTCGGGCGGCAACGAGTACGTCTTCACGATCGAGGGCGAGAGCCTGGTGGTGAAGTCCAAGCCGCTCAGTGGCGGTGGCGCGCCGCCGGTCGACGACAAGGTCGCGGCCGAGCTGTCGCAGAAGTTCATCGACGCGGTCCGCCGGTCGCGCGGCAGCATCCAGAAGTGCTACGAGCAGGCGCTCAAGAAGAACAGCTCGCTCCAGGCCCGCACGATCTCGCTGCAGGTCTCAGCGCGCTACGGCGGCGACGGCACGGTCGGGCGCGCCAGCTTCCGCCCCGACTCCCTGGGCAGCGCCTTCGATAGCTGCATGCAGGGGGTGTCCAAGACCTGGAAGCTCCCGACCACCGCCGCCGGCATGACGTTCCAGAGCACGGTCACGCTGTCGCCGTCGTGATCGCCGGTCCGAGACGCGGTACAACCGACGGGTCCCGCGGGCTCGCGACCCTATGACCCAGAAACGGCCGATCCGCGATCTCGAACGCCAGCTCCAGCGCGAGCCCGACAACCTGGCGCTGCGGTTGACCTTGGCCGCCGGCTACCGCGAGGCCCGCCGCGACGTCGAGGCCCTGGCGCTGTACCGATCGGTGGCGCTGGCCTACGCGGAACAGGGGCGCGCCACCCAGGCCGCGGCGGTGTGCCGATCGGCGCTCGAGGTCGCGCCCGAGGACGGCCAGCTCTTCTCGCTCTTGCGCCACCTCGAGCGCGCCGGCTCGACGACCCAGCCGCCGCCGACCGCGCCGCCGAGCGTCCCGGCGGAGGCCGCGCCCCCGCCGCCGGCCCCGCCGCCGGCCCTGCCGCGCCTCACCACCATCGAGCCGCCGATGCGGCCGGCCGCCACCCGGTTGACCGCGCCGGCGCGCGAGGACAACCCGATGCTGGCCACGGTCAAGCGGGTCCCGCCGCCGCCGCCGGCTGCGCGCTCGGCGCCGACCCCGGCGCCGCTGCCGCGGCCCAGCGTGCCCGACCTCGACACCCCGCTGCCACCGCCGCTGCCGCTCCACGACGCGGCCCGCGACAGCGTGGTCGAGATGCCGGCGCCCCTCGACGAGCCCGACACGATCATCCCGCTCACCCACGTGCGGCCGGGGCCCGGCGAGCGGCCGTCGTCGGCCGACTTCGCGGCCGAGATGGTGACCCGGCGCCGCCCCAAGCTGACCGCGCGCGATCTCGAGCTGCTCGACCTCGAGGCCCTCGACCAGAGCGGCGAGGGCAGCGGCCTGTCCTCGCCCCTCGACGACGACGAGCCGACCACGCCGCCGCGCGGCGCCAGCGAGTTCGCCAACCCGAGTCCGACCTTCGAGCGCTCCTTCGATCACACCCTGGCCCAGCTCGATCCGCTGGGTGGGCCCCTCGACGGTCCGCTCGGGGTGTTCGCGATCCTGCCGCCCGAGGCCGCCCAGGTGCTGGCCGAGCGCGCGGTGGTCAAGCCCTACGAGCCCGACGAGGTCGTGATCCGCGAAGGCGACCTCGGCGACGCCTGCTACGTCGTCGTCCGCGGCGAGGTCGCGGTCCGCAAGCACACGTCCGACGGCGAGGTCGAGCTGGCCCGCCTCGGCGACGGCGCGCTGTTCGGCGAGTTCGCGTTGCTCGCCGATCGCCGTCGCCACGCCACCGTGGTCGCGGTGACCGAGGCCGAGATCTACGAGATCCCACGCGCGCTCCTGCGCGAGCTGGCGGCGGCCTTCCCTGAGGTCGGGCCGGCCCTCGAGGGCTTCTATCGCGAGCGCCTGCTGGCCAACCTGCTGCTCACGACGCCGCTGTTCGCGCTGGTGCCGCCGGATCAGCGGCCGGCGCTCCTGGCCCGCTTTCAGCCGCAACGGATCGAGTCCGGCGCGGCGATCATCCGGCAGGGCGAGCGCGCCGGTGGTCTGTACCTGATCGTCTTGGGCGCGGTCGAGGTGGTGCGCGATCTGGGCACCCGCGGCGCCACCGTCCTGGCCGCCCTCGGCGAGGGCGCGTACTTCGGCGAGATGTCGCTCCTGTCGGGCGACGTCGCCTCGGCCAGCGTGGTCGCGGTCGGGCCGTGTGAGCTCGCGGTGCTGTCGCCGCGCGAGTTCTACGACGTCGTCGCGGGCAACCCGGTCCTGTGGACGGCGATGCGCGGCGCCGCCGAGGCCCGTCGCTTGGCCAACGCCCAGATCCTGGCCGGTCGCACCGGCGTGGTGTGACCCGACCTTTGGTACAGTCGAACGCGATGCACCTGGGGGCCGCGCCGTGATCCGCTGGCTGCGCATCGCGGCCAAGGCGACCGCGACCCTGGCCTTCATCGCGATCGGCGTCGTGGTCGGCCTGTTCCTGGTCGCCAACGGCACCTGGATCACCGTCGACGTCCCGCCGTGGATGGCGTCGTGGGCGCCCGAGCCGCGCCTGCAGGTGTGGCTGCCGGCGCTGATCGCGGGCTGGCTCGTGGCGTCGCTCCTCCTGGCGGCGCTCCTGGTGTGGAGCATGTACTACGTGTGGCGGCGGCGGCAGTACGAGGCCCTGGTGGCCCGGCTCGAGCGCGAGCTCGCCCGGCTGCGCAACCTGCCGCTGACCGAGCCGTCGCCCCTCGAGGATCTGCCGGAGACGCCCAACGCCGGCACCGCCCGCGTCCTGGCCGACATCGACCGCGCGGTCGCCACCGACGACGACGCTGACGAGGCCCGGTAGTGGCGGCGCTCCTGATCCTGTGCCTGGTCCTGGGCGCGCTGGCGGTGGGCGTCTTGCTCGGCCGTTACTACGTCCCCGACGATCGCGCGCTCAAGCGGCGGGCTCGCCACGGCGCCCACTACTTGAAGGCCCTGACCCACCACATCGCCCGCGATCATGACACCGTGATCGACGAGCTGCGCCGCGTCGTCGACGACAACGTCGACGACAGCGAGCCGTACTTCGCCCTGGCCGCGCTGTTTCGCGGCCGCGGCGAGCACGAGCGCGCGATCCGGGTCCACCAGGCGTTGGCGGTGCGCGACGGCGCGACCGCGCGGCTGCGCCAGCGCGCGCTCTACGAGCTCGGCCTCGACTTCCGTGCCGCCGGGATGCCGCGGCGCGCGGTCAAGGCCCTCGAGCAGGTGCTCGCCGACGACGCCGGCCACGAGGGTGCGGTGCGCGCGCTGTGTGGCCTGTACGAGGAGCAGGGGCGGTTCGCCGAGGCCGCGGGGGCCTGGGCCCGGCTCGGCAAGCTGCGCGGGGAGCCGCCGCCGCGCCGCCATCACCACCTCCTGTGCGCCGCCGCCCAGCAGGCGATCGCGGCCGGTGATCTCGACAGCGCCAAGCAGCTCCTGAAGGACGCCAAGGCCGGTGGCGAGACCGCGCACTTCGCGGCCTGCGCCGCCGAGCTGGCCGCCGCGCGCGGCAACCCGCGCGGCGCCCGCGAACGGCTGTGTCAGGCCCTGGTCGCGGCGCCGGCCCTCGCGCCGTACCTGGTGCCCGGGCTGGTCGCGGCGGAGCGTCAGCTCGCGGCGTCGGGCGCGCCGGCCCTGGCGGCGGGCGACCTGCCGACGGCGGCTGCGTCCGCCGCGACGGCCCCGACCAGCGCGACCGCGACCGCGATCGCTGCGACGTCGGAGGCGACCGCCTCGCCAGCCGTCGCTGGACTGCCGGCCGGCGACGAGCTCGACGACGGCCCCGCCGAGGTCGCTCCGATCGCGCCCGCCGATCGGGCCGCCGCCGCGACCCTGGCCGAGCTCGCGACCCGCACCGGTTCGGCCCACGTCGCGCTGGCCGCGGCCGCCGCCGCCGAGACCCCGGCGGCGCGCGCGGCGCTCCTCGCCACCATCGCCGCCGATGAGCCCGGCTACCTGCCGGCTCGCCTCGCCGCCGCCCGCGCCGCCCTGGCCAGCGACGACCCCGCCGCGCACCGCGCCGAGCTGGCCGCGCTCACCGCGGCGATGGCCTGGGCCGAGGGCGCGAGCTGGCGGTGCCAGCACTGCGGCGCGCGCGCCGCGAGCTTCGCGTGGCGCTGCCCCGGCTGTCGGCGCTGGGCGACGATCGTCCCCGAGATCGGTCGCGATCGCACGGCTCCGATCGGGCCGGCGCCGCGCGAGCGCCGGGCCGAGCGCCGGGGCCAGGCGCTCCTCGGCGAGCGCGCCGATCGGGGCCTGCCCGAGGGCGCGGTCGAGCACGGCCTGAGCCGGGCCGAGCTGTCGGCGCGCGCGACGCGGCGGTCGCTCCTGGGGCGCGTCGGCGGTTGGATCTCCGGGGCCTGGTCGGGTGTGCGCGGCAAAGATCGGTCGTAGACTGCCGCGCCATGGCCACCGAACCGCCGCTGCCCGCCGATCCGAACCAGACCGGCCCGGTCGCCGCCCCCGGGCGGGACCTGTTCGGGCCTGGCGGGCCGGTGCGGCGGGTGCTCCGTCGCTGGGGCTTTCCGGCCTTCGTCGTCATCATGATCTACTTCGGGCGGCGGGTGCTCTTGCCGTTCGTGTTCGCGGCCCTGGTCGCGTACATCCTGGCGCCGGTCGTGCGGTGGATGGCCGAGCGCAAGGACGGCACGCGGCGGATGCCGCGCGGCCTGGCGATCATCATCTGCTACATCGTCTTCATCAGCGCGGTGGTCGGGTTCTTCGTCGTGTTCGTGCCGCGGCTGTCGAAGGACGCCGCCCGCATCGGCAAGGAGGCCCCGGCGCTCTACGACAAGGCCAACACGCAGTGGATCCCGGAGCTGGCCCGCACCCTCGAGAAGCGCTTCCCGTCGCTCAAGGTCAAGCCGCCGGCCCCGGTCACCGAGCAGGTCGCCGGCGACGTGCCGCTGCCGCCCGGCAGCGTCCTCACGCTGGTGCCGCTGCCCGACGGCACCTTCGCGGCGCAGCTCCCGCCGACCGGCATCCTGATCAAGAGCGAGCCCGGCGGTGGCTACCGGGTCTTGCCGGCCGAGCAGCCGCCGGAGCCGATGTCCCTCGAGGAGAAGCTCCGCGGCTACCTGCAGAAGGGCGTCTCGGGCTTGCAGTCGCAGATGGACGACCTGATGCGCTTTGGCCAGGCGGTGGTCGGCGGCCTCATCAAGGGCGTCTTCACCTTCTTCCTCGTGCTCATGATCGGCGCCTTCATCCTGATCGACATGGAGAAGGTCCACGCCTTCCTGCGCAGCCTGTTCCCGCCCAACGTCCGCGATGACTACGACGTGATCATCGCCGGCATCGATCGCGGCCTGTCGGGCGTGATCCGCGGCCAGCTCTTGATCTGTCTCATCAACGGCATCCTGACCTACATCGGGCTCCTGATCTTCGACGTGAAGTACTCGCTCATCTTGGCCTTCGTCGCCGCCGCGATGAGCCTCATCCCGATCTTCGGCTCGATCCTGTCGACCATCCCGATCGTCCTGGCGGCGCTGGTGTCGGGCGACTCCGGCCTCGACGTGGCGCGCGGCATCGCGATGGTGGCGTGGATCGTCGGCATCCACTTCATCGAGGCCAACTTCCTCAACCCCAAGATCATCGGCACCGCCGCCAAGATCCACCCGGTCCTGGTGATCTTCTCGCTGATCCTGGGCGAGAAGAGCTACGGCCTGATCGGCGCGCTGTTCGCGGTGCCGGTGCTGTCGATGATCTCGGTGGTCTTCCTGTTCTTCTACAAGAAGGCGTGGAAGGACCGCCCGGCCACCGGCGCCATCCCGACCTTGCCCAAGGCCTGACGTCGCGGCGCGGCGCCGGCGCCCCCCGGCCCGGCGCGGTTGAACCGGCCGCGGCCGCCCCGCATACTCGCGGCGTGCGCCTCTCGCTCGCCGTCGCGTCGCTGTGTGGAGCCGTCGGGCTGGCCGCGGCTCAGCCGATCGATCCCTACGCCCCGACGGCGCCGAGCCCCCCGGCGCGCGACGTCGAGCTCGACACCGCGGTCGCCGCCGGCCTGGTGGCGCGCGCCGAGGCCCTGGTCGCGAGCGGCGACGACGGCAACGCCCGCATCCTCGCCACCGAGGCCCTGGCCCGCGAGCCCGCGGCGCCGGTCGCCGACCGGGCCCGCGCGCTCCTGGCCGCCATCGACGCGCGCCTGATCAAGGCCCTGCCGCCGACCGTGCTCCCGCCGACGCCGCGGCCCGCGGTCCCGCCGGCCGCCGTCCCGGTCCGCCCCGAGCCCGACGACGATCCCCCGGTCCTCGACGAGCTGCCGGCCCGGCCTCGGGGCGCGCTGGCCCTCGGCTTCTACGGCGCGCTGGGCGGCGCCGCCCTCGGCCTGGGCCTGTCCGACGACGACGGCGACGGCGAACCCGAGGCCCTGGGCGCGGTGGCCGGCGGCGCGGTCGGCGGCGCGCTGGCCTACGGCCTGGCCCGGCTGCGCGGCTACGACGCCGCGGCCGCCCATCAGCTCGGCAGCGGCCTCCTGTGGGGCGGCGTGGCCGGCGCGCTGTTCGCCGACGTGGTCAGCGGGCTCGAGGACACCACCGCGACCGACCTGGCGATCGGCGCCGGCGCCGGCGCGGTCGGCGGCGCGATCATCGGCCTGGGCCTGCGCCACGACGATCTCACGGTCGGCGACGCCGCGGTCATCGACGTCAGCGCGGCGCTCGGCACGGTGGTCGGCCTCCAGCTCGGCGCGGCGATGCAGCCGCCCGAGACCGAGGCCTACACCCTGAACGCCAGCCTCGGCGCGATCGCCGGCTATGGCGTCGGCCACTGGTTGGCCCGACGCCTCGACGTCAGCGCCGGTCGCGCGGCCAAGGTCGGGGCCCTCGGGGCGATCGGCGCCGGCGCGCCCTGGCTCCTGTGGATGGCCGTGGCCGACGACGCCTCCGACGACGACGAGCAGGCCTTCGCCTGGCTGTCGATGGCGGGCCTGGCCGGCGGACTCTACCTCGGCACGCGCTGGACCCGCGACGACGTCGGCGCCGGCCCCGACGACGCGCCGCCGGCCCTGGTGCGGCGCTCGAGCCGCGGCGGATGGACGCTCGGGGGCCCGACCTTGACGCCGACGCGCGGGCGCGGCCGGGGCGCGGTGGCGCCGCTCGTCGCCGGCGCCTGGTGACCGCCCCGTCGGTTGCCCGGCGCCGACCGCGTCGCCGAGGCCGCGATCGTGTACAACCCACGATGCGTGGATCCGCACTTCCTCCCGATCGTCGTCTGCCCGCGCTGCCAGCGGGCCGGCGGGATGTCCGGCACCAAGGCGCTGCGCTGTAGCTGCGGCTTCGCCCTCGAGCCGACCGACGGCTACGTCGATCTGCTGGGCGCGACCGGGCAGGGCGAGCCGACCCAGACCACCTCCGAGCAGCGCCTGATGGAGAGCCCGGTGGTGGCCCGACTCTACGAGCGCGTGTGGCGGCCGACCTTCGTCCGGGTCCTGGCCGGGCGCGGCGCCGGCGCGGCGGTCGGCGGGTTCGCCGGCGAGTTCTTCATCCACAAGGGCGCCCTCGCCCTCGAGGGCGCGAGCGCGCCGCTGCTCGATCTGTCGTGTGGCCCGGGGCTGTTCACCCGGGCCCTGGCCGCGGCGGCGCCGGGCGCGCTGGTGGTCGGCCTCGACATCTCGCGGGCCATGCTCGAGGTCGCGGCCGGGCGATCGCGCGGCTACGCCAACGTGGTCCTGGTCCGCGGCGACGCCCACCGCCTGCCGTTCGCCGACGGCAGCTTCGCCGGGGTCAACAACGCCGGCGCGCTCCACGCCTACGACGACGCCGAGCAGGCGCTCCATGAGGTCCGGCGGGTGCTGCGGCCGGGCGGGATCTTCGTCGGCTCGACGTTCGCGCAGGCGCCGACCCTGGTCGGTCGCGTCACCGCGCGCCTGGCCGGCATCCGCCGCTACGATCCCGGCGAGCTGCGGGCGCAGCTCTCGCGCCTGGGCTTCGCCGAGTACGAAGAGCTACGGCTGGGCGGGGCGTTCGTGTTCCGCGCCCGCCGACCGTGACCGCGCCGGCTCACAGGGTGAGCGCGACCTGATAGACGCCGTTGCCCGAGGTCACGGTGCCCGTGACCTGGGTGCTGCCCGGCATGCGCTCGGTGCCGGCGCCGGCCGCCTGCAGGTTGCCGGTCATGGTCAAGTTGAGGACGATCTCGCCGTCGACGCCGCCGTTGACGGCATAGAAGCCGTTCAGGGAGCCGGTGAAGGTCCCGGACGGGATATCGCGGAGCTGAAGCTGCAGCGCGGGCTGCAGCTCCGGGGTGCTCGCGGTGTCGTAGACGATCGAGATGGTCTCGTCGTCCTCGCCCACCGGGAACGGGCCGTCGTCGTACGCGAGCATGAAGACCCGCAGCCGCATGCCCTTGTTGGTCGAGGCGCCCTGATCGACCTGGCCGTTGATGGTCAACGTGCCCGCGGCGTCACCGGGCGCGGTCTGGGGATCGATGTTGGCGCTCGACGCGGTGTTGAACCCGGCAAACCCGAGCGTCAGGCACTTGCCGATCGAGGTGTCGAGGCCGAGGTAGGCCCGGCGGGCCTCCTCGTCGGAGTCGATGCCCTCCTCGCTACAGGCGATGAGCGACAGGGCGACGATGGACCAGGCGATGCGCGGGAGCATGTCCGGTGGTCGCACGGCGCGGCTGCGCTGTCGCAGAAATCGTGCGGGCCGTGGCGCGACCGTGGAGTGGCGCACGCTTCGCGGCCGCGACCGGAGGGGCTGGACGGGTCCCCGCGGCGGGCCGTAGGGTTGGGCCGTGGCCCCGATCACCGCCGGTGAGCGCGACTGGTGGCGGGTCCGGGTCGGGCGCCTGGCGCCGCTGACCGCCCGCGAGCTGGCGGCTGTCGTGCCCCACCTCGCGGTCCGGCGGTTGGCCGCCGGTGAGCGCTACCTCACCGCCGGCGCCCCGGCCGCGGCGGTCGGGCTGGTCCGCCTCGGGCTCCTGCGCGAGGCCTTCGTCCTGGCCGACGGTCGCGAGCGCACGCGGGCCTTCGCGGTCCCGGGGGACTTCGCCGGTTCGCTGTCGGATCTGCTGCGCGGTGGACCGGCCCGGTGCGACGTGATCGCGTGCGCCGCGAGCCGGATCGTGACCGTGCCGTGGGCGGTGATCGAGCGCGCGGTCGCCGACCACGCGGGCTGGCAGGCGGCGCTGGCGGCGACCACACGCGAGCTGTACTTGCTCAAGGCCGAGCGCGAGTACGAGCTCCTCGCCCTCGACGCCGCCGCTCGCTACGCCCGGTTCCGCGAGCGGCTCGGTCACGTCGAGTCCCGGGTCGCCCAGCGCCACGTCGCCTCGTATCTCGGCATCACGCCCGAGCACCTGTCGCGGCTGCGGCGTCGGCTCGGCCTCGGGCGCGCGCGGCCCGGGTGAGCACCGCGATCGCGCCGACGAAGCCGGCCATGAACCCGCCCCAGCGCGCGACGCCGACCGCGGCCTCGGCGGCCGGCCAGGCGAAGGCCAGCGCGCCGGCCAGCGGCAGCGGCAGCCCCAGGCTCCACGCGAAGGCGTGCTCGACGGGATCGCGGCGCGGCAGGGCCACCGCGACCAGGACCAGCGCGGCGTAGCTGGCGTGGAACTTCACCTGCGAGATCACGTGCTGTAGCGCCAGCGCCGCGCTGTCGATCGGCAGGCCGTGCTCGGCCAGGCGCGCCAGCGCCGCCAGGTGGTGATCCTCGATGGCGTCGAGGGCCGCGACCGTCAGCATCGCCCCGACCCCGAGGCGCACCAGCGGCTCGTCGGCGACGCCCAGCGCCCGTGGCAGGAGCATGAACACGACGGCGTAGGCGATCAGGAACAGCGCGTCGAGCCCGAGGATCGCGCGCAGCGCCGGGGCCGCGTCGGCGATCGCGACCGCGTAGTCGGGGCGCACGACCTCGAAGGCCTCTTGCGACACGCCGGTGGCGGCGGTGATCGCGACCATGGCGGACAGGATCGCGATCGCGACCCCAGCGGCGACGCGCGCGAGGTGGTTGGCGGCCAGCGGCGTGAGCATGGGGTCACGATGGCGCCGCCGCCGCCGCTGCGCCTTGATGTAGATCAAGGCGCAGGACGATCGCGCGTCTGCTAGATTGCGCGCGCGATGTCGAAGCCCAAGCTCAGAGTCGGTGTCCTCGGCGCGACCGGCATGGTCGGTCAGCGCTTCGTTGCCCTCTTGGCCGATCACCCGTGGTTCGAGCTGGCCGCGGTCGCCGCCAGCCCGGCCTCGGCCGGCAAGACCTACGCCGACGCGGTCGCCGGGCGGTGGGCGTTGTCGACGCCGCCCCCGGCGGCGGCCGCCGCGCTGATCGTGGCCGACGCCAGCGAGGTCGCGGCGGTGGCGGCCGGCGTCGACTTCGTGTTCTGCGCCGTCGACATGCCCAAGGACGCGACCGCCCGCCTCGAGGACGACTACGCGCGGGCCGAGACCCCGGTGGTGTCGAACAACTCGGCCCATCGCTGGACGCCCGACGTGCCGGTGATCATCCCCGAGATCAACGACGACCACGCCCAGGTGATCGAGGCCCAGCGCCGGCGCCTCGGGGTCAAGCGCGGCTTCGTCACCGCCAAGCCCAACTGCTCGATCCAGAGCTACGTGCCGGCGATCCACCCGCTCAAGGCCTTCGGGCCCAACCGCATCGCGGTGTGCACGTACCAGGCGATCTCGGGCGCCGGCAAGACCTTCGCGTCGTGGCCGGAGATGGTCGACAACGTCATCCCGTACATCAAGGGCGAGGAGGAGAAGAGCGAGCAGGAGCCGCGCAAGATCTGGGGCCAGGTGGTCGACGGCGCGATCGTCACCGCGGCCAGCCCGACCATCACCGCCCAGTGCATCCGGGTCCCGGTCAGCGATGGCCATATGGCCGCGGTCTTCGTCGGGTTCGACCGCAAGCCCAGCCGCGACGAGATCCTCGCGGCCTGGCGCGACTACGCCGGCCGGCCGCAGCGCTTGGCCCTGCCGAGCGCGCCGGCGCCGTTCCTGCGTTACCTCGAGGACGACGATCGACCGCAGACCCGCCTCGATCGCGACGCCGGCGACGGCCAGGCTGTGACGATCGGCCGGCTGCGCCCCGACGCGCTCTTCGACTGGCGATTCGTCGCGCTGTCGCACAACACCGTGCGCGGCGCCGCCGGCGGCGCGGTCCTGACCGCCGAGCTCTTGACCGCCGACGGCTGGTTGGCCGCCAAGTAATCGCGGACCGTCAGCGCGATGTCGTCCGATCCGGTGCGCACGACGGTCGACAGCCTGCTCCGGGCGGTCGCGCGCACCGACTCGTTCGCGCCGCCGCGACCCGCCGGGCCGCCGCGCGTGATCGGCGAGCAGTTCGAGCTCGAGGTCGAGCTGGGCCGCGGCGGGATGGGCGTGGTCTACCGGGCCCACGATCGCCGGCTCGATCGCGCGGTCGCGATCAAGCTGATGCACCCCGAGCGATGGGCCCACGTCCCGCGCGCCGAGCTGGCCGCGGTGTTCGAGCGCGAGGCCCGGGCCACGGCGCGCCTCAACCACCCGGCGATCGTGACCCTGCACCAGACCGGCGAGCACGACGGCGCGCCGTACCTGGTGCTCGAGCTCCTCGACGGCGCCAGCCTGGGCGCGCTCGTCCGTCGCCCCCTTCCGCTCGACGAGGCGCTGGCGATCATGATCCAGGTGGCGGACGCGATCGCCTACGCCCACGGCCAGGGCGTCTTGCACCGCGATCTCAAGCCGCACAACATCTTCCTCGGCGACGGAGGCCGGGCCTGGGTCCTCGACTTCGGGCTGGCGGCGCTGGGCGAGGTCGGCGCGATGCCGTCGGGCGCGCCGAGCTCGCGGGCTGGGACTCCGGCCTACATGGCACCTGAGCAGCGCGCCGGCGAACCGCAAGACGAGCGCACCGACGTCTGGGCCCTCGGGCTCCTCCTGTACCAGCTCGTCACGGCGTACGAACCGCCGCCGCTGTCGACGCCCGCGGCGCTGACCAGCGATCCCTGGTTGCGCGATCTGGCGCGGCTGCCGAGCGGGGTCGCGGCCCTGGTCGCGGCGGCGGTCGCGTGGGCGCCCGCGGAGCGATTGCCCAGCGCCGCCGCGTTCGCGGCCCGGCTGCGGGCGCTCGTCGCCGCGCCTGGGGCGGTCGCTCGGTCGCCCCGCCATCGACGCTGGCGCCGTGGCCTGATCGTCGTCGGCGCGGCGCTCGCGCTGGCCGGCGCGGTCGTCGTCGGCGCGGTCGTGGCTCGGCCGCGTCGCGGGCCGGCGGTGGCCGCGGTGGTGTCGCCGGTCGCGTTCACGGTCGCGCTCCCGCGTGGCGCCGACGATCCCGCGCCGGACAACCAGGTGGTCGCGGTCGCCCCCGACGGCGCGACGGTGGCCTTCCTCGGCCGGCCCGGCGAGGGCCCCGGCGCCACGCAGATCTACCTGCGCCGGCTCGACGCCGAGGCGCTGACCGCGTTGCCCGGCACCACCGACGCCGAGGGTCTGGCCTTCTCGCCCGACGGCCAGTGGTTGGCCTACACCCGGGACGCGACCCTGTGGAAGCAGTCGCTGGGAGGCGGCGCGCCGATCGCCCTGGCCGGGGTGTCGGCCGGGACCCGCGGCTTGACCTGGCTGCCCGACGGCCGGGTGGTGGTCGCGCCGAGCTGGTTCGGCGGCCTGAGCATCGTGCCGGCCGAGGGCGGCGCGCCGCGCCCGCTGACCACCCTCGGGCCCGACGAAAAGAGCCACCGCTTCCCGCACGCGCTACCCGACGGCCGCACCGTCCTGTTCGTCACCGGCACCGCCGCGCTCGGGAGCTTCGACGACGCGGCGATCGAGGCGGTCGACGTCGCGACCGGCGCCCGTCGGCGCATCACGACCGGCGGTGGTCCGCGGTTCGTGCCCCCGGCGACCCTGCTCGTGCCGCGGGCCGGCCAGCTCGTCGCGCTGCCGTTCGATCCGCGCGCGTTGGCCATCACCGGTCCGGGCGTGGTGGTCGCGGAGCCGGTCTTGACCGCGTCGACGACCGGCGCCGGGATGTTCGACGTCGCCGCCGGGACCTTGGCCCACGTCGTCGGGAGCCCGGAGGCCTTCGTCGCTGGCCTGACGCGGTTTGCCGCGGACGGCACCGCGGTGCCGGTGCCGGGCCCGGCGATGGCGGTCTCCGCGGTGCGGGTCAGCCGCGACGGCCAGAGCGCGCTGGTCCGGATCGACGGCGCCAACGCCGCGCTGTGGCGCTACGACCTCGAGCGCGGCACCCAGACCCGCCTGACCAAGCGCTGGGACTACGACCACGCGGTCATGGCCGACGATGGCGGCGCCTACGCCGTGGTCGCGCGTGGCGCCACCGTCGAGATCGCCCGCCTGGCGCTCGACGGCACCGAGGCGGCGACTGCGCTGTACCAGGGCCCGAACCCGGCCAACCTCGAGCTGTCGCGCGACGGCCGCTACCTGGTGTTCGACGATCGCGACCCGACCACCGGCCTGGCCGACCTGTACGTGCTCGAGCTGCCCGCCGGCGGTCCGGCCCGCCGCTACCTCGCCAACCCGAACGAGCACGAGACCGCGCCCGCGCTGTCGCCGGATGGCCGCTGGCTGGCCTACGTCTCGAGCGACTCCGGGCAGAACCAGGTCTTCGTCCAGGCCTTCCCCGACCCCGGCCCGCGGGTCCAGGTGTCGACCAGCGGGGGCGAGTGGCCGCGCTGGACCGCGGACGGTCGCGCGCTGGTGTATCGCGTCGGCGACCGCCTGTGGCGCGCGCCGATCGAGCTGACCGGCGCCACGCCGGTGGTGGCGACGCCGAGGAGCTGGTTGACCCTGTCGACGCCGCGCGACGCGGCCCGGCGGACCTTCGACCTCCTGCCCGACGGCGGGGTCCTCGCGGTCGCGGTGCCGACCGCGTCCGCGGCCAGCCTGCGGGTCGTCCGCGGCTGGCGGCCCTGAGCGGGACGACGCTGGCGGCGTGCGATCGCCGCGGTACCGTACTGCAGCGCGTCCGCCCTACGGCGCGATCGGCACGCACACCTGGCGGGGCTCGCCGGTGCCGGCTCGCGGTCGGCTCACGCACGCCAGGTCGGCGCCGCAGGTCGACGACTGTTCGTCGCGCTCACAGGTCCGCGCGCACTGGCCACCCGGGCCGAGGGCGGGGTCGAGCACGCACGTGGTCTCGGCCTCGCCCGGCCGATCGGGACACAGCCGCTGGCAGGCCTGGGTGCACACGCCGGCGGCGCAGGTCAGCCCGGCGGCGCAGTCGTCGCCGGACAGGCAGCGATCGCCGATCCACCCCGGCGAGCCCGGGACGCACACGTCGAGCGCGACCGCCGGCTGGCCGAAGCGCGGTCGTCGGCTCGCGACCAGGTGATCGTACGGTCGACAGTCCTGGTTGATCGGGCCGTGGCGCGGCACGCACAGGCCCTGGCCGGGCGCGGTCGGGTCGACGACGCAGGCCGATCTCGGCTGGCCCGGCCGATCGGGGCAGGTGCCGGTGCAGCGCCGGGTGCAGAACCCGCGGCGCGACCACGGGTTGGCCTGACAGATCGCGTCGGTGAAGCCGCAGTCGTGGTCCTCGGCGCACTCGGCGCCGAACCACGAGGTCTTCGGCTGGAAGCGGACGCCATCGAAGCTGCGATCGAGCTCGCGCTGAACGTGGACCGGCACGGTCGGCGCGGCGCGGATGAGCGCGTAGAGCTCGAGCAGGTCGGCGGCCTCCATGCGGATGCAGCCGTGGGACACGAAGCCCTGGCGCAGCCGGCCGCCCGACGGCGATCGGTAGCCGTCGACCGGGCCGTGGATCGCGTACGACCCCGACCAGCGCAGGTACGGCAGGCCGGCGAACACCGGCAGGCGACGGCCGGTGTCCGGGTCGGTCCACCACACCTTGCACGGCGTCAGGTCGCGCCGTCGGATCGCGAAGTCATCGCGGTCATACGCGACCACCGGATACATCGAGCGCGACTCGCCGAGGAGCATCGAGTCGGGATCGGTCTCGATCGTACCGACCCCGATCGGATACACGGCCTGGAACTCGGTCGCCGGATCGTCGAGCCGCAAGGTCAGGCCGTCGATCGAGATCGTGATCTCGGGCCGGACCAGCGGCGTTCGGTCCGGGATCGGCTTGCAGTCGAGGGCGGCGCCCCAGGCTCCGTCGGCCTTGGCGTCGTCGGCGTCGAGCTCACCGAGGGGCAACTCCGCGGGAGACTCGAGACCATCGTCGGCGCCCGCGCACGCGACCACGGCCATCATCAGCATCCACCTGCACCCCATGCCCTGGGCTTCAGCAAGCCCGGGGCCAGCGCCGGCCCACCGCGGTCCGCGTGGTTGCGCGTCGTCGAGGTGGCGTCCGGGCTAGCCAGGCCACCCGGACGACCAGGACGGCAGGGCCGAGGGCGGCTCGGCGTCCGTCGTCCCCCGCTGCACGGTCGGCCACAGCGCGATGCCGCAGGTGGTGTGACCGAGCCGATCGGCGATCGCCACGGTGCGCACGACGCGGAAGCCGGCCAGGACGTCGTGGCGGATCAGGATCGACTCGAAGCTGTCGAGATCGCGGTGGAGCCCGGCTTCGTCCTCGGCGAAGACCGCGACCACCAGCGCGGCGTCGCGGATCGCGGGCTCGGCCGCGAGCTTCTGCAGATCGGCGACCAGGTGGCGCTGCCACTGGCCGCGATACCGGCCGTCGCGGCCGCCGCCCGGGCGTCGCCGGCGCGCGACCTTGAGTTCGAGCCACAGCGCCTGCTCGGGCGGGCACAGGCCGGGCAAGGGCTCGCCGCGCGACAGCGGCGCGCCGGCCGGGGTCACGACCAGATCGCAGCGCGCGCGGTGACTGCGCTTGCGCCCGGCGGTCGACGGGTAGTGGACCTCGCGGGCGATCTCATGATCGCGGGCCAGGGCGGCGGCGAACGCCTGCTGGAGCGCGGTCTCGTCCCAGGTGTCGAGGCCGTGGGGGGCCTGCTCGAGGGTCAGGCCGGCCTCGAGCTCGGCGACGGCGCGCGCCAGGTGATCGGCGAGGTCGCCGAGGTACCAGGCCCAGCTCACGGCGCGTCCGGCGCCGGGGTCAAGGGGCACAGCGCCAGCGGGAAGGCTCGCTCGCCCCACGGGCCGAACTCGCAGCGCACCTCGCCGTCGCCGAGCGCGCGCACGACCCCCTGGCCGTAGCGGCGATGGTGGACCGCCTGGCCGACTCGCCAGGGCAGGGCGTCGTCGGAGGCCGTCACCGTCGCGGCCGTCTCCGTCGCGGCCGTCTCCGTCGCGGCCGTCATCGTCGCGGTCGTCGCGCCCGTCGCGCTCGCCCCACGCGGGGCCTCGTCCCACGCCACGGTCGCCGCCGGCAGCAAGTACAGAAGCGGGCTCGGCGCGCCCAGGGCGCCGAACTGGTGGGGGCACGCCACGTACGACACCTCGACGGTCTCGGTGGCGCGGGTCAGGCCGACGAACAGGAGCCGGCGCTCCTCGGCCTCGTCCTCGCCGCGATCGCGCAGGACCAGCGGCAAGATCCCGAGGTTGGCGCCGGCGACGAAGACGTGGGTGAACTGCAGGCCCTTGGCGGCGTGGAGGGTCATCACCCGAACCGCGTCGGTGGGATCGTCGACCGGCGGCGCGCCGTCGCGCAGCTCGCCGAGGCACGGCACCCCGGCCGCGGTCAGCGCCGCGACCAACGCGTCGACCTGGGCGCGCAGCCGGGCCAGGACCGCCAGCGCCGAGCGCGGGACGCCGGCGGCGTGGAGCTCGGTCAGGCGCGCCGCCAGGTAGGTCGCCTCGGCGATCGGATCGTGGTGGCGGCGCACGGCGATCGGCGAGCCGGCCGGTCGCGCCGCCCGCAGCTCGCCAGTCGCGATCGGTTGATCGCCGAGCACCGCGGCCGCGCCGTCGAGGATCGTGCGGGTGCTGCGGTAGCTGGTCGGCAGGTGGTGGACGACGCAGCCCAAGGTCGCCGCGGCCCGGGCGAAGCCGTCGGCCACGCCGCCGCGCCAGCCGTAGATCGCCTGGCACGGATCGCCGACGCCGAACACGCCGCCGGTCGGCCCGCGCAGCCCCTGCACCAGCGCGAGCTCGCGCGGCTCGCAGTCCTGGAGCTCGTCGATCAAGATCCAGCGCGGTCGAGCGCCGCCCGGGCCGGCCAGGAGCGCGGTGGCGGCCTCGATCAGATCGTCGAACTCCATGGCGTTGTGCGCCCGCTTGGCGTCGGCGAAGAGGCGCCCCAGCTCAGCCAGCGCGCCGGTCGGAGGCGCCGCCCGCAGGCGCTCGCGCAGGCGCCGCCGCGGGCCGACCCGCAGGCGGTGCGCCACCGCCAGCTCATCGAGGAGCGCGGCGACCGCGTCGTCGTCGAGGACGGTCAGCCCGGGCCGGCGATCGAGCTGGTCGAGCGGCAGCCCACCCTCGAGGAGCGCCAGCGCGACGGCGTGGAAGGTCCCGTGCAGCCGACGCTCGCGCGCGCTGGTCGCTCGCTCGAGCAGCTCGTCGAGGCGGACTCGCAGCGCCTGGGCCGCCTGGGTCGTGAAGGTCAGGATCGCCAGGTCCTCGAGCGGCACCCCGACGACCCGGTGCAGGAAGGCCGCGCGATGGAGCAGCACGGTGGTCTTGCCGCTGCCGACCGCGGCCCGCACCAGGGCCGCCGGCGCGTCGGTCACCACCGCGGCCTGCTGGTCGGGATCGAGCGCGACCAGCCGCGCGTGGAGCCGCGGATCGAGCGCGGCCACCGCCGCCACCCGCGCCGCCACCTCGGCCGGATCGATCGCCGCCGCGGGCAGCTCCACCGGTGGCGCCGGCGCGGCCTCGACCACGCCGGGGGCGAGGAGCCCGGTGGCCGGCGCGCCCCGTCGGTCGTCGCGGAGCGCCCGCGTCAGGCGCTGCCAGGTGCCGGCGGTCACGGCTGTGGCTCCGGTCGCGGGCCGGCGTCGGCCAGGACGTAGCCGCTCGCGAGCTTGGCGCTGGCCGCGCGCTCGCTGTCGGCGCGGTCGGCGATCAGATCGTCGTGACGTCGCTGCAGCTTGCCGGCGATGACGAGGGCGCGCTCGCGGGCCGCGGGATCGACCTCGATCGCCAGGCCGCCGTCGGGCGGGGCGTCGACCTCGGCGGCGATCGCCTGCCAGAGCCGGCGCTGGGCGTCGTCCCGGCCCAGCCACTCGGCCAGGCCCAGGCTCGGCACCCGCACGATCAGGCGAGCGCCGCGCCGCTCGGCCGCCGGCAGCCGCGCGAGGAGCTCGGCGCCGTCGAGCTGCACCGCCCGCAGCCGCGCCACCAGCTCGTCCCACCGCGCCTCGACCTCACGCCACGGGATCCGCGGCACCGGCAGGCGCACCACCGGTGCCAGGGTCCCCTCGGTCGGCGCGTCGCTCGGCGCGTCGCTCGGCGCCGGCACCAGCGCGCGCAGTCGCCGCAGCGCCCAGCCGATCAGCGCCCGGTCGCGCGCCCAGCTCCCGACGCAGGCCGGACACCCGCGCCGACAGCGGCAGCGTTCGACGAGCCCGCTGGCGGCATCGAGCACGTCGTCGAGGCGCTCGAAGGCCTTGGCTGCGTAGCCGAGCCCGCCGGGGTGGCTGTCGTAGCAGACCAGCGCGGTCGCGGTGCGCCCGGTCGCCTGGTCGGCGACGTGCAGGCTGGTCGCGTTCAGGTCCGAGCGCTCGGCCATGGTGTGCAGCCGCGCGCTCGCGCCCAGCGCGTGGACCATGCCGGCCAGGGCGTCCTCGCGCTCGCCGCCCAGGACCGCGAGCACCACCTCGGGCACGGTCACCCACACCGCCTCGGTCTCGAGTACCAGCCGCAGGTGCTCGTGCAGCGCCTCGTAGCCGAGGTTCTGGTGGTTGTGGAACTCGAGCATCTTGTACCCGACGACGACGTCGTCGACCCGGACGTCGCCGAACCGGGCCTCGGTCTGACCCACGGCGCGCTGGTCCTGGGTGAGGAGCACCTCGATCGCGGTGCGCACGTCGGGATGGGTGTAGAAGTTCTGTTCGACCGCGGTCACGGTGGCGACGTGTTGCACCAGGTCGAGGGCCTCGACCTGATACTGCACGCCGTCGTGGAGGTAGACCGCGCGGGTGTGGGCCTCGCGATAGACCTGGGGCCGACTCATCTCGGTCAGGGTCGTGCCCGTCGCGCGGTTCACGACCTTGAACCGATCGTCGTGGAGGTTGCGCAGGTTGACCTCGCCGGCCGGGAACAACCCGCCGGTCCAGTGCCAGGCCCCGGCCGCGGCCCGGACCTCACCGGCGCGCTCGAGCACGCCGACGATCTCGCCGAGGTCGGGGAAGGTCGCGGCGTCGTCGAGCGCCAGCGGCAGCTCGGCGGCCGCGGCCCGGACGTGGGCGAGCTGGATCGCCAGGTTGTCGCGATCGACCACCGCGTGCTCGGCCGGCTGGCCGACCAGCCAGTCGGGGTGCTCGGCGATGAACTGATCGGTCGGGCTGACCGCCAGGACGACGATGGCGTGGGCCAGGCGATCGCGGCGTCCGGCGCGACCGAGCTGTTGCCAGAAGCTCGCGCGCGTACCGGGGAACCCGCCCTGGACCACGACCTCGAGCGCGCCGATGTCGATGCCGAGCTCGAGGGCGTTGGTCGACACGACGCCGCACAGCCGGCCGGCGACCAGGTCGCGCTCGACCTGGCGTCGCTCCTCGGGCAGATAGCCGCCGCGGTAGCCGGCCAGGAGGTAGCTCTCGTCGTGGCCGGCGACGTCGCGCAGGCGATCGCGCGACTCCTTCAAGACGATCTCGGTCTCCTTGCGGCTGCGGCAAAAGGCGATCGTGCGGTGGCGCGCGGTGATCAGGTGGGGCAGGAGCGTGGCCAGCTCGGCGGTCACCGGACGCCGGGTGTCGCGCTCGGTCATCGGCGGTTGCCAGAAGTGCACGACCTTGCCCGCCGACGGCGAGCCGTCGCGATCGATCAAGCGGAACCGCCGGTGGCAGAGCGCCTCGGCGTGCTCGCGCGCGTTGGCGATGGTCGCCGAGCTGCACAGGAACCGCGGCGCGCTGCCGTGGTGCGCGCACACCCGCAGGAGCCGGCGCACGAGGTTGGCGAGGTGGGCGCCGAACGCGCCCCGGTAGCTGTGCAGCTCGTCGATCACGATGTAGCGCACGTTGCGAAACACGTGGGCGAACCCGCGCCGGCCGTGGTTGGGCAGGAGCGCGCTGTGCAGCATGTCGGGGTTGGTCAGGATCAGGTGCGCGCGATCGCGGACCTTGGTCCGCTCGGCCGGTGGGGTGTCGCCGTCGTAGATGCCGGCCGACAGCCGCGGCGCCGCGACCTCGGTGCGGGTCGCTAGGTGATCGATGAGCCCGACCACGCCGCGGAGCTGATCCTGGGTCAGGGCCTTGGTCGGGAACAGGAGCAGCGTCCGCGCCGCCGGATCCTCGAGGGACGCCTGGATGACCGGCAGCAGATAGGCCAGGGACTTGCCGCTCGCGGTGCCCGTCGTGACGACCACGTCCTCGCCGCCCTGGGCGGCGGCGAAGGCCTCGACCTGGTGGCTGTAGAGCCGGTCGATCCCGCGCGCGATCAAGGTCTCGCGCAGGGCCGGGTGCAGGCCGTCGGGCAGCGGCGCGTAGGTCGCGTCGCGCGGCGGGATCGTACGGGTGGCGATCACCCGTCCCGGAAAGCGGCTCAGGTCGAGGGTGGACACCGGGTCCGGGACGGGGGCAGACATGGCTGCGCATCCTATCAGGTACCTGAACAGAGGTGCAGTTTTGGCGGCGGGAGGATGGGGCCGCCGAGACCGAGACCGAGACCGAGACCGAGACCGAGACCGAGACCGAGACCGAGACCGAGACCGAGACCGAGGCCGAGACCGAGACCGAGACCGAGACCGAGGCGGAGGCCGAGACCGAGACCGAGGCGGAGGCCGAGACCGAGACCGAGGCGGAGGCCGAGACCGGGACCGAGGCGGAGGCCGAGACCGGGACCGAGGCGGAGACCAAGACCGAGACCGAGGCCGAGACCGAGACCGAGACCGAGGCCGAGACCGAACCCGAACCCGAACCCGAACCTGAACCCGAACCCGAACCCGAACCCGAACCCGAACCCGAACCCGAACCCGAACCCGAGCCCGAGGTCGAGTTCGAGGTCGAGACCTGCGACGAGACGACGCGGTGTCCGCGGGGCGCTGCGCCGGCTCGCAACCTTCACAAGGGGCGCTCGCGGACGATCCACGGAGCAGATGACCTGGATCTGGCCGGTTCGCGGCCACGTCGAGGCCGTCGTGCGAACCCGCGATCAGCGCGAGCGCGCGGCCTGGCGCGCCCGAACGGAGGTTGGACCATGGCCCTCTTCGAGTGGAGCTCCGATTACTCGGTGCGGATCCCGTCGATCGACGCGCAGCATCAGCGCTTGGTCGGTGCCCTGAACGACCTCCACGACGGGATGGTGTCCGGCACGGTCGAGGCCGGGATGTCGGCGCTGCTCGTGCGCTTGCTCGACTACACGGCCGAGCACTTCGCCTACGAGGAGCGCCTGATGGCCGAGCACCACTACCCGCGCGCCGAGGACCACGCCGCCGAGCATCGCCGGCTGACCGCGCAGCTCGTCGACTTCCATGAGAAGTACGCGGCCAGCCACGCCCGCATCAACGTGCCGCTGATGATGTTCCTCAAGGACTGGCTGCTCAAGCACATCCTGGGATCGGATCGGGACTACTCCGCCTGCCTCACCGAGCGGGGGGTCACGTGACCGACGTCGCCGACATCGGGTCCCGCGCCGCTGACAGCGAGCCCGCCCTCGTGCAGCTCGCCGACTTCCTCGACCAGATCCGCGCCGCCGACCAGCTCGACCTGCGCCTCGAGCTGGCCCTGCCCAGCGCCGCCGCCCAGCGCGCCGCCGACGCGCTGAACGCCTTGCTCGACAAGCTGTGGATCGAGGGCTTCGAGCTGACCGCCAAGCGCGAGATGCTCGAGAAGGTCATCGAGATCCGGACCCTCGAGGTCCGCGAGATCCTCGATCACGTCGCGATCGGCTTTCTGCTCACCAACAAGGACGGCGCCATCCTCCCCAACTACTCGCGCGCCTGCGTCGGGATCTTCGGCCTGCCCGACCTCGCCGGCCGACGGCTCGCGGACCTGCTGACCGACGACGTCCGCCAGCGCGAGACCTTCGAGCTCCTGCATCGCCAGGCCTTCGACGAGATCCTCCCGCCCGAGGTCGCGCTGGCCCAGCTCCCGGCCGAGCTCCGCCTGGGCGATCGCACCTACTCGCTCCAGGGCGCGCCGATCCTGGGCCAGGACGGTGCGGTCGCCCGGGTGTTCTTCACCGTGGCCGACACCACCGATCTGCGCCGGCTGGAGGCCGCGAACGCGCTCAACCGCACGCTGATCGAGATCGCGCGGATGGGCGACGCCTTTCGCTACTTCGTCGACGAGACCGCGCGATCGTTCGCGGCCGCGCGGATCAGCCCGACCCAGCTCGGGTTCCGCTCGTTGCTCCACACCCTCAAGGGCAACCTCGGCTGCTTCGGCCTCCACGAGCTCGCGGCCCAGGTCCACGCCGCCGAGGAGGCGAGCGAGATCACGCTGGCTCAGCTCGGTCAGCTCGAGGACGCGCTCACCGCGTTCGTGCGCGAGCACGAGGCCTTGCTCGGGACGAGGGATCGCGCCGGGCTCGATCGCGACGGGCGGCGTCGGCTCGGCCAGACCCTCGACGCCATCGTCGCCCTCGAGGGGCCGGCGGCGCGGCGCGCGGCGGCGGACGAGCTCTTGCGCACCCTCGACTGGATCCGGGTGGGGGCGACCCTGGCCCCGCTGCGGGGGATCGTGGACCGCCTGGCGCAGCGCCTCGACAAGCAAGTCGCGCTCGAGCTCCGCGGCGAGGAGGTCCGGATCGACCCGCAGCGCTTGGCCGCGGTCCTCGGCAACGTCGGCCACCTGGTGCGCAACGCCATCGATCACGGGCTCGAGCCGGTCGCGGCGCGCGGCGCCAAGGCCCCGACCGGCACCGTCGTGGTGGTGTGCGAGATGACCGAGGACGGCTGGGTGATCTCGGTCAGCGACGATGGCCGGGGCGTCGACCTGGCTGCCGTCACGGCCGCCGCGATCGCGGCCGGCCACGTCACCGCCGACGAGCTCGCCGCCATGCCGGCGTCCGAGCGGATGGCGCTGGTGTTCTTCGCCGGCCTGACCACCAAGGCCGAGGTGTCGCTCGTCTCGGGCCGCGGCATCGGCCTGACCGCGTTCCGCGACAGCGTCGTCGACCTGGGCGGCGTGGTCACGATCGACTCGGCGCCAGGCGTGGGGACCACGGTCTCGGCCCGGATCCCGTTCGCCGCCGACGACCGGTCGCCATCGCGATCGTCGGCGCCCGGCGTCGCGCGCGCCGGGGCGCGCCGCGAGCGACCCGAGCGGTCGGATGGCAACGGGCGAGGAGCGGCGCCCGCGCTCCAGTCGGCACGCTAGGCTCCGGCGCGGCGACCGGCGTCGCCCTCAGGGACCGGCGTCGCCGGCGGCATCGTCGAGCGTCGGCGCGGTCAAGGTACCGACGTCGTGGCGCTGGCCGGCGGCGATCGTGACATGGGTGCTCACCACCGGGCCAAAACCGCGGCCATCCTCGAACACCATGACCGACGCCTCGCCGGGCCCGAGCCGGCCGACCTCGAAGCGGCCGGCGGCGTCGGTCTTGATCCCGCCGCCGGTCAGGGCCTCCTGCATGGCGCCGGTGATGTCGCCGACCGCGCCCGCGACGACGATCCGTAGGCCGGCCCGCGGGCGTCCCGCGCCATCGACCACGACGCCGGTGACGGTGCTCCACGCGCCGAGGGTCAGCGCCAGGCGGCTGTCGCCGGTGACGGTCGAGGTCTCGGTGGCGACGCCAGCATCGGCCGTGGCGGTGCAGCGGTAGCGGCCGGGCGGCAGGCGATCGAGGCGGGTGGTGCCGTCGGCGGCCCGCACCGAGCGCTGCACCGTGGTCGCGCCCTGGCACACCAGGTCGTAGGTCGCGACCGGCGCGCCCGCCGCGGCGACGGAGACCGTCAGGGCGGCCAGCGGCGCCAGGACCAGGGTCACGCGGTCACCGGTCTTGACGCCGGTCGCCTGGGCGCGGGTCGCGCCCTTGGTCGCTTCGGCGGTGACCCGGTACGTGCCCCGCCGCAACGTGGAGATCGTGAAGCTGCCGTCGTCGCCAGTCAGCACGGTGCGGCCCCGGCCCCAGCTCCGGTCGTCGCCGTCATCGCTGTCGTCGCCCAGCTCCTCGGACTCGTCGTCGGCGCTCGGCGGCGGACGCTCGGTCGCGGGAGCGGCGCCGGCGTCGCCCTCAGCCCGGGCCTCGGCGGCGGCGTGCATCTGCGCCATCTCGGCCGACCACGGCGACGCGCTCGACCGCGCCGTGACCCAGGCGTCACCGACCGGACGACGATCGGCGTCGAGGACGACGCCGCGAATCACGCCATCGCGGGCCTCGACTACCAGCTTGACGCCGCGGATCTCGTCGGCGCCCTTGATCGTGAACTCGGTGGTGTCGAGGTTGACGCCCGGCGCCCAGGTCAGGGGACCGTCCTTGTCGCTGACGGTCAGCCGGACCGAGCCCGGGTCGAGCCCGCCGACGCGAAAGCCGCCGTCGGGGCCGGTGACCGCGGACGACGGGCCGTCGTCGTCGATCCTCATGATCATGTTCGCCGCACCGCGGGCCTCGACCGTGACCCCGGCGACCGCGGCGCCGGTGGGATCGACCACCCGACCGCTGATCGCGCCGCGCGCCTCGAGGGGGATCTCCAGTCCGCTCTGGTCGGCGGCGGTCACGGTCACCGCGAGCTTGCCGACCCGACCGTCGCCGGTCTGGGCGCGCAGCGTGAGCGTGCCGGGGGGCACCGAGGTCAGGGTGAACTCGCCGCCGGCGTCGCTGGTGCCATGGACCATCGCGGTCTTGGCCAGCTCGAAGAGGTTGCCCAGGCCGACCTTTTCCATGTCGATCTCGATCGACAGCCCGGCGATGGCGGGCGGTGTCACGCGGCCGCGCAGGGTCGCGCCGGCGTCCACGGTGACCAGCAGATCGGTGACGTCGCGGTCGACCACCGGCACCGGCTGACCGAGCTCCGGCATCACGCCGTCGCCCAGCGCGGCCACCATGTAGCGCCCGGGGTTGATCCCGAGGATCTCGAAGTAGCCGTCGTCGGCGCTGGGCTGGGCCGCGAACGTGACGTCGCTGCCGCCGAAGCTGAACAGGCCGACGCGGACCCCGCCGACCCCGTCGCCGTCGGTGCCCTTGCGCACGACGAAGCCCGAGACGTCGTAGGCGCGATCGACCAGCACCGTCACGCCGGCGACCTCCTCGCCGATGCCGACCTCGAGGACGGTGGGCTCGGCCGAGGCGTAGCCGCGCCCGCGCGCCACCAGCGCCAGCGCGCCGGAGCCCGCGCCGCGCAGGACGAAGGCCCCGCGATCGTCGGACAGCGCCGCGCCGCGCGCCCCGACCTCGCGGCCGCGGCCGCCGCGCCCACCGCTCGCCGTCACCTGCAGACCGGGGACCGGCTTGCCGGTGTCACGGGCCACGACGACGCCACGGATCGTCGCCGCCGGCGTGAGCGTGAAGTCGAGCCCGACCGGGCGACCGCGGACCTGGAAGTCCTCGCTGTCGTCGGTGTAGTCGGCCTGGCTGGCGGTCGCCTCCCAGCTCCCGTCGGGCAGGCTCAGGCGGTAGCGCCCGTCGGCGTCGGTCAGGGCAGCGAACGAGCGCGCCGACGACAACGAGGCCAAGCCCGACGGCCGCACCGTCACCCGAGCGCCGCCGATCGCGCCGCCGCCGATGTCCTCGACGAGGCCCGACACGGTCGCGCCGCCGGCCTCGAGAGACAGCACCAGATCGCCACGGGCGCTGGCCGGGGCGACGTCGACGTCGACCGAGGCTGGCAAGAGCTCGGGGGCAGCCGCGCTCACCACGTACGCGCCGGGTTTGATCGCCGGCACCGTCCATGCACCGCCGGCGTCAGTGACGACGTCGATCGGCTCGTCGGTCTGCGGTGCCGTCACGAAGGCGCCGCCGAACGCGCGGGACTCGACCGTGACCACCGCGCCGGCGACGCCGCTGCCATCCGCTGCGCGGCGCACCACGCCGCCGAGCACCGCGGGCCGCTGATCGACCGGCCGATCGCCACGGCTCGCGCGCTTCTTCGCGATCAGCGCCGAGTTGTCGGCGCCGGCCCACGGATCGGCCGCGGCCACCGGCGGGGCTTTCGGGACCGGGCCGGGGCGGCTCTTCCACCACAGCCCCACCGCCGCCGCCACCACGACCAGGAAGCCCAGGATCGCGACCATTCGCCGTCTCATCGCTCGGGACGATACCGCGGCGGATCGTGCGTGGGCAGGCAAGCGCGCGCGGCGGTGCCGGTGCGTGCCCCGGCGGCTGGTGCCGGCGGGCGCGGCGCCGCGTGGCCGATTGGGTCCGCGAAGGCAGGCGCGCCGGCGCAACGAGCCCCGCCGCAGAGCCGGTTCGGTCTCCGCCTCGGTCTCGGTCTCGGCCTCGGCCTCGGCCTCGGTCTCGGTCTCGGTCTCGGTCTCGGTCTCGGTCTCGGTCTCGGTCTCGGTCTCGGTCTCGGTCTCGGTCTCGGTCTCGGTCTCGGTCTCGGTC
>JAGPCY010000080.1 GCA_018057825.1 Kofleriaceae bacterium | reverse complement strand
TGGGGCGGCGGGGCGTGCTGCGGCAATCGTGGCGGTCGAGCCCGAGCCGGCCGGCGCCGCGAGGTGGCCTGCGGCCGCGGGTCGCCGCGCGCAGCCGGTGGCAGCGGGTCGCGGCGCTGCAGCGCAACCGGGACTTCATCGACGCCTACCGCGCCGCGCGGATGCTGTGGCGGGCCGGCCTGCCCGCGGTCTTCCCGCCCGGCACGTACTGGCTCGCGCGCTTCGCGAACATTACCGTCGCCGCCGTCGCGTGACGACCGCCCCGGTCCGCCGCCCAGCGCGTGCCCCCCGCACGCGCCGTCGCGGCGTGGCCGATCCGCCGGTTTCGCCGCCGCCGCGCCCCGTCGCCCCCGCCCCTCTCCCGGCCCGCCGCGCCCGCCGCGCCCCGCCCGCCACGCCTGCCTCCCCAAACGACCCCCGGTTCGGCCGCCCCCGGTTCGGCCGCCCCCGGTTCGGCCGCCCCCGGGTTCGGCCGCCACGCGGGCCTGGTCCACCCGGCGGCGGGTCAGTCGTCGGCGCCGGCCGGGTAGTAGTCGACGTATTGCTCGCCGATCTTGCCTTCGACCAGGCCGTCGATCGCGGTCCGCGACAGGGTCTCGAACACCTCGGCGGCCGCGAACCGCAGCTCGGCGACCGCCGGTATCGCGAGTTCGATCGTGACCGTGGTCCCACGCATCACGAAGCACCGCATCCAGCCGCCGCCGAGCGTCGCCAGGTCGTCCTCGAGGTCGATCTGCTCGCGGGCCACCGCCAGCGCGCGGTCGAGCGCCGCCCGGTGATCGTAGCGATAGCTGCCTGCGTAGCGGATGATCGCCTGCTGCATGGGCTGGTGATAGCGACCGCGCGCAACCGCGGCGCCGCGCGCGTGTGACAAGTCAGCCCCGGTCCGGCGCGCGACCCGCGGCGCGGCACCAGTCCGCGCGCGAAACTGCGAGCTGGCTCACGTTCGCCGGACGCTGGGAAGAACGCGCGGCGTCGGCACGTAGTACGAAGGGAGAGGGATCCCCGATGCGCGACCGCGATCGCACCCGCGACCATCACGATGAAGCGCCGTCGGACGCCGCCGGCACGCCCGGCAAGGTCTCCCGGGCCGGCGCGCTCCAGCGCAAGGCCGCCGCGCGGTCCGCCATGCCGCCACCCGCCGCGGCTGCGCCGATGCCGATGTCGTCGGCCGAGATCTGGGCCGCCATAGACGATCCATTTGGCCTGCACCTGTCGTCGCCGGCGCTGCAGCGCCGGGCCGCGGCCGGCGCCGAGCCCGACGTCGATCTCCACGGCACGGCGGCCCAGGGCGTCGCCGGTCCCGCGGTCGCGCTGCCCCACGCCGACGCGATCCAGGGCGCCTTCGGCCCTGACCACGACGTGTCGTCGATCCGCGCTCACGTGGGCGGCGAAGCCGCGGTGGCGGCGCGCGCGATCGGCGCCGAGGCCTACGCCATGGGGCCTGACGTGGCCTTCTCCCGCGCGCCCGATCTCCACACCGCGGCCCACGAGGCCGCCCACGTGATCCAGCAGCGCGGCGGCGTTCAGCTCGCCGGCGGGGTCGGCCAGGAGGGCGATCCCTACGAGCGCCACGCCGACGCGGTCGCCGATCGCGTGGTCCGCGGCGAGTCGGCCGCCGACCTCCTCACCGGCGGCGGCGACGGTGGCGGCGGTCGCGCCGTCCAGCGCACCGTGCCCGAGGACGCCGGCACCGGTGAGTCCGCGCCCGCCAGCCCGGCTAGCCCGGCCGCCGCCGGCCCGACGATCACGCCGCCATCGGCGGGCATCGATCAGGTCGGCTTCATCGATCACGGCGACGGCTCGAACATCCGCACCGGGCCAGCCGAGACCGGCGGCGCCACGGTCCGCGATGAGCCGCTGCCGCCGGCCACCCGGGTGTTCGTCTCCGGCACGCACCCGTCGGCGCCCGACTGGTGGTACGTGACCGCGACCCTCGCCGATCGCTCGATGGTGCGCGGCTACGTGCAGCGCTTCCGCGTCAACACCGATCTGCCCGAGCCGACCGCGCGGCTCTACCAGATCGTCGCCGGCGACACGCCGCGCGCGATCGCCGCCCGCGAGTTCTCGGGTGCGGTGCGCGACGGCCACGACCTCCGCTACTACGAGAACGTGCTCTTGTACGTGAACCAGCAGGCGGGGCGCGCCGGCATCACCGGCAGCTACCAGGACCCGCGGCTCCTCGGCGGTGGCGACAACAACATCCAGCTCGAGGCCGGGCGGCGGATCTGGCTGGTGAGCCCGGCCTACGCCCAGGCGCTCGAGAGCGTGGTTCCCGACGGCTCGCTCACCGGTGGCGCGGTCGCCAGCGTCCGCCGCTTCGCCGGTCACCTCGAGGACATCCTGGCCAGCGTCACCGAGTCGCCCAGCCACATGGTCGAGGTGGCCGGCGAGTACGCCCAGGCCATTCGCGATCACCTGCCCGAGATCGTCGGCATCGTCGCGGCCTTCATCGCTGCCGAGGCGCTGTCCGCCTTCCTGGCCGCGACCCCGACCGGCGTCGGCCAGATCGCCGCGATCGTGATCCAGCTCGGCCTCGCCGCGTTCGGGGCCTACGGCATGGTCGAGGCCGGCGTGGCCGCGCTCCAGCACGCCTCGCGCTGGCTCGAGACCGCGTGGACCGCCAACGGCGCGCCCGATCGCATCGCCGCGGCCAGCGTCGAGTTCCTCCGCATGCTGGTCAGCATCGCGATGGCCGCGCTCGCGTACCTCGGCGTCCGCGGCAACATGAGCCGCGCGGTCACGATCGCCAACAACCTGCCGCCCGCCGGGATGATGCCGGCGATGGCCGTGGCCGGTGGCGGCACGATGCGTGGGCCGGTCGGCGGCGCGGTCCCCGGCGTCGCCCTCGGCCCGCCCGGTCCGTTTGGTCCGCTCGGCACCGCCATGGCCATGAACGGCGACGAGACCGAAGGCCCGGGCGGCGGCGACCGGACCCGCGAGGAGCGCCTCGAGGAGCTGGCGCGCGATCCCGACCACGGTGGCGCGATCACCCCCGGATCGCGGGCCGAGGCCGAGGCTGCGCTGGGCCTCGAGGAGGCCGGCCAGCTCCCGCGGCCGGTCCGTCGGCCGGTGCCCGGCGACGGTCACTCCGGCGACTTCATCGACGGCGCCAACGTCGATTGGGACGTCAAGGCGCCGCAGAGCCGCGACTCGCTGATCGCGCGCATCCGCCGCGCGGCCACCGACGCCGGCCGGCCCGCCCCGGAGTTCCCCGCGGGCCGGCCGATCCGCGGCGAGTTCAACCTGGCCGATGTCATGCGCGAGATCCGCGGCGAGCTGGCCGCGCGCGAGAACGTGATCGTGGACACTCGAGGCCTGAACGCCGCCGACGCCGCGACCTTGCGCCAGGGCATCACCGACGCCGGCCTCAACGCCAACGTGAAGTTCTACCCGCCATGACCATCCAACGACCCTCCCGCGAGCTGACCGCCATGCTCGACGCCAACCGCCGCTGGCGCGACTCGGCGGGCGCCGACGGCGCGGCGGCGTATCTGGCCTACGAGGATCACCGCGGCCTCGATCTCGCCGACGCCATCCTCACCGGCGCCACGCTGCAAGAAGGCGACCTCAGCGACGCGGTGCTCGATCGCGCGGACCTCGTGCGCGCGCTGGCCAACGGCGTGGTCCTGCGCGGCGCTCGCCTGCGCGGCGCCGACCTGTCCCGGGCCGAGCTCGAGGACGCCGATCTGTCGGGCGCGGATCTCACCGGCGCGCGGCTGGTGCGCGCTCGCCTGGTGCGCGCGCGTCTGGCCGGCGCGCAGCTCGCCGGTGCCGACCTGTTCCACGTCACCGCCGTCGGCGCCAACTTCCGCGGCGCCGCGCTCACCGGCGCCAACCTGGCCTCGGCCCGCCTCGGGGGCGCCGATCTGGCCGGCGCCGATCTCACCGACGCCGACCTCACCGACGCCGTCCTCGACGCCGACACCGGCCTGGTCGGCGCCCGCCTCACCGGCGCGCGAGCGTCCCGCCTCCACGTCGACGATCGCGTCCTCACCGACGACGAGGCCCTGGCCCACCTGCTCGCCCGCGCCAACGGCTGACCTCGCCACGCGGCCGAGGCGTGGCGCTCGCGTCGGAGTGAGGCGCGCTCGACCGTGCGACGCGGGTTCAGGTGTGCGCCGGCGGTGGCCTCGACTACCCTCGGTGGATGCCCGGCCATCGCGATCACGGCGAAGACCTGCGCGGCGCGAGCCGGCTCGTGATCGATGCGACCCGCGGCGTGACCCGCGTGGTCGAGGCCATGCACCGCGCGATCGCCGACGGCCCGGGAGGGCTGGCGCGGCCGCTCACCGGTCCTGGCCGCTTGGTGTCGAGGCTGGTGTACGGCAGCGTCGACGGGACGGCGGCCCTGGTGGGCGCGGGGCTCGACCGCGCGCTGGCGCGCCTGGGACCCAGCCTGGGCGCGAGCTGCCCGGGCCCGGAGCGCGAGGCGGTGCTGGCGGCGGTCAACGGCGTGGTCGGCGACTGGTTGGCGGCCAGCGACAACCCGCTGGCGATCCGCGGCCGCTTGCGGCGCGACGGCGTGCCGCTGGTACTCGAGCGCGCAGCCTTGGCGGCGGCGATCCCCGACGCCGGCGGCGCGATCGCGGTCCTGGTCCACGGCTCGAGCATGAGCGACCTGGGCTGGCGACGGCGCGGTCACGATCACGGCGCGGCGCTGGCCGACGCGCTGGGCTTCACCCCGGTGTACGCGCACTACAACAGCGGCCGGCACATCTCGATCAGCGGCGCCGAGCTGGCCGGGCTCCTCGAAGACCTGGTCGCGGCGTGGCCGACGCCGGTCGCCGAGCTGGTCCTCGTCGGGCACAGCATGGGCGGGCTGGTCGCGCGCAGCGCGTGCGTGGCGGCCGAGCGCGACGGCCACGCCTGGCGGGCCGCGCTGCGCGCGCTGGTGTGTCTGGGCACGCCGCACCACGGCGCGCCCCTCGAGCGCGGCGGCAACCTGTTCGAACGCGCGCTGGGCGTGACCCGGTTCAGCGCGCCGCTGGCGCGGCTCGGGCGCCTGCGCTCGGCCGGCGTGACCGACCTGCGCTACGGCAACGTGGTCGACGCCGACTGGGTCGGGGTCGATCGCTTCGCACCCGGGGGCGATCGCCGCGAGCCGACCCCGCTGCCGGTCGGCGTGGCCTGCCACGCCCTCGCCGCGACCACCGCCCGCACCCTCGACGGCGCGCTGCCCGGCGACGGCCTGGTCCCGGTCGACAGCGCGCTGGGGCGCCACCCGCGGCCCGAGTTGACGCTGGCCTTCCCGCCCGCGCACCAGCGCATCATCGCCGGCGCCGGTCACCTCGATCTGCTCGATCATCCCGAGGCCTGGGCACAGCTCCGGACCTGGCTCGCGCGGTAGCGCGCCGGCGCGGAGCGGTCAGGGCGGCGGGCCGTAGAAGCGCTGGAGCTGCGCGTACAGCTCGGGCGCGCGGGTGCGCAGGAGCGCCGGCCGCTCGAAGTACACCTCGGTGGCCACGGCGAAGAACTCGGCCTCGTTGGTGGCGCCGTAGTCGCGCAGCACCTTGCGGAGCGCGCGATCGCCGCGGCGCAGTTGCGAGAAGCGCGCCTGCATCACGGTGGCCCACGGCAGGTAGTCCGCGCGCGCGTGCAGCTCGGGCGTACCGTCGAAGAGCCCGTCGTGGGCGTCGAGCACATGGGCGAACTCGTGGGTCGCGGTGTCGAGCCCATCGCGGTCGTTGCGCAGCCCGCGCCGCACCGCGTCCCACGCCAGCACCACCACCCCCAGGCGACCGTGGGCCTCGCCGAGCACTGCGCCATCTCGCCCCGGGTGCTGATACGCGCTCGGGTACACCACGATCTCGGTGACCGCGTCATAGCGATCGACGTCGAGGTTCAATACCAGCCGGGCCGCCGCCGCCGCGATCGTGACGCGCACCTCATCATCGATCGTCAGGCCGCCGGCGGCGATGAAGTGCTTCTCAGCCACGAACACCAACATGTCGCCGTAGAGCTTGGCGCGCGCGACCTCGCTCAGCCGCGCGACGAACGGTGCGTTGCGCTCGAGGATCGTCGCCCACGCCGCCGGCACTGGCGCCGTCCGCAGCGCCCGTCGCCGCCGTCGTCGAAAGAAGCCGAACACCCGCGCAGGCTACCAGACCTTCGCCCGCGCCCTTCGCGCGAGTCCGCGCGCTCCGTCGCCGCCCTGCCGCCACTGCGCGGACGAGCCCGCGTCCGAGGTCGCGTCCGCTGCTCAGCCCTGGGTGGTCCACCGCAGCTTCACCGCCGGACGCCAGGTGTGCGCGCTGAAGTCCGGGACGTTGGAGAACAGCGGGCAGCCTCGGAGGTAGATCGTGTTGGCCAGGCTCTGGGTCCCGAAGAGAAAGTTGATGTCAGATGGTCCGAGCGACTGGCCGGGCGCGACAACGCGCCGCAACGCCGGGTCGAGGCAGTCGCTGGATGGGCGGTTGTACCGGATGAGGATCGTGCCGGTCTGCGTCGGCCAGTTCTGCACGTAGTCGATGCCCTGGAGCGTGGCGTTGCGGTAGCCCTCGCCGAACCAGGGGCCAAACGAGCCGTAGTACGACAGGAGGCCCGTGGCCGGCGGATCGGCGGTCGCCAGGGGCACCTGGGACTCGCGATTGATGACCGGTGCCGCTGGTGTGGTGACCAGGATCGGTGACGATGGCGAGCTCGCTCCTCCAGCGTTCGTGGCGATGACCTCGAGGCGGTACTGCGTCAAGGCCGTCAGGCCACCGAGCGTCGCGCGCACGACGTCCTTCCCGACGTTCATCGACTTGGCCAGGGTCGTGTCACGCCAGGCCTTGATCGTGTATCCGGACTCATTGCTGACGTTCTCCCAGCCGACGGTGATCGAGTCGTAGGTCTTGCTCACCTCGAACAGGCCGGACGGCGTCGGCGGCGGATACGGCAGGGTGCGCGTCGCCACCGTGGTCGGGACAGACATCGCGGCGTAGTCGTGGCCAACCTCCACGACGACGACGTACGCGGCGTCGGAGACCAGGCCGGAGATCGGGACCGTGAACACCTGCCCGGTGCCGCGATGTGCGCGCTCGACGCGTCGGATCTCCTGGCGCAGCGCCGGGGTCTGGTTGGACAACCCCACGGACACTTTGAACCAACCCTCGTTGTCGGAGCGGTCGGTGAGCTGCACCGTGAACGAGCCCTGGGTGATCGAGCCGATGCTCACGCTGGGTGCCGTTGGGGCGACGGTGTCGAGAGGAGCGGTCGCGCACTCGGTCGGCGACTGTGCGTCGTAGAAGTCGTTGTAGGCGATAGCCGTGTAGCAGTAGCGAAGACCCGGCTGGATCGAGGTGTCGGAGTAGAAGCGCGGATAGCCGGTGGGGCAGTCGATCCACGACATGACCGGCTCCGCCCACCCGCCCTCAGTGTCGCGGATGAGCTGGTGCCAGGCCGCCTCGTAGCTGCCGCAGGAGAACGAGATGTTGGCGTGGCGATCCGTCAGCGAGTTGAACGTGACGCCGCCGGGTTCGGGGATGATCGGCCCCTCGCCGCCGCCGATGAGCTGCGGCGTCTCGCCCAGGCCGACGGCGTCGTCGGCAGGGGTCAAGCAACCAGTCACGAGCGACAGCGCGAGCGTGAGCGCCGCGAAGCGATGCCGGGTTGGAGGGTGGGAGCGGGTGGAGAGATGACCGTCGCGTTTGTGGGGCATGCGCGAGCGGTGAGCAACCGGTGTGCCGCTGGACGCCTCTCGCGTTTCGGTGTCTCGGGCGTCCGGCGAGGTCGGCGTCCGATCGTCTCGCGCGATCTGCGCGCGCGATCCGCGTTTGCGGCCTGCGTCGGGCCGTCACCGTCCGGCGCTGGACTCGGGGCGGTCACGCGCCTCCCCGAACTCCTTGGCGAGGAAGGCCAGGGTGGCGGGCTGGCGCAGCTTGCAGACCACGTTCGGGTTGGCGAAGCCTCCGTCGAGCCACTTGGCGTCGGCCACGGCGACGGTGGCGATCCAGCGCACGGGGACGATCCACTCGCCCTTGCCCGGGTCGTCGGCGTGCTTCTTGATGTTGGGGAAGGCGAGCGGCAGGTCGAACAGGGGCTTGCCCATCGGCGCGACGACGAAGTCCTTGGCCATGCAGGGCGGGCCCAGGACGACCCCGAGCCCGACGTACCCCTGGCTCTTCTGGTAGGCGTAGACCTTGTCGCCCGACGACAGGTGCTGGAGCTGATCGGTGTACTTGGCGCCCCCCGACGCGCCGAGGAAACCGTAGCGCCGGCAGTCTTCGATGGCGTCGAACGGATGCTCGCATCAGTGTGCCGACCGGCGCCAGCCAGACCTCCGGCCCGCGCACGACGCCGCCAGGTTCTCGTCGCCGCCCATCACGCCGGCGCCGGCGCCGGCGCCGCTGCCGTCGACCGGCGAAGCGTCTCGCTCATGCGGACGGCGACCACGACGCCCGAGGCTGCCGTCAGCGCCGCGATCAGCCACATTGCAGCGGGCAGCCCCAGCGCGTCGGCGGTGACTCCCGACAGCACCGCGCCGATGGCGTAGCCGAGGTCGCGCCACAACCGGTAGACCCCAACCGACGACGCGCGCCACGCCGGGTGGGCGACGTCGCCGATCGCGGCGAGGAGCGTCGGGTAGACCATCGCGGTGCCGACGCCGAGGAGGGCCGCGCCGACGGCGAACCCGGCGAAGCCGGCCGACGCCACCACGACCGCGATGCCGATCGCCTGCACCCACATGCCTGCCGCGATGAGCCACTTGCGCCCGACGCGATCGGACGACGCCCCCGTGAAGAGCTGCGCCAGGCCCCAGGTGGCCGGGTAGGTCGCGGCGAGCGTCCCGATCTGTCCCAGGTCCATCCCCGCGGCGGCGAAGAACAACGGGAACAGGCCCCACGCCATGCCGTCGTTCAGGTTGTTGACCAGCCCAGCCTGGCTGACGCTCGACAGGTTCCGGTCGCGCAGCGACGTGCGCCAGAAGATCTCGCGCTGCGTCGGCATCCCCCCCGGCGGTTGCGCGCCCTGCAGCCTGGCCTCGGCGGCGACGTGGTGCTTGGTCTCCCGCACGACCAGGACGGACAGCAGCGTGCCGAGCACCACGAACCCGACGCCGAGATAGAACGGCTGGGGCCGGAGGCCGTAGCGCGCGGCGACGAACCCGGTCGCGAGGGCGCTCCCAGCGACCGCGAAGTAGCCGGCGAACTCGTTCCAGCCCATCGCCAGCCCCCGCCGCTCGGGCCCCGCGAGGTCGATCTTCATGATGACCGTGGTCGACCAGGTGAGCCCTTGGCTCACGCCGAGCAGCCCGTTCGCGAACAACACCCACGACCAGGTCGGCGCCCACATGAGCAGAAACGGAACCGGGGCCGCGACCAGCCAGCCGCCGACCAGCACGTGCTTGCGCCCGAAGCGATCCGAGAGCCGCCCGGCCAGGTAGTTGGTCACCGCCTTGGTCACGCCGAAGACGACGATGAACGACAGGACCGCGGTCCGGGCGACGAGGTGGAACTCGTGCTCAGCGATCGGCGGCAAGAGAGTGCGCTCCATGCCGACCATCGCGCCGACGAAGGCGTTGACGACGACCAAGAGCGAGAACTGGCCGAGGTTCTCTCGCAAGCCGAGGCGCACCGGCTTCATGGCTCGACCTCGGCGCGCCCCCGGTTCTGGCGGAGGAACTGCGCCATCGCGGCCGGTTTCGGCGGCACGTCGCCCAGGGCGTCGATGAACGCCTCGCGGGACAGCGACAAGAGCGGGTTCCAGCGCTTCTCGAACGCGATGGTGCTCGACGGCTTGCCGCTCATGCCCGCGCCGCACGCGGAACCCGCGAAGTGGCCGGGGTAGACCTCGAGGTCGTCGGGCAGCGTCAGGAGCTTCGCGTGGATGCTGTCGTAGAGCTGGCCAGCGTGGTCTCGAGCGCGTCCCGGCAGGTCGGGCCGGCCGACCGCCCCGACGAACAGCGTGTCCCCGGTGAGGACGAACCATGGATTCGGGCCGCGGCGCAGGTCGGTGACGACGAAGCTCACGCTCTCGGGCGTGTGGCCAGGGGTGTGGAGGACCGTCACGCGGGTATTGCCCAACTCGAGCTCCTGGCCGTCGCGCAGCGGTTCGAACGCGAGGTCGACCTCCGCCGACTCGTGAAGGCCGTACGTCGCGCCCGCCTTGTCCGCGAGCGCCGGCCCACCCGAGCGATGGTCCGCGTGGAGGTGCGTGTCGAGGACGTGCGTGATGCGCATGCCCCTGGCGGCGGCGAACGCGAGATAGGCATCGAGGTCCGCCAGGTGGGCATCGACGACCGCACACCTGCCCAGCCCGGCGCAGCCGAACAGGTACGCGGCGCAGCCGGTCTCGAAGTAGTAGTAGGGCTTGAAGATCATGGCGACGCTCCTTCGCCCTCGACGCGCCAGCCGCGGGCCCGCCAGTCGACGACGCCGTGCTCCATGCGGTCGGCCCGGAAGCCCTTCTGGCGCAGCAACTCGACGGCCTCGACCGCCATCACGCAGTACGGACCGCGGCAATACGCGACGACCGCGCGGTGCTTGGGCAGCTCTTTCAGGCGGGCCTTCAGCTCCTCCACCGGGATCGACAGTGCCCCTGGGATGTGCCCGGCGCGGAACTCCTCGGCCGGGCGAACGTCGAGCACCGTGACCTCGCCGCGCCGCACGCGGCGCAACAGCTCCTCGCCGGCGACCGCCTCCATGGCGCCGCGCTGGTCGAAGTACGCGCGGGTCACCTGCTCGACCTCGGCGAGTCGCGCCTCAGCGAGGCCGCGCAGCGCGACGAAGAAGCGGCACACCTCGTCGTCGGCCAGGCGGTACTCGACGTACAGCCCCTTCTTCTCGGCGTCGACCAGTCGAGCGGCGCGCAGCACCCGCAAGTGCTGCGAGGCGTTGGCGATCGAGAGCGCGGCCTGCTCGGCCAGCGCCTCGACGGTGCGTGGGCCCTGGCACAGCAGGTCCAGCAGCTCCAGCCGCTTGGGCGCCGCCATGGCCTTCCCGAGCCGCGCGAACTGCTCGTAGATGGTGTCCTTGAAGCGCCGGTGGGCGGTGGTCATGAATTCAAGTATTCAAGTGAAGACTTGAATAGTCAAGCAGGCGCTGATGGCCCGGACGCCGCTTCGGTTCCTCGGCCTCGGCCCCCGCCTCGGTCTCGGTCTCGGTCTCGGCCTCCGCCTCGGCCTCGGTCTCGGCTTCGGTCTCGGTCTCGGTCTCGGTCTCGGTCTCGGTCTCGGTCTCGGTCTCGGTCTCGGTCTCGGTCTCGGTCTCGGTCTCGGTCTCGGTCTCGGTCTCGGTCTCGGCCTCGGTCTCGGTCTCGGTCT
>JAGPCY010000058.1 GCA_018057825.1 Kofleriaceae bacterium | reverse complement strand
TGCGGGAGAGGGCTCGGGTTCGGGTTCGGCCTCGGGCTCCGTCTCGGTCTCGGTCTCGGTCTCGGTCTCGGTCTCGGTCTCGGTCTCGGTCTCGGTCTCGGTCTCGGTCTCGGTCTCGGTCTCGGTCTCGGTCTCGGTCTCGGGATCGGTCTCGGTCTCGGCCTCGGTCTCGGTCTCTGCCTCGGTCTCCGCCGCGGTCTCGGTCTCCGTCTCGGCCTCGTCTCGGTCTCCGCCTCGGCGACCCCGCGGCCCGCGAAAGTTTGGATCGCGCCCGGCGTTGGTGCGTAGGAACCCACGACCTCACGCCCCCCGGAGCCCCCATGTCGCCGCGCACCCTCGTCCTCTTCGCTGCCGCTGTCACCGCCACCGCCGCCACCGCCGCCACCGCCGCGGCCGACTGCTACGACGAGAGCTGTCGCAAGAGCCGCGATCGCGCGTGGGACAGGCCCCGCTTCGAGGGTGGGTTTGGGCTCCTGGCCGGCAGCTACACCGTCTCGACCGTGCACGGCGCCGGCGTCGGCATGCACCTCGACGGCGGCCTGCGCATGGGGCGCATCGCCCTTCTGGCCGAGTACGACTTCCTGTCGATCGGGCAGGACGCCTACACCTACGAGAACCCGATCCGCGGCGTCTTGCACCGCCTCGGCGCCAACGCGCGCTACTCCGTCGCGCAGTTCGGTGGAGGCAAGGTGCCGATCCGCGGCGACCTGTGGATCGAGGGCGGCGTCGGCAACCAGCTCGTGCAATGGAACGGCGGCGGCGAGCTGTCGCGCCGCGACCTGTCGTTTGGCGCCGGCGGCCAGATGACCGTCAAGCTCGGCAGCGCGCGCCGGCCCAACTACCTCGGCTTCTACTACGCCTTCCGCGGGCTGGTCGCCCGCGATCCGTTTCCGGGCAAGTCGATGCCGACCTGCGCCGGCCCGTGCGACACCGCCACCGGTCCCTCGGCCTGGGACACCGGCGCCTTCTTCAACTTCGGCCTGGTCTTCTCGCGCTGAAACCTCGGCGCTCGCGCCCCACCCTCGGGGCCGCTTGGTTCACGCACGGGGTTCCGGAAACCCGCCCGGCAAGAAACGCCCACCCTCGCGCCCCACGCTCCGAAGCTCAGGGCGGATTGGTTCACGCACGGGGTTCCGGAAACCCGCCCGGTAGAAACGCCCACCCTCGCGCCCCACGCACCGGGTCCAAAAAAAAAAGGCGCTGCACCGGGGGGCGGTGCAGCGCGGAGCGCAGAGCACATCACGTTACTACTTGCCTCAAGTGGAGGGGGATGCCGACAGGGATGAGGGGAGGGACCAAGTCAGCGCCACCGAGTCGAAAGGTTCACGTGGCATGTCGCGCGTGGGAACTGGGTTGGGGGGCTCCTGGAGCTGGTTCGCTAGAACGGTGAGTCGACCGCGTCGTCGTTCGTGAGAGGCTTCTTTGTATCGAACCGTCGTCGCGCGATCGGAATTTCGTGGGAGGTCGATCGGGCAGCGGGGCGTCGTCGGGTAGGTGTCGCCGGAATTGACGTCGACGGGCGATGACCAGTCGATGACCAATCTATGAGCAACTCGCGTTCCAACGCGCAAACCCGCGAGACGCGACGACGCTTCCGCGGGTTAGCGCCGAGGGGGCGTCAAAACGTGCACGTCCGATGACGGAGTGGCTACGCCAGGCGCCACCTCGTGCGGTGCCGGGACATCACCGCTGCGGGCGCTGGCCCCGAGCTGGGTCGCAGGGAGTCGCAGGCGTCCCGCGCGCGTGCCGTCGGCGCCCTCACGTTTCTTACGCGAGTGTGGTAGGCAACCCGCGATGCGGGCGCTTGGCCTCGATGTCGGCTCGAAGACCATCGGCGTGGCGATCTCGGACGAGCTCGGCCTGGCCGCTCATCCGGATCGCGTGCTGGCCCGGGCTGGCACCGCGGCCGACGTCGCCGCCGTCCTGGCGCTGATCCGCGATCGCGCGGTCGAGGAGGTCGTGGTCGGCCTGCCCTACGAGCTGTCGGGGGCGATCGGTCCTCGGGCCCGCCGCGTCGCCGTGTTCACCGAGGCCCTGCGGCGGGCCTTGCCGGCCGGGGTCGGGCTCCACGAGGTCGACGAGCGCTTCACCACCGCCGCCGCCGAGCGGGTGCTCCTGGCCGGCGACGTCTCCCGGGCCAAGCGCAAGGGCGTGATCGACAAGCAGGCAGCGGCGGTGATCCTCCAGGGCTGGCTCGACGGCCGTCGCGAATAAGCGCGACCTCTCGCGCCTTGCTACAGTCCCGCCGATGGCCGCCAAGCCGTTCCGCATCGCCCTGGCGATCGTCGCCGCCACCGTGGCCATCGCCCTGGTGGTCGGCGGCTGGTTCGCCTACCGGGTCTACCGCTACCCCGACACCAAGCACGCCGGTAAGGGCGTCGAGGTCACCGTGGTGATCGCGCCGCGCATGACCTTCCTCGATGTCACCCGCGAGCTGGTCGCCAAGGATGTGATCGACCACCCGACCTACTTCCGCATCCACGGCATGCGGCGCGGCGCGACCAACGCGATCAAGCCCGGCACCTACGTCCTGCGCGACGACCTGACCCCGCGCGAGGTCCTCGACCGCCTGGTCGCCGGGGTCCCACCGCGCACCGTCAGCGTGACCTTGCCCGAGGGCAAGCACATGCTCGAGTACTTCGCGCTCCTCGAGGCGGCCGGGGTCGCCAAGGCCCGCGACCTCGAGACCCTGGCCCGCGATCCGGCGTTCCTGTCGGCCCACGCGATCGTCGGCGACACCGTCGACGGGTACCTGTTCCCCGACACCTACGACTTCATCGTGCCGAGTTCGCCCAAGCGCGTGCTCGAGCGGCTCATCACCGCCCACCGCAAGGTGTGGAACGAGGTCGCGCGCGCCAACCCCAAGTCCCTGGCCAAGCTGAAGGACCGGATGAAGTGGAGCGATCGCGACGTCCTGGTCCTGGCCTCGATCGTCGAGAAGGAGGCGGTCGATCCCGGCGAGCGCCCGCGCATCGCCCAGGTCTTCATCAACCGCCTGACCTCGCCGTCGTTCCCGTCCAAGCGCCTCGAGACCGATCCGACCATCCGCTACGGCTGCCTGGTCCCGGTCAAGAAGAGCAAGGCCTGCCAGGACTGGCTGGCGCTGTGTCCGCCCGACAAGCCCGGCTGTGAGCGCCTGCGCCGGGCGCAGCTCGACGACGTCGACAACCCGTACAACAGCTACCGCCACGACGGCCTGCCGCCCGGACCGATCGCCAACCCCGGCCGGGCCTCGATCGAGGCCGCGATCGCCCCCGACGGCTCCGACTACTTCTTCTTCGTCGCCAAGGACGCCCGCCACCACGCGTTCTCGCGGACCATGGCCGAGCACCAGCGCGCGGTGCAGCAGTACCTGCAGTGGGCCGACAGCCAGCCCTGACCGCGGCGCCGATGCCCACGGCGGATCACGGCGCCGGCGGCGCGCAGGTGAAGCGCGCGGTCACCGCGATCGTGCGGTCGGCCTTGGACGGCCACTGCACCGTCGTGGTCACGGTCGCGGCCGAGCGATCGTACTCGATGAACAGCTTGTCGCCGTCGGGCTCCTCGCGCTGGTTGTAGGTCCCGACGCCGGGGCGGGTGTACTCGAGGAGCGGCCCGGTCTTCTTGTAGTTCTCGTACTTGAAGCGCGGGTCGACGTTGCCGGTCAGGGCGACGTCGGCGCTCACCGCGAAGCTCGAGCCGTCGGGCAGGCAGGCGCGAAACAGCGTGCCGTCGCCGATCTGGAACCGTTTGGTCTCGACCAGGTGCAGCGCGCCACACACCGCCGGACCGTCGGTCATGCGCAGCTCGACGCCGTCGCCGACCACGGTGACGGTCGCGGTGCCGGGGCGCTGATGGGGCGCGGCCGGCGTACAGCTCGCCGCGGTCGCGCCGGGGGCCAGGCCGGTGCCGGGGTCAGCCGCGCCGGCCGGCGGTGCGGTCGGCGCCGCGGTCGGCGTCGGTCCTCCGACCGCGCCCTTGGGCTTCGACTCGGACTTGCACGCGGCCGCGACGGCGAGAGCTGCGAAGAGCGCGAGAGGGCGGACGAGCATCGCCCGACGATACCGCCGGCGCCGGCGCGGTCACAGGCCGGTGGCGGTCCCGGTGGCCGCGACCACGACGTCCTGGCGCTGCTCGACCGCGACCGCGAACCGCGAACCGGCCACCGCCCCGGCCGGGGTCACGGCCGCCGACCGCACCAGGCGCAGCTCCTCGGCGACGACGCCGTCGGGCCGGCTGCCCAGGGCGCCGGCCGCCAGGGTGGCGGCCCCGGCGTCGACCACCGGAGCGGCCGCGGTCGCGCGGGTCGCCAGGGTCGCGATCGGCGCGGCGTCGCGGCGGGTCCAGGCCACCGCCAGAGGCGCGGCGCTGTCGACGGTCGCGCCCGCGGTCGGCGCGGTGAAGACCGCCGGATCGGGCCCGTCGACGTGGACCTCCTCGACGCGGTCGGCGCCGGCGATCACGTCGAGGCGGTAGACCTCGAAGTAGCCGAGCTGCTGGCCGCGCCAGCTCCCGCCGTCGCGGGTGTCGAAGGTCAGCGCCACCGGGCCGCCGGCCGAGGTCATCGTCACCGCGGCCGCGTCGACCGCGACGCCAGCGCGCTCGACCACGACCGCGAAGCTGGTGACGAAGGCCCGCGGATCGGTGCCGTTGGCGGCGAACGGCGCCGCCGCAGCCGCCGCGTCGATCCGGAGCGTCCCGGTCCCATCGCCGGGGTCATCGCCGGCGCCCGGGCGCAGGCGATCGTCGCCGCCGCAGCCGACGAGCGCGACCGCCAGCGACGCGAGGCCGCGCCACGGTTTGCCCGCGCCGGTCGCGGGGCCGGCCGCGGGCCTCGTGTTAACTTCGAGGCATGAGCCTGGTCGGTCAGATCGCATCGCTACAGAACTACGCGACCTACAAGGAGCTGGCCTGGGAGGGTTCATTCGAAGAGTATCTCGACCTGGTCCGCCGGCGGCCGCAGGTGACGCGCAACGCCTACCAGCGACTCTACGACATGGTGCTTTCGCACGGCGTCGAAGAGTACATCGACAACAAGAAGAAGCTGGTCCGCTACAAGTTCTTCCGCGACGAGCACCACGGCGGCAAGGACGCGATCTTCGGCCTCGACGTGCCGCTCATGCGGCTGATGAACGTCTTGAAGAGCGCGGCCCAGGGCTACGGCACCGAGCGCCGCATCATCTTGCTCCACGGTCCGGTCGGCTCGGCCAAGTCGACGATCGCCCGCCTGCTCAAGAAGGGCGTCGAGGAGTACTCGCGCACGCCCGAGGGCGCGCTCTACACCTACTTCTGGACCCTGCCCGGGCCCCTGGCCGAGCTGGCCGGCGGCCAGGACACCTTCCACTGCCCGATGCACGACGAGCCGCTGCGGCTCATCCCCCACGAGTGGCGGGCCGAGACGATCAAGCGCCTGGGCCTGGGCAACGCCGACCACAAGGTGAAGATCGACGGTGAGGTCAACCCGGCGTGCCGGATGATCTTCAAGGAGCTGATGCGCCACCACCAGGGCGACTTCGAGAAGGTGATGGGCCACATCCGGGTCCGCCGCCTGCTCCTGTCGGAGCAAGACCGCGTCGGCATCGGCACCTTCCAGCCCAAGGACGAGAAGAACCAGGACTCGACCGAGCTGACCGGCGACATCAACTACCGCAAGATCGCCGTGTTCGGCGCCGACTCGGATCCGCGGGCCTTCAACTTCGACGGCGAGTTCAACGTCGCCAACCGCGGCCTCATCGAGTTCGTCGAGATCCTGAAGCTCGACGTCGCGTTCCTCTACGACCTGCTCGGCGCCACCCAAGAGCGCCGCATCAAGCCCAAGAAGTTCGCGCAGACCGACATCGACGAGGTCATCCTCGGCCACACCAACGAGGCCGAGTACAAGAAGCTGCTCTCCAACGAGTTCATGGAGGCGCTACGCGACCGCACGGTGAAGGTCGACATCCCGTACATCACCCGGGTGTCCGAGGAGGTGAAGATCTACAGCAAGGACTACACCTCGGATCGGGTCGGCAAGCACGTCGCGCCCCACACGCTGTACGTGGCGGCGCTGTGGGCGGTCCTGACCCGCCTCGAGGATCCCAAGAAGGGCAACCTGAGCCCGCTGCAGAAGGCCAAGCTCTACGACGGCAAGACCCTGCCGGGCTTCACCCAGGACAACATCAAGGAGCTGCGCAAGGAGGCCGCGCGCGAGGGCATGGAGGGCATCTCGCCGCGCTACATCCAGGACAAGATCTCGAACGCCCTGGTGAGCGAGAAGGGCGAGGGCGCGGTCAACCCGTTCATGGTCCTAAACGAGCTCGAGAGCGGGCTGCGCCACCACTCCCTGATCTCGAGCGACGACGTCCGCAAGCGCTACAGCGATCTGCTCCAGGTCGTGAAGCAGGAGTACGACGACATCGTCAAGAACGAGGTCCAGCGTGCGATCAGCGCCGACGAGGATCTGATCCAGAAGCTGTGCGCCAACTACATCGACAACATCAAGGCCTACACCCAGCGCGAGAAGGTCAAGAACCCGTACACCGGCCAGGACGAGGAGCCCGACGAGCGGATGATGCGGTCGATCGAGGAGAAGATCGACATCGCCGACAGCCGCAAGGACGACTTCCGCCGCGAGATCATGAACTACATCGGCTACCTCGCGGTCGAGGGCCGGACCTTCGACTACAAGACCAACGAGCGCCTGCACAAGGCCCTCGAGGCCAAGCTGTTCGAGGACCAGAAGGACTCGATCAAGCTGACCAGCCTGGTGTCGAGCGTGGTCGACCGCGAGACCCAGGCCAAGATCGACGTGGTCAAGCAGCGCCTGATCAAGAACTTCGGCTACGACGAGGTCTCGGCCACCGACGTGCTCAACTACGTCGCGTCGATCTTCGCCCGAGGTGATGTCAAAAATTAATAGAGGGTCTTTCGCAAAGACCCTCCGTTAGATGATGAGGGTCTTTCGAAAAGACCCTCCCCCGGCATACGCCGGGGCCCCCACCCGAAACGGCCCAGAACCCCTGACCGACGCATCGTGAGTACCCTGAGGTCTGTGCAACGACCCCGCCCCCACCCCCGTGAATATGCTGAGGGTCTTTCGAAAAGACCCTCCCCCGGCATGCGCCGGGGCCCCCACCCGAAACGGCCCAGAGCCCCTGACCGACGCATCGTGAGTACCCTGAGGTTTTTCGCAAAGACGCCCCCGGCATTCGCCAGGGGCTCCAACCGAGACGACCTGTAAGACGCCCCCCTGAGCTGGCCATGGACCCCCGCGGAAAAGCCCCCGTCACGATCGAGCTCAACCCCACGCTGGCGGAGCTCCTGGCCCGGATCTGCGCCGGCGAGGACACCGAGGACTACCTCGGCGTCCTGTCCAAGGCCCTGGGCCTCTACGACCTGGCGCTGGCGGCGCGGCGACGCGGCGACGCGGTGTGCTTCGTCAACCGCCAGGGCGAGGCCGCGGAGGTGGTGCTGTGAACGCCCGCGCCCGCGGGGAGGAGCTGTCGTGAGTCAGCGCATCGACCTCGATCACGGCCGGTTCCGCCAGATCATCCGCGGCAAGATCAAGCAGCACCTGCGCAAGTACATCTCGCAGGGCGAGATGATCGCCAAGAAGGGCGGCGACAAGGTCTCGATCCCGCTGCCCCAGGTCGACCTGCCGCGCTTCCGCTGGGGCGACAAGCAGCAGGGCGGCGTCGGCCAGGGCGACGGCAAGCCCGGCGATCCCCTGGGCGGCCAGCCCGGGCAGCCCGGCCCCGGCGGCCAGGGCCCGGCTGGCGATCGCCCGGGCGAGCACATGGTCGAGCTCGAGGTGACCCTGGCCGAGCTGGCCGAGATCATGGGCGAGGAGCTGTCCTTGCCGCGGATCAAGCCCAAGGGCACCGAGAAGATCGTGTCGTGGAAGGACAAGTACACCGGCATCCGCACCACCGGGCCGGAGTCGCTGCGCCACTTCCGCCGCACCTTCAAGCAGGCGCTGCGCCGCCAGATCGCGGTCGGGAGCTACGCGCCGTCGGACCCGGTGATCATCCCGATCCGCGACGACCGCCGCTACCGGTCGTGGAAGAGCGTGCCGCTGCCGCAGTCCAACGCCGTCATCATCTACATGATGGACGTGTCGGGCTCGATGGGTGAGGAGCAGAAGGAGATCGTGCGCATCGAGAGCTTCTGGATCGACACCTGGCTGCGCAGCCAGTACCACGGCATCGAGAGCCGCTACATCATCCACGACGCGATGGCCAAGGAGGTCGACCGCGACACCTTCTTCCGCACCCGCGAGTCGGGCGGCACGATGATCAGCTCGGCGTACAAGCTGTGCGCCAAGCTGATCGAGGACGAGTACCCGGCCGAGCTGTGGAACATCTACCCGTTCCACTTCTCCGACGGCGACAACTGGTCGATCGACGACACCCACGCCTGCGTCGAGCTGCTCAAGCACAAGATCCTGCCGGCGGTGAACCAGTTCGGCTACGGCCAGGTCGAGTCGCCCTACGGCTCGGGGCAGTTCATCAAGGACCTGACCGAGCACTTCGGCGCCGACGACCGGGTGGTGACCAGCGACATCAAGGGCAAGGACGCGATCATGGACTCGATCAAGGACTTCCTGGGGAAGGGTCGCTGATGGCCCGGCCGCGCCGCTTCCCCGACTACCTGCGCGAGATGCAGGAGGCGATCGAGGGCCACGCCCGCGGGTTCGGCCTCGACTTCTTCCCGATCATCTACGAGGTGCTCGACTACAAGACCATGAACGAGGTCGCGGCCTACGGCGGCTTCCCGATCCGCTATCCGCACTGGCGGTTCGGCATGGACTACGAGCAGCTCGCCAAGGGCTACGAGTGGGGGCTGCAGAAGATCTACGAGATGGTGATCAACACCAGCCCGGCCTACGCCTACCTGCTCGAGGGCAACTCGCTCGTCGATCAGAAGATCGTGATGGCCCACGTCTGCGCCCACGTCGACTTCTTCAAGCACAACTACTACTTCAGCAAGACCAACCGCAAGATGATCGACGGCATGGCCAACCACGCCGCGCTGATCCGGCGGCACATGGAGCGCCACGGCGCCGACGTCGTCGAGGACTTCATCGACACCGCGCTGTCGCTGGAGAACCTGATCGACCCGATGTCGCCGTACATCCAGCGCAGCCGCGAGGGCCGCGCCGACGACGAGGCCGACGACGACGTGCCGCGGCTGCGGGCCAAGCAGTACATGGACAAGTTCATCAACCCGCCCGAGTACCTCGAGGCCCAGCGCAAGAAGAAGGAGGCCGAGAAGCAGAAGGCCCGGCGCCGCTTCCCCGAGGAGCCGCAGCGCGACGTCCTGGCGTTCTTGATCGCCCACGCCCCGCTCGAGGCCTGGCAGCGCGACGTCCTCGAGGTGGTCCGCGCCGAGGCCTACTACTTCGCGCCCCAGGCCATGACCAAGATCATGAACGAGGGCTGGGCCACCTACTGGCACTCGAAGATCATGACCGAGCGGGCGCTGTCGGCGGCCGAGATCATCGACTACGCCGACGCCTGCTCGGGGGTGCTGGCGACCGCGCCCGGGCGCCTCAACCCCTACAAGCTCGGGGTCGAGCTGTACCGCTACATCGAGCAGCGCTGGAACAAGGGGCAGTTCGGCAAGGCCTGGGACGAGTGCGACCGGCTCGACGAGAAGCGCGACTGGGATCGCCGGCTCGGCCTCGGCCAGCAGAAGATCTTCGAGGTCCGCCGCCTGCACAACGACATCACCTTCCTCGACGAGTTCTTCACCTTCGAGTTCTGCGTCGAGCAGAAGTTCTACGCGTTCGGCTGGAACGACAAGGCCTCGACCTACGAGATCCAGACCCGCGAGTTCGCCAAGGTGAAGGAGCAGCTCCTGCGCTCGCTGACCAACCGCGGCCAGCCGTTCATCTACGTCGAGGACGGCAACCACGACAACAAGAGCGAGCTGTTCTTGCGCCACCGCCACGACGGCGTCGACCTCGACCTGGCCCAAGCCAAGGACACCTTGCGGGCCCTGGCCCGGGCCTGGACCCGGCCCGTCAACCTGCTGACCAAGGTCGAGGGCAAGGGCAAGCTCTTGCGGGCCGACGGCGATCAACTCTCCGAGAAGTCGGCGGACTACGGGGCCTGACGATGCGGCTCTTGGCCTGGGCGCTCACCGACACCGGCAAGAAGCGCGAGCACAACGAGGACAGCTACCTGGTCGCCGAGGACCTGGGGTTGTTCGCGGTCGCCGATGGCATGGGCGGTCACCAGGGCGGCGAGCACGCGTCGCGGCTGGCGCTCCAGGTGCTGTACCAGCGCGTGGCCGAGGCCCACGGCGACCTGGTGGCGGCGGCCAAGGCCATCGAGCACGAGCGCCGCGAGGAGCTGATCGAGCGCCTGAGCAGCACCGAGGCCGACACCTGGGGCGGCAACACGCCGACCAGTCCGCTCATCGAGGTCGTCGTGCCGCCCGGGATGGCGGTCCTGCGCGACGCCGCCCGGCGCGCGAGCTGGGCGGTGTTCGACGCCGCGCTGACCAGCCCGCACCTGCGCGGCATGGGCACGACGCTGACCGCGATCATGTTCGTCGGCGATCGCGTCCACCTGTGCCACGCCGGCGACTCGCGCTGCTACCTCCTGCGCGACGGCGCGGTCCGCCAGCTCACCGACGATCACACCTGGATCGCCGAGCAGGTGAAGAACGGCACCATGACCGAGGTCGAGGCCAAGCAGTCGCGCTACCGCCACGTCATCACGCGCTCGGTCGGGTTCGAGCGCGAGGTCGAGGTCGACGTCCGCACCCTGGCGGTCGAGGCCGGCGACTGCTTCGTCGTGTGCTCCGACGGGCTGTCGAACCATCTGGGCGCCGGCGAGCTCGAGCGGATGCTGGGCGCGACCTGGTTTCGCCGCGCGCCGCAGCGCCTGGTCGATCTGGCCAACCAGCGCGGCGGCGACGACAACTGCACGGTGATCGTGATCCTGGCCGCCAACGACGCGGGGCCGGCGTGACCGCGCGGGCGCTGGTGGCGATGGCGTTCGCCCTGGTGGGCTGCGGGCGCGACGCGCGCCGCGACCTGGTGCCGGCGGATGTGCTCGCACCGCCGCGCGCGGACGCGCGAGCGACCCTCGCGCCCAGCGCGACCGTCGAGCTGGCCTGCGGGCTGCCGGCCCAGCCGTGGCGCTTCCCGGCGGTCGAGCGCGTGGTCGCGGTCGGGGACGTCCACGGCGATCTGGCGGCGACCGAGAAGATCCTGCGCGCCGCCGGCGTGGTCGATGACGCCGGCCGGTGGCGCGGCGGCACGACCTGGGTCGTGCAGGGCGGCGATCTGCTCGATCGCGGCGATGACGAGCAGGCCATCGTCGACTGGTTCGAGCGCCTCGAGGCCGAGGCGGCGGCCGCCGGTGGACGGTTCCTGTGGTTGCTCGGCAACCACGAGCTCATGAACGCCGCCGGCGATCTGCGCTACGTGACGCCGGGTGGGTTCCGCGACTTCGAGGACGTGCCCGGCCTGCCGCTCGAGCGGTTCGCCGAGGTGCCGGAGGGCGCGCGGGCCCGGGTCGCGGCCCTGGCGCCGGGGGGGCCCTACGCGCGCATCCTGGCCGGTCAGAACCTGGCGGTGGTCGTCGGCGATACCGCGTTCGTCCACGGCGGCGTGCGTCCCGGCAAGGCCGCTGGGCTGCCGGGCGATCTCGCGCGAGCCCGGTGCTGGCTGGCCGGGCAGGGCGACCCGCCGGCCGCGCTCACCGACGACGACGGCGTCCTGTGGGATCGTTCCTTCGCCGGCCCCGAGCCCAACTGCGCCGAGCTGTCCGTGGCCCTGGGCGAGCTGGGCGTGGCGCGCATGGTGATCGCCCACACCCCGCAGCCGGCCGGCGTGTCGAGCGCCTGTGACGGCAAGGTCTGGCGCGTCGACGTCGGCCTGGCCCGCCACTACGGCGGCCCGAGCCAGGCCCTCGAGCTGACCGCCGCCGGCCCGCGGATCATCGCCGGGCCGTAGCGGACCGGACGGGTTGAATGCCCCGGCTGCGACGCGCGCTGGCGCGTCTGCTACGCGTGTAGTAATGTAACGACATGCGTAGATATCTCTGGATCGCGCTGGTGCTCGGCGCGTGCGCAGCGAACCCGCCGGCCGCGGTGGCGCCGGCCTCCTCTGCGGCTCAACCGTCGGGCGATGGGCCCGCCGCGCTGACTTCGCCGACCGCGGCGGAGCGCGCGGCGCTGCGCCGCGAGGGTCTGGCGGCCTACGAGCAGCAGGCGTGGGCCACCTGCGCCGACCTCCTGGCGCGGGCCGGCGACTGGTACGACGCCGCGTGTTGCCGGGCCCGAGGTGGCGAGCTCGACCTGGCGTTCGCGCTGCTCGAGCGGGTCATGGCTGACGGCTTCCGCGACGTGGCCCACCTGGACCGCGATCCTGATCTAGCCAGCCTTCGCGCCGACCCCCGCTGGTCGACCGCGGTCGCCGCGGCGTCGGCCAACCACCAGGCGTACCTGGCCACAGTGGAGCCCGAGCTCCTGGCGCTGTACCAGGCCGATCAGGCCGACCGGGCCCGACCCTACGATCAGATCGACTGGAAGACGGTCGGGCCGCGCGACGCCGAGCGCCGGCGCCGCGTCGATGAGCTGGTGGCCGCCGGGCGGGCGCGCGTCGCCGACGACTACTACCACGCCGCGATGGTCTACCAGCACGGCGAGAACGTCGCCGAGATCCGGCGCGCGCGCGAGCTGGCCCTCGCCGCGGTGAAGCTCGAGGACGGCCACGCGCGGGCGCGGTGGCTGGCCGCCGCGGCCCTCGATCGCGAGCTCATGTACCAGGACCAGCCGCAGAAGTACGGCACCCAGTACAAGCGGCTGGACGGCCGGTGGGTCCTGTGGAAGGTCGATCCGTCGACCACCGACGCCGAGCGCGCGGCCTGGGGCGTGCCGTCGTTGGCCGAGGCTGAGGCCCAGGCCACCGCGATGAACGCGCGCTGACCCCCGGCCCTCGGTCTCCGCCTCCGCCTCGGTCTCGGCCTCGGCCTCGGACTCGGTCTCGGACTCCGCCTCGGTCTCGGTCTCCGCCTCGGCCTCCGCCTCGGTCTCGGTCTCGGCCTCGGTCTCGGTCTCGGCCTCGGCCTCGGACTCGGTCTCGGCCTCCGCCTCGGTCTCGGTCTCCGCCTCGGCCTCCGCCTCGGTCTCGGCCTCCGCCTCCGCCTCGGTCTCCGCCTCCGCCTCCGCCTCCTCCTCCGCCTCGGTCGGTCTACTGCAGCTTGAACTCGACCCGGCGGTTCTTGGCGCGAGCGGCGCGCAGCTTGGACCGCTTGAGGCCCTCGATCGGCGCCGTGGGCGCGGTCTCGCCGTAGCCCTTGGCGACCAGGCGCTCGGCGCCGACGCCCTTGCCGATCAGGTACGCGCGCACCGAGTCGGCGCGGGCCTGGGACAGCGCGAGGTTGGCGTCGTCGTCGCCCTGATCGTCGGTGTGCCCGCCGATCTCGACCTTGAGATCGGGGAAGCCCAGGAGCGCCGCGGCCGACTTGTCGAGAACCTTGAACGACTTGCGCTCGATCTCGGCCGAGCCCTTCTTGAAGTTGATGCCCTTCACCGTGCCGCTGAACTGCTTGAGCGGCGCCGGCACGGTGTCGGGGCAGCCGTCGTCGTCCTGGTAGCCGTTCTTGGTCTCGAGCTCGTCGGGGCAGCGGTCGCCGGCATCGTCGAGGCCGTCGCCGTCGCGATCGGCGGGTGGCGGCGGCGGGGCCGGCTCGGGGTTGGCGGCGTCGAGGGTGTCGACCATGCCGGGCGCGGTGGTGGTCGTCGTCGGGGCGGCGGCCGGGGCCGGGGGCGCTGCGCCGCGACCCTTGGGCTGGACCTCGGAGCCGGGCGGGCAGCTCGGGCCGGGCGCGGCGTCGAGCTTGTCGGCCACCAGGACGCCCATGGTCGGCGCGCCGGCGTCGGTCAGGAGCGTGACGCTGGCGCGGTCGACGCCGCGGCTGACCAGGCGATCGAGGACCCAGCCGGCCTGGCGATCGGCCTCGGCCTTGGTCTTGGCGACCACGGCGAGGGTCCAGCGCTTGACCTCGCGCCGCGGCAGCATGGTCAGGGCGAGCTGATCGACGATGATGCCGCCGCCGCGATCGAGGCCGCGGCGATCGAAGGTCGGGGTGCGGACGAAGCCGAGGCGATCCTCGACCGAGACGTCGATCAGGAGCGCGCCGCCGTCGTCGGAGCAGCCGTCGAGGTCGTCGTAGCCGTTGACCGACTCGGGCTCGTTGGGGCACTGGTCGGCGGCGTCGGCCAGGCCGTCGTTGTCGTTGTCGGCCTCGGGGCAGCCGTCGGCGTCCTCCCAGCCGTCCTTGTCCTCGGCGCACAGCGGACAGGTGTCGTCCTCGTCGGCCACGCCGTCGCCATCCTGGTCAGGATCGGGGCAGCCGTCGCCGTCGTCGAAGGCGTCTTTGTCCTCGGGATCGGCCGGGCACTGATCGACGGTGTCGACCAGGCCATCGCGATCGGCGTCATGCTTGTCGGCCGGGCAGCCGTCCTTGGGGAACGGCTGCTTGCTGTCCTCGGGATCCATCGGGCACTTGTCCTCGAGATCGGCGAACGAGTCGCCGTCGTTGTCGGTCTCGGGGCAGCCGTCGTCGTCGTCCCAGCCGTCGAAGTCCTCGCTCTTGTCCGGGCACTTGTCGCGGGCGTCATCGCGGCGATCGTTGTCGTTGTCGTCGTCGGGACAGCCGTCGCCGTCCTCCCAGCCGTCGCGATCCTCGGCCTGGTTGGGGCAGCGATCGCGGTTGTTGGCGACGCCGTCCTCGTCGGAGTCGCGGGTGTCGGGCGCGTAGCCGATCGACGCGAACAGCCGTAGATCGGGCGAGCCGATGCCGCGGACCACGCCGGTGCCGCCGCCGATCACCACCGCGATCGCCTGGGTCGCGTTGACCCGGGCCCCGCCCTCGACCTCCATCGGGCTCTGATCGAGATCGAACTGGCCCAGGCCGGTGCGGCCGAAGGTCTCGGCCACCAGGGCGAAGCGATCGACCGGCCGGTAGCTGGCGGCGGCGCCCCAGGTGAGCTGCTGGCCGACGGTCGAGGCGTAGATCGTGCGCGGCTTGCGGAAGATGAGGCCGAGGTTGGCGCCCACGGTCAGCTTGCCGTCGGCGCCGGTCCACTGGACCATGCCGCGACCGCGCAGGCTCGGCAGGTCGTCGCCGATGAAGCGGCCGCCGCCCGAGCCGAAGCTGGTCGGCAAGGTGGCGCCGACCGCGACCGCTCCGGCGAGGGCGTCCTTGCGGAACGCCTGCATCTTGACCTCGGCCCGGAGGTCGCCGGTGCCGCTGACTCGCAGGCCCTCGGGATCGGGGCCGGCGGTGGCGGGCATCAGGCCGTCGCCGGTCATCTGGAAGATCATCGGCAGCGCCACGCCGAGCTGGAACCGATCGTTTAGGCCGTAGGCCGCCGACAGCTCCCCGGCCAGCACCGACTTCACGACCTGGGTCCGCTCGCCGGTGATCTCGTCGTCGGCGTCGTCGACGTTGTAGACCGTGAACGGGTTCGACAGGAACGTGACCAGGAAGTCGAACGTGATCTGCTTGGGCGCCATCTGCCCGGCGTCGCTGACCGCGAAGAACGCCTTGGGGCCGATCGCATAGTCAAAGAGCTGGACGTCGATCGCCGGATCGTAGGGCGGCGCGGACTGGGCGGCAGCGGTGCCGGTCAGGCCGAGCGCACAGATCGCGCCGGCCAGCGAGGAGGTCCCCCGGGTGCTCATCCCTCTGATAGTACCGCCAGCGCCGGCAGGGCCGAAAGGCCCGGGCTGGGGTGCCTGCCGGGTAGTCGTCGACCGACCGGAAGGCCCACCTTCGCCTACGCCGGAGCCCGACGCGCGCCCCCCGCGCGCGGTGCGTCTACTCGGGCAGCTCGAAGGTGAAGCGCCAGATCACGATCGAGGCCACCGGCCGATCCTCGGCGTCGAGCGCGGGGGTGAACGACAGCGCGCGGGCCCGCTTCTCGGCCAGCTCGTCGAGGCCGTGGCCGAGCCGGTTCAGGAGCTTGACCGAGCGCACCGCGCCGGTGTCGTCGACCTGGAGCTTGGCCTTGATCGTCCCGGCGATCCCGAGGGCCTTGGCCTCGGGCGGGTAGGCCTTGCGGGCGTCGAAGTAGTCGAAGTCGCCCTTGGGCTTGGCCGGGGTCTTGATCGCGGCGATCGACACCGGCGGCGGCGCGACGCCTGGATCTCCGCCGGTGCCCGTGCCGGTGCCGGTGCCCCCGCCGGTGCCGCCTCGGCCGAAGCGCTCGGTCTGGCGTCGTCCGACCGCCATCTTGGGGCCGCGGCCCTCGGCGCCGATCGACGGCAGGGTGTAGGTCTCGGTGCCGCCGGCGGTCGGCGTGGTGGGCTCGCTGGTCTCGACCGTCGAGCTCGCCACCGGCCGGGTGGTGGTGGCGGCCCGCGCGGTCCGGCTCCGCGGGGTCGGCGCGCGGGTCGGCGGCGGCGGGGCCGCGGTCGGCAGCGCCGGGGGCACCTCGGGCGCGGGCACCGGCTCGGGCTCGGGCGGGGGCGTCGGCAGGCGCGACACGTCGATGTCGACCATCGACACCCGCGGCGGCGGCGGCTTCGGCGGAGTCTTCGACACCACCCCCAGGACGTCGATCACCACCGCGCCGATCAGGTGGACGGCGACGGTGGCGGCGATCGTGAGGTGGAGGTACGACGGCATCGGGCGACGGCTCAGGGCGACGGCGCGAGCGGGGTGGCAGGGCCGGGATCGTTGGCCAGCGAGATGGTCTCGATGCCGGCCGACTTGGTCAGCTCGATCGCGCCGTAGATCGCGCCGTAGGACGCGCCGGCGTCGCCGACGATGATGGCCTTGGCGTTGGGGTCGCGCTTGACCAGCTCGGTCAGGGTGGCCTTGGCGGCGACCCGATCGGGGTAGGGCACGCCCTTCACGTAGATCGCGCCGGCCTTGTCGACCGTGACGATCACCGTGCCGGGCACGTCTTGGCCGACCGAGGACTTCGGCTTGTCGACCTCGATGCCGCGCGCGACGATCAAGCGGGCGGTGACCATGAAGATCACCAGCAGCACCAGCGCGACGTCGACGAACGGCGTGACGTTGATCTCGGTGATCGCCGCGCCGTCGTCGTCCTGGTAGAGGCTACCGCCCGCCATCAGCCGGCCTGCTTCTCGCCGGCGTAGCCGGCGGCCAGGACCGCGTGGGCCATCTCGTCGGCGCCGCCCATGAGCACCTTCATCCGCCGGCTGAAGTAGTTGTAGGCGACCACGGCGGGGATCGCGACCATGAGGCCGATCGCGGTCGCGGTGAGGGCCTCGGCGATGCCGGCCATGACCGCGGCCTCGCTGCCGGTCGACGCCTGCTTGAGATCGTCGAAGGCCTTGATGACGCCGAGCACGGTGCCGAACAGCCCGACGAAGGGCACGTTGTTGCCCAGCGTGCCGAGGATGATGAGGTTCTTGTCGGCGTCGCGCCGCCAGCGCGCCCGCTCGCCGTGCATGGCCTCGGCCGCCGAGGCGGCGCCGCCGGCCAGGGCCTCGAGGCCCACCGACGCCACCCGCAGCGGGATCGCCGGGCTGTCGCGCCAGCGTCGGGCCAGGGCCGCCCGGGCCTCGGCGTCGGCCGCCCGCGCGAGCTCGCTGCGCGCCGCCGCGGTGTCGCCGTCCTTGCCGCGGAACCACAGCCAGCGATCGACCATGATCGCGATCGACACCACCGACAAGGCGATGAGCAGCCACATCACCCACTCGGCCCCCAGCAACGCGAAGTCGACGAACGATTGGGTCAGGTTCATGAGCTACTCGAGGTCCTCGGGAGTTTCGGCGGAAGGTTCTGCGGTTGCGTCTGCGCGTGGGTCGGCGGCGGGCCCGGCGCCGAAGCCCTCGGGGTGCTTCTGCAGCTCGCGCAAGATCGCGGTCGCGTAGGCGCCGGCCGGTAGGGAGAAGCTGACCGAGATCGCGTCCGGTGCAACCACCGCGACCTCGGGTTGGCCCAGGTGGATCGCGGCCGCCCGGCGGGTGCCCGGGGCCAGGTTGGCGATCGGCACGAAGGCGTCGGTCGCGAGCCCGACCTCGGCGAGGGTCGCGGCCTCGCGCAGCCAGGCCGGGCTGTCGGGGAGCGGGGCCCGCATGGTCGCGCCGAACATCGGCCCGGTGATGACCAGCTCGCCGGCGTCGAGGCGGGCCTGGTCGACCGCCGGGTCGGCCGACGCGAACATCCCGCCGGTGGCCAGCTTCTGCAGCAGGTCCCCGGCGAGGACCGTGGTCGCCAGGCCGTCGCGCTCGCGGGCCGCCAGCCAGGCGTTGAACAGGTGCGACTGCAGGGCCGAGATCAACAGGCGCTTGTGGCGCGGCGCCCCGCCGCCGCGACCGCCGGCCCGCAGGAGCGCCAGGCCGGTGGTGGCGTTGTCGCCGCGGGCGCCGAACCGCTGCTCGCCGTACCAGTTGGGTGCGCCAGCGGCCAGGGCGTCGAGGACGGCGCGGGCGCGGGTCGCCGCCTCCGCGGCCTCGCCGACCTCGCGCACGATCAGGGTGAAGCGGTTGCCGCGCAGGTGCCCGGTCCGCAGCTTGTGGCGATGGCGGACCGCGGCCAGCACCGTCAGCTCGGGGGTGTCGCGATCGAGCACTGCCTCGGGGCGCGCTGGCGGCGGCAGTGACAGCCACTGTCGCGTGACGGCGTGGCGGTCTTTCATCCCGGCCCAGCCGATGTCCTTGGCCGGGACCTGGGCCAGCACCGCGAGGCGCCGGGCGGCCTCGACCGTGGTCAGGCCGCGCTTCTCGATGTGGACGAAGACGTGATCGCCGTCGCCGCTCGGCGGATATGCCGGGACCTCGTCGACCGCGAAGTCGGCGTCGACGGTCCGGATGCGGCCGCCGATGCCGGGCAGCGCGTGGGTCCGGTAGGGCAGGGGCGGTGCCGTCAGCTCCACCCGCGTACTCTGGCACGGCCGCGGTGGTACAGTCCCGCGGTGCGCCACGCGGTCGCGATCGCCTCGATCTTCGGCGCCGCCTGCGCCGGACGCTACCCCCAGCCGGCCCCGACGCCGGCCACCGGCCTCGACGCCGCTGCCCTCGGCTACGCGGTGGTCGACGGCCGCACCGGCCGCGCGGTCGATGAGGCCACGTTCTGGACCGCGGTCGGCGCCGCGCGGGCGGTGTGCCTGGGCGAGGAGCACCCCAACCCGCACCACCACTGGGCCCAGCTCGCGATCGTGCGCCGGCTGATCGCCGGCGGCGGCCGCCGGGCCCTGGGCCTCGAGATGGTGCAGGGCTCGCTGCAGGGCATCGTCGACGATCTCGCGACCGGCGCGATCGACGAGCCGACCTTCGTCAGCCGGGTCGGCTGGGAGACCCGGTGGGGCTTCCCGTGGCCCCTGTACCAGCCGATCGTGGCCGCGGCCCGGGGCGCTGGCTGGGACCTGCGCGCCTTGAACGCCGACGCCGAGCTCGTCAAGCGCGTGGCCCGCGCCGGCCTGGCCGGCCTCACCGAGGTCGAGCGCGCGGCCCTGCCCGAGCTGGTCCTCGACGACGCCGGTCACCGCACCTGGTTCGACGGCGTCATGCGTGGCCTGGCCGGTCACGGCGGCGGCCACGGCGGCGGCCACGGTCACGGCGGCGCGGGGCCGCGGCCCGACGACATCTACGCCGCCCAGGTGGTGCGCGACGAGGCCATGGCGGCCGGCGCCGCGACCTGGCTCGGCGGCGGTGCTGGCGCGATCGCGATCCTGGCTGGCAACGGCCACTGCCATGACGGCGCCATCCCCGGGCGGCTGCGCCGTCGCGCCGTCGCGCCCGTGGTGTCGGTGCGGTTCGTGGTCGACGACGGCGACGGCGGGGTCGCCGCCGCGGTCACCGAGGCCAGCGTCGACTACCTGTGGATCATGACGCCGCCGCCGGCCCCGTCCGAGCCGGCCGCAGCGGCCGAGTCGACCGACGAGCGATGACGGCCCACCGCTGGACTGCCGGCGGGCGCGGCTGGGTGCGATGAGGTCAAGATGATCAGTGAAATAGCGGCACTTGCCGGTTCGGCGTTCGTGCGAAAGAACCCTCGAGCGGTCGAAGTGGCACTCGCCGAACTCGGCGTCCAGGTCTCCGCTGCATTTTTCGACTTCTACTCGCGCTACGAAGGTCCATTCGCAAGTGACCACTCCGGATTCCAGTTGCTTGATCTCTGCGTCGGCGCCCCTTCCATTGTATCGCTCACTGTCGCGTGTCGCGAGCAGTACGCATTTCTGGCGCGCTACCTTGTTCTTACCGACCTGCTCGGCGGAGGGGTTCTGGTATATGATGCCGTGTCTGACGCGGTCTACAACGTCGACTTCGAGGGCGGGGAGCGTGAGCTGGTGGCAGGTCGTTTGGCTCCCGGATGGCAGTCTTTTCGAGAGTTCCTTGCCTACTACGTTGGGCAATGAAGCTCGAAGCGGCGTCGTTCGGCTGGCGGCCGCAGCTAGAGGCGGTGAAGATCGGAGCTGCCCCCCGCTGCCCCGCTTCAATGCAGTCTTCCTTGACGGAACTGGGGCGGTTATCCTGGTTGGGTCATGACCTCAGAAGAAATCGAAGCCGCTGCGAACCTCGGGCGCCAAGGCTTGCTCGCGGATGTTCGTCCAGTGTCGGATATGCTGGGGTGCGTCACTGAGTCATGGCTTCTGCCATGGGGGATGGCAGAGATTCGATACAACTGGTACGACCTTGAGAGGGGGTGTCTGTTCGACGAGGGGGAGATCGTCTTTCGCGCTCACTATGATTGCGTCATGAGCGCCGCGCGGGCGTACGCGCGCTTCCTTGGCGTCCCTCTTGAATCCTGGCGAAATCTGGCCGGCGGCGCATGGCATGCAAGTCGAGGAGACTGGCCTGCCACTGCCGAGTCTCGGCCCGATGACTTCATTCGACTTGTGAGCCAGTTCGAGTCGCGCTATCCGCCGCTTCCTGAGGGCGAGTGGCGCTTGATCAGGTGAGGTCCAGGCGAGCGTCTTGCCGCCGGCGGTGAGCGCGCGGCGACCAGCGCCCGTTCGCCGGTCGACTGCGAGCGACGGTCGGCGCGGGCACGCGCCGCGGCGCGCGGTCGTGGTCGCTCGACGACGGCGGTGTCCTCGACGGGCCGGCGGCGCCGCGCCCGCCAGGGGCTACGCCCCGGCTTCGGCCAGGAGCGCGCCGGCCTTGGTGGCCAGCCAGGCGCGGATGAACATGCAGTACTCGGCGACCTCCTCCTTGGTGTCGGGCACCGGGAACGCGGTGATCACGTTCAGCGGGTTCTTGGCCACCAGGGCGTCGTAGATCGCCTTCACCGCCTTGGCGGTCTTGGGCCCGATCATCCCGTCGGTGTCCAGGGCGGCGAAGCCGAGCGCGCCGGCGAACCGGTTGAGGTCCGTCTGGAGCGCGACGAAGTCGGCGTGGACCGGGCCGGCGCCGTAGGCGATCGCGTCCTTGACGTTCCACTCCTTGCCCGTGCCCTTGTGGTAGCGGCGCAGATCGGTGACGCCCAGCGCCGAGCGCGCGGTCTTCTCGAGCCAGTCCCGGGTCATCATCGCGTAGGTGGCGACGTCGGCGACGGTGGTCGGCGGCATGAGCGTGCCGGTCAGGGCCGGGTTGGCCTTGATCACCGCGGCGTTGACCGCCTGGAGCGCGGCCAGGCTCTTGGGGCCGAGCACCCCGTCGACCTTGACCGCCTCGAAGCCGCACGGCTCGGCGAAGTAGTTGAGGTCGGCCTGGATGCCGCGGAAGATTTCGCGGGTCGCGGCGTCGCCGGTGATGGTGTCGCCGGCCTGGTTCCAGTCCCGTCCGGCCTCGAGCTTGCGGTTGTCGGTCATCGCGTCCTCCTCGTGGATGGCGCGAGCCTTACATGATCGCGGCGGAGGCCGGGCCGGCGGCGACCGGATTCGCCGGGGCAGGCGCGGGGTAGCCGCGCCCCTTACTCTTTCATCATCCGCAGGTACAGCGCGGCGTTCTTGTTGCCGGGATCTCGGGTCAACACGTCGCGCCAGGTCGCCACCGCCTCGTCCTTCCGGCCGGCCGAGAAGTAGGCGAGACCGAGCTGGACCCGGGCCGTCATGTACTCGGGCCGCTGATCGCGGGCCGCCGACAGCTCGCGGATCGCGCCGTCGATGTCGCCGGCGTCGCGCAGGACCGCGCCCAGGCGGGTCCGCAGATCGGCGAAGTCCGGGCACAGCCCCAGGGCGGCCTGGTACTCGCGGACCGCCTCGTCGTACATCGCCACGCTGGCGTAGGCGGCGCCCAGGTCGGCGTGCATGTTGGCGAGCTTGCCGCGCGCGAACGGATCGAGGGCGCGCGGCGCGGTCGCGCTGTTGGTGACGACGCGGGTGTAGATGTCGCGCGCCCGATCGTACTTGCCGCGATCGTTGTAGGTCACCGACAGGTTGAGCGCCGCCTCGGTGTAGTTGGGGTTGATCGCCAGCGCGGCCTCGAAGGCGGCCTCGGCGTCCTGGAACCGGCCCTGGGCGTGGTAGATGACCCCGAGCATGTTCGAGACGTCGGCCAAGCGGGGGCGCAGCCCCACCGCCTCGGCCAGGAGCGGCTCGGCCTTGTCGTACTCGCCGGCCTTGTAGTGTTCGCGGCCGAGCGTGATGAGCTGGTCGATGCGGTCGGACATGGGCGCGCTCCAGTCGATGAGCGGGCCTACGGTACTCCAACCGTTCGATGGTGGCGACTTTGCGGCGATCGCCTGCGGGGGCCGAGACCGAGACCGAGACCGAGACCGAGACCGAGACCGAGACCGAGACCGAGACCGAGGCGGAGACCGAGGCCGAGACCGAGACCGAGACCGAGACCGAGACCGAGACCGAGACCGAGGCCGAGACCGAGACCGAGGCCGAGACCGAGACCGAGGCCGAGACCGAGGCCGAGACCGAGGCCGAGACCGAGACCGAGGCCGAGACCGAGAAGGCGGAGACCGAGACCGAGACCGAGGCCGAGGCCGACCTAGCGCTGCTCGGGCTTCGGCGCCGGCAGCCGGGCGATCGCGTCCTTGGCGCTGGCCGCCTGGCCGCTGGTCGGGTGCTTGGTCAGGAGCTCGGTCCAGGTCTCGCGGGCCCGATCGGGCATGTCGACCTTGGCGTAGGCGCGACCGAGGAGCCACAGCGCGCGCTCGTCGTAGCCGGTGCCGCGGTAGCGATCGAGCAGCCGGCGCAGGCGCAGGACCGTGCCCATGGGCTTGCCGCGATCCCAGTAGTAGGTGGCGACGTACCACTCGTGGTCGGCCAGCCGGGCCGCGACCTTGGTGCGCAGCTCGGTGCCCCGCTGGCGGAACGGCGAGTCGGGGAACTTGTCGAGGAAGCGATCGAGCTCCTCGACGGCCTCCTCGATCGAGGTCTGATCTTTCTCGTAGGACGGCGGCAGGATCCACATGTCGCCGGGGAGCTGCTTGTAGTAGGCCTCGGCGACCCGCAGGCTGGTGTAGCCGTTGGCGACCATCTCGTGGGTCGGGTGGAGCTTGGCGAACACCCGGTAGCTCTCGGCCGCCTCGATGAACGCCTCGGCGCCGAACTGGGCGTCGGCCAGGCGCAGCTCGGCGAGGACCGCGAACTTCGAGTACGGGAACCGGCTGCGGATGAACGCGAAGTACTTGGCCGCGGCCTGCCACTCCTCGCGCTCGAGCTCGGCCATGCCGCGCTCGTAGTTTTTCTGCGCCGACACCGAGTAGTCGACCGCGGTCGGGCCCAGGCGGCCGCCGCAGGCGGGGAGAGCGGCGGCGGCGAGGGCCGCCACGAAGAAGGCGCGAGTGAGCGAAATCATGTGAGAAGTCCCAAGCTTGGGGAGGTGTACACCGGCGCAGGGGATCGGTCAAAGGGATTGGACTGGCGAAGCGGCCCAGCGGTTGCCGGGCCGCGCGGTCTGTGGCTCCATGGGCGCCATGTCCAAGCTCGGCCTCTGTCTCGTTGCCGCGCTCGCCACCGGCCTGGCCTGCGGGGCGTCGTCGACGCGCAAGGCCGGCGGCCTGACCGCGCCGCCGGCGCCGACCACGGTCGCGACCCTGGCCGGGCCGCTGTGCGACGGCGCTGCGTGTACGTGCCGCGATCCCGACGCCGCGGGGGACGGTGGGGCCGGCACCCCGGACGACGGCGTCAAGCGCTTCGAGGTCCGCCTGGGGCCGAGCGAGCACGAGCTGTGGCTGACCGTCGACGACATGGTGCTCTACAAGAGCCGGGCCCGGGCCGAGGAGTGCTTCTACGTCGACCTGCCGGCGGGCGACCACCGCTTCACCTTCCGCGCCGCCAACCCCGGCGGGGTCTCGGCCGCGGTCGCGATCTCGGAGTACGCCCCGGCGACCAGCTCGTGGTACGCGAGCTACCGGTTCGAGTGTGGGGCGCCGGGCGTGTGCGCCTACGACGACCTCGAGACCTACCGCGGCACCCTCGAGCGCTACGTCCGCGGCATCCACGATCCGTGCGGCAGCGTGAAGGTCAAGGGCCTGACCTGGGACACCGACCTGGCGCCCGACACCGTCCACCCCGGCAACCTGGCGGTCCACTTCACCTTCGATGTCTTCGACTTCACGCCCAAGCGGCCCCACGGCGATCCGGCGTGCGCCGAGAAGTACTGACGGCGGGCGACGGCGCGCGATGACCTTCGTCTATCCCGATCGCTACGACGTGATCGTCGTCGGAGCGGGCCACGCCGGATGCGAAGCGGCGCTGGCCGCGGCCCGGTTGGGCGCGCGCACCTTGGTCCTGACCGGCTCCCTCGAGCTGGTGGCGCAGATGTCGTGCAACCCGGCGATCGGCGGCGTCGCCAAGGGCCACCTGGTCAAGGAGATCGACGCCCTGGGCGGCGCGATGGCCCAGATCATCGACGCCACCGGGATCCAGTTCCGCCGGCTCAACGCCTCGAAGGGGCCGGCGGTGCGCTCGACCCGGGCCCAGGCCGACAAGCGCCGCTACCGCGAGGCGATGCGGGCCCGCCTCGAGGACCAGCCCGGCCTGGCCCTGCGCCAGGCCGAGGTCGCCAGCATCGACACCGACGACAGCGGGCCGCGGCCGCGGGTCACGGGCGTGACCACCACGATGGGCGTCAGCTACCGCGCGCCGGCCGTCGTGATCACCACCGGCACCTTCCTGCGCGGCGCGATCTTCGTCGGCGATGCCCGGGCCGCGGGCGGCCGGGCCGGCGAGGCCCCGGCGCTGTCGCTGTCGGCGTCGCTGGCTCGCCTCGGGCTGCCCCTGGCCCGCTTGAAGACCGGCACGCCGTGCCGCCTCGACGGCAAGACCATCGACTACCGCGGGCTCGAGGTCCAGCCCGGCGACGATCCGCTGCCGCGCTTCGCCCTCGATCACGACGGCCGGCCGCCGCCGTTGCCGCAGCGGCCGTGCTGGCTGACCTACACCACCGCCGCGACCCACGACCTCATCCGCGCCAACCTCCATCGCTCGCCGCTGTACCAGGGCGCGATCGCCGGGGTCGGGCCGCGCTACTGCCCGTCGATCGAGGACAAGGTCGTCCGGTTTTCGGACAAGCCGCGTCACCCGATCTACCTCGAGCCCGAGGGCGCCGACGGCCACGACCGCGGCGAGATCTACCCCAACGGCATCTCGACCTCGCTGCCCTACGACGTCCAGCTCGCGCTGGTGCGCTCGATCCCGGGCCTCGAGCGGGCCGAGATGACCCGCCCGGGCTACGCCGTCGAGTACGACTACGTCGATCCGCGCGAGCTGCGCCCCACCCTCGAGACCCGCCGGGTCGTCGGGCTGTACCTGGGCGGGCAGATCAACGGGACCTCGGGCTACGAGGAGGCGGCGATCCAGGGCCTCCTGGCCGGGGCCAACGCTGCCCTGGCCCTCGGTGGCAAGCCGCCGCTCGTGCTGGCGCGCTCGGAGGCCTACGGCGGCGTCCTGGTCGACGACCTGATCACCCGCGGCACCACCGAGCCGTACCGGATCATGACCTCGCGGGCCGAGTTCCGCCTGCTCCTGCGCGAGGACAACACCGCCGAGCGCTTGACCCCGATCGCGCGCGCCGCCGGGCTCATCGACGACGCGCGCTGGGCGTGGTTCGAGCGCCGTCAGGCCGCGGCGGCCGCCGCCGAGGCGCGGATCGCCGCCACCGTCACCGGGACGCCCGCGGTCGAGGCGGTGCTGGCGCGCCGCGGCTCGGCGTCCTTGGTCGGGCGGCGGGTCGCGCTGGCCGAGCTCTTGCGCCGGCCCGAGCTCGACTGGGCAGCGGTCGAGGAGGTGGCGGTCGCCGCCGGCTTGCCGCCGGCGCCGGTCGAGGTGGCGGTGGCCGAGCGGATCGAGACCGAGGTGACCTACGCTGGCTACCTGGGCCGACAGGCCGCCGACGCCGCTCGCCTGGCCGAGGCCGATCGCGTGGGCCTGCCCGACGACCTCGACTACGCCGCCATCCCCGGGCTGTCGCGCGAGGTGGTCGAGAAGCTGTCGGCCCGGCGACCCGCCTCGGTCGGTCAGGCCGCGCGCATCGACGGCATCACCGCCGCCGCGGTGTCGATCTTGATGACGCACCACGCCCTGATCCGGCGACGCGCGGCGGCCGGATCCGACGCGAACCGCTTGGAGCGTCCCGACGCTGATTGATACGCTGGCGCCCATGTCGCCGCGCTTGTCCGCGTGTCTGTTCGCCTGCGCCGTCGCCACCGGCGCCTCCGTCAGCGCCGCCCGCGCCGGTGGTCTGTACCTCCCCGGCAACGGCCCGATCGGGGTCGCCCGGGCCGGCGCCCAGGTCGTGTCGGTCGACGATCCATCGGCGATCGCCACCAACCCGGCGGCGCTGGCCGGCACGACCGGGACCGTGGTCCACGTGTCGTCGAGCTTCGTCAGCTTCAACCTGACGGTCGGCCGTTACGGGGTCTACGAGGACGTGCCGGATCGCGCCGACTCCTGGGAGGGGCAGCCCTACGGTGCGGTGTCCGACACCTCGAAGCCGGCGATCGGCATCGGCGAGTTCCAGGCGGTGCCGTTGGTCGCGGTGGCGTCGAACCTCGGTGGTCGCCTGAAGGGCGTGGTGATCGCCGCCGGGCTGTTCGCGCCGACCGCGTACCCCAGCCGCAAGATGGGCGCCGAGTACACCTTCGAGGATCCCAACGTGCCGCCGCCGCCGACCCGCTACGACGTGGTCGAGACCAACGCCGCGGTGGTCTTGCCGTCGATCGCGATCGCCTATCGCCCGATCCCGAAACTCGATCTCGGCGTGCGGTTGTCGGCCGGCGTCGGCAACATCAAGGCCACGACCTACGTCTGGGGCCTGACCAACCTGCAGGAGTGGGTCGGCAAGGACTCCAAGTTCAACGTCGACGTCAAGGACAACTTCATCCCGGCCTTCGGCGCGGGCGTGCGCTACCGGGTGACGCCGGCGTTCGAGCTCGGCGCCCAGTACTCGAGCGCGGTGCCGGTCCGCGCCCTCGGCACCGGCGACGCGATCACCGGCTCCGGCAACGGGCTGCAGCCCGGCCAGCCGCCGCCCGTCGTGATCCCGACCGACTTCCCGGAGTGCGCCACCGGCGGCACCGCCGAGGCGCTCAAGGCCTGCGTCAACTTCGACCTGCCGACCACCGCGACCGTGGGCGGGCGCTACGTCCTACGAGACGCCACCGGCCAGCAGGTCGCCGACGTCGAGGCCAACGTGCAGTGGGAGCAGTGGTCGAGCGACCGCGCGTCGAACCAGGAGGTCATCGTCGATGGGTTCGCCTCGACCGACGGCACGACCAACTTCGGCCTGCCGCTGCAGCGCACGCTCATCCGCCACAACTTCGACGACACCTTCTCGTTCCGCCTGGGCGGCTCCTACGCCCGCACGATGGGGCCGGGCCGGTGGACCGTGCGCGGCGGCGTCGCCTACGACACCGCGGCCGCTCCCGAGGGCTGGGAGCGCGCCGACTTCGACGGCGCGGCGCGCACCACCGCGGCCGCCGGGGCGTCGCTCACCCTGGCCAAGGTCCGGATCGACGTCGGCGGCGGCCTGGTCTACGAGGGCACCCGGACCCAGGGCATCGGCTGCAACCCGCAGACGACCCTCGAGGGCTGCAACGGCGGTCCGCGGCTGCCACCCGACGAGCGCACGGGCCCGGATCCGATCCAGCCGCTGTCGACCTCCGATCAGCAGCAGCAGAGCCCGATGAACGAGGGCGCGTACAAGTCGGGCTACGGCCTGCTCATGATCGGCGTCACGACCTGGTTCTGAGCGCGGCGCGGCGGCGTGCGCGCGGCGGGTGGCGTGGCATGATCGGGCCATGACCAAGGCGCTCACCCGTCGCGGCGGTGGCAGCGGGGTGGTCCCGGCCGCGTGTAGCCTGATCGTCCCCGGCGTCGGTCAGCTCGTGAACGGCGAGACCGACAAGGCCATCGGGGTGTTCGTGGTGTGGGGCCTCGCAGGCCTGGGCTTCATCGGCGCGATCCCGCTGGTCGGCGGGGTCGCCGCGGTGGTCGGTTTGGCGACCCACGTCTACGCGGTCGGTGACGCCTACGTGCAGGGGCGCAAGAGGCGGTAGGGCGGAGGCCGGGGCGGAGGTCGAGGCGGAGGCGGAGGCCGAGACCGAGGCGGAGGCCGAGACCGAGACCGAGGCCGAGGCGGAGACCGCGACCGAGGCCGAGACCGAGGCCGAGACCGAGACCGAGGCCGAGGCCGAGACCGAGGCCGAGACCGAGGCCGCGACCGAGGCCGAGACCGAGACCGAGGCCGAGACCGAGACCGAGGCCGAGGCCGAGGCCGAGACCGAGACCGAGACCGAGGCCGAGGGCTAGAACAGGGCGCGCAGCGCGCTCACGTCGGACAGGATCACCTTGCGGCCGTCGGTGACGATCCAGCGCTGGCGCTTGAACTGCGACAGCGTGAGCGACACGGTCTCGCGCGTCGAGCCGATCAGGTTGGCCAGCTCCTGGTGGGTGATCTTCAGGCCGACCAGGGTGCCGCGGGCGTCGTCGACGCCGTAGTCGTCGGCTAGCTTGATGAGCTGCTCGGCCAGCTTGGCCGAGACGTCGCGGAACACCAGGGCCTCGACCTTGTTCTCGAGCTCGATGCGGCGCGTGATCACCGCCCGGGTCAGGGCGGCGGCCAGGCCGGGGTTGCCGGCCATGATGCGATCGAAGGTGTCGACCGCGATCTCGGCCAAGAGCGCGTTCTCGATCGCCTCGGCCATCTCGGTGCGCGCGGTGACGCCGACCAGCGCGGCTTCGCCGAACATGTCGCCCGGGCCGCAGTAGCCCAGGGTCAGGGATTTGCCGTCGCGCGTGACCTTGCAGATCTTCACCCGGCCACCGCACACGAAGTACAGGGCGCGAGCGCCGTCGCCCGGCAGGTAGACGACGTCGCGGCGTCGGACCTCGCGCAGCTCGACGTGCTCGGCGATCCGGGCCAGCCCATCGGCTCCGGCCTCGGCCAGGAGCGCGACCTTCTTCAGGTACCACAGCGCGCGCTTCGGGTCGGTCACGGCTGGACCGTAGCAGAACCTCGAGGCGAAGTGGCGCGCACCACCGCCAGGCCGCCGATCGCCAGGGCGACGGCGATCGCCAAGGTCGCCGCGGCGTGGTGATCGATCGCGCGTCGCAGGCTGGGTGCGTGTCCCAAGGACAGCGCGGCGACGATCGCGTTGTTGACCGCGTGCAGCGCGATCGCCGGCACGAGCGAGCGCGACCACGCCGCGACCGCGCCGGCCGCGCCGCCGACGATCGCGGTGGCGATGATCCGGGCCGGCTCGAGGTGCAGCGCGGCGAAGAGCGCCGTCGAGATCGCGATCGCGCCGAGCCGACCCAGGCGCGGGGTCAAGCCGCCGGCCAGGAGGCCGCGGTGGGTCAGCTCCTCGCACAACGACGGCACGATCACGACGGTGAGCGCGATCTCGAACCACGACGGGCCGCCGCCGAAGACCGTGGCCGACCAGGTCTCGACCTCGGCGTGGCGACGCGTGGCCTCGAGGACCGGGGCGGCGGCGTGGAGCGCGACCAGCCACAGCCCGGCGCCGGCGACCAGCGCGCCGACGAGCGCGCCCCAGCGCGGCCGGACCAGGCCCAGGGCCGCGAGCGGCGCCTGGTGGAGCCGCGCCAGGGCCAGCGGTACCAGCCCCAGGCCGGCGACCTGGGCCACCGCCAGCTCGCGTCGGCCGCCGCCGATCACCAGGCCGACCGCGAGGAAGGTGGCGATCGCGAGCCCGTAGCCGGCCAGCGTCACCCCGGCTGGCAGCGGCGCGCCGTGGTACAAGCGAGGCGTGAAGTTCGGGCTCGGGCTCGCCATCGGCCTGGTGCTCGGCGCCGGGGCAATGTACCTCGCGCTCGAGCCGCCGTGGCGATCCGCCGCGCCCGCGCCGACCGAGCCGGTCGCGGCTGCTCCGGTCGACGCCGGGGTCGCCGACGCCGGCAAGGGCAAGAAGCGGCGGCGCGGCGGCGCGGCCCGGCCCGGCGGCGCCACCGTCGAGCGCGAGATCGACGACGAGGTCGTGCTGACCGACGCCGACCGCCGCCTGGAGTGGCGCGGCGACGCGGTGGCGCTGCCGCCCCGGACCTACGATCTCACGAGCGACGCCGAGGCTCGTCCCTTGGACGACGGCGAGATCGCGGCCGGCGTCGACGCCGGCGCCAGCGCCCTCATCGCCTGCGTCACCCAGGCGATCGGCAGCGCGCCCTTGACCGGGGAGATCACGGTCCAGCTCCTGGTCGGCGGCGACGGCCGGGTCGACAAGCTGCGGGCCCGGGCCCCGGCCTACCTGCACGAGCGCGGCCTGGTCCCCTGCCTGCGGCGCGCCGCGCGCGGGCTGCGCTTCGCGGCGACCGGGGCGCCGACCGTGGTGACCGCGCCGTTCACCGTCGACTGACGGCGCGCTACATCCGACCGGTGACGAGCGGCAGGATGAGCGGCGCCGCCTGTGGCGGATCGTTGGACGCGAACAGCCGCTCGTGACCGCGCCACACCAGGTAGCCGAGGCCGACCGACGCCGCGGCGAAGCCCAGCCGGATCGGCAGGCGGCGCAGCTCGTCGGTGGCGCCGACCAGGTTCATGGCCTTGACCAGGTCGTTGTGGCGCGAGAACACGACCGTGTCCTTGGCGAAGTCGAGCCAGAAGCCGGTGGCCAAGACCGTGACCACGAGCTGGCCGTAGGAGCTATCGGGGTAGGCGTCGGAGTAGTAGTAGGCGGTGTAGGCGCCGAGGAGCGCGAGATCCGTGATCTTCGGCGAGAGGTAGAAGGCGAGGCGTTTCGGGGTTCCGCGCAGCCCGACCACCCGGGTCAACCCGAGCTGGAAGGCCCCGGTCTTGCGATCGCGCCCGGGCCACGGTCGGAACACCGTGACGTCGGCGCCGGCCAGCTCGGCGGCCAGCGCGTGGCTGCCCTCGTGGAGCAGGACGCCGACGCCGTAGGTCGGCACGGCCAGGGCCAGGCCGACCGCGACCAGCCGCTGATCCGACGGCGGCTCGGCGGCCGCCGACCCGGCGGTCGCGCCCAGCGCCGCCATCGCCACCGCCGCCGCGAGCCGGGGGCCCCTCACGTCCCGTGGAGATCCTGGAGGTAGGTGATCGCGGCCTTGGCGTCGTCGACCAGGCAGGCGTTGACGTTCTTGCCCTTCCACTTGCCGACCGTGCCGAGGCGGACCAGGGCCTTCTCGAGGGCCGGGATCGCGGCGCGATCGCCGAGCGCGCGCAGCTTGGCGACCGCCGGCTTGCGCTGGGCGCACAGCTCGCCCTGCTCGAGGTCGCGCTGGTAGCTGAGCAGCCAGTCGACCTGGTCGGCGACGCCGAGCTTGGTCACCGCCGGGATCGCGGCGGCGCGGCGCGCGGGATCTTCGCCCGAGGCCCAGGCGATGAGCCGGGTCACCGCGCCGGAGTCGTCGAGGAGCTCGCGCTGGAACATGAGCGCGGCGACCGCGGTGGCGGCGTCGGTGTCGGCGGCGATCGCGCTGACGTTGGCACGCAGCTCGGGATCGCGAGCCACCGTCGGATCGAGCTCGAGGGCGCGGCGGAACGCGGCCAGCGCGTCGGCGTTCTTGCGCTGGGCGGCGTAGGCGTTGCCGAGCTGGAGCTGGGCCGCAGGATCCTGGGCCGCGGCCTTCTTGCCGGCCTCGATGGCCTTGATCGCACCCGCCGGGTCGCCGCGCTCGAGCTGGGCCGCGGCCTTGCCGGCGACGGTGTCGGGCGGCGGCCGCGACGCCGGGGCGGCCGGGCGCGCCGGGTCGCGCAGCGCCAGCGCCACCAGCACGCCGGCCGAGGCCGCGAGCACCAGCACCAGGCCGGCCAGGAGCGCGCGCGGCGGGCGGCGGCGGCGGGCCGGCGCCGGCGCGTGGGCCAGCGGCAGCGGCTCCGACAGCGCGGCGGTCGCCGGCATCGCGCCCGGACCCGGGCCGAACAGGTCGACCAGCGGCGCCGCGCCGGTGGCCGGCCGATCGCCCAGCACCTGATCGATCGCGGCGACGTAGGCCGCGGCGTCGGGGTAGCGATCGTCGGGCCGCTTGGCCAGGCCGCGCACGATCAGCTCCTCGATCGCCGCCGGGACCGGGGGCGGCGGGCGGCCGACCACGCCCGCCAGGGTCTCGGTCATCCCCGGCGGCGGCCGGGTGGTGTGCATCGACAGGATCTCGAGCTTGTCGTCGGAGTAGAACGGCGGCCGGCCGCAGATCATCTCGAACGCCATCACCGAGGCCGCGTAGAGATCCGACCGGCCGTCGAGGGGGTTGCCGATGGCCTGCTCGGGCGACATGTAGATCGGCGTGCCGAACGCCACCCCGGCCTGGGTCAGCTTGACGCCGTCGTCGATCTCGCTGCCGCCGACCACCTTGGCGATCCCGAAGTCGAGGATCTTCGCGAAGTCGGGGTCGCCCTGGTGCGGCACCAGGTAGACGTTCTCCGGCTTGACGTCGCGGTGGACGATGCCGGCGGCGTGGGCGTGGCCCAGCCCGCGCAGGACGTGGCGCAGGATCGCCAGCGCGCGCCGCGGCGGCATCGGCGCCTCGGCGTCGAGGACGTCGCCCAGCGACCGGCCGTCGAGGAGCTCCATCACCAGGAACAGCGAGCCGTCGTCGAGCTTGCCGAAGTCCGAGACGTCGACGCAGTTGGGGTGATCGATGCGGCCGATCGCGATCGCCTCGCGCTCGAACCGGCTGCGCAGCTCGGGCATCGCCGCCAGCGTCGGGTGCAGGAGCTTCACCGCCACCGCGCGGCGCAGCGCGATGTGCTCGGCCTTGTAGACCACCCCCATGCCGCCGCGGCCCAAGAGCGCATCGAGCCGGTAGCGCCCGTCGATGACGGTGCCCAGGCGCGCGCGGTCATCCGACGCCGCGGGCGTCGCCTTGACCCGGGGCTCGGTCGAGGCCATGACTGGTTCTATCCCAGGTCGCCCCGAGGCGCCCGCGCGAAGCCGCCTCGGGTGCAGAAATCCGCGCGCCCCCCATTGAAAGATCGCCAGCGCGCGGGTAGGTTCCGCATCCCCAGCCCAGGTAGCTCAGCTGGTAGAGCAGCGGACTGAAAATCCGCGTGTCGGCGGTTCAACTCCGTCCCTGGGCACGAACATCGGTAGCGGTTGCGTGGGGTTCGTCGACGGCGCCAGCGGCTCCGGCGGCACGTCGCCAGGCCGCGCAAGAATGCCGGGCCTGGCAAGCGCAGCCCTTAGCGTCGCCCAACCCGCCTGGCTACAGAGGGGGCAGCGCCCTCGCCTTGGTTTGGCGAAATGGTTGCAGGTGATGCGCGCTACAATGGTCGACCCATACCATCTCTGATACCCTGAAACCCCGTGACCGCCGCAAGCAAAGACACATGGCGAATCGAGAGCCTTCGGCTCACGCTGTTCTGGCAGGTGCCTGCCGAGCCGGGCTACGGGGCCTGGGCTGCCCTCACCAACGAGCCACCTGAAACGCAAAGCTCGACGCCGAGAAGTCATGCCGTACACGAGGAGGGACCGTTCCTCACGGGGGTGCTCTCCACGGACGCTACTCCTGAGCGAACCGACGTACTGCTGGTCGTTGGCTCGGATGCGTCGCCGAGCGAAATTCCGTCGCTCGGAGAGTATCCCGGGACCGCAGGGTCGTTTCTGACGATCTGCAGCGGCTGGCTCGCCAAGCAAGATCGCGGAGTCAAGCGTGTAGCGTTCGGTGTCGTCGCGCGGATGCCCGTAGCTTCGACACGAGCGGGATATGACCGGCTGCAGGCTTTTCTTCCCGCTGTGACGCTCTCGCCGGATTCCAGTGATTTCAACTACCAAATCAACCGGCGCCGGACGTCCACCGTCGAGCCAAGTGTCCAGATTAACCGCCTTTCGCGCTGGTCTGTCGTGCGGCTCCAGTACGCCCGGATTGCCCTAGACCCTCTGTTCCGAACTGCTCCTGCGATTCTTGGCGACCCAGCTTTCGCCTGCCGATGTGAACTAGATCTGAACACAGTCGCCGAGTTCACTGGCGTTTTGGATGTGTCGACGGTCGTGACAGTGATCGACGAGCTTAAGATGCTTGGAAGCGAACTGCTGGAGGTCGGCGATGTCCCTTGAGGTTAGGCATGTGGTTAGGGAAGTCGTGGCAGCATCGGGCACCGTAGAACGAGTACCGATAGCAGAATCGGCGACGTCAGTCGCGGCACCTGGCCTCTGCGTGGCGGTTGCGCTCTTCGTGTTGGCGTCCGCCAGCGATGCCCTACAGCTCGATGGGCGTGGCACAGTTCCAGCCGAGCATGGCACGGTTGTCGTTCCGACGCCATCGCGGGCGGTTGGGGAGAGGGTGGACGAACGCGATGAAGTCATTCTGAGTGTCGAAGATGCGGATGCGCTTGCGGACCTTCTTGAAACGCGACCCGGTCCGACACCGGCGATGCTGGAGTTGTTTCGGCGCGCATGAAGGTCGTTGCGCTTTCTCCTAGCCACAATCGCCGGTCATTTTCGTGCGGAAACGATCAGCTCGATGAGTACCTTCGAACGAAAGCAAGCCAGCACCAGCGCGTGGCTGCCAATCAAACCTATGTCGGCGTCGTCGATGATGCGGTCGTGGGTTTCGTCACAGTATCGGTAGTGACGATGCGACGAGAACAGGTCGGGCCTGAGAGACGAAAGCTGCCGCCACAACCATTGCCCGTGCTGCTGCTCGCACGACTTGGAGTCGACAAGGCATCACAGTCGCAGGGGCGCGGTCAAACCCTGCTTAAGCATGTGTTTCGGCTCGCACGGCAGATTAGCGCTGCAGTAGGGTGTGTCGGGGTGTTTGTGGACTCGAAGCCCACAGCCGTCGGCTGGTATCAGAAGCTCGGATTCGTGACGCTGGGTGACCCGGTTGGGGGCCTAACGCCCATGTTCCTTTCCATCAGCGGCATCCCGGATGAGCGACAAGAAATAGGCTAGCCGATACTCACCGCGGGCGAGTGGACTACCCTCGCACGTCGATCGCCGTACCCATCGCGGTCACGAACTGGCTCGGCTCGCTTCCGTTCCAAAGCAGGAAGAGTTCCGTCTTGCAACGCGAAACGGCAACGAGGAAAAGGCGCAGATCGTCCTCCATTTTGACTTCGCGCTGATACTCGGTCTTGACGCCCTCGAAGTCCGGCAGGTGATCGCGGTCGGCGCCGACAACGAGACAAGTCTCGAACTGCATGCCCTTGACGTGCTTCGCTGTGACAAGATTGACCGAGCCACGGGCTGGTCGTCGCGCTTCTCCGCCGATGATTGTAGCTTTAACTCCGCGTTTTACAAGGGTGGACGTCAAGCGCGGGAGTATCTCGTCGTTGAATGCGATCACTGCTACTTCTTTGGGTGGAATTCCCTTGGCGAGTGCACTGTCCACCAAATCGCCAGCCTGCTGGAACATGGCTGCTTCGGTAGCGAAGCCGAAGCCGATCGGGCGCGCACCGTCCCGTGCCTTCGGCCCGCCAGAGAAGTCGCCCCAGTGGTCTGCTAGATGACACGTCGGGTACTTGGCTGCCACCGATCGAATCGCCTGCACAATCTGCTTCGTACTGCGGAAGTTCTCCTCCAGTCGCAGCCCCTCGAAGGCGCTGTCGGTATCGAATCCGATGTCGCGGAGGGTCGGGTAGCGCGAATATACGGCCTGCGCCTCATCATAGCAGATCATTAGACCTTCTGGGCGCTTCACGAGGTGCCGGACGAGCGTAAGCTGATGGCGGAAGAAGTCCTGTGCCTCATCGAGGATCAGATAGTCAAAGGCTACGTTTGCCTTTTGGAACTGCTGCCAGACGCTCTTCGTGACCTCCTTCAGAGAATCGTTGATCAGATCGTCTGAGTCGATCATTCCGAGCTGCTGGAGTGCGGCCTCATAGATCTTGTAGATCTCCCATACGAACTTGCGGAACGTCCGGTCTGTGTTGGACATCCACCAGTTTGCCGGTCGGCGTTCTGCAAGGTACGTTTGAAGGTCTGCGACGTCGCGGGCCTTTATGAACTGGCTGATCTCCGTTTCGATCTCGCGGACGCCTGCCTTGCTGCGAGTGTCGAACTCCTTCCAAAGCGTCTCGTACTCGTAGCCTGCCAGACGCCGGCGTGCCTCTTCAAGGGCAAGCTCAAGGAGAGCTCGACGGTTCTTTTCTGTGCCGCCCGCGCGATACGGCGCGATCGGCTCCACACCTAGCTTGTCGACGTCGATGAATCGCTCGCACCATTGCTGGAGGCTGCTGACGGTCACCCGCTGCGGCGACGCAGGGTCCAGAAACTCAGCGAGTCCAATGCGAACCATCTCCTCGTAAATGTCGCGTCCAAGATCGGGGTTGAACACGAGGAAGCCTACTCGAAGTGACATCCCTCGCTGCCGCGCCCTGCGCAGTAGGTAGCCTGCGCGCAGCATCGCCGTGAGCGTCTTGCCGGTGCCGGGACCGCCCTTGACGCGGATCGGTACCTCGCGATCGAGTGAGACGATTTTCTCTTGTGAAGGGCTTAGAATGTCGAGCCACTCCTCAAAAGTTCGCGCGGTTCTGTCAGGTCGCGTTGTGCCTTGAAGTGCGAGCACCTCGATCGGATTCAGTCCGTTCTCGGCATGGCGGAGTTCGGCGGCGCGGAAGCGACTGAAGGATGAATCGATCCGGTCGAATTGCTCATCGGTGACGTCTCCAATAACTGACTCTAGGTGTACCTCGGTAGTGCAGGCAAGTACCTTCCGAATGGTGTCATCGTCTTTGAGTCCCAACTCGCGGAGCTGGTTGACGGCAATCCATGTGTCCACGAGGGGCGTCGTGGCACCGGGCCGAGTGCCGTCGCTGAGCGTTGGTCGTAGGCGGGATCGAGTGGCCACGGCGAGTTCGTGCAATCGGCGCCAGGCGGCAAGTTCGGTCACAGAAGGCTGCACGACCTTGCTTGACTTCGCGTGTGTAGTCCACATGTCGGCGTCGAATACGCCCAGGATCGTCACATGCTCAGGCTCGGCGATTGCCATGTGAAGCCGCCGGTACCCGCCAGCAATGAAGATCGTTGATACCTGCTTCTGCCGTAAGAACTTCAGCCCGGCACGCTGCTGCGCCTCGTCGATGTTCGACGCATCTCGCAGTCGGTCGTAGAGTGCACGCCGGTCGTCGTCTGAGCTGAGTTCCGCGAGTACGTAGCTGGGAATGACGACCGAACGCCAGCCTGGGGCGTACTCATCGACGGCTTGGCCGTCGACGTAGGCAGCAAGGATCGCCGCGACACCATCAAGCAGCTGCGTCGCTACCAGCCCTAGTAGACCAGATTGTCCGCGAGCTAGACGTCCTTGGCCATCGGTGCCTGCAGCTTCAACGGCATCGAAGAATTCCGCAGCCCGTGCGGTCCCAATTCCATGAAGAACATCGCCCGGGATCCAGATGGTCGGCATGCGTCGGGAGCTTCGCAGTGTCATGTGAACGGGTCAACGCCCAACGGCCGGTAGCTTGCTGGGCGTGGCGGCGCAGGCGCTGCCCGTGACTGTGTCGCGTCCTCATCGAGGGGACATCCGGCTCGACACCCCCCGTGCCGAGCGCACGCTCCGCAAGATCGTCGTCGGCCGGAAGAGCTGGCTGTTCTGCTGTTAGTGAGCACGCCTGACTCGACTCCGAGGACAGCGTGGCGGTGAGGCGGGCTGGGTGATGGCGTTGCCGCTGACGCGCATCAACGGCGGTGACCGATCGCGCGCCGCGGCTGTGAGGTAGAACCGTCCGCACGACCGGATCGGAGCTGGGCACGGCGCCCGCCAAGAAGTGGGTGACGCGACGGTGTTACGAGCTCCCTCGGCGTCGTGCTCCTGGTCGACCCCACCACGAGATTCGTGGTCAGGACGGACGCAACCGGTATGCCTCTGCCGCACGTTCCTTGCATGGCCAGGCGCGGCCGGTGCGGCCTGCGAGCGAAATGTCGGGCGCGGCGGTGGCATCGGGCCGAGGGTCGTGGTGAACTTTGGCCATATGAAGCCAGGTGTTCTTGGGGCAGCCGTGTTGGTGTTGGGCGCGGGCGGGTACTTCGGCTACGAGGAGTGGCAGAAGCGTGAGGCGACGCGTAAGCGCGAGGCCGAAGGCCAGGCGACGCGCGACAAGGCGGAGCGCGATAACCAGCCGAAGGCCGAGAAGCCGCGGCCCAAGCCGAAGGCGGTGCCGGATCTGTACGGCCTCACGCCGGATGTGGCCCGCCAGCAGGTGAAGACGGCCGGCTTCGACCCGGAGAAGTTCATCGTCCTCGACGCCCAGTTCGGCTGTCGCTACGCCGACGAGATCGACATGGTCACCCAGGGCACGATCTGCAACCAGGAGCCGTCGAAGGACGCGGTGGTCGACGTGACGCGGGAGATCAAGGTGACGATCGAGCGCGACACCTTCGAGCACGGTTCGGTGGGCACGACCTCGGAGTGGCGGCGCATGCCCGACGTCCTCGGCATGAGCAAGGACGAGGCCCTGGCGACCCTGACTCGGGCCGGGTTCAAGGCCAGCGAGTTCCGCATCGACCTGCAGCAGGGCTGCTCGCTCAACGCGGTGTGCGACACCACGCCGCCGCCGCGCGGTCGTAAGGTCCACGCCCGCGAGGGCGTCTTGACGATCGGCCAGTAGGCGCGCCGCCGCTCCGCCGCTCGGTCCGCCGATCTTCCTCGGTCTCGGACTCGGACTCGGTCTCGGACTCGGCCTCGGACTCGGCCTCGGCCTCGGCCTCGGACTCGGGTTCGGGTTCGGGGGGCGGGTTCGGATTCGAGTTTGAGCCTGCCCCGATTTTCTGGACACCCGCCATCCGACCACCGTCAAGATGAGCGAGGCATCCATGAGCACTTCGTCTCCTTCCAAGCTGCCGCGTCGGCGGCGAACCTTCAAGCCAGAGTTCA
>JAGPCY010000027.1 GCA_018057825.1 Kofleriaceae bacterium | reverse complement strand
CGAGACCGAGAGCGAGACCTAGACAGAGAACGAGAAAGACGCCGAACACGAGACCGAGACGGAGACCGAGCCCGAGACCGAGACCGAGACCGAGACCGAGACCGAGACCGAGACCGAGACCGAGACCGAGACCGAGACCGAGACCGAGACCGAGACCGAGACCGAGACTGAGACCGAGACCGAGACCGAGGCCGAGACCGAGACCGAGGCCGAACCCGACCGGCTCAGTTCGCCGTGGCGATGGCCTCGAAGGCCCGGATCACGGTGACCTTGATCTGGCCCGGGAAGACCAGCTCCTCGGACACCGTGGCGGCGATCTCGCTCGACAGCTCGACCACCCGGGCGTCGTCGACCTCGCGCTCGCGGACGTAGACCCGCAGCTCGCGCCCGCCTTGCACGGCGTGGGCAAAGTCGACGCCGCGCGGACGCTCGCCGATCCGCTCGAGATCGTCGAGCTTGGTCTGGAAGCCCTCGGTCTGCTCGCGGCGCGCGCCGGGGCGGGCGCCGCTCATCGCGTCGGCCGCGGCCACCAGGTAGGCGTAGATCGAGTTGGGCGGCTCATCGGCGTGGTGCGAGCCGATCGCGTTGGCGATCAGCTCGGGCTCGCCCAGGCGGCGGGCGATGTCGGCGCCGATCACCGCGTGGCTGCCCTCGATCTTGTGGGTCAGGGCCTTGCCGATGTCGTGCATCAAGGTGGCCCGGCGCGCCAGCTTCTCGTCGAGGCCGAGCTCGGCGGCCATGATGCCGGCCAGGAACGACGCCTCGACGGCGTGGAGCCACTGGTTCTGGGTGTAGCTGGTGCGCCAGTTGAGGGCGCCGACCAGCCACACGATCTCGGGGTGGGCCTTGGGCACGCCGAGGGTCTGGAAGGCCTTCTTGCCCAGGGTCTTGACCTCGCCGTCGAGGTGCTCGCGGACCTTGGTCACGAACTCGGTCGGCGCCGACAAGGCCTCCTTGATCGACTCGGGGCGCTTGCCGAGCTTGGCGACCGCCCGCCGCACCACCTCGCGCCCCAGGCTGTCCTGGCCATCGAGGCGCACTGAGGCCTGGTCGTCGGCGACGATGACCTTGACCCCACCGATCTCCTCGAGGGCGGCGTGGACCAGGCCGCCCTGGGTGAGCAGGGCCTCCATCACCGCCGGCTCGGGGCGAAGGGTCGACAGGTTGCGCTCGGTGAGGAAGTGGTTCTGGTATCGCCCGCTCGAGATCTCGAGGATGCGGCGGGCCTCGCGATCGGAGGCGGGGTCGGTGGTGGCCTCGTTGGCGGAGCGGATCTGGGCGGCGGCCTGGGCCCGGGCCTCCTCGGTCCAGCTCCCGACCAGCCGCTCGATCACCGCGGCCGAGGTGGTCGCCGCGCGTTCGACCAGGAGCGCGTCCGCCTCGCGGCTGCGACGGGCGACGTCGCCCTCGAGCCCGCGGGCGCGATCCGCCCGGCTCTTGCGCTCCTGCTCCTCGGCCGTCAGGGCGTCCTCGCGCTGCGCCAGCTCGTCGTCGCCGCCGGCGAGCTCGGCCGCGGCCCGAGCCGCAGCCTCGGCGCGCGCGGTCAGGGCGTCATCCTTGGCGGTCAGCTCGGCGTCGGCGGCGGCGCGGGCAGCGAGGGCCTCGGCCCGGGCCGCCGACTCGACCGCCTGCTTGATCGCGCCGGCCTCGACCTGAGCCGAGGCGACGATCGCAGCGCGATCAGCGCGGGCTTGCTCGAGCCGGGCCCGCGCTGCGGCGCCGTGCTGGCGGCGCGCGGCGAGGTAGGTCGCCGCAAGAGCAGCGGCACCCAACGCGAGAGCCCAGAGCGCGATCACGCCTCACCTTCGCCGAAGATCCGCCGGCGCGCAACCGCGGCGAGACGCGGGCCGGTCACCGCAGCTTTGGCTCCATGATGCCGTCGTCGGGCGGCGGGCGGCCCGCGCCCGACCCAGCGCCCGGCCGCCGCCCTGGACGCCGACCGCCCGGGCGACCGCCGCCGTCGCTCTCGAGGACCACCTCGACCTTGAGATCGCCGGTGACGACGATCTCCTTGGTCCGCGACTTCGAGCCGGCGCGGGTGAACTCGACGACCCGGGTCCGCCCGTCGGCCGGCCAGGTCAACGTCAGGGGCGTGGTGCCCAGCACCTGACCGTCGACGTCGGTGACCACCGCGCCCGGGGGGACGCTGGCGATCTCGATCCGCGCCGGGGCCACGGCGTCGAGGGGCGCCGCATCGATCGGCGGCGGGCCGGCGTCCTGCGGCGCGACCTGCGCCACGGCGACCGCGGCGTCGGGGGCCCCCGCGGGGGCATCTTCGCCACCGCCGGCCACGACCACGAGCCCGACGACCGCGCCGATCACGACCACGGCGGCGATCGCCGCGAGGAGCGGCGCGCTACGTCGCCGCGGCCGCGCCGGCGACGGCAAGACCAGCGTGTGGTTCGCCGGGATCGGGATCGCGGCCGCGGTCACCCGCCGTGGCCCTGCCATCGGAGGCGGCCCTGCCATCGGAGCCGGCCCCGTCATCGGCGGCGGCGCCAGCGGCGGCGCCAGCGGCACCGGCGCGCCGATCATCGTCGCGCCCTGATGGGCGGTGGGATGGGTCGGGGCGGGCGCCGGGGGATAGCCGCCGCCGGGATATCCAGCCGGCGGTGGCGCCGGGTCCATCATCGTCGCCGGCGGCAGCGGGATCGGCCCGCTCGTCCGGGTCGGCCCGACGGCGGCCGCCGCGGCGGCGAGGGGCACCTGCGCCGTCCCGGCCAGCGCGAAGGCCGCGGTGCTGGCGGCCGGGAACCCGGCGGTCGCCGCGTAGCCCATGGCGGCGTTGGTGCTGACCGCATACATGGTCGCGGCCTGGGCCTTGGCGCTGGGCTGCGCGGCCGGCATCGCCGCCGGCGAGGTCGCCAGGTAGCGATCGGGATCGATCAGCGCCTCGTAGAGCGCGGTCATGGTCGGGAACCGAGCGTCGGGCGCCTTGGCCAGACAGCGCAGGATGATCTGCTCGACCGCAGGCGGGATGAGCGGCGACAACCCGCGCGGCGCCGGCGGCGCCTGGGTCACCTGCTTGATCAGCACGCCGCCCATCGTGTCGGCGTCGAACGGCACCTGGCCGCACAGCATCTGGAACAGCAAGACGCCGAGGGCGTAGACGTCGGTGCGGTGATCGACCTTCTTGCTCTCGCACGCCTCGGGCGACATGTACTGCGGCGTGCCGAGGATGACCCCGGCCGCGGTCAGGTTCTTGACGCCGCCCTCGGCCATCACCTTGGCCAGCCCGAAGTCGAGGAGCTTGACGAAGTCGGTGTCGCCCGAGCGCGTCGTGATCATGACGTTGTCGGGCTTGAGGTCGCGATGGATGATGCCGGCGGCGTGGGCGGCGGCCAGGGCCAGGGCGATCTGCGCGCTGACGTGGAGCGCCCGCCGCACGTCGAGGATCCGCTCGCGCGCCAGGATCTGCGCCAGCGTCTTGCCGTCGACGTACTCCATCACGAAGAAGTGATCGCCCTCGGGGGACTGCCCGAAGTCGTGGATCTCGACGATGTGCTCGTTGCCGATCAGGTTGACCGCGCGGGCCTCCTGATAGAACCGGCCGATCACCTCGCGGTTGGCCGACAGCTCCTTGTGGATGACCTTGAGCGCGACCTTCTTGCCGATGATCGGGTGCTCGGCCAGGTAGACCGCGCCCATGCCTCCGACGCCCAGCCGCGACAGGACCTGGTAGTTGCCGACGAGCTGGCCCGGAGCGAGCGCCACGTCGCGACAGTGTCCCGTGGCGGTCGGGGGTGGTCAAGCGCACCCGTCGCGCTGGCACCACGGCGACGTGAAGCCGCGGCTACACCACCGGCGCAGGGCCGCGCCGCGGCGGTCCAGACGGGTTGGCCGCGACCTTGCTTTGACGGACGACCATGCCCCGTATTCAAGCCTCCCTCCTCGTGTCCTCTCTCCTCCTCGCCGCCCCGGCCGCCGCCTGGGCCGACGACGCCGCCCCCAGCGGCCCGGCCCGCTTCACCTCCATGGACGCCGACGCCCAGCGCTCGGAGGTCGGCGCCGAGCTGACCCTGGGCCACTTCGACGAGGCCGAAGACCAGGCCTTCATGGCGCGGGTGTCCGGTCAGTACGTCACCCCGGCGGGCTTCGGTGGCTACGCCGCCATCGCGGCCGCGACCTTCGGCGAGCTCGACGCGATCTCGAACCTCGAGCTGGGTGGCCTGGCCCGCTGGGACTCCGGTCCGCTGTCGGTCGGAGCGCGCGTCGGCGTGGTGCTGCCGACCGGCACCGACGACCTCGACTTCCTCGCCGTGTACCTGCCGCTGGCCGCCCGGCGGTCGAGCGACCTCGCCGGCGTGTTGCCCGAGTTCACCACGCTCCGGGCCTCGGCCGCGCCCACCTACCGCTCGGGCCCGCTGACCCTGCGCGGCGACGTCGGCATCGACGTGGTGGTGTCGGACGGCGACGACGACCCGAGCAATGACGATCGCGACGCCTTGGCCCACATCGACGTCGGCGGCGCCTACGCCTTCGGCAAGGCCGCGGCCACCGCGGAGCTGACCTCGGTGTTCTCGCTAGGCGAGGACGATGAGGGCTCGATCCACAACCTGACCCTCGGCGGCCAGTACGACCTCGGCCGCGTCACCGGCCACGCCGCGTTCAGCCTGCCCTTCGACACCTTCGAGGGCGACAGCCTGTTCGAGGGCGCGTATGCGCTGTCGATCGGCGTGACCGCGCCGCTGTGACCCGGCGCCGAAGGTGGACGTGTCGGCGCGTGGGCGCCGATCACGCCCCGGCGCAGAACGCGGCGTAGTCGACGAGCGGGATCGCGGCGCGGTCGACGGTGGGCCCGCAGGTCGGGCAGCTCGGATCGGCGCGGAGCGTCAGCTCGCGAAGGCGCGCGGCCAGGGCGTCGTACAGGAGCAGCCGCCCGGCCACCGTCGGTAGCTCGAGCACGAGCTTGATCGCCTCGGTGGCCTGGAGGACGCCCATCACCCCGGGCAGGACGCCGAGGACCCCGGCCTCGGCGCAGCTCGGCGACGCCCCCGGCGGCGGCGGCGCGGGATACAGGCAGCGGTAGCAGGGCCCGCCCCGGGCCGGGAACACCGTGAGCTGGCCCTCGAAGCGCCAGATCGACGCGTGGACCACCGGCACGCCCAGGCGCAGCGCGGCGTCGTTCACCAGGTAGCGGGTCGCGAAGTTGTCCGAGCCGTCGACGATCACCTGGCAGCCGCCGAGGAGCTCGAGGGCGTTGTCGCTGGTCAGCCGGGCGCGATGGCCGATCACGGTGACGTCGGGGTTGAGGGCGCCCAAGGCCCGAGCCGCGCTGTCGACCTTGGCCACGCCGATGCGGTCGGTGGCGTGCAGGACCTGGCGCTGGAGGTTCGAGGCGTCGACCCGATCGTCATCGATGATGACCAGCGTGCCCACGCCAGCGGCCGCGAGGTACAAGGCCGCCGGCGAGCCGAGCCCGCCGGCGCCGACGAGCGCGATCCGCGCGCCCAGGAGGCGCGCCTGCCCGGCGGCGCCGACCTCGGGCAGGATCAGGTGGCGGGCATAGCGGGCGCGCTGGGCCGCGCTCAGCCCGCCCTCGCCGTCGGCGGCCGCGATCGGTCGGCCGGCGGCGCGCCAGGCCGCGAAGCCCCCGGCCAGCGACCGCACCGCGCGGTAGCCGAGCTCGGCCAGGCTGCGGGCGGCCAGGACCGAGCGCACGCCACCGGCGCAGTAGACCAGGATCGGCTGATCGCGATCGGGCGCCAGCGCCTCGATCCGCCCCTCGAGGAGGCCGCGCGGCACCGCGACCGCGCCCGGGACCACCCCGGCGTCGAGCTCATCGGCCTCGCGGACGTCGACGATCAGCCCGACCGCCGGATCGACCGCGGCCGGGTCGACCTCGACGATCTCGGCCCGGGCCCGCGCGATCAACTCGGCGTACGATGACACCTCCGCACGGTAGCGGCGCGCGTGGCGGTTGCCAACACCCGCCACCCTGGGTACATCTGGTGGAACACGCGGTCCGCCCGCGGGAGGTTCCGATGGCCACGCTGTTTCGCGAAAACAACACTACCCAGACGCCTCCGCCCAACACCTCGACGACCCCGGCGGCCGACGCGCCGGTCGGTCTGGACACCCTGGTTTCGCTGACGCCGATGGCGGCGTCGAAGGTCAACGAGATCCGCGACGCCGAGCAGATCGAGGCCGAGATGGGCCTGCGACTGCGGGTCGTCGGCGGCGGCTGCGCCGGCTTCTCCTACGACCTGTACTTCGACAACCCGACCGAGGTCGATCAGCAGTTCGAGATCACCGGGGTCAAGGTCGTCGTCGACGAGATGAGCCTCATGTACCTGGTCGGCACCGAGATCGACTACGTCGAGGGGCTGTCGGGCGCGGGGTTCAAGTTCAACAACCCCAACGTCAAGTCGACCTGCGGCTGCGGCTCGTCGTTCTCGGTGTGACCGTGGCGCGCTTTCCGGCTGACCGACCGTGACCACCGGTCCCAGCGTCGACATCGGCGAGCTGTTGACCCGAGAGCTGGGCCGCGATCGCGTGATCGTGGCCGGCGACGAGCGCCTGGCCGACTACGGCCGCGACGAGAGCCCGGTCGGCCCCTACCCCGCCGACGCTGCGGTGCGCTGCCGGTCGACGGCGGAGGTCGCGACGGTCCTGCGGCTGTGCGCCGAGCACCGGGTGCCGTGCACGCCGCGCGGCGCCGGCAGCGGCCTCACCGGCGGCTGCCTGCCGGTCCGCGGCGGGGTGGTGCTGTCGGTCGAGGACATGCAGCGCATCCTCGAGATCTCGCCCGACGACCTGGTGGCGCGCGTCGAGCCCGGGGTGGTGACCGGGGTCTTGCAGGCCGCGGTCGAGGACCAGGGCCTGTTCTACCCGCCCGACCCCGCCAGCCTCGAGTACTGCTCGATCGGCGGCAACGCCGCCAACAACGCCGGCGGGCCGCGGGCGTTCCGCTACGGCGTGACTCGCGAGTACGTCCTCGGCCTCGAGGTCGGGCTCATGGGCGGCGAGGTCCTGCGGGTCGGCCGCCGCACCACCAAGGGCGTGACCGGCTACGATCTGACCGCGGGGTTCGTCGGCAGCGAGGGCACCTTCGGGGTGATCACCGAGTTGACCCTGCGCCTCCTGCCCAAGCCGCCGGCGATCGCCACCCTCCTGGCGGTGTTCCGCGACGTCGACGCCGCGTCGCGCGCGATCACCGCGCTCATCGGCCGCGGCGTGCGACCGCGGGTGATCGAGCTGGCCGACAAGACCTCCCTCGACCACGTCCGCGGCCGCTCGCGCTACACCTTCCCGGCGACCGCCGGCGCGATCGTGCTCATCGAGCTCGACGGCGACGCCGACGGCCTCGACGCCCAGCTCGTCCGCCTGGGCGAGGACTGCGAGGCCGCCGGGGCCCTCGACGTCTTCGCCGCCAACGACCCGGCCGAGCGGCGGGCGCTGTGGGAGGCCCGACGCCAGATCTCGCCGTCGCTCAAGGACGCCCACCCGATCAAGATCGGCGAGGACGTGTGCGTGCCGCGCTCGGCGATCGGCGAGATGTTGCGGCGGGTCGATCGGGTGAGCGCCGACCTCGGCCTGCCGATCGCGGTGTTCGGCCACGCCGGCGACGGCAACCTGCACGTCAACGTCCTGTCCGACGCGCCAGCCGACGATCCGGCGTCGTGGCAGCCGGTGTGGGACGCGTGCCACCGGGTCTTCGCCGACGCGGTCGCCCTGGGCGGCACGCTGTCGGGCGAGCACGGCATCGGCCTGGTCAAGCGCGACTTCATGCCCCTCGAGCAGAGCGACCGTTTGCTCGAGTGGCAGCGGCGGTGGAAGGCGATGTGGGATCCGCTTGACCTCTTGAACCCCGGCAAGATCCTCCCCGAGCGCCGGGCGACCTGCAGCGAATGACCACCGCGCGCGCTCACCAGCTCGACCGGGCCCAGCCATGAGCCCGCCGTCGCACCGCGCGTTGATCGATCGCCTGGCCGCGACCCTGCCGACGCTCGGCGGGCTGCGCCTGGCCGGGCCCGAGCTGCGGCCGGCGGCGGTCGCCGTGCTCCTGGTCGAGCGCGACGGCCAGACCTGGGTGCCGATGATCGAACGGGGCGCCACCGCGCCGACCCACTCCGGGCAGATCGCCCTGCCCGGCGGCGGCGCCGATCCCGACGACGTCGACCTGATCGCGACCGCGCGCCGCGAGGCCGAGGAGGAGCTCGGCGTGCCGCGGGCTGCGCCTCACCTGATCGGCCTGCTCGACGACGTCCCGACCCCGACCGGCTACGCGATCACGCCGGTCGTGGCCGAGCTGTCGGCCGCGATCGCGGTCACGCCCAACCCGCGCGAGGTCGCGAGCTGGTTCTGGGTGCCCTTCGCGCGGTTCTTCGATCGAACCGACGTCGAGGTCATGGGCACCCGGCACTGGCGAGGCCGGGCCTGGACGATGCGCGCGTACCCGTTCGCCGGCCACCGGATCTGGGGCGCCACCGCGCGCATCCTCGAGGCGGTGGTCGAGGCCGCCGGCGGACCGCCGCGCGAGTGACCCGGGCGGCGACGCCGCTCAGTCCTCGACGAACCCGATGAGCTTCCAGGCCCCGGCCCGCAGCCCCAGGCGAGCCCGCGGCTGCCCCGGGGTCGCGGCCGCCGGGCACACCACCGCGTCGGTGCCGCCGCCGCAGCCGGCGCGGACCGCGGCGTCGAGGGCGGCCAGGATCGTCGGGTCGGCCTGCCACATCGCCAGCGCCAGCTCGGCGCCGGGCGCCGCTCCGCGGCTCCACACGACGTCGTCGGCGACCTGGCGGCGCAGGGCCGCGTAGTCGCGCCGGTTGAGGGCGCGGGCGATCTCGACCGCGACCGCGCGGGCGCCGGCCGGGATGTCGCCGTCGACCGCGACCTCGAGGGGCGCGGCCACGACCTCGGGCGGCGCGTCGGGCACCTTCTGCGCGTAGGCCTTGAGCTTGCGGTGGATCGCGATCACCAGCGCGTCGGTGCGGCCGCTCAGCCAGTGCGGGACGGCGTCGCCGCGCAGCTCGGTCGGCAGCGCATCGCCGGGGCGAAGCTCGGAGGCCAGCCCGGTGACCCGGACCCGCCACGGCCGGCCACCGGCGACGACGACGTTGAAGCGGATGAAGTACAGCCGGCGCGCCAGCGACGGGTTACCGCCGAGGGCGCCGGCCCCGGTCGGCGAGTTGACCCCGGCCCCGGCGGCGCGGTCCGCGACCTGGTTCGACTTGGGATCGTCGGCGCCGGGATCCGAGAACTTCACCTGATGCCAGGCGGTCTTGATCATGCCGGTGGCGGCGTTGTCGTCGAAGGTCGGGTAGAGCTGTCGGACCGACTCGACCGCGGCGGTGTAGACCACGGCGAAGTCGGCGTCGTACTGCGACTGGCGCGCGGTCCGCGCCTCCTGCTTGGAGACGCAGGCGGTGGCGAGGAGCGCGAACAGCGCGAGCGCGCGGCCGGTGTTACGGTGGCGAGACGTCATGGATCACCGCCCTCGGTCTACCACGTCCTTCGCGGCGGCGACGCCGGACCGCATCGCCGCGATCACCGCCGGCCTGGCCGAGGCCTGGCCCGATGCCACCTGCGAGCTCGATCACGCCGACGCCTTCCAGCTCCTGTGCGCGACGATCCTGGCGGCGCAGTCGACCGACAAGATGATCAACACCTTGACCCCGGCGCTGTTCGCCCGCTACCCCGACGCCGCGGCCCTGGCGGTCGCCGAGCCGGCCGAGCTCGAGGCACTGATCTTCCGGTCGGGGTTCTACCGCGCCAAGGCCCGGAGCTTGATCGGCATGGCGCGCGCCCTGGTCGAGCGCCACCGCGGCCAGGTGCCGGCCGACCTCGACGCCCTGGTGGCGTTGCCGGGGGTCGCGCGCAAGACCGCCAACGTCGTCCTGTCGACCGCCCTGGGCGTGACCGTCGGGGTGGTGGTCGACACCCACGTGACCCGGCTGGCCAACCGCCTCGGGCTGACCACCGAGACCGACCCGGTGAAGATCGAGCGCGACCTGATGGCGGCCCTGCCCCGCGAGCAGTGGAAGCTGGCCGCCGATCGCCTGATCTGGCACGGCCGTCGGGTGTGCTTCGCCCGGGCGCCGCGCTGCGAGGCCTGCGGGCTGGCCCCGGTGTGCCCGGCGGCGAGCGTGCCCGGCGCGGGGACGAGCGACGGGACCGCCAAGACCACCAAGACCGCCAAGACCGCCAAGACCGCCAAGACCGCCAAGACCGCCAAGACCGCCAAGACCGCCAAGACCGCCAAGACCGCCAAGACCCGCGCACCGTCGAGGGCCCGATGACCCCGCCGCGCCCGACCGTCGCGGTCGCCGCGATCGTGTTCGATCCCGCCGGCCGCGTGCTCTTGATCGAGCGCGGCCGCCCGCCCGGGGTCGGCCTGTGGAGCGTGCCCGGCGGCAAGGTCGAGCCCGGCGAGTCTCTGGCGGTGGCGGTGGCCCGCGAGGTCGCCGAGGAGACCGGCGTCGCGGTCGAGGTCGGCCCGCTGGTCGAGGTCGTCGAGCGCATCGGCGCCGAGCACCACTACGTGATCCTCGACTACCTGGCCCACGCGCGCGCGCCGACCGCGCCCCGGGCGGGCGACGACGCCCGGGCCGCGCGGTTCGTCGCCGCCGACGAGCTGGCCGAGCTGCCGTTGACCGACGGCCTGGCCCCGGTCCTGGCCAAGGCCCGGGCGATCGCCGTTGCCAACCGCGCCAGCCCGCGGTAACCGACGCCCCCATGTTGCCCGTGATCACCGACGCGCCTCGGCGCCGCGCGCTCCGTCAGGCCGAGGTCGCCGACGGCGACTGGTCGAGCTGGCGCTGGCAGCTCCGCAACATGATCACCACCGCCGACGAGCTGGCCGAGGTGATCGCGCTGTCGCCCGAGGAGCGCGACGGCCTGGCGGCCTCGGCGCACCTGTTCCGCGTCGGCCTCACGCCGTACTACGCCAGCCTCATGGATCGCGACGACCCGTCGTGCCCGGTGCGGATGATGGCCATCCCGCGGGCCGCCGAGCTCGACATCCGCGCTGAGGAGCTGCGCGATCCGCTGGGCGAGGACAGCCACCACCCGGCGCCGTGCGTGATCCACAAGTACCCGGATCGCGCGCTGCTCCTCGTGGTCGATCGCTGCGCGATCTACTGCCGGCATTGCAACCGCCGGCGCCTGGTCGGCGGCGACGATCCGCCGACCGCCGACGACCTCGACCGCGGCCTGGCCTACCTGGCGCGGACCCCGCGCATCCGCGACGTCTTGATCTCGGGGGGCGATCCGCTGCTCATGACCACCGAGAAGCTGGTCGGCATCGTGGCCCGGCTGCGCGCCATCCCGCACCTCGAGACCATCCGCATCGGCACCCGGATCCCGGTGGTGTGCCCGATGCGCGTCGACGACGAGCTGTGCCGAGCCCTGCGCCGCTACGCGCCGGTGTTCGTGAACACCCACTTCAACCACGCCAAGGAGCTCACGCCCGAGGCGCGCGCGGCCTGCGAACGCCTGGTCGATCACGGCATCCCGGTCGGCAATCAGGCGGTGCTCCTGCGCGGCATCAACTCATCGACCCGAAGCCTGCGCGCGCTGTTTCGCGGGCTCCTGCGCTCGCGGGTCCGCCCGTACTACCTGTTCCAGGGCGACACCGTGATCGGTACCGATCACCTGCGGACGCCGGTGGCCGCGGCGATCGAGCTCTACGGATCGCTGCGCGGCTGGATGAGCGGGATGTGCATCCCGCACCTGGTGATCGACGCGCCCGGCGGCGGCGGCAAGCTGCCGATCGGCCCCGACTACATCGTCGAGCGCCACCCCGATCGGGTCGTGGTCCGGACCTACCGCGGCCAGCTCGTCGACTACCCAGAGCCGCGCGCGACCGACTGCACCGTGGCCTACGATCGGGTGTACTTCGCTGGCGTCCCCGAGGACGACGACCGCGAAGGCGCGGCCGAGGTCGACGCCCTGCCGTGACCGCACCGCCGGCCGCCGATCGCGCGACCCCGGCCGAGGCCACCCGAGCGGTGCTCGCCGCGACCCGCCAGGCCGGGTTCCACCGGGTCGGCATCATCCCGGTGACGCCGTCGGCGCGCGCAGCGCTCTATCAGGACTGGCTGGCCGCCGGCTACCACGGCGAGATGGCCTACCTCGCGAGCCCCGAGCACCAGGCCGGCCGCGCCGACCCGCGCGCGCTCTTGCCGTCGGCCGAGGCGATCGTCGTGGTCGCGCTCGCCTACGGCGCGTCGGCGCCCCCGGCGCCCTCGTCCACCGTGCGCGGCCAGATCGCGCGCTACGCCCGCGGCACCGACTACCACCTGGTCGTGCGCGATCGCCTGGCCGAGGTCGCGGCCGCGTTGACCGCGGCGGTCGGCCCGATCGCCTACCGGGTGTGCGTCGACGCAGCGCCGCTGGCCGAACGCGAGTGGGCCGAGGCCGCCGGCCTGGGCTTCACCGCCAAGAACACGATGGTGATCGCGCCCGGCTTGGGCAGCTACGTGGTCCTGGGTGAGCTCCTGGTCGCCACGCCGCTGGCGCCGGTCGGCGGCCCGCCGGAGCGCTCGCGCTGCGGCGGATGTCGGGCCTGCCTCGACGCCTGCCCGACCGGCGCCTTCGTCGACGCCTACGTCCTCGACGCCCGCCGCTGCATCTCGTACCTGACGATCGAGCACGACGGCCCGATCCCGATCGAGCTGCGGGCGGCGATCGGCACGCGCATCTTCGGCTGCGACGTGTGCCAGGAGGTGTGCCCGTGGAACGCCGCCGGCCCGGACCGCCACCCGCCCGCCCCCGAGCTGACCGCGCGCGATCTCGAGCACGCCGAACCCGATCTGGTGCGCCTCGCGACCATCGGCGCCAACCAGCTCCGCGGCTTCGTGCGCCGCACCGCGCTGCGGCGGATCGATCGCCCGCGGCTCCAGCGCAACGTCGCGATCGCCCTGGGCAACAGCGGCGACCCGCGGGCGCTGCCGGCGCTGGTGGCGCTGGCTGCGAACCCGGTGGCGCTGGTCCGCGCCCACGCCGCCTGGGGCCTCGGTCAGCTCGGCGAGACCGTGCCGGCGATCGCGGCCGCGGCGCGAGCCGCGCTGGCCGCAGACGATCCCGATCCGACGGTGGCCGCCGAGCGGGCCGCCGCCGCCGCGCGCCTCACTGCCCGAGCGCCATGACGTAGGCGGTGACCGCGGCGATCTGCGGCTCCGCCAGGGCGCCCGTGAAGGCCGGCATGCGGCCGTTGGCCGAGCCGCGGCGGATCTGGTGCTCGACGGCGGCCGCCGACCGGCGGGCGCGGAACTCGGCGCTGGTCAGGTCGACGACCCCGAGCTGCGACGCCATCTGCGCGCTCGGCCGGCCGGCCTCGCCGTGGCAGCGCGCGCAGGCGGCCGCGAAGACCTCCTTGCCATCGGTCGAGCCGCCCGCGACCTTGCGATCGCAGCCGACCAGGGCGAAGACGATGAGCAGAGCGGCGATCCGCACCGCCGTCTGGTAGCACGCGCCCCGCCGGCCCCCAAGGCCCGGCGCGATCCTCCTTCGCCTCGCCAAGCCCTCGACTTTGCCGCCCTGACAGCGCAGGATCGGCCCATGAGTCTACCTGGGATGCTCCGCCGGTGCGCGCCGGCCTTGGCACTCGCGCTCGTCCTTGCGGGTTGCGCGAAGAACGTACCGCAGGAAAGCAAGAGCGGCGAGGATGCGCGGGTCAAGGGCGCGAAGGAGATGAAGATCGAGAACAACGAGGCCCGCGCGCGCGGCATCGTCACCTACCCGGGCGGCGACCGGGTCGACTGGAAGGTCCTCGAGCTGCCGAAGGACAAGGTCGGCACCCTGACCTTGCGCCTCAAGTGGACGCCGCCGCGCCCTGGGCTCGACCTGTCGTTCGAGGTCTTCAACGAGTACAACCGGGTGATCGCGTCGGCGAAGCCCAACAAGCGCAAGAAGTCGCGCAAGACCTCCAAGACCCTCACCCTCGAGAACCAGCGCGGCAAGGTCTTCATCCAGATCTACGCCTCGGAGCGCGGCGACGCCGGCGCGTACACCCTCACCGCCGACTGGAAAGAGTTCAACGTCGAGACCTTCGACTGGCTCGCCGTCGAGGTCAACGACCCGCCCAAGCTGCCGGCGGTGCCCATCCCGGGCAAGGGTTGCACGCCGCAGACCTTCGACGCGGCCAACCCCAACTGCGCCAACGTCTGTCCCCAGGCCTGGGACATCAACGTGCCGGCGTGCTTGAACGTCTGCCCCAACCCGCCGCGCCCCGAGGCCCCGGCTTGCAAGCTGTGCAACAAGGACCGGCCCGATCCGTGCCTGCCCGACTGCAAGCAGTTCTTCCCGCCGTGCGACGTCGCCAAGATCGACATGAAGAACCCCAACTGCTGGGGCATGACCCGTCCGACCGTCGACGGCCTGGTGACCGACGTGAAGGACGTGGCGCCCGACTCGACGATCACGGTCAACCTCGGCACCGCGGACGGCATCGACAAGACCTGGACCGGCAACCTCCTCGACGGCAGCGGCCAGAAGACCAAGCCCGACTTCAAGCTCACCTCGGTCGGCAAGACCGCCTCGGTGGCGCGGGTCAAGCTGCCGGCGAGTTCGATCGGCTCGAACACCCAGGTGCGCCTCACGCCTCCGCCGCCCGGCCCGCCGCCGAGCTGCCGCCCGTAACCGCGCTGCCACACCAACCGGCCTACCAACCGCCAACCGGGTAATGAACCGACGTGAATGATCCCCTAGTCGGCAAGACCTTCGACGGTCGCTACGAGATCCTGGCGCGCATCGGCGAGGGTGGCATGGGCGTGGTCTACAAGGCCCGCCAGGTCTCGATCGATCGCGTCATCGCCATCAAGGTGCTGAACCCGCAGATGGCGGCGGACCCGACCTGGGTCCAGCGCTTCTCGAACGAGGCCCGCGCCTGTTCGCGCCTGCAGCACCCCAACACCATCCGCATGTTCGACTTCGGCCAGACCCAGGATGGCCGGTTCTTCATGACGATGGAGTTCCTCGAGGGTCAGGTCCTGCGGACCGCCATCAACGGCCAGCCGATGGCGCCCAACCGGGTGATGAAGGTCCTCATCCAGTGCTGCGCCTCGCTCGCCGAGGCCCACTCGATCGGCATCATCCACCGCGACATCAAGCCCGACAACGTGTTCCTCCTGAACATGGCGGGCTCGCCGGACTTCGTGAAGCTGCTCGACTTCTCGGTCGCCAAGCTGCTCCAGGAAGGCGGGCAGATGAAGACCCAGGCCGGCGTGGTCTTCGGGACGCCGCAGTACATGTCGCCCGAGCAGGGGCGCGGGCTACCCCTCGACGCCCGGTCGGATCTGTACGCCCTCGGCATCCTCGCCTACGAGATGCTGTGTGGTCGGGTGCCGTTCAACGACGACAACCCGATGACGGTCCTGCAGATGCACCTGCGCAGCGAGGTGCCGCCGCTGCCCGCGTCGGTGCCGCCGTCGGTCCAGGCGGTGGTCCGGCGCGCCCTCGACAAGGAGCCGGGGCGCCGCTACCAGTCAGCTGGCGAGATGATGCAGCACTGCCAGCAGGTCTTCGCCGAGATCTCCGGCGGGGTCGGGGTCGGCGTGGCCGGCGGTGGGGCCCCGAAGACGATGATCGCGCCAGGGCCGGGCATGGCCGGGATGGCGCCGCCAGGGATGTCTCAACCGGGCATGGCCCCGCCGGGCATGGCCCCGCCGGGTATGGCGCCGCCGGGCGCCCCGGGCTGGGCGCCCCAGGGCGCGCCGATGGGACCGCCGCCGGGCGCCCCGGGCTGGGCGCCCCAGGGCGCGCCGATGGGGCCGCCGCCGGGCGCGCCGGGCTGGGCGCCGCCGCCGGGCGCGCCGATGGGACCGCCGCCGGGGGCGCCGGGCTGGGCGCCGCCGGGAGGGCCCGGTGCCGCCGCGCAGAAGACGATGATCGCCGGCATGCCGCCGGGTGGGCCGCAGCCGGGTGGCGGCGGACCCGCGCCGGGCGGGCCGATGGGCTACGTCCAGGCCGGTCACGCCCAGAAGACGATGATCGCGGGCCTGTCCCCGGTGATGCCGCAAGGTGGGCCGGCCCCTGGCCCGCCGCCGCCGATGGCGGGGCCGCCGATGGGCACGCCGCCGGGCGCGGCGCCCTACCCGGGCGCGGGGGCGCCGCCGAGTGGCGGTCCGCAGAAGACCATGTTGCTCCAGCCCACCGAGGGCGTCGTGTCCTTCGCCCACGGCGGACCCGCGGGCGCGGCGGCGGCCCCGGCCCAGGCCGTCGACGAGCCTGGCGGCGCGTCGGCCGGCTTCTGGATCGGCAGCATCCTGGTCGGCGCCGCGGTCGGCGCGCTGGCCTACGTCGTCGTCCTTCAGCTCTGATCGACCGCCATGGCGATCGACGACGACGCCCCCGACGCGCCACCCGAGGCGCCGGCGAGCCCGGCCGCGGAGCTGCGCGCCAAGGATGTCCTGGCCCGCACCCCGGATCAGGTCGACGACCTGACCGCGACCATGTCGCCCGGCGAGCTCGCGGACCTCGAGAAGTGGTTCCAGCGGCCGAGCGCGATGGTCGTCGCGGAGCGGCTGTCGGAGGCGGCGGCGCTCCTGGCCGGTGGCGAGGACGTCGAGGACATCGATCAGGTCCTCGACCGCGAGTTTCAGGAACGCCAGAAGCGGATCGCGCTCGCCAGCACCGCGATCACGCCAGCGTCCATCGCGCTCCTCGAGCGCCACCGCGACCACGCCGACAGGTTTCGCCAGCCCGAGCCGCCGCCGCCACGCTTCGATCCGTCGATCCTGAAGGTCCGGGTGCCGACCGAAGAGGAGCTCGCGACCATCGGCGAGGGCCGCAGCTACCAGCGCGACAACGAGGTCGAGGCGGCGCTCGCCATGGCCGCGCCCCAGGCGGTCTTGCGCGACCTCTACCGGCCGGTCGAGGAGTTCGAACGGGTCCTCGTACCGCCGCCGATCGACGACGACGCCGAGCCGCCGATCTACGACGCTCACGGGGTCGTGCGCGAGGTCATGGCCTGGCGCCCCGAGCGTCCGACCTGGGACACCTTCGCCGAGGCCGCTCGGGACGCCCGCACCCGGTTCCGCGAGGCGGCTGGTGGTTTCTGGGGCGAGTCGACCGTCGCGGCGATCGCGCAGGCCCGCAAGGATCGAGGCCTGTCATGAGGGGAGATCCTGCGCGTCTCCGCCGTACTAGGGGTGCCCGCGCCATGTCCACGAGGGGTCCATGAACTCTCCCGACCCGAAGGTCATCCCGATCGAGCCGTTCATGATGCGCGGCGTCGGGCTGACTGATGTAGGTGCCCAGCGCACGCAGAACGAAGACGCGATGTACTTCGACGACTTCCTCGGCGTGTACCTCGTGTGCGACGGCATGGGCGGCCACGCCTCCGGTCAGGTGGCCTCCGACCTGGCGATCCGGACCATCGTCCACGCCATGAAGACCAACGATCCCCGCCCGGCCCCGGGCCAGGACCCGCTGGTCGCAGCGATGAAGGCGGCGAACGCGGCGGTGTTCCAGCGCGCGCAGATCGATCCGACCTGCCACGGCATGGGCACGACCGCGGTCGGCATGCGCATCGAGGGGGCGACCGCCCACTTCGCCCACTGCGGCGACTCGCGGGCCTATCTCTTGCGCCACGGCCAGTTCCACCCGATCACCCGCGACCACTCGCTGCGCAACCTGTACCAGGACCGCCCCGACCTGATCGGCCAGCTCGGTCCGGCGACCTCCAACGTGATCATCCGCGCCGTCGGGCTCGACGCCGCGGTCGAGATCGAGCACAACGCCCTGCAGGTGGAGCACGGCGACGTGTTCCTCTTGTGCTGCGATGGGCTCTCGGACCTCGTCGACGACTGGATGATCCGCGAGATCATGACCGCGGGCGATCCGCTCGAGGTCACCGCCCAGAACCTGGTCCGGGCCGCCAACAACAACGGCGGCACCGACAACATCACGGTGGTGCTGACCCAGGCCTTCTTCGACACCACCTGGGCCATGGCCCAGCCGCAGTACGGCTACCAGCAGGCGTACTGACCGCGCACGGATCGCGCGCTGATTGACCGCCGGGCGAGCGCTGACAGACCGCCGGGCGAGGGCATCGGGCCCGCGCTCCTACTTGGCGCGCTCGCTGTCGGCCGGCGCATCGTTTTTGGCCTTCGGCGCCGGCGCCTTGGCGCGGCGGGCCTGTTCGACGTAGGCCTTGCACGAGCGCAGCGCGCGGTCGTTGGCGATCGCGGACTGGTAGTAGTCGGGGGCCTTGCGGGCGATCTCGGCGCCGATCTGACCGGCCTCGGTGCATCGGCCGTCGTTGACCAGCCGGACCATGCGGGCGTGCTGATCGCGGGCCCAGGCCTCGTTCGCCGGAGGCGGCGGCGGGGCCGTCGCCGCCCCGCGGTCCGGGGCCGGCGCGACCGGCCGCGCGGTCGCTGCCGGGGCGACGCTGTCGCCGACGGCCTCGCCGTCTGCGAGCGAGAGGCTGGTCGTCGACGTCGCGCCTCCCACGGGCGCGCCGCCCTGGCCCGTGCCCTGGTAGCCCTCGTCCTCCTCGCGCATCGCCAGGTCGCTGCCCAGGTCCTTCTTGTCGACCTCGAGGAACGCCGGGTCGCGCGGGGCGCCCTTGCGGGCTTCCTTGGTCGGGCGGGACAGCGGCTTGCCACCACCTGTCGTCGCGCCCAGCGCCTTCTCTGTCGACCCGCCTGTCGCCGCGCCGGCGCGGGCCCGGTCGGCGTCAGCCCGCGCGACGGCCACGTCGTCGAGGCTCACCGCCAGGCCCTCGTTGACCGCCTCGGGGGCGGGATCGGCCGCCGGCGCGGCGCCAGCGGTCGGGGCCGGAGCGACGGCGGCCTCGGCGCGCGGGGCCCCAGGCTGATCGACCTGCGGCTGGTTGACCTGGGGCTGGTTGACCTGCGGCTGGGCGACCTCGAGCCGACCGTCGCGGGTCATGATCGTACCGACCCCGACGACCAGCATCGCGACCGCGGCGGCAGACAGCGCCGGATGGGCGGCGATCGGCCGGAGGAGCCCGGCCAGGAAGGCCCACAGCCCGTTGGGCGCGCGGCGCACCGGCGCGCGGCGCGCCGCCTCCTGGAGCAAGCGCGCCGAGATCGCGCCCGGCGGCTCGGCCGCGCCGAGCAGCTCCCGCGCCCGGTGGTCGACGAGGAACGCGCGGGTGGCGCGGAGCCCGTCGAGGGCGGCGCGGTCGTCCGGATGGCTCGCCAGGTGAGCGTCGAGCCGGGCTCGGTCGTCGCCGTCGAGCTCTCCGTAGAGAGCGCCGACGAGCAGCGCGTCGATGTCCAGTCGGGTGCCCATGGCCTTGTGGTCCTTATACTACGTCGTGGTGGGTTTGCCGCCCGACGCTTGATCGGGACCACAACCTGAGCGCGGGGGTCGCGCGGTCGCCGGTCACCGGTCATCGTCGAGTTACAGCCTACACACGCAGGACCCAGCCGCCCGATCTACGGTTTCGTCCGCCTCCCCGCCGCCACGCACAACCCGCTGAAATCTATCGACCTCGCTCCGACGGGTCCGGGCTCAAGCGCCCGATCCCGCAGCCACCACCGCCGCCCGGCGCCCACCTCCCGGTCACGGCGCCGACGGCGCCACGGGCTCGCACGCCCACACCACGTCATCGATCACCCAGCCATCGTTGCCGCACATCGCGGCGCTGGCGTTGGTGGACTCGACCTGGGCGATCGCCAGGCGAAACGCCTTGCCGCCCTGGTGGCGACGCTTGCGCTTGCTGTCCGGGGCGCAGGTCACGGTCCACGATACCGAACACGACACCTCGAGCTCGCACTGGTTGCCGATCAACAGATCGACGCCGTCGTCGACCCGGTCGACTTGATCGAAGTTGGTGCATGCGGCGATCGACGGCCGCGGCTTGACGCGCTTCTTGCGCTTGTCGGCAACCGCAGGGGACACGATCAGGGTGAGCGCGAGGGCACAGATGGCCCCACGCGCGAGGGTGATGGCTCGGCGCATGCGATCCTCCAGCCGGGGCGCGACCGCCGCGAGCAAGCTCGTCGGGCGGGCGCCGGCGGCGCCCCAGCGGCGCCACCTCGTCTCGGCTCACAGACCATGACACCGCGGCCGTGCGCTGGTTCCCGAAATCGCCGCGCGGTACCGTCGGGCGGTGACCTCGCCCCTCGACGTCTATCGCGCCGACGCCCTGACCGGCCACGTGGCCCTCATCACCGGCGGCGGCACCGGCATCGGCCGCGGCATCGCCGCCGCGTTCGCCCGCCTGGGCGCCGACGTGTGCATCGCCAGCCGCAAGGCCGAGGTGCTCGCGGCGACCGCGGCCGAGGTCGGCGCCGCGACCGGGCGCGAGGTCCTGACCGTCGCCGGCGACGTCCGGAACCCGGACGATGCGCAGCGGATGGTCGACGCCACCGTGGCCCGGTTCGGCAAGCTCGACACCCTGGTCAACAACGCGGCCGGCAACTTCCTGGCGCCGGCCACCGCGCTGTCGGCCAACGCCTTTCGCACCGTGATCGAGATCGATCTGAACGGCACCTTCCACCTGTGCAAGGCGGCCTTCGCGGCGCTGTCGGCGTCGCGGTCGGGCGCGATCATCAACCTGTCGGCGACGCTCCACTACCACGGCACGCCGCTCCAGCTCCACGCCTCGGCGGCCAAGGCCGGCATCGACGCCCTGACGCGGAACCTCGCGGTCGAGTGGGGCGGCGCCGGCATCCGGGTCAACGGCATCGCGCCCGGCCCGATCGGCGACACCGAGGGCATGCGTCGCCTGGCCCCCGGCGACGCCGCCCAGCGGGCCCAGGCCGGCATCCCGCTCGGTCGCTTCGGCACGGTCGACGAGATCGCCGCGGCCGCGGTCTTCCTGCGCTCGTCGGCCGCCGCCTACGTGACCGGGACGGTCCTGGTGGTCGACGGCGGCCACTGCATCAACCAGCCGATGTTCCTCATGGCCCAGCCGCGCTGACCGCCGCACGTTTTTCGGTAACCGCGGCCGGGCCGGCCGCCACCATCCCACCGTGACCTCGCGCGCCACCTACCTCGAGGACGTCGGCCTGGTCGAACGCTGCCTCGACCGGGCCACCGGGGCCCAGGAGGCGGCGGCCCGCGACCTGTTTCGGCGCTACCGCACCCGGGTCCACGCCGCGCTGTACCGGATCCTCGGCGGCAACGCCGAGATGGAGGATCTCCTGCAGGAGACGTTCATCCAGGTGTTCGCGTCGCTGTCGTCGTGGCGGGCCGAGGCCAGCCTGGCGACCTGGATCGACCGGATCGCGGTCCGCGTGGCCTACCGCGCGATCGCCCGGCGTCGCGGCCAGACGGCGCTCACGGTCGACGCCCCGACCGCCGAGGGCGTGCTCGAGCTCGACGGCGCCGACGCCAGCCTGGCCCGCGAGGGGGTGCGGCGGTTCTACCGCGCGCTCGACGACCTGGCGCCGGCCAGCCGGATCGCCTTCGCCCTCCACGAGCTCGACGGCCGGCCCCTGGCCGAGGTCGCGGCGATCACCAGCGCCACCGTGACCGCGACCAAGCTGCGGGTGTGGCGGGCCCGCCGGGCCCTCGACGCGGCCGCCCGCCGCGATCCGGTCCTGCGCGAGTTCCTCGCCGACGATCGAGGTGCCCCGTGAGCCTGCGCGATCGCGTCCCGGTCGAGCCCCTCGCGCCCGAGCGCTGGCACCACCTCGAGGGGCGGATCGTCGCCCACGTCGGCGACGCGGTCGCCGCGTCCGAACCGCCGCGCCGCCGCTGGCTGTGGCTGCCGGCGCTGGCCGCCGCCGGGGTGGCGGCCGCCGTGGCGGTCTGGCCGAGCCCCCACCACAGCCCACCGGCGCCGCTGACGGTCACGGCCGCGGCCGACGGCGCGCACCTGGCCCTGGGCGACGTCACGATCGACGCCACGCCGGGCTCGCAGTTCACCGTGACCCGACCCGCCGGCGGGGTGCTGGTCACCCTGGCCACTGGCGTGGTCAGCCTCGAGGTCGCGCCGCGCCGCGGCCGACCGCCGCTGGTGGTCGCGGCCGGCGACGTCCACGTCCGGGTGGTCGGCACGGCCTTCACGGTCCGCCGCGATCCCACGGTCTCGGTCGAGGTCCACCACGGCCTGGTCGAGGTCGAGCGGGCCGGCGCCACCGCCGCGGTCGCCGCCGACCAGCGCTGGTCGCTCGACCCGAGCGGCCGACCGACGGTCGCGGCGATCGCCGCGGTCGCCCTCGGCGCGGCCGCCGCGCCGACCGCGCCGCCTGGCCTCGGTCCGGCCCCCGCACACCTGCCCGCCCTCCCCGACCGTTCGGCCGTGGCGCCACCCGCGCCGGTCGGCGATGACCGCGACCGCCGGGTCGAGCGCCCGCGCCCGAGCGGCGAGCGCCCGCGCCCCCGCGACCCGGTGCGCCCCGCGGCGCCGGCCGACCCGGTGGTCGAGCTGCGCCGCGCCCTGGCCGCGCCGGGCATCGCCGCTGCGCCGCCGCTACCGGCCGGCGAGGCCGACCCGATCGCCGCCTTCACCCGCGAATCGATCGACGGTCGTGGACCGCGCGCGGCGTCGGCCCTGTGGGGGCTGGCCCGCACCCAGTGGGGTCGGGGCCGGGCCGCCGAGGCCCTGCGCGCCCTCGACGCCTACCAGCGGCGGTTCCCTCGAGGCGCCGAGCGCGACCCGGTGGCTTGGCTCCGCCTGCGGATCCTGTGCGAGCGCGACCTCGACGACCGCTGCCGGGCCGCGGCCCACAGCTACACCGCGGTGGCCGAGGACGGCCCCCGCCGCGCCCTCGCCGTCCGCGTCACCCAGACCCGCTGACCCAGCCCCGCGAACCACCCCGCGAACTCGCCCCACCGCCCGTCGCCCGCGCGCTCAGGGCAGCGGCGGCGGACCGATCGGCGCCGCCGGCGGCGCGCTGACGTCCCAGATGATCGAGGCCTGGTACTGGTTCGAGTCCATGAGCGCGAAGCCGACGAACAGCGCGGCCGCCAGGATGCCCCCGACCACCAGCACCGAGTGGAACAGCTTGTCGTAGCGCAGGTGCATGAAGAACAGCACCACCAGCGTGGCCTTGACGACCGCGATCGCCATCGCCAGCGCCAGGTTGTAGGAGGCCCCGAGATCGATCTTGGTCGCGCCGACGGTGATCACCGTCAGGATCATGAGCGCGATCCAGGTCCCGAGCAGGACCTTGACCGGGGCCACGTGGGAGATGCCGTGGTGGTCGTCGTGAGCGTGGGCGTGGTCAGCCATGGGTGAACTCCGCGGTCGGTCGTCGTCGCAGGGCGGCGCAGAGAGGGTCGTCGCGCGACCTCGTCGCCGCGCCCTCGCAGTGGATCAGCTCAGTGGATCAGCTCAGTGGATCAGGTAGAGGAGCGGGAACAGGAAGATCCAGATCAGGTCGACCAGGTGCCAGTACAGCGCGGCGTAGTCGATCGGCCCGAAGTAGTCAGGCGTGAAGTCGCCGCGGATCGCCCGCCACAGGAGCCAGATGAAGATGAACACGCCCACCAGCACGTGGATGCCGTGGAGCCCGGTCATCGCGAAGTAGATGCTGAAGAACATGTTGGTGTGCTCGGGCGGCGGCCCGCTCTGGAACTCGCGCTTGAGATCGTGCGCGCTCTTGCGCGGCGCGGTCGACAGGCCACCCTGACCGAGGCCCTGCCCACCCTCGACCGGCGCGAAGGCGTCGCCGGCGGCGGCGGCCGCGGCCGGCGCGGCCTGACACGACGCCTCGATGCGCAGGCCGGTGCCCGCCGACTTGGTCGGGACGCTGGCGCGCACGGTGTGATCGCCGTAGAGGACCATCGCCGCCGGGCCGGTCGGGCAGATCTTCGGGTGGACCGCGAGCTGCCAGCACGGCTTGGCGCTCTTGCCCGGCTCGCACTTGGCGATCGCGACCCGGCCGAGCTCCTGGGTGACGTAGCTGGCCTCGCGCTTGGTCTTGCCCGGCCGCTTGTCGTCCGGCACGTCCTTGTAGGTCACCGTCGTCTGGGCCCGGACCTCGGCGACCTCGCAGATCGCCTGGATGCCGTCCTGGCGCTTGTCGAGATCGTAGTCGCCGTCGAGGCAGCCGGCGCCGGCCTTGTTGGTGGCGCTGTCCCAGACCACCGAGGTCTTGACGCCCGGGCAGTTGTTGCCCTTGTTGAGCAGCGGGTTGCCGGCGGCGGCGATGCACGGGTCGAAGTACCGGCCCCACAGGATCCGCTCGTGGACCTTGTGGGTGTACTCGACGGTCTTGATCCCGAGGAACCCGAGCGCGCAGACGATCGTGATCGCCAGCGCCGCGATCAGGCCGCGGCGCTGCGCGAGCTGCGCGCACCGCACCGCCCACGCCGCCGACAGCGACGACACGATCAGCACCGCGGTGTTGATCGCGCCCCACTTCACGTCGAGGTAGGAGTGGGCGTAGGCGTAGATCTCGGGTCGGTGGTGGCGGTACAGGATGTACGCGACGAACAGCGCCGAGAAGAACAGGATCTCCTGGACCAGGAAGAACCAGATCCCGAGCTTGCCCGAGTCGAACTGGTGCTGGGCGTCGTCGTAGTGGTGCTGGATGAACCGCGAGCCGTGGTGGCCGTGGTCGTCGTGGTGGTCGTGGCTGGGCTGGCTCATGCGGGCCTCGGCGAGTGAGGGCGAGCGGGCGGGCGGCTAGTGGTGATCGCGAGCCGGCTTGGCGCCGGCGGGAGCGGTGCGCTCCCAGTCGCCATCGGCGGTCTCGACCAGATCGTCGTAGTTGTAGAGTTCCGGAATCTCGGGCGGCTCGGGGAAGTTGAACACCGTCGGCGGCGTCGGCGCCTCCCACTCGAGCGTGGTCGCGCCCCACGGGTTCTTGGGCGCCTTGGCGCCGTAGATGAACGACCAGATCAGGTAACAGACCATCGTGAACAGCGACAGGCCGAGGATGAAGGCGCCCACCGTCGAGAGCTGGTGGAAGATCTTGTACTCGGGATCGTAGTCCCAGTAGCGGCGCGGCATGCCGCGCGAGCCCATGACGAACTGCGGCAGGAAGGTCAGGTTGAAGCCGACGAAGACCCCGATCGCGGCGACCTGGGCGGTCCGCTCCGGGTACATCTTGCCGGTCATCTTCGGCCACCAGTAGTGGAGCGCGCCGACGAACGCGACCAGGGTCGAGCCCATCATCACGTAGTGGAAGTGGGCGACGACGAAGTAGGTGTCGTGGAGCTGGACGTTGATCGACAGGATCGCGAGGAAGATGCCGGTCAGGCCGCCGATCGTGAACATGATCAGGAACGACAGCGCGTAGAGCATCGGCGTCTTGAGCCGGATGTCGCCCTTGTAGAGGGTCGAGGTCCAGTTGAAGACCTTGATCGCCGACGGGATGCCGACCGAGAAGGTCAGGGCCGAGAACACCATGTTGGCCAGCTTCGACTGCCCCGACACGAACATGTGGTGGCCCCAGACCAGGAACGACAGGAGCGCCAGCGACACCGACGAGTAGGCGATGAAGCGGTAGCCGAAGATCGGCTTGCGCGAGAACGTCGTCATCATCTCCGAGACCACGCCCATCGCCGGCACGATCATGATGTAGACCGCCGGGTGCGAGTAGAACCAGAAGAAGTGCTGGAACAGCACCGGGTCCCCGCCCAGGGTCGGGTCGAAGATGCCGATGTGCATGAAGCGCTCGACGAACAGGAGCAGGAGCGTGATGCCGAGCACCGGGGTGGCCAGCACCTGCATGAGCGCGGTCGAGTACAGCGCCCACAGGTTGAGCGGCATCTGGAACCAGCCCATCTGCTTGGGCCGGAACTTGTGGATCGTCACCAGGAAGTTGAGGCCGGTGAAGATCGACGAGAAGCCCAGGACGAAGGCGCCCATCACCGCGGGGATGACCGCGGTCTTGGTCTCGAGGCTGTACGGCGTGTAGAACGTCCAGCCGGTGTCGAGCCCACCCGCGCCGACCGCCACCAGGAGCAGGATCGCGCCGATGCACCACAGGTAGAAGCTGGCCAGGTTGAGCTTGGGGAACGCGACGTCGGGCGCGCCGAGCTGGATCGGCAGCACCATGTTGCCGAGGGCGGCCGGGATGCCGGGGATGATGACCAGGAAGACCATCACCGCGCCGTGCAGCGTGAAGAACTTGTTGTACCAGTCCTTGCCGGCGATGGTCTCTCCCGGCGACCACAGCTCCATCCGGACCAGGAGCGCGAAGGCGCCCCCGAGCAGGAGCGCGAACAAGATCCCGAACAGGTACATGAGCCCGATCCGCTTGTGATCGAGCGTGAGCATCCAGCCGAGCACGCCCTTGCGGCTGGCGGCGGCCGGAGACAGATACGAGCAGGTGGTGTCGACGGCGGCGGACATGTCGGCCTCGCTACTTGAGTTCTTGGATGTAGGCGATCACGCCCTCGATCTCCTTGTCGGAGAGCGGCGTCATCGGCATCGCCGGCGGGAAGCCCTTGTGGACCTGGGCCGTCGGGTTCTGGATCGCGGTGCGGACGTAGGCCTCGTCGTACTTGACCGAGCCACCGCCCTCGAGCGGGACGTCGGCGCCCCAGGCGCCCTTCCAGGTCGGGCCGAGCATCGGGCCGCCGTCGACCGAGTGGCAGGCGGCGCAGCCCTTCTTGGCGTGGACGTCCTTGCCCAGGGCCGAGCCCGACAGCGAGGCCTTGGCGGCGAAGGCCTCGGACAGGTAGCGCTCGTACTGGCCGGCCTCGTGGACCACGACCTTGGTCTTCATCATCGAGTGGTCGGTGCCGCAGTACTCGGTGCAGTACACGCGGTAGACGCCGGGCTTGGTGGCCTGGAACCACAGGTACGTGTAGCGGCGCGGGACGACGTCTTGCTTGATGCGGAACACCGGGACGAAGAACGAGTGCAGGACGTCGCGCGAGGTCATGACCAGCTTGACCGGCTGATCGACCGGGGCGTGCAGGACGTTATCCTGAAGCCCGTTGTAGTAGCGGAAGTTCCAGTTCCACTTCGAGCCCTCGACGTAGACCACGTTCTCCTGGCGGGGCTCGGGCACGGTCACGTTCTGGAGGTACGAGCGCCAGCCGTAGACGAAGAGGATCACGCAGATGATCGTCGGGATGACGGTCCAGGTGATCTCGAGGGCGTCGTTGTGCGAGGCCGAGGGCTCGGGCTTGTGGCCCGGGCGGTGTCGGTACTTCCACACCAGGTAGATGATCGCGCCGGTGATCGCGAAGAAGAAGAACGCCGACATGGCGATCATCGCGATGAACAGCTTGTCGGGGCCATCGGCGCCGGTCGACACCGCCGGCGGCAACCAGTAGGTGCCGGCGTGGGTGTAGCTCGAGTCCTTGATGTCCTTGCCGGCCATCTTCTCCCACCACGGCTGGCCGCCCGCCGGCACCGCCGCGGGAGCCGCCGCCGCCGCGGGAGCCGCCGGAGCCGCAGCCGGGGCTGGCGCCGCCGCAGCCGCCGCAGGATCCGTCGGAGCCGCAGCCGTCGGGGCCGCAGCCGTCGGGGCCGCAGCCGCCGCAGGATCCGTCGGGGCCGCAGCCGTCGGGGCCGCAGCCGCCGCGGGATCCGTCGGGGCCGCAGCCGTCGGGGCCGCAGCCGTCGGGGCCGCAGCCGGTGGCGGCGCGACCGGGGCTGGCGTGGGTTGCGCTGCGCCGGCCCCGTACAGGCCGAGCACGAGCGCCATCGAGAGCAGCGCCTTGGTGAGCTTCATGAGGGGTCAACTCCAGGTCCGCGGCGATTCCGCGCGACCAGCACGCCGACGGCGAGGGCGCCGAGGGCGAGGAACACGAGGGCGGCGATCCGCAAGACGGTGCCGCCCCAGCGCTGGCTGTTGGCGGCGGCGTCCCAGTGCAGGCACGCCATGACGAAGCCGGTCGAGGTCGAGGGCTCGGCCAGCCCCGCCCGGCGGATGGTCTCGTCGAGCTCGATGGGGTTGGGCTCGACGCCGTGGACGTAGCGGGTGACCGCGCCCTGCGACGACAGCGCGACCGTGACCGCCGGGTGGGCGTACTCGCGCTGGGTCGGGATGAACTGGTAGCCGACGCCGACCGCGTCGGCGACCGCGCGCACGGTGACGTCCTTGTCGGGGTGCTCGGCCAGGAGGAAGACCCAACCGGCCGACTCGACCTCGGCGCCCAGCTCGCGCAGCTTGGCCAGGTAGCGCTCGCGCTGGCGCGCGGCGTCGGCCGGGGACTCGTCGGGGGCGAGCCCGATCGTGACCACCCGAACCTGGCGACCGACGCGATACGAGGAGCCGGCCAGGGCCTTCACCAGACCGTTCAACTGCAGGCTGCACAGCGACGGGCAGCTCGAGTAGTTGAAGGTCAGGAGCGTCGGCAGGTCACCGGCGAGCACCTCGCCGAGGGTGGTGACCGCGCCATCGAGGGTGCGGAACCGCGTGGCCTTCGGGACCACCGCCAGCGGCTTCTCCTCGACCTTGACCGCCGCCACCAGGGACGGCGGCACCGGGGCCAGCTCGGACTCGCCGGCCGCGCGCCCGGGCACCGTCGGCGCGGCGCGCACCTCGGCCACCCCGGCGAGCATCGCCAGGCAGGTGACCAGGACGCAGCCGCGCGCGATCATCAACGCCCGCCAGCAGTGGGCGCCGGCGCCGTCGGAGCCGGCGCAGTGGGAGCTGGAGCCGCCGGAGCCGGAGCCGCCGGAGCCGGAGCCGCCGGAGCCGGAGCCTCGGTCGTCGGCGGAACCGTCCCACCCGCCGGCGGGGCGGCCCCGTCACCGGACGCAGGCGGCGCGGCCGGATCGACGGGCGGCGGCGGCGGCGCGCTCTGGCCGATACCGACGGGCCCCGGCAGCGCGACCGGGCGACCGAACACCGGCTTGATGGTCGTGAACTCGGAGCGCGAGACCGCCGGGACCAGGTTCGCCGGATCGACCTTGACGTCGTTCAGGACCAGGTCCTTGGCCGCCTCGATCGGGATGATGTGGAGCTGCGCGCCCCCGATCCCGGTGGCGCCCTGGCGGATGCGCGGCTCGTTGATGTAGCCGACCTGCTCGGCCTTGAGGGTGTTGCGCACGTCGGCCTGCCGGCCGAACTGCGCCACCTCATCGACCTGCGAGGTCTCGTTCTGGTACAGGGCCTGGACCCCGATGATCGCGATATAGACCATCGCCGAGCCGGCCAGGCCGACCGTGACGATGCCGACCGTGTTCAGCTTGTCGGGGTTCTTCTTCTCGCCTTGGGCGCTCATGGTTGCCTCGATGGCTCAGTAGTTCTCGAACGCCAGGCACTCGCCGAGCTTCGGGTCGTGGACCGGCAGCAGGTTGCCCTTCATCGCCTTGCCGACCGCGGCCAGGAACAGGCCGATCATGCCGACCAGGAGCGTGAGGTCCATGGCGTGGAAGCCGACCTTGTGGGTGTCGGGGTCGCCCTGGAGCGGCCCCAGGTTCCACTGCCCGACGACGGTCCAGGTCTGGTTGGGCATCACGTTCCAGTACAGATCGATGTAGTGGAAGATGAGCTGCCAGGCCGCGAGGGCCGCGAGGATGGGCAGGATGCGCTTGCTCCACCGGGTCATGAGCGACACGTAGGGGATGGCCCAGTGGCCCACCAGCACGAGGATCGAGACGAACTGCCAGCCGCCGAACATCCGGTAGCTGTAGAAGACCGTCTCCTCGGGCATGTTGCCGTACCACTGCAGCATGAACTGCGAGAACGCGGTGTAGATCCAGAAGAACGTCCACCCGAACATGTACTTGCCGATGTCGTGGTAGTGCTCGACGTTGATCGAGTGGGTCAGGCGGCCGGTGCGCTGGATCGCCATCGACAGGAGCGCCAGCGTGCAGTAGGTGGCCAGCATCGCGCCCGAGAAGTAGTTGACCGCGTAGATCGTCGAGTACCAGAGCGGCTGCAGGGTCATGAACCAGTCGGTGACCGCGAAGAACGTGGTCATCGAGTAGACCAGCACCGACACGCCCGACCAGTAGCGCATCTTCTCGGAGCGCCCGGCGTCGCCGTCGGCGTCCTGGGCCTGGCTCTGCTTGCGGAACCACTGCGCCAGGCCGATGTAGATCGCGAAGTAGAGGACGTAGCGGCCGACGAAGAAGACCTCGTCGAGCCACGCCGCCTTGGCGTGCATGTGGTGGTAGAGCGGGTGGCTCTTGTCGTGGACCTGCGGGATGGCCCAGTAGTAGAGCTGCTCGTTGCCGGCCAGCATCGCCACCATCGGCACCAGGCCGAAGACCGCGACCGCCGGCAGCGCCGCGGTGATGAACTCGGCCTGGCGCCGCAAGACGATGCCCCACTTGGCCTTGGCCAGGTGGTGGATCAGGATGAAGAACAGCGAGCCGAGGCAGATCGAGAACACGAAGGACCACGCCGTCAGGTAGGCGTGGAGGAAGTGCCGGAACGATCCACCGGCGGCGGCGCCGAGGATCACCGACAGGCCCATCAGCACCACGCCGAGACCGGCGCCGTACTTGAAGAGCTGCTTGCCGAGCTTGTCGGCCTTGTACTTCTCGTCGGGATGAAGCGACTTGGTTGCGCTCATGGCTGCCTCACCGGACCTGGGCGCCGGCCGGAACCTCGGCGGCGGTGGCGTTCTGGCCGCGCTGGAGCGCGCGGACGTAGAGGACGATCGCCCAGCGGTCCTGCACCGGGATCTGGGCCGCGTAGCCCATCATGGTGTTGGCGCCGTTGGAGATGGTGTTGAAGAGCTGGCCGTTGGGCAGCCGGATGATGGCCGGCCCCGTGAGGTTGGCGGCCTGCCAGGCGCCGCCCGCCATCTTCATGCGCTCGGGCACGATGCCGTTGCCCTGGCCGTCGTAGCCGTGGCACGGGGCGCAGAAGATGCCGAAGCGCTCCTGCCCGCGGTCCATCAGCTTGTCGTCGACCTTGAGGCCAGGCGGCAGCTCGGTGATCCACTGGCCGTCGCGCAGGCCGCGGTAGTACGCGTCGTCGGCGTTCAAGCTGCCCGAGGCGATCGTGCCGGGGATGGCGCCGCGGTTGGCGCGGCCATCGGCGAACTCCGCGAAGCCCTGGTCGCTCTTGGCCTTGGGCTGGAAGTCCATGTCCGAGAAGATGTGCCAGTGCGGCTGGCTCGAGCGCTGGCCCTGGGCCCGCCAGGCGAGGATGAACGGGATGACCGCGAGCACGGTCAGGATGATCATCATGCCGAAGATCCACTTCGGCACGTTGCGGGCCTCGGGCCGGGTGTCGACGTGGCACTCCTCGACGTGGGTGGCGCCGGCGGCGACCAGGAGCTGCTTGGTCTGGTCGAGCTCGAAGCGCTGGTCCGAGGCCTCGATGCCGAGGAACAGGCCGTCGTCGGTGACCTTGGCGAAGCGGTCGAGGCGGAAGAACGGGTGCCAGACCTGGGGCAGCTTGTTGGCCGCCCACATGCCGAAGAAGGTGGTCAAGACCGACAGGAGGATCGTGGTCTCGTAGGCGATCGGCACGTTGGCCGGGATGCTCCAGGTCGGCTTGCCGGAGACGTTCCACGGCCAGTTGTAGGCGTTCATCCACCACTGCAGGAGGACGCCGCCGAGAAGGCCGGCCAGGCCGCCGGCGAAGACCATGAGCGGCAGCCGGGTCCGCTTGATGCCCATGGCGTCGTCGATGCCGTGGACCGGGAACGGGCTGTAGCAGTCGAACTCGGTGTAGCCGGCGTTTCGGACCTTGCGGGCGGCCGCGATCAGCGCCCCCGGGGTCTCGAACTCGGCCAGGAGGCCGTGCAGCTCGGTGTCGGGGCCGCCGCCGGCGTCGCCGTGGCTGTGGCCGCCGTCGCCCCCGCCGTGGCCGGGCGCGTCGTCGTGGCCGCGCGCGTCGTCGTTGTCAGTGTGGGTAGCTTCCATGGGCTCTCTCCGCTGGGAGCGGTCAGGGGCGCTCAGTGATCCTTGCCGGCGTGGGCCGCCGGCGAGACCGCCTTGACCTCAGCCATGGCGACGATCGGCGCGAACCGCACGAACAGAAGGAACAGGGTGAAGAACAGACCGAAGCTGCCCGCCAGGGTCATGATGTCCCACTTGGTCGGCGAGAAGTAACCCCAGCCGCCGGGCAGGTGCTGGCGGGCCAGCGAGCTGACGATGATGACGAAGCGCTCGAACCACATCCCGATGTTGATGAAGATCGAGAGGATCACGACCGCCCACATGTTCTCGCGCACCCGCTTGATCCAGAAGAACTGCGGGGCGAGGACGTTGCAGCTCACCATGATCGCCCAGGCCCAGAAGTACGGCCCGAGGATGCGGTTCTTGAACGTGTACCACTCCCACAAGTTGCCCGAGTACCAGGCGGTGAAGATCTCGATGGCGTAGGCGCCGCCGACGATCGTGCCGGTCGCGACCGTCACCTTGCACATCGCGTGGATGTGGTCCTGGGTGATGATGTGCTTCAGGTTGAACAGGTGGCGCAGCGGGATCATCAGCGTCATCACCATCGCGAAGCCGCTGAAGATCGCGCCGGCGACGAAGTACGGCGGCAGGATCGTGGTGTGCCAGCCCGGGTTCTGGGAGGTCGCGAAGTCGAAGGACACGACCGAGTGGACCGACAAGACCAGCGGAGTCGACAGCGCGGCGAGGATCAGGTACGCGCGCTCGTAGCGGTGCCACTGGCGGGCCGAGCCGCGCCAGCCCAGCGACAAGAGGCCGTAGACCACCTGCCGGACCTTGTCCTTGGACCGGTCGCGCAGGGTCGCCAGGTCGGGGACCATGCCCATGTACCAGAACAGGATCGACGTGGTCGCGTAGGTCGAGATCGCGAACACGTCCCACATGAGCGGGCTGCGGAACTGCGGCCACATGCCCATGTCGTTGGGGTGCGGCAGCATCCACCACGCGAACCACGGGCGGCCGGTGTGGAGGATCGGGAAGATGCCGGCGCAGGCCACGGCGAAGATCGTCATCGCCTCAGCCGACCGGTTGATGCTGGTGCGCCAGTCCTGCCGGAACAGGTAGAGCACCGCGCTGATCAGCGTGCCGGCGTGGCCGATGCCGACCCAGAAGACGAAGTTGGTGATGTCCCAGGCCCAGCCCTGGACGTTGTTGTTGCCCCAGATGCCGATGCCGTTGCGGAACAGGTGGACGACGGCCACCACCAGCATGAGCAGCAAGAGCAGCGCGACGCCGAAGGCCGGGTACCACCACTTGGCGATCGGCGTCAGCGCGACGTCCGAGACGTCCTTCGTGATGCCGCGGAAGGTCGCGCGCGCCGACTCGCCGCCGTGGGCGTGGTCGTCGTGCGTTTCGGTTGCGGTCGCCATGACTCAGTGGCCTCCGTGCGAACCCGACTTGCTCACCAAGTCCGGGTGGGGGTTCTTCACGCGGGCGAGGAAGCGCGTCCGCGGCTTGTCGTTCAGGTCGCTCAAGAGCTCGTACTGCCGACGGTCGCCGTGCAGGCGCGACACGCGGCTATCGGGATCGGACAGGTCGCCGAACACGATGGCCTCGGTCGGGCACGCCGCCTGGCAGGCGGTGACGATCGTGCCGTCGGGGATGACGTCGCGGTTGCGCTCGTTCTTGGCCGCGATCTTGGCCGCCTGGATCCGCTGCACGCAGTAGGTGCACTTCTCCATCACGCCGCGCTCGCGGACGGTGACGTCGGCGTTGAACAGGAGCCGGCGGACCTTGTTGCGGGCGTCCTTGAGATCCTTGTGCCAGTCGAGGAAGTTGAACCGGCGGACGCGGTACGGGCAGTTGTTGAGACAGTACCGGGTGCCGACGCACCGGTTGTAGACCATCTCGTTTAGGCCCTCGGACGAGTGGATCGTCGCGCCGACCGGGCACACCTGCTCGCACGGCGCGTTCTCGCAGTGCTGGCAGGCCACCGGCTGCGACACCACCTCGGGGTCGGCGACGTCGCCCTTGAAGTACCGGTCGATGCGGATCCAGTGCATCTCGCGGTTGCGCGCGACCTCGCGCTTGCCGACGACCGGGACGTTGTTCTCCGACTGACACGCGACCATGCAGGCGTTGCAGCCCATGCACGACCCGAGGTCGATGGCCATGGCCCACTTGCGGCCCTCGTAGGTCTTCTCCTCGAAGAGCGAGTAGCCGCGACCGTGCTTGTCGTCGTGATAGAACGGCTCGGGGTGCTGGGCCAGGTAGGCGCCGCCGGCGAAGGCCGCCAGGTCGGTCTCCTTGACGATCCGATCCATGCGCTCGGCGATGCCGCGATCGCCGATGCCGGTGACCGGCGAGTCGCCGGCGCCGAACGGGAAGTCCATGCCCTGGCGGATGTCCCAGTGATCCTGGGTGGTGGCGATGGCGTAGGTGCCGCCGGTCTTCTCGACCCGGGCGTTGGCGGCGATGTCGAGGGAGGTCGAGGCCCGGAGCGCGTAGACGTTCCAGCCGCCGCCCTTCCACTCGCCGCCCTTGTTGCCGACCACGCCGGCCTTGGTGCGGCCGCCGCCCAGGAACAGGGCGATCGAGCCGCGGGCCTGGCCCGGCATGACCAGGGCCGCGACCTCGAGCTTGCGCCCGTCGACGGTGATCCGGACTATGTCCTGGGAGTGGATGCCGAGCTCGTCGGCGGTGTCCTTGCCGATCAGGGCGACGTTGTCCCAGGTCACCTTGGTCAGGAAGTCCGGGGTCTCCTGCAGCCAGCTATTGTTGGCGAAGCGGCCGTCCCACACCTGGGACGACGGAGAGAACGTCACCTCGTAGGCGCCGTTGCCGCCGCGGCTGCCCGCGGTCTGGGTCGCGGTCAGGGGCGCCGGCGGCAGGCTGCCGATCGCGACCGGGACCGCCTTGGGCGCCGAGCCGGCGACGAAGCCGTCGTGGACCGAGGCCCGCCAGGCGTAGCCGGCGGCCTCGACCTGCTCGCGCACCAGGGCCTCGGCGGTCTTGGCCTCGCCGAGCAGGAGGGCGAGGAGTTCGATCGACGAGATGCCGCCGTAGAGCGGCAGGATCAGCGGCTGGGCCAGGGTCCAGGTGCCGTCCCAGGTCCGGGCGTCGCCCCAGGCCTCGAGGTAGTGGGCCTTCGGCACGTGCCACGAGCACTTCGCCGAGGTCTCGTTGGCGTACTCGGACAGGTGGATCGAGGTCTTGGCCTTGGCCAGGGCCGCGGCGAAGTCGAGGTCGACCGGGGCATCGAAGATCGGGTTGCCGCCGAGGATGACCAGGGTCTGGACCTGATTCGCGGTGAGGTCGCGGGTCAGGGCGGCGATCGCGTCGCCGTGATCGAGCCGGCTGGGCTCGGGGTCGTCGTAGTACGACACCAGGCTGCCGCCGAGGGTCTCGTTGATCTTGGCGACCAGGGCGTGGACCGCGGCCGGCTGGCGACGGCCGACGACCAGGACCGCGGAGCCGCGGTTGGCCGACAGATCGCCGACCACGGCCTTCAGGAACGCGGCGACCTTGGCCTCGCCGACGACCTCGGCGCCGGCGGCGGCGCGGCCCGACAGGGCCGAGTCGATCGCCTGCAGGACCGGCAGGACGTGCTCGGAGCGGACCGGCAGGCGGTGGTCCGCGACCACGCCGGTGTGGGTGTACGCGCTCTCGATCGCGTACAGCCGGTTCATCTTGCCCGGGCCGAGGGAACCGCCGTCGGGACGGCGGCTGCGCGCGAAGTCGCGGGCGTAGGCGGCCGACGCCGGGTGCTCGGTGAAGATGTCGCAGTCGAGGGCGACGATGATCGCGGCCCGGTCGAGGTGGGCCATCGCCCGCATCGGCTTGCCGAAGGCCAGGCGCAGGCCGGCGCGCTCGTTGTCGAACGACACCGGCTCCCACTCGTGCCATGCGGCGCCCGGGAACGTCGACAGCACGCGCTGCTTGAGGGCGGCCAGGGTCGGCGACGAGCTGGCCTCGGCCAGCACCCGCAGCCCGGTCGGGTTGCCGCGCAGCGTGGTGGCCACCGCGCGGAAGTCCTCGAAGGTCGATCCCTTGCCGTCCTTCAGCACCGACTGCGAGCGGTCGGGGTCGTAGACGTGGAGGATCGAGCCCTGGGCGAACACCGACGAGCCGGCGTGGCGGGCGGTGCCGTCGACGACGCCGCCGCCGGCGAAGGGGTGCTCGGGGTTGCCGTCGATCTTGATCGGACGGCCCTCGTAGGAGGTGACCAGGAGCGCCTGGGTCATGCCGCCGAAGTCGAAGCAGGTCGCGTAGCGCTGCGTCTGGCCCGGGACCTGGTCCTCGGGGCGGCGCGACAGCGGGACGATCTCCTCGCGGTCGTAGCGCTTGCAGCCGGCGCCAGCGACGCCGGCGAGGGCCATCGACGCGCCCATGAGCTGCATGAAGTTGCGGCGGTTGAGCGGATCGACGACGTCGCCAGCGGTCGGGACCTCCGGCGCGCCTGCGGCCGGCGCCGAGCCGGTCGGCTCGAGGTCGGCCAGGCTCTTCCAGTAGCCGTGGCGAGGCGCGGCGTCGACGCCGTCGGTGTCAGAGCCGCGGCCCTCGAGGCCGAGGCGATCGGGACCAAGCGTGGGGTCTAGCGATGACATGTGGTGCAATCCGTCGGCGGGTTGATGCGCAGGTCCTTCTCGATCTTCGCGCCCTCACCCGGGGCGGCCTTGTAACCCATCTGGGTCACGTTGGCCGGGTCCCGCAGGTTGGGCGTCGGGTCGCGGTGGCAGTCGAGGCACCACTGCATGGTGAGCGGCGCGCTCTGGTAGACCTTGACCATCCGATCGACCCGGCCGTGGCACGACTCGCAGCCGATGCCGCGGGTGACGTGGGCCGAGTGGTTGAAGTACACGTAGTCCGGCAGGTCGGTCACGCGGATCCACTTGAGGGGCGCGTTCTCGAAGTAGGCCTGGCGGACCGGCGTGAGCTTCTCGCTCTTGGGCTTCACCGTCTGGTGGCAGTTCATGCACGTCGCCGCCGGCGGCACCGCGGCCTTGGCGCCGCGCTCGACCACGTTGTGGCAGTAGCGGCAGTCCATGCCGAGCTCGCCGACGTGGAGCGCGTGGCTGTAGGGGACCGGCTGGTTCGGCATGTAGCCGATGCGCAGGGTCTGCGGGTCCTTCACCACCGCCGCGAGCGCGACGATGTAGACCGGCCCCAACAACAGGGCGGGTGTGATGACGTACTTCTTGAGTGGCTGGGTCCACTCTGGGAACAGGAAGCGAGCCATATCGGTTCCTACGGGGCGTCGGGGGTCGAAGCGGCCGGAGACGGCCTAGGGTCGGTGCACGCCCGCGCGCAGCGAGCGCGGCCTTTGCACCATGGACAGGAGTGTTCTCGCAAGGTTCGGGGCCAGACGATTTTCGAGGCGATCGGTCGCGGGATCCGGGCCCACCGGAGCCCCGCGACCTCCGATGCAGCTTCTGCCAAAACTTCCGCGCGATTGGAGTGCGGCGTAGGAGCGCAGGGGGCCGGAAGCGGGAGCGGCGCGATCGCGCGCGACAATACACCGCACGGATCCAGGACCGGGTAGCGCCCCCCGACGCGATGGGTCACCATCGCCCGCGATGGCTGAGACGGACGATGATCCTGCACCTCCGGCGTCGCTCCTTGCGCGCCCCTCCGCAGCGGTTGCGCGGGACGAGGACCTGCCGGTCGTGGCCCGCCTGGTGATCGAGATCCGGTCCGACGGCGTGCGCACCGTGGCCCGGGGCGCCGTCGAGGACACCGCGACCGGCGCCAAGACCGCCGTCGTCGCCCGGGGCGGGTCGCCGCTGGCCTTGGCCGCCGACCTCACCCGTTCCGTGGCCCGCGGCCTGGGCGCCCTGCCCTTCGCGGCGACCTCGGCGGTCGTCCGGCGCCTCCTCCGGCGCGGATAGCCCTCGGCCTCCGCCTCGGTCTCGGCCTCGGTCTCGGCCTCGCTCTCGGCCTCGGTCTCGGTCTCGGCCTCGGTCTCGGTCTCGGTCTCGGTCTCGCTCTCGGCCGCGGTCTCGGCCTCCGCCGCCGCCTCGGTCTCGGCCTCGGTCTCGGTCTCGGTCTCGGCTTCGGTCTCGGTCTCGGTCTCGGCCTCGGTCTCGGTCTCGGCCTCGGTCTCGGTCTCGGTCTCGGTCTCGGTCTCGGTCTCCTCCTCCGCCTCCGCCTCGGTCTCCGCCTCCTCCCCTGCCCGCTCTGCCCTCGGTTGGCGTACCATGGCCAGAACGTGAAGATCGTCCCGATGGCCGAGGCCCTGGCCCGCGTCGCCGACCTGACCAAGGCCCTGCGCGACGGCGCGCTGGTCTGCATCCCGATCGGCGGCACCTACCGGCTGGTCGCCGACTTGCGCTCCGACGCCGCTGTGACCCGCCTGATGCAGAGCAAGCGGCGCGCGAAGAGCCACCCGGCCCTGGTCCTCGTGCCGTCGCTCACCGCCGCCAAGGGCGTGGTCGACGGCACCGGCTGGACCGTGACCCGTCGCCTGGCCGAGCGGGTATGGCCGCGGCCCCTCACCCTGCTCCTGCCCCCGAGCGACGAGCTGACCAACGGCACGCGGCGCATGTTGACCCGCGCCACCGGCACCGTCGGCGTGCGGATGACCGACGAGCCCTTGGCCGCCGCCGTCGTCAAGACCTTCGGCGCTCCCCTCCTGGTCTCGAGCGCGAACCTCGAGCACAAGCCCGGCGCCGCCTCCGCCGCCGCCGTCCGCCAGCGGTTCTCCACCACCGTCGAGCTCTGGATCGACGCCGGCGACGTCGCCGCCACCCCACCCTCGACCCTCGTCGAGGTCACCGCCGACGCCTGGAAGCTCGTCCGCGCCGGCGCCGTCTCCGTCACCGACGTCGAACGCGCCGTCGCCTGAATCTCTGCACCCAGTGCGGGCCACCGAGCCCGAACCCGAACCCGAGCCCGAGTCCGAGTCCGCGTCCGCGTCCGCGTCCGAGCCCGAACCCGAACCCGAACCCGAGGCCGAGCCCGAACCCGAGACCGAGTCCGAGCCCGAGACCGAGTCCGAGTCCGCGTCCGAAATCACCGCGCCGAAACGCAACACGCCCCCGCTCGTCGCGAGGGCGTACCGCATCCTACTCTGGGTCTCCGGACCGCTGGTTCACGCCCCGTGGTTCCGGAAACCCGCCCGGTAGAAACCACCACCCTCGCGCCCCACGCACCGGGCTCTGAGATCAACACGCCCCGGGGTTCCGGAAACCCGCCCGGTAGAAACCACCACCCCCACGCCCCACGCACCGGGTTCTGAAATCTACTCGTCCACGTCGGCGTCGGCGCGCTCGCGGCCCTTCTTGCCCTTCTGGAGCTTGCCCAGCTTGCCGCGCATCAGGTCGCCGAGGGTCGCGCCGCCGGCGTTGGCACCGGCGTAGCCCTGAGCCTCGGACATCTCCTTGGCCCGGACCGCGCCCTTGATCGACAGGGCGATCTTGCGCTCGGCCGCGTCGGTCGCGAGGATCTGCACCTTGACCTCCTGACCGGGGGTCAGGACGGCGCGCGGATCCTCGACGTGCTCCTCGGAGATCTCCGAGACGTGGACCAGACCCTCGACGCCCTTCTCGAGCTCGACGAAGGCGCCGAAGTCGAGGACCTTGAGCACCTTGCCGTCGGCGACCTTGCCGATCGGGAACTCGTAGGGGATGCGATCCCACGGGTCGGCGACGAGCTGCTTGATGCCGAGCGAGATCTTGGGCTTCTCGCCGTCCGAGGTGTCGATGTTGAGGAGCACGGCCTCGACATCGTCGCCCTTCTGGAAGAGCTCCGACGGGTGCTTGACCCGCTGGGTCCACGACATGTCGCTGATGTGGACCAGGCCGTCGATGCCTTCCTCGATCTCGACGAAGATACCGAAGTCCGCGATGTTGCGGACCTTGCCCTTGACCACGGTACCCGGCGGGTACTTCTCGGTGAGCTGCTCGTAGGGGTTGGGCTCGAGCTGCTTCATGCCGAGGGAGATGCGGTTCTGCTTGACGTCGACGTCGAGCACGACCGCCTCGACCATGTCGCCGACCGCGACCATCTTCGACGGGTGCTTGACCCGGCGGGTCCACGACATCTCGGAGATGTGGACCAGGCCCTCGATGCCCTCCTCGAGCTCGATGAAGGCGCCGTAGTCCTTGAGCGAGACCACCTTGCCGCGGACCACGGTGCCGGGCACGAACTTCTCGGCCGCCCGGCTCCACGGATCCTCGGTGATCTGCTTGAGGCCGAGGCTGACGCGCTCGGTGTCGGCGTTGAACTTCAACACCTTGACCCGGACGTGATCGCCGACCTGGAACAGCTCAGACGGGTGGTTGACCCGGCCCCAGCTCATGTCGGTGATGTGGAGCAGGCCGTCGATGCCGCCGAGGTCGATGAACGCACCGTACTCGGTCAGGTTCTTGACGATGCCCTCGACGATCTGGCCTTCCTTCAGGCGCTCGAGCGTCGACTCCTTGAGGGCGGCGCGCTCCTTCTCGAGCAGCACGCGGCGCGACAGGACGATGTTGCCGCGCTTCTTGTTGAACTTGATGACCTTGAACTTGAAGGCCTGGCCGAGGAAGGCGTCGAGGTTGCGGACCGGCCGGAGATCGACCTGCGATCCCGGCAGGAAGGCCTTCACGCCGCCGCGGATGGTGACCGAGAGGCCGCCCTTCACGCGGGTGGTGATCGTGCCCTCGATCAGCTCGTCGCGCTCGCACGCGGCGCTGATCTCGTCCCAGACCTTGAACCGGTCGGCCTTCTCCTTCGAGAGGACGCACATGCCGGCGTCGTTCTCGCGGGACTCGAGCAGGACGTCGACTTGATCGCCCGGCTGCACCGCGATCAGCCCGTCGGCGCCGCGGAACTCCTCGAGCGCGACCTGACCCTCGGACTTGTAGCCGATGTCGACGATCGCGAAGTCCTTGCCTACCGAGATCACCGTGCCACGGAGGATCTCGCCCTCCTTGGCGTTCTCTTGCGCAATGCTCTCGGCGAACAGCGCGGCGAAGTCGTCATCCGAATGCATGGACACGTCAACCATTGAAGAAAGAGCTCCTCAGACGAATTTGCGTCGGGCGGTCCCGGCGCAGGGGCGAAGGGGTACTAGCTGGGCCAGCCGATGTCAACGGCTGGTTTGACCGGCGTTGCCCACGCACCACCCGAAAGCGCCGACCGGCCGCGCGGTGGCGGCCGGTCCTCGGCTCGATTCGGCCCCTGGAGCGCCTGGCCTGGGCGGCTCAGTCGCGGACGATCAGCCGGCAGGTCGTGGTCGTGTCGCTGTTGTCACAGCCCTGGCAGTTGAGGACGCCGAAGCCGGGGCCCTGATCGACGCGGCCGTTGGGGACGAAGGGCACGGTCAAGGTCTCGGCGTCGGTCAAGAAGCAGTCGAAGGCCCGGTACTCTTGGACCTGGTTGTTGCCGTCGAGGCCGGCGGCGGCGCCGAGGTGCTCCGACATCCGCCACCACCGACTCGACGACGATAGGAACATGCGGCCGGCGCCGTGGGCGGCGTTGCCGGGCTGGGCGGGATCCCAGTTGACCATCGCCAGCGTGACGTCGCAGCCGTCGAGATCGCGGCACAGCGCGTCGAAGATCGCGGTGTCGACCGGCACCACCCGGCCGACCTGGCTCGGCGGCGCGTCGACGACGTAGGTCGTGAGGGTGTGCTCGAAGGCGGCCGCCGCGGCGGTGCCGTTCTGATAGACGCCGTTGGTGCGGAGCTCGCCGTTGACGTCGAGGGTCGAGCTGGGCGCGCCACCGCCGATCGACACCCGGCCGCCGTCGTCGGCCAGGAAGACCGCGCCCTTGGTCGCGGCCGCGGTCGAGCGCAGCACCAGGTTCTCGCCGTTGCCGGTGCCGCCGACTACGATCTGGCCACCGGCCCGCCCGGCCGACTGCGGGTAGCGCCCGTCGTGGAGGTGATCGCCGCGGGCCGCGGTGGTGGCGGCGCCGTTGTCGCCCCCGGCGGCGGTGAACCCGACGCTGAACACGGTGCCGAGCAGGCTCAGGCCGGCGCCCGCGGTGTACGTGGTGTCCTGATCGACGCCGTCGGCCAGCGACCCGGGGACGCCCTTCAGCTTGCTCCAGTCGACCGGGTTGGCCGCGGTGTTGATCGCGCCGGCGGCGGAGAGATCGCCGCGGGTCGGGTAGCGGGTGTCGTGGAGGTGATCGCCGCGGGCGACGGTGGTCGCCGTCCCGGCCTCGCCGCCAGCGGTCGGGAAGTTGGCCGCCAGGGTCGGGGTGCCGGTGGTGCCGCCGCCGGTCAGGCCGGGGCCGGCCAGGACGCCGCCGAGTCCGGGCGGCGGGATCGGCGCGCAGCCCCAGCCGGCGCCGCTCGACACCAGGTAGTGATCGACCGCGCACGGCTGCAGGCTGACGCCGACGGTGTTGCCGGTGCCGCCGCCGGCCAGGCCGGCGCCGGCGGTGATCGCGGTGACCACCGACCCCGGGGTGAGGGAGCCCAGCGTGGCGGCGGTGTCGGCGGTCGCGGCGCTGTCGGCGCGGACCGCGTACGGCACGCTGCCGACCGGCAGGCGCGGCGCCATCGCGGTGCCGTCGATCACGATCTCGAGGTAGCGATCGTCGCCGTCGAACACCGCGCCGTCGAGGGGCGTGGTCGCGCCCAGGGTCAGGTAGACCAGCCCGCGGGTGAAGGTGGTGCCGGGATGGGCCTCGCGCCACACCTCGGCGCCGCCGGTGGGTTGATCGAAGAGGATCAGGGTGAGGGACCGGGTGCCGTCGATCGGCGTGCCGGCGGTGTCGGTCAGGCGACCGGTGAAGTTGACGGTGGTGGGCACGCCCTGGGCCGCCGCCGGGCGGGCCGCCAGGGCCAGGGTGGCGGTCAGGACCGCGGACAGGAGCGACGAGACGCGAGGGGTCGGCATCGGAGACCTCCGGTGGGAGCAGGTGGGGATCACGGGTTGATGGCGGCGCCGCCGCCGAGGACCACGGCCCCGGCGCGGGTCGGGGCTTGGCTGAACGGGTGGCCGAGCTGGACGTCGAGCACCAGGGCGCCGCCGGTCACGCGACCGCCGGTCGCGCCGAGCTCGCGCACGGTGCCCGAGGGCGTCGGCGCGTCGGGGCCGGCGTCGAGGGGTGGCGCGGCGTCGACCGCGGCGTCGACCGCGGCGTCGTCGGCCGGCCGGGCGTCGGCCGGTGTGCCGCCGACCGAGCCGCAGCCGCCGGCCAGCACGGCCAGGCCGAGGAGCGCGGCGAGCGCACCAGGACCCCAGGGGGGAGAGAGAGTACGTGGCATGGGACCTCCTGCGCTGCACCCTAGGTGCTGGCTGGGTCCGCGGTCGATGTCACCCCGATATCAGCGGGCCCCGCCCTGCCCCGCGCTCCGTCGGCGCGCTCAGCCGGCGCGCCGCGCGACCTCGGCCGCGAGCTGCTCGATCACCTCGTCGAGCGTGACCCCGGACGAGTCGACGATCAGCGCGTCGTCCGCGGCCCGCATCGGCGCGACGTCGCGGCTGGCGTCGCGATCGTCGCGCTCGCGGATGTCCTGCAGCGTGCGCTCGAAGCTCGGGACCTCGCCGCCGATCGCCTCGAGTTCGGCCTGGCGGCGCCGGGCTCGCTCGTCGTCGGAGGCGGTGAGGAAGAACTTGGCGCCGGCGTCGGGGAACACCACGGTCCCGGTGTCGCGGCCCTCGACCACCACGCCCCCGGCCCCGGCCAGGCGACGCTGCAGCTCGAGGAGCGCGGCGCGGACCGCGGGGTGACGCGATACCTGAGAGGCGGCCTGGGAGGTGGCCGGCGTGCGGATGTCGGCGGTGACGTCGACGCCGCCGAGGCGGACGTGGTTGACGTCGCCCTCGAAGGCGAAGTCGATCTCGAGCCCGGTCGCGATCGCCGCCAGGGCCGGCTCGTCGTCGAGCGCGACCCCGCGGCCGAGGGCGGTCAAGGCGACCGCGCGGTAGATCGCGCCGGTGTCGAGCAGGCGGTAGCCGAGTCGGCGGGCCAGCCGGCGCGCCACCGTCGACTTGCCGGCCCCAGCCGGGCCGTCGATCGTAACCACGAGGAGAGTCGCCATCGCGCGCACACTACAGAAAGCGCCGCGGCGCGACCAGTGCTACCGTGGCCGCCGTGGACGCGACGACCGCCCCGGCCCCCGAACGGCGCTGGCGACGCTTCGCCGACGTCGTGGCCCTGGCCCTCGGGGTCAACGTCTGGCTGTCCCTGGTGGTCATCCCGGCGGTGCAGATCGGCGCCCTCGGCACCGGGGTGCGCCTGGCCCTGACGGTGGCGCCGCTGCTGGTGCTGGCGGCCGGGGTGGCCCTGCGGTCGGAGCTCATCTTGCTCGGCGGCTTTCCGTCGACCCTGCTCCTGCCGATCACGGTCGAGCCGGCGATCGCCGCCGCGCACCTCTTCGGGCCGATCCGCCTCGCGGTCGTCGCCCTCGGCGTGATCGCGTACCTGCTCGCCGGATCGTACTTCATGTCGTTCCACGAGCCGGCGACGCCGCGGGCCCAGCGGCCGCTGGCGTCGTCGACGGCCGGGCCGGCCGAGCGCTGGCGCCGACGCGAGCGGGTGTACTGGGAGCTGACCGCGCTGTCGGTGGTGTGCCCGGTGCTCGGCCTCTACTGGGTCAACTTCGATCCGGCGATCGAGGCGTTCCTGGCCCAGATGTACGCCGGCCGGGTCGCGGCGATGTCGACCTTGCTAAACGTCGCGGTCCTGACGCTGTGGCTCTTGCTCTACCTGTTCGTGTTCCTCGGCGTGCTCAAGCCCCACCGCACCGGCGACCGCGATCTGGTGACCGACCTGGCGATGACCCGCGCCCAGGCCCGGAGCGGCCGGCCGCGCCTGCGTTTCCACCTGGCGGTGGCCGCGGCCCTCGGGCTGATGGCGGCGCTGGTCTATCTCCGCCACCGGTGATCGCGGCGCCCGGCCGATGGCGAGCCGGCGGAGTTCGCGTTACCCTGTCGCGGCGTGCGGCGCTACTTCTTCGAGGTGCTGGCCTTGGCCCTGATCGGGGGCAGCATGTTCTTCTTCAAGGAGTCGATCGACTACCTGGCGCGCCGCGACTACGTCGCCTCGCTGATCGTGATGTTGATCGGGTTGGCGGTGATCACGGTCGGCAAGGAGATGGCGCGCCTGGCGCTGGTCCAGCGCGACTGAGGCCTGGGATGACCCACCTCGCTCGCTCTCGCACCTCCACCGCACCTGCCTCCCGCAGCGCGGCCCGCTGGGTGCGCCTCGGGTCGGTGCTGGCCGCGACCGCGGCCGCCTGTGGCGGCGCCGAGCCGCGCCCCACCGTCGTCGGGCCACCCGATCTGACGGCGCGCCCCCACGGCCCCGACGACCCGATCGTGGCCCGGGTCGACGGCCGGCCGGTCCACGCGTCGTGCGTCGCCGCCCAGGCCGCCGGCCGCCGGGTCGATCGGGCGACCGCGCTCGACGACTGCATCGCCCTCGAGCTCCTGGCCGCGGCGGCGATCGCGCGCGGCCTCGATCGCGATCCGGCGGTGGCGGCGGCCGGCCGCGACGCCGCCGCGACCGCGCTCATCGATCGCGAGTTCCGCGCCCGCTACCAGCGCTTCGACGATCTGCCCGGCGAGCTCCGCGCCCAGATCGAGGCCAACTACGCCGATCGCCAGGGCGGGGCCCCGATGCGGCGCTCGATGTTCGCGCGCGTCAACGTCGCTCGCGAGGACGTCGACGGGCCGCGCGACCGCGCCGCCGAGGCCGTCGCGACGGCCGCCTACCGGACCCTGGCTGGGCGCGGCGACCTGTTCGCCGCCGACGTCGAGGCCGCGGTGCGAGCCGCGGCCGCCGCCGATCCGAGCTTGACCGTCGAGGTCGCCCGGGCCAGTCCGACCCGCGCGGACTTCGGCCTGAACGAGCACTACCGCGCCGGCCTGTTCCAGATCCCGGCGGTCGGGATGGTGTCGCCGCCGACCCGCACGCCGTGGGGCTGGGACCTGATCTTGTTCCTCGAGGAGCGCCAGATCCCGCCGGTCGACCGCGCCGCGCTCTACGCCAAGGCCTTCCCCGAGGCCCGGCGCGCGCTGTTCGAGCAATGGTCGACCGGGCTGGCTCGCCGACGCCAGATCCGGCTCGAGCCCGAGGCCACGCTGCGCCGACGGCTCGGCTCCGTCGAGCGGGGCGGCGCCGCGGCGGGAGCGCCATGACCCCGTTCGCGCGGATCCTCGAGCGCGCGGTCGCCGCGACGCCGGGCGCGATCGGCGGCGCGTTCGCCGCCGCCGACGGCGAGATGGTCGACTTCGTGGCCAAGGGCGACGCCCACGAATGGGCGCTCCTGACCGCGCACTACGGCGTCGTCCTGGCCAACCTCGAGGCCCTGCTCAACACCCAGCACTACGGCGGCACCCGCTACTTCGTGGTCGAGAACAGCCGCCTCGATGTCCTGGTCCACACCGTCGAGGGGGGCTACTACGCGCTCCTGGCGGTGCCGCCGCCCGCGCCCCTGGGCCGAGCCCTGGGCGCCCTCGAGGTCGCCGCCGCCGAGCTGCGCCGGGAGATGCGATGACGCGCCGGCGCCCGGCCCTCGCGCGGCTCGTGCGGCTCGCGCTGCTCGCCCTCCTCGCCCTGCCGTGGCTGACGCCGACCGCGGCCCGCGCCGACGAGCCCGACGCGACCGGCCTCACCGACTACGACCCGTCGAGCAAGGCGTGGAACGGCATGGCGACCTTCAGCCAGCTCGCCGCCGGTCTGGGCTTCGAGGTGCTGCCGGTCGGCGCCCTCGAGTGGAGCGACCTCGATCAGCACGACATCCTGGTGCTGGTCTACCCGCTGCAACGGGTCGACCCCGGCAAGCTAGCGGCCTTCGTCTCGGCCGGGGGCCACGTCGTCGTCGCCGACGACTTCGGCGACGCCGCCGACGCGCTATCGCGGCTGGGCCTCCTGCGCGCCGAGGTCACGACCGCCGAGGCCGCCCGCTACTACCGCCAGATCATGTTCGCGCCGATCGCGACCCCGACCGGCGATCATCCCCTCGGCCAGGGCGTCGCCGAGGTCGTGACCAACCACCCGGCCTTGCTCACCCAGGTCAGCGGGGCGACCACCGTGATCGGCTTCGGCGCCGATCGCGGCGCGATCGTGGTCACCGGGGAGCGCGGCACCGGGCGCTTCGTCGTGATCTCGGACCCCAGCATCCTCATCAACCGGATGATGCAGTTCCCCGGCAACCTGCGCCTCGCCGCCAACCTCCTGCGCTGGCTCGATCGCGGCGGGCGCGCGCGGCGGGTGGTGCTCCTGCGCGGCGACGTGCCGATGTACGGCGAGCCCAAGGCCTTCATCGACGACGCCCAGCTCGATGGTCTCGGGCGGTCGCTGGCCGGCGTCAACGCTTGGCTCGAGGGCCGCAACGAGTGGCTCTTGACCCCGATCGCGATGCGGGTGGTCGGCGCGATCGTCGCGGTGGCCCTGGCAGCCCTGGCCTTGGCCGCACTACCGCCGTGGCGGCGCCGGCCGATCGACGGCGCTTGGCTCGGCCCGCCGGCCCGCGAGCGCCGCGATCTGGCAACCCGGGTGGTGGCCGAGACCGACGCCGGCGCGCAGAACTTCGTCGTCCCCGCCACGGTCTTGCGCGACTCGGTCAACGTCGCGCTGGCCCGCGCGATCGACCAGATCGATCCGCTGTACCAGCTCCCCGAGCGCGACCTGGCGGCCCGGGTCCGCGAGCGCTTCGGGCCGGAGGCCGCCGAGCTGGCGACCCGCCTGGGGCGCAAGCTGCGGGCCCTGCCGACCCGGGCCCACGCCGCCGCGCTGTGGACCGCCGGCAAGGTGAGCCTGCGCGAGCTGACCGCGCTGTCCGACGACGCCCACGCCTTGTACCGCGCGCTCGGCCACGCCGCGCCGACTGCGCCCTCTCCCGCCCGCACCCCGGAAGCCTGATGCCCCAGACGATCGCGCCCGAAGAGCTCACCCAGGTCGGCACCATCGGCCGCACCATCCTCGACGAGGTCGGCAAGGCCTTCATCGGTCCACCGGCGGTCACCGAGGCCCTGCTCACGACCCTGGTCGCGCGCGGCCACGTCTTGATCGAGGGCAACCCCGGGGTCGCCAAGACCACGCTGGTCAAGGCCTTCGCGCAGACCCTGTCGATGAACTTCCGCCGGGTCCAGTTCACGCCCGACCTCCTGCCGTCGGACATCACCGGCACGTACATCCTCGACATGCGGACCAACACCTTCGTCCTGCGCGAGGGGCCGGTCTTCACCAACGTCCTCCTGGGCGACGAGATCAACCGCGCGCCGGCCAAGACCCAGTCGGCGCTCCTCGAGGCCATGCAGGAGCAGCAGGTCACGATCGAGGGCGAGACCCGGGCCCTTGCGCCACCGTTCATGGTGCTGGCGACCCAGAACCCGATCGAACAAGAGGGCACGTATCCCCTGCCCGAGGCCCAGGTCGATCGCTTCCTCATCAAGCTGCGCATGGGCTACCCCGAGCCGGCCGACGAGAAGCGCATGCTGCAGACCTACGATCGCCCGCCGCCCCCGGTGCGGGCGGTGGTCGGCCCCGCCGAGGTCGGGCGGATGCAGGCCCTGGCGCAAGAGGTGTTCGTCGCCGAAGAGCTGGTCGACTACGTGCTGGCCCTGGCGCAGTTCACCCGCAGCCACGCCCGGGTCTACCTGGGCGCGTCGCCGCGCGCGGCGCTGGCGCTGCTCCACGCCTGCAAGGCGCTGGCGCTCCTGCGCGGCCGCGACTACGCGCTGCCCGACGACATCCGCCAGCTCGCGCCGCTGGTCCTGGCCCACCGCATCCTCATGACCCCCGACGCCGAGCTCGAGGGCGCCACCGGCGCGGCGGTGGTCGCCGAGGCGCTGACCAAGGTCGGCTACAAGACCCCGCGGCGATGATCCCCGCCCTCGCCACTCGCGGCAAGCTGGTGCTGTCGGCCTCGGCGCTGATGGTGCTGGTCGGCGCGTTCCGCGGCGCGCCGCCGCTGGTGGCGCTCGGCGGCGCCGTGCTGATCGCGCTGGCCGCCGCGTACCTGGCGTTCTTCCCGACGGCGGTGCTCTTGCGGCGCAAGAAGATCGAGCTGTCGTGGTGGGTGCCGCCGGGCGATCAACCGGGCGGCGCGCTGGCGCCCGACCGGCCCTTCGCGCTCCACCTGGCCTACCGCAACCACGGCAGCCGGACCTTGCGGGTCCTGGCGACCCGGATCCTGGCCAACCGCGGCCTCGAGGTCGAGCCGTGCGTGCCGGCCTCGGTCCCGCCCGGGCAGCAGGTCGAACACACCGTCGGGGTGCGCCCGGCGGCCGCCGGCTACCAGGTCTTCCACGGCGCGGTCCTGGTGCTGGGCGACGTGCTCGGCCTGTTCGAGGTCCACGCCTACTTCCCCAACCCGATCGCGATCAAGGTCTTCCCGCGGCGCCGCGCGGCGGTGGCGCCGCCGCTGGCCCGGGCCGGCGGGGTGCACAGCGATCAGCTCGGCCAGCATCGGGTGCGGCGGCGCGGCCTGGCCGGCGAGCTGCGCGAGCTGCGCGAGCACGCCCACGGCGATCCGTTCAAGTACATCGCGTGGAAGGCCACCGCGCGCCGCGGGCGGCTGATGGTGCGCGACCTCGACAACGAGCTGGTCGCCACCCACGTCGTGTGCGTCGACATCGGCGAAGCCATGCGCCACGGCCCGCTGGGCAAGACCGCCCTCGACTGGGCGATCGACAGCGCGGCCGCGATGTCGCGAGCGGCGCTCGACGGCGGCGATCGGGTCGGCCTCGTGACCTTCGACACCCGCCCGGTCCTCGAGCTGCGCCCCGGCGCCGGCCATCGCCACTGGCTCCAGCTCGTCGATCGCCTGCTCGACGCCACCACCGTGGTCGACGAGGATCTCACCGACCTGACGCCGGGCGAGCTGGTCGCCGCGGTCGCCAACTACCTCGCCCACCAGGAGGCCCTCGACGTGCGGCTGCGCGTCGTGCCAGCGATCGACGATCCGCGGTGGAGCCAGATCCAGGCCGGCCCCGACGGCGTGCTCTACGACCTGGGCGCGATGTTGCGGATGGTGCAGAAGCTGATCGAGGGGCTGGGCGCGCAGCGATCCCTCGCGCCGCCGTGGTGGTGGTCGCGGGTCCACCTGTCCGAGGGCGCCGATCCGCAGATGGCGCCGCTGCGCCTGTTCTGTCGCCTGCGCGGCATCGCCCTGCCCTACCGCACCGAGCTCGGCTACGGCCGCCGCTCCCACGGCCTGGCCGCGACCCTCGAGCGCGCGGTGACCGATCAGCGCCCCGATCACGTCGTCGTCTTGTCGGACCTGACCGGCGTGCTCGACGATCAGGATCGCCTGGCCAAGGCCTGCGCGCGGGTCCGTCGGCAGGCCGGGGCCCTGACGGTGGTCGTCCCCGCGACCCCGGAGTTCGCCGCGACCGGCCAGACCGAGGCCGGCCGGCTGGTCGCCGCGATCATGACCCACGATCACCGCCACGCCCTGGTCGGGGCTCGCGCGCTCCTGGCCCGCCACGGCGCGCGGGTGGTGGTGGCGGCGCCCGGCGACACCCCGGCCCGGCTCCTGGCCGCCCGTCGCGCCGCGTAGTAGCGTCGGGCCGTGAGTTCGATCTCGATCGTCGTCAACGGCGAGCCGCGCGCGGTCGCGGCCGGCACCACGATCGCCGCGCTCCTGGCCGAGCTCGGGCTCGGCCAGCGCCGGGTCGCGGTCGAGCGCAACCGCGCCGTCGTGCCTCGCGCCCAGCACGCCGACACCGCCCTGGCCGACGGCGATCGACTCGAGGTCGTGGCGTTCGTCGGCGGCGGGTGACGTGGTACACGATGCGGGCGCCATGACCGACGACACCTGGACCCTCGCAGGCCGCACCTTCCACTCGCGCATCATCATCGGCACCGGCAAGTTCGCGTCGTTCGACGAGACCCGGGCCGCGATCGCCGCCAGTCGCGCCGAGATGGTGACGGTGGCGTTGCGCCGGGTCGATCTGTCGGGCCGCGGCCCCAACCTGCTCGACGCCATCGATCGCTCGCTGGTGCTGCTCCCCAACACCGCCGGCTGCTACACCGTCGACGACGCCGTCCGCACCTGCCACCTGGCGCGCGAGCTGGGCATGGCCGAGTTCGTGAAGCTCGAGGTCATCGGCGATCCCAAGACGCTGTTCCCCGACAACGCCGCCACCGTCGAGGCGGCCCGGGTCCTGGTGGCCGACGGCTTCACCGTGTTGCCGTACTGCGGCGATGATCTGGTGACCTGCAAGCGCCTGATCGACGCCGGCTGCCCGGCGGTGATGCCCCTGGCCGCGCCGATCGGCTCGGGCCTGGGCATCCGCAACCCGCACAACCTGAAGATCATCATCGACGAGCTGGGCGCGCCGGTGATCGTCGACGCCGGGGTCGGCACCGCGTCCGACGCCGCGGTGGCGATGGAGCTGGGCGCGACCGCGGTCCTCATGAACACCGGCATCGCCGCGGCCCAGCGCCCGGTGCTCATGGCCGAGGCGATGCGGCTCGGGGTCGAGGCCGGGCGCAAGGCCTTCCTGGCCGGGCGGATGGCGATGAAGGCCTACGCCAACGCCTCGTCGCCGACCGTGGGGTTGATCGAGTAGTGCCGCCGGCGCTGGTGGCGATCACCGATCGGGCGCGGGTCGACGGCGACGCCCTGATCGCGCGGGTGGTTGCGATCGCGGCCGCGGTCGGCCCCGGCGCGCTCGCGGTGCAGCTCCGGGGCGGCGGCGACGGCGGACCGCTCCACGCGCTGGCGCTCCGGCTGCGGGCCGCGACCGCGGCGGCCGGCGCCGAGCTGTGGGTCAACGATCGCCTCGACGTCGCCCGCGCGGTCGACGCCGACGGGGTCCACCTGCCCGAGCGCGGCTTCACCGTCGCCGAGGCCCGGGCGATCGCCGGCGGCCTGGCGATCGGCGTGTCGCGCCACCAGCCCGGCGTCGACGGCGACGCCGATCTCGTCCAGCTCGGCCCGATCTGGGACACCCCGGGCAAGGGGCCGCCGCTCGGGCTGGCCGCCCTCGAGCGCGCCCGACCGCGGACCGGCGGGGTCCTGGTCGCGGTCGGCGGCGTCGATGGCCCGGCCCGGGCCGAGGCGGCGGCCGCCGCCGGCGCCGACGCGGTCGCGGCGATCCGCGCGCTGTGGGAGGCCGACGATCCGGCGGCGATCGCCCGAGCCCTGGTGGCCGCGGTGGTGCGCGGCCGCGCGGCGCGACTGGGTCGACCGCAGAAATGATCGCGGCGGCCCGGACGTTGCCGGCGGCGATGCGCACGACGATCGCGATCGGCTGCGCGGTGGCCGCGGCCTGCGGCGGCGACCGCCGGGCCCACCCCGCGCCCGCGCCGACCGCGTCGACCGACGCCCGCCCGCCCGGTGACGCTCGGGCCCCAGCCGCGCCCGGCTGCGACGGCGTGGCGCGGCCGCTGACCCCGGGGGTGACCCACGAGCGCCACCGGATCGACGCGCCGTCGCCGCTCCCGGCGGTCGAGCCGTGCATCGACGTCGTGCGGATCGACCTGGCCCTCCACCGCCCCGCGCTGCTCATGGCGTCGCGCGATGGCGCGCCGCGGCCGATCCCGCGCTGGCTGGCCGGGCGCGACGCGGTCGCCGCGATCAACGCCGGCATGTTCGGTCCCGATCACCGCGGGCTCGGCCACCTGGCGGACGCCGACCACGTCGACCGCGATCGCGACAACCCGCGCTACGGCGGCTGGCTGGTATTCGATCCGATCGACCCGGCCGATCCGCCGGCCCGGGTCCTGGGCCGCGACTGCGCCGGCGCCGACGGGCCGGCGACCCGCAGCCGCTACCGCGCCGCGATCCAGAGCTACCGCTTCCTCGACTGCGCGGGCGCCGCCCTGCCGTGGTCGGACGCCAAGGCCTACTCGGCGGCCGGCTTCGGCGTCGATCGCGCCGGTCGCCTGGTCATGGTCCACGCCCGGGCGCCGTTTCGCGTGGGCGACCTGGCGGCCCGGCTGGCGGGCCTCGACCTGGCCGGCCTCCTGTACGCCGAGGGTGGCCCCGAGGCGACCCTGGTGGCCGGGCGCGGCGCCGATCGCCTCCAGCGCCTGGGCAGCTACGAGGCCGGGTTCTGGGACGACGACTCCAACCACACCGCGTGGGACGTCCCCAACGTGCTCTACGCGGTCCCGCGCGCTACTTCGCCTTCAGCGGCTGCGTGGGACCACCGAAGGTGATCCACCGCTCCCACAGCCCGCGGTAGTGCGCGGCGTCGGCCTGGTGGTTGGTCGTGCGGCGGCGGTCGCCAGGCGCCGGGACCACCAGCGAGCCGACGTAGTCGCCCTTGGCGTAGACCTTGTCGATCTGGGCGGCCATGCGGGCGATGTCCTCGGCGCTGGCCACGCCGGTCGAGGTCGCCTGGTAGAACTGCACCGTCACCCGCACCGGGAACCGCGGATCGCGCTCGATCGTCTTGCCGTCGAGCTCGACGAAGGGCCCGGTGGTGGGGCCGTGGCCGAGCACCGCGGTGTCGATGTCGCGGGCGCGCCGGGACTGGCTGGCGCCGCCGCTGGCGACCGACGGCGCGGCCATCGGCGCCGCCATGTCCGACTCGGCGTAGCCTTCACCGGCGCTCGCGCCCATCAACATGCCGCGGCGCGGCTCGTCCTTCTGCTTGAGCGGCACCTGGATCAACATGAGCAGGTTGGCGTCCTCGCCGAGCGACGCCGCGCTCTCGCCGTTCTCGGTGCGGCCCTTGGCCATGACGTCCTTCAGGCGCTCGGCCAGGAGCGGCGCCTTGTCGCCGTCGTGATTGAAGTACAGCCGCTGGCCCCAGCTCCCGCCGGCGGTGTTGTCGCGGGCGTTGTCGATGATCGTCATGCTGGTGCCCTGACGGGTCACCAGGATGGTCAAGACCGCGGGGTTGTCCTGGTAGGACTGGTAGTTGAAGATCACCGGCCAGAAGTTGACCTTGCCGGCCTTGGGCACGGGCAGGAACGCGTGCTGGGCGCTGACCAGGGCGTGGCGATCACGCGGCGCGAGCAGCGTGCCGCCCTTGATCTTGCCGGCGCCGGCCTTCGACAGGTAGCGACCGGGATTGGCCAGGAGCTGGCTGAGCGTGATGGTCTGGAGCTTGCCGCCGCGCTGGTTGCCGACCGGCACGAAGATGCGGTCGAGGCGCACGTCGGAGGTCTTGTCCGAGAAGTTGTCGTGGCGGATGACCGGCATGAGGAAGGTCTGGCCGGGGCCGGCCTCGACCTCGATCGTCACGTCGCTGATGTTGGGGCCGACCGAGCTGCCCTCCCAGCGCCCCGTGTCCTCCCACATGACGTTCACCAGGTTGAGCTGGTGGCGAGCGACCATGCCGATCAGCTCGTGGTCGCCGATCATGTTGGCGACCGTCGCGACGTTGTCGGCGAAGGTCGGCTCGGGGGCGGCCAGCACCAGGTCGGGCGGCGGCGCGGGCTTGGCGGCGGCCGGGCCGGCGAAGGTGGCGGCGGCGGCCAGGGCGGCGGTGGCGAGGCGGTGGGCGAGGCGGCGGGTGAGGCTCATGGCCCCTCTCACGCACGAGCGCGCGGGCCGGTCTGGCGACGGCGCGAGCGATCGCGGCCCGGCGATCGCGGCCCACTCCCGGGACGGCCCGCGGATTGACTTGGCCCGGTCTGGGCCCTAAGCACGGGGGATGCTGGATCTGGCTGCCTGGAGCCCCCTCGAGGTGCCGTGGACCGGCGAGCTGCGCGACGCCGACCCGACCGCGGCCCGCGCGGTGTTCGAGGCCTTGATGTCGGCGCGCCCGCTGCGCCTGGCTGGTTTCAGGGCCCTGGCCGCGCGCCACGGCGTCGACCTCGCGGCCGCCGACGCCACCGATCGGGTCGGCGCCTGGCTGGTCGAGGCCGCCGGCGCCGCCGGGCCAGCGGCGGTCGGCACCCCGACCTGGACCGGCCTGGCCGCCGACGCCGCGCTGTGGCTGGGCGAGCGGGTGATCGCCGCGACCGGGGTCCGCTGGGAGCTGTACACCGCCCACAAGAAGGCCACCGGGTACCAGCGCGCGGTCTTAGTCGGGTTCGCCGGAGTCGACGATCCGCGATACTACGTCGATATCGCTCATTTCGTCGGACGCTGGGTCGAGCTGGCGCTGCGCCGGCGGGCCGCCCGCCCCGACTTCCTGACCACGATCGCGGCCAGCGCGCTGGCCGACGCGGGGCGGCGATGATGGGCCTGGTCGTGTCGTGCGAGCACGCCGGCTGGGCCCTGCCGCCGGGCGTCGACCTGGGCGTCGCTCCCGAGGTGCTGCGCGGCCAGGCGTCGTGGGACCTCGGCGCCCTCGAGGTCGCCGCCCGACTGGGGGCCGCCCTCGATCGCCCGGTCCACGCCGGCACCTACTCGCGGATGTGGGTCGACCTCAACCGCGCCCCCGATCACCCCGACGTGATCCCGCGGGTGAGCTACGGCGCGCCGGTGCCGGGCAACGCCGATCTGACCCCGGCCCAGCGAGCCGCCCGCCTCGATCGCGACCACGCGCCGTACTGGGCCGCGGTGACCGCCGAGGTCGACGGCCTGCTCGCGACCCGGGGCGCGTGCCTGCACCTGTCGTCGCACAGCTTCGATCCCGACCTCGATCCGGCCAACCGCCAGTTCGATCTCGGCGTGCTCTACGATCCCGACCACGCCTTCGAGGCCGCGCTGGCCGAGGTCCTCCTCGCCGGCCTGGCCGCGGCCGGTTTCGCGGTCCGCGCCAATCAGCCCTACGGCGGCGTCGGGCCGGCGCTGTGCACCTCGCTGCGCGCCGGCCGACGGGATCGCCGCTACGCCGGCATCGAGCTCGAGACCAGCTACGCGGTGGCGCGGGCCGACGGCGGCACCGCCCGCGTGGCGGCCGCCCTGGCGCCGCTGGTCGCCGCGGCCCTGACCCGCCGCTGATCGTCGCGGGCGCGCGCGTCACCAGGCGTCGTCGGACAGCTCCATGAGCGCCAGATCGCCGCGCTCGATGATCTGCCGCGACGCCGCGATCGCCGGCAGGATCTCCTGGGCGAAGAACCGCGCCGCGGCGCGCTTGCCGGCGTAGAAGGCGCGGTCGCGCTCGCTGGCGCTCGCCTCGGCCGCCAGCGCGACCTTGGCCGAGACCGCCAGGCGCCAGCCGATGATCAGCTCGGCCAGCGCGAACAGGATGCGGTTGCCGTGCAGGCCGACGTGGTACGGCGACTGCGCCAGCTTGCCGAGCATGCCCATGAAGATCGCGCCGACGTCGTCGAGGGCGGCCTTGACCGCCTTGGCCTCGATCGCCAGCTCGGGCGGCAGCGCGGCGAGGTCCTTGCCGATGTCGGCGAACAGCGCCTGCAGCGCCGCGCCGCGATCGCGGCCGACCTTGCGGAAGAACAGGTCGAGGGCCTGGATGTGGGTCGTGCCCTCGTACAGCGTGTCGATCTTCTGATCGCGGATGTACTGCTCGATGGGGTAGTCGCTGCAGTAGCCGGAGCCGCCGAAGCACTGCAGGCTGACCGCCAGGAGCTCGTAGACCTTCTCCGACGCGTAGCCCTTGCACAGCGGCAACAGCAGATCGTTGCGCGCGTCGAGGGCCTTGGCGCCGTCGCTGCCGTAGCCGCCGGCCAGCACGACCTGATCCTGGACGTGGGCGGTGTAGAGGATGAGCGCGCGCAGGCCCTCGGCGAAGGCCTTCTGCAGCATCAACATGCGGCGGACGTCGGGGTGGCGGAGGATCTCGACCCGCGGCGCGGTCTTGTCGGCGGCCCGGGTCAGATCGGCACCCTGCTTGCGCACGCGGGTGTAGGCCAGGGCGTTGCCGTAGGCGGTCGACAGCGCGGCCATCGACTTGGTGGCCACGCCCATGCGGGCGTACTCGATGACGTGGAACATCTGCGCGATGCCGTCGCGGACGCCGCCGACCAGGAGGCCTCGGCACGGCTGGGTCGCGCCCAGGGTCAGCTCGCACGTCGCCGACGCCTTGATCCCCATCTTGTGCTCGACGTTGGTGACGAAGGCGCCGTTGCGCGCGCCCAGCGAGCCGTCCTCCTCGACCCAGTACTTGGGCACCAGGAACATGCCCAGGCCCTTGGTGCCGGGCGGCGCGCCCTCGGGCCGCGCCAGCACCAGGTGCAGGATGTTCTCCGGCTGATCGAAGTCGCCGTTGGTGATGAAGCGCTTCACGCCCTCGAGGTGGTACTCGTCGCCGGCGACGTGGATGGCCTTGGTGGTGCCGGCGCCGACGTCGGAGCCAGCGTCGGGCTCGGTGAGCACCATCGTCCCGCCCCAGCGCCGCTCGAGGAGGTTCTTCAGGTAGCGCCGCTTCTGATCCTCGGTGCCGAGCTCGTCGACGACCTTGGCGTGGAAGTTCCCGAGCAGGTAGAACGTCAAGGCCGGGTTGGCCCCCGACAGCAGCTCGAAGCCGGCCCACGCCACCGACGGCGGCGCGCCGAACCCGCCCAGGTGCTCGGGCAGCTCGAGCTTGTTCCAGCCGTCCTGGTAGTAGGCCTCGAGGGCCCGGGTGAAGCTGGCCGGCAAGGTCACATTGCCGGCGCCGTCGAAGTGGACGCCGACCCGATCGCCCTCGGCGAAGCTGGGCGCGAACTGGCTGGCGACGAACTCGGCCAGACCCTCGAGAGAGGCGCGCGCGCTGTCGGCGTCGAAGCCGGCGAACGGGCCGTGGCCCAAGACGGTCTTGTCGATCGCGAACACCTCGAACAGGTTGAAGAAGGTGTCGCGGAGGTTGGGGAGGTAGTGGCCGGTCATGGCGGCGGCAGTGTAGCGCCGCCCGGCGATCACGGCATCGGGCACCCCGGCACACCGGTGGCCAGGACCAGCTCCTGCGGGTTGAGCATCGTGGTCAGCCCGCCGGCCCGCTGTGCATATTGACTGGTGCGGGTCCAGCACGGCGCGGCGCCGATCAACCCGACCAGCGCGAGGGTGCGCTGGCCCGCTGGCACCTCGGTCGCGGTGATCACCTGGTCGGCGGCGATGCACGGCGCGGTCGCGCCGGCGCAATCGCTGGCGTAGCTCGCGGCCGGCAGGGTCGCGCCAGCGGCGATGGCGAAGGTGGTCGGCACGCAGGTCCCGGCGGCATCGCGCAGCTCGACGCGCATCGCGGTGATGCCGGCGCCGGCCGGAGCGGCGGCGCAGTTGTCGCCGGCCGGCGTCGTGATCCGGAAGGTCACGGCGCCGCTGGGCTCGACGTCGAAGACGATCGGCTCGATCGTCGTGACCTGGCCGGGGCGGACCTCGACGCCGAGGCGGATGATCGGGCCGTCGAGGGTGCCACCGCCGCTGACCGTGATCCGCAGATCGTAGCGACCGGGCTCGAGCGCGCGGGTCGTGCCCATGCCCGAAGCGCAGCTCCAGCCGTCGACCTCGCCGAACAACGAGCCGACCGGCACGATGTCGACCGCCACCCCGGTGGCTCCGACCGAGGCGCAGGTCTGGGGCAGGCCGGCGTGGTTGAGCGACCACGTCAAGGCGATCTGGCCGGGCGCGGCGGCGTCGATCGCCGGCCGGGCATCGGGCAGACCGACGTCGTCGGAGCAGGCCGCGACCACCGCCAAGGACGCGACCACGAGCGCGAGGGACCGCATCGCCCGAGTGTACACGGACGCCACGCCGGCGCGCCGGTTCGGCTCGCGGCCGCGCCGGGGCCGCGCCACCGCAGCCCGCTCAGGCGGTCAGCTGCTTCTGCATCCGGATGAAGTGACACGGCTGGGTCGCCGGCTGATCGAAGGGCGCGGTCCCGACCTCGCGGTAGCCCTGGCTCCGGTACCAGGGCCCGAGCTCCTGGCGCAGGTTGACGATCGATAGCTCGACGGCGCGGCAGCCGACCGCGGCGCACAGCGCCTCGGCGACCGCGACCAGGCGGCGACCCAGGCCGGCGCCCTGGCACTCGGGCGCGACCGACAGGAGGCCGATGCCGCCGCAGTCGCCGTCCATGCGCACGTAGACCGCGGCGGCCAGCTCGCGATCGGCGCCGTCGAGGACCAGGAAGTGACCGCGGGTCCGCAGCGCCGCGACCTCGGCGGCGTCGATGCGCTCGCCGTCGACGAAGAAGCGCTCGACCTGGTAGGCGCGGTTGATGAGCCGGGTCAGCGCGGCGACGTCGCCGTCGCCGGCGCGGCGGACGCTGGGCGACAGCGGCCGGCCGGTCGCGCGCGCGGAGGACAGGCCAGAGGTCGCGAGCGAGGACACGAGATCGAGCATCGCGCGGTGAGTAGCACGCCGGTCCGACAACGCGCCGCCGTCACGCGCGCGCCGTCACCGCGCGCAGGCCGGCCCGCCGGTGCGCAGCGTGGTCGGCGTGCCGATCCCGGGCGCGACCAGGTACGGATCGACGGCGGCGTTGGCGCGCAGGTGGCGCTCGAACCACGCGGTCGTGACCCGCTTGGTCAAGGTGTGGACGGTGGTCTCGGGCGTGGTGCCGCTGCGGCAGGCCAGACAGGCCAGGCCGCAGCTCGCGCGGTCGCCGATCCAGTCCATGTGATCGGCGCCGGTGATCGTGACCTCGAGGGCGGTCGGGGTGTTGCACGCCGCGTCGTAGTAGCGGGCGTAGTTGTCGGCGGTCGGCGCGCAGGCCTGACCGAGGGTGCCGGTGCCGTCGGTGGTCTCGCCCAGCACCGCCAGGGGGACGGTCAGGCCGGCCATCAGCTCCGGGGTCACCGAGACCGAGCCGTCGCTCAGCGGCGGCAGAGCGTCGACGGGGTCCCAGCCCACCACCGCGCGGATCCGGGCGTCGAGGATGGCGGCGTTGATGCTGACCTTGCCGCCCAGCGAGTGACCGGCGACGCCGATGCGGGTGCTGTCGATCCGACCGGCCAGGCCGCTGGCGGTGCCGAGGGCCCAGTCGATCACCCGCCCGACCTCGGCGGCCTTGGCCTGCTGGTTGCCGCTCGAGGCGTAGTCGCGGGTGATGACGACGTAGCCCCAGGTCGCGAGGTGCTCGCAGTAGATCCGGTACTGGGCGCGTCCGAGCTGGAAGCCCGGCGAGACGATGACCAGCGGGAAGGTCCCGGGCGCCGGCGTGGTGCCGTCGACCGATGGGTTGCACACCGTGCCGGCGATCGTGCCGCCGGCCACCGGGATCGTCACCGCGGCGGTGACCACGGCGCGGAAGCCACCGGTGGTCCCCGGATCGCTGGCCGCTGGCGGGCCATCGGGCGTGACGGCGTCCGGGCCCGACGCGTCGGAGAGCGCGTCGGAGCTCGCGTCCGACGACGCGGCGTCGCGGGCGTCGCCGGGGCTGGCGTCGAGGCTCGGGTCAGCGCCGTCGCTACAGGCGGCCACGGCGATCAAGACGGCGGCGAGGGTGGTGCGGGTCATCGGGTCCTCCGGGTGCGAGAGACGGGCGCCGGCGAGGCGCGGTGAACGGCGGGCGGCGCGGCGGCGGCCGCGGCGGGGTTGGGGCGAGCCGGCGCCTGGAGCTCGGACAGGACCAGCTTGGCGCGCATCGCGACGACCAGGCGCTCGCCGAGGGCGGTGGCCTCGCGGGCGATCTGATCGAGGGGCCGCGGCGGCAGCGCTGGGCCGGCCAGGACCTGACGGCGGAACAGCTCGAGCTCGGTGCGGACCAGGGCGCGCACCGCCTCGGCGTACGGGACGAGGATCGGCATCGGGAACAGGTCGCCCAGGCCGAGTCGGCGGGTCTCGTCGATGATCTCGATCAGCTCGAGGTCGGCGTCGCGGTAGCGACCGTCGGCGCCCGGGCCGGCCAGGCCGGCCTCGGCCAGGCCGGTCAGCTCGTCGGCGGTGATCGCGCACCGCGCGACCAGCTCCTCGGCGCGATCGCCGCGATCGGCCCGGCCGCGGCGGGCCCGGGCGTCGTCGGCGCCGGCCTGGATCGCCGGCGCGAGTTCGCCGAGATGGCGGCGCAGGGTCGCCTCGGCGTCGGCCCGGACCTCGGCCGACGGCGCCGGCTCGAGCAGGTCGCCGATCAGTCGCAGCGGCAGGAACCGCCGAGTCTGGAGGTCCTTGATCGTCCGCACCCGCGCGGCCAGGCGCGGATCGTAGTACGCCATGTTGCGACTGGTGCGCGCGGTCGGCCGCGGCAGCAGCCCCTCGCGCATGTAGTGCTTGATCGTCGCCGACGGGACCCCGGCCTGGCGCGCCAGGTCGGAGATGCGCACGAGCGCGCCGCGGGCGGTGGCCGGCGCGGAAGAAGGTGTGGCCCGGCCGCCGCGCCCATGGGTCGGGGGAGCGTTCGGAGCGCGGAGCCGGGCCACGGCGCAGACCCTACGCCGGGTCGACCTCACGCGAAAGTAGAACGTTCGACTTCCTACTTTCAGCATCTGTCTCGGCGGCCGCGGCGCCGACCGCGAGGGTCCGGGCCCGCGTCACCTCGGCGACCGACCGCCAGCCCTCGCCGAGCAGCCGCCGCCACAGGAGCGCCGCGCCGACGACGATCTCGATCGTGAGGCCGAGCCAGCCGCCGAGCACGCCCCAGCCCAGCCCGAGGCCGAGGCCGGCGGCCAGCGGCGGGGTGACGACCCAGGCGGTGACCACGCCGACGATCGCCGGGTGGACGGCGTCCCCGACGCCGCGCAGGACGCCGCGGGCGATCACGTTGCCGGCGTCGGCGATCAGGAAGGCCGCCGCGAGCCAGATGAGCTGGCGGGTCACGACCAGGAGCGGCCCATCGCCGGCCCCCATGGCCTGGGCCATCGGGGTCGCGCCCAGCGCGAACCCGACGGTGCACGCCGCGGTGTAGAGCCCGCCGAGCTGCATCGCCCGCACGGCCACCGGCCGCACCAGGTCGGGGCGACCGGCGCCGATCGCGCGGCCGACCAGCACCGACGCCGCCTCGGCCAGGGCGTGGGCCGGCAGGAACGAGACGTGGGTGAGCTGCAGCACGAGCTGGTGGGCGGCGCCGTCGAGCTCGCCCATGCGCGCGACCACCACCGACAGCGCGAGGAACGCGCCGACCTCGAGGAGGAACTGCACCCCGGTCGGCGTGCCCTGGGCGAGGAGCGCGCGCGCGTACGCGGGCCGCCACGCCGCCCGGGCCAGGCGGGCGCGGAGCGGCACCGCCAGGACCGCGCACTCGACCGCCGAGCCGGCCACCGAGGCCAGGGCCGCGCCGGCGACGCCCCAGCCCAGGCCGAGGATCAAGACGGCGTCGAGGCCGAGGTTGATCAGGTTGCCGGCGACGGTCGCGCGCATCGGCAGCCGAGCATCACCCTCGGCCCACCGGGTCTCACGCATCGCCACCGTCACCAGGACCAGCGGCGCGGCCAGGGCGCGGATGCGCAGATACGTCGAGGCGTGGCCGCCCTGGGCGACGTCGGCCGCCGCCGCGGCCAGGAGCGGCGCCGCGACCTCGGCGAGGACGATCGAGACGACCCCCCAGCCCAGGGCCATGAGCACGGCCACGCCGAGGTACCGGTCGGCGTCGGCGACGCGCCCGGCGCCCAGGGCCTGGGCGGTCAAGGTCTTGGCGCCACGCAGCGCGCCGATCGCGAAGCACAGGAACGCGAAGTGCGCGGTCGCGGCCAGGCCGACCCCGGCGACCTCGGCCGCACCGACCCGGGCGACGAAGGCCGCGCCGACCAGGCTCATCGCGCTGTACGACAGGGTCGACACCGCGATCGGCCACGCGCGGTGGGCCAGCTCGCGGCCGGGGCGCGTGGACCAGGATAACTCGTGTTTTTCTAGATTTTCCTTGGACATGACACAACCACGCGATCTGTGACGATAGGTCACGAAGGGAACTGCGAGAGATCCGGCGAACCGGGCGAATTCCGACGGGGCGGTCAGCCCGGCGCCGGGCACGGACGGCGGCGGCTCCGACCGCGGCGGCTCCGACCGCGGCGGCCGGACGGCGGCCAGACGGCGGCCGCTAGAGGCCAGACGGCCGCCGCCGGTGACGCGTCGCCGCGTCCGACGATCGAGCTACGCCGCGGTCAGCAGCGAGTTCGATCCGCGGGGCCGCCGGCGGCGACCACGCACACGACGATCGTCGAGACCATGGGAATGGTCGCGATCGTGGCGGTGTGCTGGTGCTGGCTCATGGCGGCGTCTCCGAGGTTCTTCTCTCCGTGCCACGTCCGCAGGGCGCGTGTCAATCGCGACGTGCGGGGCCGGTCGATCGATGGAACAATCGCCGTCGTGGCGCGTTTCATTCCCGCGATGGCCTCACGCGCGTCGATCTGCCTGCTCGGGTTCGCCCTCGCCTGCCGCAGCGAGGCGGTCGGCCAGCCGACGCCGGGCCCGGCGACACCGGGTCAGCCGACGCCGGCAGGCGCGCCGACCGCAGGCCCGCCGGCGCCAGGGCTCGCGACCACCGCCGCCTTGCGGTCGGCCCACCACGGCCGCGCCGATCATCGCGGCGTCGTCGTCGCGATCGGGATCGCGTCGCGGGTCGGCGCCGACGGACCGGCCGATGCCAACCCCAAGCGGGCGCGCCTGGGCGAGCCGGTCACGCTGTACGCCGTGGTCGAGGTCGACGACGGCGGCCGCCGCGCGATCTACTCCGACGCGCCGCGCCTGCGCTGGCGCAAGCGCGAGGTCGCGGTCCGGCCCCTGGCCGAGGGCCCGGCGCTGGCCCTGGCGTGGTCGAAGATCGAGCCGACCGCGGCCAACCTGTCGAACACCCAGTCGGGCTCGTTTCGCTACGAGGCCATCCCCTACGCCACCACGCCGATGGCCGCCGGTCAGGGCGCGGTGACCGCCGACGTCCATCCGACCCTCACCCCCGATCACGGCGGCGGCGTCGGCACGATGCGCTACCAGGTCGTCGCGACCCAGGGCGACCGGACCATCGCCTCGCCCGGCATCGCCGCGCGCAAGCGACGCGCCGCCGGCGGCCTGACCGACGAGGTCCATCGGATCACGGTGCGGCGCGACGACAGCTTCCTCGGCTACCTGACCGAGATGTACGGCCAGCCGTACATCTGGGCCTCGGCCGGCCCCAACGATCGCGCGCACCAGAGCGAGCAGCTCGAGGGCTCGGACTGCGCCGACCTCATGGTCTACGGCGCGCGTCGGGCCGGGCTCGCCATCCCCTACGGCTACACCGGCACGCTCAAGCGCCACGCGCGGGTCCTGGCCACCGGCGCCCTGGCCGACGACGGCGTCTACCGCGATCGCCGCGGCCAACCGATCGCGTTTCCGCAGCCCGGCGATCTCATCCTGTTCCCGCGCCACGTCGGCGCGCTCACCGTCGACCGCGGCACCCCGGGGGTCCTCGACGTCGACGACCTGATGATCCACACCCTGTTCGACTCGCCCAAGGAGCAGGCCCTGCGCGACTCGGGCTACGCCGACAACGCGATCGAGCTGTTGCGCTGGAAGCGCTGACCGAGGCGGAGACCGAGGCAGAGACCGAGACCGAGGCCGAGACCGAGGCCGAGACCGAGGCGGAGGCCGAGTCCGAGTCCGAGTCCGAGACCGAGACCGAGACCGAGTCCGAGACCGAGTCCGAGACCGAGACCGAGACCGAGACCGAGGCGGAGGCGGAGGCCGAGGCCGAGGCCGAGACCGGTGTCCCGGCCTGACCGCGGCGGCTCAGGCGCCGCGGCGACCGACGGCGCGCCTCGGGTGGCGCCGCCCGGGTTGACACGCCGAGGGCTGTTATTGTACGAATGACACCATGTCGAGGATCGAGATCTGGCAGGGAGACATCACCACGCTCGCGGTCGACGCCATCGTGAACGCCGCCAACACGAGTCTCCTGGGTGGCGGTGGAGTCGACGGTGCGATCCATCGCGCGGCGGGGCGCGAGCTGGTCGAGGCATGTCGCCCGCTGGGCGGCTGCAAGGTCGGCGACGCCAAGCTCACGCCGGGCTTCGGGCTGCCCGCGCGCCACGTGATCCACACCGTCGGCCCGCGGTGGCGCGGCGGCGGCGCGAACGAGCCCGAACAGCTCGCGTCGTGCTACCGGCGGGCGATCGCGCTGGCGCGGGAGCACGGGTTCGCGACGATCGCGTTCCCCGCGATCTCGACCGGCGTCTACGGCTACCCACCCGCGCTCGCGGCGATGGCGGCGTGCCGGACGGTGGCCGCCGAGCTGGCGACCCACGAGCTGCCGCGCCGCGTGATCCTGGTCGCGTTCGACGACGCCACCGCCGGTCACCTGCGCACCGCGCTGGCGGCCTACCCGGCCTGACCGCGGCGGCTCAGGCGCCGCGGCGACCGACGTCGCGCCGGACCTGCTTGCCGTCGAGGGCGATGGCGTCGACGGCGGCGTAGGCCACGGCGCGCGCGGCCTCGAGGTCGGCGCCCAGGCCGGTCACGCCCAGGACCCGCCCCCCGGCCGACACCAGCGCGCCGTCGCGTCGGGCGGTGCCGGCGTGGAACACCACCAGCTCCTCACCGGCGGGCGGCAGGCCGGTGATGGGATCGCCGGTGCGCGGGGCCTCGGGATAGCCGGCGGCGGCGACCACGACGCACACCGCGACCCGCGAGCTCCAGGTGAGCGCGTCGGCGGGCATCGCCCCGGCCGCGGCCCCGGCCAGGACCGCGCCGAGGTCGCCCTCGAGGCGGGCCATCACCGGCTGGGTCTCGGGGTCGCCGAAGCGACAGTTGTACTCGATGATCCACGGCGTGCCGTCGTCCTCGACCATCAGGCCGGCGTAGAGCACGCCGCGGTAGTCGATGCCCTCGGCGGTCAGGCCGCGCACCGTCGGCTCGAGGATCTCGGCGCGGGCCCGCGCGACCACGGCGTCGGGCACCCAGGCTGGGCTGACCGTGCCCATGCCGCCGGTGTTGGGCCCGCGATCGCCGTCGTAGAGGGTCTTGTGATCCTCGGCCGGCGCCAGCACCTCGAGGCGCGCCCCGTCGGTGAGCGCCAGGAGCGAGACCTCGCGACCGCGCAGCTTCTGTTCGATCACCAGACGGCGCCCGGCGTCGCCGAAGCGGCCGTCGAGCATGGCCCGGGCCGCGGCCCGCGCCTCGCTGGCGTCGGCCGCGACCACCACGCCCTTGCCGGCGCACAGCCCGTCGGCCTTGACCACGCAAGCCCCACCCAGCGCGTCGATGGCCGCGTCAGCCGCCGCCGCGTCCTCGACGACGAAGAACCGCGCGGTGCGGATGCCGTGGCGCGCGAAGAACTGCTTGCTCCAGGCCTTGCTGCCCTCGAGGCGCGCCCCGTCGGCGCCCGGGCCAAAGGTCGGAACCCCGGCGGCGCGCAGGCGATCGGCCAGCCCGGCGACCAGCGGCGCCTCGGGGCCGACCACGACCAGCTCGACCGCGCGCTCGATCGCCACCGCGACCAGCCCGTCGAGATCGCCGACCCCGACCGGGACACACGCCGCGACCTCGGCGATGCCGGGATTGCCGGGCGCCGCGATCACCTGGTGACCGGCGGCGGCCAGCCGCCACGCCAGGGCGTGCTCGCGTCCGCCGCTGCCGATGAGGAGGATGTGCATGGCGAGGTCCTGTCAGTGTCGGAAGTGGCGGGTGCCGGTGAAGACCATCGCCAGGCCGTGCTCGTCGGCGGCGGCGATCACCTCGTCGTCGCGGACCGAGCCGCCGGGCTGGGCGACCGCGCGGGCCCCGGCCGCGGCCAGGACGTCGACACCGTCGCGGAACGGAAAGAACGCGTCGGACGCGACCACGCTGCCGACCAGCGCTGCGCCAGCCTTGCGCTCGCAGATCTTGACCGAGTCGACCCGGCTCATCTGGCCGGCGCCGATCGCCAGCGTCGCGCCGTCCTTGGCGAAGACGATCGCGTTGGACTTGACGTGCTTGCCGACTCGCCAGGCGAAGGCCAGGTCGGCGCGCTCGCCAGCCTCGGGGGCGCGCGAGGTCACCACCCGCGCGCCGCCGACGTCGACCGCGGCCGCGTCGACGGTCTGCACCAGAGCGCCGCCGGCGATCGTGCGGACCGTGACCACCGCGGTGGGATCGATCACCCACCGGCCGGGAGCCGCGATCAGCCGCAGGTTCTTCTTGCCGGCCAGGGCCTCGCGGGCCTCGGCCGTGAAGCCGGGCGCGATCACACACTCGAGGAAGGTCTCGCCGAGGAGCCGGGCGCACGCCAGGTCGACCTCGCGGTTGAGCGCGACGATGCCGCCAAACGCGCTCACCGGATCGGCGGCGCGCGCGCGGGCGTAGGCCGTCGCCAGCTCGTCGCCCAGGGCGACGCCGCACGGGTTGTTGTGCTTGACCACGACCGCCACTGGCCGGGCCTCGTCGCCGAACTCGAGCGCCAGGCCCAGGGCAGCGTCGAGATCGAGCAGGTTGTTGTACGACAGCGCCTTGCCGCCGAGGACCTCGGCGGTGGCCAGGCTCGGACGGGCCGACGCGGCGACGGTCACGGGTGACGCCCCGTCGACGTAGAACGCCGCCGACTGGTGCGGGTTCTCGCCGTAGCGCAGGTCGTAGCGCTTGTGCCACTGCACGGTGAGCGTCCCGGGATACGGGGCGCGCGGCGGCGCCGCGGCGGGGGTGAGCACCGCGTCGTCGGGGACCGCGCTCAGATAGGCGGCGATCGCGGCGTCGTAGGCCGCGGTGTGGGCGAAGACCTTGCGCGCCAGGGCCAGGCGCCGGGGCGCGTCGACCGCGCCGGTCGCCGTCAGGTCGGCGACGAGCGCCGGGTAGTCGTCGGGATCGACCACCACCGTGACCCGCTCGTGGTTCTTGGCCGCCGACCGCAACATCGCCGGCCCACCGATGTCGATGTTCTCGATCGCGTCGGCGTACGACAGGTCAGGGCGCGCGATCGCGGCGGTGAACGGGTACAGATTCACGACCACCAGATCGATCGGCTCGAGGCCGTGGGTCGCCATCTCGGCCTGGTGAGGCGCGATCGGCCGGCCGAGGAGACCGCCGTGGACCTTGGGGTGCAAGGTCTTGACCCGGCCGTCGAGGATCTCGGGCGCGCCGGTCCAGTCCGAGACCTGCCGGACCGCGACGCCGGCGGCGGTCAAGGCCGCTGCGGTGCCACCGGTCGACAGCAGCTCGACGCCGCGCGCGGCCAGCGCGCGGCCGAGCTCGACCAGGCCGCGCTTGTCGGATACCGACAGGAGCGCGCGGCGGATGGTCACCGGACCGGGGACAACTTCCGAGGGGAGAGCGGAGATCATGGAGGCCACCTCGCGTCGACGAGTCGCGACGTGGCCGTGCCTAACAGGTGGCGGGCGAAGGGGTCAAGCCGACGCGGGATCGGCCGCTCGCCGAGCCGGCGTCACTGGCCGGGGCGGCGCAGGAGCGCGGCGCCGATCTCGTCGGGCGACGGCGACGCCATCTTCAGCTTGAGCAGCCCCCGGACCTCGACCTGGCGGATCCGCTCGCGGGTCAGGTTCATGATCTCGCCGACCTCTTCGAGCGTGATGCCGCCGCGCTCGGCGATGTCGAGCGAGCAGGTGTGGGGCAGGTCCCACGGCTCGAGGTCGGGGAAGTTGATCTTGATCGACCCGGTCTCCGGGTTGACGTCGAGGTAGAGGTGGAACTTGCAGGCCACCCACGGGCACGGCCGCAGCTCCTCCTTGCACTCGGCCCGGGTCCGCGGCCGCGGGTCGTCGACCGGCGGGTACATGAGCGCGCCCTGGCGCAGCTCCTCGCGCGTCAGGCGCTTCATCGCGATCGTCTTGGACCGCGGCCGGGTCCGGCGCCGGCGCCGGCGGACCTTGCGGCTGACCTCGGGCACGTCGTCGCCCTCCGCGCCGTCGACCACCACCGAGGCGTCGTCGAGCTCGTCGTCGTCGCCGTCGTCGCCGTCGGTCAGGTCGTCGTCGAGCTCCTCGTCGAGCTCGTCGTCGACGGCCACCGCAGCAGCGGCGGTCACGCGATCGGCCGGCGCCTGGCTCCCGCGGGCGATCCGGCGCGTCCCCTTGGCATTGTCATCGTCGTCGATCATCGGCGTCTCCTTCGGTTCGCAACGAGCGGCGCGGCCGGCGGGGCCGCGGCGGTCGGTCAGAGCAAGTCTTCGGCGTCGTCGGCGGCCCCGGCCTTGCGGAGCTCGGCGGCGCGCGGCGCCAGGGCGCGTTGGGTCAGGGCGGTCAGGCGTTCGACCAAGCCGTCGCCGTGGCGGCGGGCCTCGGCGAGCTCCTTGGCCAGGCCACGGCGCGCGGTCGGATCGAGATCCGGCGCAGCCAGGTCGAGGTCGAGGCGATCGAACAGCACCACCAGGGCCTCGCTGACGTTCTCGATCAGGTCGGTGAACTGGAGGAACTGGGCCTGGATCTGCTCGATCGTGTAGCCCTCGAGCATCAGCCGCTTGACGTGGTCGATCCGGCGCACCGTCTTGGCCGGGTACAGCCCGAGCGAGCCCTTGTTCTTGCCCTTGCGGCCGATGCGACGGCTGCGCGGCAAGAGCCCGAGCTGGACGTACTTGCGGAAGGTGGCCTCGGTGAACCGGATGCCGCGGCTGACGAAGACGTCGACGATCTGGACCGCGGTGATGCCTTCGGCGTAGGTGTCCTCGACCTGGCGCAGCTCGGCGTCGGTCAGGTGCTCGCGCGCGGGCGGAGGCGCGGCGGTCCCGGCGCCGCGGCGCCGCGGCGCCACCAGCGTCGCGGCCAGGGCCGGCTCGCCGCCGATCACCAGGGCGTCGCCCACCAGCGCGAGCGCGGGGCCAGGAGCGGCGTGGGAGTTGGACGGCGAGCGAGGCATGGCGTCGGTGGTGTGGCGGTCGGGCGATGGCGAGAGGGCGTTCGCGTCGGCGGCCCCACGCGGTCGGCGCGGTGGGAGCCCCGTGGAGGACCGCCCTCGAGGTGTCGGCTTCGAGATCGGTCGTCCGTGTGACGTCGAGAAAGAGCTATCGTCCCCTTGAAGTATCGTCACTGTATTCGCGTGAATGTAGTCGGTCAACAATAGGCCGGACAAAGTAGTCAAGTATTTCGCTGCAACTCTGTTCAGTGACAGCGGCCGCGGCGCACCGCGCGCGCGCCGTCGCGAGGGGCCATCGGCGACGCTGGGCGCTGCCGGGTCGCGTCGTGCTACCGTCGACGGCGATGCGCTCGATCGCCGTCGTCGCCGTGGCCGTCGCGCTGAGCGCGATCCGCCCCGCGCGAGCGGAGATCGACGGCGACCGCTACACCTCGACCACCCACGGCGTGCGCCTCGAGCTACCGCGCGGCTGGCGGGTCAGCGAGTCGAGCGGCTATCCGCGCGTGCTCCTGACCCTGTCGCGCTCGGTGCCGCGGGCGCGGATCCTGGTCACGATCGATCGCATCGTGCCGGGGTGCCGGACCGAGCCCGAGGCGGTGTTTTGCACCAGCGATCCGGCCAGCGCGATCGCGCAGCTCCGCGGGCGCCTCGAGTCCCTCGGCGTCCGGGTCACGGCGCAACAGCAGTCGCGCACCCCCGAGGTCGAGTACGAGCTCAACCGTCGCTACGTCCGTCACGCGCTGGTCCTGCTCGGCGACGACGTCGTCAGCGTGGTGATCGCGACCGAGACGCCGGCCGCGCGATCGGCGCTGCGCCGCACCTTCGATCAGCTCGTGCAGAACATCCGTCGCTTGTCGCCGTGAGCCGCGGCTACCACGGCGATCGGTAGATCCGCAGCGCCCCGACGATCGGGCGCGACGCCAGGGCGGCCGCCACCGGCGCGACCGGGTCCCGCGGCGGCTTCTTGCCGACGCCCCGGCCCTGGCACACCCAGTCGCCGTCGGGGCAGCGGATCCGGACGTGGAGGTGATCGTCGTGGGGCGCGGAGTCGCTGGGCTGCGACAACAGCTCGCCGGCCCAGGCCACCAGCCACTCGGGCTCACCGCTGGCGCGGGCGTGATCGAGCATGGCCGCTCGCAGCGGCGCGTAGACGAAGATGTGATCGATCCCGGGCCCGGGCGCCAGCAAGAGCGCGCGCACCAGCCGCCAGGTCCGGGCGGCGTCGAACGACAGCGGTGGACCGCCGTCGACCGTCGTACCGGTCTCGCCGAAGTGCCGCATCTCCTCGAGCTCGACCGGTCGTCCGGCTCGATCGGTGACGAAGAACAGAAGGTCGACGTCGCGCCCGGTCTGGTGCGACCGGTGATGGGGCCCTTCCCCGCCGCCCGGCCGGGACAGGTCGGCGACGCCGATCGACGCGCCGGGGAGCTCCGCGGCCACCGTGCGTCCGGCGGTGGCGATCACCGCGACCAGCTCGTCGGTGCCGTACAGGCTGCCGCGAGCGCGCCAGCGCGCCGGCACGTGGAAGCCCTCGCCGCGCGCCGGCAGGCGAGCTCCGTCGAGCAACAGGCCTCCGGCCGCGTGCCCCACCGACACCGTCGTCCCATCTCCGACCACGCCCAGCTCGACACAACCCGCCAGGGCTGCGACCAGGCCGACCAGAGCGAGCGCGCGCGTCACTCGCCGATTGTGCAACGCCGCCCCCCCGGCTGCGCAACAAACCGCCGACGTTGTCTCGGCCTTCGGTCGCCAGGTCACCCGGGCCACTCTCGGACGTCGACTCGTGTACGCCCGCTCACGATCGCCAGCACTCACCGGACTGCGAGCGTGGGCGCGATCGCAACACGGCTGGCTCGCGCGTGCGGCCGGTGAGATCCGGCCGGGGCGATCCGTACCATGGGCATGACGCACGATCGCGATCGCGCCGCCTCCCCCGGGTCGGACTCCACCGCCGCCGACCGTCCGGCGTCCGGACGCTCCGTCGCCACCCGGCGCCTCCAGCGCAAGGCCACAGGCGCGCCGCTGCCGGCCGCGCCCCGCGAGCGCCTCGAGGCCAGCCTGCACACCGACCTCGGTGACGTCCGCGTCCACGACGATCCCGAGGCCAACCGCGCCGCCACCGATCTGGGCGCCCAGGCGTTCACCGTCGGACAGGACATCTCGTTCGCGCCCGGCAGGCTCGCGCCGGACGACCCGTTCGGCATGCACCTCTTGGCCCACGAGGTGGCCCACACGGTGCAGCAAGGCAACGCGGGCAGCGCGGGCAGCGCGGGCAGCGGGGACAGCGGGGACAGCGGCGCCCAGGCCAAGCTCGAGGTCAGCCAGGCCGGAGACCGCGCCGAGGTCGAGGCCGATCGCTTCGCCGATCACATCGTCCACGGCGGCCCAGCGCCGTCGCTGTCGGCCGCGCCGACCCAGGTCCAGCGCCAGGAGGCGACCGCGACGCCGGCCCCGACGACGCCGACGCCGACGCCGACGCCGACGCCGACGACAACGCCGACGCCCACGCCTGATGCCAGTGCCGCGTTCTACGCCGAGGTCACCGCCGCCATCGCCGACGCCCTGGCCGACTATCAGAACCTCGAGATCACCGTGCCCGTGGGCGCGCCGCCGACCGCGACCCCTGAGGCGACCGCGACCCCTGAGGCGACCGCGACCCCCGAGGCGACCGCGACCCCCGAGGCGACCGCGACCGCGACCCCGGAGGCGACCGCCACCGCAACCCCCGAGGCGACCGCCACGGTCGAGCCGACCGCCACCGTCGAGCCGACCGCCGCGCCGCGGCGGACCATCACCGTCACCATCGACACCCCGTACTGGAACAACAAGTACCCAACCTGGACGGGTGGCGCCAGCACCGCCGACAATCCGACCCCGTCCGAGGACTACCAGGCCGCTAACTTCGGCGCCGGCAATCCCGGCGTCCGCGCCAACTCGCTCTACCAGTACGACGCCGCGGTCGGGACCGCCAGCGGCAGCGTCGGCGCCACCGACGCCGCCGTCGCCAAGGGCAGCCCAGAGGAGATCGCCGCGCTCGTCCAGAACGCGGTCGATCACGGCGTGATCCCGGCGCCCACGATCGCCAGCACTGATCCTGCGGCGTGGGGCCTCGCGTGGACCGAGGCCATCGAGCTGTGGATGAAGCAGGCCGGCATCGGCGTCGACTGCAGTGGCCTCGTCTATTCGATCCTCGAGCGGCTCCACGCCGAGCACGGCGCCATGCTCCCCCGCGAGCTCGGCCAGAGCACCTACAGCATCATCGACGGCCAGCAAGCCACCAACGCCGACGTGCCCCAGTTCGGCAGCCTCGGGATCGACGTGCCCTCCCCGCTCGAGCTCCAGCCCGGCGACACCATGCAGATCGCCGGGCACGTGCGGATCGTGATGGAGGTGACCACCCGTCAGACCGCGCCCACCCTGGTCGAGTTCACCACCGCCGAGTCCACTCCCGACGGCCGCAGCGCCGCCGGCACCACCTACGAAGGCCCCCGTCGGCACGAGTGGCAGTGGGACGGCACCACCCTGCGCCACCGATACCCCGGCGGCGCATGGGAAGACAGTGGCGAGACCCCCAACTACCAGCGCCACGTGCTGCCGCCGGCTGACGGCTAGCGCGGACGAGGCGGAGGCCGAGACCGAGAGGGAGACCGAGGCCGAGACCGAGGCCGAGGCCGAGACCGAGGCCGAGACCGAGGCCGAGACCGAGACCGAGGCCGAGACCGAGACCGAGACCGAGATCGAGACCGAGACCGAGACCGAGGCCGCGACGGAGGCCGAGGCCGAGTCCGAGGCCGAGACCGAGACCGAGACCGAGACCGAGACCGAGACCGAGACCGAGACCGAGACCGAGGCCGAGACCGAGACCGAGGCCGAGGCCGAGACGAGACCGGGGCCGAGACCGAGACGGAGGCCGCGACGGAGGCCGAGGCCGAGTCCGAGACCGAGACCGAGGCCGAGGCTGAGACCGAGGCGGAGGACGAGACCGAGACCGGCTCTCGTAGAACCGCCCGACCCGTTGGCCTCGCAGCGCGATCACCCGCCCGCGGAACCACGTTGTCCACGCCGAAAACGCCGACGCCCGCGAAAGCGGCGGGCGTCGGGTCGGTTGGCTTCGGTTGGGGCCTCTTCGAAGGGCCCTCAGAAGGTCACTGCTTGTCCGTGTAGTCCGCGTCGATCACGTCGTCGCCCCCGGGGCCCGGGCTGGCGCCCGCGTCGGCCTGCCCGTCACCGCTCGGGCCGCCGGCCGCCTTGTACATGGTCTCGGCGATCTTGTGCGCCACCGCCTGCAGCGACTCGAAGGCGCTGCGGAGCTCGTCGGGGTTGCTCGGCTCGCGGTTGGACTCGAGCACGGACTCCGACTTCTTGAACTCCTCCTCGGCCATGAGCTTGTCGGCGTCGGACAGCTTGGCCTCGTTCTCCTTCACCAGCTTCTTGGTGCCGTAGAGTAGCGAGTCGAGCTGGTTGCGGGCCTCGATGGCCTCCTTGCGCAGCTTGTCCTCGGCCTCGTGGGCGGCGGCCTCCTCGACGGCGCGCTTGATGTCGGCCTCGGACAGACCACTCGAGGCCTCGATCTTGATCGCGCGCTCGGTGTTGGTCGCCTTGTCCTTGGCGGTGACGTGGAGGATGCCGTTGGCATCGATGTCGAACGACACCTCGATCTGCGGCACGCCCCGCGGCGCCGGCGGGATGCCGCCGAGCTGGAACTTGCCGAGGGTCTTGTTGTCCTTCGACATCGGGCGCTCGCCCTGGGTGACGTGGACCTCGACCGTGGTCTGGTTGTCCGAGGCCGTCGAGAAGGTCTCGGTCTTCTTGGTCGGGATCGTGGTGTTGCGCGGGATCAGCACGGTGGCGACGCCGCCGTAGGTCTCGATCGCCAACGACAGCGGGGTGACGTCGAGGAGCAGGATGTCCTTGACGTCGCCCGAAAGGACGCCGCCCTGGATCGCGGCGCCCAGCGCGACCACCTCGTCGGGGTTGACCGAGCGGTTCGGCTCGCGGCCGAAGAACTCCTTGACCTTCTGCTGCACCATCGGGATGCGGGTCGAGCCGCCGACCAGGACGACCTCGTGGATGTCCGAGGCCTTCTTGCCGGCGTCGGCCAGGGCCTTCTTGCACGGCTCCATGGCACGGGCGACGATGTCCTCGATCATCCGCTCGAAGGCCGGGCGGGCCAGGCGCTTGAGCAGGTGCTTGGGACCGGTGGCGTCGGCGGTCAGGTACGGCAGGTTGATCTCGGTCTCCTGCACGTTCGACAGCTCGATCTTGGCCTTCTCGGCGGCCTCCTTGAGGCGCTGCAGGACCATCTTGTCCTTGGACACGTCGATGCCGGTGTCCTTCTTGAACTCGGCGATCAGCCAGTCCATGACCCGGTTGTCGATGTCGTCGCCGCCGAGGTGGGTGTCGCCGTTGGTCGACTGGACCTCGACCACCTTGTCGCCGACCTCGAGGATCGAGATGTCGAAGGTGCCGCCGCCCATGTCGAACACCGCGATCGTGTGCTCCTTGCCCTTGTCGAGGCCGTAGGCCAGGGCGGCCGCGGTCGGCTCGTTGATGATGCGCTTGACGTCGAGGCCGGCGATCCGGCCGGCGTCCTTGGTCGCCTGGCGCTGCGAGTCGTTGAAGTACGCCGGCACGGTGATGACCGCCTCGGTCACGGTCTCGCCCAGGTACTCCTCGGCGGCGCGCTTGAGCTTCATCAGCACGCGGGCCGAGATCTCGGGCGGCGACATCTTCTTGCCGCGGCTCTCGATCACGCAGTCGCCGTTGGCGCCCGCCGCGACCTTGTACGGCACGCGCTTGATCTCCTCCTGGGTGACCGGGTCGTTGAACTTCCGGCCGATCAGGCGCTTCGAGGAGAACACCGTGTTCTCGGGGTTGGTGATGGCCTGGCGGCGCGCGATCTGGCCGACCAGGACCTCGCCGCGGTCATCGAAGGCCACGACCGACGGGGTCAGGCGCGCGCCCTCTTCGTTGGTGATGACCTTGGGCTCCTTGCCGTCCATGATGCAGACGACGGAGTTGGTGGTACCGAGGTCGATGCCGATGATCTTGCCCATGTTCGTGCCTCTTTGCAGCCGGCTTTCCAGGCCAGCGTTTTGTCTGCGGCGCAACCTAAGCACCAGCCAACATGGCGTCAACACCCGCCCCCGAGATCGGTGCGCCGTATGCACGGCCCCCGCCCTTGGCCCACCAGCGGGCGCCTACCGACCGTGGTCGACACAGACGCGGCAGTTGCACGTGCGCTTGCCGGTGTAGTGCCGGAGGCCGACCAGTTTCCCTTTCCCCGAGCGGTCGAAGCGTCCGTAGATCAGGTCGAACAACGTGGTCTCGCCGTTCTCAAAGAAGCGTCGGGTTGCGTAAGAGCATAGGTCCGCACGTTGAACCATTGACGTCAGCTCGCTGTCCACGAACAGCGGTGTCTCGATGATGCGTCGAAACGCGCCCCAGCGGGTTCGGCCGTCGGCGTGGTACCTCCGCATCAGACTGGTCAGATGTGCAGCGGCCGTCTCGTTGTTGTCTTGCACCAGGAGGCCCAACGAATCCCCCCGATGGCTTCCAGGTAGGCGTGGAAGCGCGTGACGACCTGCTCAAAGGCGAGGCCGAAGGCCTCCGTGGGCGAGACCGACGAATCGGTCTTGCTCACCGCCTCGCTGAAGAGTCGAACATCTGCATCCCGAATCCGTTCGGCGATCGCGACGACGAACGCTCGACGTTCGTCGAGCGTCAGATGGACGTACGCGTCGGTCTTCGCGTGGTCCTTCTTGAGCGCGGCCGATTTCGTGCGGGTGGCGGCGACGAGCACCGATTGTCGGCGGGCCTCGAGCATCATCCGACGCCGCTCATCGCGGTCGAGCGCGATGAACGCGGCGATGCGCTCCTGCTCTGGGAACCGCTTGTACATGAACGCCGTGTGGAGTTCGGCACCCGCAAGGCCGTGTGCGGCCTTCACATGCTCGATCTCCGCATCCAGCGCCCGCCACTTATCCCCTCGGAGCGCGAGCCCCAAGAGCACGAAGTGGCTCGTCGTACCGGATCGACGGTCCCCGATTCGTCGAGGTAACAGAGAAACACCACCCACCTCCCCGAAAAAATGAGTCTAGGGCAGGTCCCTGAGGTCCCGCGCGAGGCGCTGGCGTCTCTCCCAGACCCGGCAGGGGTAGCATGCATACATGGCAGAGGCAACGCCGAAACGCCGCCGGTGCCTCTCCGGACCGAAGCCGCGCTCGAACCACCGCCGCCCGCGGTCACGGACGGAAGCCGCGCTCGATCCACCGCCGCCCGCGGTCACGGACGGAAGCCGCGCTCGAACCACCGCCGCCCGCGGTCTCGCTGGACCGCGCGAGGAAGCCCAGGGGCAAGGCGACGGTGGGGCCCCGAGGCCGAGCGTACTCCAGTACGTGAGGCTCTCGGGGGGAACCGGCAACGCAGCCCATGGGCTCCGCAGCCGGTCCCTTCGCTAAAACGCTACCCTTCCGCGCGGGCGGCGGCCGCGAGGTCCAGGATCGCCTGCGGCGGGTTGCTGAGCGCGTAGGCCAGCACCTCGTCCATCCGCTTGACCGACAGGATCTCCATCTCGCTCTTGACCTCGTCGGGCACGTCGACCAGGTCCTTGACGTTGCGGTCGGGGATGATGACCCGCTTGATGCCGGCGCGGTGGGCGGCCAGGAGCTTCTCCTTGACGCCGCCGATCTGCAGCACGTTGCCGCGCAGCGTGATCTCACCGGTCATCGCGACGTCGGGCCGGACCGGGACGCCGATGAGGAGCGACACCAGGGCGGTGTACATGGTCACGCCGGCCGACGGGCCGTCCTTGGGCACGCTGCCGGCCGGGACGTGGACGTGGAGGTCGACGTTCTCGAGGAAGTTGCCGGGGTCGAGCCCGAGGGCCGCGGCCCGGCCGCGCACCACCGATAGCGCCGCGGTCACCGACTCCTTCATGACGTCGCCGAGCTGGCCGGTCAGGGTCAGCTTGCCCTTGCCGGGCATCTTGGTGGCCTCGATGAACAGGATGTCGCCGCCGACCGCGGTCCAGGCCAGGCCGGTGCAGACGCCGGGCTCGCTGGTGCGATCGGCGACCTCGGACACGAACTTGACCGGGCCCAGGTACTCGCGGACCTCGTCGACGCCGACGGTCTCGAGGTCCTTGGCGTTGCCCTCGGCGACCTTGACCGCGACCCCACGGCACACGCTGCCGATCTCGCGCTCGAGGTTGCGGACGCCGGCCTCGCGGGTGTAGCTGTCGACGATCTCGAGGACCGCCTCGTCGGAGATCTCGCAGCGCTTCGCGCCGGCCGCCGCGGCGGCGCCGCCGCCGCCCAGGCCGTGCTCCTCGAGCTGCTTGGGCACCAGGAAGGCCCGCGCGATCTGCCGCTTCTCCTGCCGGGTGTAGCCCGGCAGCTCGATGATCTCGAGGCGGTCGCGCAGCGCCCAGGGGATCGGGTCGAGCTGGTTGGCGGTGGCGATGAACATCACCTTCGACAGGTCGAAGGTCACCTCGAGGTAGTGGTCGGAGAAGGTCGAGTTCTGCTCGGGGTCGAGGACCTCGAGGAGCGCGCTCGACGGGTCGCCGCGGAAGTCGTGGCCGAGCTTGTCGATCTCGTCGAGGACGAACACCGGGTTGTTGGTGCCGGCCTTCTTGATGCCCTGGATGATGCGGCCGGGCAGCGAGCCGACGTAGGTGCGACGGTGGCCGCGGATCTCGGCCTCGTCGCGCACGCCGCCGAGCGAGATGCGGCCGAACTTGCGGCCGATCGCGCGCGCCACCGAGCGGCCCAGCGAGGTCTTGCCGACGCCGGGCGGACCGGCCAGGCACAAGATCGGCCCCTTCTTGTCGTCCTTGAGCTTGCGGACGGCCATGTACTCGACGATGCGCTTCTTGACCTTGTCGAGGTCGTAGTGATCCTCGTCGAGGCAGCGCCGGACCTCCTTCAGGTCGATGTGGTCGTCGGTCGAGATGCTCCACGGCAGCTCGACCAACCACTCGAGGTAGGTCCGGGTGACTGTGTACTCGGCCGACGACGGCTGCATGCCCTTCAGGCGGTCGAGCTGCTTCTTGGCGGCCTTCTCGGCCTCCTCGGGCATCTTGGCCTTGAGGATCTTCTCGCCGAACTCGTCGAGGTCGCCGCCGCCGTCGTCGAGCTCGCCCAGCTCTTCCTTGATCGCCTTGAGCTGCTGGCGCAAGACGTACTCGCGCTGGTTGCGGCCCATCTCCTCCTGCACCTGGGTGTTGATCCGCTCGCGGACCTTCAAGACCTCGAGCTGGCGCGACAGGAACTGCAGGACCTTGCGGGTCCGGGTCTTGATGTCGAAGGTCTCGAGGACGTCCTGCTTCTCGCCGACCTCGAGCTCGAGGTTGGCGGTGATCAGGTCCGCCAGGTGGCCGGGCTCGGTGACCGAGTCGACCAGCGCACCGGCCTCCTTGGGCACCGCGTCCATCAGCTTCACGACCCGCTTGGCGATGTCCTTCAGGTTCATCACCAGGGCGTCGAGCTCGACGTCGGAGGTCGTCGGGTCGGGGACCGCCCGCACCTTGGCCGACAGGAACGGCTCGGCGCCGTCGAAGCCGGTGACCTCGAAGCGGCTGACGCCCTGGAGGATCACCGAGAAGTTGTCCTTGGCCAGCTTGATGACCTTGAGGATGCGCGCGGCGCACCCGACCAGGTACAGGTCGCCCGACGCCGGATCTTCGGTGCGCGCGTCCTTCTGGGTGAGGATGCCGATGACCGGCCGCTCCTTGGCGATGGCGTCTTCGACCAACCGCACCGACTTGCGCCGGCCGACGTCGATCGGGATGATCGAGCCCGGGAACAGGACCGAGTTGCGCAGGGGCAGGATCGGCAGGACGTCTGGGATCTCGACAGGCTGATCTTGACCAGCCTTGGCCTTGGACATGTTCGAAAGCTAGCGGGCGCCTGCGCGCAGCGTCAAGGCGACCTGCCTGAAATGCCAGGCACTTGCAATAACCGGCGGGGCGTGCGGTCGACGGCGATTCGGCTGCGGGAGACCGAGGAGGGGACGGAGACGGAGACGGAGACGGAAACGGAGACGGAGACGGAGAGAGTGGCCGAGGCCGAGGCCGAGACCGAAGCCGAGACCGAGGCCGAGGCAGAGACCGAGACCGAGACCGAGACCGAGGCCGAGGCCGAGGCCGAGACCGAGACCGAGGCCGAGGCCGAGACCGAGACCGAGGCCGAGGCGGAGACCGAGACCGAGACCGAGGCCGAGACGGAGACCGAGGCCGAGGCCGAGGCCGAGGCCGAGACCGAGACCGAGGCCGAGACGGAGACCGAGGCCGAGGCCGAGGCCGAGGCCGAGACCGAGACCGAGGCCGAGGCCGAGACCGAGACCGAGACCGAGGCGGAGGCCGAGACCGAGGCCGAGGCCGAGGCCGGCGCGCGCTCCCGACCCCGTTCCCGTTCCCGACCCCGTTCCCGACCCCGTTCCCGTTCCCGACCCCGTTCCCGCTCCCGTTCCCGACCCCGTTCCCGTTCCCGTTCCCGACCCCGTTCCCGACCCCGACACCTGGGCAGCGATTTCGCTTGCCGAGGCCCTTGCACGGGAGGCAGATTGGCCTTACCAACTGGTCAGGCCACATGCTCGCTCCTGTAGGTTCCAGCACGTTACCAGCCAACGCCACCGCGGTCGAGAACGTGGTCGAGTCGCTGCTCGCCGAGATCCTGCGCGGCAACTTCCCACCCGGGACCCGGCTGCCCGCCGAGCGCGACATGGCGCGCCAGCTCGGCGCCAGCCGCCCCACCCTGCGCGAGGCCCTGCGCCGCCTGGGCGAGTGGCACCTGGTCGAGCCGCGGCGCGGATCGGGCATCGTGGTGCGCCCCAAGAGCGAGTGGACCATCGAGGTCCTGCCGGCCTACCTGCGCTACGGCAACGTCGGCGGCGCCGCCCCGACGCTCGGCCTCTTGCGCGACCTCCTGATCCTGCGCCGGACCTTGATCGGCGACATCGTCCGGTTGATCGCGGCGCGGATGCCGGTCGGCGGCACGGCGGCGGCGCGGGCGCAGATCGTCCGGGCCTGGTCGGCCCGCGCCGTCCCCGCCGAGTTCGTGCGCGAGGACTTCCTGGTGATGCGCGCGGTCGTCGAGGCCACGGGCTTCCTGCCGGCGGTGTGGATGCTCAACCGCCTGGCCGGCGTGTACCTCGAGATCGCCGCGGTCGTGACCGTCCGGGTTCCGGACGACTACGTCGTGGCCGCCACCGCGTACCTCGACGCCCTCGACCGCGGCGACGGCGCCGCCGCGGCCGCGGCGATCGTCACCTACCTCGAGCGGCACGACGCCGCGATGCTGGGAGGCCCGGTATGACCTACCACCACCGACCGACCACCGCCGCGCTCCTGCGCAGCCTGGTGCCGGTCATGTGCCCGGCCCAGGCCTGGCCCTTGGCCGACGAGCTGGTCGCCCACGTCGGCCTGACCATGGGCGCGCTGCCGACCGCGTTTCGCCAGGCCCTGGTCGCCGGCCTCCACGGCTACGATCTGGCGGCGGTGGCCTGGGCCCCGGGCCGCGGCCGTCGCGCCCATCGGCTGCCGACCGAGCTGGCCGAGCGCTACTACGAGAGCTGGGAGCACGGCCCGACGCCGGCGCACCAGCAGCTCGCCAAGGGCGTGGGGCAGCTCATCAAGCTGGCCTGCTACGAGCATCCGACGATGATGGCGGCGCTCGGCTACACCCCGGCGGCGTGGATCGATCAGGTCAAGCGGCGGCGGCTCGAGGTCTACCGCGCCGACGTCGAGCGCGCCGAGGCCGCGATCCTCGCGCCCGATCCGCTGCGCCCGCCGCGCCGCCGCCAGGAGCGCGCGTGATGGTGGCCGTGGCTCGCCCCGCGGTCCGAGCGGACCGCCTCCCCGCCGGCGTCACCAACCGCGACGCGATCACCGGCGACCTGACCCTCGACTGCGACGTCGCGATCGCCGGCTCCGGGGCCGGCGGCGCGACCCTGGCCGCCGAGCTGGCCGAGTGTGGTCTCGACGTCATCATCGTCGAGGAGGGCCGCTACTACGCGACCCGCGACTTCACCGCCGACGCCTCGGCCGCGGTCCGGGCGCTGTACCGCGACGGCGGCGCGACCATGGCGATCGGCGATCCGCCGATCCTGTTCCAGGAGGGCCGCGCGGTCGGCGGCTCGACGGTGATCAACGGCGGCATGTCGTGGCGCACGCCCGAGCGCATCCTCGATCGCTGGCGCCGCGAGGCGGCGATCGACGGCCTCGACGCCGCCGCGATGGAGCCGTACTTCGCCCGCGTCGAGAAGCGCATCAACGTCGCGTACCAGGACCCCGAGTCGATCGGCACCGACAACCATCTGCTCAAGCGCGGGGCCGACGCGATGGGTTGGAAGGTCATCCCCAACCTGCGCAACCAGGTCCACTGCCCGGGCTCGAACAACTGCGCGTTCGGCTGCCCGACCGGGGCCAAGCAGTCGGCCCTGGTGAGCTACATCCCCCGGGCCCTGCACTTCGGCGCGCGCCTCCTGTCCGACGTCCGGGTCGAGCGCATCCGGTTCACCGGCAAGCGCGCCACCGGCCTCGACGGTCGGGTGGTGCGCGCCGACGGCGGCGACGGCCCGCGCGTCACGATCCACGCCAAGCTGGTGGTCGCGGCGTGCGGCGCGATCCAGACCCCGGCGCTCCTGGCCCGCTCCGGCGTGCGCTCGCCGTCCGGGCGGATCGGTCACAACCTCTCGCTCCATCCCAACGTCAAGCTGACCGCGGTGTTCGATCAGCCGGTGCGCGGCTGGGAGGGCGTGCATCAGGCCTACCAGGTCCGCGAGTTCGAGGGCGAGGGCCTGTTGTTCGCGGCGGTCAACATCCCGCCCGGCATCCTGGCCATGACCTCGCATCCCCGTGGCGAGGCCCTGCACCGGATGATGGTCGACTACGACAAGACCGTGGTCGCCGGCATGTTGTGCGAGGACACCGCCACCGGCCGGGTGCGGACGATCGCCGGCCGGCCCCAGGCCTTCTACCAGCTCGCCGAGTTCGACGCCCACAAGCTCATCCGCGGCGTCGCGCTCCTGGCCGAGCTGTTGTTCGCGGCCGGCGCGCGCCGGATCGCCACCCCGTTCGCCGGCGTGCCGGAGTTGACCGGCCCCGACGACACGCGGCGGCTCTACGCCCACCCGATCGCGCGCCAGGCGATGGAGGTGGTGACCGTGCACATGATGGGCACGGCGGCGATGGGCGGCGATCGCGCGCGCGCGGTCACCGACGGCCACGGCCGGGTCCACGACGCCGATCGCCTGCTGGTGTGCGACGCCAGCCTGTTCCCGACGCCGATCGGGGTCAACCCGATGGAGACCATCATGGCCCTGGCGACCCGGGCCGCCGCCCACGTCCTCGACACCTGGGCCGATTGACGCTTCTCCTGAATGACCCATCTGTCACGTCTTCTCCGGAGTCGACCATGACCACGACCGCCACCCCCGTCGCCCCTGCCCCGTCGACCGCCGCGCCGCAGCGCGCCAACCGCCCGAGCCCGCGGGTCCTCGAGCTCGAGCGCCGCTCGCTGGCCGAGCTCGAGGAGGTCTTCGTGCGCGGCGTGACCCCCGACCTGGCCGGGCTGGCCGGCTGGGAGTACCGCGGCCTCAACTCGCCGGCGTACTTCCGCCTGCTCGGCATCAAGAAGTTCGTGAAGGGCTTCTGGCGCGACGAGGCGGGCGCGACCTGGGGCTACAACTACCCGGTCGAGCAGAACCCGATCGACGCCGGCTGGTACGGCCTGCCCAGCGTCGTCGCGCCGCGCCGGTTCGGCTTCTACCGGGTCGCCCCGGTCGATCCGACCGCGACCGACAACCGCTACCTGCACGCGCTCCTCCTCGACTACGGCGCCGGCGGCAACCCGCGCTTCGACGCCTCGGCCGGGCTACGCGACTACCTGGTCCAGGTCGACGCCGACGATCCCGACGTCTTGCTCGGCAAGGCGTACTACGCGCTCGGACCGCTCCGCGTGCCGACCGCGTCGTTCTTCATCCTCGAGCGGCACCAGCGGGGCCCGACGACGATCGCGCGTTGACCGACCGGTCGGCCGGTGGCGCCGCGCTACTGGGCCGCGCCGACCTTGGAGCCGGCGGGCACGTCGACCCGCAGGATCTCCTGGAACGACAGCTCGACGTCGTCGGGGTTGTCCGAGGGATCGACCGCGCGGCGCAGGACGATGATCTGGGTGCGGTAGACCGCGCGGAACTCGAAGCCGACCCCGCCGCTCTCGCAGCGCAGCGCCGAGATCGTGTCGGCGCCCTGGGCGGCGATGACGCCGCAGCTCCCGACGGCGGCGCCGAGCGGGTAGGACTTGCTCGCGCCGGTGTGATCGGCGACCTCGAAGAACACGCTCAGGGCGCCGCCGGGGGCCGGCACGTTGCCCCAGCTCACCAGGGTGCGGGCGACCACGCCCGGATCGGGCGCCGGCCCCGAGCCCGGGCCCGGGGTCGGCTCGGTCGGCGACTTCTTGCTGCCCCCACAGGCGGCGGCGACGGACAAGAGGACCACGAGAACGAACCGGCGCATGTCGTGTTGTACCAGCCGCACGAGCCGACGATCGGGCATGTGGTGACAGATGTCGATCGCCGGCGTCGCGTTCATGGCCGATCGGCCCCGAGGGCGGGGGCGGCTCGGGTACGATGCCACGTGGCCTTGGCTCGCCTGATCGTGATCGAGGGGCCCGACCGCGGGCGCGAGTTCGACATCACCATCCGCGGCGGCGGCATCGGCCGCGGCGAAGACACCGCCGCGCAGCTCACCGACCCGTCGGTGTCGCGGCTGCACTGTTCGCTCGAGCCGCGCGACGGGGCGCTGTGGGTGGTCGACGCCGGCAGCCGCAACAAGACCCTCGTCAACGGCGCGCCGATCGCCGAGCACCGCCTCGAGCCGGGCGACGAGATCACGGTCGGCCAGACCCGCCTGGCGTACCTGCCGGCCGGCTCGGTGGCGGTGACCCGGGCCGGCGCGCCGGCCAAGGTCACGATCGAGATCGGGACCCGCGAGCTCATGGCCCTGCCCGGCCTCGGCGACGGCGGCGCCCGCCGCCACCTGGCCACCCTGGCGGCGCTCGGCGAGCGCCTGACCAAGGCGATCGGCCGCGGCCGCACCGACGTCGCTCAGGCCGCGGTCGAGGCCTGCGTCGCCCTGGTCGGCGCCGATCGCGCGTTCATCGTCACCCGCGATCGCGACGGCGCCGCCACCTTGGCCCGCACCGGCGACGTGCAGACCAGCCTGGCGGTGCCCGACCAGGTGATCGACTCGGTGCTCGGCCGCGGCCGGGCCCTGGCGGTCGAGGTCGGCGGCCGGCTGGTGATGGCGGTGCCGGTCGGCGACGCCGTGCTCCTGGCCGATCGCGCGACCGGCAGCTTCGGCGAGCTCGAGCTGATGGCCGCCGGGTGCCTCGGCCAGCTCGTCGCGGCGGCGCTGGCGGCGGCCGACACCCAGGGCCTCTTGACCCGCGGCCAAGCCGCCCTCGAGGAGCGCCTCGGCGACGGCGAGCTGATCGGCCGCTCGGCGGCGGCCCGGGCGCTGTTCGAGCTGGTGTCGCGGGTCGCGCCGACCGACGCCACGGTGCTCCTCGGCGGCGAGTCCGGCGCCGGCAAGGAGATGGTCGCGCGCGCGATCCACCGAGGCAGCCGGCGCGCCGCCGGACCGTGCGTCGCGGTCAACTGCGCGGCGCTGACCGAGACCCTGATCGAGAGCGAGCTGTTCGGCCACGAGAAGGGCGCGTTCACCGGCGCCACCGACAAGAAGATCGGGCGCTTCGAGGCCGCCGACAAGGGCACGCTGTTCCTCGACGAGATCGGCGAGATGCCGCTGACGCTGCAGACCAAGCTCCTGCGCGTCCTCGAGGAGCGGCGCTTCGAGCGGGTCGGCGGCACCCGGCCGGTGGCGGTCGACGTCCGGCTGATCGCCGCGACCAACCGAGACCTGCCCGACATGGTCCGGCGCGGCGCGTTCCGCGAAGACCTGTACTACCGCCTGAGCGTGATCCACGCGGTCGTGCCGAGCCTGCGCGAGCGCGCCGACGACATCCCGCTCCTGGCCGAGCACTTCCTGGCCCGCATGCGCCAGCAGGTCGGGCGCCGAGTCCGCGGCATCCGCCCCGACGCGATGGCGGCCCTGGTCGCCCACCCGTGGCCGGGCAACGTCCGCGAGCTGCGCAACGCGATCGAGCGCGCGGTGGTGCTCGGGCGCAGCGAGTGGATCGAGGAGGGCGACCTGCCGCCCCACCTGGCGACCCGGGCCGCGGCCCGCCGCAGCGCCCCGACGCCGCCCCTGGGCTCGATGGCGATCGCAGCGCCGCCCGGGCCGGCGGTGAGCGTGCCGGCGTTGCCGATCCCACCGACCAGCTCGCCGAGCCTCGCGGTACCGCCGCTCGGTTCACCGCCGACGATCGAGCCGCGGATCGAGGCCCCGGCGGCGCCCCCGGCGGCGGCGCGGTCGCTGCGCGACCTCGAGCGGGAGGGCATCGTCCGGGCGCTGGCCGCGACCGGCGGCAACAAGGCCCAGGCGGCGGCGATCCTCGAGATCGATCGCTCGACCTTATATAAGAAGCTAAAGGAGTACGGGATCGGGTGAACGCGCTGGCGGCCGGCGGCCGCGGGCGGTCAGCGGACCTTGCGGGGACGACCGCGCTTGCGCGGCGCCTCGCCGGTGCCGGCGAAGTCGAGCTCCTCGGCGAAGCGCTCCTCGACGAGGTCCGACACCGAGGTATGCATCGAGTCGAGCTTGCGCAGCTCATCGCGCTCGAACTCGGCGAACGAACCATAGATACGCGGGTACGACATAGCGGCCTCCCAAGTCGGTTGCAGGACTACATGTCCTACATCTGTTCACAAAGTAATCCGAAGGATCACCCGGGTAAACTTTTCGGCGTGGAATCCGGACCGCGCGGCGTTTCCTATCGGCCCGGCCGTGCGCGACGTCAGAGGAACGTGATAACCGCCCTGCGATGACCCGGATCGTCGCGGTCGCCAACCAGAAGGGCGGCGTGGGCAAGACCACGACCGCCATCAACCTGGCGGCGTCGGTCGCCAGCAAGGGCTACCGGGTGCTCTTGTGCGACTTCGATCCGCAGGGCAACGCCTCCTCCGGGGTCGGCTATAGCCGCGATCGGGTCGAGCTGTCGGTCTACGACGCCCTGGTCGGCGAGGTCGCGCTGGCCGACGTGATCCGGCCGACCGACATCACGACGCTGTGGGTCGCGCCGGCCACCACCGATCTGGTCGGCGCCGAGATCGAGCTCATCACCGCCGAGCGCCGCGAGTGGATCCTGGCCGACGCGCTGGCCGAGGTGAAGGATCGCTTCGACTACATCGTGATCGACTGCCCACCGTCGCTGGGCATGTTGACCCTGAACGCTCTGTGCGCGGCCGACGGCGTGGTCGTGCCGATGCAGGCCGAGTACTTCGCCCTCGAGGGCATCTCGTCGTTGTCGGCGACGATCGAGCGGATCCGCGCGACCTACAACCCGCGGCTGGCGATCGACGGCGTGCTGTTCTGCATGTTCGACGCGCGCACCAACCTGAGCGCCCAGGTGAAGGGCGAGGTCCAGGCCTTCTTCGGCGCCAAGGTCTTCGACACCTTGGTGCCGCGCAACGTCCGGCTGTCGGAGGCGCCGTCCCACGGCAAGCCGGCCCTGCTCTACGACTTCCGCAGCCCGGGCGCGCGCAGCTACCTGGCGGTGGCCGACGAGCTCCTGGCCCGGCACCACGCGCCGGCGCCGACCGCGGAGGCGCGATGAGCGATCCCAAGCGTCCACCGCCGCGCGGGTTGGGCCGCGGGCTCGGGGCCCTCATGCCGTCGGCGCCGATCGCGTCGACCGGCGCCCCGACCCCCGCTGCCGTCCCGGCGGCCCCGACCGCCGCGACGCCGACCGGGCCGCGGACCTACGCCCTGGCGCCGATCGAGGACGTCTATCCGGCCGGCGATCAGCCGCGCAAGCGCTTCGACGACGTCGCCCTCGACGAGCTGGCGGCGTCGATCCGGGCCCACGGCGTGATCATGCCGCTGGTCGTGCGGCCGCGACCGGCCGGCGGCTACACCCTGATCGCCGGCGAGCGGCGGTGGCGGGCGGCGCAGCGCGCGGGACGCCACGACGTCCCGGTGGTGATCCAGGACGTCGACCCGCGCGAGGCCTTCGAGCGCGCGCTGGTCGAGAACCTCCAGCGCGCCGACCTGAACCCGATCGAGGAGGCCCTGGCCTACCAGCGGCTGATCGAGGAGTTCGCGCTGTCCCCCGACGAGGTCGCCCACCGGGTCGGCAAGGATCGCTCGACGGTGGCCAACGCGGTCCGCCTGCTCAAGCTGCCGGAGTCGGTCCGCGCGATGGTCGAGGATCGCCGGCTGTCGATGGGCCACGCCCGCGCCCTGCTCGGCCTCGAGCAGGCGGCAGCGATCGAGACCGCCGCCCGCGGCGTCGTCGCCAAGGGCCTGTCGGTGCGTGCCACCGAGGCCCTGGTCCGGGCGCACGGCGAGCCGCGTCCGCAGCGCCCGGGCGCCGCGGCGGCGACCCCGGTGGGCAAGTCGGCCTCGGCCCGCGATCTCGAGGAGCGGCTGACCCGGGCCCTGGGCGCGCCGGTCTCGCTCGACGAGGACGGCGGCGCCAGCAAGGCCGGCACGATCGCGATCCGCTACCTCGACCTCGATCACCTCGATCGCCTGCTCGACAAGCTCCTGGTCGAGTAGCGTCGCCGGGCCGTTGCGACGGATCCGGCCCCTGGGTCAGCCGCCCTCGGCGCCGAAGGCATCGGCGGCGGCCTCGCGGCGGCCGACGATGCGCGCGAGGGCGGCGTGCTCGGGGCGGACCAGCGCCGGATCGTCGGCCAGCACCGCCTCGGCTTCGGCCCGCGCCGCCAGGAGCAGCTCGGTGTGCTCGGTCAGCGAGCCGAAGCGCAGCCGCGGCACCCCGGCCTGGCGCGCGCCGAGCAGCTCACCGGGGCCGCGCAGGAGCAGATCCTCCTCGGCGATGCGGAAGCCGTCGGTGGTCTCGGCGATGACCTCGAGGCGACGCTGGCCGTCGTCGGTGCCACCGCCGCGTCGGACCAGGAAGCACCACGCCGCGCCGCCGCCGCGCCCGATCCGTCCGCGGAGCTGGTGGAGCTGCGCCAGGCCGAAGCGATCGGCGTCCTCGATGATCATCACCGTCGCGGCCGGGACGTCGACCCCGACCTCGATCACGGTGGTCGCGACCAAGACGTCGAGGTCGCCGGCGGCGAACGCCGCCATCGTGCGATCGCGGACGTCGCTCGGCAGCCGGCCGTGGATCAAGCCGACCCGCAGCGGCGCCAGGCGCTCGACCAGTTCGCCGTGGGTCGAGGTGGCATCGGCCCAGCCGACCCGGCTGTCCTCGACCGACGGCTCGACCAGGGGACAGACGACGAAGGCCCGCTCGCCGGCGCGGCAGCGCTCGACCAGCGTGGCGTAGGCGGCGGCGCGACCCTTGGCGCCGGCCGCGACCGCGGTGGCCGCCGCGGTCCGCCCCGGGGGCAGCTCGTCGAGGACGGTGACGTCGAGGTCGCCGAACGCGGTGAGCGCGAGGGTCCGCGGGATCGGGGTCGCGGTCATGATCAGGAGGTGCGGCGCGCCGGCCCCGCCCTTGTCGCGCAGGCGGACGCGCTGGGCCACGCCGAACCGGTGCTGCTCGTCGATGATCGCCAGGCCGAGCTGGGCGAAGCCGACGGCGTCGGCGATCAAGGCGTGGGTGCCGACCACCAGGTCGACCTGGCCGCCGGCGATGAGCGCCAGCGTCGAGGCCCGGACGGCGCGGGCGGCGCCAGCGGTGAGGAGCGCGGTGCGCAGGCCGAGCGCCGCGCCCCAGCGCGCGAAGGTCTGGTGATGCTGCTCGGCGAGGATCTCGGTCGGCGCCATGATCGCGACCTGGGTGCCGGCGCGGATCGCGTGGACCGCCGCGGCGAAGGCCACCGCGGTCTTGCCGGCGCCGACGTCGCCCTGGAGGAGGCGGTTCATCGGCACGGCCTGGGTCAGATCGGCGCCGACCTCGGCGATCGCGCGACGCTGGGCCGCGGTCATGGCGAACGGCAGGACCCGCGCGACCTCGACCGCGACGTCGCCGGGCGGGGCCAGGGGCACGGCGCGGTCGGCGCGCCGCGCGCGCCGACGTCGGACCACGACCGCGCCGAGCGCGAACAGCTCGGCGAAGGCCAGCCGGCGATGGTGCGGGCTGGTACCGGCGTTGAGCGCGATCACGGCCTCGGTGGCGAGGGCCGGACTCGGGGCGTGGAGCGCGGCCAGGGCCTCGGCCAGGGGCGGAAGGCCCTGGCGGGCGGCCACCGTCGCCGGCACGCCGTCGTCGACGATCGCCGCGCACCGCGCGGCCGCGGCCTGGCAGGCGGCGCGCAGGCGCGCGGCCGGCACCCCGGGGATGTCGGGGTAGCGCGGGATCACCGCGGCGGCCTCGCCGAGCGGACCGTCGGCGGCGACCGCGAGCACGTCGGGGTTGGCCATCTCCCACTGCCCCGCGCGCTGCTTGAGCAGGCCCGACAGCGCGCACGCGGCGCCGACCGGGAACCGCTTGTCGATGCCGGCCCACACGCCGAAGAACCGCACGACCACCAGCGGCCGCGGCACGACGCCGTCGCCGAGCTTGACCTCGCCCCAGGCCCGCCCGCGCGCGCGCACGGTGCGGGCCGCGACCACGGTGGCCGACAGCCCGACGCGGGCGCCATCGACGGCGGTCGCCAGCACCTCGGGGAGCGGCGCGACCGACCGAGCGTCGAGCCACCGGCGCGGCACCAGCCACAGCAGATCCTCGACGGTGGCGAGGCCGCGGACCGCGAGCGCCGCCGCCAGGGCCGGGCCGATGCCGCGGATCGAGCGGGTCGGCGCGGCCAGCGGATCGTCGTCGACGACCAGGGCGGCGGCGGGCGCGGGCACGGGCGTCGGCGCGGCGCGATCGGCGCGGGGCGCTCGCGACGGGGTCGGTGCCGGACCAGCCCCGGCGCTCGACGGGACGGGGCGCGGCGCCGTCGCCCCCGGCGGCGGCGCGGTCGAGACCGGCGGTCCTGTCGGACCTGGCGGCCCTGGCGGACCTGGCGGCACCGCGGGCGCCGCCGGCGGCACCGCGCGCGACCGCGCCGCGCGCTCGGCCTCGACGCGGGCGACCGCGATCGGATCGGGCGCGCCGGCCAGGGCCTGCACCAGGCGCAGGCCGCGGGCGACCTCGACGGTCTGGCCCTGGCGATCGAGGCGCTCGAAGCCGTCGAGGGTGCGGCGCCAGGTCGCCAGCGCCGCGACCGCCGCCCCCGGGCCGGCCGCGGCCAGCACCCGATCGCAGCCGACGCGCAGGGCGTGGCCCAGGCCGGTCACCCGCGCCACGCCGGCGAAGCCGTCGGCCGCGGCCAGGAGCAGCGGCCGCTGGAGATCGAGGGCGGCGCGGCGGACCGGTTCCACGGCCGTCGGAGCTACCACGACGGCGCGCGCGGCGGGAGCCCGTCGATCGCGCCGCCGAATGTCGCGGCCCCGGCTCGCCGCCAGGGATCACCCGCGCGATACTGGCCGCGATGTCCGAACGCGAGCACCCTCGCGCGCCCTACGTGGTGGCGGTCGAGTTCCGCTCCGCGTCGTCGTTCCTCATCACCTACTCGCTCAACCTGTCGCGCGGCGGGCTGTTCCTCGAGACCTTCCACGACGTGCCCGCCGGCGCGCCGGTCGCGTTGACGTTCCGCATCCCGGGCGCCGGCGAGGTCGTGCTCGACGGCGTGGTCGCGTGGCGACGCGAGGCCGGCAGCCCCGACGGGCCGGCCGGCCTGGGCGTCGAGTTCACCGACATCACCTCGCAGCTCGGCGACGTGATCGATCAGCTCGTCGGTCAGTTCCACGGCCTGCACGTGGTGGTGGTCGCGTCCGACTCCAAGGATCGCGCGTCGCTGACCCGGCTCATCAAGTCGATCTTGACCTCGGCCTCGGTGGCGGCCGCCGCCGACGCCGCCACCGCCGAGACCCTGGTGACCGCCGACGCCGACCTGGTGGTGACCGACGTCGACGGCGATCCCGACGGCGCGATCGCGATCCACCGCCAGGCCAAGGCGCTGCCGACCGCGGTGCCGGCGATCGCCCTGGCCTCGACCAAGCGCCTGCGCGATCACGCCCGCGCCGCCGGCGCCGACGAGCTGGTCGGCAACCCGCCGACCTTCGAGGAGCTCCAGCTCGCGGTCATGCGGGCCCTGGCCCGCCCGACCGCGGTCCGCGGCTCGTCGTGACCGCGGCGGTCGAGGTCGCGGCGTGCCCGCTGTGCGACGGGCGCGCGCTGGCCCCGCTGCCGACGCCGCGACGCACCCTCGGCGACCGGCTAGGCGACGTCGCGGCGCTGGGCCTGGTGGCGTGCCGGCGGTGCGGCTTCGAGTTCGTCTCGCCTCGGCCGAGCGACGCCGCCCTGGCGGGCTTCTACGCCGCCGCCGACTACACCGCCCACGAGCCGATCGACGACCGCGCGGCGACCACCCGGGCTGCGACCCAACTCGACCTGGCGATCGCGACCGGGGCGACGCTAGGCGGCGCGCGGGTCCTCGATCTCGGCGCCGGCGGCGGCCAGTTTCTGGCCGCGGCCCAGGCCGCCGGTGCGACGGTGCTCGGCGTCGATCCCTCGCCGCAGGCCCAAGCCGCCGCGCGCGCCCGCGGGCTCGCGCTGGTCGCGACCCGGGCCGAGGTCGGCGACCGCCGCTTCGACCTGATCGCGATGAGCCACGTCCTCGAGCACGTCGTCGACGTGCGCGCGACCCTCCGGTGGATCCATGATCACCTGGCGCCCGGGGGTCGAGCGATCGTCGAGGTCCCCAACCGCGGCTCGCTGCGGGCCCGCCTGACGACGCCGTGGCTCGAGGCCCGGGGCGCCGACTGTCGCCACCGCGCGTTTCCGATCCACCTGTCGTACTTCACCGCGGCGACCTTGACCCAGGCCCTGGCGACCGCCGACCTGGCGGTGATCGCCAGTCGCACCACCGGCCTCGGGCTCGACGCGCTGTGGCCGCGCGATCGCGACGCGGCGCCGGCGCCAGCGCCACCCCCGACGCCCCCGCCGACGACCGCGACCGCGCCCCGGTCGCGCGCCTCGGCCGCCCCGGCCCGGGGCTGGCGCCGCGGCTACGTCGCCGCCCGCGACGCCTTCCACCGCGCCCGCCTGGGCGAGAACCTGGTGGTGATCGCGGCCGCGCGCGGCGACGCCTCGGGGCGGTAGGATGCCGCCCGTGTCGGTCGAGCTCGACGCCACTCTGGCCGCCCCGGCGGCCGAGGCCCTCGCCACCGCGGCCACCGCCGCGCCGGTGAGCGGGCCGGCGCCCGATGCCACCGCGACCGCGACCTCGCCGGGGCGCCCCGGCGAGCGCGCCGCCCCGGCCCTCGGCCCCGGCGTGCGCCTGGCCCACTTCGAGATCGTGCGGCCGCTCGGCGCCGGCGGCATGGGCGAGGTCTACCTCGCGACCGACCTCGCCCTCGATCGCCCGGTCGCGCTCAAGGTGCTACCGGCGGCGGTGGCGCGCGACCGCGGCCGCCGCGATCGCATGGTGCGCGAAGCGCGGGCCCAGGCCCGCCTCAACCACCCCCACGTCGCGCACATCTATTACATCGGCGAGGACCTCGGCCACCTGTTCTTCGCGATGGAGTACGTCGATGGCGAGACCCTGGCCCAGCGCCTGGAGCGGGGGCCGGTGCCGCCCGAGGAGGCCCTCGAGCTCGCGCGCATGGCGGCCCTCGGGCTGCGCGAGGCCCACCGCCACGGCTTCACGCACCGCGACGTGAAGCCGTCGAACCTGATGATCGATCGCCACGGCGTGGTCAAGGTCATGGACTTCGGGTTGGTCACCGACGCGCTGACCGGCGCCGCCGCCAGCGACGGCGACGACGACTCGACGGCGGTCGCGGCCTCGGCCCTGGTCGGCACGCCGCTCTACATGGCGCCCGAGCAAGGCCAGGGCCGGGCGGTCGATCACCGCGCCGACATCTACGCGCTCGGCGCCACGCTCCACCACCTGATCGCCGGCGCGCCGCCGTTCGCCGGAGGCTCGGCAGCCGAGCTCTTGTCGCTGCACGAGTCGGGCGCGCGCGTCCCCCTGCCAGCCGGCCGTGGGCGCCGCATCGCCGGCCTGGCCGACGCGGTGATCGCGCGCATGATGGCCAAGCGCCTCGTCGATCGACCGACGACCTACGATCAGGTCATCGCCGAGCTCGACGCCGCCAACCCGACGCGCAGCCGACCGGCGGGGTTCGTCGTGCGCACGGTCGCGTCGACGGTCGACCTGCTCCTGTGCGCGGTCCTGGGCGTGCCGATCGGCATGCTCAACGCCGGCGACGGCAACCTCTCGATCCCGATCATGTTCCTCCTCGTCTTGCCGCTCTTGATCAGCCGGCTCGGCACCACGCTCGGCAAGGCGCTGTTCGACCTGGCGGTCGTCGGGCACCACGGCGCCCCGGTCGGGTTCGGGCGCGCGGCGGTGCGCTACCTGGTCATGGTCGGCCCCCTCGCGGCCGCGGTGACCCTCGAGACCGTCGCCGGCCTCGCCGACCTGACGGTGCTCGAGCGGACCGCGGAGGTCCTGGTCGGCCTGGGCTTCTTGTACCCGCTCCTCGAGCTGGCGCGCGTGTCGCTCACCACCGCCGACGCCCGACCGCTGTGGGATCGCGTGGCCAGGACCCGGATCGGCTACCGGGTGCGCGGCCGGGCGGCGGCCGGCGAGCGCGCCGGCGCCGGCGGCGACCTGCCGAGCCGTCCGAGCGCGCGCGGCGCGTGATCAGCTCGCGGCGGCGCGCAGCTCGGCGGCGCGCACCGTGTTCTCGAGGAGACAAGCCCGCGTCATCGGCCCGACCCCGCCGGGGACCGGCGTGATCGCCCCGGCCCGCTCGGCGGCGGCGGCGTACTCGACGTCGCCGATCAGCCGACCGTCGGGCAGGCGGTTGATCCCGACGTCGATCACCGCGGCGCCGGGCTTGATCCACGCGCCGCGCACCAGCTCGGGGCGGCCGACCGCGGCGATCACGACGTCGGCGGCGCCGATCACCGCCGGCAGATCGCGCGTCTTCGAGTGGCACAGGGTGACGGTCGCGTCGGCGTTGGCCAAGAGCAGGGCCATCGGCTTGCCGACCAGGACGCTGCGCCCGAGGACGACCGCGCTGGCCCCGACCAGGCTGACGCCGCCATGGGCCAGGAGCCGCATGCACCCCGCCGGCGTGCACGCCGTGAAGCGCGCCCGGCCCTGGGCGACCAGCCCGAGGTTCTCGGGGTGCAGGCCGTCGACGTCCTTGCTCGGCGGGATCGCGGCGATCACCTGATCGGCGTCGAGGTGCTTGGGCAGCGGGAGCTGGACCAGGATGCCGTGAACCGCGGGGTCGGCGCCCAGCCGGGCCACCAGGCCGAGCAGCTCGACCATGGTCGTGGTGGCGGGGAGCTTGTGATCGACCGCGGCGATGCCGACCTCGCGGGCGTCCTTGGTCTTGGCGCGCACGTAGACCGCCGACGCCGGATCGTCGCCGACCAGGACCACCGCCAGGCCGACGGTGACGCCCCGGCTGGCCAGGGCCGCGGTCCGCGCGGCGACCTCGGCCTTGACCTCGGCGGCCACGCGCTTGCCGTCGAGGACGGTGGCGGTCACGACGACGCCGCCGAGCCCGAGCCGCCAGAGCTGCCAGAACCGGAGGATCCACCAGAGCCGGCGGATCCGCTGGAACCGCTCGATCCGCTGGAGGCGCTACCCGCGCTCGGCGCGCTCGCGCCGGCCGAACCGCCGCTGTCGCCCGCAGGCGCCGCCGGCGCCGGGCTGGCCGCTCCGCCGCTGTCGCTCGACGGCTTGGCCGAGGCGTAGAGGTCCTTGTACCAACCGCCGCCCTTGAAGGCGAAGGAGGTCCGCGAGATGAGGCGCTCGAGGGCGCCGCCGCAGGCCTCGCACACGGTCCTCGACGGATCGCTCATGCGATGCTCGTACTCGAACTCACGCTTGCACGCGGTGCACTGGTACTCGTAGACGGGCATGGCGACGCGCGCTTAGCACGGCCCCGGCGGGGTCGACAAGACGTCGTGGACGCGCACGCCGATCGCGCCGTCGACGACCACCAGCTCGCCGCGGGCTACGACCCGATCGCCCGCGCGCAGCTCGACCGGACCACCGACGGGCGCCGCGGTCGAGATCACCGCGCCGGCCTCGAGCTCGAGGACCGCGCGCGCCGGCAGCGCGACCTCGCCGACCACCACGGTCAGGGCGACCAGCGCGTCGTCGGCGAACAGCTCGGCAGGATCGGCCATCGGCGCCCGCAGGTAGGGCCCGCTGACGGTAAGCCGCCCGGCCGCCGGGTCAAGGGCCGCCGCGAACGATCCGCGGGCGGCGCGCCACCGCAGCGCCGGCGGGCCGACCACCACGACGTCGCGGGCCGCGAGCCCGGCCAGCCGCCGCGGCGCGATCGGCGCGCCGGCCAGCTCGAGCCGCCCCCGCACCGCTGGCAGGCGCCCGGCCCGCTCGCGGGCCGCGGGCCACGGCAGCGGCGGCACCGCCAGGCCCCCGGCCGCACCGGCGATCGCCAGGTGGCCGCGCACCGGGGTGGCGACCGCGACCACGACCGCCGGGCCGATGACCGGCGCGGTCCGCTCGCCGGCCACCGCCACCACGCCGGCCGCGTCCAGGGCGTCGAGCAGCGCGAACGCGGTCAGGGCCCGTTCGATCGAGGTCGGCGGCCGCGGCGCCGCCAGTTCGGGCGCGCGCCCCAGGGCGGCATCGGCGAGGGCGATCGCCAGGCGCCCCGGCACCACCGCGATCGCGGTCGCCAGACCGGCCACCAGCTCGACCGCGACCGCGTCGGGCCAAGCCGCGGCGTCGCCGACGCCGGCCCAGGTCATCCCGCCGAGCGCGCGGCCCCGCGCCCGGGCCAGAGCCGCGACCCAGGCCGCGGCCGGTCGGTCGCGCTCCTCGCGCGGCACGCGGTCCCACGGGAAGGCGTCGACCGACACCCTGGGGTGGTGCCAGAGCCCGGGCCGGCGGTCAATCGCGCGCCGACCATGGCCGGAAACTGGCCCGCGCCGACCAGCCGGGTACGATCTGCACCTACATCGTCCTTGGAGCCGCCATGTCGCAGCGCGATCGCCGCCTGGGTTACCGCATCCCGTACTCGACGATCTTGACCTCGTACGTCGACGAGCGCGCGGTCCGGCTCCTGGCCGAGGACCTGAGCGACACCGGCATGCGGGTCCACGCGGTCAGCCCGCGGGCGCCGAGCCCGGGCCAGGTGATCGCGGTCGAGGTCGCGCTGCCCGACGACGCCGACACGATCTGGGCGACGGCGGCGGTGTGCCACCGTCGAGCCGACGACCTGGCGACCGGGATGGGCGTGCGGTTCGTGGCCATGGCGACCCGCTCGGCGCGCCGCCTGCGCGACTACTGCGTCGAGGCCCGGCGCGCGCACCTCGGCGGCCTGCTCGAGCGCATCCGCACCGGCCTACCGGCGTAGCCCGGATCGCCGCGCTATAGTCGGCGTGGCCCTCGGCCGCCGATCATGCGCCGCACCACCTGGCTCGTCCGCCTCCTCGCCGCGTCGCTCGCCACGCTCGCCGTCCCGGCGGTCACGGCGCCCCGCTCCGCCTGGGCCCAGCCCGGCGATGACTGGGACGTGGTCCGCGATCCGTTCGACAAGACCGTGGTCGCCCGGCTGAAGGGCCTCCTGGCCCGCAACCCGAGCGACGCCGACGCCCTGGCCAAGCTCCTGACCTTGTACCGTCGGTACCGGTCGGTCGAGCTCCTGCGCAAGGAGTACGCCGACGCCCTGGCCGCCAAGCCGACCGACTTCGCGCTCCTGGTCGTGTCCGGGCGCCTGGCCCGCTCCGAGCGCGACGACGCGACCGCGCTGGCGCTGTTCGAGCGCGCGGTGGCCGTGCGCCCCGATCCCGCGGTGCTGGTCGAGGTCGGCGCGCTCGAGCGCGTGGCCGGTCGCTTGCCCGAGGCGCGGGCCGCCTTCGACGCCGCGCTGGCCGGCAACCCCGGCAAGGCCATCAAGCAGAAGGCGCTGCGCGCGCTGGCCGATCTGGCGCTGGCCGGCAAGGACGTCGACGGCGCCCGTCGCTACTTCGAGGCCTACATCGCCCTCGAGCCGGGCAACGTCGCGCTGCGCCTGGAGCTGGGCGACGCCCTGGCCGGGGCCGGGCGCCACGCCGACGCCATCGCGGTCTACGCCGACGCCGAGGCCCGGCTGTCGACCGATCCGGCGCGCCGAGTCGAGGTGGTCGCGCGCATCGGCGCCGCCGAGGAGGGCATGGGCGATGAGGTGGCCGCGGTCGCGACCTACCGCCGCGCGATCAAGCTGGTGCCGCGCGGCTACTACCTCGAGCAGGAGCTGACCGCGCGCATCGTCGACATCTACCGCCGCAAGGGCGAGCTGGCGGCGCTGATCGAGGTCTACGATCGCGAGTGGGCGCTCGCCCGCCGCGGCCACTTCGAGTGGAGCACGCTCGGCTCGCTCTACGAGGAGACCGGCGAACAAGACAAGGCCGTCGTGGCGCTGCGCAAGGCGGTGGCCAAGGCGCCCTACGAGCTCGAGACCCAGCGGCGCCTGATCGGGCTCCTCGAGTCGACCGGCCGCGAGCTCGAGGCGATCAAGCAGTACGAGGAGGTCGCGCGGGTCGCGCCCGGCGAGGCCCGGTTCCAGCTCGAGCTGGCCGAGCGCTACTTCCGGCTCGAGGGCGAGGCCAAGGCCCTGGCTGCGGCCAAGCGACTCGAGGCCCGCTTCCCTACCGACCCCGGCGTCCTGGCCGCCCTGGCCGACCTGTACCAGCGCTGGAACAAGGAGGACCTGGCGCTCGCCGTCCTCGAGCGCCTGGCCCGCATCGAGCCCGACGATCCCGATCACCTGGTCTTGCTCGGCGAGCAGTACCACCAGCGCGGCCAGACCGATCGCGCGCTGGCGACGTGGAAGCGCATCGGCACCGCCAAGACGCCCGAGGCCTACGCTCGGCTGGGCGACGTCCTGGCCGAGCACGATCAGGTGAGCGAAGGGCTGGTCTACTACGGCAAGGCCATCAAGGCCGCGCCCGACAAGCCGGCGCTGTACCGCGGCCGGGCCGAGATCCTCGAGCGCCAGCGCTCGCACGCCGAGGCCGTGGCCGACTGGGAGAAGGCGCTGTCGCTCCTCACCCAGCCGAGCGATCGGTCGGCCCGGCGCGAGGCCCGCAATCGCATCGTCAACCTCCTCGGGCGCTGGGATGGCGGCAGCCACCGCGCGCCGTATCTGCAGCGCTGGGAGCGCGGGTTCGCCGCCACACCGCCCGAGGTCGACGCCGGCTACTTCCTGGTCGCCTACTACCAGCGCTATCCGCAGCAGGGTCAGCCGCGGGCGGTGCTCGAGCGCCTGCAAGGTCTGGCGCCTGACGATCACGAGGTCCTGCTCGATCTGGTGAAGGCGCTGCGCGGCGAGCGGACCGCGGCGGCCTTCGATCGCGCGGTCGCGCTTCTGCTGGCGATGGCCAAGGCCGACCCCAGCCGCGAGCGCGAGGCCTACACCTTGATCGCCGAGATCAAGACCGACGCGCGCCAGGACACCGAGGCCATCACCTGGGCCCAGAAGGCCCTCGAGAAGAGCCCCAACGATCCGGCCGGCCACCAGCGCCTGGCCGAGCGCTACGTCGAGATGCTCCAGCTCGACGCCGCGATCGCGGCCTACACCAAGGTCATCGAGCTGGCGCCGCGCAACTGGGACGCGTTCTTCAAGCTCGCCGAGCTGCACCAGCAGCGCAAGTACGACGACGGCGTCGCGACCGAGCTGTACCGGCGGATCTTGCGCCACGCCACCGACGACGCTGTCCTCGAGCGGGCCGGCAAGGCGGCGATCGCCCTCGAGGAGATCAACCAAACCCTGGGCGATCTCGAGCGCGTCCTGGCGCCGCTGTCGGCGATCATGTCGCACAAGCCGATCTATCGGCGCCATCTGCTCGACCTGTATCTGCGTTACGTCCCGCGCCTGGTGGCGCGCGCGCGCCATGGCACGTCGGAGGTGCGGACCGCGGTCCGCCGCGAGCTCGATCGGCTGGGCGGCAGCGGCATGAAGCCGCTCCTCGAGGCGCTGTCCGATCAGGACCTCCCGACCGAACGCGCCGCCGCGGTGTCGGTGCTCGGCCACCTCGGCAACCGCGCCGCCGCCCTGCCCCTGGTCCGGGTCGCCAAGCTCGAGCCGCCGGCCCTCGATCCGAGCGCGCCGCGGCAGCTCGGCACGCTGCGCAACGCCCTCGACCTCGAGACCCGCATCGCGGCCCTGGTCGCGGCCGGACGCCTGGCCGATCCGCGGGTGGTCGGCGAGGTCCTGCCGCTGACCCGGTCCGACGAGGTCGGGCTGCGCGAGGCCGCGGTGTTCGCGCTGGCCGGGGTCGACGCGCCGGCCGCCACCTCGGCGCTCAAGGCCGCTCTGGCCGACCCGCGCCCGTCGGTGGCCGCCCTGGCGTGCCTCGCGCCTCACCCCAGCCTCGCCGAGGCCAAGCGCGCGGTGCTCCTCGATCAGAGCCGGCCCGATCTGGTCCGCGCGGCGTGCGCCGCCGGCCTGGTCGGAGGCGGCCCCGGGGCCCAGGCCGCGCTCGTCGCCGCGGCTGGCGACAACCTCGGCGAGACCCAGCGCCTGGCCGCCCACGCCCTCGGGGTCGCCGGCGATCGCGCGGCGGCGCCGACGCTCTTGCGCGCCTACGTCGCCCGCGCCGGGCAGGAGCGCGGGACCGTGATCGCCGCGCTGGCCCGCCTGGCTGGCGGCCCGCCGGCGCCGCCGATCCGCCTCGACGACTACCCGATGCGCGCCGGCAAGCTCGACCTCGCGGCGCTGGTGCGGGCGCTCGGCGCCGGGCCGGCCACCGTCGGCGACGCCGCCGAGCTCCTGATCGGCCACGAGGCCGCCGTGGGCGACGCCCTGACCGCGGCGCTCGCCGGCCATCGCGACGCCGCGCTGGGCGCGCTGCTCGATCTCGACGCGCGCGCGACCGGGCTCGGGCTCGGCGAGCTGACCGCTGGGGCGCTGTCGCCGGCCGCCGAGCGCGCGCTGGCGACGATCGGCGAGCGGGTCCGCGGGTCGGTCCTGGCCCGGGTCATCGACGCCGATCCCAAGGTCGCGGCGCGGGCCCTGGCGGTCGCCGGCAAGATCGGCGGCGCCGAGGCCGAGCGCGCGCTGATCGCGGCGACCACCGACGACCGACGGACGCTGCGCGACGCCGCGGTCGCGGCCCTCGGGCGGATGCGCGCGCCCTCGCCGGCCGCGGTCGCCGCGATCGCGGCGCGCCTGACCGCCGACGACTGGCAGGATCGCCGGAGCGCGGCGGCGGCGATGGCCGACCTCGGCGCCCAGGCCGACGTCGCCGCGCTGACCCGCGCCGCCACCGACGGCAAGGCCCTGGTCCGCGAGGTCGTGGCGCGCACGCTGGGCGCGGTCGCGGGGAGCGCCGGCCTCGAGCCGCTCCTCGGCCTCAGCAAGGACCCGGCGCCATCGGTGCGGGCCGCCGCCGCCGCCGCCCTGGCGGGGTCCACCGACGCCCGCGCCAAGGCTCGACGGGCGGAGCTCGCGACCGACCCCGACCTGCGCGTGCGGGCCGCCGCGAGCGCCCCGCAGCCCTGAATCGCACCGCAAAAAAACAACGTGCTTTCGCAAGTTTGACGGCAACGCCAGAGCGTTCTATCCTCGCGGGCGAGATGGACATCGGGCTGGTCTGCGACCAGTGCAACGCGCTGTCGGCGATGGGCACGCCGACCTGCTACCGGTGCGGCGCGTCGCTGGCCCTCGAAGAAGAGACCCGCGTCGGCGTCCCGGCGCTGCGCTCGCCCGCACCTCCCGATCCCGCGGCCGCCACGCCGTGCCCGCAGTGCGGCGAGCTGGTGCCCCCCAACCACCGCTTCTGCGGCGGCTGCGGCGCGCGGATCGAGGTGCGCGCCCGCCCGACCGCGCCGGTCGACAAGGCCGCGACCCGCCGCACGATGTTCTTCGGCGCGATGCAGGCGGCGCGCGCCAAGCTGACGCTCATCCGCGGCGACGGCCTCGACGGCGTGTCGTTCACGTTGGCCGGCGACGATCACCTGGCGGGTCGGGTCGACTGCCCGATCTTGTTCCCCGACGATCCGTTCCTGTCGCCGGTCCACGCCAACTTCTTCTACCGCGACGGTCGCTTGGTCGTGCGCGACGAGGGCTCGCAGAACGGCGTCTACGTCCGCATCGCCGGCCAGGTCGACCTGCCGTTCGGCAACCGCTTCCTCGTCGGTGAGCAGATGCTCGAGGTCCACCACGTCCCACCGATCGAGGACGTGGCCCAAGACGACGGCACGTACTACTTCGCCAGCCCGCGGCGCGGCGGCGAGGTGAAGGTCGTGCAGCGCCTACGCGGCGGCGACGCCGGCTACGTCTACGGCGCGCTGACCGCGACCGTGCGCATCGGCCGCGAGGGGAACGACATCGACTTCCCCGACGACCCGTTCATCTCCGGCCACCACGCCCACCTGGCGTGGGACGGTGTCCATCTCACCCTCACCGATCTCGGCTCGAAGAACGGCACGTTCCTGCGGATCGTCGACGAGCGCGTCCTCGCGCACGGCGACTACGTCTTCATGGGGCAACAGCTCCTGCGCGTCGAGATCGTATAGACTGCCCAACCCAAGCTGCTCGGGGTCCGAATGATCGTCTGCAATCGGTGCGGCAAAGAAAACCAGGATCACTACAAGTTCTGCCTCGGCTGCGGGGCCGAGCTGACCGCCGCGGCCAAGGGCGACGCCGGGATGGCGATGATGAAGACGATGATGGCCGACACCTCCGGCGCACCGCCGCGGCCGTTGCCTGGCATGGGCCCGGCGCCGATGGGCCCGAGCCCTGGGATGCCGCTGCCACCGCCGCCCGGCTTCGGCGCCGGCCCCGGTCCGCTGCCGCCGCCGCCGGGCATGGGCCCTGCGCCGATGGGGCCGCCGCCCGGCCTCGGCGGACCGCTCGGCCCACCGCCCGGCCCGCCCCCAGGCCTCGGCGGAGCGGGTCCCGGCCCGATGGGTGCTGGTCCGATGGGTGCTGGCCCGATGGGACCCGGTCCGATGGGCCCACCGCCCGGCCTCGGCGGCCCCCTCGGTCCTCCCCCGGGCCTCGGCGGCATGGGCGGCGGTCCGCTCGGCGGTCCGCTGCCGCCACCGGCCTCGCTGGTGCCGGCCCCTGCGACCCAGCCGCCGCCCTACGGCGGTCCACCCGCCGGGCCTCCGCCAGGCGTGCCCGCCGCCGGCCCCGGGCCGAGCTTTGGTGCGCCCGCCGCCACCGGGCCGCGCCGCTGCCCGCAGTGCGGCGCCGACGTCCCGCCCGGGTTCCGCTTCTGCGGCGCCTGCGGCTGCCGCATGGAGGAGCAGTCGGCTCCGCAGGTGCTGCCGGTCCGCGGCGCTCCCGCGACCCGGCCCCAGCCCCGCGCGATCATGACCCTCATCCGGCCGGACGGCTCCGAGGGTGGCACCCACGAGCTGCGCCAGGGCGACAACAAGATCGGCCGCAACTTCGGTTCGCTGTTCGAGTCCGACGGCTACCTGTCGCCCGTCCACGCCGAGCTCCTCGTCAACGGCACCGCGGCCCTGGTCCGCGATCTGGAGAGCCTAAACGGCGTGTTCGTGAAGATGACCGAGGAAGAGGAGCTCCTGCCCGGACAGATCCTGCGGATCGGCCAGGAGCTCTTGCGCTTCGACCTGATCTCCCCGCCCGAGCCGATCGCCGACGGCACCGAGGTGATGGGCAGCCCCAACCCCGGCTACTGGGGCAAGCTGACCGTGATCATCGGCAAGAACGTCGACGGCTCGGCCTTCCCGCTCCTGGGCGACAGCGTCACGCTCGGCCGCGAGCGCGGCGAGATCAACTTCCCCGACGACGGCTACGTCTCGGGGCTCCACGCCCGGGTGTCGAGCCGCGATGGTCGCGTGTTCCTGCAGGATCTCGGCAGCTCGAACGGCACGTTCATCAAGGTCGGCGGCGAGCGCGCGCTGCACAACGAGTCCTTCGTCCTCATGGGCCAGCAGCTCTTCCGGTTGAACCTGACGGCCTAGTCTCGACCTCGGACTCGGACTCGGTCTCGGACTCGGACTCCGCCGCGGACTCGGACTCGGCCTCGGTCTCGGTCTCGGTCTCGGCCTCCGACTCGGTCTCGGCCTCGGTCTCAGCCTCGGTCTCGGCCTCCGCCGCGGACTCGGACTCGGTCTCGGTCTCCGCCTCGGACTCGGACTCGGACTCCGCCTCGGTGCGTGTCAACGAGTTTGAGACAGCGAGCTGACGAAGTTAGAGTAGCGTTGCCTCCCTCGCCGCCGGCTGGCGTGGTTTCGCGCGGGTGGGCGTCGGCGGTCTGATCGAGTTGGGGCGGCCGCGCGAGGCGGGCCTCGCGCGAGGCGATGCGGCGACGGCGTCGGCTGCGGGAACCAGTGGCGCCTCGCGCTGCGGTCCGCCCTGGTTGGCATCTCCCTGCGGCGGCGAGGTTGGCAGCGCTGCCGGCGCGTTGGCAGTCATCGCGGTCGCCGGTGGGTTGATCCAAACGACGGGCGGCGGCGTCGGCTGGACCGGTTTGCCACGCACGAAGCGCTCAGGATGCTCTCGGTGAGCGGCGTCGAGGACGACTTGGCGCCGGGCGATGATGGCCGGGGCGGTGCCGCGATGGACGTCGCCGGGCGTGAGGAGCGCGATGCCGCTGTGGTAGTGCTCCTCGTTGTACCAGCGCAGGAGGCTCGCGAAGTAGGTGCGCGCATCCTCGAGGGCGCCGAAGCTGTCGGGCATGTCTGGGCGGTACAGGAAGGTCTTGAAGGCCGCCTCCGAGAACGGGTTGTCGTCGGAGACGCGGGGCCGACTGTGGCTCTGGGTGATGCCCAAGTCGATGAAGAACTGCGCGGTCGACTTGGCGATCATCGGCGAGCCTCGGTCGGCATGCACGGTGAGCTGGCCGGGTTCGATGCCCTGCTCCACACAGGCGGCGTCGATGATCTCCTGCGCGAGCTGGGCCGACTCGGTCAGGGCCACCGTCCACGCGACGACGTACCGGCTGAAGATGTCGATGACGACGTAGAGGCTGTAGTAGACGCCGCGGACCGGGCCCGGAACTTTCGTGATGTCCCACGACCAAACCTGGTTGGGCGCATACGCCACGAGCTGCGGCTTGACGTAGGTCGGGTGCCGGCGCTGGTGGCGCCGTTCACGCACCTGCGCAACGGCGGCGAGTATGCGGTACATGCTGCGGATGGAGCAGAGGTAGCGATCCTCGTCGAGAAGCGCGGCGTAGATCTGCGCCGGTGCCTTGTCGGCGAAGCGGTCGCTGTCGAGCACGGCCAGGACGTCGGCGCGCGCGGCATCGTCGAGTGCCCGCGGCGGACGCGGCCGCGGTTGACGCTCCCTAGGTGGCATCTTCGTGCGGTAGAAGCTGGCGCGCGACACGCAGAGCGCGGCGCACGCGGCGACGATGCCGACGAGCGGGATGAGGTGCGCAAGGCCGGCCATCACCGCTTTCTCCCGGTGTCGGCGCGGGCGCACTCTTCCTCGGTCGGTGCCGGCAGGCTCACGCCCAGCAGCAGCGAGAGTTTTTTTTGGACGTCGATGATGGCCGCGGCCTTCTTGAGCTCGGTCTCGAGCTGGGAGACGCGGCGCTCCAGCCGCTCGACCTCGTCGGCTTGCGCGCTCCGGATCGCCTTGCGCCCCCGCTTGCTGGGCGTCAGCCCGGCGAGCTCGCCAGCCTCACGCTGCTGGCGCCATTCAAACAGGCGCGACGAGTAGAGGCCCTCCCGCCGCAGCAACTCACCGACGGCCCCATCCACTCCCGACGCAAGGGCGGCATCGGCCTCGCGCAGGATGCGCTGCTTGAACTCCGCGGTGAACGACCGCCGCTTGGGGCGATCGGATGTCGCCGGTGCCAGCGGCGTGCTGGTGCGCGCGGCCTCCCGCACAGCGGCCGCGCTGCCCGCCCGTGGCGGTCCCGCACCGTTCTTCTTTGACATGTCCAACATGGTGACCGGATTCCTGCTTGCCCTCGTCTGAATTTTCGACCTGGGGCGCTGTCTCATCCACGTTGGCACAGAGGGGCCTCGACTCCGCCTCGGGTACGGGTCTCGCCCTCCGCCTCCGTCCCTCCTCCGCCTCTCCCGCCCTCGCCCCGCTACTTCAGATCCTGCGCGCTCATCCCCTTCTTCTCCTTGAAGGTGAAGCCCTTGGGGATCGTGATCTCGCCGCCCGGCTCGAACACGACCAGCACGTCGACGGTCGCGTCGGGCTTGCCGCCCGGGGCCTCGACGATCAGCTCGCTGTCGCTGCGAAACCGGATCACGTTGCCCTGCTGATCGCCGAAGTAGACCTTGGCGGTGCGGGTCGTGGTCATGAACGACTGGCCGCGGATGAGGACGATCTGTCCTCCCATGGCGTCGCCGGATCGCGGCTCGAGGCCGGTGACCTTGAGCTTGCCGTCGTTACCGCCACAACCCACGGCCAGGGCCACGCCCACGGCCAGGGCCAAACGCCTTGTCGCCCGTCCGCGCGCGGCGGACGAGGGAGCCTGCCCGAGTGCCAGCATGACGGCAGGCTAACACAGCCGTCGGCGGCGGAGGCAAGGGCCGCCGCCGCCGCACGCCCCTACATCAGCTCCTTGCGCTGCAGGGCCCGCCGCATCTTCACCAGGGCCTGCTCCTGGAGCTGGCGGATCCGCTCGCGCGACAGGTTGTACTTCTCGCCGATCTCCTTGAGCGTCAGCTCCTTCTCGGTCGCCAGCCCGAAGCGCTGGCGCAGGATGTCGGCCTCGATCGGGCGGAGCTCGCCGAGGATGTTGCGGACCTCGCTGGTCAAGGCGTCCATCTCCAGGTCGGCGGTCGGCGAGCCGTCCTCGCGCTCGGGATCGACCAGCACCTCGGCCAGGGTCCGGCCCTCCTCGTCGCCGGCCGGGCGATCGATCGACACCGACTGCTCGAGGACCCAGCGCCGCATGTTCTCGACCTTGTCGGCCGGCATGTTGGTCGCCGTGGCGAGCTCCTCGGTGGTCGGCGACCGGCCGAGCTTGGAGGTCAACTCGCGCCGCGCCTTGGTCAGGCGATGGTGCGCGTCGATCATGTGGACCGGCAGGCGGATCTCGCGCCCCTTGTCGGCGAGGGCCCGGCTGATCGCGTGGCGGATCCACCACGACGCGTAGGTCGAGAAGCGGAAGCCGCGGCGGTAGTCGTAGCGCTCGACCGCCTTCATGAGGCCCAGGTTGCCTTCCTGCACCAGGTCGGCGAGGGCCATGCGCCCGTGGTTGAAGCGGCGGGCGATGCTGATCACCAGCCGGAGGTTGGCCTTGACGAAGTCGGCGCGGGCGGCGTGGGCGGCGCGCGCCGCGACGTCGACGCGCTGGACCCAGTCGGCGAAGGCCCGGGTGCCACGGACGCCGCGCGGGACCGTGCCGAAGCCGCGGCTGGCGCGATCGGCGACCGTCAGCGCGGCCTCGATGAACAGGCGATCGAGGTCGGCGTCGCGCAGCTTGGCGGCGGCCCGGGCGATGGCCTGCTCGCCCTTCTTGCCGGCCAGCGGCCGGCGCAACGCCTTGACCTCCGGCAGCTCGGCCTCGGCCGGCAGCGCGTCGAGCACCGCGCCCAGGGTCGGCGGGTAGCTCAGGAGTTCGACCCACAGCCCGACCTCGAGGCCCTCGATGGTCTTGGCGGTCGAGAACTCCTCGGCCGGCTGCAGGACATGCAGGCTCGCCATGTCCCGGAAGTACATGGTCAGGTAGCCCGAGCCGTCGGTGGTCGAGGCTCGTCGACGATCGTCGCCGCGGGCGCGACTGCGGGGCTTGCCGGCCAGGCGGGCGCGGCGCGGTGCGACGAGGGCGCGGGACGGCGACGGGGCAACGGCGGCGCTGGACTTCACGGCGAACCTCCGGGCCTACGCGAGGCCCATGTCCTCTTGAGACGTACCGACGGGCAAAATGTTTTGATCGACAGTGGGCGGCGGCGGCCCGAGGGGCGAAGGGCGAGTGGCGGCCGGTGGACCCACGATAGGAGGTAGACCCGCGACGCCGCAGGCGTATTCCATCGATGTCGGCGCCGTCACGGCGGCGAGCCCGCGGCGAACCAAGGTAGACACCGGCGGGAAGACGCGGTTGCAGCGATCGCGAGGCGGAAGCGGAGGCGGAGGCGGAGGCCGAGACGAGGCGGAGTCCGAGGCCGAGGCCGAGGCGGAGGCCGAGGCCGAGTCCGAGGCCGAGGCCGAGACCGAGGCGGAGGCCGAGTCCGAGGCCGAGGCCGAGACCGAGACCGAGACCGAGGCCGAGTCCGAGGCCGAGGCGGAGGCCGAGACCGAGACCGAGACCGAGGCGGAGGCCGAGTCCGAGGCCGAGGCCGAGACCGAGGCCGAGGCGGAGGCCGAGACCGAGACCGAGACCGAGACCGAGACCGAGACCGAGGCCGAACCGTCAGGGCTTGCCGTCGGACCGGCGCTCGGCGATGACGATGATCTCGCGCGAGCGGTTGCCGAGGAAGCGCCCCTTGGTGACCATCGAGCCCGAGACCTCGAGGACCCGCAGGCCAGCGGCGTGGAGGAGCTTGCCCATCTCGTGGAGCGAGTAGACCCGGAGCGAGATCTCCTGCTCGATCTGGCGGCCGTCGTCGAACACGACCGAGCGCTTCGACTGCACGCGCGACGAGAAGTAGTTGAACTCGACCTCTTCGAGCACCACACAGCCATCCCCCTCCCACCACACCCGGGTCGGCAGATCGCCGATCACGTAGTCGCGGTTCTGCACCTCGAGCATGAACTTGGCGCCCGGCTTGAGCGCCTTGGCGACCAACGACGCCGCCTTCTTGTTGGTCTCGTCGTCGAAGTAGCCGAAGGTCGAGAACAGGCAGTAGGCGCCGTCGAACTGCGCGTCGAAGTCGATCTCGCGCATGTCGGCGTGGACGAAGTTGATGTCGAGCCCGCGACGCTGGGCCTCGTCGGCGCCGCGCAAGAGCATCGGCAGCGACAGATCGACCCCGACCACGCTCATGCCGCGAGCCGCGAGCTCCATCGCGTGCCGGCCGTAGCCACAGCCGAGATCGAGGACGGTGGAGCCGGCGGCCAGGCCGAGGGACTCGACGACGACGTTGGCCTCGAACTGCGTGGCCTGCGGGGTGAGGAACGGCAGGGTCCGCAGGTAGTCCTCGTCGAAGACCTCCTCGAACCACGGCTTGCCGCGGCGCTTGCGCTTGGCGTCGTCGGCCGCCGAGGCCACCGGGGCGAGGGCGCGCTTGACCGGCGCAGGCGGCGGCTTGGGCGCCGCCGGAGGTGGTGGCGGGCTGGTCGCCGCGCTGGGCAACGCGATCGGCCCCGACGGCGTGACCGCCAGCGGCGCGATCGGCGCCGCCGGCGCCGCGGCGGCGGCGGCGCGCTCGTCGACCTCGAGGATCTCCTCGGCCAGGATCTCCGACGAGTCGGTCGCATCGGCGGCGGCCGCGGGCGCGGGTGGCCGCGGCGGGGCGACCGGCTCGACGACCTCAGGCGGCGGCGGCGGCGCGGCGGCCACCGGCGCCAAGGGGGCCACCGGCGCCAAGGGAGCCACCGGTACTAAGGGAGCCGCCGGTGCCAAGGGAGCTGCCGGTGCCAAGGAACCCCCAGCGGCCAAGGGCCCCCCGGGTGCCAAGGAACCCCCGGCTGCCAAGGGCCCCCCGGCTGCCAAGGAACCCCCAATGGACAGCGGGGCGACCGACGGCGGCGGCGCGCTGGCCACCAGGGGCGGCGGCGCCGCGGGGGCGGTGGCGACCGCCGCGGGTGGCATCGGCGGCGCGGTCTGCCGCGTGCGCTCGACCGGCGGCGACGGCGGCGCGGTCGACGGCCGCGGTCGGGGCGGCGGCGGCGCGGCGCCGGCCGTGGTCGCCTCGAGGAGCTCCTCGAGATCGTCCTCGGACAGCGCGACGGTGGCAGCCCGTGGCATCGCCACCCGCGGCACGCCATCGCCCGGGCTGGGCTCGTCGACCACGATGTCGATGGCCTCGGCTTCGCTGCTCGGGCGCGTCGACACCGGCGGCTCGACCGCGGGTTGCTCGAGGGTGACGTCGGGCAGCTCGGGCGCCTCGAAGGTGGTCGACTCGGGCTCGCCGTCGGGATCGAGGGCGGAGAGTCCGAGGGCCTCGAGGTTGACCGCCGGCATCTGCCGGGTCCGACCGTCGGGGACCACGTCGTCGATCGCCATGGGCACCGAGCTCTCGGGCAGCGGCACCTCGGCGATCGCCGTCTCGTCGTCCAGATCGGCGGCGAGGCCGACCGAACCCAGGTCGTCGCCTCGCGCCGCGGCCGCGCCCGGGCCGTCGTAGCCCAACGCGCCGTTCCCGAAACCGCCGTGACCGCGCCCCTCGGCGGCCGGCTCCTCGGCGGCCAGCTCCTCCGCCGCCAGCTCCTCCGCCGCCAGCTCCTCGGCGGCCAGCTCCTCCGCCGCCAGCTCCTCGCGGGCCAGCGCCTCGCGGGCCAGCGCCTCGGGGCGCAGCTCCCCCGGTGGCAGCGTGGTCGGCGCTCGACCGGTGTGCTCGTCGCCGAACGCGTAGGCGATCGACACCGCGAGGGACGGATCTTCGGGCACCGGCGCGACGACCGGCCCGCTGCCGCTGCGGCGCGGGACGTTGTCCGACGGGATGCGGATGCCGGCGCGGCGCCGGCGGCGCCGACGCTCCGAGGTCGTCAGGCCATCCTCGAACTCGGCGGCGTCGTCCTCGGGGCGCTTGGTCATGCGGCCCCCGTCGCGGCCAGGGCGGCGCCGCAGCGCACGGTCGCGCCGAGCTCCGGCACCGCCAAGGTCGGCGCGCCCGGCGGCAACACCAGGACCACCGTCGAGCCGAGCAAGAACGCGCCCAGCTCGTCGCCGGCGGCCACGGTCGCGGTCACCGGGTGGTGGACGACCTCGGCGGTCCGTCGCCAGGTCCGGGTGTCGTGGCCGACGTGGCTGAGCCAGACGTTGCCGACGCCGGTGGCGGCGACCATGACCACGGCGACCGGTCCCCACGGCGACGCCAGCTCGATCACCACCCGCTCGTTGCGCGCGAACAGCCGATCGACGCGATCGACGAACAGCGGGCTGACCGGCCAGCGCTCGCCGGGGACGTAGTGGTAAGCGACGACGGAGCCGGCGCACGGCGCGTGGACGCGGTGGTAGTCGCGCGGCGACAGGTAGACCGTGACGAACTGCCCACCGTCGAGGGCCGCGGCCAGGCGCGGCTCAGCGACGAGGGCCGCGAGGTCGTAGGTCTTGCCCTTGGCCTGGATCAGAGTGGCGTCGTCGACCGCGCCGGCCGCGCCGACCGCGCCGTCCGACGGCCACACCAGCGGACTCGAGGCCAGCGGCCGCACCCCGGGCGACAGCGGGCGGGCGAAGAACTCGCCGAAGCTCGCGAAGCTCGGCAGCGGCGCGCCGACCTCGTCGAGCCGGGCGCCGACCGCGGCCGCGAAGGCCCGGTACAGGGGCGCGCGCAGCGGGCGCGGGATCGTGCGCCGCGCGGTCGCGCCGACGACCGACGAGTAGACCGAGGTCGGCGCCCAGCGCAGGGTGCCGACGGTCACACGTTCGCGAAGCTCGGTTAGGGTCACGCAGCGCCTAAGGGATCTCGCCCGGGACTGCCGGATCTCGCCGCCCGCGCGGCGTAGGCCCAGCGTCTGGGAATCCCGAAAAGTATAGGCCGTGTGCGGACCCGGGCACAAGCGGCGACGGCCGCTCGCGCCGCCGGTCAGCGGTCCGAGCGCATGCGCGCCCGTAGCTGGTCGAGCTTCTTGTCGAAGGCCCCCCGGCGCTCCGGGTTCGACAGGAACCCGACCATGCTGGCGAGATCGGTCCACTCGGCCTCGAGCCGAGGACCGAACTCGGCCTTGTACTGCTTGTACTCGCGGTTGACGGCCTGGAACTTGGCCCGCAAGGCCGCCTCGTCGGCGACCTCCGGAGGGTCCTTGGCCGTGCCGCCGCCGGGGCGCGGGGCCGAGCCCGTCCCCGGGCCACGCCCCGGCCGGACCGCGACCGCGACCGGCGCGGCGTCGGGCATCGCCGCGGCGTCGACCGGCGGGTCCACGACGCCAGCGTCGATGGTCGGGGCCACCGCGACGGCCGGCGGCGGCGCCACCGTCGGCGCGGCGCCGCGAGCCTCGGATGCGGAGTCGCGCGGCCGGGTCACGAGCCAGATCGCCAGCGCGACCGCGACCCCGGCGACCGCCGCCAGGCTGGCCGCCAGCACCGTCCGGCGGCGACGACCGTTGGCGGCGGTCAGCTCGACCACCTCGCCGGTCGGCTGGTCGTCGAGCCCGACGGTCGGCAGGCCGGTCGCCGACGACGACGGCCGTGGCACGATCCGGCCGGCGGCCGCCGGCAAGGCCGGCACCCGCGGCGGCGCGGCGGTCGACGGCCCGACCGTCGCCAGGGCGAACGAGATGGTCTCGATCGCCTGCGTCGACAGCTCCTGCCGGAAGTCCTCGAGGTGGGCCGCCGCCGCCCGATCGAGGAGCTCGCGCTGCGACGCCATCTCGGGGGCGAACACGTCGCGCAAGAAGCTGGCGACCGCGTCGGTCGAGATGGTCGGCGCGATCGCGACCAGCGACTCCTGGACCGCGTCGCGCAGCTCGGCCGCGGTCTGGAACCGCTCCTCGGGGCGCGGCCGCAGCATCCGGCTGACCAGCGCGTCGAACCGCGCCAGCGTCGGATCGAGCTGGGACGGCTGGCGATGCTCGCCCTTCACCACCATGCGGGCCAGGGCCCGGTAGTCGGGGTTATCGCCGACCTCGTAGAGGCGCTCGCCGGTCAGCAGCTCGAACAGCACCGCGCCAACCGCGTAGAGATCGGTGCGGGCGTCGACCACGCCGCCGCGCACGAGCTGCTCCGGCGCCATGTAGCCGAACTTGCCGAAGCCCATCTTGGGATCGGTGGCGGTCGCGCGCAGCGCGCTCTTGGCGATGCCGAAGTCGATGATCTTGGTCTCGCCCTCGAACGACACCAGGACGTTGGGCGGCGAGATATCGCAGTGGACCAACCCCAGCGGCTTGCCCTCGGCGTCGGTGCGGCGGTGGGCATAGGCCAGGCCGTTGGCCATCTCGCGGGCGATGAACAGCGCGATCGGCGGCGGGATGCGGCGGCCCTGGCGCGCGGTCACGGTCAGGAGCCGCCGCAGATCGCGGCCCTCGAGGTACTCGAGAGCGAGGAAGTACTCGTCGCCGACCCGGCCGACCTCGAACACCTGGGCGACGTTGACGTGCTGCAGCTTGATCGCGACCTGCGCCTCGTCGATGAACCGCGAGATGAACTGCGCGTCCTCGGCCAGGCTCGACAGCACCTTCTTGATCACGCACAGCTTCTCGAAGCCGGCCAGGCCGTGCTTGGCCAGGAAGATCTCGCCCATGCCGCCGCGCGACAGCCGCTGGATCAAGAGGTAGCGGCCGAACACCGCGGGCAACCCGATGTCGGTCAGCCGCGGCCCGGTGGTGTCGATCGCCGCCGGCCGGGTCGCGTCGGGCTCGACTACGACCGACACGACGGCTCCGGCCGCTGCCCGTCCGGGCGGCGGTGACGCGGGTGGGGTGACGTGGACATGCCGGGTCTTCGATCATGCCAGATCCGCGCGCGCCGCGCCGGACGTTCGGCCGATCGCGCCGGTTGTCGGCGGTCGACCCCCGGTGATAGCGTGACGCCGTGGGACCTGCCCCCCGCCTCGCCCGCCGGCGCCCCGGCCGCGCCGCCGCGCTCGCGGCGTTCGCCGCGATGGGGTGTGGCCAGGGCGCGGTCGAGGTGGTGCTGACCGCGCCCTCGGCCGAGAGCGCGCGACCGGTCGGCGCCACCCAGGTCGCCCTGCGCGCGGTCGCCAGCGACGGCGAGGTCATCACCCGGAGCGCGGCGATCGTCGACGGCGCCTTCGACCTGGGCGCGCTGCCGATCGCCGACTACCTGGGCATGACCGTCGAGCTGCGCGACGACGTCGGCGGCCAGGTCGGCTTCGGGCGCTCGACCGCGACCCTCGAGGTCCAAGACGACGGGACCGTGGTCTATCCGATCCCGGTGCGCCGGCCGCGCCTGTACCTGGGCGGCCACGCCGCCGGCATCCGCACCACCGATCCGCTCGACGGCGCCATCGCCAAGACGATCCAGCTCGACCGCGGCGACCGCGACGTCGCGTTCGCGACCCGCGCGTTCGCCCCGAGCGCCGCGATGGCCGCCGCCGGCGCCGATCTCTACGTCGCCAGCGGCTCGCGGATCTTCCGCTTCGACAGCGACGCCGACGCCCTGGCCAGCGAGCCCCTCGCCGACGTCGGCGCGCCGATCGTCGATCTGGCCGGCACCGGCGACGGGCGCTGGCTGGCGGCCGCGACCCCGGCGGGCGTAGCCCTGGTCGAGATCGCGACGGGGGCCCGGCCGACCAGCGGCATCGTCGGCGCGGTCGCCGCGGTGACCTTCAGCCGGTCGTCGACCGGCGCGCCGCTGGTGGTCGGGCTGGCCGACGCGGTGACCGACGGCACCTGCCCGCGGGCGTCGCGGCTCTTGATCAGCACCGTCCCCGGCGATGAGACCAGCGTCCGCACGATCGACGCCGGCACCGGGCTGGCCGATCTGGGCGGCGCCGCCGAGCTGCCGCGGGTCGTGGCCGCCGGCTACTGCGCCGGGGCGGCGATCACCTACGACCTCGAGAGCCTGGCCGAGGTCGGGCGCCTGGCCGGGGTCCCCCAAGCCACCGCCGTGGCGGTGGCGCGCGATCGCGCCTTCGTCGCCGGCACCCAGCCCGGGGTGACCGCGACCGATCCCGAGAGCGGCATCGAGTACACGACCGCCGCGGCCTTCCACCAGCTCGCGCAGGTCACGATGGTCGATGGCAGCGGGCGCGTCGACGCCCTGCCCCCGATCCAGCAGACGGTCTACACCACCGACGAGGACACCGCGACGTTCTCGCAGACGATCCGGGCCAAGGCGGCGCGGGTCACCGGCCTGGTGGCGTCGCCGACCGGCGACCGGGTGACGGTCTTGACCGGCGCGCTCTTGCGCAACGTCGGCCGGCTGTTCGCCGGCGCCAACGTGATCCCGCCGATGGCGGTCCACGCCAGCTACGCCTTCACCGTGGTCGACGACGACAACCTGATCGAGCGCCTGCGCAGCCGCTGCATGGTCTGCACCTTCGACGCCTCGGCCGAGATCGACGAGCTGGGCCGCGGCTGCGGCACGGCGCTCCTGTGGACCTACGCCAACTGGGCGTGCAGCGACGAGCCGGGCGTCGCCAACGTCGCCGACGATCTCGAGCTGGGCGCCGGCGCGGCGCTGTTCGGACAACCATGACCGCTCGCCGTCTCCTCCTCGCGTGCGCCGTCGTCGCCGCCGCTGCGGGCCCAGCCACCGCCGAGGCGCCGACCACCGCGGTCCTCGAGTTCCGCTCGGGCTCGTCGGCCCTGCCCGACCTGGGCGCCCGGGTCGCCGCGGTGGTCGGGGCCCGGACCTCGCGCTCGGTGCTCGGCAGCGATCAGGCCCGGCAGCGCTTCGGGGACGGGCTCGATCAGGCGGTCGCCGCGTGCAGCGGCGAGGCCGCGTGCATCGGCGCGATCGGCGGCAAGCTCCGGGTCGCCGAGGTGCTCTTGGTCGGGGTCAGCGAGCTCGGCGACGTGATCCTCACGATCCAGCGCATCGGCGTCGACGACGGCGCGGTCGAGAGCCGGATCGCCGAGGCCCTGGCGGCCGACGCCGCGCCGACCGACGCCGAGCTGGTCGGCTACCTCGAGCGGGTCCTGCCGGTCGAGGACTTCGTCCGCTTCGGCACGATCTCGATCAAGGTCAACGTCGCCGGCGCCGAGATCTGGGTCGGCGGCCAGACCAAGGGCCGCGCGCCGATCCCGGCGATCCGCGTGCCGGCGCCATCGCGCTATCCGATCGAGATCAAGAAGGCTGGCTTCGCGCCGTTCCGCGCCACCGTCGACGTCCCGCCGGACGGCGCGGTCGACGTCGACGCCGAGCTGACCAGACCGGGCGGCGGCGGCGGGCCGTGGTACGGCAAGTGGTGGGTCGTGGCCACCGCCGGCGTCGTGGTGGCCGGCGCGGTCGCGACCACGATCGTCCTCACGCGCGACGACGACAGCGTGCCCTTCACGGGTCGGCTGTAACCGCCGGCGCGGCGCCGCCGGGGCGCACCATCACCAGGGCGTCGGTGTCGTCGACGCCGTAGTACCCGCGCCGGGTCGCGATCACCGCGAACCCGTGGCGCTGGTAGAGGGCGATCGCCGGCGCGTTGTCGGCCCGGACCTCGAGCGTGATCACCGCGGCGTCGGCCGCCGCCGCCACCACGTCGGCCAGGAGCGCCACCGCCACGCCGCGCCGCCGGTGATCGGGGTGGGTCGCGATCGCCAGGAGGTGGACCTCGTCGGCGACCAGCCAGTAGTTGACGTAGCCGAGCACCGCCGGGCCGCGCGCCACCCGCAGCCGGCCGTGAGGGCGGGTCAGCTCGTCGACGAAGGTCTGGCGCGGCCACGGCGCGCGAAAGCCGTGGCGCGAGATCTCATCGATCGCGTCGAGGTCGGCCGCGGTGGCCGCCGCGATCTCGAGCCCGGCCACGGCGGCTCAGCCGGGACCGACGTGGGCCAGGAGCGCGCGCCACAGCTCGTCGATGCCGAGCCGCTCCTGGGCCGAGAACAGGACCGGGGCCCGGGGCAGCCCGAGCTCGGCCTTGACCCGGGCCGCGATCGGCGCGCGCGCCGCCTTGCCGAGCTTGTCGGCCTTGGTCAGGACCGGCACCACCGCCAGGCCGCGCTGGCGCAGCCACGGTACGAAGTCGCGCTCCTCGTCAAGGACCCCGCGGCGCAGATCCATGAGCAGCGCGACCACCTTCAAGGCCGGACGCTGGCCGAGGTAACTCTCGAGGAGCGGTCGCCACGACGCCCGCAGCGCGCGATCGACCTCGGCGAAGCCGTAGCCCGGCAGATCGACGAAGTGGACCGCCGACGCGCCGGCGCTCGTGCGAGCCAGCTCGACCCGAAACCAGTTGAGCAGCCGGGTCCGGCCCGGGGTCCGCGACGTCCGAGCCAGGCCGCTGACCCCGGCCAGGGCGTTGATCAGCGACGACTTGCCGACGTTCGAGCGCCCGGCGAAGGCGATCTCGGGCAGGTCGCCGGGCGGAAACTCCGCCGGCTTGGTCGCCGAGGTCACGAAGCTGGCCGCGCGCGGTCGCATCGCCAACCTATCGCACGGGGCCCTGCCGCGCGCCACCGGTCGCGGCCGGCCGTGGTAGCAACAGGTGTGGCGTCGATCATCGGCCTGACCGGCGGTATCGCCAGCGGCAAGAGCACGGTCGCGGCGATGCTGCGCGACCGCGGCGCGGCGGTGGTCGACGCCGATCAGCTCGCGCGCGAGATCGTCTTGCCGGGTCAGCCGGCCCTGGCCGAGCTGGTGGCGCGGTTCGGCGCCGACATCGTGCGCGCCGACGGCACGCTCGATCGCCCGGCCCTGGCGGCCAAGGCCTTCGCCGATCCCGAGGCCCGCCGCGATCTCGATCGCATCACCCACCCGCGGATCGCCGCCGCCGCCGCCGCCGCGATCGCCGCCGCCGCGCGGGCCGGGGCGCCGGTGGTGTTCTACGAGGCCGCGCTCTTGGTCGAGAACGGCCTACACCGCGGCCTGGCCGGCACGATCGTGGTCGCGGTCAGCCCCGAGGTCCAGGCCGCGCGCCTGGCGCGGCGCGACGGCCTGACCGACGAGCAGATCGCCGCCCGCCTGGCGGCCCAGCTCCCGCTGGCCGACAAGCTCGCCGCCGCCACCTGGGTGGTCGACAACCGCGGCGATCGCGCGGCCCTGACCGCCGAGGTCGACGCGCTGTGGCACCGCCTCGAGGATCGCTTCGGCCCCTTGGTCGCGGCGCCGCGCGGCGAGCACGTGCTGGTGACCGGCGCGCCCGATCCCCTGGCCCTCGAGCTGTGCCGGGAGCTGCGGCGCACGGCGCCCTCCGCCGAGCTGACCGTCCTGGTCGGCGCCGCGGCCGCCGAGGCCACCGCCGCGACCCTGGCGCCGCTCGGCCACGTCGCGATCGTGACCGGCGACGTCGCGGCGATGGATCTCGGCCTGGCCACCGCCGAGTATCGCGCGCTCCTGGCCGCGGTGACGACGATCCACCACGTCGCCCCGGCCTGCCCGCAGCCGAGCGGGCTCCTGCCCTACCGGACCGCGGTGGTCGAGGGCACCCGCGGCGTCCTCGAGCTGGCCGCCGAGGCCCCGCGCCTGCGTCGCCTCATCCACTGGTCGCCGGTCGACGTGGTCGGCGGCACGATCGGCCGGGTCGCCGAGGCCCCGCTGCCGGCGCCGCCGATCACCACCACCGGGGAGGCCCGCGCCGCGTACCAGGCCGAGGCGCTGGCGGTGGCGGCGATGGCGCGCCTGCCGATCACGATCGTCCGCGTCGGCCACATCGTCGATGGACCGATCGGCGAGCGCCGGACCGCGCTGGCGCTGTTCCGCCTGGTCGCGCGGCGCGCCGCCGCGCTCCAGCTCCCGCTGCCCGGCGACGGCGCCGGCCCGCTCCACATCGTGCGCGCCGACTTCGCGATCGCCGCGGCCGCGCTCCTGGGCGCCGAGCCCCGGGCCGCGGGCCGGGTCTTCCACCTGGTCGATCCCGAGCCGCCGTCGGTGCGCGCCGCCCTCGATCACGCCGCGGCGCTGGCCGGACGGCCGCCGCTGCGCGGGGCGCTGCCGCGATCGCTGACCCAGGCCATCCTGCGCACGCCCGGGCTCGATCGGGTGGCGACCCTGCCGACCGCGCTCTTGGCCCTGGTGGCGTCGCGCGCCCACCTCGCCACCGTCGAGACCTGCGCGCTCCTCGGCGACGCCGGCCTGCGCTGCCCGCGGTTCTTCACCTGGATCGATCCGGTGCTCGCGCCGCTGGCGACCCGCCCGCCCCCGGCCCCCCTCGACGACACTCTCGATCCGCTGGTGTGATCGAGGGCGCCGCGCCTCGGCCTCACTCGTCGTCGCCGCCCGCCGACTTGGCGCGCAGGCCGGCGCGCTCGAGGACCCGGTACAGGAACTTGCGCTCGAGGCCAGCGTCGCGCGCGGCCTGGCTCAGGTTGCCGCCGGCGCGCTCGAGTAGATCGGTCAGGTAGGCGCGCTCGAAGCGCTCGATCACCTCGGCCTTGGCCTCGTGGAACGGCCGATCGGCGCGGACCACCGGATCGGCCACCGGCGCCGCCGCGGTCGGCCGCAACATGATCGGCAGCTCGGCGAAGCTCTTGGCCGGGCCGGCCAGCGCGACCGCGCGGGTGATCACGTTGCGCAGCTCGCGGACGTTGCCCGGCCAGTGGTAGGACTCGAGCCGCGCCAGCGACGCGCCGCCGATCGTCGGGATCAGGTGGCTGGCCCCGGCCCGGGTCAGGAACAGCTCGACCAGCTTGGCCAGGTCCTCGCGGCGCTGCCGCAGCGGCGGCAGGTGGACCTCGACCACCGCCAGGCGATAGTAGAGGTCGCCGCGGAAGCCGCCGCGCGCGACCTCGCCGACCAGATCGCGGTGGGTCGCGGCCACCACCCGGACGTCGTAGCGCTCGGGCTTGCGGCTGCCGACCGGGATGACCTCGCCGGCCTCGAGCATGCGCAGGAGCTTGGGCTGGAGCCCGATCGGCAGGTCGCCGATCTCGTCGAGGAACAGGGTGCCCTTGTGGGCGGCGGCGAAGGCGCCCTCGCGATCGCTGACCGCGCCGGTGAACGAGCCGCGGACGTGGCCGAACAGATCGCTCTCGATCAGGGTCTCGGTCGCGGCGCCGCAGTCGAACACCACGAACGGCGCGTCCTTGCGCCGGCTCTCGTCGTGGACCGCCCGGGCCGCCAGCTCCTTGCCGCAGCCGCTCTCGCCGAGGAACAGGATCGAGGCGTCGGTGCCGGCCGCGCGCTCGAGCATCGAGAACACCCGGCGCATCGGCGGCGAGTCGCCCCACAGCGCGCCGAAGTTGGCCCGGGCCGAGGGCGGGATGTCGACCACCTCGTCGGCCGGCAGCAGCTGGAGCAGGGTCTTGCCGACGCGGATCACCGCGCCCGGCGGTGCCGTGACCTTGCCGATCGCCACGCCGTCGAGGGAGGTGCCGTTCTTCGAGCCCAGGTCGGTGACGGTGAAGCCGGCCGGGTTGGGCGCGATCGAGCAGTGCCGTCCCGACACCGCGGGATCGGTGAGCGCGACGTCGCAGCCGGGGTCGGCGCCGACCACCACCCCGACCGCCGGCAGCTCGACCTCGAGCCCGGCCTCGGGGCCGGCCAGGATGCGCAGGCGCGAGGCCCGCCCGAACAGCGCGTCGCGCTGGTTGGTCACTCGGGTCACCCGCATCGCGCACCTCCGCTCATGTGGTCCGCACCAACCCGCGCCCGACCAGCGCGACCAGATGCCGGCAGGCCTCGAGCCGCCCCATGCCGGCGACGTCGAGGAGCTCGTCGTAGGTCATCATGCCGTCGATCCGCGACAGCAAGAAGGCCGCCCGCGGATCGAGCCCGGCGCCGCTGTCCTTGGTCAGCGCCGCCGCCAGCACCGGCCGGCGATCGAGGGCGCCGAGGTAGCGGTAGTAGCAATCGAGGACGACGTCGCGGTGGCGGTGGATGAGCTTCTGCGCGACCGCGCTGTCGGGCGACTCGGCCAGGGCCAGGTCGAGGGCGACCGCGACCACGTCGCGCTCGTCGCGAGCGGCGGCGGTCCGGGCCCGCTCGATGAGCAGGCTGATGCGCCGGCGGGCGATGTCGTCGGTCGACTCGCCGGGCCGGCGCTCGCGATCGACCTCGGCCAAGAGCTGGGCCGCCAGCACGCCGGCCGGCACCGCGGCCGGGCGCGCCGGGTGATCGTCGTCGTTGTCGACCGGCGCCAGCGGGCGCGGCGGCGGCGGCAGGCGCAGCTCCTCGACCGCGATGCCGAGATCGATCGTGGCCGAGCGCGGCGGCGGCGGCGGCGGCTCGCTCGGGACCGAGGCCTCGATGCCGAGCTCGAGGGCGGCCGCGGTGGGATCGAGATCGAGGGTCAGCTCGCTGATCGCCAACCCCGCCGAGCTCGGCGCCGCGACCGGCGGCGGCGCCACGATCGGCAGCGCGATCGGCGGGCCCGATCCGCCCGGCTCGGTCCGGCGATGATCGTGGGCGGCGCGCTCGAGGGTCACCTCGGCCGAGGCCTCGCGGCTCGCGAAGTCGTGGCGCGGCGGCGGCGACGGCAGCGCCGGCCCCAGCTCGAGGTCGAGCTCGAGGGGACCGGACGGCTGGCCGCGGTAGTGGCCGAGGGTGGCCTCGCCGGAGTCGTCGCTGACCGCGGGCCGCGGCCGGGCCGGCCCCAGGCTCAGGCTGGCGTAGTCGGTGGTGGCGTCGTCGTCGTCTCCGAACAGCTCGCCGGCGCTCGGCGCCGCGGCCGGCCCCGGCTCGTCGGCGTCGAGCTCGATGGTCGCGGTCGCGCCCAGCTCGGCCGACAGCCCCCAGCCGTCGGCCACCGCCGGCTCGGCCAGGCGCTCGGTCGGGTACTCGATCTCGATCTGGTAGTCGGCGCCGTCCTCGGAGCCGGCCAGGCCAAACGGCACCAGGTGCTCGGCGACCGGCTCGGCGCCGAGCAGGGCGTCGTGATGTGCGCGCACGAACTCGACCCAGGCCGCGGCCCGGTACTCGTCGGGATCGAGCGCCAGGGCGCGCTCCCAGGTCTCGATCGCCCCGTCGTAGTCGCCGTAGCGGTAGCGGTCGAGGCCGTCGCCGAGCAGTCGCTCGACGCTGGCCTGGGTGGGGGAAGGCCGGGCCGGGCGCATCGACTAACCGGCGGTCTTGCTCACCACGCCCCGGAACATGTTGAGGGTGCGAGACAAGGCCTCGGTGCCGTCGGTCAGCCCAGCCAGATCCTTGGCCGCGATCGCCGAGCGGACCCGCTCGACCACGCTCTTGGCCTTCTTGATCGCGTCCTGGCCGAAGTCCGAGCCGCTGATGATCTCGCTGACCCGCGGGAACAGCGCGTCGACCTCGTCGAGGACCTTCTCGGCGGCGTGGCGCGCCTTGTCGAACTCCTGGCCCGAGCGGACCTCGACCATGTAGTCCTTGTTGGCGTCGACCATCTTCTTCAGCTCGTCCTCGGTCAGGCCGCTGGTCGCGGTCACCGTGATCGACTGCTCGAGGCCGGTCTCGAGATCGCGGGCGGTCACGCTGACGATGCCGTCGGCCGAGATGTGGAAGGTCACCTCGATCTCGACCTCGCCGCGCTGGGCCCGGCGCAGCCCGGTCAACACGAACTCGCCGAGCAGCTCGTTCTCCTCGGCGCGGTCGCTCTCGCCCTGGAGCACCAGGATCTTCACCGAGGTCTGGTTGTCCTTGACGGTGGTGAAGACGTGGGACTTCGAGGTCGGGACCGTGGTGTTCTGCTCGATGAGCTTGTGGAAGTAGCCACCGACGATCATGATCCCGAGCGAGTGCGGGGTGACGTCGAGGAGCAGGATGTCGTGCTTGTCGTCGGTCAGCGCCGCGGCCTGGATCGCGGCGCCCAGCGCGACCACCTCGTCGGGGTGGACGCCCTTGGACGGCTCGAGTCCGAAGAACTCGGCGACCCGCTGCTGGCACAGCGGCATGCGGGTCATGCCGCCGACCAGGATCACGTCCTCGAGGTCGCCCTTGGCGATCTCGGCGTCCTCGAGGGTGCGGGCGCAGATGTCGACCGTCCGCTCGATCAGATCGGCGGTCAGCTCCTCGAGCTTGTCGCGGGTCAGGGTGGCCTGCAGGTGCAGGGCCTCGTTGCGGCCGGTCGAGATGATGAACGGCAGGTTGATCTCGGTCTCCTTGACGCTCGACAGCTCGCACTTGGCCTTCTCGGCCACGTCCTTGAGCCGCTGCAGCGCCATCTTGTCCTTGCGCAGATCGATCTTGTGCTCGCGCTGGAAGCCGGCCACCAGCCAGTCGATGATCCGGCGATCGAAGTCCTCGCCGCCGAGGAAGGTGTCGCCGGCGGTCGAGATGACCTCGAACACGCCGTTGCCGATCTCGAGGATCGAGATGTCGAAGGTGCCGCCGCCGAGATCGTAGACCGCGACCCGGCGCTCGAGGCTCTTGCCGAAGCCGTAAGCCAAGGCGGCCGCGGTCGGCTCGTTGATGATGCGGATGACGTCGAGGCCGGCGACCCGGCCGGCGTCCTTGGTCGCCTGGCGCTGGGCGTCGTTGAAGTAGGCCGGCACCGTGACCACCGCCTTGCCGACCTCCTCGCCGAGGTACTCCTCGGTGATGAGCTTCATCTCCTGGAGGATGTAGGCCGAGATCTCGGGCACCGAGAAGACCTGGTCGCGCAGCATGACGCGGACGTCGTCGTGCGGCCCCTCGACGATCCGGTACGGCACGGTCTCGAGGGACTGGCGGACCGCGGCCGAGCCCCACTTGCGGCCGATCAGGCGCTTGGCGGCGTAGACCGTGTTCTCGGCGTTGGTGATGGCCTGGCGCTTGGCGATGTGGCCGACCAGGCGCTTGCCGTTCTCGGCGATCGCCACCATCGACGGCGTGGTCTTGTAGCCGCCGCGGTTAGGGATCACCGCGGGCGTGCCGTTCTCGACGATCGCCACGCACGAGTTGGTAGTACCCAGATCGATGCCGATGACCTTGTCGGTCGCCATGTCGAGGGATCTTCTCAGGGATCCGGTGACTTGGCCAGGGCTCGGGGGGCAAACGGCGCGCCGCGCGCGGCGATCACCGCCCCGCGGTCAACCGCCAGCGGCCCCGGTCACCCGCGCGGGCCCGCGCCGGTCGGCGGCACCGGTCAGCGGCGCAGCGCGGCCCGCACGCTGGCCAGGTCGGACGCCAGCTCGGCGGCCAGGGTGTCGTTCTCGTTCTTCATCGCCAGCGCCATCACCAGCACCTCCTCGGCGTCGTCGGCGCGATCGACCGCGCGCAGGGCCCGGGCCAGGATCCGGGCCGTCGACGGATCGGTCGGCTCGGCGGCCGCCACCTTGTTGGCGTAGGCCAGCGCGGTGCGCGGCTCGCCCGCGGCCAGCGCGCAGTGTGCGGCCCGCCGCAGGTAGCGCGGGCTGGGGTCGAGCTTGACCGCGGCGGCGAACAGCCGGCCGGCGGCCGCGAGGTCGCCCGACACCTCGGCCTGGCAGGCCCGCTCGAACAGCTCGGCGGCGTACTCGGCCGGGCTCTGCGGCTCGCTGGGAGGAGCGTCGACCGGCGCCGACGAGGCCCGCGCGGCCCGGTTCTCGACGAGCTGGCCGTGGGCCGCCGAGATCGCCTCGAACACGGCGTGGAGCCGCCCCTGCCAGGCCCCGAGCTGGCGGCCGTAGAACCGATCGGGGTGGTAGAGCTTCGAGCGCTCGAAGAACGCCCGCTTGATGGCCCGCTTCTCGGCGCCGGCGGCGACGCCGACCAGGGCCCACGGATCGCCCGCGGCGACCAGGCGCAGGCCGGCCAGCACCCGGGCCTTCTCGTCGAGCGAGAGGTCCCCGGGCTCCGCCATCGCGGCGCGCTCGGCGGCGGTCGGCTGCTCGAGCGTCGGCACCGGCAAGGTCTCGGTCGCGACCGGCGCGGTGCCGACCGCCAGACCGTCGGCGCTGGGGATCGGCGGCGCCGCGGCCGCGGGCATCGGCGCGGTCGTACGGGTGCGGCTCGCCGCGGGCGGCGCGGCCACCGGCATCGGCTGGGTGACCCGGGTCGCGGCCGCCCCGGCGCTCGGCCGCGCCGACGTCGGCGGCGGCGAGGTCGGGCGCGCGCCGGCGGACAGCGCCGCGGGCGGCGCCGCCTCACCGGGCAAGAGGATCGCGCCGGCGGCGCGCAGGGCCCGGACGATCGCGATCGCCCGCTCGACCGCCAGCCCGGTCATGAGGATCAGATCCTTCAGCGAGGTCGCGCCATCGAAGCGCGACCACACGAAGTACTCCTCGGTCCCGAAGCCCGCCTTGAGCGGATCGAAGGCCGGGTTCTGGCGCAGGCGCTGCGACGTCGCGCCGACATCCGGAAGCTCGGGCGGGATGACGCTCATGACCGGAGCCCCGACGGTAGCACGCGGTGCGGCCGGCGGTCAGCGGTCGACGGTCAGCGGTCGACGGTCAGCCCGCCGACGGGCCGCGCGCGGCGCCGGTCATCGCCAGGGCCAAGATCGCCTTGCTGGTGTGCAAGCGATTCTCGGCCTGGTCCCAGATCGCCCGGCCGCGGGGGCCATCGAGGACCTCGCCTGCGATCTCCTCGCCGCGGTGGGCGGGCAGGCAGTGCAGGACCACCGCGTCGGGGTGGGCCCGGGCCAGGAGCGCATCGTCGACGCAGTAGCCGGCGAAGGCGGCCCGGCGCGCCGCGGCCTCGGCCTCCTGCCCCATCGACGCCCAGACGTCGGTCATGACCACGTCGGCGTCGGCCGCGGCCGCCGCGGGATCGCCGGTCAGAAGGACGGTGGCGCCGGCGTCTCGGGCCGCGGCGACGTCGTGGTCGGGCGGCTGGTAGCCCTCGGGGCAGGCCAGCGCCAGGGTCAGGCCCAGGGCGCCGGCGGCGTGCAGCCACGACACCGCCATGTTGTTGCCGTCGCCGATCCAGGCCACCTTCAGGCCGTCGAGGCGGCCGCGGTGCTCGCGGATGGTCAACAGGTCGGCCACGATCTGACACGGGTGCTCGCGATCGGTGAGCGCGTTGATCACCGGGACCGTGGCCGCGGTCGCCATCCGCATCAGGCGCTCGGCGCCGAAGGTGCGGAACACGATCGCGTGGGCGTAGCGCGACAGCACCCGCGCGGTGTCCTCGATCGGCTCGCCGCGGGCGAGCTGGGTGCCGTCGCTGGTCAGGATCGTGACCTGGCCGCCCAGCTCGCGCACCGCGATCTCGAAGCTGACCCGGGTCCGGGTCGAGGCCTTCTCCATGACGATCGCGACGTGCCGCCCGGCCAGCCATGGCGCCGGCGGGTGGGGCCGCGCCGCCTTCCACGCCGCGCTGGCGTCGATGAGCGCGGTCAGCCGATCGCGATCGAGATCGCCCAGCGTGATGAAGTCGGTCACGGCGCCTCCTCGAGGGCGCGGGCCAGGATCGCGACCGCCTCGTCGAGTTCGCCGGTGCTGACCAGGTAGGCCGGGGCGAAGCGGATCACGTTGGCGCCGGCCAAGGACGCCAGGAGGCCGAGCTCGCGGCACCGCCCGAGGATCGCGCTGGGGTTGCCGGCCACCGCCAGGCCGCGCAGGAGGCCGCGGCCGCGGGCCTCCAGCGCCCGCCCGGGCAGCTTGGCCACCAGCTCGGCCAGCTTGCCGCCCAGGTGCTCGCCCTGGCGCGCGGCCGCGCCGATCAGATCGTCGGTCTCGAGGATCTCGATCACCGCGGCGGCGGCCGCGGTCGCGAAGGGGTTGCCGCCGAAGGTCGAGGCGTGAGGCACCGCGCCGCCGGTCGGGGTGGTGAGGCCGGCCGCGGCCCGCTCGGTCACCGCCAGGCAGCCGATCGGCACGCCGCCGCCCAGCCCCTTGGCCAGGGTCATGACGTCGGGCGCGACGCCCTCATGGTCGTGGCCCCACCACCGCCCGGTGCGCCCGGTGCCGGTCTGGACCTCGTCGAAGATGAGCACCACGCCGGCGGCGTCGCAGGCCGCGCGCAGGCCGCGCAGGTAGCCGTCGGGCGGGACGATGAGCCCGCCCTCGGCCTGGATCGGCTCGACGATCATCGCGCACGCCTCGGGTCGAGCGATCGCGGCGCTCGCCGCCGCCAGATCGCCGAAGGGCACGAACTCGACCGGGCCGAACATGGGCCCGAAGCCGTCGCGGTACTTGGCCTGGCCGGTGACCGAGACCGTGGCGACGGTGCGGCCGTGAAAACTGCCGGTGGTCGAGATGATCGTGGTGCGCGCGGGCTGGCCCGCGACCACCTGTTGGTAGCGGCGCGCCAGCTTGAGCGCGGCCTCGTTGGCCTCGCCGCCGGAGTTGCAGAAGAACACCCGGTCGGCGAACGACCGCTCGGTGATCGCCTGGGCCGCCAGGATCTCCTGATCGTTCCAGTACAGGTTCGAGACGTGGATCAGCCGGCCGAGCTGGGCCCGCAGGCGCTCGACGAAGGCCGGGTGGGCGTGGCCGAGACAGTTGACCGCGATGCCGGCGGTCATGTCGAGGTAGCGCTTGCCCTCGAGGTCCCAGACCTCGGAGCCGCGGCCGTGGGCCAGGACCATCGGCTGCTGACGGTAGTTCTTGATGAAGGTGCGATCGGCGAGGGCCAGGAGGTCGGCTTGGGTGAGCGCCATGGGCCGGCGGATAATGACACCTCCGGGCGTGGCCGCGCACGTCGCCGGACGCGTCGATCCGGGCGGCGCGAACCGACCATTGACTCTCGATTCCGCCTTGGTATCGTCGTCGATGGACGAGTGGCCGAACGGTAAAGGCAGCTGGCTTAAACCCAGCCTCATCTATGGGTTCGAATCCCATCTCGTCCACCGTGCTCCGGTTGGTGTTCGACTCTCCGCCGCTCCAGGCGCTCCACCGATGCGGGCTCCTCGAGCTGGTCGCCCGCGCGTACCAGGCCGCGGTGCCGACCTCGATCGCCGACGAGACCGCGCGCTCGCGTGAGGCCTCGGGGCCGGACCGGGTGCCCGACCTGGCCGCCCACCCGCAGATCGCGCAGGCCGAGGTCAGCGATGACGAGCTCGCGCGCGCCGGCGCCACCTTCCTCAAGGTCCACCGGGCGACCACGGTCTTCACCATCGACGGCCGGCAGATCGATCGGCCCGAGCTCGACGCGGTGCTCCTGGCGCGGCGGACCGGCGCGGTCGTGGTGGCCGAAGATCTGGCCGCGGTCCGCACCGCCGCGGCGCTGGCGGTGCCGTGCATCGGGACCGCCGAGCTCCTGTGCGATCTCGAGCTGGCCGGCCACGTCGCCGACGCCGTCGCCGCCGCGCGCGCGATCCGGGCCACCCGCTACAGCGGCGACGATCTGGTGCTCCTGGCCTCGGGCACGCGGCGCCGCGCCTGGTTGGCGCCGCTGACTGCGCGCTTCGCCTGAGCCGCCTCGGTCTTGGCCTCGGTCTCGGTCTCGGTCTCGGTCTCGGCCTCGGTCTCGGCCTCGGTCTCGGTCTCGGCTTTGGTCTCGGCTTTGGTCTCGGTCTCGGTCTCTGCTTTGGCCTCGGTCTCGGACTCGGTCTTGGACTCGGCCTCGGTCTCGGCCTCGGTCTCGGGTTCGGTCTCGGACTCGGACTCGGACTCGGACTCGGACTCGGACTCGGACTCGGGGACGGGGGCGGGATTCGGGATCGGGATCGGGGACGGGGTCGGGGTCGGGGTCGGGATCGGGATCGGGGACGGGGTCGGGGTGGTTGGACCGGCAACCTTGGTGACAGTTCAGACCGGCAGCCTTGGTTACGAATGGACCGGCAGCCTTGGTTACAAGCGGACCGGCAGCCTTGGTTACGAATGGACCGGCAGCCTTGGTTACGAATGGACCGGCAGCCCTGGTGACAAGCGAGCCGGACGATGAAGCCGGAAGATGAGCTGGGAGGATGGGTCCCTGCAGCCGCCGAGCAGCGCGTCCGGGAATGTCCGAATGCCGGACAGAGCGGCCGGATCTCGGACGAAGCCGGACAGGCGTTCGTCGTGATGGCGCGCAGTTGGCGTTGGCAAGGCGCTTGCTGGTGCGGCGCAGGCGATGTCGCTCCCACGGCAGGTGTTGCCCGGTCGGTTCCTGATGGTCAACCGGCGGTGCGTGCAGCGAGAACTCTTGCTGCGGCCGGACGAGGAGACCAACCAGACGTTCCTGTACTGCCTGGCGGTGGCGGCGGCGCGGTACGAGATCGAGCTCATCCTGCCGTCGGCGATGTCGAACCATCACCACGACGTGCTGTACGACCGGCATGGGCGCGAGGTGGAGTTTCGGGGGTACTTCCACGGCCTGATCGCGCGGGCGATGAACTCGCTGCGAGGGCGGAGTGAGAACTTCTGGTCGTCGGATGCGCCGTGTGTGGTCGAGCTGGTGGACCCGGCGGACGTGATGGACAAGCTGGTGTACGCGGCGACCAACCCGGTGGCCGGGCTGCTCGTCGAGCGGGTGCATCACTGGCCGGGCGTGAACGGGCTGGGC